>CAWGWI010000011.1:0-49578 GCA_963826275.1 Terriglobia bacterium | reverse complement strand
ACCATGAAATCAAAGACTTACACGATTGGGTTTTTTGCTTTGCTGCGCTACTTCTCTTCAAACCAGAAGATGGCGCCACGCGATATGTCCGGCAGCGTGAACACTGTCTTATCGCCCGAAGGCTTGCCTTGAACGTCCTGGGTCTTTCCTAAGAAAGGCAGAAAATGGCCAGCACCTACTTTGCGCGACACGGTCACGATGACGTCTCTCTGAGTGGCGGGAACCGCGACTTCGTGTGGCTTCAGTCCCGAAAAGTTGGCAAAGAAAATGTGAGGCGATCCTTCCACGGAAGAGATCGAAGTGGCGATTTCCGGTGAAGCGCTGATTTCGATGTGAGCGCCTGACGCTAGGGCCGCAAGAAACTTTTGCTGGGAGTCAGGCAAAGTGGTCGCGAATGATTTTTCCAGCTGCTGGTAATATTCGGTTCCGGGAGAGCCAGGGAAGCGACTGATGTTTGCAGTCCCAGAAAACTGAACAGGAGCGTTCTCTCCAGTGATAACAAGAGTGCGTCCACTTTTAAGATAATCTTCAAGGCTCCCCTGTTCTGTTCCGTCAAGCATCCGCACGTCTGGCAATACCAGAACCTTTCCTTTGAAGGCCGCCAATGTTCGCGGTGTCACGATCTGGAATTCCACATGCTTCTGCATCAGCAGGATCAGCGTGCCACGATACGACTTTAGAAAATCATCGGCGTAGAGATTGCGGGTCGCAGGTGAGAAGTAGACGCCCACGGGGGCGATGGGGGAACGCGGCGAGTAGAGCACCTCTTGATTCGCTTCGATCCAGCGAAAGATTTCGGTGCGAGTGGCGATATCGTTCGATCCGGCCATGCTGTGACCGGGAGCGTCCCAGAAGTTCGCATTGGCCATCACCTGCGACATCGCGAGATTCTTCATCGCTTCGCGAGGATCCACATTCTTGTCGCCATCCCAGGAATAATTCAGGATCCATGTGGCCTTGCCTTGCGCGAAGGCGCGGAAGGTGTGCATGCCGACCTGGTAGTGAACCAATCGAGCTGCGAACGCGACGACGCCATATGATCGCCCTCACCGAACTCATACTCGTGAGCGATGGCATCCACGACTGGGTAGAGACTGTAGACGTCTGCTCCGACGCGCACGGCTTCCTGCTCGATGCCGGGATAAATCTCGGGAATTGTCTTGATCTGCGGATTCACACTCTTCGCGGTGTGATCGATCTCCTGCAGGAAATCGGTGATCGTTCGAATGCGGAAGTCGATCCACTTGCGAAAATTGGGATCGGAGAAATCGCCGAGCTTCAAATCCTTTTTTGCATCCAGTCCGGTTTGCTCTTTGAACGCGGCAACGGTGTAATCGTCGAAGCTGGCCCAACTCTGCTCCCAGCCGGTGAAATGGGTCATCCAGTAAGGAATGTCGATGTAGATACCGTCAATGCCGGTGGCAGCGATTTGTCGCACACGTTCCATATAGATCTTGCGCCACTCTGTGGCGTAGGGACTGACCCAAACGTCTTCATCGCCTTTTGCGATCCAGAAAGCGGCTTCTGCGCTGAAGATTGCAGGCTCGCCGGTGATCTTCCGCTGCAGCCAGTCGGGATGATCTTTCGCCAGTGTATGAGCTGAATTCGGGGCGTTCGCCGTAATGCACTCGGTTCCGGCGATGTAGACGAACGCATAATTGCCAGCGTCGTGAGCTTGCTTCGCTACTGCGCGAATTGCGTCGAGCTTCTGGGTGGGATCGAGAAAGCTCTCGTACCGGCCAGGAATGTCGTTATCGACCTCGATACCAAAGACATCGCTTTGCTGTGCGCGCTTCACGATGTTAGAGGCATCGGCGCCATTCAGACCGTAGGCTCCAATGCGAACGTAGTTGGTCCAGTTTTGCTCGTGCTGATCGGGAGCCTCTGAGGCGGCGAAAAGGGCCACACAGCTTAGAAGAATGCCGGCAAGAATCCTGGTTTTCATTGTTGTCCTGTATCGCAGAGAAAGAATGGGCCTCTCGTTGGGCGAGAGGCCTTAGTGATGTTTCGAATCGGCGATCGAAGTTCACGCATTGTGCGCTAGAACTCGAACCGCACTCCCAGTTGACCATGGCGGGGGTTGCCGAGAGTCGACGTTATCTGGCCGAAGGTTGAGTCGCCCCACAGATTGTCAGGAAGAGCGAAACGCGGCGTATTGAAGAAATTAAAGAAGTCGCCACGCACTTCGAACTTCATGCCTTCATGCGGGACGAAGGATTTGGAGAAAGAAAAGTCGATGTTGTGAATTCCGTCAGTCCGGAGATTGGAGAAATACCGAGGTGCGTCTCCGGCCTGTTCATAGCCGGGATCCGCGAAACAGGAGGAGTTGAACACGCTCTGCCCGGTCATCGCAGACTGATGCGGACTAATACCGCTGGCGGGATTGCAGATTACGTTAGGCCTTTGCGTACCGTCATCGAGAGTCGCTTGCGACATGCCGATGTAGACTGGTTGACCCGACTGCAAGGTGACGATTGCCGACAGGGTCCAGCCACCCACAACGCCATCGAGAAACCGATTCATATTTGCACCGATCAAACGGTTACGGCCGATAGGAAGGTCGCCGACCATTGCGAGTGCAAGGCGATGTGTAGCGTCGCTGGCGCCGATGGAGTGCTCAGCTTTCAGGTTATCGAGTTCCTGCGGGTTGTCATTCCCAAGCGAACCTACCCATGCGTTTCTGCCAACCGAGGAGTCGTCTGTTTCCTTCGAGAAGGTGTAGCCGCCTTCGAAGCTGAAGTAATTCGACATGCGCTTGCGGAAGCGGACTTGAAGCGCGTTGTACCAGGAAGCGGCTTCCAACTGAGGTAATCCCGCGAACGCGCCATCGAACTGCGGATAAGGCCGCAGGAGGTTGATTAGAGGGATTGAATCGTTGTTGTAGATGGAGTCGGGCTGATTGAAGACTGCGTTTGGTCCCTGGAACATAGAGTAGAAGGGATTCGCGACATTGCTGTGCAGATCGTTGTAGAGGGTCTGGGTATTGAACTGGCTGCGAATGGATGAAGGAATGAAATTGCGATTGCTTGTGCTGAGGTTGGCACCGCCCCACGGCAGATGCGTGCTTCGGTTTGCCGAATAGTCCACCGAGACAACGGTCTCACCCGGCAGCAATCGCTGAACACCGAAACTCCATTGGTAGATGTCGGCATTCCGGGCGGCAGAAGTTCCGAGATCGTTCTGGTTTCCATAGCCCCACATCGCCAACGAACCGTAAGAGTTGCCCTGAGGCTCCGGAAGCCCAGCCGGGAAGGGATTTTCGAGCGTCGCATACTGGCTCTGGAAATTGTCGAGCGTGAAATTGATGTTGCCGTCTTTGCGGAACGCCGTGCCGGTGTACTGGAAGTTTGTGGCCACATTCATTCCGTAGTAGACGCCAGCGCCACCACGAACCACGGTATTCTTGGTAAGCGAGTAAGCGAAACCAAAACGAGGAGCGAAGTTGTTGCGGTCCACTGGAACGTGACGATCCCCCGAACTGCCTAGGATCGTGGTTCCGAGCAGGTTGGAAGCATCATACGGCGAGGTGACGTTCACGCCGTCCTGGTTAAAGGTGGTTGCGGGAATGCTGATGCCGCTGCTTCCGTTGAAGTCGCTGTACTGAATACGATTATGGCGCTCGGTATAGGGATCGCTCCATTCGTAGCGTAGTCCAAGACTGAGCGTGAGTTTGGGCGTGACCTTCCACTCATCCTGTACATAAAACGCAGTCTCCATCGATTTGTTGGCAACGGCTGGATATACCGAGATCCCGCCGTAGTCGCCAATGCCGAGAAGAATGTCCGCGAACGGATTGCCCTGGAGAGGATCAAAGGCGCCGATGCTTTGCTCGGTCACGTTCTGGCCAAAATGGAAGTACCCAGTTGGATAGTTCGGCTGGAAGAAATTGTTGAAGAACTGCCGCTGTTCACCGCCAAACTTCAGATTGTGTTGTCCGTGCGTCCATGACAGCAGAGAGGAGTACGAATACAACGTATGCGCGAATCCGGTGTCGGAACAACACTGGTCGAACATTGATGTCCACGGCGAATCGGTAAGGATCGCGGGCATGCGGTCCAATCCTGCATTGGCGTTAAGCACTGACGGGAATCCAACCGACTGCGCTGTCGGATAGTTATTGCTCTGGCCAGGCGATGACACACGGTCAACTGAGAAGCGCGAACTAAGCAGGAGTGTTGGAGAAATCGTCCAGTCATGCTGCAATCCTACGTTGTTGACGTTGGTCGTGCCCTTGATGCCATCGTTAAATTCGCCATCGCCGAGGATGGTTGGCGTATTGAACGAGCTGCCTGCGTGACTGTAGCGGCCCGCGAGATGCTGCTTTTCAGTCAGTTGTTCATCGATCTTGATGTCGAATTGAGTTCCGCTCGACGCCGCAAGGGTGTTCTGGCGGAAGTTATTCGTGCCGTCCGCATTTCCCGGTTGGTTTGGCATCGGGTAGAGGTTCAACAGCTTCTGCCCAATCGGATCGATGTACTGCGACGGGATGGTATTGCTCGCGAAACCAGCGCGGGTGCCATCGGGCGCAACCTGAAAAGGGTTGAAGATCTGATTCGCTACGATATCGCCACTGTCAGGGTCGGTAATGAGAGCGCCAGAGAAATTTCCATTTCTCTCGTCCGCCGTCGGAACTGTCGCAACGATGTTGACGGGAGCACCTTCTCTTACCCGCTCGAGGTCGAAGAAGAAAAATGTCTTGTTCTTTCTGATTGGACCGCCGACGGAAAACCCGTACTGATCACGCGAGTGATCGGGTTTAGGCAGGCCTGCCTGGTTGCTGAAGAAGTCGTTAGCGTCGAGAACGCTGCGTTGCCCAAACCACCAGCCGCTTCCATGAAAGTTGTTAGCTCCGCTCTTCAGAGCCATGTTCACAACAGTGCCGCCGTTGCTGCCGAACTCCGCAGAATAGGCGCTGCTTTGAACCTTGAATTCCTGCACCGCTTCCACGGAAGGCTCGTAGTAAACGTTGGTGTTGCCGCCTTCACCCTGTTCGGGGGCGCTGATTAGAGCACCATCGAGCCGCACCTCGGCGGTCGCGTTTCGCTGACCATTAGAGACGAAATTCGTTCCTGAAGGATAGTTGTCATTGGTCCCAGATCCGGCAACTTCGCTGACTCCGGCGTTCAGAAACACCAGACCGAAGAAATTACGATTTGGAAGAGGAATCTGTTTCACATACTCATTCGTGATATCGCTGCCGAGCGAAGAATTGTCGGTGTCGAGCAGCGGCGCCGCCTCGGTGACCTGGACCTCGGTCTTTGTACCGGCAGGGTGCATGGCGAAGTTAATGCTCGACTGCTGATCCACCTGGAGCACAACGTCCTTCTTTGCTTCCGTCTGGAATCCCGTTGCCGCTACTTCGACCGTGTAGGTTGAAGGGCGAAGTGCACGTACGATATAGGCTCCGGTGCCGTCCGTCTGAACAATGTGCTTCAGGTTCGTGCCTGCTTCCGTCACGGTTACGGTCGCATGCGGCAAAGCTGCGCCCGACGCGTCCGTGACAGTGCCGCGCAACTGTGCTTGAAAAGACGCTTGCGCCGCCAGATATGGAGCGGAAATCAGGGAAACGGCGGCGAGGGCAGTGATAGAGAGACAGCGGAAAAAGTTAGAGCAGTTCACGGCAATTCTCCCAGCGAAGTGGACGGACTTTGCAACCTTACGCGGCCTGAACTGGCGGCCCACAAGAGAGAGCTTCCCCCTGCGACGAACAAAGAATCGAAACTGAGCTACGTTCTGCTTTGAGGTATTAACTTTTTATTACGGATTGCTACTTTTACTTTCGTATTGTGGTATTGTCAAGCAGATTTGAAATCAACTCTAAGAGCGGGTGCCATGGACTTTATCTTGGAACGAAGTCATAGGACAAGTCTGTGTAGAGCAATTCCGCAGTCACACAGTGCAAAACGGTCTTTGGCGCTGGCATGCGCCGGTCTTTTTGCGCTGTCTGCCGCGGCGCAAACGGGGCAGATCGGCTACAAGGCTGCGAAGGATGCTGACAGCAAAAAGACGCTGCTGCTGAAGGATTTCCATCCGCAACCGATGCTTCATGTTCCTGTGCATGAGGTCAAGCGCGCGAGGTTTCCGGTGATCGACGTTCACACGCACACAAACGATGCAATGGGGGTTGGGGACCGTGTCGATCCGGCAAAATTCGTCGAGATGATGGATCGTGACAATATTAAAACGATCGTCATTCTGACCGGCCTGTGGGGAGACAAGTTGCAGAGCGTCATCGATCAGATGGTGAAGCCCTATCCTGGGCGGTTCGTGGTCTTTACTCAGATGGATTGGAGCAAGATTGACGATCCCAACTTCAGCCAGTTGATGGTGAAGCAAGTCGATGACTCGGTGCGACGCGGTGCGCGCGGCGTGAAGATACTGAAGGAGCTCGGTCTCGGGGTCAAAGACAAGAGCGGCAAGCTGATCCCGGTAGATGATCCGCGTCTCGATCCCGTATGGGATGAGTGCGGGCGCCTCGGTATTCCCGTCTCGATTCATGTGGCCGATCCGGAAGCGTTCTTTCATCCTATCGATGCCAACAATGAACGTTACGAGGAATTGCACGAACATCCGGACTGGAGCTTCTATGGCCCGCAGTTTCCGAGTATGCAGCAACTGATGGCCGAGCGAGACCACATGTTCGCGAAGCATCCCAATACGACATTCGTTGCGCTTCATTTCGGAAGTTGGCCGGAGAACCTGGACTTTGTGGAGCAGACCTTACAGCGCTTCCCGAATGTGATGATCGAATTCGGTGCGCGCGAAGGAGAGTTGGGTCGGCAGCCTCGGCGCGCGAAGGAAATCTTCCTGAAATATTCGGATCGCATCATGTTCGGGACAGACGAGGGCGCCAGCGAGTCGATGTACCAGAACTACTTCCGGTGGCTGGAAACGGACGACGAATACTTTCCGTATTCGCAATATCCCGGCCAGGGCCGCTGGATGATCTCTGGCATGGGTTTGCCGGATGATGTTCTGGAAAAGGTTTATCACCTCAACGCAGAAAAGCTATTTGGGCAATTCAAAGGTACGAATCTGGTGGAGGCGAAATGAGCACACACAAACTCTATTCAGCAACAGTCGCGACGTTGGCCGTTCTGCTGGTTGCTGGCGGCTGCGAAAAGAAGAAGGCCTCCGAACAGCCTCAGGTGAAGCAATCGAGTGTGAAGGTTCTGCCGGCCTCTGGAGATGCGGCACCCTGGATCATGGAAACCAGCACCTCCGAATTCGATATTGCGAGCAATGGCTCTCTGAAATCATTTCTCCTGAAAGACGGCAAGCGTCTGAGTATCGACTCTGCAGATGCAAAAGACAATGCTTCCGACGTGGTCCAGATTCACGCGAAGAGCGTTGATGATTTCAAGCTCGCGGGTACGCCGCAGGTTAGCGATGCCAACGGCAAACTCGGAGCGCTCGGGAAGCGGGTTGAGTTCACGAGCAAGAGCGCATCCACTGGTATGGAAAGGACAGTTGCCATTGAGGTTTACGACGACTTTCCAAATATGGCAATTGTCTCCACCGCGTACAAGAATGCAGGATCATCGGACGTGATTCTCGATAAGCTTCGCACGCAACAGCATGTACTGGATGCCTCGCGTGCGGATGGCGGTGCGCAGCCATATCAGATGTGGCTCTTTCAAGGCGCGAGTATCGATTGGGGCAAGGATGAGATTCTGCCGATATCGGCAAACTACTCGGCAAAGAACGTGATGGGCGCGCCTGTGAATCAGGGGCATGGCGGCGGCGTGCCGGTGAACGCGTTCTGGACGAAATCAGTGGGGGTGGCGATCGGCCACATCGAGACTCTGCCCATGGTATTGGATATGCCGATCGGGGTTGGAAAAGACAAGCGCGTCAATACCGCTATCGAGATCGACAATCCGGCCACGCTGAAGCCCGGAGAGAGCTTCTCCACTCCTCGCACATTTGTCGCGGTTTACGGCGGAGATTTCTACGAGCCGCTGCGAATGTACTCGGAAGCATTGCAGAAAGAGGGCTGGACGCTGCCGAAGCCGAATGCGCAGGATTATGGCATTGCCTGGTGTGGTTGGGGATACGAATTCAACGTCACGCCGGCAGATATGACCGGCACCATTCCGAAGCTGAAGGAACTCGGGATCCACTGGGCAACGTTGGATGACCGCTGGTTTGACACGTATGGCGACTGGAATCCCCGCAAGGACACGTTCCCGGATGACTCGATCAAGAAGATGGTTCAGGATTTCCATCAGCAGGGAATCAAAGCGCAGATCTGGTGGTACCCGCTGGTGGTGGAAGATGGAACGGGGCGTTGGGAGTCGCACAAATATATCACCGCGGAGGTCGTGAAAGAACACCCCGACTGGCTGATTCTCGACAAAGACGGGAAGCCTGGCAAGAGCTTCCGCGACTTGGCCACGCTATGCCCGGCTGTCCCCGAAGTTCAGGAATACATGAAGAAGATGACGGAGAAGTTCATCAAAGATTGGGATTTCGACGGGCACAAACTCGACAATATTTATTCTGTGCCGGCGTGTTATAACCCCAAGCACCATCATAAGTCGCCGCAGGATTCGATCCGCGCCATGGCCGACGTGTACAAGATCATCTACCAGACGACGCGCGCATTGAAACCCGATAGCGTGACGCAGATTTGTCCTTGCGGCACCACGCCGAACATTGCATGGCTGCCATACATGGACCAGGCGGTGACCGCCGATCCAGTTGGTGGCGTGCAGGTACGTCGCCGCATCAAGGTATATAAAGCGTTGCTCGGGCCCGCCTCGGCGGTGTACGGCGATCACGTGGAATTATCGGAAATGACGCCCGTCGGCAAAGGTGGGTGGAGCGAGCACGGGCAAGACTTCGCGTCCACATTAGGTACGGGCGGTGTGCTCGGGACCAAGTTCACGTGGCCAGATAAGAACCCGAAGTTCAAGCGGGTTGCGCTCACTTCGGAAAAAGAAGAACACTGGAAGAAGTGGACTGCTCTTTACAATGACAAAATGTTGTCGGATGGCGACTTCCGCGATCTTTATGTCTACGGGTACGACAATCCTGAGGCGTATGCGGTCGAGAAAAACGGAACCATGTATTACGCCTTCTTCGCTAAGGATTCACGGACGGAATACAAAGGGTCGATCGAGTTGCGCGGACTCGCGCCGGGGAAGTATCGCGTCGTTGACTATGTAAACGACAAGGAACTCGGAACAATCGATAGCACAAGCCCTACCCTAGAAACATCATTCACGGGGCACCTGCTTGTGCAGGCGGCCAAGGAGTAAGACTCGTAGGTAAGAAAGCAAAAGCATGCCAAATCAGAATGGAATGTTGAACGAGGAGCGACGCCGGTCGATTGTCGACGTCTTGCGGCGGGAGGGCCGGGTACGGGTCACCGACCTTGCCCGGCAATTCCGCATATCGCAAATCACGATCCGTAAGGATCTGGAGACTCTCGACGCGCAGGGCCTTATTGAGCGAACGCACGGCGGCGCATTGCCTCTTCATGCCGGAGCGTTACTTGATCCGACTTTGCGCGAAAAGGAGAAGCTTCATCGCAAAGAGAAGACGAAGATCGCGACTGCGGCTGCGAAGTTGGTCGAGGAAGGTCAATCCGTGCTTCTGGATTCGGGCACTACGACCACCGCCATCGCTGCCGCATTGAAACATTTCGCCAAGCTGACGGTCATCACCAATGCGACGAACATTGCCGCCGAGCTAACAGGAACGAATGTTGAAGTGATCCTTACAGGAGGCACGCTGCGCAAGAATTCCTTTTCGCTTGTCGGGCCGATCGCGGAGCAAACTCTGCGGCAGTTGAGCGCAGACATCCTCTTCCTTGGCGTGGATGGCTTTGATACCAGAGTCGGGTTGTTTACCCCCAATATTCTGGAAGCCCAGGTCAATCGCATCATGGTGGAGATCTCCAGCAGGACGGTTGCCGTTTGCGACTCCAGCAAATTCGGTCGCCGAAGCCTATGCAACATCATGCCACCGTCCGCAGTGGATCAGGTGATCACGGACAAGGGCCTTGGCAAGCACGATCTGGAAGTCCTGCGAGAAGCGGGCGTTAAAGTCACGCTGGTTTAGGTAGTCTTTGAGTAGAGGATAATTCGCCAAACCTGAGCCGCCTTGTAGAGTTCGACGGCAAACACCAAATTATGGCCAAACTCGATATTGTTATCGTTGGGGAGATCAACCTCGACCTTATTCTGTACGGACTGCCGCTCTCAATGCCGACGGAGCGCGAACTGTTGGGTTCAGGATTTTCCATGACGCTGGGTAGTTCCTCGGCGATCCTCGCCCATAACCTTTCGATGCTGGACGCGCGGGTCGGTTTCATCACCAAGGTGGGAGACGACGCGCTGGGCAAGATTGCAATCGAACGCCTTGGAGAGGCGAATGTTGATCTCGCGCATGTTGTTCGGGACCGAAACACTGGGTCAGGAGTCACACTGATTCTGCCGCACGGCGGAGAGCGCCACATCCTGACATATCCTGGAGCGATATTTGAGTTGCGGTTCGAGGAACTGAAGCTCGAGTACATCACATCTGCCCGTCACTTTCATATGTCGTCGCTGTTTTTGCATCGCGGCCTGCGAGATCACATCCCTGAACTGTTTCGGCTGGCGAAGAGCAAGGGCCTGAGCACATCGCTCGACACGAATGACGACCCGGAGGACTTGTGGGCTGGACCTCTGGCGGAAACCCTACCGTACGTCGACATCCTTCTGCCGAATGAACGTGAGGCGCGGAAGATCGCACGCTACGACGACCTTGAGATGGCAATCGCCCGGCTTGCAGAACAGGTCGCAACCGTTGTGGTGAAACTCGGGGCAAAAGGGGCAATCGGGGTAAGTGGCCGGGAGCGAATCATGGCGCCACCAGTGAAGGTGGAAGTTGTCGATCCGGTGGGCGCAGGCGATAGCTTTGATGCCGGCTTCTTATCACAGTACTTGCGAGGCCGGGATCTTGCGACTTGTCTTCAATATGGAAATCTTGCCGGCGCACTTTCCACGACGGCTTCAGGCGGCACAGAAGCCTTCCGTGATCGCCGCAAAATGCAGGAATTCTTCGCCCCGGCAACCACTTCAAAAGCAGCTCATTAATCCATGCGCTCTCTTGAACAAATCGATGCATGCAGTGTTTGCGCTCGGTAATTGACCAGAACCGCAACGGAAAAAGAAGTGGTCTGTTTTCAAAGTGCTGTGTTTCTATTCCGCCGCATGCTGCAGGGCAGAACTGGCTTCGGAAGCCGTCTGCCGAGTTTTTGTGGAAGTCTCCTCGACTATTACTTGGTTCGCCGCAGATCGTGATTCCCGAAACAATTCGCCAACAATCAGGCCTGGTTTGTGATTTTCGTTTACTTTCGATATCTTTCTGATATGTTCGTTTGCGTGCCGAGGAGGACGATCGCGGATGGAAACCGTGGCTCCAGGGAAGAATTGGCTGGACACACTTGCGGGCCGTCAGAAGCAGATCCGGGAGTTGCTGAGCAAGTCGCCGGAAGAACAGAAGAAACTCGGGTACTTTCACACCTTGCGCGAGATTTGCCGGCAGCCGCAAACGTGGCGTGAGACTTGCGAACTCGTGGTGAACTCGGCTTCCGTGCTGAAAACGTTCCTGAGTGGTGTCAGCAGCATCATTCTGACTGGTTCGGGTAGTTCCGAATACGCCGGAGAATCAGTTCGAGCGACACTGCAGGAGGAATTGCGTTGCAATTGCTCCGTCATCGGTGCCGGAACCCTACTCACGGAGACGGATGTTGTGCGCGCGAGTATGCCGCAGCTAATGGTTTCATTGGCACGGTCGGGTGACAGTCCGGAGAGCGTTGCGGCAGTGTCCCTGATGCTGGAATTGGAACCGCAGACGCGGCACCTGGTATTTACGTGCAATCGCGATGGAGCGCTGGCTCGGACATTTGGGTCGCACCCGAATGTCCACGTACTCGTGCTCGGCGAGAATACCAACGACGAGAGCCTGGTCATGACCAGCAGTTTCTCGAACCTTGCACTGGCGGCACGCTTTCTCGGGCTGACAGAACGCCCGGACTTTTACCGCATGACTTGCAACCAGGCCGCTGATATTGCCGAAGGACTGTTGCAATCGAATGTTGACGCGTTAGCGCAAGTTGCTGCCGCAGGTTTCACGCGAGCCGTCTTTCTGGGCAGCGGTTGCCGCTTTGGTGCCGCACGCGAGACAGCGCTGAAGATGTTGGAGATGAATGCCGGTCGAATTGCGTCGGTGAGTGAGACATATCTGGGGCTGCGACATGGGCCCATGAGTTTCCTCGACAAGAACACGCTGGTGGTTTGCTACCTTTCCTCCGATCGCACTCGTCGTAACTACGAACTGGATCTGTTGCGCGAACTCGACCAGAAGCAGTTGGGCCGAGGGAAACTGATCGTCGGAGAATCGATCCCTGGCGAGGTGTTGAGGAATGGAGATGTCGCCGTCGAGTGTCCGGGTCTAGACCGGTTGGGCGACGCGAATGCGGTTTTCATTCATGTCATCGTCGGACAACTGCTGGCCTTCTTCCGCTGCATGCAGGAAGGTTTGCGCCCTGACTGGCCATCGCAAAATAACGTGATCAACCGGGTGGTGCAGAGATTTCCGGTCTACCGCGGATAGCTGTACTGGTTCGGCTGGAGAGAATTATCGCAAGTTCTGTATTCGCAAGCCAGAGTTCCCGAAAGCTGGCGATAGGCAGGAGCGTGCATGTTCAATAGGCGTGAGTGGCTGCGTGGCGTAGGCGTGATGGCGGGAGTGGCGACACAGTGGGGCAGCGTCAGCATCGCGGAAGAAAAGCCCGAAACTCCGGTGCGCCATCAATCGCTTGAGCTGTCCCAATTTGCTCCGAAGAGCATGCTGCGAGTGCACGAGTCACACGTTCCGCGCTCCAAGTTCCCGCTCATCGATTTTCATACCCACATCAGCAACTCGGCCAAGTCGATGCACGGAGTGTCGCTGGCGTCTGCACGGACATATTCGGCCACACCGAAAGAGCTTCTGGAAGTCATGGATCGAAAGAATGTACGCGCCATGGTCAATCTGACCGGCGGATATGGCGATGGATTGAGCGATGTGATTGCCAAATACGATCGCGCGTATCCGGGGCGCTTCTACTCTTTTACAGAACCCTGCTACGAGCGTTTCAAAGAGCCGAACTATCCCAAGATCCAGGCGGACCTGATCGGGCAGGCACACCACCAAGGAGCGCGCGGGCTGAAGATCTTGAAGACGCTGGGTCTCTACCTGCGCGAGAACATCACCTCGGGACAACTGGTGAAGATTGATGATCCGCGATTCGATCCGATGTGGGACGCCTGCGGGCAATTGAATATGCCAGTCGCGATTCACGTTTCGGATCCGGTCGCGTTCTTCACGCCGACGGACCGGTTTAACGAGCGCTACGAGGAATTGAACAATCATCCGGACTGGTCTTTTTATGGAAAAGATTTTCCGAGCAACGCAGAGTTGCTGGCGGCACGGAACCGGGTATTTGCCCGACATCCAAAAACGCGGTTTGTAGGGCTTCATGTGGGCAATTTTAGCGAGGACCTGGCGAATCGTGTCAGAGGACCTTGATCGCTTTCCGAATATGAGTGCCGACATCGCGGCCCGCATTGGGGAATTGGGAAGACAGCCTCGCACGGCACGCAGGTTCATTGAAAAGTACCAGGATCGTGTGCTGTTTGGAACCGACGCGACACCTCACGGCGACAGGTTTCCACAACAGGTATTTGGCGATCGTTTGTACGAGATCTATTACCGGTTTCTCGAGACCGAGGACGAATACTTCGACTACGCCCCCGCGGAAATACCACCCCAGGGACGGTGGCGGATTTACGGCATCGATTTACCGGAATCCATTTTGCGCAAAGTGTATTTCGAAAATGCAGCTCGACAGCTGGGCGTGGAGGCATGAACCTTCGCAATCGCCACAAGGGTCGAATCGTACTGATGTTCGGTCTTCTGCTCGCCCTGTTGCAACTGGCGACCGCGGCAGACAATGCATCCTTCGATAGTACGCACGCTCCGGAAGATGTCGCGTTGACGGCTGATCCCGTCAACGCCTTTTGGAAGGACGCCGGCGTAGTGTTTGCGGACGAGGGCAAAAATGGTGAAAGCGTAGGCTCCTATCGCACGGAGATCCGTTCTCGATGGACGGACAACAACCTGTATTTCCTATTCATTTGTCCGTACGAAACGCTGTATCTGAAACCTGAACCGCGAACCTCGACGGAAACCTATCAATTGTGGGATTGGGATGTGGCAGAGGTGTTTCTCGGAACTGATTTCAAGAACATCCGCAGATACAAGGAATTCGAAATCTCCCCGCAAGGGGAATGGATCGATTTGGATATCGATTTGAACAAGCCTCATCACGAGGACGGCTGGACTTGGAATTCCGGTTTTGTGGTCGGGGCGCGGGTAGATCGGGACGCAGGGATATGGTACGGAGCGATGCGCATACCATTTTCGGCGCTGGGCATCCGCGAGCCCCACGACGGCGAGACCTTTCGCATTAATCTGTTTCGCAGCCAAGGCCCGCCGTCGCACCGGGTACAGATTGCATGGCGGCGAACTATGCGCGAAACTTTTCACGTTCCGGAACGATTTGGGATCCTCCGCCTGACCGCGACAGCGACGAGATAACGCCGTCGCACGGTTCTTGTAGGCGCCGCGTTCGAATTCTTGCGGTTTCTTTTCATGTCGAATTTGTTTTAATAGTAGACAAACGAAATAAAACGATATAAAAGGAAATCCATTAAATTGAGCTCAGCTTTTGCTTCGGCACGAAGCGCCTGTTGGCCGAGACTGGATCAGCCTGGCCCAGAGTGGCCGACGAGCCCGCAGACACCCATTCCCGGATGGGCCGGGCTTTAACGTTGGATCGAGCCATGGCGGTCTGAGCTGAGAACTGACTGAACGGGTTTCTGTGAAAGGCCCGCGCGACGAAGACAACTGCGGGAGTCGCTTTGAAACAAATGCATTTCGCGGGGAAGGAGATTCAGCCTTGAAGAAGATTAGGTCGATCGTCGTTTTGCTTTGTTGTATTGGCGCTGCAATAGGAGCTGCGGCGCAAGTCGATACGGCTACGCTGGTTGGGACCGTCAGGGACCGAACCGGCGCAGTGATTGCGGGCGCCACCGCAACGGCAACCAGTGCAGAAACCGGAAAGACTATTGCCGTTAAGACCGAGGCAGACGGAAATTTCGTAATCACTCCTCTCAAGATCGGTAGCTACTCCGTTTCGGTCGAAGCGTCCGGATTCAAGAAGGAAGTCCGTCAGAACATCGTGCTCAACGTGCAACAAACGGCGCGGCTCGACTTCAAACTCGAGGTCGGTTCGGTGTCAGAGGAGATGTTGGTGACGGGAGCGCCGCCTCTGCTCGAGACTGAGAGCGCGTCTCTGGGAGATGTAGTGACTGGTCAGGAGGTTCGTCAGTTACCTCTGAATGGCAGACGCTACACGGATCTAGCGACGTTGACCGCCGGGGTCACAAAAGTCACAGAAGGGCCCGTCAATGGCAGCAATACGCCTACTAACGGAAATGCCGGCGGCAACTTCTCGGTAAATGGAACACGAGGCGATCAGAACAACTTCATCCTAGACGGCATCGACAACAACTCGAACGACAACGGCGATGTCGCCGTTTTGAGCTCGGTGGACGCGATTGCGGAGTTCAAGGTACAGACATCGAATTATTCCGCAGAGTTCGGCCGGAGCGGCGGCGCCGTGATCAATGCTTCTACCAGATCGGGGGCGAACAAGTTCCATGGAAGCGCATGGGAGTTCCTTCGCAATGATGCTCTCGATGCTCGCCAGTATTTCGAGTCCTCGGATCAGCCGAAAGCGCCGTACAAGCAGAATCAGTTTGGCGCCACTTTTGGGGGCGCGATCGTAAAGGACAAGGCGTTCTTCTTTGTCGATTACGAGGGTACGCGGATTCACTCGGCGCAGACTGACTTTGCCACTGTCCCCAGCGTGGCCGAACGCACCGGAGATTTCAGCGACATCCTGGGCGACCAAATCGGAAGCGATGCGCTGGGGCGGCCCATTTATGCGGGCGAAATCTACAATCCGGCGACCACACGCGACGTGAACGGCACGATGGTGCGCGACGGGTTCGGATTCGATCCGGTCAGCGGGCTTCCTATTGCCGGACAGGCGAACATCATCCCTTCACAGTCCCTCAACCAACTGGGGCTGAATTACGCAGCACTCTATCCCAGCGTAAGCGCGGCTGGAGGCAACAACTACAGTGTGAATGCCCCCGGTAGCGATCAGATCGACCAGATGGACGTGCGCTCAGATCAGAACGTAACAGAGAAGATTCAACTGTTCGAGCGTTTCTCACTGAGCGAAGAATCGCGTTTCCAGGCACCGGTTTTCGAGGGCATTGCTGACGGTGGAGACTACAACACCGGTAACCGTCCTCAGCAGACACGGGGCTTTGCCGTCGGATACACACACGCCATTACGCCAAACCTAATTAACGCTCTGCGTGCCGGGTTCAACCACATTCACTACATTTCGAATTCGCCCAGCTACGGCCAGAACTATCCGTCGGCGGACTTGCAGGTGCCCGGCGTTCCTAATACCCCGTCGGTCAACGGACTGACATGGTTCGGATTCAATGGCTACAACGGCCTCGGCGAACCGCTGTTTACGCCGACAGAAATGACGAGCCAGTCGATCCAGATTAATGACAGCCTCAGCTGGGTACACGGCCGACATTTGCTGAGGTTGGGACCGCAGGTTCAGTTCAACCAATTTAATCTGCTGCAAATCGGGCAACCGCGCGGCAGCCTGCAGTTCAGCGGACAATTCACGGGTGATCCAAGCAATCCTGACGTCACCGGAAACGGCATTGCCGATATGCTGCTAGGACTGCCGGTGGAAGCGAGAATCTCGACGGTGACGCGCGTCGAAAATCGCCAGCACGTGTTCGGAGGCTTTGTCGAAGATGTTTACAAGGTCACGCCGAGGCTGACGCTGGACCTTGGGCTGCGTTACGACTACGGAACGCCCTCGTACGACGCGCATAACCGGCAGAGCAACTTCGACTACACCACGGGACAGATCATCACTGCGGGCACGCCGGGATATCCGGAACACCTGGCGAACACGCGGAAGACGAATTTCGCTCCTCGCGTGGGATTCGCATACAGCCCATTTGACACGCATCCGTTGGTAGTCCGCGCAGGCTATGGACGGTTCTTCGTGATGCAGGAAATCCGCACCGGCGATCCACTTCAGATCAACTATAACCTTCCATTCTTCTACGAGCCGGTGTTTGAGAGTGATGGATTGACGCCTTCGGCTGTGACGCTCGCGAGCGGATTTCCGGCGCTTGATCCATCGCAGGCAGGCAATGCCGGAGTCACGAGTCAGGACTGGAATCCTAAAACGGCGGTCTATGACGAGTGGAACCTGAATCTCGAATACCAGTTGCCGGGACAGATCATGATCAGCCCGGCATACGTCGGATCGAAGGGCACGCATCTTCAGGTGCTCGTGGACAAGAACCAGATCGCGACCCCGCAAGCAACGTTTGATCAGTCGCTGCGTCCATATCCCCAGTATGGGCCGTTCGCATCGATTGAGAACCGCGGCAACTCGACTTACCACGCTTTCCAGTTGAAGGTAGAGAAGAAAACCAGCAACGGTCTGTATCTGCTGAGCGCATACACACTGAGCAAATCCATCAACGACCAGCCGGAGATCTGCTGTAACGCCCCGTGGCCGCAAGATAGCTACAACCTGCAGGCTGAGAAGGGAC
The DNA here is from genome assembly GCA_963826275.1 of Terriglobia bacterium. GTDB lineage: Bacteria > Acidobacteriota > Terriglobia > Terriglobales > Acidobacteriaceae > JAJPJE01. The sequence goes on along the minus strand of CAWGWI010000011.1, from coordinate 31,810 downwards.
TCTCGGACTTCGATAATCGCCACCGTTGGGTGACGAGCTTCGATTACGCGCTGCCGGTCGGAAAAGGTCAGAGATTCCTGAAGGATGGTCGCGTTTCAGACCTCGTGCTTGGCGGTTGGCACCTGGGCGGGATCATTACAATCCGCTCGGGATTCCCGTTCTCTCCCCAGATCGGATTCGACCCAACCAATACTGGTTCGCAGGGGCTCATACGGCCTGATCGTATTGGCAGCGGCAAGATCTCGAATCCTGGTCCAAATATGTGGTTCAACATCGATGACTTTCCAACTCCAACCTGCAATTGCTTTGGCAATGCCGGAAAGAACATTCTGGAGGGTCCGGGAGAGAAATCGGCAGACTTGTCGATCCACAAGTTCTTCGCGCTTACCGAGTCCACCAAACTCGAGTTTCGCACGGAATTCTTTAACGCCTTCAACCACGCTGTATTCGCGCAGCCGGATCCGTTCGTAACCGATGGTCCCGGTGCAGCCGGCGTGATCACGTCAACCGTCATTCCGCAGCGTCAGATCCAGCTTGCTTTGAAGTTGCAGTTCTAGTTTCTCGGTGACCGGGAGCCTCGCTTGTCGGGGTTCCCGGAGTTGTTCGCGGAATATTGGCCGCGTGCATTGCCCCCGTGCCGTCTCGGCCAAAGAGAACTTCTGGAACCCAAGGAGCAACTTCCTCAATGCAGCGTAGAGATTTCCTGAAGAGCAGTGTCGCCTTAGCAGCCACTGCAGAACTGGGTACTGGACTCGCGAACGGACTCGTTCGCGCTCATAACTGGGACAAATATGATTTCGGCTCCGGACCGACCGTCACAGATCGACTCAACCAGGGGCCCTTCCCACAGTATCCGCCTGATTCCGTCATTCCGACCGATGAAGTTGTTATGACCACAACTCCGTCGGAAGATGTGGTTCCGAACTACGGCAAAGGGCTGATTACGTACATCACCGCAGACATGGGTACCGAGGAAATCAAGTCGGATAACGTGTCACGCGCGATCGAAGAGCTGGCGAACTTTCGTCTGGGGCAGAAGCTCTACATACGTCCCACGTGGCGCGAAGTGCAGCCGCGGCCCGGGCGCCTGGAACTTCCCGATTACATAAAACAGGTGTTTGAACTGTCGAAGAAGACAGGGAAGCGTGTAGGCCTGCGCATTCAGATGAGTGCTCCGGATTACACGCATGCTGCGGCGCTCCCGGACTTCGTGCTGGAAAAAGTGCCGAAGGTAGATCTCGTCCTGAGTGAAAACGAGAGCCGCGCTGCCGCCGAACGCTATCTCAAAAATCCCCATGCGCGCTACCAACCGCGGTTTGATGATCCATTCTTTCAGCAGGCCTTCAAGGAATTAGTCGAAGCTCTGGCGTCGGAGTTTGACGGGAACCCGAATGTCGAATTCATCGATACCTTTATGTACGGTTTCTGGGGCGAAGGACACACTTGGCCATTCGGGAATAATCCGTTTCCGGATTACCAGACGGCGGAGCGCACCTGGATTCGCATGCTCGAAGTTCAGTTGGAAAACTTCAAGAAGACGCCGTTGCTGACCAACACGCAGCCGGACTACAGCCGAGTGGGGAATTCCGAGTTGGTCGATCGCACAGTGCGCGCTAACAACTGGATTCGCAGCGACACCATTTTCATCGAGAATGAGCAGATCGAAACTCTGAGCAATCGCCCACCGTGGATCGCGGCGCTGCTCGAGCAACCGCTGCCAGGGAAGCCGCCCGGTGACCTCGCGGTGCACGAAGGTATCTCGACGGCAGAAAACATGATTGCGCACGTGATTGATGTAGGCGCGAATTACTGTTCACTGTGGAATTTCCATCAGATCAATCCGGCGACCCTAGCCGCCTACTACCGGGCATATCCAAAGTGGTTCGACCGGATTAATCAGCGAGTCGGATACAACGTCCGGCCTTCGATGATCTGGAAGTATGAGGACGACGGCTATCTCGGATTGATCGCGGCGTTCGCGAACGATGGCATTGCAGGCGTACCCGGCGTGTTGCGAGTCACAGTGGAAGACGAGAATGGAAATGTGCTGAAGGGCGGCTGTCTCGACGCCGGCTATCCGCTTCCGGGTAAGCTGCGCCAGGCGCAGTTCATCCTGCCGAAGGGAACGAAATGGCAAGGACTGAAACTGAAAGCAGAACTTGAGGTGAAGGGAATGCGTTATCCGGTGCGCTGGGCTTGCCACCAGAAGACAAATGACGACGGCTCTTTAACATTGCGGTCCAACCTTCGGGATGAGGTGTAGAAGAAAAGCGAGCCACAGCAGATTGCTTCGCAATTACAGATCGAACCAGGAGGGGCTGGAATGCGTAGGCGAGATTTCTTCAAGACCGGAGCTGCTGTTGCGGGTGCGTGTACATTTCTTCCGAAGCATGCCTTGGCGGACGTGCCGGATCACTTGTGGCAAGGCTATGACTTCGGATCCCCTCTAGTCCCTAACCGGCTAAACCAGGGACCATTCGGGATCACGCAGGATGAAGGCTGGTACACAATTTTCACAACGACGCCTTCGCGCAAACACATACGGAACTTCGGAACGGGGTTGGTCGGCTACACATGGGAAGAAAATGGTCCGGCGCTGACGGTGATGTGCGGCGAGGAGACGCTCGAACAGGCTGTCGAGAAGATGGCGTCACTGCCGTTCGTTGACGTCCTTTATATACGCTGCGACTGGCGGGATGTGCAGTCAGAACCCGGCAAGCTGAATTTATCTCCTGTGTGGGGCGCGACGTTTGATGCCGCGAAGCGTCATAATCTTGGAGTCGCATTCCGAATCCAGCTTTCCAGTCCTAACATTCAGCCGAAGAAGCTCTCGATACCCGATTTTCTCCAGGGGAAGGTCCCAATCGTGAATATCGGGCACGAGTCCCGCGAGCACGGAACAGGGTTCGATTTTCGCGAGCCGCGGTATGACTCACCCGAATTTCAGCGCGCTTTTGCTGAACTGAACCAATTGCTGGCCGAAAAGTTTGATGGTCATCCGCAACTGGAATACATGGACCTGATGATGTACGGCTTCTGGGGCGAAGGACACACGAACGATATCCCCAGCCCGTTCCCGGATTACCTCACGGCAGAGAAGACCTTCGTCCACATGACGCAATTTCAGATCGATACGTGGAAGAAGACGCCGCTCGCCGTGAATACTGAACCGGATATCAGCAGCGTCGGCAACCGCGAAGTGCAGGACTTGGCGGTGCGTGCCGGTTGTTGGCTGCGTTCCGACAGCCTGGCGATGGATGAACCGATTCAGATCGAAGAACTCGCGAACCGTCCTCCGTGGATCGCAACCGTCCTGGAAGACGGTGAGAATCGCCATTATGTTCTTCCCGAGTACGAATCGGAGGAAAAAGCGTGCCTGAGCAAGCTTCCGCCCGCGATGCTGGCGTTTGTCGGTAAAGATGATGAAGTCGAATCCGGCGGCGACTATCCAGACCGCATTGGCGGACCGTTGGAGCGGCCCTATCGAGAGTCAGCGGGCCTCCACTCGCTGGACATAGGGACCAACTACTTCGGTCTATGGACGGAAGCGGACAACGTTCGCCGCTACTACGAGAAATATCCGGATTCACTCCATGCGATGGAACAGCGTCTCGGCTATCGCGTGCGGCCGTCGCTGATCTGGCAGAGAAAACGTTACGACACGATGGAACTAATTGTTGGCATTGTTAATGACGGCGTCGCAGGCGTCCCGGGCATATTGGGCGTTCATGCGGAGAGCCTCGATGGCAAGGTAAGAGTCGGGGGCAATCTGGACGCCGGTCAACCGTATGCAGGAAGAATTCGCGAAGCGTCGCTCATTTTGCCAAAGCAGATGGACGGCCAGCAGATCGTGCTCCGCGCGGAGTTGGATGTCAAAGGCGTGCGTCGTCCAGTACGGTGGGCATGCTATGAGCGCACGAATCCCGATGGATCATTGACGATACGCCTCAAGAAGGGAAGCGATTCAGACTGGCGAAAAGGAGTTTAGAGAGCGGTCACACGTATGTTCTTTCAGATTGCGGGATGAGGCATCTCCGGCATCGGGTCCAATTGGGTCCAGTCCAATATGGGTCCAATTGAAAGGCGGAAAACAACCAGCTACCGAGACGTATGTGTCAGATCTACAGATACTTAGGACTGGCGGACGCCGGCCCTGAAAAGGCTGGCGTCGGCGGTTCGATTCCGTCCCTGGCCACCATTGTTTTCAACCTGGTTTCTACGCCGTTTTTACAACGCGGAGTAATGACCAAACTGGGGTCACCAACGGCCGACGTGAGCGCCACCGTCGACGTGCAATATCTCTCCGGTTACCTGGCGCGCATGTGTTACATACAGAACAGCGTCTACGATGTCTTTCACGTCCGCCATTTGCCCCATCGGCTGCAACTTTTTGAGAGCGTCCTTGGGACCATCGCCGTGTAGTGGAGTATCGACTACGCCAGGGGCTACCGCATTGAAGCGGATGCCGTCTTTCGCATACTCGATTGCCAGACTTCGAATTACCGCGTTCAGACCAGCTTTCGTGATCATTGGAACCGATCCATTTACGCCGGCAATGGGGTTATCGGCCAACGCGGCGGTGATGCTCACAACACTGCCGGACTTCTGCTTCAGCATCTGTTTCACGCAGAGTTGCGCGACGTAGAGAAATCCCAGGAGATTGGTGGAGAACAGGGCATTGAAGTCTTCAGTTGTGAATTCCGTGAAATGCTTCGTGAAGAAAATTCCGGCATTCGTGACCAGAACATCAATGGTTCCGAAGTGCTGGATGGCCGTCTCCACAACTTTCGCCGCGGTCTCCTGCTTACCGATATCGCCGTCGAGAAGAACAAGCACGGGCGAAGCAGTCAAGAGTTCCGTGACGTTTCGCGACGTAGCAACCACGCTGTAACCGGCGTCCAGGAAACCCGTGACCAGACCAGCACCGATGCCCTGCGATGCTCCGGTGATAATTGCCGTTTTCGAGTTCGGCATAGGTACTCCTTAACGGGGGCGTTTGCGATGCTCGTTGCAGCGACCAAAGTTCAGCTGACCTTGCGCGCGGTGAGCGGCTTGCGCAAGGAATCGACGAAATCGCGAACCAGGACGGCAATCTCATCCGCCTGGGTATCAAGTGCGAAGTGTCCCGCGTCGAGAATGTGAACCTCGGCATTGGGCACGTCTTTGCCGTAGCGTTCTGGTTCGCCGGGATCGAACGAGAGATCGTGCTTGCCCCAGATCACCAGCAGACGCGGCTGTTTGTCTCGCATCCATGCTTGCCACTTCGGATAAGCATCCACGTTGGTGCGGTAGTCATAGAAAAGATCACTTTGAATCTGCGCCTGCCCGGGGGAATTCAGGAACGCGTATTCGTCGGTCCAGAGATCAGGATCGTAGAGCTCAACATTCGGATCGTCTCCGACGTGGCGGGTCCTGGTTGTGGCAAGCGATAGCAGGTTCTTGCGCAACGCTTCTTCATTGGCAGCCCGATTGGCCCAGAATGCGCGTCGCGTTGCCCAGTTCGCGCCAAGCCCTTCGTTGTGAGCAACTGCGTCCTGAACCATCAGAGCCTCGATCCGATCGGGATGAATCATCGCCATACGAAAACCAACTGGCCCGCCGTAGTCCTGCATGTAAAGCGTGTAGCGCGAGAGGCCGAGTGCTTCGGTGAAGCGATTCATGATCTCGGCATAGTGATCGAATGTGTATGCGAATTGCTTTGGATCCGGCCAGTCGCTGTGCCCGAACCCGGGATAATCGGGAGCGATCAGGTGATAGCGATCGGAGAGACGCGCAAAAAGCGGCTCAAACATCCGCGAGGAAGAAGGCAGGCCGTGGAGCAACAGGATAGCAGGAGCGTTCAGAGGCCCCGCTTCTCTATAGAAAATGGAAAGCCCGTCTACATGGACCGTGCGATAAGAGGTGGGGTATGTCAAAGGACGCTCCTTTCCTGACGGCTGGGACAGCAATTGCAACGATGCAAACATAGCGAAAATGACGAGCGACCTGCGGCAGAGTAAGCTTGGCTGTATCGCAGCTATTTTCATATTCGGATCTCCAGTTCACATCGTCAGAATTACGCGGAATTGCGCCTTGCCGCTGATCATCCGCGCGTAAGCTCCGGCCACTTTTTCGACCGGATAGATTTCAATGCCCCATGATTCGATTTCAACGAGTGCTTAGCCGATTTCAAAAATAACCTCTAGCTCGACGGGTACACCGAGCGGAAGGCTGGCGACGCCATAGACCATTCTCGAAGGGTTCCTGTCTTTTCCGAAGATGCTCTCCAGCAGCTCTGAGGCAGCATCTGCGATCTTTGGCTGATCGCGTACATCGCCCACAGTGGCCACGGAGACGCCCAGTCGAACGATGCGCGTGACTCTATCTAGCGATCCCAGATGATGCCGGGCCACGGCGAGGACGTTGAGTGCGGCGAGTTGAGCTGCCTTTCGCCCGGCTTCGAGATCGAGTTCGGCGCCAATGCGACCAATGATTTTCGCTGCCCGGCCTTCGGTGGGAAGCATGCCGCTTAGAAAGAGGAGAGTGCCAGTTTGCACCGCTTCATGATAGGTTCCGAACGGTTCGGGGGGCGAGGGCAGCGCGATCGCAAGATCCTTCAGCCTCTGCTCGGCGCTGGTCGGATGAACGTTGGCCGGGGTAACTGAGACGGCTGTTGAGCTTTTGTCCATTCTTCTACCTCCAATTTGTTTCAAATGTGGTCGTAACGGTTGGCACTTGCTTTCTTCATGTTCTTCAAGGTTGTGAAAAATCGAGGCTGAATTCTATCGTGCGGGAAGATTTATCATGCTTGAATGCGGCTCCGTCGGGGTGTGCCGGCCTCCATGCAGGCAGATGTCAACGTGGACGAACGATTCCTTAGCCAGACCAACGCGGAGAAATACGCCGCTTACACCGGCACACCCGAGGGACGGTTGCGCTTCGAGCTTTCGTTTGCCAACTTGCAGGAGATTCTTCCGCGATTCGATTCCAGCCGCCCACTGCGTGCCCTGGACCTTGGATGCGGCCCGGGAGCGGCCAGCATGCGTCTGGCTGGCATGGGTTTTCAGGTCACTATGCTGGATTCCTCGCCGGCCATGCTGGAAATTGCAAAACGCGCCGTAGAGGAAGCCGGCGTCACCGGGAAGGTCGCGCTGGAACAGGGCGAAGCACCAGACGTGGCAAAACTGTTTCCAAAGGGTACTTTTGACCTAGTTCTGTGTCACAACATCCTGGAACATGTCGATGATCCAGTCGCGGTGGTTTCTGCCGTTTCCCGGGTGGTGCGGAACGAATCGACCCGGCCTGGCATCGTATCTATTCTTGTACGCAATCGTGCGGGCGAGGTCTTCAAAGCAGGTATTCAGCAAGGCAATCTGAGTATGGCCGAGCGCTACCTCACGGATGTCTTTGCGCAGGAATCTCTTTTTGGGGGTCAAGTTCGGCTGTTTACCAGGGAGAGCTTGCGAGCCATGCTCGCCGGGACTCCATTGGAATTAATTGCTGAACGAGGCGTGCGTGTGATTTCGGATTATTTACCGGCAACTATATCGCGCGATGGCGAGTACCAAAAGATCTTTGAGTTGGAACGCAAACTGGGCAGTCGACCGGAGTTTGCCGCGGTGGCGCGATACACACAATACTTCGCGCGTTGTTCAGAATCACAGACCGAGAACAGGGTATGAACGGATTGGAGCTGCAATCGGCCGCGTCTCGGATCGCGATGCCGGATGCCGGGATTTCTTTAGGGCTGGGACTGACGAACGAGTGTAATCTCGCCTGTTCGTTCTGCTACCGCGATCCGACTCGCACGGACCGTCTGTCTCTGGATCAAGTGAAGTCAGTGATGGAACGTTTGCCTGTTCGCTCGGTCAATCTGGGCACAGGCGAGAACGGCATGCATCCCGACTTCAAGGCAATCCTGGACTATCTGCGCACACAGCGCGTGAAGCTAACCATCACTTCGAACGGTCATAGTGTTGCGGTCTTGGAAGACCATGACTTGCGTGCCTTTCACGACATTGAGTTTTCTCTCGACTACCCAAATCAAGCGGAGCAGGATGCGCAGCGCGGGTCTGGCAATTGGGAACTGATCCAGCAGCAGGCAGAGCGTTGTGTCAGGCTGGGTATTCCGGTAACCATCATCGCAGTGATGATGAAGTCAAACTACCTGCGGCTGGCGGATGTGGCGCGAGTCGCGAAATGGTTTGGCGCTCCCTTGCGTGTCAACGTGTACCAGGCGGTGCGATCAGACGTCTACGCGCTGACGTACGAAGAATATTGGGAGGGATTCCGGCGCCTCTTTGAGCAGACCGACGTGATCGCGATTGGTGAGCCGTTGGTTCGCGCTTTGGCGGGTCTCCCACCACTTGCCGGAGGATGTGGCTTTAGTACCGTGCGAGTGACACCGCGAGCTACTACGCAGCCATGTGTGTACTGGCCCGGCTCAGGAAGATCGTTCGCAGAGCTGATTGCGTCAGGGCCGGAAATCCTGAATTCCGCGCCGTTCGAGCAGGCCCGCACAATCCCAGAAGCCTGCCAACCCTGCGAGTTTCGGGACTCATGTCATGGCGGATGTGCCGGACGTCGGCGTCTCCAAGGGGCGCTAGCGCAGCCGGATTTTTATTGTCCCATCGTTCGCGGCGAGCGCCCACGGCTCGAGATCCGCATGGCCGCGAATCGCGATCTGCCCAAAGTCGGCAGTTCCTGCACAACCGTGGTGATTGCCAGATAGTCGTGGTTGGGTGGCGCGGACATTCCTGTCCGCGCATGCATCGAACTGAAACTGATATTGGGATTCCGCCGTGCTGTTCTTGTCGGCAGTCAAAGAGTCTGCTTGCGCAACCAAAGATCTGCAGCATTGGCACGGACAGAAGTGTCCGCGCCACACAAGCCAGCCGCACAAGCCGACTTACTTAGCCTCGATCCACTTGTCGGAGCCCGCGAGCTTCACCGAAACATTCGAAAAATAAAGGTGCAGCGGATTGCCGTCGGCGGTGCCGCGGTGCTCGGTTGAGATCAGCAGAGGACCTGCCTTCTTGTAGCCTCCCCAGGTTGCGATGACGACGCTAGGTTTTTTGGGACCACCGCGACGGTAGACAAACTGCTCGACTCGGTTGTCTTTGCCAACATAGAGTTCCCATGTGTCGCCAGGTGTATCACCGCCAGCTTCCACCGGATATTTCACAGTCACTCGCCTGGCCGAACCCGTACCCAGCGGCAGTTTCTGCATACCATCATCGGTGACGGTTGCGCTGCCATCCCAGACGACGTGAAAGGGGAAGATCAGCCAATACTGATCATTAATGAATCCAGGCTCAACATCGGTTTTCACGTTGGCGGGTTGGCTGCTGAGCTGAGATTCGAGATAAGTTACCTTCACCGGCTTGCCGTCTTTATCTTTTCCCTCAAATGAAACTTGTCCGGTCTTGGGGTGCCACTCCCACGAACGGGAGACATTCACACCGGGGAATTGCGCATTCCAGGTGTAACGGATCGCCTCGATTTTGTCCCACGAATCGAGGCCATAGGTTTTGCCAATCTGTTCGGCAATGGGTGGGCGGGTTTGCGCCCAGGAAGTTGCAGCAAGCACCAGGACCCCAAAAGCTAGAAGGCGTAGCGTGATCGAACGGCCCAACCTTGTCATGACGGTCCTCCGCAGCGAAATACAAATGTGGTGTTGGATGACGCGGAAACGGGAGGCGGATACAACAAATCGAGTAGCGCGCGACGGCGTTACTCTACCTGGTCAACTGCGCATCGTAGTGCGGGCGATGTTGTGCGATCCGACGCAAAGCGACGACGGCAGCTGCGATTGCGACGCATCCGTATTCCAGCAGCATTACCCAAACAGGAAGCGCGCCCCACGGACGTCCAAGAGCGCGGTAATGCCACATCACGTAAGTGGGGATAATGCTGATCGTCCACACGAGCAGCGGGACTGTAGGGGGCGAGGTCAGGAATGGCAATAGCCACAGGAGGTACCACGGAAATACTACGGGCGCGCACAGAAGGCACGCTGCCATAGGCCAGGCAAACGCGTCCGGCGAGAAGTCGGGCACTGAGCTTCTGAACCAGACTGCGGTCAGTAATCCGACAAGCACGGCCAGCCCAGCGAGCATCTGCGGAGGCGCGAGTCGATCGAGTACCGCGAACACTGGACCGTTGAATCGGAAGCTGTGCACATAGGTGCCGAGCGAGCCTAGCGGAATGCGGCCCTGATGAAGGAATGGCAGGTACAACAGTCCGACCACGGCTGCCGCCAGTGCAGCGTCGCGAATGCGAATCCGTTTCCAGTAGAGAGGCAAGAGCACGATTGGCAGGAATTTCACCGCGACCGCCAGCCCAAGTGCGACGGCGGCCGTCGTCCGCCAACGGCGTATTAGCGCAGCGGCGGACACCACCAACAATAGCGCGCCCACAATATCAATGTGGCCGCTTCCGGCCACCTCAATGGCTAGCAAGGGATTCCATGCGTACAGGAGAACCAGGTGCGTTGCTTGGCGGTTGCGGCGCAATACATCGAGCAACACAAACAGAATCGCCAGTTCGCAAATTACAAATGCCGCTTTCAGCGCGAAGGTCGATTCGTGAATGGCGGTTACGGCGCGGAAGAAAAGCTGCGCCCCCGGCGGATATGGACTCGGCAGATCCGGATTATTCAGGTTGCGGGTTTCCGGGGTATGCAGCCATTGAACGGCAGGATCGCTGGGAACGACAACATAGGGGTTGTAACCGAGCCTCTGCAAGCGGCCATCCCAAATATAGCGATGGATGTCATCATCGGCTCCCGGAGGCAAGCGAAGAAACTCAACGTGCCACACCGCAGCCAGGACGAGGGCGATCACGACAACGCGCCGGGAAAACTGCGGGGTGGCGAAAAGCTCACGGGCCGCCAAAAGGTAAGCGATGCCGGCAGCCGCTAACGACGCCATGAAGTACGGACCGCCTCGATCGGCGAAGTTGCGTGCGCAGATCGTCAGCGCGACAAGCAGGACGGCGCCGAAGGCGTAAAGCCTGCGCGAGGGCGTCAGCTTCACAGCTCTCCCGAACGCGCGTGCAATGGCGCGATTGCCTGGTTCCCACTCGGTGAACCACTCTGCGGTTCGTGGCGCCTTCTCCGGCGCAAGCTGTAGTTCGTGAGCAAGCCGAATCAAGTCATCCGCAACATCAATGTCGTAAAACGACTCGGTGAACCCCGTTGAGAGCCCGAGCGCTTTGGTGCGTGCCAGCAATCTCTCGAGAGCACTCCTGGTTCCCATCCCATCACCAGCGAAGAGCGTCGGATAGGAACACTTTGCACCGACCAGATAATAGCCGCCGTCGTGGGTTGGCCCCACAACCACGTCATGTGCTGCCAGCCTCTCGAACGCATCTTCGAGAACGGAACGCGGCAAGTGCGGGCTGTCGCTGTTGAAGGCAATCACGCTCTGCTGAACGGCCGCGGCGAAATGCGCGAAGACAGAGGTGAGTGCTGCTGCAAGACCCTCGCCCTTCTGAGCCACGATGTGCACTGTGCTGCCAAGCAGGTCCATCATTTCGTCCTTGTGGGACTCGGGGCACATCAGCGCAACTTGCACGCCGTTCAACGACTTTGCTAGAGCGACGGTGTCCTCCAGAAGGCAACGGTAGAATGCGGTCACGGCCGGAGCCGGGAGACTCTGAGTTAGTCGAGTCTTCACCATCCCCGGACGTGGGGCTTTCGCCATGATCACCAGTGTGCGGTTTTCGCCGGCGGAACACAGATTGATTTGCTCAGAGGACTTCATTGGAAATCGTGTTCAGGGCTCACGCTGGTTGTGGGGTCCCGGCCCGACGACGCCGGAAATAATAGCTCACGATCCTGCTGAGGATGAACCAGCCCTGCACCCAGCGTTCCCTTCACCGTACCGCTGATCTTCGATTTGCCGATACGCGGGTAGTAGCTGACAGGGACTTCGACGATGCGAAATCCGCCGAGCGCGCCTTTCAGGATCATCTCCACCGCCCAGCCGTATGTGGTTTCTTCCAAGTGCATCGCATAAAGAACGTCAGCACGCGCAGCACGGAAGGGGCCGAGATCGGTGATCTTCACGCCATACAAAAGCCGGATCAGGCCCGCCGCCAGACGGTTCCCAAACGCCTGATGCCACGGCAAGGCTCCGGAGACATTTCCCGCAGCGAGTCGCGAACCAACGGTGATATCTGCGGTGCCTTCGATGAGGGGAGCCAAAACAATCGGTAGCTCCGCCGGTCGATCGCTATAGTCTCCGTCGAGGAACACGACCACGTCGGGAGTGTCTGCATTCGCCAGGCCGGTCAAACAGGCGCGACCGTACCCGCGGCGAGGTTCTTTGATCACGCGAGCGCCCATCTTGGCGGCGATGTCGGGTGTCCCGTCCGTCGAGTTGCTGTCGACCACAATGACCTCCGTGACGAGGTCGGACGGCAGATCGGCAAGTACGCGGCCAATCGCCTGCGCTTCGTTATGAGTAGGAATGATGACGGAAACGCGCACGTGAGATTGGTCCGATCACCACCACAGCGACGACGGATTCCGTCGCGCGAGCAAGGCATCGATGCCCCAGCCTCGTCCAGCTCGGCCGATGGAGAGAGCCAAACATACAAGCACCGGAACCAGCAGCTCCCAGATCCAGGACGTTCCCCACTCGGAAACCCACAGACTGGCGAGATATGCGAATCCGACGAGAGCCGCTGGACGGGTGAACAGACCGAGAACCAGCAGAACGCCTAGAGAAATTTCCGTCAGTGCCTGAAGCGGAGCCGCCATCGAGGCATGACTGGCCGCCAGCGTCATCACGGCTTTCCAGGCGGATGGCGAGTGACTGTGCTGGATGTAGTAATTAATGAGTCCGGCGTAACCTACCGGCGTGTAGAGTCCCTTGCCCAGATTCTCAAAGAAGACCGAGACGAACAGTGCGCCAATCGTGACGCGTGCCAGAGCCAGTCCAGTTCGAGCTTGCATGTCAGCTGCTATGGGGCGTGCTTCAGATCGCACTGAGGTTGCATTCGACGCCATTTTGTACCTCTCTGAGTGTTGAACAGCCTACGATGACGTGGTTCGTTTACTGATTCAGTGAGTCGATTGTCTAAAGGATCGTCCTGAGTCCCTGAGGAAAGCACTGTTGGTCTGTCAGATTAGCGAAGGCTCGAAAAGTTGCGGTAAATGTTTTAGAGCGTGTGCCGCATCGCTGTCTCAATCGAGCTGATCGTCACGAGCGCTCGTCCTTCAATAACCTGAAACGCATCGGGCGAGTCACCTGCAGTTTCTCAAGATCGCCTCGAGCTCGTGGGGCTTCTTTCCCAACATCAGAGTGGCATGCTCGTTCGTGAAGCGAATCTCGGTTCCGCCGGCGTGATGCTGCTTGATCCAAACAATTTGTTCGGGGTTGATGTAGATCTCTTCCTGCTTGATGTCGGTTACTTTAATCAAGACACTCATGTGAATCCTCCCAGCTCTCTGATTCAAAACGAAACATCTTCCTGACCCAGAACAACCGTTCGCGTATGGCAAGGTTGGCGAAGGTCTAGCGACAGCTTCGAAATCGGTTCCGGATTGTAGTCATGCCGCTGCCGTGAGTCGATTCGTAAATAGTGCAATTGGTTCCCTTTCTTTTCGCCACTCCGGCTCGATTCGGCAGGAAAATTAAGAGGGATGCTCTTTTACACGGAAGGCTTACCTGCGTATTCTTGCGAATACCACGGCCGCGGAACTGAAACGCAGAAGCGCGAGGCTTCGCGGAGGACGGAGGCGGTCATGTCTCGGTTCGTGTTTGTCGTTCTGCTGGTATTGTCGTCATCTCTTTCGGCGTTCGCGCAAAACGTCGGCAATTCGTGCCAGCTGACGGTTCGTGTGCGCACCATGCAAGACAGCGAATACAACCTGCCGCTACAGGTGGAGCTGTTGTCGGAGGAGGGAACGCCGATCTTGGTAGCCCAAACGAGCGGGACTGGGAGCGCCGATTTTTCGGTCACAAGCGGTGCCAGCTATCGCGTGCGGGTATCGGGTCAAGGAATCGAAGCGACAACCGCGGACTTCAGGATTCCCGACGGGCAACAGGTCTACACGGAAACCGTGAACGCGAAGGCAAGCTCGTCGAACAGCCAGCAACAAAATGTGCAGGGAAGCTCTCCTACGATCTCGCTTGCCGAAATGAACGTTCCTGACAAGGCTCGCGAGGAACTGCAGAAGGGAATGGAAGCCTTCGCGAAAGGCGATATGGCGAAAGCTCAGGAGAGGTTTGAGAAGGCGGTTGCGATCTATCCGCAGTACGCGCGGGCCTATTCGGCGCTGGGCATTATCGCGGCAAAAGCGGCCGATCACGCAAAGGCGAAGACGATGTTTTCGAAAGCGATCGAGGTAGACGACAAGTTTGTTCCCGCATATCTCGACCTGGCGCGAATGGATTTTCAGGACAAAAATTATCCGGAAGCCGAGTCGTTGCTCCAGAAGGCGATGCTCTTGAATCCGTCCATACCGGATGTAGTCGCCTTGCTTGCCAGCGCCGAGTACATGAACAAGGAATACGACAAGGCTCTGGTTGATGCGCAACGAGTACACCGCCTGCCAAATCACGAGCAGTTCGCCCAGGTACACCTGCTCGCCGGCAAGATTCTTGAGATGCAGGGTCACATGCCTGAAGCGATCGCGGAATATCAGCTCTTCTTGAAGGAAAATCCGAACAGTCCTCAAGCCGCAGCAGTTCAACAGGAAATCACGCAGCTGCAGACCGGGAAAAACTGAGGGCACTGCCTGAAACACCGGCTCCGATTCCTATTCGATCAATGAGCAGATTGCGCTGGTTCTTTCACAGCTACGATCCGGTCTGCGGCGACATTTCTCAACTGCTGGACGATTCCAGACGGCCATTGGATTTCGACGAGGTCTGCCGAAACATTCTGTCCAAGGCCGAAATGAACCGGCCCGGCGCTCGAGGATGCATAGCCTGAGGCGGTGGTCATATGGTTGTACTGCGCTCCGCTCGCCGTCACCACCTTGATCCGCGTGCCGATTCCATCGCGATTGCTCTTGGTTCCTTGCAGCTTGAATTCCAGCCAGTGGTGATTGCCGGGACTCTCGTTCATCCAAATCTCGGCGGGAGCGCTGATCGCGCTTACTACTACGTCGAGGCGGCCATCGCCATCCAGGTCACCAACCGCGGAGCCGCGATGTCGAGCTGGAGGTTGCGACGTGAATCCCGCTTCGGCGGTGAGCGCCGCGAACTTCATTCCTCCTAGATTTCTGAATACGGTATTGGGCTGTGCCACCATGATCCGCGGTTCGGACGCAAGCGATTGCACGTGGCCGCGGCTCACGAATAAATCCTTCCAGCCGTCGTTGTCGAAATCTGCAATGTTGGGAGAATACCCGGCCATCGGCGAGCTCAGCTTGGTCATCCCGCTCGACTCGGTTACTTCGACGAAGCCTCCGTGACCGGTATTGCGATAGATCGGGAAGGTTTCGTTGTCGAGTGCGACCAGGACTATATCAGGGTAGCCATCATTGTCGATGTCGCGAAAGTCAACTCCCATCCCGGAGATGAAAACCCCGTCTTCGCGTAGTGCCACATTAGCGTCGAACCCGATCTCCTCGAACTTTCCATTGCCTTTGGCGTGGAATAGCCAGTTCACAAGCTTGTCATTCGAGATGAAGAGATCCATCTTGCCGTCGAGATCAAAATCGGCTACAGCTGCACCCATTCCTTTGCCGGGATAAGCGCGCAGTCCGGATTCCACCGACGCGTCGCGAAAAGTGCCGTCGCCGTTGTTCAGAAAGAGTTGATTGGGAGTCGGTTTGTACATCTTCGGATGGCAGTAGTCGCGATGCCCATAGGCCCCACATGAGGGTTCGTGTTCTGCATCCCACTTCAGATAGTTGATGACGACAAGGTCCAGGAGGCCATCGTTGTTTACGTCGACCCAGACGCCGCCAACCGACCACAACGGCCCGTATTCGAGGTCGGGCTTGTTGAGTCCTGCTTTTGCCGTGACATCGGTGAAAGGTACCGTCGCCGTTATTGTGGTAAAGCGTGTTGCGGTAGACTCCGGCCACGAAGATGTCCTCGTAGCCATCGTTGTCGTAATCGCCAATGGCTACGCCGGTGTCATAACCGGTGCCCTGTAAACCCGCTTTTTCGGTGACATCGGTGAAGTGCCCCTTACCGTCATTTTGGAACAACCGGTTGTAATATTTTGGGGAATCTTTACGAAGAGTATTGATATTCGCGCCGTTTGCGAAGAAAATATCTGGCTTCCCGTCATTGTTGAAGTCAAATATAGCCATCCCTCCCGCCATCGTTTCAGGGGCGTGGTATTGGGGCGTTTCGTCGCTATCCAACTGAAAGCCTATGGGCCGGTACGAGAAGCGGATCGGAGATACTGCGGAGACGGGTTGTATCTCGCGCCCTGTTTCGGTTCCCGATTTGGGACCTTCATTCTGACCTGAAAGTGGCTCGGGACAGGGCAAAAGCAGCGCAAAAACAAGGACGATCAGACCCAGTGGAACGCGGTTCAAACGTAACTCTCCGTAAGGCTTCGGCTTTCAGAATGTAACCCAGAATTCGAATTCATGACGATAGAATCCATTCGCTTGGCATCTTTGGGCCACGAGTCGGAGTGACTTTCCGAGCTGCATACCCCCTGAACCGAACTTTCCCTTGACACAGAGCACCCGGCCAGAGTACAAGCTGTTGATCGTTAACGTTCACGAACCCGGCCGTTAACGTTAACGATTCAAATGCTACAACGATACCAACAACTTAGATCAAGAAAGATCTGTCCGGAGGCTGGCAATGCAACTTTCGCCCACGACTGTCGAAAGTATTGTCCTGGCTGTAAAACGCCGTAGGTTACTTCACCTTTCCCTTCTGATCCTATTCCTGGGCTTTTTCGCAACCCAGGTATTCGCGCAGGAAGCAACTATTGTAGGTACGGTAACGGATCCAACGGGAGCCGCTGTACCCAACGTCAGCATTACCATCACCCACACCGAAACTGGCCAAGCGCGTCAGGTAACCACCAACAGCGAGGGCCAGTACATTGCGCCGAATCTTCAAAACGGCCACTATGGTATTCGAGTGGACGCATCAGGATTCAAGCGAATCGAACAGAAAAGCGTTGTGCTAGCGGTCGGCGACCGCACCCGCCTAGATTTCAAACTTGAAATTGGTTCCACGCAAGAACAGGTCACGGTGGAAGCCGCGGCAGTTGGCGTGCAAACCGATTCAGGCGAGGTCAGCAACGTCATCACCGGCAAACAAGTCGCGAATCTGGCGGCCAATGGCCGAAGCCTTTACAACCTTGTCAATCTGACCACTGGTTCAAGCAGCTTGCAGGGCGATTTCCAGACGCCAACTCCCGTCGGCGGCGATGGGTCCGTCAGCGTTAACGGACAGCGCGTCGGCGGCAATCTCTACATGCTCGACGGTGGTGAAGACCTGGACCGTGGCTCCGCTGGCGGTATCAGCGTACAGCCCTCTCTGGAAGCAATCGCCGAGTTCCGCCAGTTGACCTCGAACTACAGCGCCGAATACGGTCTATCTGCCGGCTCCACGGTCACTTCAGTTCTGAAGTCGGGAACCAAACAGTTCCATGCGTCTGCCTGGGAATACAACCGCAACGACTCGATGGATGCGAAGGGTTACTTCAACGCCAAAAAGGCCAAGCTGAACTTCAACACGTACGGCTTTAACGTGGGCGGTCAGGTTCCGTGGGGAAAGTCGCACCCGACTTTCTTCTTCTACAACATGGAATGGCGGAAACTGCGTCAGGGCGGGAACTACAACCAGACCGTTCCGCTACCGAGCACCTATGGCGGCAACTTAGGTGCCACGGCGATCAATGTTCCTTCAGCGGCGCAGGTTCAACCCTCAATTCTTTTCAAGAATTGTCCCGGCGGTGTCGCTCCAGCGGGAATTACTCAGGGTTCCGCATTCCCCAACAACACCATTCCTTCTTGCATGTTGGATCAGAATGCTCAGCTAATGCTCTCTCAAGGGATCTTCCCAGCCCCCACAAACGGGCAGCAATTCCAGGGAAGCCCCAGCACACCGACTGATGTGCGTGAAGAGATCGTTCGCATCGACCATGAATTCAACAGCAAGAACTCCATTTTCGGGCACTGGATTTCTGAGCAGGTTGGTCAGGGATTCGGTACCACGATCTGGAGCGGAGACAACGTTCCAACAATCGGCAGCAGCTTCAACAATCCTTCGTATAGCGCCGTTGTGCACTATACAACGATTATCAACCCTCGGCTGCTGAACGAAATCGCGTTCAACTACAACGGAAACCGCATCAACATCTCGCCAGTGGGCGTTTATGCAGCGCCATCTGGGTTCGCGTTCAATCGGGTATTTACCGGGCCTAACGAACTGGACCGTATGCCTTCGGTTCAACTCAGCGGCAGCACCGGAACGAACTACCAATCGAACTGGATGCCCTGGAAAAACAAGGCAGACTCCTACCAGGGCACTGACGACGTATCCTGGACCAAGGGCACCCACCAGTTAAAGATTGGTGGAATGTTCCTGATGTACAAGAAGGTTCAGGACCTGTTTGCACCTACCCAAGGGGCATTCCAGTTTAATGGTTCGTACACTGGTAATGACTTTGCGGACTACCTCCTTGGCCTTTCAAACCAGTACGGCGAGAACGCACTTCAGGATAACGGTCACTGGAACCAAAATGCCTACGCACTGTACGTTCAGGACAACTGGCGCGCAACCAGCCGGTTGACCTTGAATCTCGGCTTGCGTTGGGATGGAGTTCCGCACACGGTTGAAGCGAACGGACGCGAGTCCAACTTCTATCCCAGTCTCTACAGTTCTACCAACGCGGCTCTGTTAGCCAGCGATGGCACGATCTGTACGGGAGTGGCAGCTCCAACTGCGAACTGCACAGGCGCAAGCCCGGGTCTGGGCAGCAGCCCGAATCCGATCCTGAATGGCTATCAGTTCTATCTGAACGGACTTGGTATCGCCGGCAAGAATGGAATTCCGAAAGGCTTGGTGGACAATCACTGGGCAGTGTTCGGACCGCGTGTCGGTTTCGCCTATGACCTGACTGGCAATGGCACGACCGTAGTTCGCGGCGGTGTCGGTGTCATGTACCGGGCCATCCAGGGCAATGACATGTACAATGCCGGTCCGAATCAGCCGTTCAGCGATTCGATAACCTTCAACAACGTGTCATTGTCGGATCCGAGAACGAACCTTGCCAACGGAACTACGGTTAGTGCCCCAGTTCTGGTTGGCAACATCACCGGCCTGAACGCCAACATGTACAAGCTCCCTGTGAGCTACCAGTACAGTGCTGGTGTACAGCGCTCACTCAACGCCAGGACCGTTCTGTCGGCAACGTACGTTGGCACCCAGACGCGGCATCAGAGCGACTATCAGGAGTGGCAACTCCCGAGCGCCGCACTGCTACCCGGCCTGGTCGCCAGCAACAGCCGAATCCAGTACAACCAGAGCGTGCCATATCTAGGTTATGGCTCGCTGCGTATGGCACAGAACGAAGCGAATGGTCACTACAACGCGCTTCAGGTGAGTGTCAGCGGACAGGTAATCAGAGACCTGCAATTGAGCGCGGGTTACACGCTTTCCCGCTCAATTGATGCCTTCAATACCGGCAACAGCGCTGGCGACCTTTCCAATGTGTCCAATCCGTATGCTGGTTGGAAGTACGATGTGGGGCCGTCTTACTTTGACCGCACCCACGTCGCCTTCGTCAACTTCGTATACGAAGCGCCGTTCTTCCGCAATGCCTCCAGCCACTTCGTAAAGACAGTTGTAGGCGGTTGGCAGCTCTCCGGCATCGTCAACGTCATGTCAGGAGCACCTCTGAACATGACTTCCGGTGGCTCGACGAGCGTCTGCAACGTGGTTCCGAACTGCATTAACCGTCCGGACCTTGCTAGCAGCGTTACATACCCGCATACAGTCAGTCAGTGGTTCAACACTGCGGCGTTCGTAGCACCGGCGGCCGGAACCTGGGGCGACGTGCAGCACGGCGCTGTGCGTGGTCCGGGACGTCAAAACTGGAATCTTTCGCTGTTCAAGAACTTCGTGATCAGCGAATCGCGCGGCAGCGAATTCCAGTTCCGTGCGGATGCCTTCAACGTTTGGAACCACACGCAATTCCGTGGCGACATGAACGGCGGCATCAGCACCAACGTGCAAGCAAGCAACTTCGGTCACGTTACTTCGGCTTATGATCCGAGAGTCTTCCAGCTCGGCGCGAAGCTGATCTTCTAGTTCAGCGTCCTCATCGGGTCGCTGTGCTTCACTCTGGCCCCGTTCGCACTCCCTGGTGCGAACGGGGCATTTTCTCGTATACAGTTGGACACACCTTCGTTTTGCCAATCAATCGCGAGACGCTAGGATGTAGCGTGCAAGGTCGTTGAAATCATCTTCTCCTCTTATGGCCCATTGGCAGTTCAAATTGACGGTAGTTGCGCTGCTCATCGCAATGCAGGCCAGCGCGCAAACGTCCAGCCCATCTGACGCGATCGCACTTGAGCAGCAGGGGAAACTGGCAGAAGCCGCGCAGGCATGGCGTGGCGTGATCCGCCAGAATCCGCGAGATGCTGGAGCGTACGCCAGCCTCGGCGTGGTCCTTGCAAAGCAAGAGAAGTATCAGGAGGCTGCCGTCGCCTATAAAAAGGCAATCAGCCTGAATCCGAAGCTTCCCGGATTACAGTTGAACCTCGGACTTACGGAGTTCAAACAAGGGCACTTTGCGGCCGCTGTGCTGCCGCTCAAGAGCGCGCTCGTTGCCGATCCCAACAGCCTGCAGGCGCGCACTCTGCTTGGACTCAGCTATTACGGCGATAAGAAATTCGCCGAGGCGGTGCGGCATTTGAAGATCGCGGTCAAAGCGGATCCTGCGAATCTCGAGCTTCAACAAGTGCTTGCGCAAAGTTGCCTGTGGTCGCGTGAGTACTCCTGTGCGCTGGATGGGTTCCGCGCCATCTTGCAGAGCGACCCTAACTCTGCTTCCGCTCATATCCTCATCGGCCAGGCTCTCGACGGGACTGGGAAAACAGCTGAAGCGATCGCCGAATTCCAGCAGGCTGCGAACATCGCGCCTCACGAACCCAATGTCCACTTCGGATTGGGCTTCCTGTACTGGAAGTCGCACGATTACGACAAAGCCAAACAGGAGTTCAAGGAAGAACTGGCGAATGATCCGAATAATGCGCAAGCAATCGCCTATCTCGGCGACACGGAACTCAAGGCAGGGAATCCTGATCAGGCTGAGCCACTACTTCGCAAAGCGATCCAGTTGAAACCCGATCTGCGAATTGCCTACATGGACCTCGGCGTTCTTCTGACGCAGAAGAAACAGTATGACGAGGCTGGCGCAATCCTGCGGAAGGCTGTCGAGTTGGATCCCACCCAACCCGACGCGCACTACCGCCTCGGGCACGTTTATCAGGCGATGGGGAAGCAGGCTCTTGCAGAAGAGGAGTTCAAGAAAGTACAGCTGTTGCATGAGAAGTCCGACATAAACCTCACGCCCAAAATGTCTACTGCCCCGCCTTCGATTCACCAATAAGACGTATTCGATGGCGAAGTGGACTTGTCGCCAGTGAAGTCTCGTCGCCGAACGAATCGGCTTGGCGTCTGTCGGAATGTCACAGAATTGTCGCTTTTGTTTAGTTGGAAAAAGCAGACCAACGACGCATTCCGCGGCTCTGAATGAGGGTACAATCGCTTTACGGTTCGTCGAATATCGTGTTCTCCGGGGCAGAGTCACGATTGTTGATCGTTGCTCAAAAAGAAGGGGTGGCAGGCATGTCCTCTGTTTCACGAGGCCTCGTCGGAAGATGTCGGAAGCGCCTTTTCAGATCCCATCTGTTCGCGTGCTTCGGGCTCCTGTTCATTCTCCTGCTTTCACTCCCTACTGTATCTGCTCAAAGCAGTTCCGCTGCCGCTAGTGCCAAACGGTCTGCTCTCATCGATATTGCCAAAATTGGATATCCTGGTCTCTCGCGAACCGAGCGACTCGGGGACGACGCAAATGTCACGCTCGACATCGTGGATGCGAATCACCTTCTACTTACCTTCAATCCAAAGAAACTATTTCAACGTCTTCCGGATTGTCCTGCCGGACACGACGACCGCCTGATTCGCGCCGTCATCCTGGAGATCCCCAGCGGTAAGGTTGTCCAGTCAAAGGACTGGTACCTGCACGACCACCGTCGTTATCTCTGGTCCATGGGTTCAGGACGATTTCTGTTGCGGCGCTTGAATAGCCTGTATCTCGTCGACTCTACGTTGCAGGAAAAGCTTCTGTTTCAATCACCCAAAGATCTGTTGTGGGTTTCGGTTACGCCTGATCGCAGTCAAATCCTGATTGAGACCGCCGAGGAACTCCCCAAACCGTCCGCGTCGCAATCCCCAACGCAAGAGGCCAAGCCTAAGCCGGGATTTGTTGTGCAATTTCTCGACAGCCAGACCGCGGCTCCGCAGCGCACCCTCAACTTGAACACGTTGGTTGACCTCGACGCAACCAGCACTGGCTATGCAGACACGCTTCACAAAGGTGATCTGTGGCTCGTTAGGTATGGCCCGTCGCCGGAGCAGCGCCGCAACATCGCTCGCGTCCGATCGCGAGGCGTTCCCAGAATCCTCTATTCGAGCAACAATTCGCTTCTCATCGGGCGATGCTGCTCTCCGGAAGGTAACTACAGCGTCAGCTCATTTAGCGTAACGGGCCATCGGCTCTGGAGGCAGCACTGGGATCGGACCAGATATTACCTGGTTATTGCCGGCAACTCAGACAACAGCCGCATCGCAGTCAGCAGCTTGAGTCACCTCCCGTATACAGGAACTGCGGGCAACACAGACTCGAATGACGACACGGACTTCAGTCTTGAGCAGCGCGTTGAGGTCTTTGAAACCGCCAGCGGCGCTCCAGTGTTGTCGATTCGAGTCAGCCCGATCATGCTGGGCCAGCAGAACTATTCGCTGTCTCCCGACGGCCGAAGATTGGCCGCGCTCACCGACTCTGGGATAGAAGTCTACGACCTTCCGCCAATGTCGATGGAAGAGCAGGCGAAATTCTCGGCGGTAAGAGCCGATGTTCCCGGCCTGTATACGCTGCCCAAGGAAGGCGAAGATATTCCTGATCAAGGAACCGTCGTTAACAACGAACCTAAGCAGCCGTTGGTAGCACCTTCGGTCGCCGCATCTGCCTCTGCAGCGCCTCCCCTGGGTCCGCCGTCTTCGGAAGGGCCTCCTGCAAAGACTGAAGATCAGGGCTCGCCTCTTACAACTTTCCGACTGAATATGCAGGCGGTGGCTGTCGACGTCGTGGTTACTGACGCCAAGGGACGTCCGGTAAAAGGGCTCAAGGCGGAAGACTTCCAATTGAGTGAAGATGGAAGCGGCCAGAAAATCCGTTCCTTCCACGAGTACAGCGAAGCGCAAGCGCCAAAGAGCGCTCCGATAAAACAGACGCCGAACATGTTCAGCAACGATGTCGATAGACCGGTCGGTTCCACCATGCTGGTTTTGCTGGATCTGCTGAACACTCCATCTCAAGATCAGCTGTACGCCCGCGATCAACTGGTCAAATTTTTGAAGGCGAGAGCTGTGGAAGGAAAGGTCTCGCAATTTGCGCTCTGCACGCTAACCGGAGATCAGACCCATCTGCATTTGGTCCAAGGCTTCACTTCCGATGAGGATAAGCTTCTCGCTGCTGCGAACGGCAACAGAAGCGCGCCAAAGACCGCTCGTTGGCAGGTGGCAGAGGAGGGCATACAGAAAACCGCCAACAGTATCAAGGATCTTGCGGCAAACGACCCAATGAACAGCTGGGGCGCTCTGCTGCACGGAGTTGAAGCGATCCAGACCGAAGAGCGGACAACCGACACGGACGCACGCGTCGGAATTACGCTCAACGCAATGATGCAATTGGCTGGGTATCTTTCCGGCATACCAGGCCGGAAGAATCTGGTGTGGCTCTCCGGTTCGTTTCCGATCGCGTCGTTCAATCCCGATTTGCAGAACCCGATGAACGATAACCGCAACTATAGCGGTCGAGCGCACCTCGCGGCCAAACTGCTGGCGGATAGCCAGGTTGCGGTTTATCCAGTAGACGTGCGTGGAATGGATACTGGAAAAATCTCGGCCGAGAATAGCAGCGTGGGTCTTGGTCCGGGGACCCAAGGAATAACGGTTGCTCCGGGGTTGCCCCCAGTAAATGGAGACACCATGCTGTCGCCAAATATCGCCTTCCAGCAAGACGCAGTGCAGGATCTTGCCAGAGTGAATGCGGAGCGGACTGCACTCAACCAGATGGCGTCCGATACCGGTGGAACCGCGTTCTTCAGTTCGAACGCGATCGCTGACGCGATCAGGATGGCGACAGAGCAGGCCTCGAATTATTACGCTGTGTCGTACAGTTCTTCGAACAAGAACTACGATGGCCGTTTCCGCAAAATCAAAGTAAGTCTTGCTGACCGGGGATATCACCTTCACTACCGGCCCGGATATTTCGCGGACGATCCGAATTCGCCCGCCAAACTAAAGGAAATCGCCCATAATATCCGCGTCGTAGCGATGCAGTACGGGTCGCCGCAATCGCACCAGATACATTTCTCAGTGCGAGTGGTGCCGGTGGGAACGCGGGCCAAGGTGGATAGCGCCAAGGCTGGAGAGATTCTGCTTGCCTCGACGAAAAAACCAAATCTGCCTTCTGAGGTAGAGGTTCAACATCACAGCATAGACTACGCCATTAATAGCGCCGACTTGCGCTTTCTCGCTTTGAGCAATGGAACCCACCGCAACGCATTGACCTTCATGATCGCATCCTTCGATGCTGATGGACGTCCACTTGCCGGTATCTCGAACGTCGGTACCGGTGATTTGCAGCCTGACGTTTACAGAGATGCAGTGAGCGGCGGAGTTCGCGTGCACCAGGAAGTGGATATTCCGGTTGCGGCGAAATCCATGCGGATTGGCATCCAGGACCAACTAAGCAATTACATTGGCACCGTGGATGTTTCCTTGCCGGTTCCGCCGCCCCCTGATGTGCCACGCGTGGTAAAAAAGGACCAGTTACCTGAAATCGAACCGGACTAAGCGCCTTCGGTGTTTTGAAGGCGCTTTGCCAGCCTAGAACGTGATTTTGGCTCCCAACTGCACGTTACGACGCTCGTCGTAAGGATTACCGAACCCACCTTTCTGCATGGTGACGAAGTTGCTGCCATTAACATCCGAAAGCGATCCATTCACGTAATAGTTGTGATGGTTGAGAATATTAAAGAACTCGCCGCGAAGCTGCAGTGCCACATTCTCCTTGATTTTGATGTTCTTGTAGACGCCCGCGGTGAAGTTCCACCAATTCGGTCCACGGAAGGCATTGCGAGCAGTCATAGTCGAGGGATACATGCACGGTGAAATCGCTCCGGAACCCGGAGTTGTGCATGAAGGACCGAAGTCCGAGATACCGAGCAGCGGGTTGATGTCATTCGGGTTTCCCGCGCCGAGCGCGGTGCCGTCAGAGGCCAGCGGAAGTTGGAGGCCATTGAAGATATTCGGTCCCATCGCGGTTGGGCTTCCAGTTACGCTGTGAGTGGTGACGCCCGTGCCCGGATCCCAGCGTGGAAACTGCTGAGCCGAGTTCGTAGTATCCCAAATCGTGAACGGAGTACCGGTGTGTGCCTCAAAGATTGGAGCGATCTGCCACCCACCTGCGATCCTCCCCAGGAAACCGTTCTGATCGCGAAATGTTGGAATCGACCAAATGCCACTGATTACCACTCGGTGACGGATGTCATAGTCGGAGGGACCCTTATCCAACACCGGGTTGTAAGGATCCAGATATCCGAGATTGAAGTTGTTGTTGTTCTCACTGAAAGTGGTGCTGATGTTGTCGATGGAGTGGGACCAGGTGTAGTTGACGTTCAGGTCCAACCCATGATTCATCAAGTTCGTAGTACGCAGTGAGACGATCGCTGCGTTGTAATACGAGAAGCCAGTGTTGCCGCGCTGGTTGATGTTTGAGTACTGATCGTTCAGCCTTGGAAGATCGGCCACATTCGTCTGGCCCAGGTAAATTGAGCCGGAGCCCGCCTGGTTGGCGTTCGCAATCGAATACAGGTGAAGCCCGCGTGAACCCGAGTAACCTGCTTCGAAGACAGTGTTTCTAGCAACTTCCCGCTGCACTGCCAGGCTATATAAGTAGGTGTAGGCGGTTCCGATATTCTGATTGATTGCGCGCAGGCTGGTGTTCGGCAATGGGACCGTCCCGATCGAACCACCAAGAGGCCCGAGATTGTCGGATGTCAACGGAAGCGTCGAAAATCCGGGTTGCCCGCTGAAAATAGAAACGACAGCGTAGTTTGGCGGATTCTGAATTACGTTGAAGGTTACATTTCCAAAATTCCGCTCGTAAGCCATGCCGAATCCGCCGCGTAGGCTCGTCTTTCCGTCTCCGAAGATATCCAGCGCGAACCCGACCCGCGGAGCAAAGTTGTTGTGGTCAGGATTCCACAGGCA
The DNA here is from genome assembly GCA_963826275.1 of Terriglobia bacterium. GTDB lineage: Bacteria > Acidobacteriota > Terriglobia > Terriglobales > Acidobacteriaceae > JAJPJE01. The sequence goes on along the minus strand of CAWGWI010000011.1, from coordinate 5,324 downwards.
CTTGCAACTGATCGGCGCATTCGGCGTTGTGGCTACGAAACCCGTTGGCCACCTGCTCGAAGACGTTTGTGCCCGAACCGAAGTAGAAGTTCGAGTCGAGGTTCGGATTCTTGTTGTGCTGAACTCCGTAGTACTCCCAGCGGAGTCCGAGGTTCAGAGTAAGACGTGGCGTGACTTTCCAGCTATCTTGCGCAAAGAGGTTGCCGTCGTTGTAGCGATTGCTGCGCGAGAAGTTAGGAGGCCCGACCGGCAGATTCAAAGTGCAATCGGGTGTCACCACCTGAGCGCCGTTTACCGTGTGGCAGGGAAATTTTCCCTGCGGGTAGGAAGCGCCCTGGAACTGGTACAGGTCACCGGAGATCAAACCATTCAATGCGTTCGTTGTGCTGCCGTTTTTTGCGAGCGCCTCTACGGCCGACTGGTAGGCACCGAATACACGATTATCTCGTGTGTAGATATAGGAGCCGCCGAACTTGAGAGTATGGACGCCTCTTACCCAGGTGATGTCACCATTTCCTTCGGAAACGTTCTGTGGTCCACCGAATGGGATAGCATTTCCCGGACTGAATGGCAGATAGCCCGGAAGGGCGACCGGATTACCGCCGACGAAGGCCTCGATCCCCGGGAAGAAGTACAGGCTGGGAACAACACCCTGCGGTCCCAGTGGCTGTTGATCGTTCAACCGGTTGAAGATGCCCTTAAGAGACATCACCACGTTTGGCGTGAACACGCGTGTCACGGACAACATCACGTTTTGGTTGAAGAGTGTTTGCCCGGTATTAAAGCCAGCGTAAGGCGACTGACTGTTTGTTCCTGCGAAATCGTTCTCGCTATACAGGGTGTACCGGCCAAACAACGTGGTCTTGTCGTTGATGTTGTAGTCGACACGGCCCACCAGGTTGTAGGTGCTCTGTGGGAATCCGCCACCTGAATCTGCTGGCACCGAATAGCTCACTTGTTGCAATGACAGGAATATCCCCTACCGTCTGGACAACGGGACCGGGAGTGACGCCCGGCGAAAGCTTGCCGAATTGACTAAAGAATTGTTGCGTCACTGGCGAGGAAGCAGCGATAAGCTCCGGCGACGGCACGAAATTGATCTGCTTTGCATTGCCGCGAACCAGCGTTCCTTCACCAGAGCCAAAGAAGAAGAGCTTGTTCTTTTTGATTGGACCGCCCAACGCCATGCCAAACTGATTGCGTGTGAAACGCCCCTTTGGCACATCATTCGCATCGTTGTTGTAAGTGTTCGCTGCAAAGGTTGAAATGCGATTGAATTCGTAGACGGAGCCATGAAGATTGTTGGTGCCGGACTTCGTGGCAACGTTCACCACTCCACCAGTGGCGCGTCCGTACTCAGCAGTGAAATCACTGTTGACCAGGCGAAATTCCTGCACGGAATCCAGAGGTACTTGTTGGCCGTGGCTGGCACTGAATAGATCCACATTTTGTCCGCCATCGAGAAGGATGTCGGTACTGGCCTCACGCTGGCCGTTGATGTTCACTCCGACTCCGCGCAACCCAGCTGGACCTCCTACGCGGTTCTGAACGTCAGTAGGCGTCACGTTACCGCTGGTTTGTGCCAAGTCATACGGATTACGAGTGACGGTGGGAAGCTGAACAACTTCCTGTGAGTTCACCACCGTCGACATCTGCTGATTATCGGTGTTGACCTGAACTCCACCCGCACCGATCACTTCAACCGTTGTGGTTCCGCCGCTGGGAGCGAGCTTGGCGTCCAAGGTTGGAGATCCACCGACGCTGACTTGTACTTGTGACGTATAGGGTCCGAATCCAGCTTTCTCGACCGTTACTTCATAGCGGCTTGGAGGAAGACTGGGTACGGAATAAGTTCCGTTTCCAGCGGTAGTCGTGGTCCTTTGTGCGCCGGTGCCCAGATTTTTAACGGTAACAGTTGCGCTAGGCACGACCGCGCCACTCTGATCGGTTACAGTTCCCGTAAGCTGGCCATTCTCGGCTTGCGGCCACATTGCCGACGAACCTATCAACAGGAACAGGCAGAGGATCGCAAGATACCAGCATGTTTTCGTTCTCATAAAACGCCCCCAATTAGTCGGCTGCTCACGTCCGACACCACAGATTCGTCAGGACACAACGCACGTCGCGCGCCAAATACTCTGTATTGACCTCTTTCGACTTAGCGGGATCTCAGGTCAGCTCGGTCCCGTAAATGGAAGGATCCAGAAAAGCACGCTTCGCGCTAACGTATGAAGGAGGGACGAGGAGACCGATTTCCAATTCGTTCACTTAAGCCTCAGGGACTAAGAGAGTCATTCTGCCGGAAGGAATGCAGGCGCTAGAACGCAACTGCCGCAACAGCTCTTTCGCTTCGAAAAAATTACAGGCCGGGCAAACTCCACATCAGTTATGAAATCTGAGAGCTAGGTAAGCGCGAGCTCCGCGCGTGTTTCGGCGACTGATTCGCTCACGATCCCTTGCCTGCGCGCAAAGGGCGAGAGCGATCCTCCCAACAGTTACCAAAAAACGGGCTGATCGGACCTGCGTCCGATAGTTCTCCGCATTCAACTCTGATCACCGATCCGTAAAAAGAAGAGGGAGCACTCCGCCACGGTCCCGCTCGGAAAACGCGCATGAAGCCTCCCTCGATCGCGAAACTCACGCTCGTGATTTCCTTTGGAACGGGGAAGCGATGTTCGTCAGTTTCGAAAGAAGTTGCTGGAGGATACGAGATGGTCACGAAGTTAGCCCCGCGGCAAAAGGGCGCTTCCCGCAAGAAGAAACGCAACCGGCGCAATGTTCTGCTGAGCGCGATCGCCGGGCTGACTGTGCTGGGCGCCATTCTTTGGGTGGCGTATTCGCCGCCTTTCAACAGGACTGCGAAAGAAGTCTCCGCAAGAAAGTCCGGCTTTCTTCCCACGAAACTCAACCAAACCGATTCGCCGCGACCGGCTCCAGAGGGGATGGCGTGGATTCCCGGCGGAGAATTCTCCATGGGTGCGAACGACCCGCCTGACATGAACGAAGTGGGCATGAAAGCAACCGAGGATGCCCGGCCCATTCATCGGGTCTACGTCGATGGATTTTTCATGGACAAGACCGACGTCACGAATCGGCAGTTCGCGGAGTTCGTGAAGGCTACGGACTATGTGACGATTGCTGAACGCAAACCGCGGCCTGAAGATTTTCCCGGAGCTCCTCCGGAGAATCTCGTAGCTGGCTCCGTAGTTTTTGTTCCGCCAGATCATCCAGTCCCACTCACGAATCACTTGCAGTGGTGGAGCTATGTGCCCGGTGCCAACTGGCGGCACCCGCTCGGACCAGGAAGCGACATCAAGGGAAAGGAAAACTACCCCGTGGTGCACATCGCGTATCCCGACGCAGAGGCCTATGCGAAATGGGCCGGGAAGAGACTGCCAACCGAAGCTGAGTGGGAATTCGCGGCACGAGGCGGTCTGGCGGGCCAGCCATTCGTGTGGGGAAATACGTTCCGGCCAAACGGGAAGTGGATGGCCAATACTCACCAGGGGCAGTTTCCTAATAAAGATACGGGCGAGGACGGGTACGTCGGCATCGCACCAGTCGCGCAATTTCCGGCGAACGGCTACGGCCTTTACGACATGGCGGGCAATGTGTGGCAATGGACCAGCGATTGGTATCGCCCCGACTACTATCAGCAGCTCGCAACTCCGGGGAGTCGCGCGCAATCCGCAAGGACCTGATTCGCCGCTCGACCCTGCTGAACCAAATCAGCCAAAAAAAGTTCATCGCGGCGGTTCATTCCTCTGCACCGACCAGTACTGCTCGCGCTACATCGTTGGCACGCGCGGCAAAGGCGAGATCAGTACGGGAACCAATCATCTCGGGTTTCGTTGCGTGAAAGATGTGAAGCCAGCTGCCAGTCCGCGCGATTGCAATGAAGTTAGAAGCTTCGTGAGGAGAGTTCAATGCGTAGAAGTGAATGTGTGGCGCTCGTTGCAGCGCTCGTTGCAGCGCTCGTGTTGTTGACCTCGTCGTTTGCAGCAGCGCAAGCCAAACCAAACATCATCTTCATTATGGGCGACGATATTGGGTGGTTCAATATCGGAGCCTACAACCAGGGCATGATGGCGGGTCGAACACCAAACCTCGACAAGCTTGCCGCGGAAGGAATGCGCTTCACCGACTACTACGCCGAAGCAAGTTGCACGGCTGGGCGCGCGAACTTCATTACAGGTGAGCTGCCGATGCGCACCGGTATGACTACCGTCGGCCAGGCGGGAGCTAAGCTCGGCATACCCGATGAAGCACCAACCATCGCGACGGCGTTGAAGGCGATGGGATACGAAACCGGTCAGTTCGGTAAGAACCATCTGGGCGATCGCAACGAGTTCCTGCCAACGCTCCACGGCTTCGATGAATTTTGGGGCTATCTCTATCACCTGGATGCGATGGAAGACCCATTTCATCCGAACTATCCGCAGCAACTGAAAGACACAGTCGGCCCACGAAATATGCTGCACTGTTGGGCCACCGACAAGGACGACGCGACCGAGCAACCGCGGTGGGGCAAAATCGGCAAGCAGAAAATTGAAGACGCAGGAACTTTGCCGCCGAGGCGGCACATGGAAACTGTCGATGACGAAATTCTTGATCACACATTCAAATTCATCGATAAAGCCAAAAAAGATGACAAACCATTCTTCATCTGGCTCAACCCGACACGCATTCACATCGTCACGCACCTGTCCGAGAATATGAAGATGCGACCCCGCAAAATGGGTGGGCCACCGTCGAAGCCGGTATGGCGCAACTGGACGACATCGTCGGCTCCACGATGAAAAAGCTTAAAGACGACGGCCTCGAAGACAATACGATCGTCTTGTTCACGACGGAAAATGGAACCGAGAATTTCACCTGGCCCGATGGGGGCCAGACACCGTTCTCCGGAGGAAAAGGAACGGTCATGGAAGGCGGCTTCCGGGCCCCGGCACTGATTCGCTGGCCAGGACATGTCCCCGCTGGAAAGGTTGAGAACGGGATCATCTCTGGACTCGATTGGCTCCCGACATTTGTCTCGGCGCTGGAAACTCGAACATCGTCGAGGAGTTGAAAAAAGGAAAACAGCTGGACGGCAAGGACTACAAAGTCCATTTGGACGGCTACGACCAGACCGACCTGATCACCGGCAAGGGCCCTTCAGCTCGACACGAAGTCTTCTACTTTGCCGAGGGAACCCTTGGCGCGGTCCGCATCGATGACTTCAAATATCGCTTCGTCGACCAGCCAGGGGGGTGGACTGGTAACACGGTCAAGGTCGATTGGCCGATCCTGGTCAACCTTCGCCTCGATCCGTTGGAGCGCAC
>CAWGWI010000010.1:0-34586 GCA_963826275.1 Terriglobia bacterium | reverse complement strand
TTGTATTTCTTAGTGCGTTCGAGGGCCAAAGCGAAGGTGGTCCGCGACCGATTCTCTGGAGTATTGAGCCTCGAAGATGAGATCGCGGCAACTAAAAAGCGATTGGAAGCAGTGGAGACGCAGCAGAGGACCTCTGAAACGGAGGATGCCCAAAAACGGCTCAAGCTGAACAAGGAATATGAGGATGCGCTAGCGAGCTATACCGCCCTGAAGAAGGAACTATCATTGCTCGAAGAAAACGCGAACGACATCTCCTTTGGCCTGTACAAGCCGCATTTCAATTTTCAGACTTCTGAAGAGTACAAGGTCCAGTTAGAAAAAATTCGTATACAGGAACGCGACCTAATCCGAACCGGCGCGGCAGCCAGATGCGGGCAAGCCTGGACAGTGAATAATGACAAGCGGCAAGGTCAACGGATGGCCAATCAATACACGAAACTGTTACTGCGCGCATTCAATGGCGAATGTGACGCGGCTGTGACGAATGTCTCGTGGAACAACATAACGAAGATGGAAGAGCGCGTGAGGAAATCCTACGATGCCATCAACCAACTGGGAAGTGTTATGCAGATGGCAATCGGCGCAGGGTACATGAACCTGAAGCTCGACGAAATCCGCCTTAGCTATGAGTATGAGGAAAAGAAACATCAAGAAAAGGAGGAGCAGCGCCGAATTCGCGAACAGATTAGGGACGAGGAGCAGGCGCAGCGAGAACTAGATAAAGCTCGGGAGGACGCTGAAAGTTCGGAGGCGGAGTACCAGAAGCTGTTAGCGAAGGCTCAATCAGAAGTCCTGAAAGCAACGGGGGCTCAGTTGCAGAAACTAACCGAACAGATTGGCATGTTCGAGGCTAAACTCGATGAAGCACGCAAGAAGAAGGAGCGCGCAATAGCACGTGCCCAGCTGACAAAATCAGGTTTTGTGTATGTCATTTCCAATGTAGGCTCTTTCGGAGATGGGATTTTCAAGATAGGAATGACACGAAGGCTTGAGCCAATGGACCGAGTCATCGAACTCGGAGACGCATCTGTACCGTTTGCGTTCGACCTCCACGCAATGCTCTATTCAGATAACGCGCCCGATCTTGAGAACGCACTTCATAAACACTTTGAAGGGCGGGAGTTAAACCTGATAAAGCATCGCAAAGAGTTTTATAAAGACATAAAATTGCGAGAAGTTGAAGAGTTCGTCAAAAACAGGGGTCTAAGCGCTCAGTTCGTAACCGCCGCTGAGGCGAAAGAATACCGTGAGTCCCTCGCTCTTCGCGCACAGCAGGCTGTCGTAGGCATGGAATCAAACCACTCTGAAGAACCCGCTTTCCCCGCTGCTTTGTTCGCTACCCCAGAGTGCTAGATTTCGGCAGATACCTTAATGGCCGGTGGCCCATTCAAGCCTTCTTTTGGCTTGAGTGGGGCCTTTCGTAGAGCTACTCTGAAATGTGCCCTGGGGACTGAAACGTTTTCACGAATCCAAGCAAACCCATTTCATCACGTTTTCTTGTTACCGTCGCCGCCCATCATTCAACACGGCCACATCGAAGCGAACTTTTGAAAACGCGCTCGAACGCGTCCGCCGCAGCTTCAGACTCTGTGTCTACGGATACGTCGTAATGCCGGAGCACATTCATCTTCTGATCAGTGAGCCCGAGCGAAGTAGTCTAGCTGATGCCCTCAAGTCTCTGAAGCAAGGTATAGCGCGGCGCCTGATCGGGAATCATCAGCACTTCTGGGAGAAGCGCTATTACGATCTCAACATCCGCGATTACGATCAGTTTGTAGAGAAGCTGCGATATATTCATCGAAACCCGGTAAAAGCTGGATTGTGTGAACGCGCGGAAGATTGGGACGCGAGCAGTTTTCTGCAGTATGCCACCGGTTGCGAACGTCGCGTGGAGATTGAATGCGAGTGGACTGCAAGGGAGCGGGAAAGAGCTGCGGGCAGGCTTAGTCCGGCCAAAGAACTGCCCCACTCAAGCCAACAGAAGGCTTGAATGGGCCACCAGCAACGTTTCACGTTTCACGAGCGGATTGTCGGGTGCCCCACCCTCGACCCATCCGTTAGATCGTTCGTGGGAAAACGGGTGTTCCCTGTCACCGACACCGGTTGAATCTACGTTTTAATCTCGCCTCCGATGACGCGGCTACTCAAACGTTTCCAGAACACGCGAGACCTGCACTTCATCACCTTTAGCTGTTATCACCGTGCGCCGAGGTTGAACACCGACCGAGCACGTACGACGTTCTTGCAGTCACTGGAAGCCGCACGTATTCGTTTCAACTTCTACGTCTGTGGTTATGTCCTCATGCCGGAGCACGTGCATTTACTCATCAGCGAACCAGAGCACGAAACACTCGGGTTCGCCTTGCAAATCGTGAAGCAACAAGTTGCGCGTGCACTCAAGAGCGGTCCTGACGATCTTCATTTCTGGCAAAGGCGCTACTACGACTTCAATGTATGGAGCGATAAGAAGAGAGTCGAGAAGCTGCGTTATATGCACCGGAATCCGGTACGACGAGGATTGTGTGCTGCACCCGAGGAGTGGTCTTGGAGTAGCTTCCGACACTACCTGACCGGAGAAGTCGGTCTAATAGAGATTGAATCGTATTGGACAACGCGACAGAGGGAAATGAAGCGAATATTTCCGACAGTGAAGATTCGTGACGTGTAACTCCCACCCACGACCCAAAAGAAGGGTCGAGGGTGGGGCACCCGCTGTGGAGCAGCCTCCGTCACTACCTGACTGGAGAAAGCGGACTGGTAGAGATTGAATCGTATTGGACAGCGCGGCAGAGGGAAATGAAGGAAATATTCCCGCCAGTGAAGATTCGCGACCTGTAACACTCCCACCCACGACCCAAAGAGGGGTCGAGGGTGGGGCACCCGAGATTAACTCTGAAACCATGCTTGGTCGCTCGTCCAGTCTCGGTCCATTTAGGTGTATCCTACCGGGCATGTTTGGGGGACGCACCAGCGAGCAGTGGATTGCGCAATACGCAAGCAGCCACCAGCATCCGGTGAACCGGGCGTGTCACACCTTCGGAATTCCGATCATCCTCGTGTCGCTGGCGTTATTCGTGGGTTCCATTGCGTATCACCCGCTCTGGAAACTTGCGCTCGGACTCTTTCTGTTCGGCTGGGTTTTGCAATTCATCGGACATGCATTCGAACGTAAAGAGCCGGAATTCTTCCACGACTGGCGTTTTCTTTTTGTCGGCGTGCGCTGGTGGGTGGCTAAGCTTCGCGGACGCGCGTGAGTTGCGACCTCACACCCCACCCTTACGCCGAAAGAGGGCTAGAGGGTGGGGCACCCGTCGACCTCATCCCATCCTTACGCCAAAAGAAGGCTAGAGGGCGGGGCGCCCGCGCCACATGCGACTACCTTCTATTCGTAGCGCAGCGCTTCCACGGGATCCATGCGCGCGGCCTTGATCGCAGGCAGCATGCCGCTGACGACTCCCACAAAAGCCAAAATCACAGTGGAGACGATCAGAATCGTCGGATCGATTTTCAGGTGGATGTCGGCGTCCTGAGCGTTGTCGGTAAACGCACTGAAGAGCGGCAGAGAGCCAATGATCGTGGAGATGACGTAAGCGGCGACAACTCCCAGAAAACCGCCAGTAAAAGTAATCGCGAGCGCCTCTGACAGGAACTGAACCAGGATGTGCCGCTTGCGCGCACCGAGTGCCTTTTCCACTCCAATTTCGCGAGTGCGCTGCGTGACTGCAACGAGCATGATGTTCATCAGTCCGACGCCGCCAATACCCAGCGTGAGGAAGCCGATAAACGTCAGCAGGATCTTGATGCCGGTGGTGACGATGCGGAACTGGGCGATGTCTTCCATCAGGTTCCAGACAAAGACAGCTTGCTTGTCCTCGGGCTTGTAGTTGTGGTGCGCGGCCAGAACCTGCCGCACCGCCTCGCCTACCTTCTGGTAGGCCATGCCTTCGTACTCGATGAAGATGCCGCTGAGGTAGTGTGTGTCCTTCAGATCGCTCATGGAACTAAAGGGAATGATCAGCATGCGATTGTCGTTGTCGTCGCCATCCTGAACCTTGTGCTTGAGCATGCCGATGATCTGGAAGCTGATACCGTCGATGCGGATAGAATTGCCGATTGCAAGTTGTCCTGAAAACAGCTTCTTCTTGACTTCATCGCCGATTACGACGACCCGCGCATGAATGCTTTCGTCTTCTTCGGTGAGAGTGCGACCCTCAGACAGATCCATGCGGCGGATCTGCATCCACGAGGGATATACCCCCACGGTACGAAACGAGAACGTGCGCGTGTCGTAGCGTATGTTCGTCTGCTTGTCGACCATGGGAGATGTGCGTTTCAGATTTGGGACGGCGTTGCTGATCAGGTCGAGATCTTCGAGAGTAAAACGGATTTGCGCTCCGGCCTTGCTGCCGCCCGCCTGCATCGAAGTGCGGTTCGGAAAGACCGCGATCATGTTGGAACCGAAGGAAGAGAAGACGGTCATGATCGCGCGCTCAAATCCCGCACCGTATGCCAGCAGGATCACGACGGTCGCAATCCCCCACGCCATACCGAGCATGGTCAGGGCAGCACGGCGGCGATTGTGTTTCAGGGCGCTATAAGCTTGCTGGAAGATGCTTGTGATCATGACTTACTCCTGCCGGAGCGCCTCCACAGGTTCCAGCATGGCGGCTTTACGGGCCGGATAGAGTCCCGAGACGATACCCGCGAAGGACAGACAGGCGATGGCGAGAGCCGCCGAAGCGGGAACGATACGTGGCGGATCAAAGCCTTCGGGCGGCTGAGCCTGGGCCATCAGTGTCATCAATCCGACAACGACCAGCATGCCAACAGAGCCACTGAGCGCAGTCAGGAAAGCACCTTCGAAAAAGAACTGCGTCAGAATGCTGCGGTTGGTTGCGCCGAGAGCTTTGCGCAATCCAATCTCGCGCGTGCGCTCGGTAACCGAAACGAGCATGATGTTGATGATTCCGATCGCTCCGAGGCCGAGCGTGACCAGGCCAACGCCGCCGAGGAACCAGTCCATTGCGTCGAAGATCAGCGAGACCTTTTTCTCGTTCTCGATCGTATCCCACTCATCGAACGCGTCCGGCGACAGGTAATTGAAGCCATGGTTGCGCGCGATGATCTTGTGCACCTGGATCTTGGCGTCCAGATGTTGTTCCGTCGTCACCGGCTGGTAGTTGATGAACGAAACCGCGTTCTCTGAGTTCTGCTCTTTGAGAGGGAAGTACTCCCTCATGGTACTGACCGGAATGAAAATTCGGATATTGGTACCGTTGTTTCCTTCGCGGCCAACCTTCTCCAGAATCCCGATCACCTGGAACGGAACGTTGTTCAACATGATCGTGGTGCCTACGGCCTGGCGTCCGTTGTAGAGGGTCTTGGTGAGCTCAATGCCGAGGACGGCAACCCGCATCCGGCTGTTTTCGTCAGCGTCGGAAATCCAGCGGCCCGTCTCGATCGGAATCGTACGAATATCGGCATAGATGGAAGCGACGCCGAAAACCTGTCCGTTAGCGCTGTTGTATTCGCTGACGGCGCGGATATCTTCGCGATTCAGAACTGGGGAGACTCGCTTTACCAGGTTCGCCTCGTTCTTGATGTCGAGGTAATCCTGATAGGTCAGCTTGTAGGGAAGCATCGATTGCAGGCTGCCTTCGACGGACGGTATGCGGCCGCCGAAGATGAACATAATGTCTTGCCCAATGCTGGCGAGCTGTTTGTGTTGGCCAGAGCGAAAGCCTTCGCCGAGTCCAACCAAAAGCAACAGAGAGCCGACTCCCCACGCGATTCCGAACATGGTGAGGAACGAGCGCAGCTTATGCGCCCACAGGGTGCTGAGTGATTGACGGACAATATCGAAAAATCTCTGCATGCTGGTTCGTAATCAGTCTGGCGGCGGAGCTTTGCCTACCCCACAGCTATATACGTCGGAAACCAACAATGGGTTCCGAAAACAAAGCAATCCTCTGTTTTATAGACTCCATACCTCCAGAATTGTTACTGCTGTTTTTTCATGGAGATGGCAGAGGCAGCCGACGCCTGATGAGCTTCAGATGCCGGATTAGACGAGTGCTGCGGGTACTCATAAACGCCCCGTCCCGCCTTACGGCCCACTCGTCCCGCCTTCACATATTGAGAGAGCAGGGGAGACGGGCGATACTTCTCGCCGAGGGTCTTGTGGAGATATTCCAGGATGTGCAGCCGAGTATCGAGACCGACAAGATCGACCAGTTCGAAGGGGCCCATGGGATGATTCAGGCCCAGCTTCACGGCCTTGTCGATATCTTCAGCCGAGGCGATTCCTTCCTGCAGCATGTGAAATGCTTCATTGCCGATCAGCGCGTTGATGCGGCTCGTGATGAAGCCGGGTGATTCCTTAATCACCACGACTTCTTTCTTCATGCGACGGCCAACTTCGACGACGGTGCTGAGGGTGTCTTCGTCCGTTTCGAGGGCCTTCACGACTTCCAGCAGTTTCATCTTGTGCACCGGATTGAAGAAATGCATGCCGACGCACTTGGGCGCGCGATAGGTGACGGAAGCGATCTCCGTGATGCTGAGCGACGAGGTGTTAGACGCGAGGATGGTTCCCGGGCGGCTGAACTTATCGAGCTGGGTATAGATCTCGATCTTGGATTCCATCTCCTCGGGAACGGCTTCGATGACGAGCTCCGCATCACGGGCTGCGGAGTCCACCGAGGTCGCGTATTCGAGGCGTCCGAAGGCGGCATCGGCCTCTTCGGCCGATACCTTGCCCAACTCCACCGCCTGATCGAGATTAGCGCGAATCTCTTCGCCCGCACGGCGCAGGGTGGCGGGAAGAATGTCTTCCAGGATGGTGCGATAGCCGCCGAGAGTGGAGGCATGAGCAATACCGCGGCCCATGGTGCCCGCTCCGATCACCGCAACCGTGCGGATCTCGGGCACTACTTCGCCTCCAGGCGCTGGAGGATTCCCTGAACCGAGGGATCGGATTTGCGAATATAGTCAGCGAGACGCTTCTTCTCGTCGTCGCTCATGGTGGGGATATTGGCGCCGATGCGGCGCAGAGTGGTGGCCATTTCGTCAACGTAGTTCATCATGCGAATCAGTTCGCCAGAGACGACCATTGTTACTCCTTCACGTGCTAGGGGATAAAAACGCTGCCTTGACGGACGTCCCTGGGAACACCCGGCCGGCGGACGACTGGGATCGACCTCCGGTGGCAAACACTCTATTCTCAACGTTAAGAAGCCGTTAGTAAAGCGCACGGCAGGAGATAATCAGACGAATGTTACGAAATAAAAACCTGATCCCACTGTCGCACCAGCATCAGCACGCACTGGCGTTCTGCGTGCGCATTGACAAGGCGCTGGCGAATCCAGCTGCGATGGAAACAGCGGCGATTCAGCAGGAGATCATTCGGCTTTACGACACCGAGTTGGCAGTCCATTTTGAAGCCGAGGAGCAGATCTTGTTTCCGGCGGCGGAGCAGATGGACGAACTGGCGAGCCTCGTGGACGAGTTGCGGGTAGAGCACGGGCTGATCCGCCGCGGAGTGAAGCGGGCAGAGGCGAAGGATTTGACGGTCTCTGATATCCAGGTGTTTGCGGCGAGCCTGAGCGCACATATTCGCAAGGAAGAGCGGGAATTGTTTGAGGCGCTGCAGCAACAGCTGTCAGCGGAAGAGTTGGAAAGAATGGGGCCGGAGATCGACAGATATCTGCAGCGACGTACACCCGCCGAATAGCGAGGCTTCCGAAGCGGCAATTCAGAGCTGAATGCGCATCTAACTGATGGATGCAGGAAGCCCGTCATGCAGAAGTGGTTGAAAGCAGCGCAGTTTCCGAGTGTCTCGACCGGATCTCACAGCAAAAGTCCCAGACGCGACCCATCAGCACCTACCGTTTGCAGCTGAACGCAGGATTTCGTTTTGAAGATGCGCGGCTGCTGCTGCCCTATCTGAATCAGCTCGGGATTACGCATTGCTATTTTTCTCCCATCTTGAAAGCCCGGCCCGGAAGCACGCACGGTTACGACATCACCGACCACAACGCGCTTAACCCTGAGATCGGCACCGAAGAGGAATTCGACGCATGCGTGCGTGAGATGAAGTCGATGGGTATGGCGCTGATTCTTGATGTTGTTCCCAATCACATGGGGATCGGGTACAACACCACTCCGTGGTGGCAGGATGTGCTGCGCAACGGGGAGGCGTCGGAATACGCGAACTTTTTCGATATTGATTGGGACACACTGAAGCCGGAGCTACGAGGAAAGGTGCTGCTGCCGATTCTTGGCCAGACGTACGGAGAGGAACTCGAACAGGGACACATCAAGTTGGAATACAACGAAGGACGCTATCGGCTTTGCTATTACAACAAGAAGTTGCCCATTGATCCGCAGACGTATGCCCTCATCTTCGAGCAGGTGAGCGGTCTTCAGGAGTTTGGTTCCAATCCTGAATGGCAACATCAGGGAGTGGCCGCGCTGAACGAATTGATTGGTGAGTTCCGATCTCTTCCCGTGCACACGACGAAGGACCCGATTCTGGTGCGGCAGCGAAGAAGAGATGTTCCACGCCTGCTTACGAAGTTGGCGGAACTAAGGGGAGCGTATCCCGCAGCTGCCGCGATCGTAGACGTGGCTGCTCAGCGGATGAATGGAATCCCCGGAGTGGCGCGGAGTTTCGGGCCTATGCATCGTCTGCTGGAGGCCCAAGCATACAGGTTGGCGTTCTGGCGCGTTTCCTCGGAGGAAATCAATTACCGCAGGTTTTTCGATATCAACGATCTGGTCGGACTCCGCATGGAGAATCCGGCGGTATTTGCCGCGACCCACAGGTTGATCCGCAAATTGCTGGCAGAGGAGGCGGTGGCCGGGTTGCGGCTCGATCATCCGGACGGCCTGTTGAATCCGATCCAGTACTTCACACGGCTGCAGATGCTTTATGCCGCCAGTCAGTGCTGCGGAGGCGATCCGATGGAGCCATTGGCCGAGAACGGGATCGAGAAGGAGATCGTGCACCGCTTCGGTGATCACGATTTCATCGGCGGACGTGCTCCGCTTTACGTGCTCGTCGAAAAAATACTCGAACCGGGCGAAGGACTTCCGCAGGACTGGCCGGTGGACGGCACCGTTGGATATGACTACGGCAACCTGGTGAATAACGTTTTCGTGCAACTCGAAAATAAGCGCGCGTTCACCAACCTTTATCACCGTTTCATTGGCGGCGAGGTTGATGTCGAGACGCTGATCTACAACAGCAAAAAGCTGATCATGGATACGGCGTTGGCGAGTGAAGTGACGGTGCTCACGGACATGCTGCAACAGATCAGCAGCGGTGATCGGCGCGCCCGGGACTTTACCCGTAACGCGTTGATGAAAGCGATCCGGGAAGTGATCGCCTGCTTCCCGGTGTATCGAACCTATTTCGACGCTCGCGGGAATATCAGCGAGCGGGATCGGGCATACATACAGGAGGCAGTCATCAGGGCGAAGGGTCGCAATCGAACCAGACCTACGGCAGTTTTCGACTTCCTGCGCTCGATACTTCTGCTCGATCCGAGTGGAGTCATTCCTTCGGCGCAATACCGTGAGCGTCTTCAGTTCACGCTGAAGTTGCAGCAATTGACTGGTCCGGTGATGGCGAAGGGACTGGAAGACACGACCTGCTACATCTACAACCGTTTTATTTCCGTGAACGAAGTGGGCGGCTCGCCGGCAGAGTTTGGGATCAGCGTGGATGCGTTTCACGAGGCGAATCGCGAACGAGCACACGATTGGCCGTCGTCGATGCTGGCAACGTCCACCCACGACAGCAAACGCAGCGAAGATGTGCGTGCGCGCCTGAATGTGCTTTCGGAGATCCCAAAGGAGTGGACGTCGGAAGTGTTGAAGTGGCGCAGAGCGAACCAAAGAAAGAAGCGTGCCCTTGCAGATGGCCGCACGGCACCAGATCCAAATGAAGAATACTTCCTCTATCAGACGCTGATAGGTGCTTGGCCGCTTACGATGGAACGCAGCGACGATCGCGAGGACTTCATTCGTAGAATCCAAGACTACATGACCAAAGCGCTCAATGAGGCCAAGGTCAACATGAGCTGGACCACGCCGAATCCCGAATACCAGCAAGCTGTTGAGGGATTCGTCGCGAGAATACTGGCGCCGTCGTCAAAGGAGCACTCATTTTGGGGAGCAATCCAGAGCTTCCTGCCACGCGTGATGTATTTCGGTGCGCTCAACTCGCTGGCACAACTTGTACTCAAGCTCACTTGTCCGGGCGTGCCGGACCTTTATCGCGGAACCGAGCTGTGGGACTTTAGTCTCGTCGATCCCGATAATCGGCGGCCAGTGAACTACGACGTTCGGCAACAGTTGCTGAGCGATTTGCGCGTCAGCGAACTGTCGGGCGATTTGCGCCAGCTCTGTGGCGACATGCTCAAGAACTGGAAAGATAGTCGCATCAAGATGTGGACGGCGATGCGAATCCTACGGTTTCGGCGTGATCACGGCGAGCTGTTTCAGCATGGCAGTTATGAGCCGTTGACGACGGGAGGCGAACCCGAGCAGCACGTGATCGCCTACGTTCGAAAATGGCAGGATCAGGCTGTCATTGTCGCGGTGCCCCGGTTCACGTACTCGCTGATGAAGGGTGATTCGACGCCGCCGATCGGCGAAGCGGTGTGGCAGGATAACTCAATCGCCATTCCAGAGATTGCGGGCGAAGCTGAGAACGTGCTTACCGGCGAAACCATCCAGCCACGTGACTCGCGTCTGCTATGCCGCGAAGTCTTCAGCAGCTTTCCCGTTGCCGTTCTGAATGTCCGGTGAGACGCGGTCGGCGACTTCGGTAAGTTCGGCGAGCTTGGTCGCGAGATCATGTTTCAGGGCACCGGGAGAGTAGCGCCACGACCAATTTCCATCTGCCTGGCTGGGTACATTCATACGGGCTTCACTGCCGAGGCCAAGCACATCCTGGAGAGGAACGACGCAGAGTCGCGACACGGAAGTCTCGGCTGCGCGAATCATCGCCCATTGAATGCTGTCGTTTTCGACGCCGAAGTATGCACTCGCGGCACGACGCTCCGCTTCGCTCGCATTCTGCCACCACCCCGGAGTGGTGTCGTTATCGTGTGTACCGGTGTAGACAACGGTGTTTTGCTCAAACTTGTGTGGCAGATAAATGTGCGCGCCAGGGTCGCCAAAGCCGAACTGCATCACCTTCATCCCCGGAATTTCCAGGCGGTCTCGCAGCGCTTCTACTTCGGGGGTGATCACGCCCAGGTCTTCAGCAATCAGGGGCAAGCTGCCCAGCTTGTCGCGTAGCACGTTGAAAAGATCTTCAGATGGCCCTTTGACCCAATGTCCATTTACCGCAGTAGGTTCATCGGCAGGAATCTCCCAGCAGGCCTCGAAGCCGCGGAAGTGATCGATGCGCACCAGATCGCAATTCTTCAGCGTCCAGCCCATGCGCCGCACCCACCAGTCGTAGCCGCGCGATTTCAGCACGTCCCAGCGATAGAGCGGATTTCCCCAGCGCTGACCGGTGGCGCTGAAAGCATCGGGCGGAACTCCAGCTACAACTTCAGGGTTGAGATTTTTGTCGATGCGAAAAATGTCGGGATGAGTCCAGACATCGGCGCTGTCGAAACTGACGAAGATGGCGACATCGCCCATGATCTGAATGCCTCGGCGGGTACACTCCGAGTGTAGCGCCTTCCACTGTTCGAAGAAGGCGAACTGTACCGCCCGCGTCACTTCAATCTCCGCAGCGTGACGTTCACGAGCGAAGTGCTGGGCATCATTATCGCGATGCGCAATTTCCTTCGGCCACTCGTTCCACGACTTGCCGCCGTTCTCCTTGCGCAGCACCTCGAACAGCGCGTAGTCCTCAAGCCACCATGCGTTTTCCTGGCAGAAGCTTTCGAAACGGCCGCGATTCCCGGCAGAGCCATTCTCGAGGAATCCGCGCGCAGCCTCTTCGATGAGGGGATACTTCGTTTCCCAGACCTCTTCGAATTTCACCTTGCCGGTTGACGGAAGCAGTTGCTGCAGGCGCCTGGAATCAATCCATCCGCGGTCCGCAAGGCGCTCCAGGCTGATCATCAGAGGATTCCCGGCGAAGGCAGACGTGCTCGAGTAGGGAGAATTCCCATAGCCCACAGGTCCCAGTGGCAGGATCTGCCACAGGGTCTGTTTCGCTTCCGTGAGGAAGTCGAGGAACTCGTAGGCCGCAGGACCAAAATCACCGATGCCGCCTCGCGACGGGAACGATGTGGGATGCAGAAGTATGCCGGAAGCGCGAGGATGCATGGGCTCGTGTGACTTCAGCTGAGACTTGGAATCGTTACAAAAGGAAAAGCAGAAGCCGGGCTATGAGCCCGACTCCGGCTTGTTATTCATGACGCGTTCCCACTCGGTCTTGTTGATGCGAATCTTGCCATCTTTCTGCAAGCGCTGGCGAAGATCGGTGGCAAACATCTGGAACGCTTCGGCGCGTTTCTGCTGGAGCAACGCCTCGCGCACCTCGTCGTTATTCTTCGCGGCTTCTTCGGCCGACGGTTCCTGCTTGTCCGTGAGAGCAATCACCACCGCGCCACTTGCTGTGCTGATCGGAGCACTGACCTGACCAGGGCTGAGATCAAACGCGGCCGATGCGGCACCAGACATCGAGCCGATCTGCGGCACCTGATCTTTCGCGCTCACCAACTCGCTGGTCTTTACCGTGGCGCCCACTTCCTGGGCAGCTTTTTTCAGGTTGTGTTCGGCGCGCGCCCGATCCGCGAGCTGCTGAATCTTCAACTGCATCAATTGCGCGGAACGCTGCGACTTGAAGTCGGACTCAACCTTTGATCGAGCTTCTTCAAACGACGGCGTTGCCGGCGGCTGGATTTCGGTGACCTGGAATACGGTGTAGCCATTCGGGGTCGCAGCCTGTTCCGGGGGGGAGTTCACCTTCACATTGAAGATGGCTTCGGTCAGTTCCGGTGCCGCTCCGATTCCAGGCAGCGTGTCCGACCTCGAAATCATGCCGCTGGTCTGGACTTGAAGTCCGTGAGCTTGCGCGGCTTTGTCGAGACCCTGCGTGCGTGCCTGGGTAAAGATCGTACCGGATAGCGTTTGCGCCGCGCCCGCAGCTTTTTCTCGCTTGAGCTGAGGCTCGATTTCGGCCTTCACCTCGTCGAGGCTCTTCAGATGCGCCTCATGACGGTCTTCCAGCTTGATGATGTGGAAACCGTAGCTGCTCTGCACCAGTCCGCTCATCTGGCCGGGCTTCAGACCAAAGGCTGCTTTTTCAAACTCAGGAACGGTGCGACCACGGCCGATCCAGCCAAGCTCCCCGCCTTGGGCAGCGCTGCCGGGATCGTCAGAGTTCTTCTTCGCGAGATCAGCGAAATTCGCTCCGCCCTGCAGCTTCTTCAAAATGTCTTCCGCTTTTGCCTTCGCATCCGCGACGGCTTTCGGATCCACCTTGCCGTCAGGTCCCGGTAGAGGAGTCTTGATCAGGATATGCGCAACTTTCACTTCCTCGGGAACGCGGAACTGATCCTGATGCTGGTTGTAGTAGCGCTGCAGATCCTGCTGCGAAATCTGTGTGTCAGCCGCGAGCTTGTTGGTATCGATGACGACGTAGCGAACCTGCCGCTTCTCCGGAATCGAGTTCGTATACAGGCTCTTGTTGTTATCGAAAAACGACTTCAGCTCGACTTCGGTTGGGTGGAGTTGCTTGGAAACGTCCTCCGGCGTGAGAACCGCATAGTCGAACTTGATCTTCGTATTCTCGCGCTTGTAGGCATCCGCAACCTCGGCCGGCGTCACCGCCACAGGGGCCACAACCGCGGCGCGAAGATTACTGATGCTCAACTGCTCCTTCACGCTCTGCTCGAACTGGGGAACGGTAACCTGCGCCTGATTGGTAATCAGGTTCTCGTACGCTTCCTGCCCGATGAACTGACCGTTGGGGAACAGAGTCTGCCCATAGACGCCGTGCTCGAGTTCGTCGCGCAATTCGGCATCGGTCGCGCGCAGTCCGAGACGGTCGGCCTCGGAAAGAATCGCTCCCTTGATCAGCAATTGCTCAGCGGCACTCTGCCGCAGAAAAGGGAGAAGCGCAGGGGGAATGGACCTGCCTCCGAATTGCTGCTGGGCGATACGGCGCGCCATCAGGTCGATGTCTTGCGTATTAATGTCCTGGTCGCCAACCTTGGCAACTACATTCTGGCCGAGGCTGCCGAATCCGAGCGAATCACCAAGAATCCCGCCCGGGACGAGCGTGATCACCATGGCAAAGCAGAAAATTACGATAATGCTCCCGAGAACGATTTTCTTGGCCTTCCCGGGGGTTTGTAAGAACTTGATCATCTTCTAGGCACTCCAGAGGTTAAGGGCGAAACTACGATTATAAACCAGAGACTTCGCGAACGAGCGCCTTGATCCCGATCGCACCAGCCCTTTTGACTTGCCTTCTCACATTCCCCATAATCGAGGCATGGATCTGTGGGAAGAGATCGTCAATTTGCGGCGACAAGGCCGTCGCGGCGCCTTAGCCACCATCATCAATGTGCGCGGGTCGATCCCATCCTTCAAAACGGCGAAGATGCTGGTGCGCGACGACGGATCGATTGTAGGAACAGTAGGCGGCGGGTGCGTGGAAGCCGACGTATGGCAGGCGGCGCGCGAAGTGATGGAACAAGAGAAGCCGCGGACGCTCACCTTCAATCTGAATCAGAATCCGCGCTACGATACCGGTCTGGTCTGCGGCGGGACCCTGGAGGTCTACCTGGAACCAATTCTTCCCGTACCGTTGGTGTATCTATTCGGCGCCGGACACGTTTCCCACAACGTCTATAAGGTGGCGCGAACCGCCGGATTCGACGTCGTAGTCGTTGATGATCGAGAGACCTATGCGAACGCCGAGCGCTTTCCGGAAGCGCGCGAGGTGATCGTCGAAGACTTCGAACAGGCCGTGCAGAAGATCGTGCCGAATGAGAATACCTATCTAGTGATCGTTACACGCGGGCATCGCGACGATATGCGCGTATTGCGCTGGGCGGTGCAAACGAATGCCCGCTACATCGGAATGATCGGATCCAAACGCAAGGTGCTTACCATCTGCAAGGAACTTGAGAAAGAAGGTCTTGCGCCGGAGTTGTTCGAACGCGTAATGGCTCCCGTGGGACTGGAGATTGGCGCGGTCACGCCGGAAGAGATTGCTGTCTCGATCGTCGCCGAGATGATCGCGTCCAAGAGGAATGCTCAAGGTGCCATCGGCCATAAGCGGCAGGGCCTGAGCCGGGCGGCCAAGGACGTCGAGGAAAGCCCCGAGTCATCAAGCGTGCCACCGGCCAAGAGCTGACGTTGCTGCTCCTTGTGCTCGGCAGTAAGAGTGCCTCTTCAGTAACCTCCAGCTCTAGTATCACCGTTCCCAACGCACTAACATTCGGCGTACGGGCAAGCATCTTAAATCGCGGGTGGTAGTGTGCCGAGCCGGGTAGGGTCAACGTTGCTGCTTTCGCTGCTGGCATGCTCTATTCCTCTCTGCCGAGCACAAGATCAAGCTGCCCCCGTGTATGCCAGTCCAGGAGCCACGGTCAACGGAGCTAAGCCCCTTGCGCATGAAATCCTTCCTGGGGACGTGATCGAAATCCCGGCGAACGAGAACTTGATTCTTCATCCTAGCGGCGATGAAGTGAAGGTCGAACCCAACTCCTCGGCCGTGTACACCAATCAAAAGCAGATCGAACTGAGAAATGGGACAAGCACCGTCTCGACGAAAAGCGGCGTAACCGTGCACGTCCATCACTATACGGTGACCCCGACGGCACCCTATTCCCGATACCAAGTTTCGTGGACTGGCAATGGTGGACGCGTCTGGGTCTACGAGGGCCAAGTTCGCATCGACGGATGCGAAAAGAAGCTGACCGTAGCCAAAGACAAGATCGCGGAACTGGGACGCGACTGCAAAGTGGGAGCCTACCTGAGACCAGTAGGTTCCGGCGGAGCTATCGATGCGCTCGGCTTAGCGGTGCCGGTGCTCTGCTACTACGAATGCAGTTCCTTGCAGAGCAGCCAGTGCTTACAAGAAAAGACTGGCTGTCCGGCCGCCCACTGATTTTCTTTCCAAGCCGATCAAGTGAAGTTCTCTCCCTGCGATAATTAGAAACAGATGCCGTTGGGGATCTACATCTCCGTTCCGTTTTGCAAGAGCAAGTGCAGTTACTGCAACTTTGCCTCGGGTGTCTTTTCGAAGGCGGTGTTCGCGCGCTATGTCGATCGCGTTTGCGAAGACATTGAACGCTTCGAGCAGACTGCAGCGCAGATGAGTGGAGTGGCCGAGCGCGAGGTCGATTCCGTTTATCTCGGTGGTGGTACTCCAACTTTATTGGAGCCATCGCAGCTGCAACGGCTGTTCGCGGCCGTGCGCGATAAGTTTGCAGTTTCGCAGGACGGGGAGATCACCGTGGAGTGCGCACCTGGAACGCTGTCTCCTGAAGTGATCGAGACGCTGCTCACGTGCGGCGTCAATCGCGTCAGCCTGGGCGTGCAGTCGTTTATCGACGAGGAGGCGTCGAGCGTGGCACGCCTGCATACGCGAAAGATCACGCTGGAAGAGATCGAGAGGCTGCGAGCGGCGGGAATTACGAACATCAATATTGACCTGATTGCCGGATTGCCCCACCAGACGGAAGCAAGCTGGCAGGAATCGCTGCGCCAGACGATCGACACGGGCGTGCCGCATGCGAGCGTCTACATGCTCGAGGTGGATGAAGATTCGCGATTGGGTCGCGAGGTGATGGCCGGCGGCACGCGATACCACGCGCACTTTGTGCCCGATGACGACCTCACCGCGGATCTCTACGAGACGGCCTGCGCCGAACTGAACGGCGCGGGTGTTCAGCAGTACGAGATTTCGAACTTCGCGCGCGCGGGATTCGAGTCGCGACATAATTTGAAGTATTGGACACGCCAGCCTTACGCCGGATTCGGCGTAGACGCGCATTCGATGCTGGAATCGGCACCAGATCAGAAGTTGGATGCGGTGCGTTTCGCAAGCCCCGATGCGCTTGAGCAATACACGAGTCGCGCGGCGCTGATACGGACTCCTGTCTCCCACGCTGACGCTTGCGAGGAAGCATACTTCTTAGGATTGCGATTGACGCGAGGCATCGACCTGGAGCAACTGGTGGAGCGATATGGTCCGGATGCGGCAAGCTTCGCGCGAGATCAGATTGCGGAGTTCTGCCGCGAGGGGTTGCTGGAGTTGGAAGAGGGCAGGATCAGGCTAACCCCGAAG
The DNA here is from genome assembly GCA_963826275.1 of Terriglobia bacterium. Lineage (GTDB taxonomy): Bacteria > Acidobacteriota > Terriglobia > Terriglobales > Acidobacteriaceae > JAJPJE01. The sequence goes on along the minus strand of CAWGWI010000010.1, from coordinate 17,308 downwards.
GGCAGATTGGTGTCGAACGAAGTTTTCGCGGCGCTGATAACCGCGGACGAGCACAGCGTGAAATAGTCGGCGCAGCTTTTCGCGGGCGAGGGGCCCCGCGCCACCACTCACCTACACTTCCGCCAGCGCCAGCGGCTTCTCGAACACACACTCTTTCGGATCCTTATCCTCTCGCAGACCCTCGTACACGGGCGCGCGCATCTTCACGCCGCCACTTTGGCCTTCGTGCGTCCATTCGGTGAACTTGATTTCCGCAACCAGCTCCGGCTTTGTCCAATGAACTTTGCGATCGCTCTCAACTTTCCCGTGGAACGGATTCTTGCTCGTCTCCAACTTCTTCAGACGCTGCCACATGTCCTCGTGAGTCTTGGCTGTGAAGCCGCTACCCGCCTGGCCCACTGGAATGAGCCGTCCTTTGCCGTCGTACAAGCCGAGAACGATGGAACCGAAATGTTCGCGGCTGCCACGCGGCTCGGTGTACCCGCCGATCACCGCTTCCTGCCGGCGCGTGACCTTCATCTTCAGCCACTCGCGGCTGCGCTTCTGTATGTAGCAGCTGTTGCGTCGTTTCGCGACGATTCCTTCCAGCCCGCGCTCCTGCGCCGCGTGATAGAGATTCTTACCATCGCCAACAAAGTGATCGGAGTAGCGAATGAGCGCGTTGGTCTTCAGCGTGGCCGCAAGCGCTTCTTTGCGTTTTTCCAGATCGACGCGCATCAAGTTGTAGCCGTCGGCATAGAGCAGATCGAAGGCATAGTAGACGATGGGAATCGAATGATCGGGTGCAGTGCGACGTGTGCCGATCCCGCCTGCGCGTTGCTGCATCAAGCTGAACGACGGACGGCCTTCGTCATCCAGAGCTGCAATTTCGCCGTCAATGACGGCGCGCAGGCCGCGAAAATGATCGCGAAGCGACTGCAGCTCGGGAAATTGTCCGGTGAGTTCATTGCCATTGCGCGAGACAAGACGTACCGAGCCGTTGTCGATGTAAGCCACTGCGCGATAGCCATCCCACTTGATTTCGAAGAGCCAGTCTGCGTTATCGAAGGGCTCTTCGATGAGCGTGGCGAGCATGGGATGGATTACGCCGGGCATTTCGGCGCGCTGCGCGCCCTTTAGCGATTGGAAGTCGAACGCCTGTGGACGGGCGTCACCATCGGAATCGTCTTTGGTCTTGCTGCGAGACTTTGTTTTTCGTGCAGAAGTCGCGGGCTCGCGTTTCACAGCTTTTTTAACCGAAGCTTTCTTGGTTGCGCTTTTCGCAGCTTTGGCCGGAGCAGCCGCGGCCTTCGCTTCGTCCGACTTCGCCAGTGCATCGGCGAGCCAGGCATTCTTCCGGCTCGATCGACTGGTGGCCTTGCGGCTGCTTTCCCACTCGGCCGAGCCCTGATCCCCGGCGATCTCCGCGAGAGAACGGTGTGTGAGCACGGAGTAATCGAGCTTGTCGATTTCGAAGCCGGGCTGCACGTACTCGTCGCGATGCTTGATCAGCAGCCACTCCGTGCCTTTGCTGCCCGGACGTCGCGATTTCATATGCGCGAGCACGAAGCTGCCGTTGAGCTTTTCACCGTGCAGCGTAAATTTGAAGTCGCCCTTCTTGAGCATTTGGTCGGGATCGCCGCCCACCGGTTCCCATGTGCCCACGTCCCAAACCATGACTGTCCCTGCGCCGTAGTTGCCTTCGGGGATAGTGCCTTCGAAATCGAAGTAGGAAACAGGATGATCCTCCACCTGCATGGCCAGGCGTTTGTCTGCCGGATCGAGCGAGGGGCCTTTGGGAACGGCCCAGGATTTCAGCACGCCATCCATTTCCAGGCGGAAATCATAGTGAAGACGGGTTGCCCGATGCTTCTGTACTACGAAGCGATGGCCTTCTTTGGCCGCGATTTCGCCGGCTGGTTCAGGAGTGCTGTCGAACTTGCGTTTGCGTTTGTATTCTTCGAGAGCCACAGGAAGAAAGTTGCCAAATTCGTCGCGGCTGTTGCCAACGCGCGGAACCGGCGGCCTCCTTTGTTATATTGCCAGATGAGAAGCCCACAATGCTGACGGTAAGAATACGCTCGATCGTGCTCGGGAGTCTGCTGCTGATTTGCACCCAAGTCATGGCCGCGCAGCAGGCGAAGCAACCCGCCGCACCGTCAACTACGGCATTCACGCCGGAGGTTGCAGTCAAGCTGATGGACCAGCTGTTACAAGGATTGCAATCGCACAATCCGACTCAGTTCCTCTCCGTGTTCGACCCCGAGTTCATGACCAACTACGGCCAGTTCGCGGATCAGATCAGCGTTTTGTTCACCCAATACGAGAGCTTTGTGGGCCGCTACCATGTGCGGCAGATGGGGGACAATCCCGATCGCCCACTCGTACTCGTGCAATTTGATTTGCAAGGAGATGCTGGTACAAGTGGCGCCCTATTGCGCAAGTCAGCCCAGGTGCGATTCGAATTTGCGCGCGGCAAGAACGGCTGGAGGATTGTGAATCTCACGCCTCGCGGATTTTTCTCCTAGTGCAGCGCGAATATCCAGATCGCCCGCTGGTCGGTGTGGGAGGCGTGATCATCCACGAAGAGCGTGTGCTGATCGTGCAGCGCGGCAACCCTCCACGACAGGGCGAGTGGACGGTCCCCGGCGGCATGCTTGAGTTGGGTGAAACGCTGCGCAGCGGCGTCGAGCGCGAAGTCCTGGAAGAAACCGGACTGGTGGTGAAAGCCGGCGAAGTGCTGGACGTCTTCGACAGCATTCATCGCGATCCCGAGGGCCGCACGCAATATCACTACGTACTCGTAGATTTTCTGTGCACGTGGGTGAGCGGCGAGTTGAAGGCGGCTTCCGACGTTGCGCAGGCGCGCTGGATCACGCTTGAGGAATTGGAATCGATGCCACTGATTGGGTTTACGGCGCAGGTAATACGGAAGGCGTTCAAACAGAGTTCAAGGAAGCCTGCGCCGCCGGCGTTAGATTCAGACGCTTCTTCCTAGTGCTGCTGAGAGCTGTTGCGCCACTTGTCATTTTTGCCGTCGCAACTCTCGTCTTCCAGGCACCGGTAATAGCACAGTAACGGCACCGCCGGGACGGCTAAGCCGAGCGCATCGATAGCTCCGCCGGAACCTACTGGTCTCAGGTAGGCGCCCGCTTTGCAGTCGCGTCCCAGTTCCGCGATCTTGTCTTTGGCTACGGTCAGCTTCTTTTCGCATCCGTCGATGCGAACTTGGCCCTCGTAGACCCAGACGCGTCCACCATTGCCAGTCCACGAAACTTGGTATCGGGAATAGGGTGCCGTCGGGGTCACCGTATAGTGATGGACGTGCACGGTTACGCCGCTTTTCGTCGAGACGGTGCTTGTCCCATTTCTCAGTTCGATCTGCTTTTGATTGGTGTACACGGCCGAGGAGTTGGGTTCGACCTTCACTTCATCGCCGCTAGGATGAAGAATCAAGTTCTCGTTCGCCGGGATTTCGATCACGTCCCCAGGAAGGATTTCATGCGCAAGGGGCTTAGCTCCGTTGACCGTGGCTCCTGGACTGGCATACACGGGGGCAGCTTGATCTTGTGCTCGGCAGAGAGGAATAGAGCATGCCAGCAGCGAAAGCAGCAACGTTGACCCTACCCGGCTCGGCACACTACCACCCGCGATTTAAGATGCTTGCCCGTACGCCGAATGTTAGTGCGTTGGGAACGGTGATACTAGAGCTGGAGGTTACTGAAGAGGCACTCTTGCTGCCGAGCACAAGGAGCAGCAACGTCAGCTCTTGGCCGGTGGCACGCTTGATGACTCGGGGCTTTCCTCGACGTCCTTGGCCGCCCGGCTCAGGCCCTGCCGCTTATGGCCGATGGCACCTTGAGCATTCCTCTTGGACGCGATCATCTCGGCGACGATCGAGACAGCAATCTCTTCCGGCGTGACCGCGCCAATCTCCAGTCCCACGGGAGCCATTACGCGTTCGAACAACTCCGGCGCAAGACCTTCTTTCTCAAGTTCCTTGTAGATGGTAAGCACCTTGCGTTTGGATCCGATCATTCCGATGTAGCGGGCATTCGTTTGCACCGCCCAGCGCAATACGCGCATATCGTCGCGATGCCCGCGTGTAACGATCACTAGATAGGTATTCTCATTTGGCGTGATCTTCTGCACGCGCCTGTTCGAAGTCTTCGACGATCACCTCGCGCGCTTCCGGAAAGCGCTCGGCGTTCGCATAGGTCTCTCGATCATCAACGACTACGACGTCGAATCCGGCGGTTCGCGCCACCTTATAGACGTTGTGGGAAACGTGTCCGGCGCCGAATAGATACACCAACGGTACGGGAAGAATTGGTTCCAGGTAGACCTCCAGGGTCCCGCCGCAGACCAGACCGGTATCGTAGCGCGGATTCTGATTCAGATTGAAGGTGAGCGTCCGCGGCTTCTCTTGTTCCATCACTTCGCGCGCCGCCTGCCATACGTCGGCTTCCACGCACCCGCCGCCTACTGTTCCTACAATCGATCCGTCGTCGCGCACCAGCATCTTCGCCGTTTTGAAGGATGGGATCGACCCGCGCACATTGATGATGGTGGCTAAGGCGCCGCGACGGCCTTGTCGCCGCAAACTGACGATCTCTTCCCACAGATCCATGCCTCGATTATGGGGAATGTGAGAAGGCAAGTCAAAAGGGCTGGTGCGATCGGGATCAAGGCGCTCGTTCGCGAAGTCTCTGGTTTATAATCGTAGTTTCGCCCTTAACCTCTGGAGTTCCTAGAAGATGATCAAGTTCTTACAAACCCCCGGGAAGGCCAAGAAAATCGTTCTCGGGAGCATTATCGTAATTTTCTGCTTTGCCATGGTGATCACGCTCGTCCCGGGCGGGATTCTTGGTGATTCGCTCGGATTCGGCAGCCTCGGCCAGAATGTAGTTGCCAAGGTTGGCGACCAGGACATTAATACGCAAGACATCGACCTGATGGCGCGCCGTATCGCCCAGCAGCAATTCGGAGGCAGGTCCATTCCCCCTGCGCTTCTCCCTTTTCTGCGGCAGAGTGCCGCTGAGCAATTGCTGATCAAGGGAGCGATTCTTTCCGAGGCCGACCGTCTCGGACTGCGCGCGACCGATGCCGAATTGCGCGACGAACTCGAGCACGGCGTCTATGGGCAGACTCTGTTCCCCAACGGTCAGTTCATCGGGCAGGAAGCGTACGAGAACCTGATTACCAATCAGGCGCAGGTTACCGTTCCCCAGTTCGAGCAGAGCGTGAAGGAGCAGTTGAGCATCAGTAATCTTCGCGCCGCGGTTGTGGCCCCTGTGGCGGTGACGCCGGCCGAGGTTGCGGATGCCTACAAGCGCGAGAATACGAAGATCAAGTTCGACTATGCGGTTCTCACGCCGGAGGACGTTTCCAAGCAACTCCACCCAACCGAAGTCGAGCTGAAGTCGTTTTTCGATAACAACAAGAGCCTGTATACGAACTCGATTCCGGAGAAGCGGCAGGTTCGCTACGTCGTCATCGATACCAACAAGCTCGCGGCTGACACACAGATTTCGCAGCAGGATCTGCAGCGCTACTACAACCAGCATCAGGATCAGTTCCGCGTTCCCGAGGAAGTGAAAGTTGCGCATATCCTGATCAAGACTCCTCTACCGGGACCTGACGGCAAGGTGGATCCGAAAGCCGTCGCGGATGCGAAGGCAAAAGCGGAAGACATTTTGAAGAAGCTGCAGGGCGGAGCGAATTTCGCCGATCTCGCGAAGAAGAACTCTGACGATCCCGGCAGCGCTGCCCAAGGCGGCGAGCTTGGCTGGATCGGCCGTGGTCGCACCGTTCCTGAGTTTGAAAAAGCAGCCTTTGGTCTGAAGCCCGGCCAGATGAGCGGACTGGTGCAGAGCAGCTACGGTTTCCACATCATCAAGCTGGAAGACCGTCATGAAGCGCATCTGAAGAGCCTCGACGAGGTGAAGGCCGAAATCGAGCCTCAGCTCAAGCGAGAAAAAGCTGCGGGCGCGGCGCAAACGCTATCCGGTACGATCTTTACCCAGGCACGCACGCAGGGTCTCGACAAAGCCGCGCAAGCTCACGGACTTCAAGTCCAGACCAGCGGCATGATTTCGAGGTCGGACACGCTGCCTGGAATCGGAGCGGCACCGGAACTGACCGAAGCCATCTTCAATGTGAAGGTGAACTCCCCCCCGGAACAGGCTGCGACCCCGAATGGCTACACCGTATTCCAGGTCACCGAAATCCAGCCGCCGGCAACGCCGTCGTTTGAAGAAGCTCGATCAAAGGTCGAGTCCGACTTCAAGTCGCAGCGTTCCGCGCAATTGATGCAGTTGAAGATTCAGCAGCTCGCGGATCGGGCGCGCGCCGAACACAACCTGAAAAAAGCTGCCCAGGAAGTGGGCGCCACGGTAAAGACCAGCGAGTTGGTGAGCGCGAAAGATCAGGTGCCGCAGATCGGCTCGATGTCTGGTGCCGCATCGGCCGCGTTTGATCTCAGCCCTGGTCAGGTCAGTGCTCCGATCAGCACAGCAAGTGGCGCGGTGGTGATTGCTCTCACGGACAAGCAGGAACCGTCGGCCGAAGAAGCCGCGAAGAATAACGACGAGGTGCGCGAGGCGTTGCTCCAGCAGAAACGCGCCGAAGCGTTCCAGATGTTTGCCACCGATCTTCGCCAGCGCTTGCAGAAAGATGGCAAGATTCGCATCAACAAGACCGAGTGGGAACGCGTCATGAATAACAAGCCGGAGTCGGGCTCATAGCCCGGCTTCTGCTTTTCCTTTTGTAACGATTCCAAGTCTCAGCTGAAGTCACACGAGCCCATGCATCCTCGCGCTTCCGGCATACTTCTGCATCCCACATCGTTCCCGTCGCGAGGCGGCATCGGTGATTTTGGTCCTGCGGCCTACGAGTTCCTCGACTTCCTCACGGAAGCGAAACAGACCCTGTGGCAGATCCTGCCGCTGGGACCTGTGGGCTATGGGAATTCTCCCTACTCGAGCACGTCTGCCTTCGCCGGGAATCCTCTGATGATCAGCCTGGAGCGCCTTGCGGACCGCGGATGGATTGATTCCAGGCGCCTGCAGCAACTGCTTCCGTCAACCGGCAAGGTGAAATTCGAAGAGGTCTGGGAAACGAAGTATCCCCTCATCGAAGAGGCTGCGCGCGGATTCCTCGAGAACGGTTCTGCCGGAAATCGCGGCCGTTTCGAAAGCTTCTGCCAGGAAAACGCGTGGTGGCTTGAGGACTATGCGCTGTTCGAGGTGCTGCGCAAGGAGAACGGCGGCAAGTCGTGGAACGAGTGGCCGAAGGAAATTGCGCATCGCGATAACGATGCCCAGCACTTCGCTCGTGAACGTCACGCTGCGGAGATTGAAGTGACGCGGGCCGTACAGTTCGCCTTCTTTGAACAGTGGAAGGCGCTACACACGGAGTGTGCCCGCCGAGGCATTCAGATCATGGGCGATGTCGCCATCTTCGTCAGCTTCGATAGCGCCGACGTCTGGACCCATCCCGACATTTTTCGCATCGACAAAAATCTCAACCCTGAAGTTGTAGCGGGAGTTCCGCCCGATGCTTTCAGCGCCACCGGTCAGCGCTGGGGAAATCCGCTTTACCGCTGGGACGTTCTGAAATCGCGCGGCTACGACTGGTGGGTTCAGCGCATGGGCTGGACGCTGAAGAATTGCGACCTGGTGCGCATCGATCACTTCCGCGGCTTCGAGGCCTGCTGGGAGATTCCTGCCGATGAACCTACTGCGGTAAATGGCCATTGGGTCAAAGGGCCATCTGAAGATCTTTTCAACGTGCTACGCGACAAGCTGGGCAGCTTGCCCCTGATTGCTGAAGACCTGGGCGTGATCACCCCCGAAGTAGAAGCGCTGCGAGACCGCCTGGAAATTCCGGGGATGAAGGTGATGCAGTTCGGCTTTGGCGACCCCGGCGCGCACATTTATCTGCCACACAAGTTTGAGCAAAACACCGTTGTCTACACCGGGACACACGATAACGACACCACTCCGGGGTGGTGGCAGAATGCGAGCGAAGCGGAGCGCCGCGCCGCCAGTGCATACTTCGGTGTCGAAAACGGCGGTATTCAGTGGGCAATGATTCGCGCAGCCGAGACTTCCGTGTCGCGACTCTGCGTCGTTCCTCTCCAGGATGTGCTTGGCCTCGGCAGTGAAGCCCGTATGAACGTACCCAGCCAGGCAGATGGAAATTGGTCGTGGCGCTACTCTCCCGGTGCCCTGAAGCATGATCTCGCGACCAGGCTCGCCGAACTTACCGAAGTCGCCGACCGCGTCTCACCGGACATTCAGAACGGCAACGGGAAAGCTGCTGAAGACTTCGCGGCATAGCAGGCGCGAATCACGTAGCTGGATGGTTTCGCCGGTAAGCACGTTCTCGGCTTCGCCCGCAATCTCTGGAATCGCGATTGAATGATCCTGCCACACCGCTTCGCCGATCGGCGGCCGTCGGATCACCCTTCATCAGCGAGTACGTGAACCGGGGCACCGCGACAATGACAGCCTGATCCTGCCATTTTCGAACGTAGGCGATCACGTGCTGCTCGGGTTCGCCTCCCGTGGTCAGCGGTTCATAACTGCCATGCTGAAACAGCTCGCCGTGATCACGCCGAAACCGTAGGATTCGCATCGCCGTCCACATCTTAATGCGACCATCTTTCCAGTTCTCGAGCAGCTCGTCACAGAGCTGGCGCAAGTCGCCCGACAGTTCGCTGACGCGCAAATCGCTCAGCAACTGTTGCCGAACGTCGTAGTTCACTGGCCGCCGATTATCGGGATCGACGAGACTAAAGTCCCACAGCTCGGTTCCGCGATAAAGGTCCGGCACGCCCGGACAAGTGAGCTTGAGTACAAGTTGTGCCAGCGAGTTGAGCGCACCGAAATACATCACGCGTGGCAGGAAGCTCTGGATTGCTCCCCAAAATGAGTGCTCCTTTGACGACGGCGCCAGTATTCTCGCGACGAATCCCTCAACAGCTTGCTGGTATTCGGGATTCGGCGTGGTCCAGCTCATGTTGACCTTGGCCTCATTGAGCGCTTTGGTCATGTAGTCTTGGATTCTGCGAACGAAGTCCTCGCGATCGTCGCTGCGTTCCATCGTAAGCGGCCAAGCACCTATCAGCGTCTGATAGAGGAAGTATTCTTCATTTGGATCTGGTGCCGTGCGGCCATCTGCAAGGGCACGCTTCTTTCTTTGGTTCGCTCTGCGCCACTTCAACACTTCCGACGTCCACTCCTTTGGGATCTCCGAAAGCACATTCAAACGCGCTCGCACATCTTCGCTGCGTTTGCTGTCGTGGGTGGACGTTGCCAGCATCGACGACGGCCAATCGCGTGCTCGTTCGCGATTCGCCTCGTGAAACGCATCCACGCTGATCCCAAACTCTGCCGGCGAGCCGCCCACTTCGTTCACGGAAATAAAGCGGTTGTAGATGTAGCAGGTCGTGTCTTCCAGTCCCTTCGCCATCACCGGACCAGTCAGTTGCTGCAACTTCAGCGTGAACTGAAGACGCTCACGGTATTGCGCCGAAGGAATGACTCCACTCGGATCGAGCAGAAGTATCGAGCGCAGGAAGTCGAAAACTGCCGTAGGTCTGGTTCGATTGCGACCCTTCGCCCTGATGACTGCCTCCTGTATGTATGCCCGATCCCGCTCGCTGATATTCCCGCGAGCGTCGATATAGGTTCGATACACCGGGAAGCAGGCGATCACTTCCCGGATCGCTTTCATCAACGCGTTACGAGTAAAGTCCCGGGCGCGCCGATCACCGCTGCTGATCTGTTGCAGCATGTCCGTGAGCACCGTCACTTCACTCGCCAGCGCCGTATCCATGATCAGCTTTTTGCTGTTGTAGATCAGCGTCTCGACATCAACCTCGCCGCCAATGAAACGGTGATAAAGGTTGGTGAACGCGCGCTTATTTTCGAGTTGCACGAAGACGTTGTTCACCAGGTTGCCGTAGTCGTATCCAACGGTGCCGTCCACCGGCCAGTCCTGCGGAAGTCCTTCGCCCGGTTCGAGTATTTTTTCGACGAGCACGTAAAGCGGAGCACGTTCGCCGATGAAATCGTGATCACCGAAGCGGTGCACGATCTCCTTCTCGATCCCGTTCTCGGCCAATGGCTCCATCGGATCGCCTCCACTGCACTGACTGGCGGCATAAAGCATCTGCAGCCGTGTGAAGTACTGGATCGGATTCAACAGGCCGTCCGGATGATCGAGCCGCAACCCGGCCACCGCCTCCTCTGCCAGCAATTTGCGGATCAACCTGTGGGTCGCGGCAAATACCGCCGGATTCTCCATGCGGAGTCCGACCAGATCGTTGATATCGAAAAACCTGCGGTAATTGATTTCCTCCGAGGAAACGCGCCAGAACGCCAACCTGTATGCTTGGGCCTCCAGCAGACGATGCATAGGCCCGAAACTCCGCGCCACTCCGGGGATTCCATTCATTCGCTGAGCAGCGACGTCTACGATCGCGGCAGCTGCCGGGATACGTCATCCTTAGTTCCGCCAACTTCGTAAGCAGGCGTGGAACATCTCTTCTTCGCTGCCGCACCAGAATCGGGTCCTTCGTCGTGTGCACCGGAAGAGATCGGAACTCACCAATCAATTCGTTCAGCGCGGCCACTCCCTGATGTTGCCATTCAGGATCGGAACCAAACTCCTGAAGACCGCTCACCTGCTCGAAGATGAGGGCATACGTCTGCGGATCAATGGGCAACTTCTTGTTGTAATAGCAAAGCCGATAGCGTCCTTCGTTGTATTCCAACTTGATGTGTCCCTGTTCGAGTTCCTCTCCGTACGTCTGGCCAAGAATCGGCAGCAGCACCTTTCCTCGCAGCTCCGGCTTCAGTGTGTCCCAATCAATATCGAAAAAGTTCGCGTATTCCGACGCCTCCCCGTTGCGCAGCACATCCTGCCACCACGGAGTGGTGTTGTACCCGATCCCCATGTGATTGGGAACAACATCAAGAATCAGCGCCATACCCATCGACTTCATCTCACGCACGCATGCGTCGAATTCTTCTTCGGTGCCGATCTCAGGGTTGAGTGCGTTGTGGTCGGTGATATCGTAACCGTGCGTGCTTCCGGGCCGGGCTTTCAAGATGGGAGAAAAATAGCAATGCGTAATCCCGAGCTGATTCAGATAGGGCAGCAGCCGCCGCGCATCTTCAAAACGAAATCCTGCGTTCAGCTGCAAACGGTAGGTGCTGATGGGTCGCGTCTGGGACTTTTGCTGTGAGATCCGGTCGAGACACTCGGAAACTGCGCTGCTTTCAACCACTTCTGCATGACGGGCTTCCTGCATCCATCAGTTAGATGCGCATTCAGCTCTGAATTGCCGCTTCGGAAGCCTCGCTATTCGGCGGGTGTACGTCGCTGCAGATATCTGTCGATCTCCGGCCCCATTCTTTCCAACTCTTCCGCTGACAGCTGTTGCTGCAGCGCCTCAAACAATTCCCGCTCTTCCTTGCGAATATGTGCGCTCAGGCTCGCCGCAAACACCTGGATATCCGAGACCGTCAAATCCTTCGCCTCTGCCCGCTTCACTCCGCGGCGGATCAGCCCGTGCTCTACCCGCAACTCGTCCACGAGGCTCGCCAGTTCGTCCATCTGCTCCGCCGCCGGAAACAAGATCTGCTCCTCGGCTTCAAAATGGACTGCCAACTCGGTGTCGTAAAGCCGAGTGATCTCCTGCTGAATCGCCGCTGTTTCCATCGCAGCTGGATTCGCCAGCGCCTTGTCAATGCGCACGCAGAACGCCAGTGCGTGCTGATGCTGATGCGACAGTGGGATCAGGTTTTTATTTCGTAACATTCGTCTGATTATCTCCTGCCGTGCGCTTTACTAACGGCTTCTTAACGTTGAGAATAGAGTGTTTGCCACCGGAGGTCGATCCCAGTCGTCCGCCGGCCGGGTGTTCCCAGGGACGTCCGTCAAGGCAGCGTTTTTATCCCCTAGCACGTGAAGGAGTAACAATGGTCGTCTCTGGCGAACTGATTCGCATGATGAACTACGTTGACGAAATGGCCACCACTCTGCGCCGCATCGGCGCCAATATCCCCACCATGAGCGATGACGAGAAGAAGCGTCTCGCTGACTATATTCGCAAATCCGATCCCTCGGTTCAGGGAATCCTCCAGCGCCTGGAGGCGAAGTAGTGCCCGAGATCCGCACGGTTGCGGTGATCGGAGCGGGCACCATGGGCCGCGGTATTGCTCATGCCTCCACTCTCGGCGGCTATCGCACCATCCTGGAAGACATTCTTCCCGCCACCCTGCGCCGTGCGGGCGAAGAGATTCGCGCTAATCTCGATCAGGCGGTGGAGTTGGGCAAGGTATCGGCCGAAGAGGCCGATGCCGCCTTCGGACGCCTCGAATACGCGACCTCGGTGGACTCCGCAGCCCGTGATGCGGAGCTCGTCATCGAAGCCGTTCCCGAGGAGATGGAATCCAAGATCGAGATCTATACCCAGCTCGACAAGTTCAGCCGCCCGGGAACCATCCTCGCGTCTAACACCTCGTCGCTCAGCATCACGGAGATTGCTTCCGTCACCTATCGCGCGCCCAAGTGCGTCGGCATGCATTTCTTCAATCCGGTGCACAAGATGAAACTGCTGGAAGTCGTGAAGGCCCTCGAAACGGACGAAGACACCCTCAGCACCGTCGTCGAAGTTGGCCGTCGCATGAAGAAAGAAGTCGTGGTGATTAAGGAATCACCCGGCTTCATCACCAGCCGCATCAACGCGCTGATCGGCAATGAAGCATTTCACATGCTGCAGGAAGGAATCGCCTCGGCTGAAGACATCGACAAGGCCGTGAAACTGGGCCTGAACCACCCCATGGGCCCCTTCGAACTGGTCGATCTTGTCGGTCTCGATACTCGGCTGCACATCCTGGAATATCTCCACAAGACCCTCGGCGAGAAATACCGACCCTCGCCGCTTCTCTCCCAATATGTAAAGGCGGGACGATTAGGCCGTAAGGCGGGACGAGGCGTTTATGAGTACCCACAGCACTCGTCCACGCCGGCGCCCAAAGCTCAGCAGGCTTCGGCTGCTTCCGCCATCTCCATGAAAAAACAGCAGTAACAATTCTGGAGGTATGGAGTCTATAAAACAGAGGATTGCTTTGTTTTCGGAACCCATAGTTGGTTTCCGACGTATATAGCTGTGGGGTAGGCAAAGCTCCGCCGCCAGACTGATTACGACCAGCATGCAGAGATTTTTCGATATTGTCCGTCAATCACTCAGCACCCTGTGGGCGCATAAGCTGCGCTCGTTCCTCACTATGTTCGGAATCGCGTGGGGAGTCGGATCTCTGTTGCTCTTGGTTGGACTCGGCGAGGGCTTCCGGTCCGGTCAGCACAAGCAGCTCGCCAGCATTGGACAAGACATTATGTTCATCTTCGGCGGCCGCATACCGTCCGTCGAAGGTAGTCTGCAATCGATGCTTCCCTACAAGCTGACCTATCAGGATTACCTCGACATCAAGAACGAGGCGAACCTGGTAAAGCGAGTCTCCCCAGTTCTGAATCGCGAAGATATCCGCGCCGTCAGCGAATACAACAGCGCTAACGGACAGGTTTTCGGCGTCGCTTCCATCTATGCCGATATTCGTACGATTCCGATCGAGACGGGCCGCTGGATTTCCGACGCTGACGAAAACAGCCGGATGCGGGTTGCCGTCCTCGGCATTGAGCTCACCAAGACCCTCTACAACGGACGCCAGGCCGTAGGCACCACGATCATGTTGAACAACGTTCCGTTCCAGGTGATCGGGATTCTGGAGAAGGTTGGCCGCGAAGGAAACAACGGTACCAATATCCGAATTTTCATTCCGGTCAGTACCATGAGGGAGTACTTCCCTCTCAAAGAGCAGAACTCAGAGAACGCGGTTTCGTTCATCAACTACCAGCCCGTGACGACGGAACAGCATCTGGACGCCAAGATCCAGGTGCACAAGATTATCGCGCGCAACCATGGCTTCAATTACCTGTCGCCGGACGCGTTCGATGAGTGGGATACGATCGAGAACGAGAAAAAGGTCTCGCTGATCTTCGACGCAATGGACTGGTTCCTCGGCGGCGTTGGCCTGGTCACGCTCGGCCTCGGAGCGATCGGAATCATCAACATCATGCTCGTTTCGGTTACCGAGCGCACGCGCGAGATTGGATTGCGCAAAGCTCTCGGCGCAACCAACCGCAGCATTCTGACGCAGTTCTTTTTCGAAGGTGCTTTCCTGACTGCGCTCAGTGGCTCTGTTGGCATGCTGGTCGTTGTCGGATTGATGACACTGATGGCCCAGGCTCAGCCGCCCGAAGGCTTTGATCCGCCACGTATCGTTCCCGCTTCGGCGGCTCTCGCCATCGCCTGTCTGTCCTTCGCGGGTATCGTCTCGGGACTCTATCCGGCCCGTAAAGCCGCCATGCTGGAACCTGTGGAGGCGCTCCGGCAGGAGTAAGTCATGATCACAAGCATCTTCCAGCAAGCTTATAGCGCCCTGAAACACAATCGCCGCCGTGCTGCCCTGACCATGCTCGGTATGGCGTGGGGGATTGCGACCGTCGTGATCCTGCTGGCATACGGTGCGGGATTTGAGCGCGCGATCATGACCGTCTTCTCTTCCTTCGGTTCCAACATGATCGCGGTCTTTCCGAACCGCACTTCGATGCAGGCGGGCGGCAGCAAGGCCGGAGCGCAAATCCGTTTTACTCTCGAAGATCTCGACCTGATCAGCAACGCCGTCCCAAATCTGAAACGCACATCTCCCATGGTCGACAAGCAGACGAACATACGCTACGACACGCGCACGTTCTCGTTTCGTACCGTGGGGGTATATCCCTCGTGGATGCAGATCCGCCGCATGGATCTGTCTGAGGGTCGCACTCTCACCGAAGAAGACGAAAGCACCCATGCGCGGGTCGTCGTAATCGGCGATGAAGTCAAGAAGAAGCTGTTTTCAGGACAACTTGCAATCGGCAATTCTATCCGCATCGACGGTATCAGCTTCCAGATCATCGGCATGCTCAAGCACAAGGTTCAGGATGGCGACGACAACGACAATCGCATGCTGATCATTCCCTTTAGTTCCATGAGCGATCTGAAGGACACACACTACCTCAGCGGCATCTTCATCGAGTACGAAGGCATGGCCTACCAGAAGGTAGGCCATGCGGTGCGGCAGGTTCTGGCCGCGCACCACAACTACAAGCCCGAGGACAAGCAAGCTGTCTTTGTCTGGAACCTGATGGAAGACATCGCCCAGTTCCGCATCGTCACCACCGGCATCAAGATCCTGCTGACGTTTATCGGCTTCCTCACGCTGGGTATTGGCGGCGTCGGACTGATGAACATCATGCTCGTTGCAGTCACGCAGCGCACTCGCGAAATTGGAGTGGAAAAGGCACTCGGTGCGCGCAAGCGGCACATCCTGGTTCAGTTCCTCTCAGAGGCGCTCGCGATTACTTTCACTGGCGGTTTTCTGGGAGTTGTCGCCGCGTACGTCATCTCCACCATCATCGGTTCCCTGCCTCTCTTCAGCGCGTTCACAGACAATGCTCAGGACGCCGACATCCACCTGAAAATCGATCCGACGATTCTGATCGTCTCCACCGTGATTTTGGCTTTTGTGGGAGTCGTCAGCGGCATGCTGCCTGCGATCAAGGCCGCGCGCATGGATCCAGTGGAAGCGCTGCGCTACGAATAGAAGGTAGTCGCATGTGGCGCGGGCGCCCTCGCCCGCGGCCGGGTGCCCCACCCTCTAGCCTTCTTTTGGCGTAAGGGTGGGGTGTGAGGTCGCAACTCACGCGCGTCCGCGAAGCTTAGCCACCCACCAGCGCACGCCGACAAAAAGAAAACGCCAGTCGTGGAAGAATTCCGGCTCTTTACGTTCGAATGCATGTCCGATGAATTGCAAAACCCAGCCGAACAGAAAGAGTCCGAGCGCAAGTTTCCAGAGCGGGTGATACGCAATGGAACCCACGAATAACGCCAGCGACACGAGGATGATCGGAATTCCGAAGGTGTGACACGCCCGGTTCACCGGATGCTGGTGGCTGCTTGCGTATTGCGCAATCCACTGTTCGCTGGTGCGTCCCCCAAACATGCCCGGTAGGATACACCTAAATGGACCGAGACTGGACGAGCGACCAAGCATGGTTTCAGAGTTAATCTCGGGTGCCCCACCCTCGACCCCTCTTTGGGTCGTGGGTGGGAGTGTTACAGGTCGCGAATCTTCACTGGCGGGAATATTTCCTTCATTTCCCTCTGTCGCGCTGTCCAATACGATTCAATCTCTATTAGACCGACTTCTCCGGTCAGGTAGTGTCGGAAGCTACTCCAAGACCACTCCTCGTGATAGAACGTGATCGTGATCACGGATGTTGAGATCGTAATAACGCTTCTCTGACAAATCAGTCAATTCAATAGGTGCAGCCATCGTGCAGCTTGCCAAATGCCGTTTAGTGCGAAGGTGCCTGCCGCAATGTGAAGTAGCCAATACCACCGTGGCGAAGGGCTAGATTGTAGTTTGGCCTCGAATGATGTGATTGCATTCGTCGCCGAACGGAAGGATTTGAAGAGGCAGGATGCATCTTTTGAATCAATTCCTCCTATAAGTTCTTGGTGAATCCTTTTGTTGAAACCAAAAATGATGTTCATGTACATCTTTTCTTCTTCAGTGAACGTCGTTGGTGTCCTCCTAAGCTTCTCCGAGACTGAGTCGTATAGGTTCGGATGGCTCAAAACATATGCTCGCAGTTCAGTGTTGAGATTGAATAGTCGGTGAATGGAGTGATTCAACGTCACAAGTGCCGGCGCAATGTCGCCAAGCTTTCGTAACTCGGTCGACGCCGTCAGCCTCTGTAATGTTGGTGCATCGAAGCTGAATATCTGGCGACTTGGGTAGAACCAATCAGGGTGTTCCTTGACCAGCTCAGTCTGCGTTTTTGATTGCAAATAGCCGGAGTCATTCTTACCACCACTTGCCCACGCACTAATCAAGTCGAGTTCTGCTTCGAGACCTGCGATAAGGTTTTCCGTATTCGCCGTGCTTTGTTTCTTGGAAGCTGATTGTGCTGAGTAGAAAGTGAACCATGCGCCAGATGCAGCCCACATAGTTGCCACAGAAGCCCAGAACGAAGCGGAGGTGTATACGTCAGCGAGCCGAATGAACATACGTGAGCCAGAGTACCTCGCGCGCCGCTGCCATGTGCAGTAACACGGAAGTTAATACGCTTAAACTGAGTTTGTGCCGGTATCTCACCTCAAGGTTCTGTTCGTGAAACGTAAAACGTGAAACGTTCTTGTCAATAC
>CAWGWI010000009.1:0-24254 GCA_963826275.1 Terriglobia bacterium | reverse complement strand
CGCGCAGCTTACCGCGAACGCGACGGATGACGCAATTTCCTTAGCGCCTTCGCTTCGATCTGGCGAATACGCTCACGCGTTACCGCGAAAAACTGTCCAACTTCTTCCAGCGTATGCTCCGGCCGTCTTCCAATCCAAAGCGCATCTTGATGACCTTCTCTTCACGCGGTGTAAGCGTGCGCAGGACCTCTACAGTCTACTCTTTCAGGTTCACGTTGATGACAGCTTCGCCGGCGAGACCACTGCGCGATCTTCGATGAAGTCGCCGAGATGCGAATCTTCTCTTCGCCAATTGGCGTTTCCAGCGAAATGGGTTCCTGTGCGATCTTCAGCACCTTGCGGACCTTCGCCACTGGAATATCCATGCGCTTCGCGATTTCTTCCGACGTAGGTTCGCGACCGAGTTCCTGCACTAGTTGCCGCGACGTGCGATCAGCTTGTTGATCGTTTCGATCATGTGCACCGGAATACGGATGGTGCGGGCCTGGTCGGCGATGGCACGCGTAATCGCCTGGCGAATCCACCACGTTGCGTACGTAGAGAACTTATAACCGCGGCGATACTCGAACTTGTCCACGGCCTTCATCAGGCCGATGTTGCCTTCCTGGATCAGGTCGAGGAACTGCAGTCCGCGATTCGTGTACTTTTTCGCGATCGAAACCACCAGTCGAAGGTTGGCTTCAATCAGTTCACGCTTCGCCTGCTCGGCGTCCATGTCGCCTTGGATAATGTCGCGCTGCGTGCGCTTCAAATCGTGGGCGGTGGCGCCGGCTTCAGTCTCCAGATGTTCGAGATCCTGCTTCAACGTGCGGACCTGCTTGCGAAGTTCCTTCTTTTGCTCGTCGTTGCGGCTCGATCTTCCGCCTTGCGCTCCACGCTGTCCACCTGGCGTTCCAGGGCTGCGCATCTGCTCCACCATCTTCATCAGACGGATCGATCAAACGCTTGCGTTCGGATTCGTGAAGCCCAACTTACGCACCAAACGCGACAGCTTTACCAACTCGCGACCGAGCGACATGCGGCACTTGCGGTATTCCCTTGACTTCTTTCTTTTGCCACCGGGAAAGCCGTCAGCTTCTCGGTCAGTACCGCGCCCTTCTTGTAGTGCTTGCCGATCTCGTCGATCTTGCCGGTGATATCTTTCAACCGGTTCATCAGCACTTCTTCGGTGATTTCCTCTTCGTCAAACGTGACGATTTCCTTTACCGAGCGAACGCCCTTTTTCAGGTCTTCGCCCAGCGCGAGAATCTCACGCACCACAATCGGAGAACGCGACAACGCCTTGAGCACCTTCAACTGTCCGCGCTCAATGCGTTTTGCAATTTCAACTTCACCTTCGCGGGTGAGCAACGGAACCGTGCCCATCTCGCGCAGGTACATACGAACCGGATCGTTGGTTTTTTCCAGCGCACCCGGCGTCAGGTCGAGTTCTACTTCCTCGCCCTCTTCACCAATTTCAGCATCGAAGCGCTTTTCCAGCGCGGACGACGGCAACTTCGAACCCTCAAGCAAGTCAATGCCCTGGGTGCCAATCGTCGTGAGCAGATCGTCGAGGTCTTCGGGCGAATGCAGATCATGCGGTATGAGGTCGTTGACCTCGTTATACGTCAGATAGCCCTTTTCTTTTCCTGCGTCGTATGCTCGGAGCCGTCTTCCAATCCGAAGCGCATCTTGATGACTTTCTCTTCGCGTGGCGTGAGCGTGCGCAGAACCTGAGCGGTTTGCTCTTTCAGGTTCACGTTGATCACGGCTTCTGCCGGCGAGACCACAGCGCGGTCTTCGATGAAGTCGCCAAGGTGCGAATCTTCTTCTTCGCCAATCGGAGTTTCCAGCGAGATGGGTTCCTGTGCGATCTTCAGGACCTTGCGGACCTTCGCCACTGGAATATCCATCCTCTTCGCGATTTCTTCCGACGTAGGTTCGCGTCCGAGTTCCTGCACCAGCTGCCGCGAAGTGCGGATCAGCTTGTTGATCGTTTCGATCATGTGCACCGGAATACGGATGGTGCGGGCCTGGTCGGCAATCGCGCGCGTAATCGCCTGGCGAATCCACCACGTTGCGTACGTGGAGAACTTGTAGCCACGGCGATATTCGAACTTGTCCACGGCTTTCATCAGGCCGATATTGCCTTCCTGAATCAGGTCGAGGAACTGCAGTCCGCGGTTGGTGTACTTTTTCGCAATCGAAACAACGAGTCGCAGGTTAGCTTCGATGAGCTCGCGCTTCGCCTGCTCGGCGTCCATGTCGCCCTGGATGATGTCGCGCTGCGTGCGCTTCAGCTCGGGGAAGTTCGCCC
This sequence comes from Terriglobia bacterium, assembly GCA_963826275.1. Lineage (GTDB taxonomy): Bacteria > Acidobacteriota > Terriglobia > Terriglobales > Acidobacteriaceae > JAJPJE01. Next base: position 21,958 of record CAWGWI010000009.1, on the reverse strand, counting down.
CGGCTTCAACTTCCAGGTGCTCCATGTCGGCACGAATCTGGCGAGCCTGCTTGCGAAGATCCTTTTTTTGATCCTCGTTGCGAGTAAGCTCAACGCGCCGCTCGATCGACTCCACCTGGCGCTCGAGAGCGCGCATGGTGTCAACCGTCTTGTTGACGCGATCGATCAGCCGCTTGCGTTCGTTGTTGGTAAAGCCTAGCTTCCGGATGCCGCGCGAGAGCTTGATCAGCTCACGCCCAAGCGCCCAGCGCACTTTGCGCCCGGAGGGCGTCTTGCGTTTGGGAGCGGGCAGAGCCTGCAGCTTTTCGCTGAGCCCGGCGGCTTTCTTGTAATGCTTTCCGATCTCGTCGATCTTCCCGGTAATGTCTTTCAACCGGTTCATCAGCACTTCTTCGGTGATTTCTTCCTCATCGAAGGTGACGATTTCTTTGATCGAGCGAACGCCCTTTTTCAGGTCTTCGCCGAGACCGAGAATTTCACGAATCACGATGGCGGAACGGGAGATCGCCTTCAGGACTTTTAATTGTCCGCGCTCAATGCGCTTTGCGATTTCAACTTCGCCTTCGCGGGTAAGAAGTGGAACGGTGCCCATTTCGCGCAGGTACATGCGAACGGGATCATTGGTTTTTTCAAGTGCACCCGGCGTCAGGTCGAGCTCGACCTCTTCGCCTTCTTCTCCCTCGAGTTCGCCTTCGAAGCGCTTGTCCAGTGCCGTAGAAGGCAGCTTGGACCCCTCGAGAAGATCAATACCCTGGGTGCCAATGGTGGTTAAAAGATCATCGAGGTCGTCGGGGGAATGAATTTCATTCGGGATCAGGTCGTTGACCTCGTTGTAGGTCAGGTACCCTTTTTCTTTCCCTGCGTCGATGAGCTTTTTAATATCGTACTTGTCGTCAAGAGCCAAAGCGGTAATACCCCTCGCGGCGCCCGTTCGGAGAAGCTGGTCTTCCCGAACATTGATTCTGCGGGATTTATCAGGAACTTCGTGGGCGGAAACCTTCGAATTTTAGCATACAACTACTCTGCTCGTAACCCACGTTTCTGCTTTCAGACTTGTTTTTTGGCCGAACTTGTGCGCCGCAATCAATTTAGATGGTTTTGCCAGGTGTTTGGTTTCGGTTTCAAAGAATAAATCTGGGCCGATTTGCGCCTTAAAGTGGCTGAAATACCGTGACTTACCAGAATGGGAATACCCGGAGGGCAACTGCCTGAGACTCAGGAGGAGTGCGATTGGCTCAGCGCACGATCCACTTCCAGTTTCTCGCGCAGCAAATGGGAGAGCGACGCAGAGTCGTTGCGGCGCTCGGCTTCCACGATTTCAGCGCGAATCTGGCGCTGGCGGCGCTCCAGGGTGCGACGACGCAGCGATCCGATGGCCGCTTCCAATAGCTCCGGCGTGAGTTCTTCTTCCTCCCGGAGCAGGCATTGCGAGAGCAGGCGCCGGTCAGGATCAGACATTTCGAGCGCAGTGGGATCACTATCCGGAGCTGCCAGGATTGCCGAGATCAGCGTCTCCGCGCCGAGACCATGGTGCAGCGGCTCGCGTTCCAGGGCGAAGCGGGCCTGAAGCGCCGGGTCGAACTCCTCGTCGGCTCCCTCACGGGTCGACGTGTGGCCGCCTCGAAGCTCCCCTTGAGTCGCCAGGGCGCGAATCAGGATGCGCTCGGAGTCGGTCACCTGCAGGGCTGGCGCCTGTTTCAGCGTCTGCGATTGACGGGAGGTGGCGGCACTCTTCAACTCCTGGCTGAGCACGGCGGAGTCAATGCCAATCTTCTGTGAGATTTCGTTCGCCAGTTCCATGCGGGCGATCCGGCTGGGCACGCGCTGGATGTGCGGAAGCAGATAGTTCAGTGCCTTCACCTTGCCCTCGGGCGTGCGGACAGGAAATTTGGCGCGGGCTCGGTCGATCAGGTAGTCGAAATAGCGCGGAGCGGACTTGAGAGCAGCAGCATAGGCTCGGTGCGCCCTTCTTGCGAATGAAGAGATCGGGATCGAAACCGGCTTCGAGCGTCAGTACCTTGATCTCGAAGTCTTCTTCGACCAGCAGCGTCAGCGAACGCTCGGCGGCAGCGGCTCCGGCTGTGTCCGGATCGAAATTCACCACGATGCGATGGCTGAAGCGTCCCAGCAGACGCGCCTGCGCGTCGGTGAACGCCGTGCCCGAAGAGGCGATCACGTTGTTGAATCCGGCGGCGTAAACCGAGATGCAGTCCATCTGGCCTTCGACCAGGATGGCGTACTCCAGCTTGCGGATCGCTTCCTTCGCGTGATGCAGGTTGAAGAGCACCCGCGACTTCGAATAGATCGGCGTCTCCGGTGAGTTCAGATACTTGGGTCCGGCCTTTTCGTCCGCAGAGAGCGTCCGCCCGGTGAACGCGATCACGCGTCCGGCTTCGTTGCAGATCGGAAACGTAATCCGGTTGCGGAACTTGGAGTAAAGAGACAGTCGTTGGTCGTTCGTCGACGGCCCATTTCTCTCGGGTGGCCCATTCAAGCCCTCTTTTGGCTTGAGTGGGGCAGTTTCGCTGGTGGCGCGGGCGCTGGGTGCCCCACCCTCGGCCTCTTTTGCCGTGGGTGGGTTAGTCTGGTCTTTCCACGAAAACAGTCCGCTCGCCTTCAGCAACTCATCGTCGAACTCGCCGCGCAACCGGTCACGCAGCAGAAATCCCGATTCCGGCGCGAAGCCGATGCGGAACGTCGCGATCATCTCCTGATTCAAGCCACGGCCAGCCAGATATTCACGCGCATGCGCCGCTTCCGGCTTGCGCAACTGTTCCTGGAACCAATTGCAGGCGCGCTCGTGCATGTCGAGCAATTTCGCGCGCAGGGCGGCTTCGCGAGCTTCCGCGGGCGAATCGAATTGCATCTTCGGCATGGGCACGCCGAGCTTGGAAGCCAGTTCACGGATCGCTTCACCAAACGTGATGCCCTCGATCTTCTGCAGAAACTGGTAGACGTCCCCGGACTCGCCGCAGCCGAAACAGTGGAAGTATCCGCGAGTGGCGTGCACGGAGAAAGATGGAGTCTTCTCCTTGTGGAACGGACAGAGTCCCTGGAAATTCTGCGCTCCCGATTTGCGCAGCTTCACGTACTCGCCGATGATGCGGACGATGTCGGCCTGCTGCTTGAGCTGGTCCTTGAAATCGAGAGAGCTGGGCATGGACTTACTAGTTTGCCGCAGCGGGAGCTCTTGGCGCTAGGAGAGTGTCATAGGGAGATTGTGCCGCCATCTGTGCGAAACCTGTGCACGCCTCACCGCGCAGCAAAACCCGTCACCACGCAGACGCAACACGCCTAGTTCAGCCTGATCACCTTCCCGGTATCCAGCTCGTAGTACGCCTCGATCACCTTAATCTTGCCTTCTTCGACTTCATGCTTCAGGACCGGGCTGTGGGAGACGAGTTCCTGCGCGCTCTGGTGCACGTGATCTTTGATGGCCGCAGTCAGATCGCCCTTATGTGCCGAGCACGCGGCAGCGATGGGAGCTACCACGGCTTCGAGGTTCGCAGTCGGCATTTTCTCGCCGGAGCAGGCAGCAGTCACCGCGCCGCAGCTCTGGTGACCGAGCACAACGATTACGGTGGTGCCGAGATGTTCGACGGCATATTCCATGCTCCCAATGGCGATGGGATCGGGACTGTTCCCGGCATTGCGGACGACAAAAAGGTCCCCGATGCCCTTATCGAAGAGCAGTTCAGGGGAGACGCGACTATCGGCACATGCGAGCACGGCAACCTTGGGAGATTGGCTCTTGTCAGTTGCCTGACGTTGGGCGACATAGTCGTGCTGTGAGCTATGACCGGTGACGAACCGTTGATTCCCGTCCTCGAGATTCGACCAGATCTGATCAGCGGAACTCGTCGCGGCTTTGTGCGCTGGGTGAGTTTGCGTGAAACACAGGCTGCCGGCGGAAAGGAAAACAACAGCAAGGATCAGGCGCTTCATGGCTTCCTCCAGATCGCGGGAGAGCAGTGTGGGCCTACTTCTCAGATGCGCAAGTCGACCACGGTGGCGCCCGCGCCGCCTTCATTCTGCGGTGGCTCGGTTACGTTGGCTACGTGCGGATGCTTCTGCAAGAACGACCGCAGCGCCTTGCGCAAAATTCCCATACCGCTGCCGTGCACGATGCGTACTTGGGGCATTCCGGCGAGGAAGGCCCGGTCGACGAACTTTTCCACCTCGCGCGTGGCATCGTCGACGTTGTGCCCGATGACGTTGATCTCGGTGGGCGCCGTCAGGTCGTCGCGATCCAACTGCACGTTGATACCGTGGGCGCGGGCCGCTGCCACCGGATTATCACCGGCACGCGCGACCACCTGCGCGATATCGGCGCGTGGGACCCGCATCTTGATCACACCGGCTTCCACCTCAAAGTGGTCCTCGCCAACCTTGCGGCGAACGATGGCCGTGCGATTTACCGAGCGCAGCTTAATGGTGTCGCCCTCGGAGACGTGCTGCACCAGGTCGGGGCGCGCATTCGGATCGTCGCGGTCGGCACCGCTGCTGTGCGCCACGATAGTGTTATCGAACTGCTCGCGAAATTCACGGCGCATCTTGGCGACGCGGCGCTCTGCGTCTTTGGAGAGCTTAGTAGCCGCAGCACGATCCTGAATGGCGTTCACTGTCTCGCGCACGCGGTATTCGAGATCGTGAATCAAGCCATCGAGCTTCTGCTCCATCTCCTTCAGCTTGGCACGCTGCTCTTTCGCGCCTTCAGCGGCCAGACGGCTCCGTTCGCGCGCAATTTCTTGCTCTTTGTGGCGCAGATCAGCGCGTTCGGTTTCAACTTCGCGCAACTCCGAATGCAGACGGTCGAGGAACTTAGAGACATCCTGCGTCTGCGTGCCAATGCGCGAGCGAGCGGCGTCGACAATTGACGGATTCAAGCCCAGCCGCTGCGCAATATTCAGGCCCGCCGAAGCACCCGGCACTCCAACGCGCAGTTCATACGTCGGCTGAAGCGTGTGTTCATCGAATCCGACCGCAGCGTTGAGCACGCCCGGGGTATTCGCGCCATAGACCTTCAGCGACGTGTGGTGCGTGGAGATGACGGACACAGCACCCACGCGCCGGAAGTGATCGGCGATCGCGACCGCCAGTGCTGCGCCTTCTTCAGGATCGGTCGCCGAACCCAGTTCGTCGAGCAGCACCAGCGAATCGTGCGTAGCAGTGCGCGAGATGAAATCGATGTTGGTGACGTGCGCGGAGAATGTCGACAGGTTCTGCTCAATCGACTGATAGTCGCCAATGTCGGCGAGCACAGCGTCGAACATGGGCAACTCGGCGCGATCCGCAGGAACCGGAATGCCCGACTGCGCCATCAATGCCAGCAGTCCGATGGTCTTCAGCGATACGGTCTTACCGCCCGTGTTCGGGCCGGTGATCACCAGTTGCCGCTGATCGCCCGCAAGTTCGACGCTGATCGGAACAACGGCAATGCCCTTCGGTTTGAGATTGCGTTCCAGCAGCGGATGCCGCGCGTTGAAGAGCAGGAATGTGGGTGCCCCACCACCCTCGGCTTCTTTTGCCGTGGGTGGGATTGACAGGTCGGGTGCCCCATCTCTGCCATCCGTTGGCAGAGGTGGGTTACTCACAAACTTCGCCTGCACGCAGTTGTATTCATTCGCAAAGCGTGCCTTCGCAAATTGCAATTCCAACTCGCCGAGCACATCCGTTGCATGCGCGATGTCCGGCGCGTGTTCGCCCAGCCTGCGCGTCATCTCCAGCAAAATGCGGTGCACTTCTTCGAGTTCGTCTTCCAGAAGACGGACCAGTTCGTTGTTCTGCTCGATAGTTTCCAACGGCTCGACGAAAACCGTCTGTCCGCTGGAACTCACGCCGTGCACTACACCTTGTACACGCCGCTTCTGCTCAACTTTCACGGGAATGACGAAGCGCTCGCCGCGGATAGTGACCAGTTCTTCCTGCAACGTGCCGCCGTCGGACAGATTGCGCAGATAGCGGTTCAGCGATTCGCGGATAGTCCGACGCTGTTTCTCGATCTCGCGGCGAATGCGCGCCAGGTCAGGCGAAGCGTGATCATCGAGCGTGCCGTCCGGGTTGATCTTGTTACGAAAAGACCGCAGCAGCTCGGTGAAGTCGGCGAGCCCGGAGCAAAGCCGCGCAATTGCCGGCCACGGCGAGTTCGCGCCTTCCAGTCCACGCATCGCATTCGGCGGATTGCGAAGGACGGCATTCCACTCGTCCGCACGATCAGCTACCAGCAGGATCTCGCGAATCTGCGTGGGATCCAGTGCCGCGCCTTCGATCCGCGCCTGGCTCAGCTCCTTGCGCGGATCAAGCAGGCCTGCGAAGTCGAAGCGTCCACCAGTGCGCAGGAATTCGCGAATCTCGGCGGCCATCTGCTGCTGCTCTTCGATCCATTCGAGATCGGATACGGGCTCCTGCGCCGACACGCGTGCCTGTCCGAGCGGCGAGAAGGCGTAACCGCGAACCAGATCGCGCAGGGCACCGAATTCCAGCACTTGCGCGCTAGTGTTTTCGAGAGGAGCCATGCCTCTATGGTAGCGCAAGGCTCTGAATTCACCACGGAGACACGGAGGATTCAAGAATCAAGACTTAAGATTCCACATTGTCGGTTGCGACCAGCGCGCGGGCCACTCTTAAGTCTGAAATCTCAAATTACTCCGTGTCTCCGTGGTGAAAAGGTTGTGATCTCCGTCACACCCGGCATGTACACGTAATTCAGGGCACGGCTGGACTGCCGGATATAGAATTTAGGTGCCATGAACTTCCCAGTTACCCGCATGCGGCGCCTGCGCCGTACCGACGCGATCCGCAACCTGGTCCGCGAAACGCGGCTCACTCCCGATAACTTCGTTTACCCGATGTTCGTTTGCCCCGGGCGAGGGCATACGCAAAGAAGTGCGCTCCATGCCGGGCGTCTTCAATCTGTCGGTCGACGAAGCGGTGAAGGAAGCGCGCGAAGTGAAGTCGCTGGGCATTCCTGCGGTCATCTTGTTTGGGCTGCCCGAATCCAAAGACGAAGTCGCGACCGGAGCATGGGCCGACGATGGCATCGTGCAAAAGGCCACGCGCGCGATCAAGCGGGAAGTAAAAGATCTGCTGGTGATCGGTGACGTCTGCCTCTGCGAATACATGTCGCACGGGCATTGCGGGATCGTGAAGAAGGTGCAGCATCCCGAGCCTGGTTCGCGTGTGGTAGTCGCGACGCGCGACTCCGCTGCAGCGGCCATGGAAAAAGCGCTGGCCGAAGAGTACGAAATCCTAAACGACGTCTCGCTGGAGATCCTGGCGAAGACCGCTGTCTCGCAGGCACGCGCAGGTATGGACATCATCGCCCCTTCCGACATGATGGATGGCCGTGTCGCCGCGATCCGCGAAGGACTCGACGCCGCCGGCTTCGAGAACATTCCTATCCTGTCGTATGCGGCGAAATATGCTTCGGGATACTACGGTCCATTTCGCGAGGCGGCGGATTCGGCGCCGCAGTTTGGCGACCGGCGTTCCTACCAGATGGATCCGGCGAACTTCCGCGAGGCGATGCACGAAATTGAACTCGACCTCGACGAAGGCGCGGACATGATCATGGTGAAGCCGGCGCTGCCCTATCTCGACGTGATCCATGTCGCCTATGAGCGCTTCGAGGTTCCGATCTCGGCGTACCAGGTTTCGGGCGAGTACGCGATGATCGAGGCCGCCGGAAAGAATGGCTGGATCGATCGCGACCGCGTGATGATGGAGTCGCTGACTTCGATACGTCGCGCGGGCGCGAGCATCATCCTGACTTATTTCGCGAAGGACGCGAGCAAGCTGCTGTCATAGATACGAACGATGGCGGCTGACTATTGCTTTCTCGTCCTGTCTCTGCGGAGGTATCGACTAGACCCCTCACTCAAATCTCAGGAGCGCTTTCACAGAAGCGCCAGATGAGGCTGAACAAAACTGCCTCGATGACGAAGGCGGTCACGAACGCGATTCCTCCGTTGACGACGTTGGCACGAATCGTCTCCCAGGCTATCAGCGGCGGTACAATGCGCCACAGCGCGGCGGCGCAGGCTCCCGCCAGCATCGCGGTGGCGATTGCTATTCTTGCGGCAGAAGAGAGCTTCGGCTGCTTCACCTGACTTGGTTCAGCTCTTCGCAGCCAGACGTAATAAGCCAGTCCCAGTACGACCAGTCCAAGAACACTGCTGCCGTGTTGTAGCAGCTTGTAGGTTGGGATGCGTTCATCCCGTATCGCGAGCAACGGCATAGTCAGCTCTGGAAACGCCCTGACCGCCCAGCCGGTGTTGTGGGTAAAGGAGTCCCAGAGGAGATGGGTGGAGCTTCCTATCAGCAACGACAGCAGGATCAGTCCAAACCGCGAGACAGGTGCAAAGCGAAAGCCTTGCGCATAAGGATAAAGGCGCGCCTGATGACTGGCGGGAAAAAGCGCCAACAGAGGCCGCTTCAGCAACTTCTGGAATAGGAGGAGTATGAGAAGTCCGGACGGCAGGCAAAACCAGAGGAGCCCGGTGAGCGAATGACTCTCGGCGTGTCCGGACGTAAAGCTGAGGAAGTAGCCCACGTCGGGAGCGAGCGCCCCTGCGATGAGCGCCGAGAAAACCAGTTTCGTGCGCGCGAAGGGTAGCACGGCCGCGGGATGAGCGAGCGTAAAGGGCATGATCCTCAACCTGATTATCTCAGGCGAGAGTGGATCCGGGCCCGTTCGCGAATCCTTTTCCTGTGTCGTAGAATCTTCTGTTCTGAGTACTCCTCCAACCGAATTAGCAGGGAGCATCCTTTGGCAGACAAGATCTACGATGTGGCAATTGTCGGCAGTGGCCCGGCCGGATATACGGCGGCCATTCGCGCCGGGCAATTTGGCCTGAAGACTGCATTGATTGAGAAAGACGACGTGCTGGGCGGAACCTGCCTGCACGTCGGCTGCATTCCGACCAAGGCGCTGCTGTTCAACGCCGAGATTTACGACCACCTGAAAGACGCCGCCGAATTCGGCATCGAAGGCCTGGGCACGCCCAAGCTCAACTGGCCGAAGATACAGGATCGCAAAGACAAGATCGTGACCAAGCACACCAAAGGTCTCGATTTCCTCATGCGCAAAAACAAGGTCGAGGTAATTCGCGGCTACGGCAAGCTGACCGGACCGGCGAAAAACGGCGTAGTCACCGTGGATGTCGAGAATGGCGGCGCGAGGTCGCAGGTTCAGGCGAAGAACGTGCTGCTGGCGAGTGGGTCGGAAGCGCGCATGATCTCCGGGCTGAAGCCGGACGATCGGATCCTGACGAACATCGAAATTCTATCACTCAACGACATTCCCAAGTCTCTCATCGTGGTGGGATCAGGCGCCGTTGGGGTGGAATTCGCGTCGATCTATAACTCGTTTGGAACCAAAGTGACCGTCGTCGAGATGCTACCGCGCATCGTGCCCGTCGAAGACGAGGAAGTCTCGAAGGAACTGGCTCGCAGCTACCGCAAGCGCGGCATCGATGTGCTGACCAGCGCCGCCGTGAGCAAAGTGGAGAAGACGAAGACCGGCGTTGCCGTCGAGGTCGAAGTAGAAGGCAAGACGCAACGACTGGAAGCCGACAAAGTTCTAATCGCGATTGGCCGCCGTCCGCGCACCGAAGGTCTTGGACTGGAAAAGACGAGAGTTCAGACCGAGCGCGGATTCGTTCTGGTCAACGAATGGTTGCAGACCGAAGAGCCTAACATCTATGCGATCGGCGACATCGTTTTCGGCTATCCGCAACTGGCGCACTCCGGTGCAATGGAAGGCATGGTGGCTGTGGCGAAGATAGCGGGAAAGCCGGCAAAACCGCTGAATCCCTTGCGCATTCCGAACTGCACGTACTGCCATCCTGAGATCGGCAGCGTCGGGTACACCGAAGCCAAGGCGCGTGAAAAGGGACTCGAAATCAGAGGTCGGTAAGTTTCCCGTTCACGGCGAACTCGCGGGCGTCGATCGTGGGCGCGCATGAGGGCTTCATCAAAATTGTTTCGGACGCGAAGTACGGCGAAATTCTCGGTGTCCACATCATCGGTCCGAATGCGACCGAGCTGATCGCCGAATCCGTCGCCGCGATGGAAATGGAAGCCACAGTCGAAGACCTGATGTACACCGTTCACTCGCATCCAACGTTATCGGAAGGCATGCGCGACGCGGTGGAAAGCGTCTACGGGCTCGCGATCGATATGTAAAAGCGAGCCACGGATCTCACGGATCAACGGAATAAGACACCAGAAGCAAATCCGTGAACATCCCTTCAATCCGGGGCTAAGGTTTTTATGATTTCCGTCGTACAACTCGGCACCCTCGATTACGCCACTGGGCTACGCATCCAGCAGCAACTCGTTGATCTGCGCAAAGAATGCAAGATTGGCGACGTGCTTCTGCTGCTGGAACACACGCCCGTCATCACTTTGGGACGTAACGCCAAGCAGAAGAATGTTCTCCTCTCGCAGGAAGAACTCGACCGCCGTGGAGTGGAGTTGTTCGAAACCGATCGCGGTGGTGACGTTACGTTTCATGGCCCAGGGCAATTGGTCGGGTATCCCATCTTCGATCTGCATGGCTTCCCCAACAAAGCCGGGACCTCAACTCTGAAGTATCTGGGCGCAGTCGATTATGTTCGTCGTATTGAGGAAGTCCTGATTCGCACGTGCCTGGATTTCAAGATTCCGACCAAACGTGTTCCCGGGCTCACCGGTGTATGGACCGACTGGCCGTCGAAGCCCGAAGCGAAGATCGCGGCGATCGGCGTGCATATCTCGCGCTCAGTAACGTCGCACGGCTTCGCGCTGAACGTGAACACCGATCTCAGCTATTTCAATTTGATCGTGCCGTGCGGCATCGAGAACAAGCCGGTGACGTCGATTGCAGAAGAACTTGGCGAGGAGATCGACATGGAATCAGTAGCGCAGGCGATCACGCGCAACTTCGGGCGCGTCTTCGACCGGCAGATTCTCTGGGTCGACACGCTGGATGCGCTGCTGGGGCTGAAGGTCGGAGTCCCGATGAAAGAACCGGAAGATCTGCGCCGGATTCACGGTACGGATACCCGCCTCGCATAACAGCTTATTCACCACAGAGACACAGAGGCACAGAGCTTCAAGAATCAAGATTTTCAAACTAAAGACTCCACTTTAGGGCCTTTCAATCTGAAATCCGAATTCTTAACTCTTCAATTCTCTGTGCCTCTGTGTCTCTGTGGTGAATAAGAGTTAGAATCTTTGCCGCGATGGCCTCGAAGAAGAACGGGAACTCTCGTAATTCGCACGCCCGGAAGAAAGCCAACTCCAAAGCTCCCATCAAAGCTCAAGCCAAGACCTCTGCCGGCAACGGACAGCCTGATCGCAATCAGCGCACCTATACCATCACCGACTATCGCCTTGAGCACCCGGAGTTTCACATTGAGCAGATCCATGACGGCGAGCAGACCCGCTACATCGTTCATGGCGATCTGAGCGCTGCCGCGCCGGCACTTCGCGACTCGAAGTATCTCAACAAACAGCAATCGATCGAGATCTACCGCTACATGCTGCTGAACCGCCGCATGGAGACGGCGCTCGAGAATCTTTACAAACAAGGAAAAGTCGTCGGTGGCGTTTACTTCGGACTTGGCCAGGAGGCGTGCTCTTGCGCTTCGGCCTATGCGCTGACGAAAGACGAGTGGCTCGGCCCCATGATCCGCAACCAGGGATCGCTGCTGGTGCGCGGCTTTTCCGCCCGCGACGTCATGATGCAGTACATGGCGAAGGCTGGTTCACCGACCAAGGGACGCGACGCTTCGTCGCACTTCGGCGATATTGCCGAGAAGAACGTCGTTGCTCCCATCTCCACGCTGGGTGATCTGATCCCCGTGCTGACAGGCGTTGCCCTTGGCGCACGACTCCAAGGGCGCAACATCGCAGTCATGACCTACATCGGCGATGGTGGCCAATCGACTGGCGTCACCTACGAAGGGATCAACTTCGCCGCGGTTCAAAAGCTGGGACTGGTGCTCTTCGTCGAAAACAACATCTGGGCGTATTCGACGCCGAACTCCGAACAGTTCCTCTGCAAAGATCTTGCGGAGCGCGCGATCGCCTATGGCGTTCCTGGGGTCATCGTCGACGGCACCGATGCCAACCAGGTCTACGACGCAGCTCACGTAGCGTGCGAGCGTGCGCGTCGCGGCGAAGGGCCGACGTACATCGAAGCCAAGATGATGCGCATGAAAGGCCACGCCATTCATGATGCCGCGCAGTACGTTCCACGCGAACTAGTGGACTACTGGCAGCGGCGCGACCCCATCGCGCGCCTCGAGAAATACCTGATCGACAAGAAGTGGCTGACCGCGCAAGAAAATGATCGATTGATCGCGGAAGTAGAGCGGGTTTTGGATGAAGACCGTGAATTCGCCGTGAACTCACCCATGCCGGAGCCGCAAACAGCCGTCGGCGGCGTCTATTGCGACAGTAGTTGCCACGAGATCAAGCCAAAGTACGCGACGCCGAAGTTCAAGCAGCGCGGGATCGGGAAGTTGAAGCAGAGTCACGCCGCGGTGCATCTGAAGTAAGCTCTTAGCAATTAGCCGTTAGCATTTAGCTGACAGAGTTCGCCGAAGTACCCAGACTAACTGCTAATTACTAACTGCTAATTACTAACTGCTAATTACTAACTGCTAATTACTAACTGCTAATTACTAACTGCTAATTACTAACTGCTAATTACTAACTGCTAATTACTAACTGCTAATTACTAACTGCTAATTACTAACTGCTAATTACTAACTGCTAATTACTAACTGCTAATTACTAACTGCTAATTACTAACTGCTAATTACTAACTGCTAATTACTAACTGCTAATTACTAACTGCTAATTACTGATTACCTACACCCCTAGGCTTTTCTGTATTGCTCCCGCAATCTGCTCGGTCAACTGCTTCATCTGCGATTCGGATTCAGCTTCCACCATCACCCTCGCCAGAGCCTCGGTCCCCGAATAGCGCACCACGATGCGTCCATTGCCCGCGAGCTGTTCTTCAGCGGTCTTGATAGCGCTGCTGATCTCTGGCACCTGATCGAAGGCTTTCTTCTCGCGCACGCGAATGTTCTTCACAACCTGGGGAAAGACTTTCAGGTCTGCGACGAGTTCTCCCAGTGACTTCCCGCTGCTCTGGATCACCTGCAGCACGCGCAGCGCGGTCAGCAGCCCGTCTCCGGTGGTGGCATCCCCGTCGCGGAAGATAATGTGTCCCGATTGTTCGCCGCCGAGCACCGCGCCAGTCTTCTGCATCTGTTCGAGGACGTATTTGTCGCCCACTCCCGCGCGCAGCATGCGAATTCCGGATTTGCGCAGAGCAATCTCCAGCCCCATATTCGACATGGTGGTGGCGACGATCGTCTCGGCGGCAAGCTTCCCGTGAGCCTTCATCTCGCGTCCGGCGAGCAGCAATACGGCATCGCCATTGACGACGCTGCCCTGCTTGCAGGCGAAGAGCGCGCGGTCGGCGTCGCCATCGAACGTAACTCCCAGGTCGTATTTTCCACCGCTGGCGGCAACCGATTTGGCGACCACTTCCGGATGCAAAGCGCCGCAGGTTTCGTTGATGTTGCGCCCATTCGGCTGATCATTGATGAAGTCGGCTTCGATGCCGCAGGCCCGAAAAACCTCGTGCGCCACCGGCGTAGCAGCACCATTGGCGCAATCAACCAGCACGCGCAAGCCGCGGAAACTAGTCCCTTTGACCGTTGCGGACAGCCATTCCACATATTGCCGCAAGAGCACCGGGTCGGTAGCCATTGCGGATTCAGGACTCGCCTTCGCCGCCGGGATCGACTTCAACTCCGGCACACGCCCATGCAGCAAATCGAAAATGTCGGTTTCGATCTGTTCTTCCAGTTCGTCGGGCAGCTTATAGCCGTCGTGGCTGAAGATCTTGATGCCGTTATCGGTCCACGGATTATGTGACGCGGAGATGACCACGCCTGACGAGAATGCCTGTCGCGCGAGGAACGCAACTCCGGGAGTGGTGATCACGCCGGCATGTTTCACGCGCGCTCCGGCCCAGCAGAGTCCTGAAGTGATGGAATCGCAGATCCACGCGCTGGATTCGCGTGTGTCTTGTCCGATGACAACCTCGAGATCTTCGTGATGCTGGCGAAGGTAACGGCCCAAAGCGGCGCCGATCGCAAACACGGTGTTGTGATCGAGCGGCGGGTCACCAGCCACACCTCGGATGCCATCAGTGCCAAACAACATTCTCATGCGCAGAAATCCTTTCGGAACGAAACGAAGGTGTACCGATCAGTTTACAAAATCCGGCGATGCGGAAAACTATCTCGCTGTCACAACAGTTACGTGAACCGTAGAAGGAGTAACCAGGTGAAGCATCGGATCGGAAACCGAAGCGCGAGTGCTGAAGGTAGCGCGCCCGATTACGCCGCTGGCATCCACCGGATCGGTATTCACCGATTGCAGAGCCTCCAAACGGTGGGCAGGACCGGCCACTGCGACGGTTGGAGGATCGACTGTTACTTCCTGCAGGCGATAGCCAGGAGCGGTGGCGCCAATGACGCGTGGTGCTACTGAGACGGTCCGAGTTCCGCGAGTGTCGAAGTCCAGGCGAAACTGGCTGGGAATGACTTCTTCGACCTCAACATCGCGGGGAGCGTGAATACGCGAAGGGGGGAGATCGTAGGTACGCTCGCCCGGCCTGGCGTTGGAGAGGTCAATGGTGGCATGAACCTGCTCGGCCTTCATGTCTCGCAGCACGCCCGAGTAGCCTCGCAAGCGAACTTGGATTTGCGGGATGGTCTCCGAACTGATCTCGAGGTTTGCGGGAGCATTCACGAATTCAATCGGCACGTTGAGTGCAATTTCCGCTACTGGTTGACGGGCAATGGCTGTCCAGAGCAGCACGGCAACCAGCAGCGACAGCACCTTGAGACCGATATTGTGAAAGACGTACCGGCGCAGGAAGTCCATTATTGGCCTCCAGGGTAGCGGCTCTCGCCGGAGCGTTCGTATTGCGTGGTGCTGCTTCCATCACCGTAGGAATCGACGGCGGGATTGATGGGCGTGGGCAACGCGGATGGCGGCACATAGCGACGTAGCAGTTCGCTCAGGCGCTCGCGCAGGTACTCGGCGGTAATGTCGCGTTCAATGTTGCCGGCGACGGCAATGCTGATTCCGCCAGTCTCCTCTGAAACGATGACCGCAATCGCATCCGTCTCTTCAGTGATGCCGATGCCAGCGCGATGGCGCGTTCCCATCTGCGTCGAGAGAACCGGATTCATCGAAAGGGGAAGGAAGCAGGCGGCTGCTGCGATACGTTCCTTCTGAATGATGACAGCGCCGTCGTGCAGAGGCGCGCTCGGACGGAAGACGGTGGCCAGCAGATCGTAGGAGAGTGTCGCGTCGAGGGGCACTCCGCTTTCGATGTAGGTGCGCAGGCCGATCTCGCGTTCAATCACCATAAGTGCGCCGGTCTGGCTTTGCGAGAACAGGTTTGCGGCGAGAACAATATCGTCGTAAGCCTCGGCGATTTCTTTTGACGAACGGCGAAAGGTGAGATTGCGGCCAAGGCGAGCCAAAGCGTGCCGAATTTCATTCTGGAAGACGACAATCAGGGCGAAGATCGCGTATGGGAGGATGGTTCCGACGACCCAATCGACGGTGCGCAGTTCCACAACGTGAGCGATGTAGAAGGCGAGCGCAAGTCCGCCAACTCCGACCAGCACGGGAACGGCGCGTGTACCTCGAATCAGGTTTAGGAATTGGTAGAGCAGCACAGCAACCAGCAGGATGTCGATCACCGAGATGGCGGACATCTGAGGCCAACGCCATAAGATCAGGCTCATGCTGGTTCCTTTGCGCTTGGGTCAGCGGAATCCGACCGCTGCGCCTATTTTAATTCAGCGCGTTGCAAGACCGGTGAGTGATTCGAAGGATTTTCGATGATTCCGGCGGTACTAGCGAACGCTGGCCGAAGTGTGGGTCTCACCGGAAGCGTGCGCTTCATAGTCGGAATGGACGATGTCCACGACCGCACGGCCGGCCACCCGAGTTTCGGCAACCGTGTGGATATGAACCGGAAGGCTGAAACCGGCGACCTCGTTATAGTCCTGCACAAATCGGATCTTTTTCACGAAGATGGAGGGGGATTTCACCAGCGTACCCTCCGCCCGGGCAAGAGAGCCGTCCTCCGGGTTGAGGTAGATGCGGCCTTTGAACAATCCGGGGCGTTTCTGGACAGGCCGTACCGTGTAGGCATAAAGGCTACGGCCGTCAGAGACCTCAATCCCTCTGTAGGAAAACCGGTAGTTTGCATCCGTGATGGCGACCTTCGCGCCTTCTTCCTTCTGCACATGATCGACTTCCGACTGCAGTAAGCGGCCAATCACATTGGATTTGATGAAATTGTCACCGGCGAAGTCGATAACCTGAAAGGTTAGCGAACGGGGGGCGGCAAAAACGCGGCGCACCCTAAGACGCCCGCGTTGGGCACTCTCGGGCAGTTGGGCATCTACGACGGTGATGTCGGAAAACGACGCGAGAGAATGCAACTGGTCGTAGGCGTGATGCAGATAAACCATTAGCGCCGCATCGTAGGCTAGACGCGGCGAGGCAGGCTTTTCCGACGATATCAGCGCCGGGGAAGCGGCGACAGGCAACTGGCCCGGCGCTGCGTCATTCGGTAAGGCAAACTCCTGCCCAAATGTCCCCGTCACAAATAGCAAAAAAGCAGTACAACCTACAAGATAAGAAGACAAACGGCTCATCAGGTACAAACCAGATCCCTTTATTATCCGGAGGGTTTACAGTTCAAGCAAGTAATTGCTTACATGCGCCCGCCGCGAGTATGACAAAAGCTGGATTGCCGATCTGCCGAATGACCAGATAGGATTCCGCCATGTCCGAAAAAGCAGTTTTGTCTGAGAGCTCTCCCCAGACTTCGCAGGTGAACTCAAAGCCTTTGCAAACGGAAACCGAAGTTTTCGCTCTTTATGGCGCCGAGCCCGAAGTGCAGGCCTATGCCATGGCGAAATATTCGCGTTCCGCTCTTTCCATGAAAGAGTCGTTAAAAGAATTAAATGATCAAAAGGCCGAGAAGTTTCTAAATACTTTTTACTTCCAGTACGGACATCGCTCCATCGCCGACCTTGCACATGTGGCTCTGGCCGTGGAAAAACTCTCGCTGCTGGCTGCGATCGCGTTGGTCGACGAACAGCGTTGGGATGGTCAAGAACGTTCCACGCGCTACCAGAATTTCCAGAAGAGCGGATACTACACGCCTGACTTTGGCGGGAACGCAGCCGCGGCAGAGGTTTACCAGGACGCGATCGGCGACCTCTTCCAACACTAC
This sequence comes from Terriglobia bacterium, assembly GCA_963826275.1. Classification (GTDB taxonomy): domain Bacteria; phylum Acidobacteriota; class Terriglobia; order Terriglobales; family Acidobacteriaceae; genus JAJPJE01. Next base: position 4,620 of record CAWGWI010000009.1, on the reverse strand, counting down.
CGTTCGCTCTCTGAGACGGTGTTTCAGTTCCTCGCGAGCCGCACGCCCAAGCCCGAAGAAATGAAGCAAGAGGCGTATGAACGCACCTTGCGCGCACGGGCTTTTGACATCACCCGCTATCTGCTGCCGCTGGCGACCAATACGTCGCTTGGGGAGATCGTGAATGCGCGCACCCTGGAGACGCAGGTGTCACGGTTGTTGTCTGATCCGCACGAGGAGATCCGGCGCCTCGGCGAACTCTTGAAACGCGCCGCGAGCCAGCCCGCGTGGAATTTGAATCAGGACCGATATCGCGACCTGGTTAGCCGCCTTCGCGAGAAGGATGAAGCGCTGGCGAACGAGGCCGGCGATCTGTTGCTGAAAGATGTACGTGTCTCACCCACGCTGGTGAAGTATGCGGAACCAAACGCCTATCAGATCGATGCTCGTCGAGAGCTGACGGCAGTTGCTTCCGAGGTGATGGCAGGTGAGCCGATCGAATCGGCAAAGCTGGTTGATCTGCTGGAAGACGAGCCGCTGGAAATCGAACTCGCCACCACGTTGCTCTACGAGCATTGTCATTATCCGTATCGGCAAGTTCGCCGCAAAGTGGAAGCCCTCGGAGAAAAGCGCCGCGCGGAAATCATCAACATCGGCATCCGGCTGCGGGGACGTCACGACGAGCTGCTGCGCGCCTATTGCTCCGGGCAGAAGTTCCGCTTCGATATCCTGATGGACATCGGCGGCTTCCGCGATATGCATCGGCATCGCCGCTGCGTGCAGATCGTGCAAGGATTTACCACGCTGCACGGTTTTGATACGCCCGAAGAAATCCTGGCAGCCGGCGCCGGCGAAGAATACATGCAGGCGATGCAGCGCGCAGCCGAAGCCTCGGCGCACCTCCGATCGCAGCTCGGCGGCGGAGAGAGCGCGGAAGAGAAATCCGAATACCTGATCCCACTGGCCTATCGCAAGCGCACACTGTTCAAAATGGATCTGGCCGAGGTCGTCTACATCTCCGAGTTGCGCAGCAAGCCCGAAGGGCACATTTCGTATCGCCGCGTGGCCTATGCGATGTATGAGGAAGTGATTCGGCGGTATCCGGCGCTCGCGGAGATGTTTCGGGTGCGAGATATCAACGAGCCGGTGGATTTGCTGAAAAGATGATTCACGGGCAGCCGAGGTCGGCCGCCCCAGGGGATTAAAGGAGGGGTGAACGATGCGAACTCGTCTTCTTCTTGCCTTATTGTTGATCACTCCTCTTTTGCTCCACGCCGATCACCAGAAGGCAGTCGAACGTTACACCCAGGCGCAGAGGCAACTGGATAATCGCAATCTTCCGAAAGCCGAAAAGCTTTTGCAGGAATCGATCCAGGAAGACCCGAACTATATCGCGGCGCATCGTCTCCTCGGCGATGTGCAGTACGCCATGCGCCGTTACAACCTGGCAGCCGACGAATACGCGACAGCCCTGAAGTTGAACTCCACCCAGCAGACGATGACACCCGACCAGGTGCATTCCGTTACGAACAATCTTGGTGTCAGCATCGCGATCGGCGGCAACCTGGAAAAAGCGAAGTCGATTTTCTCGGACGCGGTGAAGCAAGAGCCCGATTACCCGCTCTATCACTACAACCTGTCCTGTACGTACGCGGAACTCGGTCAACTTGATCCTGCCTTGCAAGAACTGCAAGCCGCCTGGAAGCTGCGCAAGAACCTGGGCGAGAACGAACGCTTTCCGGATCCGCGGCAGGACAGCTCGTTTAAGAATTATCTGAACGACCCAAAATTCCAGGACGCGGTGCAGTACATGGTGTTCTGACGGCCGAGCTACAGCGGATTCTGCAGCTCCAGTGCATAAATCTCTTCGGAGCTGATATCGCGAACCAGCAGCGGAGCGCCATCCGTGGCAAGTCCTGTCCACGCGCCCCACAGTCCGCGGAAGATTTTCAGATCTTTGGTTTCGACAAACGGCTCGGATTTGTTCGCGCCGAGTCGGATCCGGCGGAAGCCTGGGTCGGGATAAAGAGAGTCGAACACGATCGATTTGCTGTCGGCCGACCAGCGTGGGAATGAGACTTGCAAGGGCTCCTTCAGCCACTCCGACCACTTTCCGGTGTGCCAGTCGAAAAGCATCAGCGTCTTCGAATTGGTCGAGAGGGCCGCGAGGTACCGCCCGTCTGGCGACCAGTGCGGGCTGAAGAACCCTTCGGAGCCTGGAACGGTTGATGACTGCAGCGACTGCATGTCCACGACTTCAACGGAGGGCGTTACCACATCGGAAATGCTCTCAATCCGGCCAAAGGCTATGCGTCTGCCATCGGGCGACCAGCTCGCGTCGACTTCGCCGAGATTATCGGACAGTAGTTCGTGCGAAATTCCTCCCTGCGCCGACACCACAAAGATCTTGGACGTCTTTCCCGTCTGAATTCCGGTGAAGGCGATCTCAGTTCCGTTTGGCGACCACTTGGGAAGAGTAGCCCGCACTGGAGGAAATGTCAGTTGCAACCGCTCGCTTCCGTCGACGCGGCTGCGCCACAAAGTCAGATCGGGATACGACACGTAGGTCACCCAGCCGCCATCCGGAGAAAAGTCCAGTTCGCCCGCCGAAATTCCTCCGAGGAAGCGCACGAACTGTTTCAACCCTGGATCGTATTTCAGCAACTCTCCGCGCGGTTGTTGGCCGATGACGTAAACCCGCTTCCCGTCTGGACTTGGTGTGGGAGCGTAATAGGTGAGCGGACCAGTACTCAGCTGAAATGGAGTTAGCTTGCGTTGATCGAAGAAGCCCGTGCTTTCCCTCGACGCCCAGACATCGCCTGCGCCGACTCTGAAGATGAAATAGCGGCCGTCGTGGCTCCATTTACCGCAGCACGCCTGATTCTCTCCCCAGCCAGGAAAGAGCGGATGCAGACCGGTTCCGTCGCGCCTCACCTCCCACAGCGACGAGGCATTAGCCGTGATGTCTCGGGTGGTGAAACGGATTCGATTTCCGTCGGGAGAGAAAGCGGGGAATTGTGCCTGTCCCGCTACGCTGACGAGCTTGTGACTGTCGCTGCCGTCATGACGAGCGAGGTAAAGGTCGGAACCGCGCACGTAAACCAGCCATTGCCCATCTTGCGACCACGCACCGTTTCGTCCGGCAACGCCGTCGAGCTGGCGTGATGTTCCCGTCGGCAGTGGCACGGACCAGAACGATCCGGCCAGTTCGCTTCCGGTGTGATTGATCGCGAGGATTTCGGATCCGTCGCTGGAGATATCGGCCGCGTACAGGGCCAGCGGCGCCGTGTTCAGGATGGCGGTTTCACCCCCGCCCACAGCGGCCTCAGCGATGACCAGATACTCATCTTTGACGGCAGAGAAGTAGAGCCGCGTACCGTCAGTAACGATGCCTTGCTTGAAAGCCAGACCATCGTGCGTGACCTGCGTGACTCCAGTTACGATGGGGAACCGTGCGGGCGACTCGAGCAGAATCAGACCGGCAACGATCAGCAGTAAGAGAAGGCCCAACCCCAAGGTACGAAACAGCCAGCGGTGGCGCGTCTTCGATCCGGCTGGTAGATGTTCGGCTGCAACCGTGCTCGCGCGAGAGTCGGTATCGCGCTTCAGTCGCTTGAGGTCGGCACGAATCTCAGAGGCGCTCTGATAGCGCAGTTCGCGATCTTTCTCGAGTGCTTTGGAAATGATTTTCTCAAGTTCGACGGGGACGTTCGTGTTCAATCGCACTGGAGCTACCGGAACCTTGTGCAGTATGGCATCGAAGACGGACGCCGAGGTTTCACCGGTGAACGGACGAGTTCCCGTCGCCATTTCGTAGAGCACGATGCCAAACGAAAACAGGTCGCTACGGCTGTCCAGTTCATGACCGAGCGCCTGCTCGGGAGACATGTAGCAGACCGTTCCCACAGTCGATCCAGAACTGGTGATTTCATCGAGTGTGATGGTGGTGCCAGCTGCCTGCGGCTTGCGAATTCCCGCCTCAATCACTTTTGCGAGGCCGAAATCGAGTACCTTTGCCTGCCCGCGCTGGGTGACAAAAATGTTTCCGGGCTTGATGTCGCGATGAAGAATGCCCTGACGGTGCTCGGTGTCGAGCGCATCGGCTATCTGAATGGCAAGGTCAAGCAAGACTTCGAGAGAAAGAGGTCCGCGGTCGACCAGTGCGCGTAGTGGCTGGCCTTCCAGGTACTCCATGGCAATGAAGGTCTGGCCCTCATGCTCGCCGATCTCATGAATCGTGCAGACATTGGGATGTTCGAGCTTGGAAGAAGAACGCGCTTCCAGTCGAAAGCGCTCGAGCGCGCGAGGATCTTGGGCCAGTTCTGGGGAGAGCAGCTTTAGAGCAACGAAACGGCCGAGGGAAAGGTCTTCTCCCTTGAAGACGACACCCATGCCTCCGGAACCGATTTGTTCCAACAGGCGATAACGTCCGAACTGCGTACCCGTAGCGAGGGTTGGACGGCTCGCCATACACTACTCCGTTCCCCTCACCCACTAATTCGAATGGTAGGTTTGACGAGTGATTTGGTCAAACTAGATGTTGCTCTCCCATGCCGTCGTTCCAAATAAGAACTCTGTTCTTACCAAGGCTGCCTCAACTAGGATCGTTAGCGGTGCAACCTTACACATACATCATCTTCA
>CAWGWI010000008.1:0-26527 GCA_963826275.1 Terriglobia bacterium | reverse complement strand
CAAGGCCTTTTTCCCGTCTTCCGTCCCATCTCACGAAATCGTTGGGATAGTCCGACAAAGGGTGCATACTTTGTAGTTCCTCCTGCGCGCCAATCCCAGCTGTTTGAGAGTCCCCATGGGAATTTCTGATTGGCCGAACCACACTGATCGTGTAACGGCGAAGAAGTTCGCCTCCATCTACATCATCTGGTCCGCCTTATGGGTTGTCGGATCGGACTACGTGATGCATCTTGCCATTCGTGGTCCGAACGTCGAGTGGAGGATCGAATCCTACAAGGGCATCACCTACGTTCTCGTCAGCGGACTCATCTTGTTCATGGCGGTTCGCGAACGGGATCGCAAGCACAAGCAAGAACGAATGCAGACCGAATCGATGTTGAGAAGCCTCCGTCAGTCCGGTCTGATTGGTATCTACGAATGGATGGATGGCAAGGTCACCGACGCCAATAGCACCCTGCTGGAAGCGCTCGGCTACACGCGTGAGGAACTCCTCTCAGGAAAACTGGCTCGAGAAGCGGTAACACCGCCGGAATTCTCGCCTGCTGACGACTTGGCGGACCAACAGGTTGCGTCAACGGGGAAGTGCGCACTCTATCAAAAGCAAGTGTTACGCAAAGATGGAACCCGTCTTTCCGTACTCGTCGGTCGCGCACGCGTCGAAGGGGCTCCCAACCGCCGTATCGGCTACGCGCTTGACGTATCTGAAATGAAGGAGTTGGAAGAAAAACAGGCACAGCTTCAGCAGCAACTCGTGCAGTCCGAGAAGCTGAATGCCCTGGGCCAACTCGCCGGCGGAATTGCGCACGACTTCAACAATCTGCTCAGCATCATCATCGGATATACCAGCTTGACAGAGTCCAAACTCGGCGCAGAAAGTTCCGTCCGCGAGAACACGACCCAGGTCCTGAAAGCAGCCGATTCGGCAAAGAACCTCATCCGCAAGTTGCTGGCTTTCAGTCGCAAGCAGATCCTCAATCCCGAGTTGTTGAATGTAAACGAGCTCATCTCCGAGTTGAGCGGGATGCTCACGCGCGTACTCGACGAGCGTGTCAAGCTTGAGCTGCGGCTCGGGCCGAAAGTGGGGAACATTGAAGCGGATCGGTCGCAGATCGAGCAGGTTATCCTTAACCTGGTGGTGAATGCGCGCGATGCCATGCCTCACGGCGGGGTGCTCACCATCGACACTTTCAGCGCAAATTTCCCGCAGGATGCGCATTCGGACCTCAAAGGAGAATACGAAACGATTCGCGTCAGCGATACCGGGATCGGAATCGATGACTCGGTTCGCTTACGCATCTTTGAGCCGTTCTTCACTACGAAACAGGAATCCGGCGGCACTGGTCTTGGACTCGCGACCGTTTATGGAATTGTGAAGCAGAGCGGAGGGCACGTCGAAGTCGAGAGCAAACTGGGCGAGGGCAGCAGTTTTAGGATCTATTTTCCGAAGGCACGCGCACTGAAAGTGGTTGGTTCAAAGGTCGATGCGGCTGATATTTCGACCGCAGGATCGGAAACCATTCTGCTGATCGAAGACTTCACCGAACTGCGCGAGATGATTGCCACGATGTTGCGCTCCAAGGGCTACAACGTCCTGCAGGCGCGGGATGGAATGGAAGCTGTTAGCGTTGCAACCTCGCATTTCGCACCGATCGACCTGGTAGTGACCGATGTCGTCATGCCGAAACTGAATGGCCCGGAAGCCGTGCGTCAGATTCGGGCCCGGCGCGGTGGAGTAAAGGTGGTCTACATCACCGGTTATGCCGACCAGAACGCAATCGGCGAAGAGCTGTTCGCCGCGGACAGCATTACTCTCGAAAAACCGATTCGGCCCGATGCGCTGCTCGGCAAAATTCGCGAACTGCTCGATAAGCGTGAATCCGGCCAACACATTGGCGATTAGCCGGAGTCCGGCCTCGATACCCGGTTACGGTATCAGCAGCAGCTTTCCGGTCGTCTTCCGGGCTTCGAGATCACGATGCGCTTGCGCTGCGTTCTCAAGTTTGTAGATGTGCTCGATGCGAAGCTTGAGCTTGCCATCGGTGATCCAACCCAGCACATCGCCGGCGCGATCCTCTAACTCTTCTCGTGTCACGACATAGTTGATCAGCGTCGGCCTGGTAAGGAATAGAGACCCTTTTTGTGAAAGCTTGATGGGATCAAACGGCGGTACGGCTCCGCTGGCGCCTCCAAAAAGGACCAGATAGCCACGCGGGCGCAGCACGTTCAGATCCTTGTCGAAGGTCGCTTTTCCGACGCCGTCATATACGACGTGAACGCCTTTGCCGTCCGTCAGGCGTTTCGTCTCAGCCTCGAAATCAGTGGTGGAGTAGTTGATCACATGGTCAGCGCCATTTTGCTTCGCAAGCCTGCATTTTTCGTCTGAGCCTGCGGTCCCGATCACGTGTGCCCCAATCGCCTTCGCCATTTGCACCAGCAACAGACCCGCGCCGCCAGCGGCCGCGTGAATCAGCGCGGTCTCGCCCTTCTTGAGTGGATAGCTGCCATAAACCAGATAATGCGCCGTCATCCCCTGCAACATTGCTGCCGCGGCCTCAGTAAAATCCAACTTGCCTGGGATGTGCACCAACCGGTCCGCTGGAACCACAGCGTATTCGGCATACGCGCCAAGGACGTTGGTGTAAGCAACCCGATCGCCGGCCTTGACGTTCGTGACCTCGCTGCCAACTTCGGCCACCGTCCCAGCCGCCTCCTGCCCATCAACAAACGGCAGCGGAGCGGGATAGCGCCCTTCGCGCAGGTACGTATCGATAAAGTTCACGCCGCTGGCGGCGATCTTCACCAGTGCTTCGTTTGGCTTTGGCTTGGGAACTGGGATGTCTACAAGGGTGAGAACTTCCGGACCACCGGTCTTCTGAACTTGAATAGCTTTCATATTCCTCTCGAACGATGCCGCACTCCGGCCCAACTAAGATATATGATTCACCGACGTTGTTGCCGTGATTCAAATCTCGTGAGGACCGCACATGCTTGGCGCGCACAACATTGTCGCTTTTGTTCCCACTACCAATGCTCAACTCGCCCGCGAATTCTACGAGCAGAAGCTCGGACTGAAGTTTATGAGCGATGACGGCTTCGCACTCGTCTTCGAAGCCAACGGAAATATGCTGCGCGTGGTGAAGCTCAAAGAGTTTACGCCCGCGCAGTTCACGATTCTAGGTTGGGAAGTTCCGGACGCACAGCAGGCCGTCTCCGAATTGCAATCCCGCGGTGTGCAGTTCGAGCGCTATCCATGGGCGCAGCAGGACGAGCTAGGAATCTGGAGCGCACCGGGCGGCGCAAAGGTCGCCTGGTTCAAAGATCCGGACGGCAACGTGTTGTCAGTCTCGCAGCACGTTTAGCTTCCACTAAGGCTGAGAATTCTCGCGATTGCACAGCGGCGAGAATTCTCCTGCTCATCGCCATTGAGCTCTTACGCTTTCACGAACTGGACGTCGAGCGTAAGAGTGACTTCCTCGCCGACGAGTATCCCACCGGTCTCAAGCGCAGCGTTCCAGGTCAGGCCAAAATCTTTGCGGTTGATCTTCGTGGTCGCGGACAAACCCACGCGCGTGTTGCCCCACGGGTCTTTCCTGGCTGGCGTCGGTCCTTCGACCGCAAACACCACATTGCGGGTTACCCCGTGAATGGTCAGATCTCCCGAGACCGCCAACTCTCCGCCGCCAGCATTCTCCACACGCGTGGATTTGAATGAAAGCGTAGGAAATCTCTCCACGTCGAAAAAGTCTGGGCTCTTCAGATGTCCATCTCGCTGGGCATCGCGCGTGTTGATGGATGCCGCGTCGATGGTGGCTTCGACGTGCGATTTAGTTAGGTTTGCTTCATCGAGTGACAACACGCCGGAAACCCCGGTGAACTGGCCCTTCACATTCGAGATCATCATGTGTTTCACCTTGAACTCGGCGACCGAGTGAACCGGATCGACACTCCAGGTAGTGATTGCGGCTTGCGGTGTAGCAACGGTGCTCATAGTGGTTTCCTTTCGGCTTCGTAGATTGGATGTGTTTGCACGATAGTCGTTACAACAAATATTCTGACAAAAAATTTAGCTCACTGCGCTTCGGGCGGCACGCACCAGCTCGACCAACTCCTGCAGACGTTCCCGGCCCAGATGACCGATCTGTGCGCGGTGAACCTCCTGTACGGGTTCATCGAGGCGCGCCAGCAGTTCGAGCCCCTTGTTGGTAATTCGGGTCAGCACCATACGCCGATCTGTTGTCTCCCGGCAGCGCGAGACCAGACCCCGCTTCTCCAGGCGGTCCAGCAGGCGCGTAATGTCCGGATCGCGCGTGATCATGCGGGTCCCAATCTCGCCGCAGGGAAGCCCTTCGGGTGCCCCTCGCAGGATACGCAGCACGTTATATTGGGTCGAAGAGAGCTCTTCCGCCTTCAACAACGGCGCAAATCCTCGCGATAGCATGTCGGCGGTGCGCATGAGTTCGAGGAAAGCCGACTCTTCTGCGGAGCCTACTTGGCGCTTCGCCTCGAATTGGATCGTCTGTTTCATCTTTCCGAAGCTATATTAATCGTTACAACGAATACTGTCAACACGACTAATCAGCTCGCCGCCCGTCTCTCTCGAGCAGCCTCTCGTTACCAACGTGGTCCTTTGTGACCCATCTCACGTTGAACGGTGACAACTTCGCCGATTGGGACCGAATCTCGCGTGAAGCGTGTCCCCAGCCCACTGAACGGCCTCTCCCCACACGGAACGGCTTTTGGGGTTTGTCCCACTTAGTTGCTTAAATAGCTTGGACTCAAAGTATTAGAACGATTCGCGCCCAGTTCGTCTCGCGATCCGAATCCAAGGGAGCAACCAAGTGAGCACACAGACTATTGCGGCGGAAGCAGTGTACAAACCCGCCACCGAGCGCGGAGCCAGCAGCGACGGAGTGAGCAAAGGACTCCGTCCCGACTTCAAAGTTATCCAGCCCGAGACCACGTACACGGGATCGCCAATCACGCCGCTGCAGAAAGGTCTGCCCAAGACCACGCGGTCGCTATGCCCTGAGTGCACAACGGTCATCGACGCCGTGATTCGCGAAGATAACGGTAAGGTCGTGATGGAAAAGCGCTGCGCCGAGCACGGCGAGTTCCGCGACATCGTCTATTCCGACGCGAAGCTCTATCTAAAGATGGAAGAGTGGGTTTTCGGCGACAATCGCGGTCTGAAGAATCCGGCCGTTCTCGACGCCAAGAATTGTCCGGATGATTGCGGCTTATGTTCGATGCACACGTCGCATACCGGCCTGGCGAATCTGGACCTTACCAACCGCTGCAATCTAACCTGCCCGGTTTGCTTTGCGAATGCAAACGTGGCTGGCTATGTGTATGAGCCCGATCTCGAGCATATCCGCACGATGTTAACTGCGCTTCGCGGCGAGCAACCGGTGCCCGGACGCGTGGTGCAATTCTCCGGCGGCGAGCCGACCATTCATCCTCGATGGCTTGACGCGCTTCGCCTTGCCAAAGAAATGGGTTTCTCGCACATCCAGGCCGCCTCGAACGGAATCAAGTTCGCCGACCTGGAATTTGCGCGGCAGTCGAAAGAAGCGGGACTGCAGACCATCTACCTGCAGTTCGACGGCGTCTGCGACGACGTCTACAAGCGCACCCGCGGGCAGTCGCTCTACGAGACCAAACTGCAGGCGATCGATAACATTCGCCAGGCTGGCATGAAGATCATCTTCGTGCCCACCATCGTGAAGGGCCTGAACGATCACCAGGTCGGCGACATTCTGCGACTGGCCATCGAGAACATCGATGTTGTGTCCGGCATCAGCTATCAACCGGTGGCGTTCACGGGTCGCATCAACCGCCGCGAACTGGAAGCGAAGCGCTTCACGCTGGCTGATCTGGCGCACTCCGTTGCCGATCAGACCGGTATTTGCGACGTCTACGCCGATTGGTTCCCGCTCTCCTGCGTTACGCCATTCTCCAAGTTGATCAGCGCTTTGAAGGGTGAGGAGAACGTCACGCTCAGCTGCCACCCGCACTGCTCCATGGGGACCTATCTCTTCGTCGATGACCAGACGAAGACCGCGATTCCCGTTACGCGCTTTATCGATATCCCCGCGCTGCTGCAGGACATGGACGAGATCTCGCGCAAGACCAAGAAGTCGGTGTTCAAGGTGTTCACCGGCGTGAGCGCCTGGAACTCGCTACGCAAGCACTTCAAGGCTGAATTCGCGCCTCCGGGGCTTACCTTCAACAAGTTCCTGCAAACCCTTCAGGGATTCACCGATAAGAAGTTCGGCCGCGAGGGCATGGACGGCACCTTCACCTATCGCACGCTGATGGTCGCCGGCATGCACTTTATGGATTCCTACAACTACGACGTCGAGCGCGTGAAGCGCTGCGTGATCCATTACGCCGCGCCAAACGGCTTGCTGTATCCGTTCTGCGCCTACAACTCCGGCCCAGTCTTCCGCGACAAGATCGAGCGACAGTATTCGGTGTCGCTGGAGAGCTACGAAGAGAAGGCCAACTCGAACGGAAATGGCTGCGCCTCAAATGCGGGTTGTGGCTCTTGCGGCATGGAGAACGCGTAGTTACATCGGGTGATCGGGTAATCGATAACCGGGTAATCTGAAGCCCGATCACCCACCTCGCCGTGACCGCCTTTGGCGTTCCCCGACTGAAAGACTAAGCGACTGAAAGGCTAGTCTTGCTACAATCTGCGCCATGCGCAAGCATCTGGTCGGTCCGGTTGTTGTTCTCTGTCTGATTGCCACGGGCTGCAGTCTCTGGGGCAAACGAGCGCCCGGATTCGCCGGCGCAACCGGTGGCGAACAACTTCAGCGCGCCTTTCTTGACGAAATCAAAAGAAAAAACTGGACTGAAGTGGAGCGGAGGCTCTCTGCAAACTTCGTCCTGGTGACGCCTGCCGGCGTTTTCGATAGACCTGCTGCGATGGAGCGAATCCGGAATCTTGATCTAAAAGGCTATACGTTGGCCGACGTCGATATCCGCGCACAGGGAGCTGACGTTGTCGTGTCCTACATGGTTAGCATAGATGGCGATATGAACGGACAACCGATTCCGCCTGGACCCCAGCGCGTAGTCAGCACATGGCAGGAAGTTGCAGGACATTGGATCTTGATTTCCCAGGTAAACGTTGGGAAGTAGTCAGAACTCCGTAGCCAGTAGTCGGTAGCCACAAGTAAGTCAGAACGACTCCGACATCCTTCTCACGCAGTTTCAGTGCCAGCGCGTCGTAAAGTCCGTTTGCACTCCGTTGGGCTGCCCGAATGTCGACGCAAAGCCGGCGATATTTCCGTTCTCTACCGGTCCATCGAGAGGTTCGGCGTAAACGACATAGTTGTCGGCCGGCAGACCGGTGATCGAGTACGTTCCGTCTGGTTTCGTCATCGCTCCCACCGCGCTCTTGCGAATATTCGGCAACTGGAAGAGTTGCAGGTTACTCGTTGATTCCGCAAAAACGTGTGCACCGAATACCGGTGCATTCGACAGCGTTACCTGTCCGCTGATTGCCCCGGCAGGAAATGCCTGCCCGGAAGGCGACGGATAGCTGAGCGAAATCGCTGCTACATCGTCGTAGCTCAGTTGTGTCTGCGTCACCGGCGCGAACGGGTACATGACGGCAGCAATTACCGCCGAGTGGCTCAGTCCGAAGAAGTGGCCAACTTCATGGGTAGCGATCGTCTGCAGATCGCTCTGACTTCCCGTGGGCGTGCCGCTAGTAACAAAGGTATTCGTCGGATTGAACAGGATGATCCCCTGTATGATCTGCCCGCCGAATGTCGAAGTGCCGCCATGCTGGTTCGACTGGCCCGCCACCGTCGCCGTAGTCGTCAGCGTTACAGCAAGGGTGGAGGTATCGGAAAAGATGGTTTGGTCATTTCCGCTACAGACGAAACAAATCAGGTTTATGCCTGTCGGCGTGGCAGTGACATCGCTGATGGATGAAGTCGGACCTTCGGTGACCATTCCCGCCAAGCCTGCATTCGGAGCCGACGCCCAAGTCGCAAAGGAACTGGCGATTACGTCATGCACGCTGGTGCTACCGGTGACATTCGTTCCGATGGTCGGATTCAGGTTCCATTGAACTGGAAATGCATTGAAGTCCCACACGTTGCAGTTCTGGGTATAGACGGTGGCGCATCCGAATCCCGGCTGATTGGTGGTAACCAGTGGATTCTGGCCATTGACTGTCGTCAACTGCGGAAGATACGAGAATGCGGGGACGGCCAATCCAATCGACAAAGCAGCCAGGGCCGCGAAAAGGCCGACCGCGATCCAGGGGCGATGCTGAAGGGTTTTCATTGTTGCAACGTCCTCCGTACCCGCGATTCCAGTTCCTTCAGCGTCATCGCGGATCCCTGGTACACAGTTGCCTGCTTCGATCCGTACTGTATCGCCTCGGTTCCCGGAACTCCGTTGCTCACCAGCACTTGTCCGGATTTCGTACGCGAAGCGCGAAATTGTCCCTGCATCAGTCCGACAACTACGTGAGTTCCCGGCTCGGATTTGTTTTGATACAGGAACAGCACCGCGTCTTCTCCCGGTTGCAGATGTCGAACTCCAGCGACTTGCTGTGCGTATCCATCTGCGGTGCCGCCGATCTGTTTCACCAGCAGGTACGATTCCGGCGAGCCTTTCAGTGTGCTTACCACCTGCACGCGCGTGTAGGTGTAGATCAAAGTGTGTTGCGCATTCCATGCCGACCATGAATTCAGGGCGTGCGCTTCCACTACGTTGGAAGCTGCCTGCGTCATCTGTTCTATGGTCATGGGCCGGATCGTGGTGGCGTGGCCTTGCGTGATGACCAGCACGACGAGCGCGAAAACGAAAACGAAGAAGAGGCGTTTCATTGGGTCACCTGCAACCCTCCCGTGAACGTTGTCACGTTGTTGCTGGTGTCCTGCAGAACCACCGTGCGGGCACCCAGGGAAGCACTCGGAGTAGCGGCCAGGGTGAACGCGATTCCGGGGATCGGAGGATTGTCTGTTGATTGAATCGACTGCGTATTGCTAACTGTGAGGTCGCTGGGACCGGTGATGCTGATCGTCATCGATGACGACAGCCCCGTGCCAAACATCAGAACTGTCATGGTGGAACCCTGAGCGATGCTGCCACCCGTATTAGAAGCTGAGCCCGAGCTGGCGCCTATTGGAACGGTACCGAGAGCAATGGCATTCGGATTCGTTCCGGTCGGAGCGACGACGGCGATGTTAATTCCCTGATTGGTTTGGTTCGCGGAGACCGATACGACTGTCGGCGTAGAAGGAGCTGTACTTCCGCCACCCCCACTGCCGCCACTTCCTCCACTGCCGCCACTACCACCACTGCCGCTGCCACCATTACCGCCGACTCCGCCTCCGGAGCCTCCTGATCCAGTCCCCGTGGTGCTTCGGCCGGTGGAATTGATGGCCCCACTGCCGCCGCAGGCCACCAGAAGTGCACAAATCAAGATGACAGAAATAAGTCGAAGCACTGCCTTGCTCCTGTGAGTCTTCGGATGCCACCTATTGTTGCGAGTTGCACATTAGCTCAACTTGAACCATCGATCATGTACCTAATGGACATGACCGAAATTGCTCAACTCGCGCCAGCAACTTAGAATGCAGAAAACCCTCATGGATTGTGCCTTTTTCCCAAGCTCCCGCGATACGCGTTTGTTCCGGCTTGCGTTACTACGCTGGTACGACCTTGAAAAGCGCGATCTGCCCTGGCGCAAGACCAAGAATCCGTACCACGTCTGGGTTTCCGAGATCATGCTGCAGCAAACGCGGGTAGGCGCTGTCCTGGAGCACTATCGCGAGTTCCTGGCGCGATTTCCAGATCTTGAAACTTTGGCGGGGGCTAGTTTGGATGCGGTTCTTGCGGCGTGGAGTGGGCTTGGCTATTACCGCCGCGCGCGTAATTTGCATGCGGCTGCGCAGAAGGTTATTGCCGAACTGGACGGGAAGATCCCCGGTACGGCCGAAGCGCTTCGCCAGTTACCGGGCATCGGCCGCTATACTGCCGCGGCGATCGCAAGCATCGCCTTCGGGGAAACGTGCGCGGTGCTCGACGGGAACGTCGAGCGCGTTCTTCAGAGAATCCACGGGCACGCAGAAATGTCGGCCCGGGAACTATGGACGGCGGCAGAGGATCTGCTGAGCCCGCAGCGGCCCGGCGACTTCAATCAGGCGATGATGGAATTGGGCGCCACCGTTTGTCTGCCGGGTGAGCCGCGATGCCTGCTCTGTCCGATCCGTTCATGGTGCCGGACTCGCGGTGCGCTTTCCATCGCGAAGCAAACGAAACGAACGACCTGCGACCTGGATATGGCGCTAATCATCCACGGCGAGCGAGTGAAACTCGTGAGACGCCCCACGTCGGAGACGGTCATGACCGGGATGTGGGAATTGCCAACGCTGCCTGCGCCACCGGATGGTCTGCACGAACCCGGTTTGAGTCTCAAGCACTCCATCATGAACACCGATTACAAGGTACGTGTCTGGAGACTCACCCGCCGTGCGAGTCCCAAATTAACCGCGGGCCGGTGGTTTCCGTTGCACGAGATCTCAGAGCTACCACTGACGGGACTAGCTCGGAAGATACTGCACCGCTTAAAGCTCATTTAGAATCTGTCATTCAGGAGGATCTGATGCCCGCACTGAGTGCCGGTAATTTGGCTCCCGATATTACGCTGCAAGACACCAAAGGCGGTCATTTTTCTCTGAAAGAGGCACTGAAAAACGGTCCAGTTCTGCTAACTTTCTTCAAGATTTCCTGCCCCACTTGTCAGTTCACCCTGCCCTATCTGGAACGTCTTTATAAGGGGTTGAAAGGGAAGAACGTGCCGTTGATCCTCGGCATCTCCCAGAACGGTCAGAGAGATACCGACGCATTTCTCCGCCAGTATGGGATTACCCTTCCGGTGTTGCTCGACGACCCCAAGACCTATTCGGTCTCGAATGCTTACGGCATCGCTAATGTTCCCACTCTCTTCTATATAGGTCCAGATGGGACGATCGAGGTTCCTTCCGTCGGTTGGTCGCGTGCCGACTTGGAAGAGATCAGCCAGCGAGCGGCTCAGACTGCCGCGATTGGTAAAATCACAGTAATTCAACCCCACGAGCAGGTACCCGAATTCAAGGCTGGGTGAGGGTCGCTAAACTGATCCGCGGTCGCGGATCGAGGCTCGAACCTGGTTACCGTCGTGCGGACTCGTCCATATCAGTTCAGCGACAGGGCTGACCTCCTTCAACACGCGTCCTCGAAACGTTTCAAGGTGGGCGAAGAGACTGAAAAGACAGCGAAATTCCCTTGCCAAGAAGGTGAGTTCCTGAATATCATCCACAACTTACCGGGCGATTGACCCGGTAACTCTGGCGGTAAATACGCCAGTGGATATGGGTGGATGTTTCCGGTATCTGCTGTAAGGATTGGCGAAAAAGTTGAAGCTCCCCTGTTGCTGCCGCTCGAATGAGCGCGGGCGCGCAGGGGGGCTTTTTCTTTGTACCCAGCCGGGCACAGGACGGTGATGGCACCCGAATCTCCGCGGTCTCGCGAAGCGACTTCTACCGAATTCGCCGCGATTGGGGCCCGAGGAGAGCACCATACCTCAGCGCAGAGGCGAAAGGAGTCGGTTGTGAGAGAAAAGGGTACAGTAAAGTGGTTCAATGGGGCCAAGGGTTATGGCTTCATCCAACGTTCCACCGGGGAAGACGTTTTTGTCCACTATTCCGCCATCCAGGAGAATGGTTACCGTTCTTTGAATGAAGGCGAGACAGTGGAATTCGACCTCTTAAAGGGCCCCAAGGGATACCAGGCAGCCAACGTAAGCCGGGCGTAAATCCTAAACAGCTCAGAGTATGCATGACGCGGGTGCAACTGCCCGCGTCATCTGTCAGCCAGTTACTTCAACTCCACCGTCACCAGTTCCCCATCGGACTGAGCTCCAGGTTTGTAATTCACCAGCACCTTTCGGTTCCGCCAATCGCACGAGAATGTTTCTTCGCTGCCAATTACGATTACCTGCTTCGCGTCAGGCGCATTCAATCGCAAACGCTTCCCGTCCGCATTCAGATTCAGCGTAGCCCGGGGAGGCGACGAGCAGTCGACGTTCATCAGTTCCGCATAGAGATATTTCGTTGGACGTACCTTAGTGGTTTGCGATTGCGCATTCGCTGCGGTGGTCAGATCATCCAGGCTCGCGACCTTTTCTCCTGGCGCCGCTTGCCACTGGGGCGACGTCAGGTCCTGCTTATAGCGCTCTGCCATCATTCCGTTCGCGCGCTTCTCCTGGAGATATTGCGATTGCTTTGCCTGCATGGATTGCAAATCGTTATTGGCTTCGGTTGCGATCTTCGGATCAGGACTGTTCTTCACCCGGTTCAGCACCGCCGTGGCCTTGTCGAACTGTCCAGCGTTGGCGTAGTACCGGGCCAGATCCAAGGCATACTGCTCGTGTCCAGGATAGAGTTGGACCGCCTTCTGCGCGTTGCTGATCGCTTGCGGATAACGCTGGTCAAGTGCATAGGCGTAGGCAAGCAGGTTGAAGGCATCGGCGTATTCCGGATAGATTGCAACTGCGCTTTCTAGCTCGCGCTGCATGGAAACCGCTGCGCCGGGCAGTCGTCCTTCTGACTCAGCTTTCTCCTTCACATTCAGAGCAAAAAGGTAGTGAAGTTCAGGATCTTTGGGGGCTGCCGACATCGCTCCCCGGATGCAATCGGCAGCGTCATCGAAGTTCTTGCTATCGATGTACAGGTAGGCCAGCGCGCGATTCGCGATCGGATTGTCCGGATCCGAACGCAACACTTCTTTGAGTTCTCCTACAGCCTGCTGGCGATAGTCACGCGAGTGCGCATGCAGGTCTGCTACCTCTGCATTCGCTGTGGCAAGGTCAACCTTGTTGAACGGGAAACCTGAGTAATCCAGCACCAGTGGTTGCAGCTTCTGTACTCTCAGCGGATTCCTGAAGTAGTCGTGCAGGTTCTTCTCGAATTGTTCAGAGGTCATGCCGAACGCCTGCTCGATCGCTTCCGGCGCCGGCACCTGCTTGATTTGCGTCAACTGCAGGTAGTTGAACATCTCCGCGAGTTGCTGCTTCGACATCAGGTAATGCACCACCAACCAGGACTCGGCGTAGAAAATTGCCCGCCCCTTCCTCTGGTTGTAGACGTCGGAATCGGTTTGCACCAGGAACAACTCTTCCAGGCTCATCCATGGCGTATTGGCAAGCGTCAGCCGGTTCGCTTCCGAAATGTTGCCGATCTCCAGCACATCATTCGCGATCTTCAGGGTCGCGAAGTACTCGGCCAATCCTTCGTCGAACCACGCGGGAACCGGAGGGAAGTTTCCGTGCACCAGGGCATGGGTGTATTCGTGCAGGGGAGTGCTCCAGTCATCTGTCGAGAGGTCGAGCGCGATGAAGTCGCGGTCCGGTGATGCCTCGAAAAAGCCCGCCATATCCACCGGTTTTCCCTGGTATAGCGGAGCGTATTGCATCAGCTCACTGCGGCTGCGAAACCCGATAACCTGCAGCGGCACCGGAAGATTCACCGTGGACTTCTGTAACAGCGCACCGAATGCATAACGCACCTGCTCGAAGCGATATACAACGTCACGACCGTGTTTCGTGTCGGCATCGGTGAGCACGACAAAGTGATTCGAGCGCACTTCCATCCAGTGCTGCTGATCAGACGAAGAAGCAAAAGTTATACGGCAAAGGCTCAAGAAGCAGAGGATGAAAACAAAGAGACGAACTTGCTGTAAGCGACCCATGATATGCGCGCCGGGCGGCGGCTCAATGCTCGGCCCTCAATAGGAAGATGCTAGCACGTCGCAGGCAGGGTTGCCGCAGCTGTGGGACAGACGATCCGCGCCCGTCCCACGCGATATCCGTTTTCTTCGACGAGCGAACGACATACATCAATGCCGCGCCCGAGTCCCTTATGGCTATTTCTGAGCTACCTGCTCCAACGCAGACATAAACGGCTGCGCCGATGACGGCGGCTGTACTTTGCCATCGAGGACTGAGTCAAACGAGGTGTCCTTACCGTACTGGTTATGGATCATGTCCTCGTCGGCACTTAGCTTCGATCCCGCCAGATTGGCGCCAGCATACGCTCCGCTGGATCGTGTATAAGAAAGGACCGGCGCAGTCCAGGCTGTGGTTGCTTCAGCACCACCGGTCGGACCGGCGGCGATTGCTTCAGCTCCCATATCCCACTTGCCGCTTCGGAGTTGCTGCGCGCCTTGCTCATTCATCAGCAGAATGACGTCTTGTTTCGCTACTCCCGCCTGAAAGCCTACGCTCCCACCGGCAATGCTGATAAAAGCGGGCGCGCTCCAGCCTGAGGCGGTCCGGCAACTTACCACGCCATTGCCATGTTTACCTCCGATGCCAAGGCCTGCTTTGGTCACGTCGGGGAGTACGGCGATGCACTTGGACTGATCGAGCAAAGAGGTAGGTACCTGCTTGTTCGACGTCATGTCTTTCATCACATCCGCTGCGGAATTCATTTCTTTGTTCACATCGGCAGCCCAGGCTGCCAAAGCGAAGATTGCCATGAATATCACCAAAAACGAGATCCTTCTCATGGGTTCACTCCTTCGCGTGTTGAGATGATTCGCGCGAAGGACGAGGTTTGCTCTAGGTGATCTTTACCGCAGCAGCTCTGCTCAGGTACCCCGGGATCTCCGCTTTTCAGAACAAAGTTGGAAGCCACCGCCGCCACATGTTTGGTCTTCGGAAACGCGGAACCTGAAACGCGAGACGACTAACGCTGCAATCGCTCCAGCGCCCAACGCGCGTGCTCAGCGACAACGGGATCTTCGTCGTTCGCCAACGCTTCGAGCACCGGCACGAATCGCTGATCGCCTGAGTTCGCCATCGCCAACACAGCATTGCGGCGCAGGCCCTGCCTCTTGGTTCGCTTTACAGGAGATCCGCGAAACGTCTTACGGAAGTCCTCTTCCGTAATTGTTGCCACCCAGTCAAGCGCGGGATTCACCAACTCCGCACGAGGCTGGAATTCCGCCGCGCTGCTGGCGGGAGCTTTGCGATTCCATGGACAGATGTCCTGGCAGATGTCACAGCCGAAAACATGTCGGCCCATCTGATCGCGGAATTCACTGGGGACATCACCACGTTTTTCGATCGTCAGATATGCGATGCAACGCGACGCGTCCATCTGGTGCGGCGCGGTAAATGCGTTCGTCGGGCAGGCATCAATACAGCGTGTACAGCTGCCACAGCGATCGGGCGCAGGGAGATCCGGCGTCAGTTCGAGCGAAGTCAGGATGACGCCGAGAAAAAGCCATGACCCGAGCTGCTGGTTGATCAGGCAGGTGTTCTTGCCGGTCCATCCGAGTCCCGCATACTTGGCATAAATACGCTCGACGATCGGGCCAGTGTCGACGTAGCAGCGTGTCTCAACTCTCGGACTCGCCTCGCGCAGCCTGGCTTCGACTTCACGCAGGCGCTTCATCACGAAATCGTGATAGTCGCCCTTGAACCATGCGTAACGCGAAATCCAGCCTTGATTGGAACTCGCCGGTTCGGTCGAATACGGCTGCGCCGTGTTGTAGTTGAGCGCGCAAACGACGACCGATCGAGCCCACGGAGCGACCCGGCACAGAGATGATCGCTTGAGCTGACCCGTTTCGTCGCGCGATTCGAGGTAGTGCATCTCGCCGGCATGGCCGCTGGCGATCCACTCGGGAAAGTACTCCAGCTCTCGAAATTCGCGGACAGGTGCAATCCCCGCCAGATTCGAATCCGGCATCGCGAGCAGACTGCTTGACGAGAGCAGAAAGGGAGAACTCGGTCACAGCCCTATTATCGCTGACCGATTCGGGGAACCAGGGAATTGGTAATAGGTAATAGGTAATTAAAAAACGAAGAACCAGAGAACCTGGAGATTGAAAAACTGATGCACTGACGAGCTGATCAACCTCTGGCCGACAGCTGAGAGCTGATCGCCGAAAGCGCTCTACCAGTTTCCCGTCGTCAGATATTCATGTACCGACTTCGCTGCCTTGCGTCCAGCGCCCATGGCGAGAATGACAGTTGCGCCGCCCGTGACGATGTCGCCACCGGCAAATACGCCGCGCTTTGAAGTGCGTTGCGTCTCAGGATCGGCTTCGATATAGCGCCACTTGTTCGTCTTCAGATCGGGCGTGGTCGATTGGATCATTGGATTCGCCGTCGTTCCTGTGGCGATGATGGCCAACGCCGCGGGTCGCGTGAACTCGGATCCGGCAATCGGAACAGGTCTGCGGCGCCCGGAAGCATCGGGCTCACCCAGTTCCATGCGCTGGCAACGAACCGTGCTCAGGCGTCCGTGCTCGTCGCCGAGGAACGCGACCGGATTCACAAGTATCTGGAACTCGACGCCCTCTTGTCTGGCGTGCTCAATCTCTTCTTTGCGCGCGGGCATTTCGGCTTCGCTGCGGCGATAGAGCAGAGCAGCCGACTTCGCGCCCAGACGCAATGACGTGCGCACGGCGTCCATGGCAGTATTGCCGCCACCGATCACGACGACGTCTTTGTCTTTGCAATCGTAAAGCGGTTCGTCGTATTCGGGGAAACGGTAGGCGCGCATCAGGTTCACGCGCGTGAGGAATTCGTTGGCAGAGAAAACGCCCACGAGATGCTCGCCAGGAATGTCGAGGAAGACAGGCAGGCCGGCGCCGGTGGCCACAAATACTGCGTCGTAATGCTCTTTCTGCATCAGCTCGTCGATGGTGACGGTCTTACCGACCACCACATTGGTTTCGAATTCAACGCCCATGCGACGCAGGTTATGAATCTCCTGGCGCACGATGTCGCGAGGCAAACGAAATTCCGGGATGCCGTAAACCAGCACTCCGCCCAGCTCATGCAGCGCTTCGAAAACACGAACTTCATGACCTTTTTGAATCAGGTCGCCGGCGCAGGAAAGGCCAGCGGGCCCGCTGCCCACGATTGCAACTTTCTTGCCCGTCTTCTTAGCGATCGGCGGCAGTCCGAGTTTGCCGCTCTTCTGCTCGTAATCAGCCACGAATCGCTCGAGGTATCCAATCGCCAGCGACTCGCCTTTCTTCGTCAGAACGCACGCGCCTTCGCACTGATCTTCCTGTGGGCAGACACGTCCGGTGATTGCGGGCAACGCATTGTCCTCGCGGATCTTCGCAGCCGCGCCGAGATAATCTTCCGCCAGCACCAGGTCGATGAACTCGCGCACCTTCACGCCGACTGGACATTCGATCACGCACGCTGGCTTGGCGCACGCAATGCAGCGCAATGCTTCCTCTTTCGCCCTTTCTGTCGGAAGGCCGAGGTTCACTTCCCTGAAATTGTGGGCGCGCTGCTGCGCATCCTGTTCCGGCATATGCTGCCGCGGAATCTTCAAGCGCTCTTTGTTCGGCAGTGGATTAAGAGGCACCATTCACCTCGAGGGATTGTTCGCCGGTTATTTCCTCAACGAAGTGCTTTTTCATCTCCACTCGGAGCATTTCTAGTTCCTGCTCAGGATTGGCCAGCAGGTCTTTCAGCGCCTGCTGCTCTTTATCGCGATAAGCGTTGTTGCGTTCCATGAGAACGTCGAAATTCACTGCTTCAGCTTCGAACTCGGGTCCATCGACACAGGCAAACTGATTCTTCTTGTTCACCAGCACGCGGCACCCGCCGCACATTCCGGTTCCATCGACCATGATGGAATTGAGACTCACGATGGTCTTCACGCCGGTAAACTTCGTCTCCTTGGCGACCGCGCGCATCATCGGAACGGGACCGATCGCGAGGATGAAGTCGATTGGATACGGACCAGCAAGAAGATCCTTGAGCTTGTCCGTTACTACACCTTTACGGCCATAAGTCCCGTCGTCGGTACAGATGTGCGTCTCATTGCTCACCTTGCGAACCTCGTCTTCGAGGATCACGAGATCGCGTGAGCGTGCGCCCAGAATTGAGATCACGTAATTGCCGGCCTGCCGCAGCGCTCTCGCGGTTGGGAGAGCTATGGCTGTTCCAACCCCGCCGCCAATTACAACGGCTGCGCCGTAGTGCTGGACGTCGGAAGGCTTTCCCAATGGTCCAACGATGTCGAGAATGGAATCTCCGCCTTCCAGCATGTTAAGCAGGCAAGTCGTCTTGCCGATTCCCTGGACGACCAGCGTGATCGTGCCTTCATGGGGATCGGAATCGGCGATGGTGAGGGGAATGCGCTCGCCGTGCTCGTGCAGGCGCACGATGACGAACTGGCCGGGCTTTTGCTTGCGTGCGATACGAGCGGCCTCGATGACGAACATTTTTACGCCACGGCCGAGCTCGCGAGTTTCCAGGATGCGGAACATGGGACCTCCGGGGAAGACGCCTCTACAGCCAATGTTCTGCAGTCATGACCAGATGGTCTGTGATAAGCGTCACGCTCTCATGGTTATCAGCGCCAGCCGCTGAATCCGGCCTCTTCCTGAACCTCTGCCGAGTGGAGGCCACTAGTTACTTTCGTCAGGGGCATGGCCCGGAGATACGGCGGATCGCAGACCGTTTCGTCGTACCCTCGTTCGCGAGGAATCGACGATGAAGCAAGCGATGATGTTTCTAGGAATTGTGGCACTAACGGCCACATCATGGGCACAGGCGGCCAAGCCGCAGACTCCGCGCGAGGCGCTGGTCGAAATGATCGGTTCGCCCACGCCGGGCACGTTCGAGGCGCACCTGCTGAACGAGACGCGCGCGAAGCTGAAGCAGTTGGGCCAGAGTGCGCAGCAACAGTTGGCCTTTCCAGCCATGGTCATCAGCAGCCAGACGCAGTCTGGAACGAACCTGAAGTGGAACGTCACGGGTCCGGTTTTAGTGGCATTCGATACGCCTAAGACTGGCGGGCGCATGGAAGTTCGAGTGGACCGCGACGAAGATCAAAGGCGACCGCGACGAGATGGAGCTCTCGTTCCACGCGATTAAAGACGGACACGAAGACAAGATGAGCGTGGTCCCTCACCTCATGGTGCGGATGAAGGCAGAGCAGAGTGTGTGGAAGCTTAGCGAAGTTGGATTCTCCATCGCGGTGAAGCTGGATGGCGCGCTGATCGACAGCATCCAGAAACAGATGGAGACCGCCGCGACACAGATGAAGGTGTCGACGTCCGTATCTGCAAAAGATCCATTTTCGGCAGAGAGCGGAACCATGATGGTTTCTCAGGCGCCTCCCGTGTTCCGAACTCCGAATGGCAGTGAAGGCGCGGCGATTGCCGCTGTGAAGAACGTTGTTGCGGCAGAGAAAACGTTCAAGGCGAGCAATCCTCAGGTCGGGTACACGTGCTCAATGGCCGACCTCGGCACCGGCGCACCAGCTCAAGCGCAAGTGACGGATGCGGCATGGGGCAACACTGCGAAAGGACAGTATCGCTACAGTCTTTCTGGTTGCCGGGGAGAGGTGGTCTCGACATTCAAAGTCGTGGCGGTTCCCTTGAATGTGCGCGAAGGCCTGCGAGCATTCTGCGCAGACGAAAGCGGCGAAATTCGTTTCGCAGACGACGGGCACGGGTCAACCTGCTTGAGCGAGCACAACCTGGCGAAGTAGCGTTTTTGGGCGCAGATTCAGATCGGCTCTCGTTTCGGCGCGTAAAATAAGCTCATGGCGCGGGGATGGGAAAGCAAGTCGGTTGAGGAACAGCAGAGCGAATTTGCCAGCTCACGCGCGAAGAAAGACGCACTCTCCCAGGAAGAGGAACAGCGATTGCTCCGCCGGCAGTCGCTGGAACTGAATCGGGCGCGCGTGCTCGAACAACTCAAACGCTCCCAGAATCCGCGCTATACCGAGATGCTGAACAGCGAATTGGAGCAACTCGAGCGCGAACTAGCCGCCGATCAGTAGACGCAATTCACTCTCCGTGGTATTCCGGCATCTTCAGCTTCAACAGTTTGGTTGGATCGAGATAGGCACCCTCCCATCTCGCCGCAAGATGGAGATGCGGTCCAGTCGCCCGTCCGGTGCCTCCGCTGAGTGCGATTACCTGGCCCTTCTTCACGCGATCGCCTGCTTTGACCTGGATCTCCGAAAGATGCATGTAGATCGTCTTCAGGCCTTCGCCGTGGTCGATGACTACGCAGTTGCCCTCAAAAAACAGAGGGCTTGCCAGCACGACTTGCCCGTCATTCGCGGCGCGGACGGGTGTTCCCGAGATCACGCGAAAATCGGTTCCGCGATGGACGCTGGCGACCTTGCCGTTGAAGATGCGCGCAGTTCCGAATGAGTCGGAGGCATCGGCTTGAACCGGCATCGAGAAATCCCCCGACCATTGCGGCAGAATGTCGCCCTTCGCAAAGGCGGTAGATTTTAGCGCCTTATCCTGCTCGATTTGCTGCTGCTGTTCCGGACTTGGCGCAACGAATTGCTCCGGAACGTGAAGTGTCACCTTGGGGTAGATCGTCTTCCCGATCATTACGGCGCGCTGGATCACTAGCTTTTGCCCGCTTTTGGTGGTGCCGGTCAGGTTGAGAGCGTACGAGCCGCTCGGGGTTTCGACATCCACTCCTGCAAGGCCATACCAGGTGTTTTTCTGCTGGGCGTGGAAGAAGTGAATTTCACGGCCTATCAAGGTTCCATCGAGTGACGTAAAAGGAATCGCTGTCACAACGGTGAAAATGCAAGGCGAACCGTTGGTGATGCGCAGCGGCATCCACGAGACCTGGAATTGAGGAATGCGAGAAGCGCTCGCCATTGAAGTCGTAGGCGGATCAGACGCCATCAAGTGCAGACTGGATCCCAGTAGAGCAAGCGTCAGGAGATAGGCGAGATGCGCGGAGAGACGTGACACTCACAGAAGTATACGTGGTTATCTCGCGGTCCAGGAAATGGCGCGCGTAAACGGGAATCTCTGTTGGCCTTTCTGCTGCTACTGTTTCGGCGCCAGAAGGTCGCAGTTCGCGATGCACTCGGTGGCATCGAACTCAATTTCTGCTTTCTTGTGGTTGAATGGATTCGCTCCCGGCTCGGGCATAAGAACAAGCGATTGCGGACCATCCGCAAGATTCACGGTGCATTCGAAGGCTAGCGTCTGCACGCCGCGCTGTTTACACGCGAATTTGGCAAGGGTTTGCTGGAACGACCCAGGATCCGAATAAGCGAGGTCTGCATTCGCGACCGGCACCAGTGCGACCATGAGAGGCAGTCCTGATTTGATCTTCACGCTGATCTGTTGCCCATCCCACTCGGGAGTCAGCAACGAGTAGATCTTAGGAGCTGCTGTAATTTCGTATTTCTCCTTTACCAGACGCTGCCACTGGAATCGAGGATCTTCACAGTTACTTACGCAAGCCCAGCGATAGTAGGTGATGAGTACATCGTTGGGAGAAAGATATTGTTTCCTGCCGGTAGCACCATTCAGGACCGCTTCCACTCCGCGAACCATGGCGCTGGGTTGGCGTTCGTCGCGGAAAACGATCACCATGGCTTGCGAGGGCGGAAGCTCGCAGCTATAGATGGTGCTGACGATATGCTCTCTCAGGCAGTGAAAATCGAGTTTGCCGCCACGTTCGTGCCCAAACACGTTCCATTGCTCTTCTGCGACCATGGCGACCGTTACCGGGTGGCCGGCCTGAATGTCGACATGCATGTTCCCGCCATTTGGACCGGGGTGATAGACGCGGCCTCCGCGAAAGTCGGATGGATCCAGTGGAATGACTTCATTACTGGCGTGGACCCAATCGAAGACTTTGTCCTGCGCAAAACAAGCGGGTGCGAAGAGTGCTAGAAGGAGAAAGGAATGGAACAAAAGGCGTTTCATGGCTTCTAGCACCATTTAAGGGCACCCGGTAAGGCAGATACAAACCTCAACAGGACATGTCTGATTACGCAGGTAACAGGCTGGAGCGAGGGCCATTCGCGAACTCAACAAATCCGCAGCGTGCCGATTGTCCTTGAAAAGTGGTACTTCAATCGGTTAGAAGGTCGTTCGGAACATCGGAGTGAGCGTGCAAATTGACACGGAGTCTTCCAAGCAGACGGTTGCGGTAGGCGGTCCGAACGCTGGTGCGAGGCGTTGGCTCGTGCCGGGCGGAGTAGGCGTCCTTCTTCTCATACTTTTCCTGCAACTGGCTTTTTCGACCAGCCGCAATTCGATCACCTGGGATGAAGACGATCACATCTACGCCGGATATATGTCGTGGAAACACGGCGATTTCGGGTTGAATCCCGAACATCCACCGCTGGTGAAGCTGCTGGGAACGTTGCCGCTGCTGAACATGCGGCTGACGATGCCTGCACAGCAGAATCGGTTCTTCAAGACGGAGGCTTTTCTCAACGGGAAAGACTTCCTGTTCAAGAATGATCCCAACACCATGTTGTTGCGCGTGCGCCTGGCGGTTTCAGTGCTGACGTCTGCTGCTGGCGCTGTTCGTGTTTCTTGCCGCACGCGAGATGTTTGGCACAGGCGCAGGATTCATCGCGCTCGGATTGGTAGTCTTCGACCCGAACCTGCTCGCGCATGGGGCTGTTCTGGGGACAGATGTCGGACTGACATGCTTCATGTTTGGCGCGATCTATGCGTTCTACCGCTACGTGAAATCACCATCGGTCGGGCGGATGCTGCTAGTTGGAGTGCTCGCCGGCCTGGGATTGGCGGCGAAGCATACGGCCATCCTGATCTGCCCCATGCTGATCCTGCTATCGGCCGTGGAGTTGGTTCGCAACACAAGTTCGAGTGGCGAAAGCAGAAAGAAATACGCGCTTCGACTCGCAGTCGCGCTCCTGGTGATCAGCGCGATCGCGGTCACCATTCTGTGGGGATTCTACGGATTCCGCTACCAGGCGCGTCCCGCCGGAATGCAGTTGAATCCACCTCTAGCCGATTTCATGCACGGCCTATCGCGACCGCACGAAGTGAAAGGGCTGGCATTTCTTGCGCATTGGAAGTTGCTGCCGGAATCCTATATCTACGGACTTGACGGACGTGCGCATCATGTCCGACTTTTACCAGAGCTACCTGTTCGGGAACGTCTACCCGCATGGAGTCTGGTCCTATTTCCCCGCGACATTTCTCATCAAATCGACGCTGACTTTTCTGATACTTCTGGTGGCAGCGATCGTAGCCATCGCCACACGAAAGTTGACGTGGCTGGCGGGAGATCGCGTTTCTGACGATTCCACCTGCGTTCTATCTGCTGATCGCCATGGCGTCGCGGATGAACATTGGGCTTCGGCACATTCTGCCGATGTATGCCTTTTTGTGGGTGCTGGCAGCAGGCGCTGCCGCGACATTTATCAGGAAAGATCGTCGATGGACCTACGCGGTGATTGCGCTGCTCGCATTCCAGGCGGTGTCGGGTGCGCGGCTCTATCCCGCGTATATGGCTTATGCCAACGAACTCTGGGGTGGACCTTCGCAGACTTACAAATACTTGAGCGATTCGAACGTTGACTGGGGACAGCAACTCAAATCGGTGAAGAAATATCTGGACGATCGCGGTGTGAAGGACTGTTGGTTCGTTTACTTCGCCCAGGGTGTCGTCGATGCCAGGGACTACGGAATCCCATGCAAGCCGCTTCCCACCGCCGACTCACTTTGGGTGAATGAAAAGATTGAAGCGCCACCCGCGGTGGATGGGCCAGTACTGATCAGCGCGGGCGATCTGTCTGGATTTGAATATGGTCCGGGCGCACTGAATCCCTACGCTCAATTCCAGACGCTCAAACCCACGGCAGTGATCGACTACGCGGTGTTCGTGTTTGAGGGGCACTTCGAAATCCCACTGGCTGCTGCGAAGAGCCACATACAGGATGCACGCGGTCTGATGGAGCAAAAACGGTTCGATGCCGCTCTCGTGGAAGCCCAGCAGGCGGTTTCGCTTGCGCCGAATAACGCCGAGGCGAACGCGGTACTTGGAGATGTCCTCCTTGGACTGAAGCGATCGGACGAGGCGCACGCAGCGTACAAAAAGGCTCTGCAACTGGCCATGACCGTTGAGCCGGAATTCCAGGTGGGATTGGTGCAAGAACTCAAGCAGAAGGTGGCCGCGGAATAGTCGGCTCGAATCGCGGGCAGGTAGCTTTATCATGAGCGCAGGATTCTTCGACTGAGTCACGCGATTGCAATCTCCAGGCTCAAACCAACACCGAGGCATGCTGCGGAACGCCATTCATCATTTTGTGAACGGCTTTTGCGGCGTTGTATTGGGGATAACTCCTCCGCCAGAAAACAGAGAGGTTCCCTTCGTCGCCGCTTTGGCGGGAGCACTTGCCGTCGTCGCTGTTGCCCTGGCGGCGATCACATGGTTCTTGTTTGGGATGATTGCCAGACGCTAACGGGATGAGCCAGGCGGATGGGGATCGCCTGGCCCAAGTCGTCTTCTACTTCGCCTGAATCGAGGCGAGATAATCGGTCAGGTTCTTGATCAGCAACTGAGCTTCAGCGGGGCTCCCGGTACTGCGGCGAAAGCGTTGTCCCCAAACCGGCATGGTCTTCGAGCCGTGGGCGCCAACTTGTGTCTCGCCTTCGATAGCATGAATCACATGCATTTCCGGGAACTTGCCGCTATTGTTCTTGCTGAGCGCGGTCAGGTCGGTGGGCGGCGTCTTCAGTGAGGAAGCGACCGGCCCATTGCCCTTGGCATCTGTGCCGTGGCAGGACCCGCAATAAGACTGGTAGAGCTGCTTGCCGGACGTGGGCGAAGGTGTATCGGCCGCAAACGATGCAATAGCAAATATCAAAAGTGCGGGAAAAAGAATCGACAGCTGACGTACGCGCATAGATCCTCCTTTGTGTACGCAGGCCTGGTAATGCGTGCCGCAGGGCAGGCACGCGTAAGGCAGGTTCACTCTAGGTCGGAGCTGGAGTCGCGGCAGTAAGGGATATCACAACCGGATGTGACGAAAAAACGCAGGCCAAATCACGGACAGCAACTCAGAACAGCGAGCCAGAATCGAACTCACCAGGGGTGAGACATGCTCTGGCTGACGTTCGCAGTGCTGTTTGTGCTTTGGCTTCTGGGCTACGGGTTCCAGGTAGCGGGCAGCATGATTCACCTGCTGTTGGCGGCAGCCCTGCTGGTTCTAGTGGTTAACCTGGTCAGACAACGAGGAGCGGAGTCGAAAACCAGTTTGTAGCCCTCAGTTTTCGCAACACATTCCTGGGCCGCCGGGCATCCCGCAAGCACCGGACTCACAACCGCCGCTCATGCACGCAGAAGCTGGCTTGGAACTGCGTCCAACGGAAAAAGACGAGATCTGTGGATCGAGGCTGGTGCCATGGCAGGACGGACATGCGGCCTCCTGCGATCCGTAAACCAGAGCTTCGAAGTGCTTATTACAATCCTTGCAGACGTACTCAAAAATGGGCATGGCAAAAACTCGCGATTGAACTCCACACCAATCTAGCACTTTCGCTACACTGAGCGAAATGCCTGTCGAAATCAATCGGGACATTGAAGATCTGTTCATTCCCCGCCGCGGCCTTAAAGGCGGACATATGCAGACGCTGGCCGCGTATTTCGCCCACCGCGCGGATCGCTTGCCGCCCGCCGAGGAGCGTTTGTTTTCAGTGGAACCGGATGTGCAGGTCCTATGCCATTGCCATTGGCAACCGGAGAGGCAAAATACGACCACGCTGATGATTGTTCACGGTCTGGAGGGATCGAGTACATCCCAGTATGTGGTTGGTACCGCGAATAAGGCCTGGGCCGCCGGGATGAACGTGGTTCGCATGAATATGCGGAACTGCGGCGGCACCGAGCGACTCTCTGCAACCCTCTACCATTCGGGGCTTTCGGCGGATGTCGGTGCGGTAGCGAGAGCGCTGATCGAGCAGGAGCAACTGGCGTCGATCGCGCTTGCAGGTTTTTCCATGGGCGGCAATATGGTACTGAAGATCGCGGGAGAGTGGGGTCGCAATGCTCCGCGGCAGTTGTGTGCGGTTTGCGCCGTCTCGCCAGCGGTGGATCTCTCGGCCTCGGCTGATGCCTTGCATCGTTGGGACAACCGCTTGTATGAGTGGTGGTTCCTGGTCGCGCTGGCCGGAAGAATGCGCCGGAAAGCCGAACTGTTTCCAGATAGGTTCCGCGCTTATCCTCTTGCTTCCATTCGCAGCATTCGCGAATTCGATGACCGCGTCACCGCGCGATACTTCGGATTCGATGGCGCAGAGGATTACTACACGAGAGCGAGCGCCGCTCTTGTAATCGACCAGATTGCGGCTCCGACACTGGTGATTCACGCGCTGGACGATCCGTTTATCCGTATGCTCCCGGAAACCCGACAGAAGCTCGAGCGAAACCCGAATGTCCACCTGCTGGAATCGAATCATGGGGGGCACTGCGCGTTCCTTGCAGATGCAAACGGCTACGATGGGCGCTGGTCTGAGCGAAGAATTATCCGCTTCATTGAGGAACAAAGATCGGGAAACACGGAAACCGTTGACGGACGACCGTTGTCTTGAACTCCTTCTTGCGGCGGCGCGAGGGTTCCGGTGGATCTTCGTTTTCCTACTAGTTGGCACGGTTTGTATCCTATGCGAGACTAACGGTATCGACACGAGGGCCCGTAGCTCAATCGGATAGAGCATCGGATTT
>CAWGWI010000007.1:70000-523538 GCA_963826275.1 Terriglobia bacterium | reverse complement strand
GTTAACAGAGAGCCGGCTGGTGCGATTCCGGCTCGGCCATATAGGCGCGTACGGCCTCCGAGAGCTGTGCCCGGAACACCTCGTTCATAGTGCGCAAATCGTGGAACAGGGTGCTCAGGTCCACCCGCATCAGGTTACGCTCAACGTAGACAAGTACCACCTTCTCCAGGACGTGCAACTCGTCCACCATGCTGGAGGCACGATAGCCCTCGGCGCGGCGCCGCTCCCCATGAGCTGCCGCCGGCTCCAGGTCAGTCTCCGGCCGTCTCTCAAGCCCACGCTGCAAGTTGCGAATCACGGAATCCAGCACTTCCGAGAAGGACTCGACAGTACCGCTCGTCCGCCAAATCCGCGCTAACCAGCCAATCGTGCAGAATCCCCTGCCGATTCTCTCGGATCAGATCCACCAGACGCAACAGGGGCGCCTGCTGGCGAAGAATAGGGCTCGCCAGCTTTTCCGCGGATCTTGCCGACCAGCGAAGCTATATCCGCGGGCTTTACTAAGTAGTCATCAACCTGGCTCTGTATCGCCCGCAGCGCGCTCTCGAACGCAGGGTATCCCGTGAGAATAATCGTTGTGGCGGAGGGCTGGATCCGTCGCATCGCGCTCACAACCGTGAACCCGTCCCCCGGCTCACCTATATTCAAGTCCGACAGCAGCACCTCGAAATTTTCGGTGCTGATGATCTTCAAAGCTTCCGGCACCGTAGCTGCAACCGCAACTTCGAACCCATGCTGTCGCAGGATCTCCGGCAATGTAAGGCCGAATATTTGGATCGTCATCAACAAAAAGAATTCTTCGGTCCCACCTTCGTTTCCTTGCACTGGGATTTGCCCAGGAGACGGCAGTTTACGAACCACAATCACATCGACCTGTTGTTGATCCTAGCAAGAACCGTTGCCATCTCGGAACTCATTGTCTCTCAATAATTCCGATGCAGCTCACCTGCTTCGGAGTTGGGTAATTCTTACTCGCGTCCGTGACATCGCAGACACTGGACTGCTGGACAGCCCTCCCGCGCGTATCTGGACGGCGGCTCTCGTAATCTCGCAAGAGCTCCCGCCAGCTGCGATTCTTTCCCGCCATGGCTCACTTTCCCCAACCCCACCGCAGCGTGCGGGCTCCCCGGGTGCGAGTCCCGAACAGCGAGTCGGTCAATTTCTCGCTGGAAGGCAAACGCGTACCGGCGGTCCTGCACGAGATCTCAACCACTGGCGGACTTGCCCAATTTACCGGCACTGTTCGCGAAGGCACTCTGGCAGAACTTCATATGCGATCGAAATCCGGCCCCATCAGCGGACTCGTAGAGCTGATGCGTCCCGTGACTCGATCTGCCGCCAAGTTGCAGCCTTTTCGCTTCGTTGCCCTCGGCGACGAAGACCACGATCGTCTCGCCGGAGTTCTCCGGCAGATGATCGACCAGGGATACGGCGCCTAACCCCACACGGCGCCGCCTCCCTTAGATTTGTGAAACATTCGGGTGCCCCATCTCTGCCGTCTTTTGGCAGAGGTGGGATTCGATCATCAAGTTGTTGTGGCGCGCCCGCGGCTTTCGTCTCTTTGAGGCGAGGCTTGCGGGCGCTCTCTTTTATACCCGGGTGGCCTATTCGCCCGTTTGGCGAGGGGGAGTTGATGAGATCCTCTCTACAAAAGCTCGGAATCGTATTGTCGAAACAGTGCGCTGAGCTGCGGCCGGCTCCGATCCGTCATCGCGTGTATCGCCTGAATCAGCTCATAGATTTTCGGCGTCATGATCAGCAGGTACCGGCACCTGCCTTCCCCCGGATTCCAGTACGTGTGTGGAGTGCCACGCGGAACCAGCACAGCACTACCCTCTCGGGCCTCGACCTCCTCGTCGCCCCTGCGTATTCGCAACACGCCTTCGAGCACATACCAGGCTTCGTCGTCATGATGATGAACATGCGGAGGAGCAATGAGAAAAGGGCTACCGGTATGTCCGCCCGGGTCTTCCCATTCGGCAATCGACAAACGAATCTCCCACTTTCCCAAGAACCTGTCCCGCAAGCGGCGGCGCAATGATCGGTGAACTCATAGTCGCAGTAATCTAGTGCGACAGCGTGCCGCGTGCAATCGATGGAATAACGCGACGCTCTCGATGGCCCATTTCGCCCACTCTGGCGAAGGGCAGTTGATGACTCGCGACAAAGCGCTCCAGCACTAAACTCTTCCTATGTCTCTCCCAGAAGGATTCACAGCCCGCCAGGCCTCCACGGCCGACCTGGACACATTGGTCTCTACATCGTCGTGCGATGTTTACGACATGGGGTACGCCGACGCAGCTGCGCTCGACTCCATGGCAGCGAAGTTTCGTCCCTGGCTGTTGGCGCGCATGGATTCGGGAGACTACCTTGCCTGGCTGGTATCTGCGCCCGACGGTTCCGTTGCAGCCGGCGCCGGGCTTTGGTTAATGGATTGGCCTCCCCACATGATCGGCACCGGAACGCGGCGAGGTAACATCGTCAACGTCTATACCGCCGAACCGTATCGCCGTCTCGGCCTCGCACGTGAGCTGATGACAACCGTGCTCGCCTGGTGCCGTGCTAACGGAACCGATACCGTCATTCTGCATGCCAGCCCTTCCGGCCGCCGTCTCTACGAATCCCTGGGCTTTCAAGCCACAAACGAAATGCGCCTGAGCTGTAACGGCTGACCTGTAGAAACTGATCTGCACAACCGATTTTGTGAGCCAGACCAAAGAAACCGACTACAAGTTCGCGCCGAAGGCCAGCAGACGGCCGTCGCAATCCTTCACGACAAACTCTCGCGAGTGCCATGGCATGTTGCCAAGTCCTCGAGTGAACTCCACGCCCTTGGCCGCGTACTCGGCATAAAGCGCGTCGGCATCTTCGACAAAGAGGTATGCGTCGAGCAGTTCGTCCGCGTATTTGTCCGGATTGGCCGTGGGCGGAGCTGCGCAGCGGAAATGAATCGCGTGCTGGTCGCGCGCCACAATGGCGTACACCGGCGGATCCTGCCACGTCCCGAGACACTCGAAGCCCAGCTTGTCTTTGTAATAGGCGACCGTAGCGGGAATGTCCGTGGTGAAGAACACAGGTGCGATCTGACGGATCATCGAGCAAGTCTACTGCAGCCCCGGGCACAGCTGTTCGAACCGCAGGCGGGATTCTGTCCCACAACCCTCCCGACCTTTTCGAGTGCTGGAAGCCTTTTCTTTAGCAGCCTCGTGCAACCGCTGTCAGGCGCCGATACATCCTTTCCCACAATCATTCGACATTAATCTCGTACCTGCATCATTTGTAGCAACGTGTACGTGTAGACACTCGCAGAGCACAACTCGGGAACCACTTCTTCGCTCTACGGTGGATGGGCAGAGTCGGAGTGAGGACCGGCAAAGCCTCCTTGAATGCAGACGCAGCCCGGACGACACCAACACACCTCTATCGTCGCCCGGGAGGGGTGAAGGTCAACCACTGGTCTGCGTTGACCTCACCCCTTACTGGGCCACTACAAATGTCGAAAACTGTACCGCTGCCCCGCGATCGCTACATTTGCGGCGCTGTCGTTCCATCCGACCATTTAGGCAACCGGAATCAGGAAC
The DNA here is from genome assembly GCA_963826275.1 of Terriglobia bacterium. Classification (GTDB taxonomy): domain Bacteria; phylum Acidobacteriota; class Terriglobia; order Terriglobales; family Acidobacteriaceae; genus JAJPJE01. Next base: position 519,957 of record CAWGWI010000007.1, on the reverse strand, counting down.
ACGGTAATGGGTTCAGGAGCGCCCTGAAACTGCCCGCTGAAAATGATCGGCGACCCGGGCTTATCCGCGCCCCAGGACGCCGCATCGGCCAGAGGGGCGTAGATCATCAGGTGACACATGTTGTGATCGCCGGCCTCCGTCAGGTACGCCTTCTTCGACATCATGTAGCTCATCGCGCCACCTTCGAGGCCAGGTAGCTCTTTTCGGCTCGCTGCAGTCTTCAGAGCCTCCATGATTTGTGCTTTGGACTGTCCGCTAATACCAGGTTCGTCCTTTTGATGGTGAGGGGGAACACCGATCGCGCTGCCGCCGGGTTGAAGCAGATCGGACCCCGTAACTTGGGATTCCAGAAGTCGGCGCTGTCGAACGGCGACATCCAACCGCGTTCTACAACACAGACGAAACCGTTAGTGCCCTTCACTGCGAGCTCATATCCATGCGGACCCAGGACCTGGATCTCAGCTTGGCCGGAAATCGACTCTGGAGCTGCGCTTCGTGCCAGGGCGATCTCGGCGCTGCGATCCATGAGGTACTGATTCAGCGGAGCCATACTCGGATATGTCGCAGGGCGATCCTGCGCTTCCATTGGCCACGCCGCCGCCAACACAACCATGAGCACTGACGTTGCTAACCCGATCGTCACGGGAGTATTTCGCTTCATTGGTTTTTATTCTCCTGACGTATTTCTGGAGACGAATATAGGTTGATATCAATATAATTGGGTTATGTCAACGGATAAGAGCCCTGCCTATGAGACGACTCTCCTCGTCCGCGACTCTTGCCTGTGTCTTCACGTCCAGCGAGCGGCACGGGCGCTGGCACGCCGCTTCGATGACGCGTTCCGCCCATTGGGCCTGACAAACGGTCAATTCTCCCTGATGATGTCGTTGAACCGCCCGGAACCGCCTCCGATGGCGGCAGTGGCGTCACTGCTCGCCATGGATCGAACCACTTTGACGGCCGCTCTCAAGCCTCTCGAGCGCCGCGGTCTCCTCGAGATTACGGCAGACCCCGCCGACCGCCGCGCCCGTGTGATGAAACTGACGCCCAAGGGACGCAGATTGCTTGCGCGCGCCGTCCCGATCTGGAAGAGTACCCACGCCGCAATTGAGGATCTCCTGACTGCTCGCGACCTTGATGCTCGCGGACCCGACCGCCTTCGGAAGATCTACGCGCGCTTTCTTCGTGACCTTCACACTTTCGACGAAACAGGCGGGTGCCCCACTCGTGCGAAAGCAACGAGTGGAAGAAAGAGGCGGGTGCCCCACTCGTGCGAAGCAACGAGTGGGAGGAGGATCACAGACGGAAGCTTGATTTCTTGTTTACGATTCGGCTCCGATGACCCGCGGCCTTGAGCGTTATTACGGTTCCTTCCATCTCCATTTCATTACCTGCAGTTGCTACCACCGTCTTCCCCATCTGGCGAGTCCAGAACGGCGGGACGCATTTCTAGTAGACCTGGAAGAAGTGCGCCGAAGGTACAGTTTTGTCGTGGTTGGTTATGCGGTGATGCCCGAGCATTTTCATCTGCTCATGAGCGAACCAGAGCGCGGCGATCCGTCGAGAGCGATCAGTGCGCTAAAGTTTCGCGTGGCAAAACGGCAACTGAGAGAAATGAGACGAGCCCGTGGTGAGTTAGGGGCCGACCTTGTGCATTTCTGGCAACACCGTTTCTATGACTTCAACGTTTGGACGGACAAGAAGCGGATCGAGAAGCTCCGGTACATGCACCGGAATCCGGTAGTGCGAGGGATCGTCGCGAGTCCGGAACTGTGGAAATGGAGCAGCTATCGCTTCTATTCGGAAGGAGAGGCAGGGCCCGTGCGAATCAATGAAGGCTGGCCGAAAGCAGTCATGGGAGTCCGCTCATAGTCGTCTTCCCACTCGTTGCTCCGCACGAGTGGGGCACCCACGCTAACCTGGGCGAACAAAGTTTCCTGTCCATACAAATCATAATCCCGCTAGTAACCTCCTTTTCCGAGCGAAGCGAGGATCCTGTCATGCCGAGCGCAGCGAGGCATCCCTATCGTACCACGACCGATTACCCCCGCGATTTCTTGTCAATCCCCTCAAATCCCAAAAATCCCCTCAACCTCTTCATTCCATTCCAGAAATAAACTTCGCGAATGTGTCCAGTAGGTCCCCTCGAATTTGTCACAATAGAAATGGAATAAAGACGGGGAACAAAGACCGATTTGAGGACGGACACATGGGGATGCCCCACTCGTGCGAAGCAACGAGTGGGGGAGGGCACATCGGTACCGCATCCGACGGATATGCGTCGCATCATCCGACGGACGATCCGATATCGATCCGACGTATAAATCTCTCATCCGACGGATAAGCTCTTTGTTTTGTTCGGGAGGCCAATTCCACCCCTCCCCCTGTCATGGAATCCGACGAAAGCGGGCGAGAGGCAGTCGCTCACAACCCGTATCGACATACGAAGTGATAATGTTACGATCGACACCTATCATGTCATGCGAAAATGACGGCGATATTTACAGAGCTTCAGCAGGAATACGCGAAGTTGAGCGATGACGAGCTATTGCATTTGGCTTCTGCACATTCATTTCTCACTGACGAGGCGAAGGTTGCGCTCGATGCAGAAATGCGCAGCCGTAACCTGACTGCCGTTGACATAAAGAATCATGCAAGATTTGTGAAGAAGAGCGAACTGCGTGAGACGAGAAGGAGAAATCGCAAGCTATTCGGCGCTCGGGTCCCCCAGAAATCTGGTGTCGAGAGTCTTGTTGCGCTTTGGTTTGGACAGCAGTTGCGATCGCGCTAATCTTACTTGGATATTTCGCACTCCCCGTTCGGTACCGACTTCCCGCCGATTGGCAAGAGGCCGCCGGGTACGCAGTCTTCAGTTCCGTGTTCCTGGCAGTATGGTTTTTTAGCTACTGGGGGCGGAGATTGGGATTCTGGATTTCATTGCTAATCTCATCCACGGCTCACGCGCTAATTGTCCATGCTTGGATCGTTCATATCGGCACCGACATGCTCTGGAGGCATCGCGGGGACGGGAAGGGAGCTGTCTTCCTCGGACTCATATTGTTTTTCGTCGTGTACGGGGGTGGGGGGTTTCTTCATCGCAAGTTTTATGGAGAACAGACTGGCTCGAGTCAGTTAACTGTCGGGAGTGCATAGTCGCCACTCACTCCCTCAACCCTGCGCCCCTCGTGCTACCCCCAAATCCCTCATCCCTCACCCCGCCTCCTCGCCCTATATAATGTTTAAGAGAGACCTGTCTCCGCAGCGCCTAACATTCTCATTGGCTTAACCATGTGACTGGACCGGCCTGACCGTCCCCGGTTTGCGGCCGACGCCCGTCTCCCCGTAAAAAGATTGCAGAGGAATGCTTGAACAAGGGAATTCGCAACATCGCCATTATTGCCCACGTTGACCACGGTAAAACCACGCTGGTGGACGCCATGCTCCGCCAGAGCGGCGTCTTTCGCGCCAACCAGGAACTCGTCGACCGCGTCATGGACTCCAACGACCTGGAGCGCGAACGCGGCATCACCATCCTGGCCAAGAACACGGCTGTCCATTACCACGACTACAAGATCAACATCGTGGACACGCCGGGTCACAGTGACTTTGGCGGTGAGGTCGAACGTGCCCTGAAAATGGTCGATGGCGTAATGCTGCTGGTGGACGCCTCGGAAGGCCCGCTGCCGCAGACGCGATACGTGCTGAGCAAAGCGCTCGAAGCGAAGCTTCCTCCGATTCTCGTGATCAACAAGATCGATCGGCCCGATGCGCGTGCCCAGGAAGTATTGAACGAGGTCTACGACCTGTTCATCGACCTGGATGCTCACGAAGATCAGCTCGACTTCCCGGTTCTCTACACGAACGCGAAGCAAGGTACCGCCACGACTGATCTGAAGGACACGGGCGAGAACCTGCAGCCGCTCTTCGAAGCCATCGTGAAGACCATTCCTGCGCCGCGCGGCGACGTCGACGGTCCATTGCAGATCCTGGTCGCCAATCTCGATTACAGCGACTATCTCGGACGGCTGGCCATCGCGCGCGTTTTCAATGGCACCCTCCACAACGGCGACGAAGCCTCAATTGCCAAGCTGGACAAGTCATTCCACAAAGTGAAGATCACCAAGCTCTTCTCCTTCGATGGACTGAAGCGCATCGATATCGATCAGACTGAACTGGGCGACATCGTTGCCGTCGCCGGCGTGGAAGGCATCACCATCGGCGAGACCATCACCAACGTCGACAACCCTTCTCCGCTGCCGCACATCGCCATCGACGAACCTACGATTGCGATGCTGTTCACGGTGAACACCTCTCCCTTTGCCGGACGCGAAGGCCAGTACGTCACATCCCGCAATCTGCGCGATCGTCTCGACAAGGAGCTGCTGACCAACGTCTCCATTACCGTGCAGGAAACCGAGAGCACCGACTCATTCAAGGTGATGGGACGTGGCGAACTGCAGCTCTCCATCCTGCTGGAGATGATGCGCCGCGAGAGTTTCGAACTTGCCGTCGGCAAGCCCGAGATCGTCACCAAGCGCATCGATGGCAAGCTGATGGAGCCGGTGGAATTGCTCACCGTCGACATTCCGCAGGAGTTCGTCGGCGTCGTCATGGAAAAGCTCGGCATGCGCAAAGCCGAAATGCGCAACATGCACGATCACGGTTACGGCCGCGTGCGCCTCGAATTCCGCGTGCCCAGCCGCGGTCTCATCGGTCTGCGTAGCGAAATGCTCACGGACACGCGCGGAACCATCGTGATGAACTCGCTCTTCGATGGCTACACCGAATGGCAGGGCGAGATTCCGCACCGGCTCACCGGCGCGCTCGTCGCCGATCGCAATGGCGCAACGACCGCCTATGCGCTTTACAACTTGCAGGAACGCGGAGAACTCTTCATCGGACCTGGCGTCGACGTGTACGAGGGCATGATTGTCGGCGAGAACTCGCGCGACAACGATCTCGACGTGAATGCCGTCCGCGAAAAGAAGCTGACCAACATGCGTTCTTCGACCGCCGACGACGCCATTCGCCTGGTTCCCTTCCGCACACTGAATCTGGAGCAGGCAATTGAGTTCATCGCCGACGACGAACTCGTAGAAGTCACGCCAAAGTCGCTGCGCTTGCGCAAGAAGATCCTGCAAGCGAACCGGCGCCCGCGAAAGAATGCAGTGCCGGTGGCAGCGGAAGAATAGAAGATCCATTCACCACAGAGACACAGAGTCACCGAGAGAAACTGATCAATTGTTTTCTCTGTGTCTCCGTGCCTCTGTGGTGAAAAGGCTTTTGATTTTCCGCGAACGCCACTCGATCCGCTAGCACGAAGTTCGACAGCCCGCACATCGCAATCGCCATCATGTTGCCAACGAAATATGGGATCCTGAGCTGACCTACGAAAAACCGCATCAGCAGTACATTTCCAACGATCGAAACCAGCCCATTGGTCAGGTGAAAAGCCGCAAGGCCACGCAGCCGCCCGCGCCAACCAACCAGCGCACGATCCGGCCATGTGTACCGTTCGTGCCACACGAAGTTGTGTAGAACGGAAATCTCCACGGCCAGCGCGGTCGCCAGCAGATAATTCATATGCAGGGCGCTCTTCAGCAACACCAGCATCCCGAGTTGCACCGCGGTTCCGAACGCGCCCACGACATTGAACTTCAGCCAGCGCCGGACGCTCACAGTGGCTCCTGTCGGTAGAGCGTGACGGTGTGCCGAATCGCAGCAATCAGCGAACATCAATCCCATGCCAACCACTGCGCACACGCCTCCAATGTCAAACAGCCGATACACGCTCCCGCCGAGATGCGCCCACGGTCCGCGCAGAAACAACGCCAGGTTTCCGATCGCGAGAATGATTCGTATCTCCGTCGGCCCGAAGATCCAGTGCGACATCTGGAACCTGCTTAGCGTGTACGTCGCCAGATAGGTCTCAACCGAGAGCATCAGGAACGCCACCAGCATCGCCATTGCAACGAGCGGATGCATGTAGCCCGACACGGCGAGTCCAGCACAGAGAAACAGCGAGCCGAGACTGTCGAGCACGTGATCGACATAAAACCCGTAGCGCGGACGCTGCTGATCTCGATGGCGCGCGAGCGTGCCGTCGAGACTGTCACCAAACCAGTTCACCGCCAGAAAGAAGATAGCCAGCAGCAGTCCCCACCGATTCCAACGTGCCAGCAGATACGAGCAGCCGACCAGCAATTGTCCGGCCGCACCGATCGCCGTCAGGTGATCGGAGTTCATCCACGCCGGCATCCGCTCGGCGAGCCAAACCAACGTTCTCTTCTCCGCCACGGCAACAAAGTTCCCTTGCACGCGCGGTGCAGACTTGAATCCCAGCGCGTTACGCCGAGCTTCTGGCGGCAGCACAGGCGCTCCGCCGCAATCTGAATAGCCGTCGTCGATATTGATCAGTTTGAAATCCGCATTCATAGGGCCTCCAACGAACGCGAGTTTCGTCGGCACACCCAAAAGCCGCAATGCACTGCATCTCAATTGACTGATTTCGCAATCTCATTTGAGAAGCCTTGCTGAATCAGCAATTTGCAGGCCCTCCTCATCCGGTGCTGGACTGGCTTTTCGTCCTGGAAAGGAAGAGAATTACGCGTTGCGGTCGCGTCCGGCGGAGAAAACATGCCCATCAAGACCATCATTGAGCCGTTCCGTATCAAGAGCGTTGAGCCGATCCGCTGGACCACCCGCGAGCAGCGCGAGCATCTGCTGCGTGCCGCGCACTACAATCTGTTTCTCCTCCCCGCGGGCGACGTCCTCATTGACCTGCTCACTGACTCCGGCACGGGCGCCATGTCGACGCACCAGTGGGCCGCCGTCATGGAAGGCGACGAGAGCTATGCCGGCAGTCCCAGCTTCGACCGCTTCCGCGATTCCATACAGGACATCTTCGGCTACAAGCATGTGATCCCGGCGCACCAGGGGCGTGCCGCCGAACGCATCCTCTTCAACTGCACGTGCAAGAAGGGCGACGTCGTCCCCAACAACACGCATTTCGACACCACGCGCGCGAACGTCGAATTCGTCGGCGCCGAAGCCATCGATCTGCCCTGCGCCGAAACCAAGCAGCCCAGCGTGAGCAAGCCATTCAAAGGGAACATGGACGTAAACGCCCTTGAAGAACTGATCGCCCGCGTCGGTCGCGAGCGTGTTCCGCTGGTGATGCTGACGATCACCAACAACTCCGGTGGCGGTCAGCCGGTTTCGATGGAGAACGCGCGCGCCGTCAGCGCCGTGTGCCGGAAGCACAAGATTCCCGCTTTATTTCGACGCCTGCCGCTTCGCCGAGAACTCGTACTTCATCAAGCTGCGCGAACCCGGCTTCGCCAATCGCACTCCCAAGCAGATCGCGCAGGAGATGTTCCGTCTCGGCGATGGCTGCACCATGTCCGCGAAAAAAGATGGCATGGCCAACATCGGCGGCTTCTTATGCACCAACGATGATCTGCTGGCGCAGCAGGAGAAGAACCTGCTCATCCTGACCGAAGGCTATCCCACGTACGGCGGCCTTGCCGGTCGCGATCTCGAAGCAATCGCCGTCGGCGTGCAGGAGGCGCTCGACGAAGACTATCTGCGCTATCGCATCGCCTCGACCGGATACCTCGGCAATCACATCGCTGAGCACGGCGTCCCGATCGTGCAGCCGCCGGGCGGTCATGCAATCTACCTTGATTCGCGCGCCTTTTTGCCGCACATTCCCGCAGAGCAGTTCCCTGGCGTCGCGCTGGCAAATGAGCTGTATCTTGAAGGCGGAATCCGTTCCGTCGAGATTGGCGCGCTGATGTTTGGCGCCAACGCCAAGCTTGACCTGGTCCGTTTGGCCATTCCGCGCCGCGTCTACACGCAAAGCCATGTCGATTACGTGATCGAAGTCATCCTCGAAGTTTGGAAGCGCCGGGAGCAGATTGGCGGTATGCGCCTGACCTATGAAGCGCCATTCCTTCGTCACTTCACGGCGCGTCTGGAGCCCGTATCAGCGACTGGCGCTGAAAAGCATGCAGCAGAAAAGGTCGGGGCTAACGACTAGGCCAGATCGTACAATACTGCACAATGTCTTCCGCACAACCGCAACCCGCGCGCCCGTTCATCCACGACGATTTTCTTCTCAGCACTCGCAGCGCCCGCGATATGTATCACACGTACGCCGCCGCGCAACCGATCCTTGATTACCACTGCCATCTTTCGGCGCGCGACATCGCGGACAATCGCCGCTTCAGCAACCTCTACGAAATCTGGCTGGAGGGCGATCACTACAAGTGGCGTGCGATGCGCGCGAACGGCGTCGCTGAAGACTTCTGCACCGGCGCAGCCGATCCGTACGACAAATTTCTCGCCTGGGCGCGCACCGTTCCTTACACCGTCGCCAATCCGTTGTATCACTGGACGCATCTCGAGCTGAAGCGCTACTTCGGAATTGATGAGCTGTTAAATGAGCAGACCGCGCCTGCCATCTGGGAACGCGCCAACGCGATGCTCGTCACGGAAGCGCTGACCGCACAAGCAATTCTGAAGAAGTTCAATGTCAAAGTAGTCTGCACTACGGATGATCCCACGGATGATCTTGCCGATCACCAACGCATCGCCCAGGCAGACCTCGGCTTCCGCGTCTATCCAACCTTTCGTCCAGATAAAGCCCTGCGCGTGCGACGATCCCGAGAGCTTCAACGAACTGGACAGTCAAGCTCGAAAAGCGCAGCAATACCGAGATTCGCGGCTTTGAAGATTTCCTGCGCGCCCTGCGCAGCCGACATCACGCGTTCGAACGACAGGGCGCACGTACCTCCGATCATGGACTGGAGCATTGCTACGCTAACTTCTGTTCTGAGGCGGTTGCATCGGGCATCTTCGATAAGGTGCGCTCGGGACGCGGCGCATCTGCTGAAGAGCACGCGCAGTTTGCGTCGTACCTGATGCTGTTCTTCGGACACCTCGATGCCGAAAAAAACTGGACGAAGCAAGTGCATCTCGGCGCCCGGCGCAGCGCCAACACCCGCGCGCTCGAAACGCTGGGGCCGGATACCGGCTTCGATTCAATCGGCGACTGGCCGCAGATCAACGACCTTGGCCTCTACCTGGATCGACTGGCGCAGGAGAAGGCGCTTCCCCGGACGATCGTCTACAACCTGAATCCCGCAGACAATTACGCAATCGTCACCATGTGCGGGAACTTCCAGGATGGATCGACTCCCGGCAAAATTCAGTTTGGGAGCGGCTGGTGGTTCCTCGACCAGAAACAAGGCATCGAGTGGCAGTTGCAGGCTCTAGCAAATACTGGACTGCTTTCGCGTTTCGTCGGCATGGTCACCGATTCGCGCTCGTTCATGTCGTTCCCACGCCACGAGTATTTCCGCCGTGTGTTGTGCAACTGGCTGGGACAGATGATGGAGTCCGGCGAACTCCCCGACGATATGGAATTGATCGGAAAGACTGTTGCGAACATTTGCTTCAGCAATGCCGCGACATATTTCGGGTTCGAGATTCCGCGCTGAAAATAAAAAGCCGGGAGTCGAAACTCCCGGCGGAGTGATCGAGTCAGCGATCTTATTTCGGCATCGCGAACTGGATGCGGAAGGTCGTCTCCATATCGATCGGCTTGCCATCAACCTTGTAGGGTTCGTACTTCCACTGCCGGACAGCCTCGACAGCAGCACTCGAAAGCAGCGGGTTGCCACTGAGCGCCTTTAACTCATCCACGTTGCCTTCCTTTGTGATTCGTCCCTTCAAAACCACTTCGCCAGAAAGCGCATACGATCTCGCGGACGACGGATACTTAGGACTCACGCGATGAATGAGCACGCCCGGCGTCACTCCAGTCGATCGCGCCGAAGCGGCCAGTTCCGGCGTGGAGGTTGAAACCGGCATATCAGCCGGTGGAGGCGCGGCGCCCGTGGGCATCGAAATGGATGGAGCAGCCATCGGGGCAAGCGTCTCTGTGGGCGCATGCTTCCCGCTTGCTAGCACAATAGGCGCTGGCGAAGCAGGCTCCTCTTTCGCTTCCTCGCTTCGTTTGGATTCCTTTTCCGCTTTTGCTTCCGACGCACTCGGCTTCTTTGCACTTTCGCCCTCGCCTGAGGCATTGGGCTTGGTTGCAGGCAATGGGGTCGCTGTCACTGTCATGCTGGTGTTCGGATCGGTAACCGGTGCGACCGGCGGCGACGCGACAGCCTGAACCTGTGGCTTTGCGCTTCCGCTCGATTTACGAGCCATGTAAATGCCGCCGCCAATAATTCCAAGCACGACCAATGCGGCGATGGCAATCACCGGAACCTTCGATCCGGCAGGTTCGGAGTGCTGGCCTAACGTGAACTCAGTGCGTTCGACGGCCTCTCGTTTCGGAGTAAACGGGGCGCTCACCGACTCAGCCAGCGATACCAGTTCGAGATCCTTCTCGACAGTCTTCGGACGGCTTTCCATCTTCTTCGCAGGAGCCGCGTCCGGTGCAGCAGCCGCTTTCTTCTCGAAGGTCTTTGGTGCAGACGGTTTCTCGAGTGGTGTCGCGGAAGAAAACGTTTCCGTCTTGGCGCCGGAATAGCTTGTCTCGAACGCGGAGGATTTCTTCACCTCAGACGGCTTGCTCACAACCGCAGGAGCTTTCGCTTCGTGTGCAGGCGCGCTCGATTTTGCCGGACCTCCGATCTTCAGATCGGAAATAAAGCGATCGACCAGGTGATCCAGTTCGTCTTGTGCGAACAGCGAGTTCTCACTTGCGTCACCATTCGCGTTCGCGGCTGAGGCCAAAGCCCCGGCCTTTAAAGCCTCCCCTGCGTCGGAATCACCCAACGCGAGTACGCCAGCGACTTCTGCAAGCTGTTCGAGTTTTGTGATCTGTTCCGCTGAAAAGTTACGCGCGCGCGACGAGAACATTTCCAGAACGACGGTAAAGTTCTTGTCGTTTTTGTTCGGGAAGCTGGGAGCGAGCACCGCCGAACGCATGTTCAAATCGCGGCAGACGAACGGATCCACCCGTGGATCTGTGTCTGTGTCCACCACGTGAACCGTGTGCCGCGTGCGAATGCATTCGCTGGTGAGCTTGGAATCGGGATTGATCACCGTGCCGACGTCAGGCGCATCGCCGAGTGTCGCGCGGCAAATCATGTTCTCCGGCGGACCAATGGCCAGGGCAGCGCCGGTCGATCCTGTCAGTTCCGCGGCACGCTCGACGATCAGCGCAAGCGCGGATTCCAGATACAGCTTGCTTGCTTTGATCTCGCCGATCAGGTGCCAGAACTCGTTGTTGTTGCGTGGTGTTGACTCAGCCTTCGCGGGAACTTCGGCAGGCGCAGCGGAAACAGTCTCGGGGCCGGCGAGTGTGTCGATCCAGGTTCTCAGGCGAAGGCGCGTCGGCTCCGACATGCGCAGGAATCGCAGTCCCATGCGCTTGTCGACCGTCCTCCAGACCACCTGTGCTTCGGTGCGGACGTGTCCGCCGTCTGGAATATCGAAATCGACGGTGATCTTACTGCCAGGCTGAATCGGAATATGCGCCTGCGAGGCCATTCCTGTTTCACTGATATCCAGGACTCGGCCTTCGCCGGCAGGTCCGAGCTTCGCTCGCACCAGCATGGAATCAGCCAACGTGACGCGCCGCGCTATGCGGTAACTTGCTCCGCCTGCCTGCTCGTCCGAAAGGCCTTGTGTAACACTCGTTGCCATGACTGTTTCCTTAGACTAGAAAGTTCCAAGCGACTGAACTGATCCTCACGGGAACCGGCGCCCTCCGGCGGCGGTGCTCACGCCGACAGGCTCGCGGCTCGCGCCGGCTGAAGAACCACTCTCGCCGTCAAGCAAACGGGCAGCTGCACGCAGCACCTCGATGTCACGTTGCAACTGTTCGATCTGCTGTTCCTTCTCCCTTAGTACTTCGTGAATATTCTTCATTTTCGATCTGCTCGCTAATATGGAGTTGCCGGGACTTTGTTACTGATGGGGCGTAGTCTACTTCGTTCTTTGGCGGAATTCGTGATTACCAAAGTGTTCCTGACCTCGAAAGCACATGTACTTCCGCGTACGAAAGACGGCATCACGCGCCCGAAGCAACGCACGCCGCTACAAGAAAACACCGAAGAAACAGGTAAAGGACCGGAAGAATCCGGGTGTGGAGAGGCTGTTGACAAGGAGGCTGAAAATGCGACTGTCCGAGGTTACTTCCGGCGTCAGAAAACCAAGAAAAGAGGCGCGAGTCGTCGTCGCGCCCCCCTGTCGATTCGGAGCTAAACCGTCTTAGTAGCGGTAATCGTGATCCCGGTAGTCATTCCGGATGTCATGGCGATCCTGGTGGACATCGCGGTAGTCGTTACGCAGATCGCGGCGATCATTTCGAATATCCGATTGATCGCGTTGCGCCGCGCGCCAGTTTCCGTGACGCTCGTCTTTGGCGAGCTTGTTGTAGTCGTGATTCAGATCACGTTGATCGCGATGAATGTCACGATAGTCGTTCTTCAGGTCTTTCCTGTCGTGATGAGTGTCCCGGTAGTCCCAGCTGTCGCCGGCAAACGCGCTGGATGTGATCCCGAGTCCAAACATCAACAACATCACCACGGCAGCCTTGTGTCGCATTGATCCCTCCCGTAACTTGCGATCTCTTCGAAGCGGCTATTGGGTGAAACACGGAGGGGAGGTACAAAGTTGCGAGACGAGTAAATCGCTGAAAAACCGCGCCTATTCAGGCAGGACTTCGATTGCGGTAACCGTGGCGTAGTCCTTGATCGGCACAAACTCGAGCACGAGTTTCCCCTGCGCGTTTGGCTCGAGTCCGTTGACGGTACGGACGAGAGGACGGTTCTCCCCGACTTCCTTGAAGATGTCGAGGTCGCGCACGATCGCTTTGCCGTTGCAGTAGACGCTAAACACGCGGGCCCCCACGCCGGCATTGGGATCATGTGGCGGACCGAAATACTTGTCGCGATTGTTAGGTCCAAAGCGCCGCTCGATGAAGTGCAGCGTTACGTCGTATTTCCCCGGCGGCACCGGAATGGCATACGAGAAATTGCCCCAGCGCTCGCCTTCGTAGAGTTCAGAATCGTCGGTGCCGGCCACCGAGTCCTCGCGGGAAAACAACTGCCCTCCCTTGAAGTAGTCGTCCGGACTCCACCAGTGGCTGTCGTTGGAGTAATACGCGCTGTCGCGCGTGAGAATTCGTACGGGGCGGATGTGTCCGCTCGTGCCCGGCAGAATCTCAATCGCCGACAACATCCCTCTGCCGCCCTGAACAGAATAGAAATTCAAATGCAGCATCCCATCGCTGGCGGGTGAAATGTCGGTAAAGACCTTCACGTCAGCTGTGCGGCTTCCGCCCGCATCGGCAATCACGTCGAAATTGCTGAGAATCGGCTTGCCGTTCGCCGTCACGGAAATGACACGGCTACCCTCGCCGCCACCGCCGATGTCTTCCGGACCATAGTATGTTTCGGCGAAATGCAATCGCAGTTCGTACGTTCCGGGCTTCAAGGGGATGTCGTAGGTGAAATCTCCCTGCCGGCTGTTGCGATAGATCTCCGCATCCTGGGTTCGCCAGATCACACGAGTGAAACTATGCACCGCAGCACCGCCTGCAAAGTTCGTGTCGGCCGTCCAGGTCTTGCCGGAGCGATCAACATAGCTTCGTGAGCTGCCAGCGAGAATACGAATCTCATCGCCCACCGGAAGTCCAACCGGCCCGGCCGGAGGCAGCTCAGCCTGGCGAACCGCGGTAATCGCAGCGTGCTTCTGCGCTTGGCGGAAGAAATAGGTGGTTGCGATACCCAGAATCACCAGCGCGACAATGGCAAGCGCCGGCCAGAAACGCCGCCACAGGAGCGCAGGTCCGGCAGGTGTGGCCGATGGAGCCGGTACTTCCACCGGGGCTGGCACCGGCTTCTCTTCAAATTGGGGAACGTATTGCCCTACTGGAATACAGATCTGGAGTGGGTGCTTCGCGCCTTCGCTCGCGTAATACTCAGCCAGTCGTTTCCGCAACCGGTTGGCCTGTACCCTTACGATCGAGTCCACGTCCTGGTCAAACGAGTCTCGCCGGCCAAACACGTCGACCGCAATCGAGTACTCCTTGATTTGGCCGCTCTCTCCGGCGAAAGATTTCTCGCATAGATAAGAAAGAAGATGGGCAAGGGTTGGGGCACGGGAAAACAGCTCGGAACGGAGCACGGCTTCCAGCTCAGCCCGCCGCAGGTCTACGGAAATGTGCTCGGCCGCCTTTGAAGCCATGATGCCCCTCGAAGACTGATCCTACCCCTGTGTATACGCTACTAGACTCCGGGCGTTCAGTGACAGCCCGTATTTAACCGTCTACACGTAATCGCGCGGTGGAAGTAACGGTCGTGTAACGGTCCTCCTCAAGCCTACATCGCACTTTTCCGACAGTGCAAATCACTGATTTCTAAGTCGTTGTGAGAGAGACCGTTATCTCCGTCCAGCAACCGTTCCGGTAGCTGGTACGTAGCCCTTATAGCGTTCCGCTGGCGCCAGATTTCCGCGATAACTATGCCAGTACGGAGGCTACTCCCCCCACCCGGCCGGATTGAGCAAATTGAGGCCGGTGGAAGCAGCCTTCAGGGAGGCCACATTATGAAACGAATGATCGAACTAATGATGACGGCGGTGATTGTCGCCGGACTGGTTCCGCTCTGCGCAGCACAGGCGGATAGTCAGAAGTCGGCCATGGCCGGCTCCGAAGTGATGACGGCTGCTGAAATGGAAGCCAAGGGCGATGCCCTCCGCAAGCTGAAGGAATTCCCCCAGGCGATGCAGTACTATCGCGCCGCTCTTAGAAAGGAACCGACCAATGCGGTCCTTTATAACAAGCTGGGAATGGCCGAATTGCAGGCGGGAAATCGTAAAGGCGCCCAGAACTACTTTGACAAAGCCAACAAACTTGATCCTAACTTCGCCGATGCCGTGAACAATCTGGGTGTGATTGCCTTCTTGCAGAAGAAGAACGATAAGGCGATCAAATACTTCAAGAAAGCACTGGCATTGAACGAAACCCGTCCCACGTTCCACGCGAACCTGGGCGCGGCTTGGTTCAACGAGGAACAATGGGATCGCGCAACCACCGAGTTCTCGCGCGCTGTCGAACTCGATCCGATGATCTTCGACCAGAGTACCCGCTCCGGGGTGCTCGGCCAGATCTCACCGGAAGAACGCGCCCGCTACTCGTTCATGCTGGCGAAGATGTTCGCCAAGCGTGGCGATATCGACAATTGCCTGCTTTACCTGAAGAAGGCCAAGGAAGAGGGCTACAACGATATGGGCAGCGTCTATAAAGACGAGGGTTTCGCCCGAATCTGGCAGGATGCTCGACTTGCGGAGGTGGTACCAACACCAACGAGGTGACTCAGTCCTCATGGTGTAACTCCGAGAGGGGCGCTAGATGCAGCGCCCCTTCTATTTTTCCTCAGTGAGTGCCGGTACCATTCATCTCCGCAAATCGAACCTTCAGCGTTTTGATCTCGTACGCTTTCGTGTGAATTGTAGTGCTGCCGTTGCGAATTGCAAGTGACCCAATGGCGCGTTCGATTAGATCAGTCTCCGCAGCAGAACGCGCACCTGGCGGGAGGTGGATCGTCACGTCGCTTTCTTTTCCTGCCCACTCGTAGAAGCGAAGTACAAGGCCGTCGTTGTCTTCGGCGTTCTTTGCGGCGGTAAGGATCACGTTATCCTCGCCCAGCTGCACAAACGAGTGCTCGGCAGGAAGCGAGCCATCGTGCCGCAGGACTTGCATCGCCGTGAGATTGAAATTCAATTCATATCCACGACGCACGGTCATGGCATCACGCCACGTCCCCTCATGCGGGTACAGTGAATAGGTGAACGCATGGTGCCCCTCATCGGCGTGCGGATCGGGGTATTCGGGCGAACGCAACAGGGATAGCCTCAGCACGTTCCCCTTCGCGTCGTAGCCGTACTTGCAATTGTTCAGCAGGCTGAAGCCGGTTTTCGCATCCGACAGATCGGCCCAACGGAGCGCGGGCACTTCGAACTTCGCTTTCTCCGCGGGGGTGTTGCGCGTGGTCGGTCGTTGAATACTGCCGTACGGGATTTCGAACGTCGCCCGTTCACTATGCGCACTCAACGGGAACGCCACTTTTAGCAGGATGTGCTTCTCGTGCCAGTTGGCTTGCATGTTGACGTCGACGCGCGGCACTCCAGCGTACACGGTGATGTCCTGAATGAAGCTGGAATTCTGGAAATGCTGCTTCACGCGAAGGACGGCGCGCAACGGTCCGCTTTCAATCAGCTTCACCTCGTCCGCCTTGATCAGATCGGTGCGCTGGTTCTCGAAATCCGCGTCGATGTTCCACGCGTCCCAGCGCTTGGGCTTGTCGACGAACGCTTGCAGCAGGTTTCCACAGACGCGATCCGTGGGACCGCCCGAATCCGTTTCCGCAGGCGCAAGGGCCTCCGTGTTCGTACGCTTATCGAAGAGGCTCGTCATACATCCGGTTTGCGGATCGACCTTTACTCGGATGAACTCGTTCTCCAGCGTATCGGGCGAAGACTTCACCGGCTGTGAGACCGCAGGAGCCTTCACGCCCGCACGCACAAAGTAGGTCTGATACCCGAAAGCCGGCGTGCTGGCCAGCAGCAGGAAGCGTGCCCGGTGCGTCAGCGGATCGATAGACAGCAACTGCGATTTCGCTGGCTTACCCGCCGCGTCGGTCACCTCGATCTGCTTCGCCGGAGCAGGAAGCTGCACTTCCGTTCCGATCACCTCTGTGCGTGGCCATGAGAGTGAATTGAAGATCATGACCGGCACACCATTTCCCTGCGTGTTTACGCGCGCCGCAACGTCGCCAAGCGCGCCTTGCGTTATCTGTGTGGCAACGCGATTCACATCCTCGAGATTTCGCTCCGCATCGAGGTAATTCACCGCAATGCCCGAGCCCGGCATGATGTCATGGAACTGATCGAACAGCAGCTTCTTCCAGGCGCTATTCAGTTCTTGTTGCGGATACGTCCGGCCATAGAGCATCGCCAGCGAGGAATACTTCTCCGCATTGAGCATGGCCTCTTCGTTTTCTCGTATCCGCCGCTTCGTTTCCGCCTGTGTCGTCAACACGCCCGCGGTGATATTCGAAGTAGAGCTCATCCTTCCACGTCGGGACCTGCATCTTGGGCAGCTTCTTCTCGAGATCGTCGAAGAATCCCTGCGCGGTACTAAATTCAAACTTCGGGTAGACCACGCTCGGCGACATCAGTTGCGCGGCGTTGTCCAGCATGGTCCGCGTTGGTCCACCTCCGTGATCCCCCACGCCGTAGAGGTGCATTGTCTCCGGTCCAATCGCAATATTCTGCCCGTAAATCGAAGGCGCCCATTGGGCGAAGTCCTGCGCAATGTGCTCGCCCTCAATGCCCTCCGCATAATCGTGCGGGAAGTACGTGAGCAGGCGGCTGCCGTCGGGCGATTCCCACCAGAAGAGTCTGTAGGGGAAGGTCGTGAATTCGTGCGCCCAGATGAGCTTTTGCGTCACGAAGAAATCCATACCTGACTTCTTGTAGATCTGTGGGAGCTGCCAGTTATAGCCGAAGGAATCAGGATTCCAGCCAATCTTGATATCCACGCCGAACTTGTTTTTGAAATATCGTTTACCGACTAGAATCTGTCGCACCAGCGATTCTCCGGCTGGCATGTTCAGATCCGGCTCAACCCACATACCGCCGACCACTTCCCAGCGCCCCTCTTTCACGCGCTGTTCGATCTCGTGGAACATTGCCGGATACTTCTCTTCGATCCACTCGTAAGTGCGCGCCGAAGACATGGTGAATTTGAAATCCGGATACTCCCGCATCAGGTCGAGAACGCTCTGGAAGGTGTTGCGCACCACCTCCACCGTCTCGGTCCACGGCCACAGCCACGCCATGTCGATGTGCGAGTTGCCGACGGCGCGTATCTTGAATTGCTGCAGCCACGGCCGCAAAACTTCCAGCTTGTTCTGTGACTCGCGCAACGAGCTGTCGAATGCTGCCTGATCGCCGTGCTCGAGCGCAGAAAGATCGATCGCCTCGACGGCAGCTTTCAGTTGTGCTTCGCGTACGCGCCGCCCTTCGCCATACGCCACAATGATCGGACGCGCCGCGAGTATCTGCATACGCAGCAGGCCGGGATCTGGTCGCGTCGATGGGGGCTCCAGCAATAGTCGGCTGTGCGCAATGCGCGTTGGCACCGTATCCGCATCCACGCGAACGGCAACTACGAACTTCTGGCCGGGTTGCGCGTCGGCGGTCAAAAGGATCGGCTGCTGCTCATCCTCATTTCCGTGATATACGAGGGAGCCATTGGAAAACACCGAGAGCACGAGTGGTCCATCGCTGGCGATATTCAGATCAAGCCGTAACCGACCGCCCTGTACGGCGTAGCCGTTGATCTTTTCGGGGATCTCAATCGTACGGCGCAACACGCGCGATCCATCCGTCCATTTGTCTTCGGCCTTCACTAACTGCCACGAAGCATCGCTGATCGACGGATCTTCTGGATGCGGAAGATCCGCGTGGAAGTGCCAGTCGGCCTGCTCTAAAACGGTGAGCGAGGCCAGTCGATCAAGAATCGGCTTATGAAGATCGGGTGGTTGTTCGATTTGTGCAGACAAAATACCGGAAGTTAGAACTAAAGCGAACACAGGAACCCAAAACCGCCGGACTCGAGAGGGCACGTTTCTCTTCTCCGATGCCTGGATAAATGCGGAACACAGAAGCAAGCCAGTTTATACCTCGACCAACAGTTTCCTTCCAATTCTGTTCCATATGCGAACCGAATCAGCCCGATTGGTATGCGATGGCTGCTCAGGGAGGCAATCCGTTCCAGTTGGGACTAGGGACACGTTGGTGAGTGAAGAAGTGATTCGTGGGTTCCCACCCTTTAGCCTTCAATCGGCGTAAGGGTGGGTTTTTCTGACAACTGACAACTGACTACTGGCTACTGCTTCTTCGCCGGTCCTGTCGACTTCCGCACCGCGAGTTCGGGTTCCACCAGGATCTCCTCAGGAAATTCGGTTGCCCCTTGAATGCGGTCCAGCAGGGCACGCGCAGCAGCGGCGCCCATCTGCTCCAGCGGCTGGCGAATCGTGGTTAGCGCCGGATTCTGAAACGCGGCCAGCGGAATGTCGTCGAAGCCAATCACAGAAACATCCTCAGGTACGCGCAACCCGGCCTCGCGCAGCGAGTGAATCGCTCCGATGGCCGAGACGTCATTAAACGCGAACAACGCAGTAAACGGATGCCCCCGCTTCAGTAGCTGATCGATCATCGGAATGCCAAGCTGCGGCGAAACCGTATCTTCCAGCAGCTCCACGCAGAGTTCCGGCGGCATATTGATCTTCAACTCGCGGGCAGCGCGGCAAATCGCGTCCCAGCGGACCTCGGTGTCGGAGCTGAAGCTCTGTCCTTTCATGAAGGCTATGTCCTTATGGCCGAGTTCCACCAGGTGCCGGAGAGCCAACTCGGCGGCCCGTCGATGATCGAGCACCACGTTGGTCACGCCCTCAAGCTTCTGATGTCCGGAGACGCTAACCACCGGGACCCCAATTTTTTCGTTCAGCCGAGTATCGATCATGATGAAGCCTTCCACCGATCGCTCCATCAGCATGCTCGGATATTGATCAATCAAGTCGGGCCGCCGATGATGACTCGCCATGAAGTAAAAGTAGCCGGCATCGAGCAGGTAATTCTCAATCCCGCGAATCACCATGGTGGAGTAGCCCTCGCGCGCTTCCGGCACCAGGACTCCTACCGTGAATGTCTTTTTGCTACGCAGCGATCGCGCGAAGAAATTTGGTTTGTAGTTGAGCTTGCGCGCAGCCTCGAAGATCCGATCCTGCGTCGTCTTCGGAATGGACTGCGCTCGCGGCGACTTGTTCATCACCAGCGAAATGGTGGCGGGAGAGAGCTGCAAGTACGCGGCTAGCGACTTCAGGCTTACGCTCGTCTGCTCGCCCTCATTCGACTCCCTCTTTTTTGGCATGGATTAGTGTCCCACAGTAGTCAACCAGCTTCAAAGCCGGAACTTCTGCCCATGACTTGCGTTACTACTCGATAACCACCGTTCCTGAATTGCTCTCTGTATCCGAGCCGATCTTTCGGAAAAGCAGAGTTCCATTTCGGCAACAGATGAGTCGTTATGAACGTTTCGTCATGATTGGGACAGCACTCTTTCATGTTGCCCCCGTAACCTCAAGATAATTCCGAATTCCTGAAAGATAGTGGGGAACCTTTTGCGCAGCGCCAGCAATCACCGAGAATTCTCTCGCGCTCTACGGCGAGTACGTCAATCCGCAGTGGGTCAAGCTCCTGGACGTTTTGCAGATGAACGTCCGCTACGAGCGCTGCTCGGGTGTTGAGCTGTTTACGTCGGAAGGCACATGTATCCTCGATTTCCTCTCTGGCTACTGCGTCCACAACACGGGCCACAATCATCCTGCGATTCTAGAAGCCCTCAAAGATGAGTTGGATCGTTCCGGCCCAGCCATGTTGCAGAGCCATGTTCCAGAACTTGCAGGCGACTTGGCTTCAGAGCTATGCCGCCTGGCCGGCGGCGATCTCACGAAAGTTTTCTTCTGCAGTTCGGGCAGCGAAGGAGTCGAGGCGGCCATTAAGTTCTCGCGCGCGCATACCGGCCGCAATGGCTTGCTATATGCGAACGGAGCGTTTCACGGCCTGACCTGCGGAGCTCTCTCGCTGATGGACAATGAGTTCTGGAGCAGCGGCTTCGGACCACTGCTCCAGGAAACTGACGCGGTTCCTTTCGGCGATCTCGATAAGCTCGCCGTGAAACTGGCGACCAGAAAATTCGCCGTTTTCTTCCTGGAGCCGATTCAGTCGGAGGGCGGAATCCGTGTCCCTTCCCGTGAGTATCTGGTCCAGGCGCAAGAATTGTGCCATCGCTATGGGACGCTGCTGGTGCTGGACGAGGTGCAGACGGGCATGTATCGCACCGGAACCTTTCTCGCCGCGCATCAGTTCGGCGTTCAACCCGATATCGTGATTCTGGCCAAAGCCCTCAGCGGTGGGGTGATGCCCGTGGGCGCTGTACTGATGAAGGAAATGGTCTACGACTCGGTTTATAGTTCGGTGAAGCGCGCGATCGTACACACCTCCACCTTCAGCGAAAATGGGTTGGCAATGCGTGCAGGCCTGGCCACACTCGACGTCTTGCAGCGGGAAGATCTGGGCCAACGAGCGGTGGAGCTTGGTGAGTACCTGCGTGTGCGCTTGCAGGAGCAACTCGGTCGCTTTGAGATGGTCGAGCGCGTTCTCGGTGCGGGATTGCTCTGCGGCATCGAATTCCGTGCGCCGAAGAAATTGGCGCTGCGCATACCGTTCGAAACCTTCCAGCGCATACATCCAGGAATGTTCGGGCAGGTGCTGGTCATGCGCCTCTTCCGGGATCACAATATCCTTACCCAGATTTGCGGAAACAACTTTATGGTGCTGAAAGTAGCTCCACCACTGGTAGTCACTCACGAACAGCTGGAGCAATTCGTTTCTGCCATCGAAAGCGTATTGGAACGCGCGCATTCGTCCGCGGCATTCTGGAGCGAGCCACTTGGGATGGCCCGCCGCGTCCTGGCTTTCTGATTTCTTGTGAAGTATCGCGTGCAGCTTCGTCCCTGTCGGTCGAGTTGCGAGGAGAAACGTGCGACTACTGGTAGTGGAAGACGATCGCGGTATTCAGCAGTTCCTGAAACGTGCACTCTTTGAAGCGGGTTACCAGGTGGATGTAGCTGGCGATGCAACCACCGCGGAAGCCATGGCGCTCGAAGGTGTGCACGACGCCTTTATCATCGATCTCGGCCTGCCCGATATGGATGGCCTGGATCTGATTGCTCGCTGCCGTTCCCAGGGCATTCACGCCCCGGTCCTGATCCTGTCCGCGCGCCGCTCAGTAGACGAGCGTGTTCGCGGATTGGAGCAAGGCGGCGATGATTATCTTACGAAGCCGTTTGCGCTGGCAGAGTTGCTGGCCCGATTGCGGAACCTTTTGCGCCACGCCGCGCCTCCGCAAGGCGATTCAGCAACCCGCCTTTCTGTGGGCGACCTGCAACTCGATCTCATCCGGCGCGATGCTCGTCGAGGCAGCCGCACGCTGCAACTTACGCCCCAGGAGTTCTCCCTGCTCGAGTATCTCTGCCGGAATACCGGCCGCGTGGTAACTCGTACCATGATCCTCGATCACGTATGGCGCATGAGGATTGATCCGCAGACAAATGTGGTGGACGTGCATATCTACCGGTTGCGCAGTAAAGTTGATTCTGAATCGGCGCACCCACTGATCCACACGATTCGCGGAGTTGGTTATGTTCTCAAAGATGGTTAGCACGCTGCGCTCCACGGCCGCATGGAGAATGTCCACGAAGACGACCATCGCCTTCGCGGTCGGCAGCGCCGTCGCCTTCGCGATCGTTTACTTCATGACTGCGCGCGAGATTCGTCTGCGCAGTGACGCGTGGCTGAGCGGAGAAGCCGAAGTCCTCTCCGATATCTCGGCGAATACTCCGCGCGACGCCCTCAATGACCGTATTGTGGAGGAAGTTGCCGAACTCGCCAGCCGCGAAGTTCCAGGAGAACTGAACAGTAAGGGTGAGCAGGTAAAGACTGTTTTCTTTGTGCTGACGGGGCGCAACACTCCTCCCTTATTCGTCGGCCAGGGATCGAAAGACGATGTCCTGACCGCTCTCTCTTCATCACAATTCCAGCCTGGTGTGCCGCAAACGATAAAAGTTTCCGGATGGACTCAACCGTTTCGCGTTGTGTATCACTCCCGCGGAACAGATGGGGGAACTTACCTCGGCTTCGCTGATATTGCCGCCGAACGAATGTTGGGACGCCTCACCGGGGGCTTCATACTAGCGTGGGGCAGTATGGTGGTGCTGGGCTTTCTGATCTCTTTCGGCGCCGCTTATCGCACGCTCATGCGCGTAGAGCGGATCACCGAAACCGTGGATCGCATCGGCAGCGACGATCTCAGCAGCCGCTTGCCGGTCTCCACTAGCTCTGACGAAATCGCCCGTCTATCAGGCACTTTCAACCGTATGCTCGACCGTATCGAAGCCTCCGTCAACGAGCTTCGATTGATCACCGACTCGGTCGCTCACGATATGAAAAGCCCGGTGACCTCGATCCGCGGCAGCCTCGAAGTGGCTCTTTCTGACGGCCGTGACGGCAAATGGCGAGACTCCGTTGCGAACGCGATTGAATCTCTCGACGGACTGCTGCGCATGCTGAATACGACTCTCGATCTTGCGGAAGCACAAGCGGGTGCCCTGCGCTTGCAAAAGCAAACTGTGGATCTCAGCGACGTCATCCAGCAACTGGTTGACCTTTACCAACCAGCGATGGCCGAGCACAACCAGGAACTCGTGCTGGACTTGCAGTCGCAAATCAGTGTGGATGCGGACCTATCTCTGCTGAGTCGTGCTGTTGTGAACTTGCTCGACAACGAACTGACTCACCTGCCCGCGGGGTCGCGCGTCACAATCCGAGTGCGCTCCAACGCTGATTTAGCCGAGATTTTGATCGACGATAACGGCCCCGGCTTCCCCGCTGAGTTGCGTGATCGCATCTTCGACCGTTTTGTGAAAGGAAAACACTCCAAGGGTCACGGACTCGGGCTGGCTTTCGTAAATGCTGTCGCCCAGGCACATGGCGGTGCGATTAGCATTGCGGATGCTCCGGAAGGTGGAGCGCAGATCTCGCTGAAACTGCCTCTCTCTCCTGTTCTTACGGCGTGAGGCTCACTTCAGGGTTCCGCTCGTCTCGATACTGATCTGCACTTCCTTGGCTACACGGAGGAACAAGGTGCTGGGATCTTTCATTCCCCATGCCACATACGGCACGACGAACTGTGTGTTCGCACTCACCTGCGTGCCGTTGATCTGCACAGGAAGCACCATCGTCATATCGTGATCCGCTCCATGAAGCCGGAATACTCCCTGCACCTGGATCTGCGATGCGCCCTGGCTGGGAACGCTACCAATCACTTTCTTCGGATAGAAGACGATCTCGTTGTATTGCTCCGTCTGGAGAACATCTTTGTCCATCTTTTTGTCGCGGCCCTCGGTGCCGCTGTTACCACTCGCTGCATCAACGATGATGGCGCCGCTGGCCGCGCCTGTCGCAGGATCGAAGTTGATTACTCCGCTCCGCATCTGGAACAAACCGTGCACCGTATGGACTGTGCCGCCGAGCATGTAATGGATCTGCGTTTTCGCAGGATCGAGTTCCAGTGTCCTCTGCTGTGCGGTCAGGTTCGCAGCCCACAGCGACTGCCCCAGCAGAACACCCACGATGGCCAGCCTGCCAAGCCTAAACATCTCCAGGAAGTTTCTCTCAGTTCGCATCAATCTCATGCAGTCACCAGCCCCCACCCCAACGAAAGCGCGCCCTGCAGACCAAACTCCACCGGAGAAAGCATTCCCGTATGAATCTCTAGCAAGCGGGAAAACACGCCAGGGTCAGACGAAAGGGCACGCAACAGACGCCGCCGGATCGCGGGATTGCGATCCATCATCAGCAACAGTCGGGCCATTGCTCGCGGCCGCCGCATAATTCTCCGGTGTGCCGCTTCGTAATGGCTCAAGTCGCCCTTCTTCACTGCGTCGACGAATGCTTTCGCCTGCCGAAACGCGGTCGAGAGTCCCTCCCCGGTAACAGCGTCCACCGAGCCCGAGGCTTCACCGAGCAAAGCGATCCGGCCGCTGTGAACCGCCCGCACCCTGGTGGTCGATGTAATCGCTCCCTGCTCGCGCGTCTTCGGTACACAACCCCGTAGTCGCCTCTCGATGTCAGGAAAATCCCGCAGCGCTTGATGCAAGCGCAAGTTCGGAACAGAAGTGATGAACGCAACGCAAATTTCATTGGTGGCCGTAGGAGTGATGTAGAGCTGGCCCCTGTCGCTCCAGTGCACTTCCACGCTCTTCGACCAGGGCGCGATCTGGAAGTGCCGCCGGAAGCCGTAGCGTCGGCCAAGCACTCGTACCGAATCAAGACCAGCAAGTTTCCGCAACCGCGAGTTCTGTCCGTCAGCACAGACCAACCACCGATAGCGAACCCTCTCAGTTCCAATCTGCGCACTCTGCGGCCTGATGTGATCAACCGAGATGCCCCAATGCATCGAGACGCCTTCCTGTGTAGCCCTTTCCAGTAGTTGCTTATGTAAAGTCGTGCGGCGAATACCAAGGCCGTTTCCAGATCCAAATTGCGCTCCGACCTCCCGGCCATCGCCGACGAAGCGAATGCCTTCGAACGGAATCGCGAGGCTCGGATCAAGGTGAATCCCAATCTCGCGAAGAGCGGTCAGTCCATCCGGCATAATTCCTTCCCCACAAGGCTTGTCGATAGGAGGAAGTGCACGGTCGACCACAGTAACGCTGAACCCTTCACGAGCCGCCGCAATCGCGGCCGCCAGTCCCGACGGCCCACCACCCGCAACTAGTATCTCTGTATAACGAATGTTCTAGCTCCCTGACTTCAAAGGCCATTTTCAGGCTGTAATACTCGGATGCACCTTCAGTTTCGCGGATGCAATCGACGTCTTAAGAACTGGCCGGTTACAGCGTTCTATGTAGCACCAAAGTTCCTGTTGTTTCTCAACCCTACACAAGCGGAGTAACGGCTTTCTTTCTTCGCAGTGACGAATTATTCATGTCCAATCAACCGTTCCATCCTTGTAATACTGTGTCTTTTTTAGCCGCGAACATGCGGCGGAATGTCATCAACTGGTCGCTGCGGCGTTAGATTTTCGAGAAGTCTCCGGAAGTGGTCCGCGACCTTAGTTCCACAACGGGTATTTGCACGATTGAAAATTCGGCCACGTTGATTGACACTAATTGGAGTCTCGTAAGAACCTCTTCTTTCTCCATGCCCTTTGTGCGTGCGATTCCGGCGGTTTGCTCGGCAGTTTTGCTCATCTGCTTTGCGTCAGCCCAACAGGTGCCGGCAACTACTACCGAACCCGCCAGCGCCCCAGTAGTTCTGGGCGATGTGGCGGCCAGCCCGCAAGGCGGCGGGGTTGAAGTCCGCATCCCTGCACACGGCGCGACTCCGCACAAAATGCTGATGAAGAATCCGGATCGCATCGTCCTTGACTTCCGCGGAGCGCAATTTGGCGGCGGAAATCAGCGCGTTGCCGTGAATCAGGCTGGCGTTCTACAGATTCGCGCGTCGCAGTTCCAGGTGGACCCGCCCGTCGCGCGCGTAGTCATCGATTTGAGCAAACCTCTGCCCAGCCGGCTGGAGACCGTCGGCGACGCTGTCGTCCTGCGAGTCGGCGAAATTGCGGCTGAGGCGGCTCAACCTCCAGTCCCGCCGGCAAAACCGTCTGCCGCGAAACCGCCTGCCAAGATTGCGCTGGCTGCGCCTGCTTCCACTCAGCCTGCGGCTGCGGAAGGCGCCGTAGTCGAGGGACTCTCGGTGCATCCCGGAAAAGACGAGCTGAGTTTTTCAGTGAAGCTCAGTCAGCCGGTCACTCCCAAACTGTGGAGTGAGCGCGAACCCGATCGCATTGTGATGGACTTTCCCGGAACTGTTCCTGGTAATACTTCGCGGCGAATTACGGTCGGCGATGGTTCCGTGCAGACCGTACGGCTCTCGCTTTTCCAGGAAAACCCGCCAGTAACTCGAATCGTCTTTGATGTTGCCGCCGGAACCCGCAAGCCCCAGTTGCAGGCGAACGGAAACGAACTGACCGTCAAGTTCCAGACCAGCGGGGTCCAGTCTGCGCAGGTTGCGTCGGCTCCCAAGCCCGTATCGAATCCCGTTCCGAATGTAGCCAAAACCTCAGCTGAGGTTCACCGGCCCGTGGTTCAAAGTGCTTCGCGCCTGCCTGCTATGGCGCATCTTGCAACGGCTCCTCGCGTTTCCCCCTTAGCTACGCCGCACGCGGCTCCAGCAGCGGCGATCAAGGAAGCCGCACAGCATCCGGCGCCAGATATGTACGGACCGCATCCGCCGAACATTCGTTTCGCTAATGGATTGCTATCGATCGAGGCGGACAATTCGGTCCTGACCGACATTCTTTACGAGGTGGGATCGAAGACCGGTGCGGAGATCCAGATGCCGCCTTGGAGCGACGCCGGCCGCGAGCGCGTGGTCGCGAAGCTTGGTCCCGGAAATCCGCGCGATGTGATCGCCGCGCTTCTGCACGGCTCATCCTTTAACTATGTAATCGTCGAATCGCCACAGGGGTTACAGCAACTCATTCTGACGCCCAAGACGGACTGGCCCGGTCCTCAGGGCGATCAGCCGGGTCAACCGAATCCGCAAAACGATCAGCCTCCATCCGCAGCAGCTCCAATTGAAACTCCTCCGGCGGACGTCACACCGCCCCCGCCCGATAATCCGCAATTCTGAAGCTGTCCAAGCGGGGAGTCTATCTCTCGAATTTCAGTATTCCGAATGCTGCAGGAACGTGGAACTGTGGCTCGGGAGTTCGTGTCGGTTGCCAGGCCAGGTAGGCGCGATTCAGATCTTTCCCCTCGGCGCGAAAGAAGTTTGCGCGCCACGACTTCGCGGGATCGAAGTCTAACGTGAGCGAATGCATGGGGATCGCGAGTTGAGCGCTCCAGACCCTGGCGTTCTCATCGATCTTCGCCGAACACTGAAGCCCGCTCTTCAGATCCCGCCGCGGCTCGTTCGATATCTGCAGATCCACCCAGAATCCGTTGGGACTGACTTCAAATTCCTTGTAGTTTCGCGAGCCGAAATCGTCCGGCTGCAGAAAGGCCTCGGCGACGTCGCGATCCCAGAGTCCGTCTCGCCGCCCATTCGGCTCGGAGTCCCCAAAAACCCAGATCTCGCGATATTGGCATTCGAAGCTAAGGAATAGTGCTTCCGGCGACCACAGCATCCGTACCTCGGTCGTTCTCTCAGGATCTTCGTGACTCCCCTGCCAGTCTCCACAGAAGCTGATGTGCGCAGCGGTCCGCCAGTCGTGCGGATCAGGAAGTCCTGAAGCGTCAAGTGGCCGCTGAACGCGAGTTGCGACGACTTCCGCCTGCGGTTTGGATCGATCGATACTAACGGCCTGGGAACCGGATTCTGAGTTCATCGGATGATCGCTGTCGAAGCAATTAGAGGTAACACGGTCGGCTGGTGGCTGCCAAATTTGCGTACGGTCGATTTGCTTCGAGAAAAGAAAAGCCCGCGGGGTTAGCCGCGGGCCCCATTGATCAAACGACGCCTAGTAGGTTCGCGGCGACAGGTCCTGATGGAACGACAGGTTGTCGATATCCTGCAAGCGAGGCGTGCCCGGAGGCAGCTTGGTCGGACTCAGGAAATCCGTATCGAACGAGTAATCGCGCGTAGGCGGCGAATAGACGTTCGGCTGACCATAGATGCCGTTTCCGTAGCGCGCATAGAACATGCTCACCAGCGATCCGCGATAGTGAGATGTCACATTGCCCCAATTCTCCAGGTAGCGAATGAAGTTGTGAACGCCACCGTCCGTTCCGTAGTCAACGGCTGCTCCGGTCGGCTGGAAGAATGGTTTGTTCTTACCCGCCGCAATAGCGACTCGGAAATAAGTGTCGACTGCGGCCGTACGGACGCCGGGAATCGAAAGCGGATAGAGCAAGGAGTAACGGTCGTCGAATGAGTTGGAAAGCAGCGTAACCGCATCGGCGATCACGGCTGCCGAAGAATGCGTATAGGCTGCCGCGTTCCAGTTCGTTCCGTTGTTACTGTCCGCGTTGTAGTTGCCCTGTAAATACACAGGCTGCTCGCTTGCAATGGTGATTCCGACGGGGTTTCCACCCGAGTCGACTGGAAGGTGACCGCTGCTTCCGTTCACAATCTTCAGTGCATGGCGGGCACCCATAACCATGTTTGACTGCCCAATCTGCGCGCAGTTCTGTATACGTGCCGCCGGGCTATCGATGTAATCCACCAGGGAGCCGGTGAGGTTGCCGGAGGCGCTGGTAGCGAGGCTGGTTGGCCATGAAAGGTTTTGGGTCTTAACGGCAGGATTGTTCGCAAATCCCTGCCCGTTGGCTTTCATCCCAAATCCGTATCCGAGATTGAACCGCCCGTGCGACGCGATGAGAGTATCGCCACCCCAGTTAGTGGCAAAGGTCGTGCCGTTGATATCCTCCCCGGCTTCCGCACCACCCATGGAAAGAGGGCCACTCCCGGTGTTAGAAAGGGGCCCCGTTTCTGACCCGTCCGTCGTCTCCATGCTATGCGGACTCCATGTGGTATGAGTCGCATCCACGATGGGTTCGTACCCATACTCGCCATCCAGATCGGAGGTGGCGCCTTTGGCCAACCTGGTTTGTAGGCCGCGGCGATCCGAGAAGTAAACGATATAGCCGTTCTGTGATGCCGTATCTACGCTGGTGCCATGGGGGCTCGTGCTAGGTATCGCGCCTTGCAGCCAGCGCCGTAAATTGCCCATGTCCAACTCGACCACGTTCATCAGCCCGCCGACGGCGCAGCTGTTCGTTTGCGGTGTGGTGCCATGGGCAAACTCGCCTTCGCGCGGATCGTACATGTTCAGCGGGAACCAGCCGTACTGTGCACTGCTAGCCGCGGCAAACTTGGAATACGCCCATGGCTCTGAGGTAAGAGCGGTCCAGTAAGTCGCGTTCGTTGGTGCTTGTGTGCCACTTGTAGCCTTGATGCAAACGTAGTACGTCACTGTGTTGGTTGTAGGAGCAGTGTTGTACGTAACTACCGTATTCTTCGCATACGAGGTCCCGGTTATGTAAGGGCCAGCATACGCATAACTACTCGAATAATCGGGCGGAAGAGGATTCGGCCGTTTTTGGAAGATCAATATCGCATTGGGATGAACCGCATTCGCGCCCGCGCCACCGTAGCTTGCGTCGGTATTCGGGCTTTGCGCACCGCGTGCGAATCCTTCTTTCAGCCATTCCTGCGTCACGTTGTGATAGTTGCCGGTGGAATCCCGATACTCAACTCGGAGCCAGCCCGTGACAAGAGGCCAGGTGGCAGCGCCGCCGGTCGTATCACCCGGCTTGTACCATCCCGCATCGGGATCATCGGGGCTTACGCAGGTCAAAGTTGTGTAGGTACAGGTGTATTTACCACCGCTTGTGGCTGAACTGTAGGCAGCCCTGTTCGCCGTGGCCATATACTGCGTACCGGCAACCCCATCGACAGTCGCGCTATATCCAGCGAGATTCACGTCGCCGGTCGTATCCGATCCCGTGGCTGCCAGTGGTAAATCGGCATCGTTATCGTCGATCATGATGCGAACTTCCGCCATGCTGAATTCACGCGAAGTCGAAGCTGGATCCGCAGTGGGTGGCTGTGGCGGACGCTTCACGATCTCCCATGGCGCCATGCCGCTGCTTCCTACGAACGGCAGATTCAGTTTGTGAATTCCGTTCCACTGGGATTGCACCATCCCGCCAAAAGTACTGTTCGAAGTCGTTTGCCAGGTACCGCTCTGCGCCGGGGTTCCGCTATAAGGATTGCCGGACGACAGGCTGCCCAGCGACTGGCTTAGGTCCTTGCATGTCGAACTCACCGCCGTTGGAGGCTGTGTTCCACCATCGCAACCACCCGTCTTCGTCGGAACTAGAACGAGGGCAGTACGCGGCGTAGCGTCTCCATCATTCACCAGCACGGTTCGCACAACGTCACCGGCCGTCGACATCTGCGAATGGAAAGACAACGGTCCGTTTTGCGCCGCCAGGAACAGGTTGCCATTCGTGAAAACGCGTCCGTTGAAATCAAATGCCGGACCAGGGAAGAAGCTCAGGTCGGAATCCGAAAAGATGCCGAACTGGAACACCGGTATCAGCGCAACTTCAGAGTCACGCTTGATATGAACTTCGGCTCCCGTCGAAGTTCGTGCAGCTACCACATCCATGTGGATCGGAATGGTCTGCGCGTACAAGCCCTTGTTCTGGCCTGACGAGATCGTCTTTGTAACTGCGTTGGGCTTGGCCGGAGTTCCACCATCCGAATCCGCATATACGTTGTAGGTAGGGAAGGTGATCCCCGTAATCGTGGGCTGATTGGCGGCTGCGCCGAGCGCGGAAATGTTTGCCAGGCCAGGCGACATCACGCTTGTGTACAGACCGCCCACGTCCGCGGTCATTTTTTCCATGGCCGCTTCCGCTGCGTAGCGCGAAAGATTCTGCTCCTGGTCGGCGCTGCTGATCTGGCGTTCGGTATTCACCGAATACATCAGTGCGACCGAAAGGGCAGAAACAAGCAACATCAGCAGCAAGGCCGCTAACAGCGAAAAACCTCTGCTGGATGAATGTGCTTTATTCGACATGTAATCCCCCACTTTGCTCAACTCAGTTGCTCGATCAGTTGTAACGATCGCTGAAGCTAAGATCTCTCGGACTCACCGAGCTCGAAGCCCATACATAGTCGTAAACACCGGAAGAATTCTTGTTTTGCGAACGCATCTGCAAAGCGATATTGATTTTGCGAATCTGCGTTGGATCGCTGACGGTCGGCGCCGCGCCACCAATTCCGGTAGCGGCAAATTGCCATACCCCTGACACGGGGTTATACAAGTCATAGGTGAGTTGGAGGTTCTGAACATAGTCGGCGACTTCGGTAGCCGTCGCATCGCCATTCACCTGTCGCATGAGCACCGGAATGTCGTCTGCGGTATTCATCACTCCATCCGGGCCCGCCGTGTTGGTGACAAAATAGGTCACGATCTTCACGCGCGAAGCTGCGGTCGATGCTGGATAGAGTGATGCTCCGCCCTTCAGAGCAGCTACGTTAGCCGCAGTCGCGGTTGTCTGATTCAGGTGAAGCGCGTCCGCACCCAGTGTCAGCACTCCTCCGCTTCCCACAGCGGTCACGCTTGCCAATGCGTAGCCGTTGGGATTCCAGATCAGCATTACATCTCCAACTTTAGAGCCATACAGCGTGTCCTGGTAATTACGCATGACGCCGTTCGCGTCCGCGAAGCTTGCTGTGGTAATCGTCATCTGGTTGCCATTTGACGAGATCGTAGCGCTCGGCGGAGTCGTCGTCGTATTCGTGACCACCGTCTGTGCGGTGGGAGGCCAGGTGCTGTCCACATAGAGAACCGTAATCGTGTCGCTGCTACTGCTCATCGAGTTCTTGTCATACGGCATGATCGGCGTTGCCTGGTTATTCAGGAATGTCGAAGTGGCGCAACCTGTACAGCCGAACACCGCCATCGTCGATCCGGTTTGTGGAACTCCCACGCCCGCCTGTTGATAATCGGTCGCCGCCACCGAGACGTCCTGCATCATGAAGTTCAGCGCAGCACGCCCGTTCTGTTCCATCTCGGTTTTGGACAGCGTCGTCTTGCTGGCGTTTGTGGCTTGCTGGAAGAGCATGAAGCCCGCGCCAACCACCACCAGACCGACGGCCATTGCGACCAGCGCTTCCAGTAAAGAGAAGCCCTGCTGGGATTTCTTTTTTAGCCGGCTCTGTTGAACAGTCATCACGCTTCCCCTCAGCGATACGTCGAGATATACGTCTGCTGGCTGTAAGTCTTTAAGGTTCCGAAGCTCGTGTACTGAATATTCACCGTCAATCTGCGAACATTCGGATTTGGAGTGACCCCATCCGCCAGATAAACAGGTTGAACCAAAATCTGCCGTTTGATATTGGACAGCGGGTTCCCAGCCGCGTCGGTTTGGAGACCGGAAGTGTCATCATCGCTCGTTCCGGGAACGCCATCGAGGCCCGGCTTGTACATATTCGTATAGCCATCCACGAAGACTCCGCTGGCGCTTGCGCTCTGGTTCTGGATCGCGCTGAAGCTCATCGCACCGGCGTTGCGCGCCGCAAAAACAGATTCGACGATTTGTTGCGCCTGGTCGCGCGCTTGCGTATCCAATCGAGACGCGGTTGATACCTGGATTGCCAGCCCGAACAGGGAAAGCAATGACACCAACGCGATCGTCACGATGAAGGCCGCAAAGACTGCCTCGATCAATGTGAAGCCGGATTGCGATTTCTTCGCTTTTAGTTCCATCCTGTCGCAACTCCATTCTTCACCATCACTCGCCAGGTTCGTACACGCGAGGTGGCTCCCAGTAGTGTGACTGCTCTCTGTGTGGTCAGATCGGTGCTCTGGGCGATATACACCGCACCATTGTTCAGGCTGCCGGCGTCATCGATCGCAGAGCCGTTCGGTTCGAATCGAATCTTCAGGGAGTTTCCGGCGCCGCCGCTCTGGTCAAAGTCAACCGTCTTGCCGGAAGGCGCAAAATTATCGGGAGTATTGGGCAGGCTCGAAAACACGTAAAACGCAACATCGCTCGGCAGCTGTACCGTTATTGGAGTGAATCCTGTGACGTTGGGCGCTGTCGTCGTGATTGTCCCTGTGGTCGTAAACGTGACGATGTATTCCCCACGATCGGAGATCGCCTGGGCCCGCGCCCCACGCAACTGGTTCTGCACCAGGGTCGTTGCCGATTCCACGTGCGCTCTTCGCACAGTTGGTCCAATCTGGAACACCGCGAATGCCATCACGATCATGATGATCGAAACGGTTGCCAGCAACTCCAGCAGGCTGAACCCGCGCTCCGAATCTCTTTTCTTATTACTTCTCATCTGTCCCCCACCTCAAGGCGGGCATACCGGAGCGTGCCCGTCGCGGACACTCCCGGCTAAACGGTTGAATCACGTTGCTGAGCCTACTGGGGGAGGATCAAGCCTTCAAATTACTCCGGTACATCTGAAAGTAACGGTACTTGCGTCACTTCGTCAGGGAAGGCCAATTGCTACTCGAAAGGAGTACTGCCAAATTACATCTTCGTGCCGAATGAATGCCTGATCATGCCGCCGGACGGAACCACCAGCAAGCGATTCCGATGCGAGCAGGGTAACCAACGTAACTAAAGTCTGTAAGACCTTCGCGGACCGTTTACACCGTGCGGTAGATTACAAACTGATTCGCCACCGCGAATTCCCGCAAAGAAGAACAGTCCAGCAGCGCGCGGTGCTCCGGGTTGTGATAGACGAAGTACACGTCTCGCGGCTGCTCCCTCAACGACTTCTCCAGGTTCGCGATAACCGCCTTCATCCCTAACGACGGAAGCGGATTAAACAGATAGAGCACCAGCGGATCTTGAGGGAAAACGAACTCGCGTGCATCCACGCATTGCGATTCGATCGCGAACGACTTCTGGTTTTCGCTCTTATATCTGCGAATGTTCTCCTGCGCGATGTGGTGCAACTCCGGGAGCAACTCCACGCCAATGATTCGTCGGAACTGAAAATCTGAAGCCATCAGCAGCGTTCGACCTTTGCCGGATCCAATATCAATAAAAGTGAAGTCGCGATGGTCGATAGGCAAACTGGAGAGCATTTCGCGAAACACCGCAGGCTCGGTCGGCTGATACAGAGAGCTGGCCAGCGTTCCGATAAGGCGGGCGTGTGCCGAGACGGCTGCCTCGGTGGTATTGACTCGGAACTCCCAGTCGTAGTCGATGTCACCGTAGCGAAGGCGCTGCCGCTCGGGCGTCAAGTCGCGTAGAAACTCGTACGTCTCTCGTGCCAACTGGCGAAGAGCTCCCACGTTCCCCAGTCGCGGTTGACGCTCGTTCCACCAATCCCGCAACGCTCGGAACACCGTATAGGACTGCCGTTCTCCAGAAGCCATCCTTTGAATATTAAACGCCGCGACTCGGGAACAGATCACGCTCCGCCAGAATCCGGTCTCCAGCTGTCCCCCCACTCTGCTTGACGTGCGCGCCGGTAACGCTCTCCTTGCGACTTAGTGACCGTAATCTGGACGAGTCCCGCGTCGCTGCAGAGATTCAACTGCACATGGCCGCCGTGTTTCCGCGGATGGCGTACGATTCGCGCCGGCACTCCTCCCTCCTGGCTTCGTGTTGCGATCACATAAGAGAACTTCTCGTCTTCGTATCCCAGAGCACCAGCTTTCAGACGGCGATGATCGGAACTCCGCTCCAGCCGCTGCGCGAAGTGACACCAATCCTTTACGGCAGCCATGGGACAAGCAAGTTCGTGCGGACAGGGAGCCAGAATATGTGCTCCCTCTGCAAGCAACTGCGTTCGAGCTGCCAGCATGATCTGAAAATCGTCTGGCGTTCCGGGTCCCACGATCGCCAAAAGAGCCCTAGTCCGCGACCACGCTGAGCGGATCGCGGATTGACGTTGTTGCGCGGTGAGTTCGCCCAACGCGTAGGAGACCACCACCAGGTCAGCATCCTGCCCAACCTCTTCCGCCAAATCCAACTGCAACCAAACTGCGTTTCGAAGTCTCTCACTTCTGCTGCTCGCAGCAATGCGTTTCCCAGCTTCCAGCGTTCTCCGATCCCGTTCTACCAGCGTGAAGCTCTCAATTGCTGAGAAGGTCTCCGCGGACGCCCACATTGCTGTTCCCGGGCCAGCGCCCAAATCCAGAACGGAACGCGGCTGCCATTCAGGCATGCGAGTTGCGATTTCCTGAAAGACCCGCCTGTCAGCCGCAAACGTCGCTGGCATTCTTACTTCCAGGTAAGCACCCAGCTTCGCCGCTGAGTCGATAATCGTTCCACCGCTATTGCGCTGTTTGTATACCCCGGTGAGTTCCGCCACGGCGCGTGCGAGATCACCATGCGAGATCGCCGCCGTCTCGCGTTCAATGGCAATTCGCAACTCTGCGGGAAGCTGCATCGTTCCTAGTTTAACTGTCGCCGCGCCTTTGCCGCGTGCAGATGACGTTCTCTCGCGAACGTGTACACTAGGCGCAACTGGAGCGTTGCAGCGCAAAGGCGCTGGCAACTGGCAAGCTCATTTGGCGTTTATTGAAGGCCGCGATGTAACCGAAAACGTTGCTGCCGCGCAGCGCCGTCGGCGCCTGACCGTGCTCACGCTCTTGCTCGTCTGGTTGGCCTGCGCCGCATACGAAGGCGCGCTGCTGAAACGCGGCTGGGTGCCTCACGACGATGGCGCCTTCGGTCTCACCGCCGAACGCGTTTTGCGGGGCGAGATGCCGCATCGCGATTTCGACGAGCTCTACACCGGTGGGCTCACCTACCTGAACTCCGCTGCATTTCGCCTGTGGGGTATCAACTTCGCTGCGATGCGCTGGATGCTCTTCTTGTTCTTCCTGGCCTGGGTACCGGCCGTCTTCTATATAGCGGCTCGATTGGTGCGCCCGCTTACCGCTGCCGCCGTGACGTGTCTGGCTGTCGCGGCTAGCGTGCCTGTTTACTCCTCGCCTGTGCCTTCCTGGTACAACCTGTTCTTCGCCACCTTCGGGACCGCCGCCATCTTTCGATTTCTAGAGACTCGCGCCCGTTCTTGGCTGGTCGTCGCCGGACTGTGCGCAGGCTTTTCGTTCCTCGCGAAAATTTCGGGACTGTATTTTCTCGCCGCCATTCTGCTGTTCCTCATCTTCCTGGAACAGGGGGACTCTCAATCGTCATCGCACCGCCGAGCGATCACCAGCTACGCACTTTTCCTCACCGCTGGACTGCTGGCCTTCGTCGTCGTGCTCTTCAAGACAGTTTCCACCGTGAACCCGGCCTACGTTGCGCACTTCATTCTTCCGGGTGTGTCGGTCGCGGCCTATCTTCTCTGGAGCGAGTTCTATTTCGCGCACGAACCGAGTGGCCTCCGCTTCCGGAAATTCTTTCTCCTCGTGTTGCCTGTAATTGCCGGATTCCTCGTCCCGGTAATTGTTTTCCTGATTCCGTACTGGCAGGCCGGAGCCTTACATAGCTTCTTCTTTGGAGTTTTCGTCTTACCAACCAGGCGATTCAGCTTTGCCGCTCTTCACCCCACGCACCTGCGCGCCATGAACATAATCGCGACGGCGGCGCTCGTTGGAATCCTCTACGCGGCGGGTCGAGTTCGTGCATGGGCTCGTTGGCAGAATGTGACTCTCGGTCTCGTCTTATTGGCGATCCTGGTGGCATCACGCTCAGTCCACGCGATCTACAGTTTCGTATGGTCTTCCATGATATTGCTGGTGCCCGTCACCACCGTCATCGCAATCGTCTGGATGGCATATGCCTTCAATGCGAAACTGAGACAACGCCAACATCTATTCCTTCTCATCTCGGTTGTCGCGCTTACTTCGCTGATCCAGTTTCCCTTTGCCGCGCCAATTTACTTTTGCTACGTGACGCCATTCGTTCTCGTGGCTGCGAGCGCGCTTGTCGCTGTCCGGCCTTCATGCAATCGCTTCGCCTTCGCGGCGATCTTGGTTTTCTATCTCGCGTTCTGGATCTTCTGCGCCACTCCCGGATTCATTTACAACCTCGGACTGCGGTACGCCCCCAATCGTCAGACAACAACGCTGGTGCTATCACGTGCCGGTGGCTTGCGTGTCGAC
Source organism: Terriglobia bacterium (assembly GCA_963826275.1). Classification (GTDB taxonomy): domain Bacteria; phylum Acidobacteriota; class Terriglobia; order Terriglobales; family Acidobacteriaceae; genus JAJPJE01. Next base: position 482,696 of record CAWGWI010000007.1, on the reverse strand, counting down.
CCGCAACTGGCCCAGGAGTATGCGCACCTGATTCCACTGATCCAGCAGCATGCGGCTGGTGACTACATCTACGCTGCGCCTGACTGCCCTGAGGTGTACTTTCTCTCCGGAAAACGCAATCCAGCACGAACTCTGTTCGACTTCTTCGACCAGGACACAACCAACCGCAACCAGAGAATTCTCGGCACGCTCGATAAAAAAGGCGTGAACGTAGTCACCATCCTGACGGAAACCTATTTCTCACCCCCAATGAGTTCCGATCTCCAGCGCGAACTCTCCGTCCGCTACCCCAACGCGGAGATCGTTGGCAGGTTCCAGGTCAGGTGGCGCAACTAAATTCGAGGTCACAATGCGTGCCCGGCTTCGAAGTCTTCCCTGAACAGCATCAAAATCCCTCGTAATACGCCGCTTCCAGGACCACCTTAACAGCTGATACGACTGGCAATCTCCCCCGTGGTCCGTGCCATCTAACTAAGCAAAACTGTTTTCGTCGTGCACAAGGACGATGTGTGCGGCTCGGTCGACGTGGCTCGACCGATACTCACAAGGAGATTGGTATGTTCAGGCCCAAAAATATTCTTGCAATCACGGCCGCGCTGCTGGTCCTTGGTTGCGTGTTCTCGATCGCCCAAATGGCGAATAACTCATCGAGCGGAAAGCTCAGCGCTTCCGATCAGAAGTTCATGAAAGAAGCTGCACAAGGCGGCGAGGCCGAAGTTGAACTCGGTCAACTCGCACAGCAAAAGGCGGAAAGCCCTGACGTCAAAGCATTTGGCGAGCGTATGGTGAACGACCATACCAAGGCGAACGATGAACTGAAGCAGGTCGCCAGCGAGAAAGGTGTGACGCTGCCTTCGCAACCCGACGCCCAGGATAATGCGGAAAAGGCACGCTTGGAGAAAATGTCAGGCGCACAGTTCGACAAGGCCTACATGAACTATATGGTCGCCGATCATAAGAAGGACGTTGCCGACTTCAAGAAAGAAGCCTCGCACGCGAACGATCCCGATGTGAAGAACTTCGCACAGACGACCCTGCCTACGCTGGAAAGCCATCTCCAACAGGCAGAAAGCATTGCGCCGAAACAGACCTCTGCCGCAGCCAAGACCTCGACTACTGCCAGTGCCAATCAGCGGTAGCTAGCTCGGATTCAAGAAGGCCCGTCTCTCGGAGATGGGCCTTTTTCTGCTCTGCTCCTGCCAGACTCCGCACAACCCTCATAAGCAATCCTTACTGATTAGTTTAACTTATATAAGCAAAACAAATAATTTGATTGACGGTAGCCGAAGCCCTCGACTACTCTCCTTCCAAGCTTTTATGCGTCCTTTCTCCAACTTTCAGTCAGATTTGCGGCGTCGCCTGCCACTTGGGCCGCTAGTCGCCGTACTCGTGCGCCTTAGCGAGGCGCGCTCGAACTGACTGCGGATGACCAGGACGTAACAACCAGATTCACAGGCCATCATCCGCTACCGGCGATGATGGCTTTTTCATATTCGAGGGAAACTCCCAGGGAGCAGCAATGAGCACTGAAGGCAAGAGGCACAGTGGCGGAATCACCGATGGACCCAACCGCGCTCCCGCCCGTGCCATGTTGAAGTCGATCGGATTTACCGACGAAGATCTGCGTAAGCCCATCGTCGGAGTCGCCAACACCTGGATCGAAATCGGACCCTGCAACTATCACCTGCGTGAACTCGCCGCAGCCGTAAAAGAAGGCATTCGCGAAGCGCGGCGGCACGCCGATGGAGTTCAATACCGTCTCCATCTCCGACGGGATCACCATGGGCAGCGAAGGCATGAAGGCCTCGCTGGTCAGCCGCGAAGTCATCGCCGACTCCATCGAACTCGTCGCGCGCGGCAATCTCTTCGACGGCGTCATCGCCCTCTCCGGATGTGACAAGACCATCCCCGGCACCATCATGGCGCTCGCCCGGCTGAATATTCCCGGACTCATGCTTTACGGCGGCTCCATCGCCCCCGGCAAATTTCAGGGACACGACGTTTCCATTCAGGATGTCTTCGAAGCTGTCGGTGCACATGGACGTGGCAAGATGACCGACGCTGAACTCTGCGACATTGAAGATCATGCCTGCCCTGGCGCCGGCGCCTGCGGCGGCCAGTTCACGGCCAACACCATGTCGACGGTGGGCGAATTCCTCGGCATCTCGCCCATGGGCTTTAACGGCGTTCCTGCCGTTGATGCCGAGAAGCTCGACGTAGCTCGCCAGGCCGGACGTATGGTGATGGAACTGGTCCGTCGCAACACGCAGCCCAAACAGATCATCACTCGCGACGCGATCGAAAATGCCATCGCCAGCGTGGCCGCCAGTGGCGGGTCCACCAACGCCGTTCTGCACCTGCTCGCCATCGCGCATGAAGTCGGCGTCGATCTCGACATCGATGACTTCGACAAGATCTGCGCGCGCACGCCGCTACTCTGCGAATTGAAGCCGGGTGGGCGCTTCATGGCCACCGACATGCACAATGCGGGCGGAATCCCGCTTGCTCGCGCAGCGTCTGAAGCAGGGCAATTACCTGCACAGCGACGCGCTCACGGTTTCGCTGAAAACCATCGGCGAAGAAGCTGACAGGGCGAAGGAAACTCCCAACCAGGAAGTCATCCGCCCGCTCAGCAATCCTATTAAGAAGAGCGGTGGACTCGTCATTCTCAAAGGCAATCTTGCCCCCGAAGGCTGCGTGATCAAGCTCGTCGGTCACGACACCACGCATCATCGTGGTCCGGCTCGCGTTTTCGACTGCGAAGAAGACGCCTTTGCCGCCGTGCAGAGCAACAAGATCAAGCCCAACGATGTTGTCGTGATCCGCTACGAAGGCCCGCGCGGTGGACCCGGTATGCGCGAGATGCTCGCCGTCACGGCCGCCATCAACGGCGCGGGGCTCGGCGACTCCGTTGCGCTCATCACCGACGGCCGTTTCTCCGGCGCGACTCACGGATTCACTACCGGCCACGTGGCTCCTGAAGCTGCGCGCGGTGGGCCGATCGCAGCCATTCGCGAAGGCGACATCATCGAGATCGACGTTCCCTCGCGCCGCCTCTCCGTCGAGCTGACGACGGAAGAGATTCGCGCTCGCATGAAGACCTGGCGGCCACCGGCATTGAAGTATCCCACCGGCGTGTTCGGAAAATATGCGCGCATGGTCTCGTCGGCGTCGCGTGGCGCCGTCACCAGCGATTGGGGCACCGCGGAATTCATGCGCAACGAACAGCAGGATGCGCTCGACAGTGTCGCTTCGGCCGAAACCGAAGAAGTAGGAAGGTGAGTAAAGCAATGATGAAAACCGGCGCGGAAATCGTCTGGGAATGCCTGAAGCGTGAAGGCGTCAAGACCGTATTCGGATATCCCGGTGGCGCGATCCTGCCCACCTACGACGCTCTCACGAAATACGACATCCACCACGTTCTCGTTCGTCACGAACAAGGCGCCACGCACATGGCCGATGGCTATGCGCGCGCGGGCGGCGGCGTCGGTGTTGCCATCGCGACCTCCGGTCCCGGCGCCACCAACATGGTGACCGGGCTCGCCACCGCGATGATGGATTCCTCTCCCATCGTCTGTATCACCGGCCAGGTCGGCAGCAAACTCATCGGCACCGATGCATTCCAGGAGTGCGACATCACCGGCGTCACCATGCCGGTGACCAAGCACAACTATCTCGTCACCAGCGCCAACGACGTTGCGCGCACTATCCGCGAGGCGTTCTACATTGCGAAGTCCGGGCGCCCCGGCCCGGTGCTCATCGACATCACCAAAGACGCGCAGCAAGGCTCGACGCGCTTCGAATACGACGAGACGCCGATCCAACTGCCCGGCTACCGTCCCGATCTCTCGCCTGCCGAGAAAGAGTGCCTGCACGCGATTTCGCTGATCAAACATGCGAAGCGTCCGGTGATCCTCGCCGGACACGGCATCATTCTCTCCGGCGCTACCGATCTCGTTCGCCAGTTCGCCGAGAAGACGCACATTCCCATGGCGATCACATTACTCGGACTCGGCGGCATCCCGGCATCGCATCCGTTGAACCTCGGCATGATGGGCATGCACGGTGAAGCCTGGGTGAACAAAGCCATCCAGGAAGCCGACCTGCTGCTCGCCTTCGGAATGCGCTTCGACGATCGCGTTACTGGCAACCTCAAGACCTACGCACCCAACGCCAAGAAGATTCACATCGACATCGATCCCTCCGAGATCAACAAGAACGTGAAGGTCGATGTCGCACTGGTTGGCGATCTGAAAGAAGTTCTCGAAGACCTGCTGCCGCGCGTCGAAGCGAATGATCGCTCCGAATGGAACAGCTACATTCGCGAACTCAAGGGCGACTCCGCCGTACGCGACATCCAGAACCTTCCCGACAGCGGTCATCTTTACGCCGCGCATGTCATCAACGATCTGTGGCATGAAACCAAGGGCCGCGCTCTGGTGGTCACCGACGTGGGTCAGCACCAGATGTGGGAAGCGCAGTATTACCACCACGACGAACCGCGCTCGCTCATCACCTCGGGAGGCCTCGGCACCATGGGCTTCGCTCTTCCCGCAGCAGTCGGCGCGAAATTCGCGCGTCCTGACGCGGAAGTCTGGGTCGTCGTCGGCGATGGCGGCTTCCAGATGACTATGTGCGAGCTCGCCACCATCGCGCAGGAAAAGATCGACGTGAAAATCGCGATCATCAACAACGGATTCCTGGGCATGGTGCGCCAGTGGCAGGAGTTCTTCTACGAGAAGCGCTATGCCGCCACGCCCCTCGTCAATCCGGATTTCGTGAAACTCGCCGAAGCCTTCGGAATTCGCGCCATGCGCGTGGACCAGCGCCACGACGTAATTACCAGCGTCGAATCAGCCCGCAAGCATCCAGGGCCGGTGCTCATCGATTTCCGCGTCGAGCAAGAGGATTCGGTTTATCCCATGGTTCCCGCTGGAGCCGATTTGCACGCCATGATTCGCCGTCCATCGCCGATCTACGAAACCGGCGAGGACGAATAGGGGTCAGAATGCTGAATACTTTTGCCGTTTACGTTGAGAACAAGCCGGGCGTTTTGACGCGTGTTGCGTCGCTGTTCCGCCGTCGCGCCTACAACATTGAGTCGCTCACCGTCGGCCACACTGAGAAGCCGGGCGTCTCGCGCATGACCATCGTCGTCGATACCGACGAGTCCGGTGCGCGCCGTCTCGAGGCGCATCTCTACAAGCTCGTGAACGTGCTGCTGGTCGAGAGCATCACTGAGAGCGCGTCCGTCGCACGCGATCTCGCGCTGATCAAAGTTGGCGCGAAGGCTGACCAGCGTTCGCAGGTGCTGCAACTCGCGCAGGTATTTCGTGCGCGCGTGGTCGATGTCGCCATTGAGTCGATCATTCTCGAAATCACCGGCACCGAAGACAAGATCGATGGCCTGCTGGAAGTGCTCGCGCCTTACGGGATCCTGGAGATGGTTCGCACCGGACGCGTGGCGATGGCTCGCGGCATCAAAGCCAATACACCGGCAATCGCAACCGCGAACGGGACCAAGATCGCCGCAGTGTTCGAGGAAGAGCAAGGCGTCTCGTACTCGGTGTAGCAATACATCGCGAATTTGGGTGCCCCATCTCTGCCCTCTTTTGGCAGAGGTGGGATAGGAATCGGTGGCCCATTCAAGCCTTCTTTTGGCTTGAGTGGGGCAGTTAGCTTTTTGTCATCACCAGCGGACTTTAGTCCGCGAGGGATCTGCAGTTGGAAAGTTTGGGTGCCCCATCTCTGCCCTCTTTTGGCAGAGGTGGGATAGGAATCGGTGGCCCATTCAAGCCTTCTTTTGGCTTGAGTGGGGTAGTTAGCTTTTTGTCATCACCAGCGGACTTTAGTCCGCGAGGGATCTGCTGTTGGAAAGTTTGGGTGCCCCATCTCTGCCCTCTTTTGGCAGAGGTGGGATAGGAATCGGTGGCCCATTCAAGCCTTCTTTTGGCTTGAGTGGGGCAGTTAGTTTTTTTTTGCTGTCATTCCGAGCCGCAGGCGAGGAAACCCTATTGCCAGGCAAATTCTTCGGGTAACAACCCGCACTTATTAAGGAGAAACAGAACATCATGGCCAAGATTTTCCGCGACAACGATGCGGACCTCGCCCTCATTCAGGCCAAGAAGGTCGCCATCATCGGATACGGATCGCAAGGACACGCGCACGCCCTCAACCTCAAAGACAGCGGCGTCAACGTGCAAATCGGACTCACCATGTCCAGCAAGTCGCGCGCGAAGGCGCAGGGCGCGGGGCTCACCGTGACCTCGCCTGCCGAAGCCGCCGCCTGGGCCGACGTGATCATGATTCTCGTCCCCGACACCACGCAGCCCGATGTCTACAAGAACGACATCGCGCCCAACCTCAAGCCCGGCAAGATGCTGATGTTCGCACACGGCTTCAACATTCGCTTTGGAACCATCACGCCGCCGAAGGATGTCGACGTCACCATGGTCGCCCCGAAAGCGCCTGGCCATCGCGTGCGCGAAGTCTTCCGCGAAGGCGGAGGCACTCCCGGACTCGTCGCCATCGAGCAGGACGCAACCGGCAAAGCTCTTCCTCTTGCGCTCTCTTACGCGAAGGGCATCGGCTGCACTCGCGCAGGAACATTGCAGACCACGTTCGCTGAGGAAACCGAGACCGATTTGTTCGGCGAGCAAGCCGTGCTCTGCGGCGGAGCCAGCGCACTCGTCAAAGCGGGATTCCAGACGCTCGTCGACGCGGGATATCAGCCGGAGATCGCCTACTTCGAGTGCCTGCATGAGCTCAAGCTCATCGTCGATCTCATGTACCAGGGCGGACTGAACTATATGCGCTACTCGGTCAGCGATACCGCCGAGTACGGCGACTACACCGGCGGTCCGCGCGTGATCAACGACAACGTTCGCAAAGAAATGAAGAAGATGCTGACGGAGATTCAGGATGGCACCTTCGCCAAGAAGTGGATCTCCGAGAACAAGAACGGTCGCCCATGGTTCTCGAAGACACGCCGAGATGAGCAAACGTCACTTCTGGAAAAAGTCGGCGCCTCATTGCGCGAGATGATGCCATTCCTCAAGGCGGTCAAAGTCACGCCGGAATCCGACCAGGCAGCAGTAGCCAGCAAGTGATTAGTGGTTTGTCGTTAGTGGTTAGCTAAAAACCCCACGCGAGTAGGGTTTTCTTTTTCAACACGGAGTCACGGAGTTCCTTTTCTTCACCCCAGAGGCACAGAGGGCACAGAGAAAGGCGCTTTTGTTTGTCATCACGAGCGCGCGCAGCGCGCGAGGGATCTGCAGTTGCTCTGATCGTTTCAGCGAGGTCTACTTCGAAGACATATTTCTAAGATCTTCGATCATCGCTTTTGCGACCCCGAGAAAAGCAGCACTGCGCTCGTCCGGGTCCTTTAGTCTATTGGCCCAGGCGAGTGCATCTGCGCTACGACCGGCTGCGGTTTCCCGGTACGCAACCAAGTTCAATCCAGCCCCTCGAAAAGATGAATCGTCAGATTTCAAAGCAATGGAACGGGCCCGTTCGAAATGCCCAAGGAATGCGAGGGTATCGGCTAATGCAACCCACCCATTCACTTGATCAGCACCCCACCTGTGTTTTTCGTTAGCCTGCACTGCTGTTTGGAGCGTTCGCTCTGCACCATCTGTATCACCAGCATCGATTTGAAGCCAGGCAATGTCATTCAACTGGAATACCTGAAACGTGTCGTCCGATTCGTTGAGCGCAGCGTCAAGGGCAATTCCCAGTGTTGCAGTTGCAGCCTTAAAGTCGCCAGCTGATATTTGACGCTTCGCAATCTCTCCAAGAGTGTGAATACAAAGTTCAGTGTCGGTGAGACTGACTGCTGAACGGATTGCTGCGTCTGGATCCAGCTTTGTGGTCAGCGATGCCTGCAGCTTCTGCTCGACCTCGGATCGTCCTTCTTCATCTCCAATTTTGTCGAGCGCGTCGCGCGCCAGCGTAAAATTTGCGGTCCGGATTGAGGCCTCTGCAAGATTTCTCCAGTCCCATCCGCTCGGTGCCGAAGATCCAAGGAACTTTTGGGTTCGCATCAGAACAGCATTTGCGCCCTCAGTCCAGCCGTCTGTTTGTAGTCCATTCGCTAGTTGAAGAAGCTTTTCTTCTGGGCGCGACTCAAATGTCTTCGAATCATCTCGTGGCTCCGAGGCTGCTTGGATCGCGAGCTCTAGTGTGCGATCAGCTTCAGACTCGTTTCCGTTCCTATACTGCTCGCTCGCTATAGCACCAAGTGTGCTGGCTCGAACTGTGGATGAGTCGAGGTGGTTAGCCATGGTCAATCTTTTGTTCAAGGCGGGCGGGGACTCCAGTACGTGTGCTATCTCGTCACCATAGGCCCTTTTTAGATGTTGCTGAAGATAGTGGACGTTATCACGATCGTTCAGATATAGAAATCCATCGACAAGGTCGTGCACTTTCTGTGAAATCCTCGAGTCGTAACTACTGGAATCATCTTTAGCAAGCTGGATCACAGGGTCGCGCGCCTCGATTAAAACTCTTCGAAGTTCGCCGCGGTTAACAGTCGAAATGCTCCCATTGGTCTGAGCAGCGCTGCTGAGAACGCTTATTACAAAGAGACCGTGTGCGAACCAAATCACCGGATTCCTGGTTGCTCTCATACTGGAATGCTAGTTCGCGCCGCAACGAGAGGCTACTTACTTTCGTACCAACATCGCGTCCTCAATGGCATCGGTCGTCTGCCCAAGCAATTGAACGCTCGGACGCAAGTGAGTGCTCAACTCGCGGCTCCCACCGCCCCTCTCATTAGCTCCAAATGTCTCTGCTCGTGTCCCGCCGTGATATACGCCAACGCCCGCACGCTCACTTCCGCGTTACTGGCTTTCCCGACGCGCAGTGCCGCCTCGGGACTCACGCTCTTGAAGAACGCGATCGTCGCCTTGCGTAGCGCGTCGTATTCCGCGGCCAGATCCGCCAGTCGGCGTCCATTCGCATGACCCTCGCGGACGTAATCATCCTGCTCGAATCCAGGAAGCGGCGTCTGATCCCCGCGCGAGAAGCGCAGCGCACGATACGTGAACACGCGTTCACCATCGCACAGATGCCCGATCACCTGCTTGACGCTCCACTTGCCCGGCGCCGGCGGTTTCTCCGCCTGCTCCTCCGACAGCGTCCTTCAGAAACGCCTGTATCTCGCTGCGACTGCCGCTCCAGCACTTCGATCACATCGCCATCGGGCACTCGCGCCACGTAGTCGGCATACCAATCGCTATATTCATTGCGTTCAGGCCTGGTCAGCATGAATCCTCCCCCGGATCTGAAATTCCGCCCACGTATTATCGTAAGCTACCCACAATGTTTTAGGATATGCGGTCGCGCTTGTGGGGACCAATCGCGCGCCAACGATCCTTACGGAGTTTCTGTGAAAACCATACTGACTTGTACAGCCTTTTTCTGCTTGCTTGCCACGACCTTCGCCGCCGACGCCGCTCCAGTGCCACCTCCCGCGCCCGCGCAGGATGGCACGCTGCCCGCGCTCACTTCCATCGCCGGTCATGCCACGATCGATAATCACGCACTCGACTATCTGGAGGAGTTGAGCGACACAATCGGAGGCCGCGTAACCGGATCGCCGCAAGCGACGCAAGCGATCAAGTGGGGCATGGCGAAGATGCGGGCCATCGGACTCAGCAATGTCCGTGCAGAAACTTGGCAGCTCTCCCGCGGGTGGACGCGCGTCTCTGCCAGCGCCAGCCTGGTTACCCCAATTCAGCGGCCGCTGACCATCTCTTCGCTCGGTTGGGTCGGGTCGACACCGAAAGGTGGCGTACAGGCCGAAGTGGTTGCCGTCGATAGCGCGCAGCTCGACCGCGAGATGAAGGAGAATTCCGGCAAGTGGAACGGGAAGATCCTGCTGATGCGCTCGAAGACCGACATGTCGCGCGAGGAGCGCCAGAAGATGTTCTTGAAGTTCGGGCCTTTTCTCAAGGCAGCCTACGCGGCTCATGCTGCTGCCGTGATCGGCGGACAGGGCGGCTCGAAGGCGCGTGGCATGAATCTGACTCATACCGGCGTCCTTGGCTTCGACACCGTGTATGACATTCCAGTCGTCAGCATGACCGCAGAAGATTCCGAACAGCTTGGCCGCTTTCTCGACCAGGGGAAGCCCGTGCGCCTGAAAATGGATGTCCAGAATACCCTCAGCAGCGGTCCAGTCGACTCCGCGAATGTCGTCGGCGACATCCCCGGTGCCGAGCATCCGGAGCAGGTCGTCGTCATCGGCGGCCATCTCGATTCCTGGGATCTTGCGGAAGGCACGACCGACGATGGCATGGGCGTTGCCACCACGCTCGGTGCCGCCGAAGCCATCATCAAGTCCGGATTCAAGCCCAAGCGCACCATGCGCTTCGTTCTCTTCACCGGAGAAGAACAGGGCCTGCTCGGCTCGCTGGCCTACGTGAAGATGCACAAGTCAGAGATGGCGAACCATGTTGCCGCCGTCATTCTCGACAACGGCCAGGGACCCGTGATCAGCCTGCAGCTCGGCGGGCGTGACGATGTTGTCGCGGCGGTGAAGCCGTTCGCGGAGACCGTGCAAGCCTTCGGCAAAATCAAGACCAACGACGACGTCGAGTTCGGAACCGATGCCGGACCATTCATTCTTGCCGGGCTGCCGGGCATCAATCTCGACCAGGATTCTCCTGACTACAAATACACGCATCACTCCCAGGTCGATACCTTCGACAAGGTAGACCCGGATCTATTGCTGCGCGACACGGCGGTGATGGCGCTGACCAGTTTTTGGATCGCCGATCGCCCCGAGCGCCTTGCGTCTCCATGGCCAGAAGTTCAGACCGCGCGCATGCTGGTGAAGAAGCACGAAGACGAAGAGCTGAAAGCATTCGGCCTGTGGACCTTTGGCGATCTTGGCAAGGAAGAAGAGAAGAAGCCCGCGGCCGGCGCGGCGCAGTAGCTTTTTATCACGGAGACACTGAGGCACGGAGGGATCCGGACAAGACGAATCGGGTGCCCGGTCCTTTCGTGCTTTTGGAAAGGGCCGGACATCGATTTCACCACAAAGGCACAGAGGTCACAGAGAAAGCCAAGAATCCACCCAGCGCAAAAAGAACCACAGGGTGGGGTACTCTTATTTAGCTGAGAGCTGAAAGACTGAAGAACCGAGAGACGAACTTATTTATCCGGCACAAACATATACCGCCCACTTTCGCGCTCCGCATACGCTTCCACTTCTTTGAGGAATGCTCGGGCCGCATGCGACAGGCTCGCGTTCTTGCGATAGACCAGCCGTAACTTGCGTTCCAGCGCAAGTTCGGGCACGGGGATGTGCACCAGTTCTCCACGGGCTAGTTCCCTCTCGACCGTAATTGCCGGGATCAGCGCCACACCATTGCCCATACCAACGAATTTCTTGATCGCCTCGATGGTTGGCATTTCGACGTCCATGTGGAGTGGAACTTTGCGCTTCTGGAAGGTCTCCAGCACCTTGGCGCGGTAGGGCGACGGCACATGGTGCGCGACGAAGTACTCGGCGCCAAGCTGCTTGATGCTGACTTCGTTCGATCCCGCCAGCGGATGCGTGGGCGGCACCACGAAAGCCAATTCGTCGCGATAGACGACAATCGACCGCAGCAGCGGATCTTCCGGGCGAAAGCTGACCACGCCAAACTCCACGCTGTGGTTCAGCAACTCGTCGGGTATGCGGCTCGCCAGCGCGCGCAGGATGCTCACCTTGATCATGGGCGCGTGTCGCCGGTATTCGTTCAGGATCGGCAGCAGGTAGAGGCAGGTGTATTCGTTGGCCGCCACGCTCAGCTTGCCCTTGTTCATCTGGCGCAGTTCTTCGATGGCGGTCATGGCCTCGCCGCGCATGTTCAGCAGCTTCTCGGCGTAGTCATGGAGCACGCGTCCGGCGTCGGTGAGGATGCCATCGCGGGACGAGCGGTCGAACAGCGCCTCACCCAGTTCGTCTTCCAGCTTGCGCACTGTCTGACTGATGGCCGGCTGGGTACGGTACAGCTTTTTGGCTGCGCGCGAGAAGCTGCCTTCCCGCGCTACCGTGAGAAAGGTCTCCAGCTGGAATAGATCCAAATTGGCCCCCTTATAGACCATGGCGAACACCAAAGAACCTCTTATAGCATAAGACTTGATTATGTTCCATTAATAACTATAAACTTGCTTTATCGACTGGGGTGGTCAAACCTGTACTGTACAGAATTACTCTAACGGCTGAACGAAAGGAGCCGCTCGATGGAACGTTCCCGCATTACAGTCTTCGACACCACGCTACGCGATGGCGAACAATCACCAGGTTGCAGCATGAACCTTGATGAAAAGCTACGTTTGGCGAGGCAGCTCGATCGACTTGGCGTGGACGTCATCGAAGCCGGCTTCCCGATCGCCTCCGAAGGCGACTTCGAGGCCGTCGAGGCGATCGCCCAGGAGATCCGCCGGCCTACCGTCGCCGGACTGGCCCGCGCCACGCATCACGACATCGAGCGCGCATGGGGTGCGGTTCGTCATGCCGCGCGGCCGCGTATCCACGTCTTCCTGGCCACTTCTGACATTCATCTGCACTACAAGCTGAAGATGAATCGCGACCAGTGCATCCGTCAGGCGGTCGAGCAGGTGCAGTTCGCGCATTCGCTGTGCGCGGACGTAGAGTTCTCGCCTGAAGACGCCACCCGCACCGAACTGGAGTTCCTGTGCTCGGTGGCTGAGGCCGTCGTTGAAGCGGGCGCGACCACGGTGAACATTCCCGATACGGTCGGGTATACGGTTCCGAACGAGATGCGCCGCATCATCCAGGCTGTCACCTCGCGGATCGACGCATGCAGCCGTAAGGCAATTGTTTCAGTGCACTGCCACAACGATCTAGGATTGGCGGTTGCCAACTCTTTCGCGGCCATTGAAGGCGGTGCGCGCCAGATCGAGTGCACCATCAACGGCATCGGTGAGCGCGCAGGAAATGCGTCACTCGAAGAATTCGTAATGGCGCTGCGCGTCCGTCCGGACGTGATGCCCTACGACGTAGGTGTGAACAGCGAAGAGCTATATCCGACGAGCCGCATGTTGACCGAGATCACGCATGTGCCGGTGCAGCCGAACAAGGCGATCGTCGGACGCAACGCGTTTGCGCACGAAGCCGGTATCCACCAGGACGGCGTGATCAAGAATCCGCTGACCTACGAGATCATGACGCCGAAGTCTGTCGGCGTGCCCGAGAACAAACTGGTGCTCGGCAAACACTCCGGTCGTCACGCGCTTGGGCTGCGTTGCGCCGAACTAGGTTACAAGTTCGAGCGACGCGAACTCGATCACATCTACAAGCGGTTCGTCGCGCTGGCCGATCAGATCAAGCTTGTGGAAGACCGGCACCTGCTGGCGATCATTCACGAAGAGTTCCCCGGGATGCCGATGGGCGCTGCCGTAGGTACCGCCGACGCGGTGGCACGCTCCGCCGGAATCGCATAACTCGGTGGCCATCTAGTTTTGGTGACCCATTCACTCTTGGGTGGCCCATTCAGTTTTCGGTGGCCCATTCAAGCCTTCTTCTGGCTTGAGTGGGGTATTTCTCGATTTGCTCACGACACTGGAGGTTACTAGTTGTCTCCCAGTACTAAGCTGAAGATTACGGTCCTGCCCGGCGACGGCATCGGTCCCGAAGTCACTCGGGAAGCGGTGCGCATTCTGCGCTGCGTGGCGGACCTGAGTAACTACGAGTTCGAATTCACCGAGCGCGCCATCGGCGGCGTGGCCATCGATCAATTCGGAACGCCGCTTCCGCCCGAGACGATCGAAACCTGTTTGCAAAGCAACGCGGTGTTGCTGGGCGCAGTAGGATCGCCGAAGTACGACCATCTTCCGCCCGAAAAGCGCGTCGAAGCCGGTCTGCTCGGATTGCGCAAGGCGCTCAAGGGATTCGCCAACCTCCGTCCTGCAATCGTTTATCCCGGCATTGCCGACTGTTCCCCTCTGAAAGAAGAGATCGTTCGTGGCGCCGACATCATGTTCGTTCGTGAACTGCTCGGCGGCCTCTACTTCGGGGAACCACGCGGATTTGTGGGCAACAACGAAGCCGCTTTCAACACCATGCGCTACTCGGTCGAGGAGATCGAGCGTGTCGCGCGCGTGGCCTTTGAGCTTGCCCGCAAGCGCCGCAAGAAAGTCACCTCGCGTCGACAAAGCGAACGTTCTCGAAACTTCGCAGCTCTGGCGTCAGGTCGTCACGTTGCTCGGCAAAGAGTATCCCGACGTAAAGCTCGAGCATACTTACGTCGACGCCTGCGCAATGCGCCTGGTGACCGCGCCCACCAGCTTCGACGTGGTGCTCACCGAAAACTTATTCGGCGATATTCTGTCCGATGAAGCCGGCGTTCTCAGCGGATCACTCGGCACGCTTGCTTCCGCAACCATTGGCGGCGACGTCGATCTATACGAGCCAGTACACGGTTCTGCGCCGGACATTGCTGGAAAGAACATTGCTAATCCGATTGGCGCGATTGCTTCGGCGGCCATGCTGCTGCGTCACAGCGCGAAACTGGAACAGGACGCGCGCGACATCGAGCAGGCCATCGTAAAGGTGATCGATTCCGGTTATCGCACGAAAGACCTGGCGCGCGAAGGCAAGTTCGAAGTCAGCACCACGGAAATGGGTAAGCTCGTCGAACAGGCACTGGCCGAAGTCGTGGACAACCGGCGCGCGTATCACGCCGTGTAAAACCCGGTGGCCCATTCACAAATTGGGTGCCCCACCCTCGCCTCTTTTGGCGTGGGTGGGATTTACAACACCTGCACTGCATTAGGAGTTCTTTCATACCCCATGTCGAAGCCACGCACATTATTTGAGAAAGTCTGGGACGCGCACGTCATCTGCGAGCCCAGCGACCAGCCGCCGCTGATCTATATCGATCTGCATCTCGTGCACGAGGTTACTTCGCCGCAGGCATTCGAAGGCTTGCGTGTCGCGGGACGCAAAGTACGCCGCCCTGAGCGCACCATCGCCACCGTGGATCACAACAATCCGACCACGCCGCTCGCCCTGACGGTGCTTGAGCCGATCTCGGCCAAGCAGATGGAGACACTGCGCCAGAATTGCCGCGAGTTCGGCATTCAGCTGTTCGACATGGGATCGGAAGACCGCGGCATTGTGCACGTCATCGGGCCAGAGCTTGGCTTCACGCAGCCTGGCATGACCATCGTCTGTGGCGACAGTCACACCAGCACGCACGGAGCCTTCGGCGCACTCGCCTTCGGCATTGGGACATCGGAAGTCGAACACGTGCTGGCCACGCAGTGCTTGCCGCAGCAAAAACCGCGCACCATGCAGATCGATGTGAAGGGCACGCTGCCGGCCGGAGTCAGCGCGAAGGATCTCGCGTTGGGCATCATTGGCAAGATCGGCACCGATGGCGGCACTGGCCACGTTCTCGAGTTCACCGGCGAGGCCATTCGCGCGCTTTCGATGGAAGGCCGCATGACGCTTTGCAACATGAGCATCGAGGCTGGCGCGCGCGCGGGGATGGTCGCGCCCGACGAGACTACCGTTGCGTACCTCCGCGGGCGTCGTCATGCCCCACAAGGCGCTGACTGGGATAAAGCCCTCGCACACTGGGAGACGCTGCACAGCGATCCGGGTGCGCACTACGATCGCGTCGTCGAAATCGATGCCGGCAGCTTCGCGCCCTACGTCACTTGGGGAACAAATCCAGGCATGGTAGTTCCGGTGACCGGCGAGGTGCCTGATCCGACATTCGCGACGAGCGATGCCGATCGCCGTGCGGCCGAACGCGCGCTCGAGTACATGGCGCTCTCGCCGCATACACCGATCCAGACCATCAAGGTCGATCGCGTTTTCATCGGATCGTGCACCAACTCGCGCCTCGAAGATTTGCGGACCGCCGCGAAGGTCATCAAGGGATATCACGTGAACTCGCGCGTGCAGGCGATGGTGGTTCCGGGCTCACAGAAGATCAAGCTGGAAGCCGAAGAGGAAGGGCTGGACCGCATCTTCACCGAGGCCGGTTTCGAGTGGCGCGAGTCGGGATGCTCCATGTGCCTGGCGATGAATCCCGACGTGCTGCAACCGGGCGAACGTTGCGCTTCGACCAGCAATCGCAATTTCGAAGGCCGCCAGGGTCGCGATGGGCGCACGCATCTCGTCAGTCCCGCAATGGCCGCCGCTGCCGCTGTCACTGGCCACTTCACCGACGTGCGCCAATGGGAGTATCGCTAATGGAACCGTTTCGCCAGCACACCGGAGTCGTCCTACCGCTCGATCGCGTCAATGTCGATACCGACCAGATTATTCCCAAGCAATTTCTGAAGCGCATCGAGCGCACCGGCTTTGGCCAGTTCCTGTTCAACGACTGGCGCTTCACACCTGATGGGAAACCGAATCCGGAGTTCATCCTCAACGCCCCGCGCTACAAGGGCGCAAGCATTCTTCTGGCGGCGAAGAATTTCGGCTGCGGATCGTCGCGCGAGCATGCGCCCGTGGGCGCTGGGCGACTACGGATTCCGCGCCGTGATCGCTCCCTCATTTGCCGATATCTTTTCCAACAATTGCGTGAAGAATGGCCTGCTCACGGTTGTGCTGACCGAATCCGAGGTCAACAAGCTGATGAAGCGCGCGAAAGAGACGGAAGGCTATCAGCTCACGATTGATCTGGAATTGAAGCAGGTCTACGACGACAACGGATTCTCTGCCGCGTTTGAGATCGACGAGTTTCGGCGTCGTTGTTTGCTCGACGGACTCGATGACATCGGGCTCACGCTGCGCCACGAAGCGCAGATCACGGCATACGAGCAGCGACACCAACCGTAATCACACTCGATCTGTCATCTCGAGCGACTGGCCGCCATGTGTTTCGCGATCCCTCTGTTGGATCTCGCGGCCTGGAGTCGAGAAATCTTGCGTTATCTGAGCGCACTCAGGTTTGGTGGAGCCCGCTCGCCCACGAGCGGGCATGTTCTGCGATAGAACTGGTCGATACCGATGAATGAAGCGTGCCCAATCCCACCTCTACACCAACGCGGCCTTTCAGATCAGAACCGTTCCAGCTGATCAGCTTGGTCGCCTACGCGCAATACGATGTTGCACGCGCCTGCCGACCATTCATCACATCCCCTTGTTCGCCATATCACACTCCTCGCTCGCCCTCCAATCTTGTCAAGCCCGTTATTTGCGTAACCCGCTCGCATTACGAGACTTACGCGTGTCTAGTTTCCCGGCCAAACCTGCTATGCTTGATATAGAAGCTCGGAACTGATCTGAAAAGATCGCTCCGGGCTTTTGCTGTTTCTCCGAGCTTTGCTGTTTCTATCCGAGCGTCAGCGAGGATCTGTCATGCCGAGCCATAGAGAGGCATCTCTCGTCCACCAGACCTCGGGCAAGCACGTGTAGCCATTACTGGAATACAGCTCTTACCGACCGACTGATCAACTGAAAGACTGATCTACTCGACCGCTAAGTCCTTTGTTTTATCGGATCACTCGGATTAAGTGCTTTGTTTTGTAGGGACTAGCTTATCCCATGCCGCTAAGTCCTTTAGAATGCGGGACACGAGGGTAGGGGGGGCCATGGGATCTCCCGATTCGGGACAGTATGCGCACCTTTGGCGGTCAACAGCAGGGGCGGCCGTTTAGCTTCTCCCCCGAAACGGGCTGTCACCAATTGGGTATAAAATGAAATCCGTTTTTGGCAGCGGGGCGCTCTGCCGGAGTTACTGCCATGAGTAAATGTTCCTTCCTGAAAGTTCTCTGCGCGATCGCGATTGCGCTCGCGCTTGGTTTGACCACAGAACCTCTTCTGGCACAGCGCGGCGGCCATGGTGGTGGCGGTGGCGGCTTCCACGGCGGCGGCGGTGGTGGCGGATTCCACGGTGGCAGCAGCTTCCACGGAGGTAGCGGCTACGGCGGGTTCCGCGGCGCAACTGGATTCCGCGGTGTGGCGCATGGCCCGTCTTTCGGTGGCGTTCGTGGCACGGGATTCTATGGCGGACGTGGTTACGGCTGGGCATCGCCGGGCTGGGGTCGTGGTTGGGGCTATCCAGGCTGGCGCGGCGGATGGGGAGGCTGGGGTTATCCCGGTTTCGGTTGGGGCGGATGGGGCGTCTCGATCGGCTTCAACTTCGGTCCGTTTTGGGGTCCGGCGTACGTCTATCCCTACGCACCCCCGGCATGGGTGGCTCCGCCTTGCTATTACTATCCTTCTCCCTGCTTTGCTTCGTCCGGGTATGCGCCGGCCGATCCCGGTTCATACAGCGCGAGCAATGAGGGCTATCCGGATAACCCACCAGCTGAGTACTCGAACGCGGATTTTTCGAATCCGGAGTCGGCACGTTACGTTGGCCCAAGCAGCCAGCAGTTGGCAGAGTCCGCGATTCGGCAGATTCCAGACGCTCGCCCTGAAGTGCGCAATGCCATTCGCGCTCTAAGCGGAATGCCGCCCGCAGCGCGTGAGCGTGAGCTTGCCACCGGCCTCTTCGCTGATTTCTCTCGGGAAGAGCGCGCAGCGGTAAGGAACGCAGTATTCACTCCTCCGGCACCGAACGCGAAGTCCAAGGCACTGATGCGCGCGAGCGCGGAAGCGCCTGCCGAGCATCGCCGCGAGGTGCGGAACGCGATCCGCACGCTACAGGCTATGCCCCCGGCAGCGCGCCAGCGTCAAATCGAATCAGGGGTCTACAGCAGCTTTTCGCCGAGCGAGCAGCTGCTGCTCAAGGACGTTTCGCTGTCTTCGCAGACGCGAACCGCAACAGCGTCAAGCGCGGCTCAGCGAGGGATGTAATCTCGTAGCCTGGAAAATGAAAAAGCCGCCGTGATTCGGCGGCTTTTCTGTGCACTGCGCACACTGGAAATAGAAGTCGTCAGTGTCCGGCACTTCCGCTGAGTCCGCGCGTCAGGTAGTCGGTGAGGCTGAGCACGAACAGGATACTCATCCAGAAGAATCCTGCGAACAGAACCACGGCGGTGATTTTGTAATCCTCGTAACGCAGGTGCATAAAGAACAGCAGCACTAACAAAGCCTTGGCGGCGGCAATGCCCAACGCGATCACGGTGCTCCAGTCGCCGAGGTTCACGCGCGAGAGAACTGCGGTGAGCACCATCAGCGACATCAGGGCGCCCCAGACGATGAAATAGGTTTTGCGAGGTACGATGTGTTCTTTCATAGTTATGCGTGTTTATGTGCAATCAGGTACAGCAAGGGATACAGGAAAATCCACACCAGGTCGACAAAGTGCCAGTACAAACCGGAGACGTGCACCGGGTTGTGATACTCGGCCGAGTAGCGTCCTCGTAGGGCAAAGAACGCGATAAACGACAGCAGCACCATGCCGATAATCACGTGCAGCGCGTGCAAGCCGGTCATCACGAAATAGATGAAGAAGAACAGCTGCGCGGCGTTGACGTCGTCGCCGTGCAGGCCGGTGGTATCCATGTGCCAGAAATGCCCAGGGAAGGATCCTTCCACCCAGTGATTGTGGTATTCGACGCCCTTGATGCCGAGGAAGCCGAATCCCATCAGGACGGTGATGATCAGGAGGATGGCCGTGATTTTGGTGTGTCCCAGTTGCGCAGCGTGAACGGATAGCGCCACGGTTAAGCTGCTGCACAGCAGGATGACAGTGTTGAAGGTGCCGAGCCAGAACTCCATGTGCTCGCTGCCGAACTCGAATGCGCCTGGATGCAAAAGCCGATATACCAGGTAGGCTGCGAACAGTCCGCCAAAGAACATGATCTCCGTAACCAGGAAGAGCCACATTCCCAGGTTGGAGGACTCCCGCTGCTGCTCCATGTTGGCGAAATGGTGCTGCAGAGAGTGTTGGGGGACGACTTCAGTGCTACTGGCCAACGGGGACCTCCTGCGGCAGTTCGTCGTAGTTGTAGGCTTCCCAGGTTACGACGGGAGTTTCGTCAAAGTTAAAAGTCGGCGGCGGAGAAGCGGTGGTCCACTCCAGTCCCGCAGCCTCCCACGGATTGGGCCCAGCGATCGCTCCGTAACGCAGCGACCAAAGCAAGTAAATCAGCGGCAACAAATAGCCAAGCGCGAGAATGGAAGCTCCCGCGGTCGAAAGCACGTTCAGCACCTGGAACTCAGGAGCGTACGCGTGATAACGGCGCGGCATTCCGAGATAACCAAGAACGAACTGCGGAAGGAATGTAAGGTTGAATCCGGCGAAGACGAGACCCGCGGCGATTCTGCCCCAGCCCTCCGGATACATGCGCCCGGTGATCTTCGGCCACCAGAAGTGAATTCCAGCCAGGTACGCCATCACCGCGCCGCCCACCATGATGAAGTGGAAGTGCGCGACCACGAAGTATGTGTCGGTTACGTGCACGTCGATGCCGAGGCTCGACAGGAACAGTCCCGTCATCCCGCCCATGGTGAAAAGGCCGATGAAGCCGAAGGCGTAGAGCATCGGCGTGTAGAGATAGATACGGCCCTTGAACATGGTCGCGGTCCAGTTAAAGACCTTGATTGCCGAGGGCACGGCTACGAAGTAACTCAGGATCGAGAACACAAGCGCGGCATAGACCGAGATTCCGGCCACGAACATATGGTGTGCCCAGACCAGGAATCCCAGAACCGCGATGCCGATGGAGGCGAGCGCAACGAAGTTGTAGCCGAAGATGCGCTTGCGCGAGAAACAGGTGATCACTTCCGACATCACCGCCATACTCGGCAGAATCATGATGTAGACGGCCGGATGCGAATAGAACCAGAAGAGGTGCTGGAAGAGGACGGGATCGCCGCCAACCTTCGGATCGAAGATTCCGATATGGAAGAGGCGCTCGAGCGCGACCAACGCAACAGTGATGGCAAGCACGGGAGTTCCCAGTACCTGGATCACGGAAGTCGCATAGTGGCTCCAGCAGAACAGAGGCAGGCGCGTCCACGTCATACCGGGAGCACGCATGCGGTGCAGGGTCACGATGAAGTTCAGTCCAGTAAGGATCGACGAGAATCCATTGACGAAGACCGCGAGCCCGGCAACTACGACATTCGTGTTCGAGTAAGTGGTGCTGAATGGGGGATAGAACGTCCATCCGGTATCGACGCCACCGTTCAGGATCACGTACAGCATCATGCATGCGGAGACGGCGTAGATGTACCAGCTAAGCAGGTTCAGCCTCGGAAACGCCAGGTCCTTGGCGCCGATCATCATCGGGATCAGGAAATTTCCGAGCACGGCCGGAATCGACGGGATGAGGAAGAAGAAGATCATCACGATTCCGTGCATGCTGAACATCTTGTTGTAGGTGTCCGACGTCATCAGATCGCCGGCCGGCGTAAGCAGCTCCAGGCGGATCATGGTGGCAAAGAAACCACCGATGAAGAACATCAGCGTGATCGAAATCAGATACAGGAGAGCGATCCGCTTGTGATCCGTGGTCAGCAGCCAGGACTTCAGTCCATACCCTGCATTCAGGTAATTTTCGCGCTCGGTAGTAGTTGCCGCGGTAGCCATAATTTACTGCACCTATTTCGTTCCCGACGTGGCAGCACGGCCCGGAACTGCAGGCCGGTTGCTCACAGGTTCACGTTGTTCGGGTTGCGCCAGAGATTTCACATAGGCGATTAATGAGAGCAATTGTTCTTCGCTGACGATGCCCTGGAAGGTCGGCATAATCGGCTGGAATCCAGCTACCACCTTCGCCCCGGGGGTCAGGATCGATTCGCGCACATAGTTGTCGTCGGCCGCCACGGTGCGTCCGTCATCCAGCAACACCGGCTTGCCGAAGACACCGACCAGATTCGGTCCGCGTCCCTGGGTATCGGAACGATGGCAGCTCGAACAGCCCAGCTCCTGGAAGAGTTTCTGTCCGGTGGAAGCCATGGTGCCTTCTCCGGTGCCGCCCATCAGCCAGGTTTCGTACGCAGCCGGCTCCATCACTACGACTTCGCCGATCATGCCGGAGTGCTGGGTTCCGCAATATTCCGCGCAGAACAGGTGATACGTTCCCGGGCGGATGGCATGGAACCATGTGCTCGTATAACGACCCGGGAGCACGTCCTGCTTGATGCGGAATGCCGGAACGAAGAAGCTGTGGATGACGTCCTGGGAAATCATGGTCATGCGAACGTCGCGTCCCACTGGGACATGCAGAGTATTGATTTCGCGAACGCCTTCCGGATGCTGGAACTTCCACATCCACTGTTTGCCGACGGCGTAGATCTCCATCGAATTCGCGGGAGGCCGCGACTCGTTTACATAGATGAGCGCGCCCCAGACGAACATCACCATGAAGATGCCGAATGGGATCAGAGTCCATGTGGCTTCCAGAACGTAGGAGCCTTCGATCTGCGTAGCGGGGCGGTTATCACCGGGCTTGGCGCGATAGCGCACTGCAAACAATGTGAGCAGCGCGAAGACGAGCAGGGTGAAGAATCCCGTGACCGCGAGAAGAAAAATGAAAAGCCAGTCTACGGCGCCAGCGCCAGACGAAGCCTGCACCGGCCATAGCGGCAAGTCGTGGGAAAACATGCTAAGCCTTTCCTCCCCGGTTCGATCCGCTCTTCTGGCCCTGGGGTTCCAAGCGGAACATGACGATCAAGAAACCTCCCAGCACAACAATGGTGATGACACCGGCCACCTGCAATACACGAGAAACGACCGCGCCGTACTTCCCGGTTCGCGGATCGTAGTGGTAGCAGTAGAGCAGTACCTGGTCGACTACGTTTCCAATCTTGTTCTGCGACGACTGCACGAGCGCGAGGCGAAGATCCTTGGGCGCATATTCCACGCCGTAGAGATACTGCGCGATCTTGCCTTCGGGCGTGATCACCATGATCGCGGCGGCATGCGCGAACTGCTTGCTGTCTTCATCCCACGCATACTTGAAGCCGACGGCTTCGGTGAGCGCCTGGATCGACGACTGCTCGCCAGTCAGGAAATGCCAGCCTTCCTCGCCACCTGGACGCCCGTATCGGGTCACCATGGTGCGCTTCTTGGCGGCGGCAAGCGGTGGACCTTCACGCGGATCAAAGCTCACGGTGACCACGTCGTAGTCTTTGCCGATGTCGAACTTCAGGGTGGAAAAGACGCTCGACATGCCGTTCATCACTTCGCCGCAGAGCATGGGGCACTCGTAATACACCATGCTGAGGACGACGGGCCGCTTCCCGAAGTAGTCGCCCAGCTTCACCAGTTTGCCGGTCTCGTCGCGAAAAACCAGATCCAGTGGAAGCTGGTGATTCAACTTCTGCTCAATGCCAACGCGCTTCAGGATGGATGGCGGCGGCTGCGTGGTGCCGGTAGTGGCCCGCCCCGTCATTCCCTGTCCGTACGCGAATGTAGCCGCGAACGCGATTGCGATTGCGATCACTGCTTTGCGCGGCTTGAAACTACTCGATTTCACTGCTTATTCCTTTCAAAAACCCCGGGGGCCAAAGCCCACCTTTTTTGCGGATCCCAGCGGCACGGCTAAAAGCCATGCGCTTCCATTGCTCTTTAGTGATTCACCAGCGATCCGGCGCCGCCGCCTTCGCCAGGAATGCTTCCATTGCCATCGCCGAAACCCGCCATCGGCGGCTGATTTGATTGCTGGCGAACCGGCAATCCCTTTTGCGCGACCTGGTCGATGGCGGTTTGAATCGGAACTCGTACCACGCCGCTATTTTTGTCGACCCAGCCATAGCTGTTCAGGATCTCTTCGTTTTCCGTCTTCAGCTTGTTCATGTCGGCAACGTCATCGACCTGCAGAGCTGGCTTGGGAAAACGTAAGGCAGGATCACCCGTGACCGGAGTTGCATAAGGTTGACCGTAAAGCTGTGACGTACCCGTGGTCGGCACGTTGTTTTCCACGGTCATACGGTTGTAGAAGCGCAACATACCCCAGACGAGCAACTCGATGAGAATGCCTGAAATCGCCAGCACGATCAGGAACACGACGATTCCCTTCGCACCCAGATCGCGCGACTCGTAAGTGATTCCCGGATTCGCTGGTTGGCCGCTACCGTGATTACTCATACTGTTGTTCCTCTAACTGGCCCAGGGTGACAGGTAAACGCGAGTCGTACAAAGTCAATATCGGACGATGCATGTAGGTGCGGCAGGCGAATACCACCCACAGCGAAACCATGAAGATCGGAATCACCGCATCGAGCCAGCTGTAGTGGAAGGTCGAATGGAACTGCGGCTCGATCTGCCAGAACAACTCGAAATAGCGCATGAACAGCAGCAGCGCGGCGACCCAAACGAGCTTGCGAACGTTCTTCTTCAGACTTTGTGAAAGCAGGATCGAGAACGGAACCGCGAAATGGAATAGCCACAAGAACGCGAATCCGTATTGCCAGCCGCCGTGGAGCCGCGGCAGATACCAGCGAATTTCTTCCGGCATGTTGCCGGCCCAGATAATCAGCCACTGCGAGAAGCTGAGATAGGCCCAGAGCATGACAAACGCAAAGGTCAGCTTGCCAATATCGTGGAAAAACTTGCGGTTCATCAGCGTCGCCATCGGCTGATATGCCACCAGGAATCGGCTCAACACGATGCAAAGGCCGAAGGCCAGCAGAGCCTGTCCGACGATCTGAATCAACGAGTAGACCGTGGATGGCCAGCCCGGGATCATCGACATGAACCAGTCAACGGTGGCAAACGTGGCAGTGTAGAAGTAGACGACCATGCCCGCACCGCTCACGCCGGCGAACAATCGTCCCATGAACTTCGAGGGCGGACTATCGAGCCGCTTCGACCAGCGACTCAGAAAGATGACGAGCATCCCCCAAACAACGAAATAAAGCACTGCGCGAAAAATGAAGAGCCGCAGGTTGAGATAGTTCTGGCTCAGTTCGCGCATCATGCCTTCATGCATATTTTCCGGATGCATCCACGCGTAGAGAACCTTGGCTCCGATCACCACCGGGATGAAGTACAAGGCAACCAGCCAGAGATTCTTCATCGCGGCTTCAAGGATCCGCCGGATCGGCATTCCCCACTGGCCGCCGCTGAGATACCACAACATCAGAACAGCAAGTGGACCAGTGGTTAGACCCCAGCTGTAAGCGAATCCGAGTAACCACGAATGAAAAGCTTCGTTGGGCTCGATGATGAATCCGATAATCGTTCCGATACCGGCCAGTACTGCTACAACCAGAGCTCTGCTTTGCACCGTGCGGATAAACGCAGGGGCCTTTGTCTCCAGGGTTTCCACGGCCACGCTATTGTTGCTGCTCACGGCTGCTTCCTCTCAATTCCTTGTTCACCCGCCGGCGGCGTCGCCCCACTTCCCGGAGTCCCGGAAACGGGATTGGTTACCGCAGGGATCTCCTGCCCGGCGGGAACGCTTGCCTGAGTTGCGCGCTGGCTGAACTGCAGGGCGCGGATGTAGGCGGCAATCTTCCAGCGATCAGTTGGCGTTACCTGCGCGGCATAATCCGGCATCGCGCCAAATCCGTTGGTCATTACGTCATAGAAGTGCCCCAGGGGAGCATTCAACAGCTTGGGATCGTGGAACGATGGAGGCCGGCGATATCCGCGCTGCACGACAATTCCGTTGCCGTCGCCGACTCGCGAATGGCAGGGACTGCAATAGATGTTGAAGCGCTGCTCACCGCGCTCCAGAACATCCTTCGTAGCGGGGAACGGCAACTCGTCGCCCGGCCTACCCGGCGCAACCATGCCGGTGTAGTAGTACGAATCGTCGCGAGCCTCGCCACGAGCCACCGTGCCAGGAATCAGCGGACGGGAGGCTCTGCCATCTTCGAAGAAGTCGCTCTGGCGCAGCGGCTTCACCTTCGGCTGCACTTGCATGTCGAGTCGGAACCCGCAGCCGAAAAGGACTATCGTGCTGCCCAGCAACAAGCAACCACTCAACCACCGCTTAGGGAGATGCGCGCTAATAGGGCACCTCCGTCACGGTGCGAGGTCCAAGTCGTGCAAGGAAATTCTTGGTGCCGTTCATGTCGAAATTAGGATCGGCTGACTCAATGCACAGGAAGAAGCGATCACGCGATGCCGCCGTAAACTCGGGTACGTTGAACACCGGGTGATACGGCATCGGTAAGCCATTCAGCGCAAGCATTCCGACCGCGGCGGCAAGACCACCGAACAAGATCGTCAGCTCGAAGGTCACGATGATGAATGATGGCCAGGAGTGGAACGGCTTGCCAGCCACATTCAACGGATACGCAATCACGTTGATCCAGTACTGAAGCACGTAGGCCGTCAGCAATCCCAGGATTCCGCCAACCAGACAAACCAGGGCGACGGCATCTTTGTGGAATCCGATCGCCTCGCTCAACCCCTTCACCGGAAATGGACTGTAGGCGTCCATCTTCCGATAGCCGGCCTCATGTGCGCGGGTCGCGGCGACGACGATATCAGTAGGAGTCTCGAACTCCGCCATTAATCCATAGACCTGAGGCTCGCTCATTGCGACTCCGCCTCCTTTAACGCATCCGCCTTCACGTGGGCAGACGGCAGCAAATCGCGCATTTCAAAAATTGAGATCATGGGCAACACGCGGATAAACAATGCAAACGCCAGGAAGAAGAAGCCCAGGGTTCCAAAGAATGTCATGTAGTCCCACCTGGTTGGCACGTAGATGCCCCAGCTCGAAACCAGGAAGTCGTGCGTGAGACTGATGACGACGATTACGAATCGTTCCAGCCACATCGCGATCAGCACAATCACGGATACCAGGAAAAGAAGGACAGGCTTCGTTCTCACCTTTTTGATCCAGAGAACATTCACGAACCCTACGTTGATAGCAATCAGCGTCCAATACGCGGCTGCGTAATAGCCATGCTGGCGCCAGAAGAATTGCGCCTTCTCGTAGGTATTGGTTCCATACCACGCGAAGAAGGCTTCCATCACATAGCCGTATGCCACGATCAACCCGGTCCCGAGCATCAGCTTCGCGCAATTCTCCAGATGCCAGTCAGTGATCATGTCTTTCAGGTTGTAGATGGAGCGGATGGGAATCGCGAGCACGAGAACCATCGCGAATCCCGAGTAGATGGCTCCGGCAACGAAGTACGGCGGAAAGAAGGTGCTATGCCATCCGGGAACGATGCCAACCGTAAAATCGAAGCTCACGACGGTATGCACGGAGAGCACCAGCGGCGTTGCCAAACCGCCTAACAGCAGGTACGCCTTTTCGTAACGGTGCCAATGGCGGGCCGAACCACGCCAGCCGAGTGCCAGCATCCCGTAGATCATCTTGGCGAAGACGTTGTGCGCCTTATCGCGCATCGTTGCCAGGTCAGGCACCAGGCCGATGTACCAATACACCAGCGAAATCGTGAAGTAGGTCGAGACCGCGAACACGTCCCACACCAGCGGACTGCGGAACTGCGGCCAGTAGTTCATCGTGTTGGGGTAAGGGAACAACCAGTACGCGAGCCACGGGCGGCCCATGTGCAACACCGGGAACATGCCGGCGCACATGACGGCGAACAGCGTCATCGCTTCGGCGAAACGGTTAATCGAGTTTCGCCACGATTGCCGCAGGAGTAGGAGAATTGCTGAAATCAGGGTTCCGGCGTGGCCGATACCGACCCACCACACGAAGTTGACAATGGCGAAGCCCCAGCCAATCGGGATGTTCACGCCCCAAATGCCAACGCCCTGATAAAACAGGTAAGTCACTGCCATACCGAGGCCGCCGACCAGCAGAGCCCCGATCCCGACTACCGCGAACCACAACAGCGGCGTTTGCGTTGTCAGCACGATGGAGCTGATCTTGTCCGTAATCGTCCCAAAGGTATGCCCTTGGGTAATTAGCGGCGTGTTGACGGGCGCTTGGAGATCCTGCGTCTGTTTCTCGTCCATTACAGATTCTGCTCCGGCTGGGTTTCAGGTAATTCCGGATTCGGATTCAGAACTGCCGCCAGGTACGTGGTCCGCGGCCGCGTGTTGATCTCTTCCAGAACTCCGTAGTCGCGCTGATTTTTCTTCAGCTGCGCCACGCGACTCTTGGGATCATTGATGTCGCCAAACACGATTGCATTGGTCGGGCAAGTCTGCTGACATGCAGTCAGGATCTCGCCATCAGCAACTTTGCGATCCTGCTCTTCCGCTCGGATTCGTCCCTGTGTGATGCGCTGCACGCAGTAGGTGCACTTTTCCATCACGCCGCGGCTGCGGATGCTCACGTCAGGGTTGCGCATCATCTTGTACTGCGGAGTATCCCAATCCTGGAACAACAGGAAGTTGAAGCGACGTACCTTGTAGGGACAGTTGTTCGAGCAATAGCGAGTGCCCACGCAGCGGTTGTAGACCATGTCGTTCAAGCCTTCGCTGCTGTGCACCGTAGCGCCCACCGGACAAACAATCTCGCAGGGCGCGTTCTCACATTGCATGCAAGGAAGTGGCTGGAAGTACATGCGGGGATTCGAAGGATCACCCTGGTAGTAGCCGTCGATGCGAATCCAGTGCATGTGCCGGCCACGTAGCGTCTGCTCTTTGCCGACGACTGCAATGTTGTTCTCCGCCTGACATGCAATCATGCAGGCATTGCAGCCGACGCAGCTGTTCAGGTCGATCGACATGCCCCACGCGTACGAGGGATATTCGAACGGAGGAACCAGCGTCTCTTCAGGCTTCGGAGCTTCAGTTTCGCGGTGCGCGAAATTCGGCTCTTCTTTGTAAGTCGCCAGAGTTGCGGCGCGAACTTGATTACGCCCTTCGATGTTCTGATACCCCTGCGTCGATGCCAGGAGGTAGGTTTCGCCCGTCTTAGTCGGCTTCAGATCGCCCGCATAGTACGGCTCATCGCTGAACCAGAGCGAGTAGGCGTTGGAGCCGCGGCCCGTGCCAGTCTGGCCCGCGCGCAGACGTCCATAACCAAAGAACATTGTGACTACGTCATCGGGTTGACCCGGCTGGACCCATACAGCAACCGTGATCTTGCGCCCGCGATGATCCAACTGAATGACGTCGGCATCCTGTCCGGCTTTGATTCCGAGCTTCTTCGCGGTGTTCGGGCTTACCCACGCGGGAGCATCCCACGTGAGCTTTGTCAGCGGCTTCGGCAATTCCTGCAACCAGCCGTTGTTCGCAAAACGTCCGTCGTAAATATGCGGATCGCGGCGGATGGTAAGTTCGTACCCTTGCACCGGCGGGGTTGGCGCTCCGAAATCGCGCCGCGCCTGAACTGTCTTCGGTGTGAATTCCGTCCCGGCGATAAATCCGTCGTGCACCGCGCGCCGCCAGAAGGCTTCGAAGTCGACGCCATGGAACTGTGTCTGCCAGAAAGCACGGACCAGATCGTAGCTGGAAACATCCGGCTGGCCATTCAGAATCGTCAACACTTCGTGCGCGCTGTGCCCGCCGTAAAGCGGAGAGATCAGCGGCTGAACGATGCTGACTGCGCCATTGGCTGCGCGAGCATCGCTCCACTCTTCCAGGAAATGCGTTCCGGCGACAACCCAATCGCAGGCGACTGCGGTTTCGTTGGAGTACATCCCCTGGTAAACCTTCAACGGAACGCGAGAAAGGATCGAAGCAAAATCCGTGTCGACGGGAACGGAATAAACCGGATTGCCGCCCAGGATGACCAGCAGATCGACGACACCGGCGTTGATGTCGCGGACCAACTCCTGCAATGACGCACTCTCGTTGACCCAGTTGCCCGCGATTGGATCCGTATAAACGACCGTGTTGCCGACCGCGCCAATCGCTTCATTGATCGCGTGCGCCAGCGCGTGCACAACTCCGGGCTGATCTTCGCCGGGGATCACAACCGCAGTTCCGTGGTGCGCCTGCAATTCTTTAACAATGGCGCCCAACATCTGCTCGTGTTCGCCGTGGATATTTCCGCCGGCATTCACTCCGAGGCGCGTTGCCAAAGCTCGCGCGTACTGCTCGACTTCCGAGGGACGCACGCCGATGCGATGATCGGCCTTGAAGCCGGTCGGCGTCGGCACGCTCTCAATGGCATACATGCGGCTCATCGGCTTGCTCGCCGTGGGTTGACGACGCGATGCCCAATCGGCCGCATACAGCGTGAATCCCGGATAGCCGTTGAACAGGAAGTCGGCGTCGAGGGTGACGACCACGTCGGCGTTCTGTAGCTGATAGCGAGCTTCAACCGGCTGACCGAAGGCCATCTGTGCGCCCTGGAAGGCGCCGTCTCGATTAACCGGCTCCCACTGATGCCACTTCATCTTGGGGAACTTTTGCTGCAGGGTGCGCAACTGCGCCGCCAGCGTGGGTGACGAAACAGTCGGCGTCAGGATTCGGAGACCGGCGCCCCCGTTGGCCTTCTGCGTCGCAAGAGGTCCTTGTAATGCCCCAATGAACGACGGCCAGGAGCGAATCTGTCCGAGGTATTCGTTGGACTGCAAACGATCTGGATCGTAGAGCGACAGCAGCGAGCCTTGGGCGTAGATGTCACTGGCGCCGCGACTGACCGGGTGCTCAGGATTTCCTTCAATCTTGGTCGGACGTCCTTCATAGCTGCGCGCCAGCAGCGGCAAGCCATAACCGCCAAGGGTCATGGCAGTGGCGTAGAACATCGGACGGCCCGGAACCAGTTCTTCCGGCTGGCGAACGTAGGGAACGATCGCCTGGGTCGGCATCTTGGTGCAGCCGCTCAAGCCGGCGAGCGCCAACGAAGCGCTCATCAGCTTGAGGAATCCGCGGCGGGAAACGTCGTCGCCAATCCATTCACCCGCCTGGCGCGGGAATTCGCGATGCAGCAACTCCTCGAATTCCGGAGTGTTTGCCAGTTCTTCGAGGCTGCGCCAGTACTGCGGCCCCTTCGCCGCGCTCAATTTTTCCTGGACGTCCTTCAATTCCAGCCGCTTGCCGCTGGAGTTTGGATCGTCCGTGTTGATCTGTATGAGTTCCATCGTCTCCGTCTTATCGAAACCCCCGTTTTACCGGTGGCAAGTGCTGCAACTCATGATGTCGAAAGGCGTGCGCAGGTGATACTTCTCCCGCAGGTACGTACCCAGGGCGTCCTGGTCGGTAAAGGTCTTGCCATCCATGGCGAGCGGCTTCTCGGAAGTCGGCTGCTCGTAACGCATGTTGAAGACTTCAGACTTAGGACGCAGGTACTTTTCAGGCGCGCGATGGCAGTTCAGGCAGAACTCCATCTGCAGCGTGTTGGCTGCATACATCAGGGGCATGCGATCGACCGGTCCATGGCAGTCGTTGCAGCCCACGCCCTTATTAATGTGAATGCTGTGATCGAAATATACGTAGTCGGGAACGGCGTTGACGCGCGTCCAGACCAGCGAACGTCCCGAACGGTAACTCTCCCGGACTGGCTCCAGCATGGGAGCGTTGGTCCAGATCTGAGCATGACAATTCATACAGGTCTTGGTGGGAGGGATTCCCGCGAAACTCGAGGTCTCCACCGAAGTGTGACAGTAGCGGCAATCGATGCCGAGCCCGCCCACGTGATGCTGATGGCTGAAAGGCACCGGTTGCACCCGCGTCACGCCACGCCAGCTGTAATAAGGAGACCGCTGCAGCTCCGCTGCGGCCAACAACAGTCCCGATACCAGCACTACGGCCAAAATAATCGTGATACGAGAAAGTGAATTTGTGCTGCGATGGAAGATCTGGGGCATTTCCTAAGCCAATCTGCTGGGAGCAGGAAGACTGCATAGCAACCGGCTCCGCCCTCCCGTTCCGTTTGAGCCACGTTCAAAATCACAGCTGCGTGTGATCTTCATCACGGAAACGGGTGATTGTAACAGGTCCGCAGTTGAATTTGCTCACTTGATTTTCGGAAAAACGTCGTGTGTTGTCCCGAGTTGGAACGCGCCGCGAATTCACGCACTCTGCGCAGCTTTTCCGCGCAGTGAATTTTCACATTTTCGAAATGTGAACTGCTGTTTTCTTCTTGTGACTTGCGCAGCGGACGAAATTGACGCTGCGGAGAACTGGGTTTTGAGACGAGCACCTCAAATGACAACAACGTTCGAGCAAGAACACCTGGCCACGGATTTCATGGATCTTGAAAATCTAAAATCCGTGAACGTCCGTCCAGATCCGTGGCCGCTGTTTAAGTCCACCTTACTTCAGCGCTACTCTCGCGCTTATCAGGTCTTCTTCCAGATCGACGTCGATCTTGAATCCCAGCTTGGTGAAGATGACCCGCATCTCGCGATTAATCCCGAGCATGGTGGAGTGCACGTGCTTCAGATTCTCTTCCTTCGCGATAACCATCAGACGGCGAACCAGTTCGGTCCCGAGTCCCTGACCCTGGAAGTCGTCGCGCACCAGGACCGCTACTTCTGCATCCTCGCGGCCATGCAGTTTGCTCAAGCGTCCCACGCCGATAATCGATTTTCCCCGTTCCGGATCGTCGTACTCCGCGACGAGCGCCATTTCGCGGTCGTAATCGATAAAGCAGATGCGGGTAAGACGCTCGTGCGCGATGCGTTGCGTCAGCTTCAACGGCTGGAAGTAGCGGAGGTATACGGTGCGGTCGGAGAGCCGTCCGTGAAATTCGATCATGAGCAGCTCATCTTCCGGACGGATGGGGCGGATCGTGATCTCGGTGCCGTTCTTCATCGTCCAGGTCTGCACGTGCTGGCTGGGATAAGGGCGAATCGCGGGGCGCGGCAGCTGCTCGTCGCTTACATCGAGGCTGTGCAGAACAATTCGGGCGTCGAGAGCGATGATGGCCTCGGGCGACGCCAGCAGCGGGTTGATATCGATCTCCTTGATCCACGGCTGCTCGGTCACCAGATGACTGAAGCGCACGAGCAGGTCGTCAATCTGCCGCAGATTCAAGCCGGAGACCTGAGCGGCTTCTTCCAGAGCGCCGAATACGCGCGTCTGCTCCATCATGCGGCGCGCGAGCGTGGTGTTGAGCGGCGGCAGAGCGAGTGCGCGGTCCTTGAAGACTTCCACCATACGGCCACCAGCGCCGAACAAAAGCACCGGCCCAAATTGTGGATCGATGCTGCTCCCCAGGATCAATTCAATCCCATCCAGCGCGACCATCGGCTGCACCGAGACGCCCTCGA
The DNA here is from genome assembly GCA_963826275.1 of Terriglobia bacterium. Lineage (GTDB taxonomy): Bacteria > Acidobacteriota > Terriglobia > Terriglobales > Acidobacteriaceae > JAJPJE01. Next base: position 449,776 of record CAWGWI010000007.1, on the reverse strand, counting down.
AGTGGCCCTCTCCGGCTCGATTTCGTACTGAGACCTCGATGGCATGAAAGGCTGCCTTCACTGCCTTCGCGTCACGGAGATTCAAGCGCACACCGCCGACCTTCGATTTGTGCGTGATGGTCGACGAGTGCAGCTTCAGCACCACCGGATATCCGAGTTCGTGTGCGTGTTTGGCGGCTTCCTCTGCCGTTTCCGCAGCGCGCGTTTCGACGACTGGAATTCCATACTCCGACAGCACCTGCTTTGACTCGGTCTCGGTGAGCAACGTTCTCCCGGAATCGCGTACGGACTTCAGCAATGCTTCAGCCTCTTGACGATTCCGGCCAGTCTCTGCGTCCGGCCGCAGGATGGGCGTCTCGTAGAGGCCTTTCAGGTTGTAGGAATACCTCCACATGTAGGTGAAGGCGCGCGCCGCCGTATCGGGAAACTGAAAGGTCGGAATACCGGCGCGATTCAGGATTTCGTTCGCCGCCGCCACCTCAGCGCCTCCCATGAAACACGAGAGCACCGGCTTTCCGGTGGAATGCGCGTAGGGCTTCAGCAGTTCGGCCGTATGCGTGGGCTCGGTGATGCCCTGGGGAGCCGTGAGCACCAGCACTCCGTCGCATTCCGAGTCCTTCAGCACGATCTCCAGAGCCTTTGCGTAGCGGTCGGGAGTTGCGTCACCAAGAATGTCCACGGGATTGCCGTGGCTCCAGTGCGCGGGAAGGAACGAGTTCATTTTCTCCAGGCTCTCGGGCGCCAACCTCGCCAGCTTTCCATCGTTGCTCACCAGTCCATCGGTCGCCAGCACGCCCGGTCCACCGGCATTCGTCACGATGGCGAGTCGCGGACCACGCGGACGCGGCTGCTTGGAAAGCACCTCGGACATGTAGAAGATGTCAGCAATGTTATTCACGCGTAGCACGCCGGACCGGCGAAACGCTGCTTCCAGGACCTCGTCACTGCCGCTGAGCGCGCCGGTGTGCGATGCTGCCGCCTTTGCAGCTTCTTCGGAGCGGCCCGCCTTGATCACGATGATCGGCTTGGTCAACGAAACTTCACGCGCAGCGGAGAGGAACGATCGCGCATTACCGATCGTTTCCATGTAAATGACGATGCTCTGGGTTCGCGGATCATTTCCGAGATAGTCGATCAGGTCGCCCCAGCCGACATCGAGCATGGAGCCGACGGAAACGAACGCGCTGAAGCCAACCATCTCGTGCAGGCTCCAGTCAAGAATCGCCGTACAGAGCGCCCCACTCTGGCTGATGAATGCCACATTGCCCGGCCGGGCGATCTGCTGTGAGAAAGTTGCGTTCAAGCCGCTAACGGGATTCATCACCCCCAGGCAGTTGGGGCCGATCACGCGCATCTGGCTGCCTTTGACCTGGTCCAGGATCTGGCGTTCCAGATCTGCACCTTCGGGCCCGTATTCGCGGAACCCGGCGGAGATTACGATCGCCGCTTTCACACCCGCCTGGACACATTCGCCAATGACGCCGGGGACCGTGGTCGCGGGCGTGACAATGACGGCGAGATCCACGCTTTCGGGTACGTCGGCCACATTCGGATAGGCTTTGATTCCGAGCACGCTCTGGCGATCTTTGCTGACCGGAAACACGGTGCCGCCAAAGGGACTGGTCAACAGCGCCCACAGCACCCGCCGCCCCACACTTCCCTGGCGTTCCGTGGCTCCGATCACCGCCACGCACTTGGGGGCAAACACCGCATCCAGGGGATGCCGGTCCTGGCGCAATACGTCATGTGCCGGATCCGCCGTAGGCGGTTGCTTAGAAACGAGCTTGGCTCCGGGCTTCATCGAGGAACCTCGTGGCGCCGTGGTGGCTGACAGACAAGTGTAGCGGTTTGCCGGCAGAGAGACGATGACATGCTGGTGCTTATTGCATCATGCGCTACGGGCTGGCTGTGCCGCGTATCACGCCCCTTCGTCCAAGGTTGGATTCCCGAACCAAAACCCGTTGAAGTTGGCCCATTCTGTTTCCGAAAAAGCGGATTTCTCCGGCAGTTCGCGGAGACGATTAGACGAAATGCTAAAATAGGCCCTTCGCGCACCACCATTCGAACGACGGACGCACGCTTGGACTCTACAACTTCTTCCAACCGCGAGATCACTTACGCCGAAGCCGGCGTCGATATTGAACGCTCTAATCGGGCCAAACAACGAATTAAGTACCTCGCCCACCGGACTTTCAACAAGAGCGTGCTGAGTGACATTGGCGGCTTCGGGGGGCTGTTTTCCGTCGATAAGAAGAAGTTCAAAGATCCAGTCCTGGTCTCCAGCGTCGATGGCGTCGGTACCAAGCTGAAGATCGCTTTCGAGATGGACCTTCACCAGACGGTCGGTGGTGATCTCGTCAATCATTGCGTGAACGACATTGCGGTACAGGGCGCAGCTCCGCTGTTTTTTATGGATTACTTCGCGACCGGCAAACTGCAACCCGAAATCGCAGAGAAGGTGATCAGTGGTATCGCGGACGCCTGCAAGCATAACGGTTGCGCGCTGATTGGCGGCGAGACGGCCGAGATGCCGGGATTCTATCCGGGAGGCGAATACGATCTCGCGGGATTCATCGTCGGCGCCGTCGATCGCGACAAGATCATCACCGGCAAAGACGTCGTTCCTGGCGACATTCTGGTTGGCCTGCCCTCCAACGGCTTGCATACCAATGGATACTCGCTCGCTCGCAAGCTCCTGTTCGAAGTGTCGCATTACTCGCCGGAAACCTATGTCAACGAATTGAAGAACAAAGTTGGCAATGAGTTGATGCGCACGCACAAGAGCTACTGGCCGGTGATCAAGCGGTTGCTTGAAGCGGAAGCGGTGACGGCGATGGCACACATCACGGGCGGCGGTATCACCGAAAATCTGCCGCGCGTGTTGCCAAAGACGACCTCTGCCCAGGTTCAACTCGGCAGCTGGCCTGTGCTTCCAATCTTCAGCCACCTGCAGAAGCTCGGAAACATCTCCGACGTAGAGATGCTGCGCACCTTCAACATGGGAATTGGCATGATCCTGGTGGTGCCCACGAAGAAGTTCAAGCGGGTGCAGTCGGTGCTCGAGCGCACTGGAGAAAAGGGCTACACTATCGGACGCATCGTAAAGGGCGAGCGCAAGGTTCTCTACAGCTAGAGTGGTGGCGTGGGCGCCCTCGCGCGGAATCATTTCGCCGTGACTCCGGACCCTCCCGGGTGGAACAATAATCACGTCATATGAAGCAGCTAGGCATTCTTCTCTCCGGACGCGGTTCGAACTTTGCTGCCATTGCCGAGAACGTCGGCAAGGGACTGATTCCCGCGCGCATCTCCATCGTGATCTCCAATCGTGCCGAAGCACCGGGCATCGAGCATGCGCGTAGATTAGGACTCGACGCCCTGGTAATTCCTTCCAAGGGCAAGCCGCGCGAACAACATGATGCCGAAGTAATTGCCGCGCTGCAGAATGCGAAGGTGGATCTTATTTGCCTGGCGGGATACATGCGTTTGCTGTCACCGGCGTTTATTCGCGCGTTTCCACACCGGATCCTGAATATCCATCCCTCGTTGCTGCCGGCATTTCCGGGGCTCGATGCGCAGAAGCAGGCATTTGAGCACGGGGTGAAGATCTCCGGATGCACGGTGCACTTCGTCGACGAGTTCCTGGATCACGGCTCCATCATCGTGCAGCGCGGCGTCCCTGTACTCGACGCCGACGACGATCACACGCTCGCGGCGCGCATCCTCGAGCAAGAACACCTTGCCTACACTGAGGCGATCAACATCGTGTTAGCCGGCGACTACGAGATCGCCGATCGTCGTGTCATCCGGAAGAGTTCGTTGATCGGCGACCACGCTCTTTAGGCGGCGCGAGGCGACCGTTCCATGTGCTGATTCTTCTGTGTCCCCTGTGTCCTCTGTGGTTGAATGTTCCTGCATGCTCAAAGTGAAATTGCTTTCAGGCCACGCCAAAGCCCCCACCATCGCGCATCCCGGTGAAGACCTCGGATACGACGTATATTCCGCGGAGTCGGTAACGATCGCGCCACGCGGCTCGCATATCGTTTCGACTCAAATCTCGATTGAATTTGATTCGATTGACGGCCGGCCCGTGGGTGCACTGATCCGCGATAAGTCTTCAATGGCGGCGCGACGCGTGATTTGTACCGCGGGTGTGATCGATGCCGGCTATCGCGGCGAGATTCGCATCGTCATGGAAAACCTGGGCGATCAACCAGCCGAGATTCACGCAGGCGACAAAATCGCGAATTTAATTCCGTACCCGGTGCTGACCAGTCCGGTCGAGGTTGTTGAGGATCTGGCGGAGTCGAGGCGTAACGCCGGCGGATTTGGATCGTCGGGAAGACGCTGATTCGTACAGCCTCGCTATAATCAGAGTAATGCCATCATTCGCACCTGTTGACGAGCAACTCGCCTACATTCGCAAAGGCGCCGCGGAGATCATCCGCGAATCCGAATTGCGCGAGAAGTTGGAGAAGTCGCGCGCTACCGGCAAACCGTTGCGCGTAAAAGCCGGCTTCGATCCAACCGCGCCCGACCTGCACTTGGGCCATACTGTCCTCATTCGCAAGCTGAAACATTTCCAGGACATGGGACATCAGATCATCTTTTTAATCGGATCGGCCACAGGTCTGATCGGCGATCCATCCGGACGTAACGCCACGCGCCCGCCGCTTTCGCTCGAAGAACTGAATGCCAACGCTGAGACCTATAAAGAGCAAGTCTTCAAAATACTGGATCGTGATAAGACCGAAGTTCGATTCAACAGCGACTGGTTGTTCCCACTGGGCTTTGAAGGACTGATTCGCCTTGCGGGAAGGTTCACTGTTTCGCAAATGCTTGAGCGCGAAGATTTTCACAAACGCTTCCAGGACGAGAAACCAATCTCGGTGCACGAGCTGCTATACCCAATGGCTCAGGGATACGACTCGGTCGCACTGGAAGCGGACGTCGAACTCGGCGGCACCGATCAGAAATTCAATCTGCTCGTGGGACGCGAACTCCAGCGCCACTATGGACAACCGTCGCAAGTCGTGCTCACGATGCCTCTGCTCGAAGGCACCGACGGCGTGCAGAAGATGTCGAAGTCGTACGGCAACTACATCGGCATCACCGAATCGCCGCTGGAGATGTACGGCAAAGTGATGTCCATCTCCGATGAGCTGATGTGGCGCTACTACGAGTTGCTGACCGACGTGACCAGCGCCGACATACATGAGATGAGGGATAAGTCTGCCGCGGGCACAGCGAATCCGATGCAGTACAAGAAGCAGCTTGCGGTTCGGATCATCGCAGACTTTCATTCCACGGACGCCGCAGCTCGCGCGGAAGTCGGATTGGGCTAAGCAGTTCCAGCGGGACGAGGTGCCGGAGAACGTGGAGAACGTGTCGAGTGTCAGGCTGACTGAGATAGGACAAGGCAAAGCCGAGATAGTTCTGGTCGAAGCGGCTGAAGTCGAGCACGAAGACTTCGCTAGGGCAGCAGTTTCGGTCCTACACCCGTTAGTATCAGACTGGATAAGCTTCTCTACATCGTGGGAATGGCCGATTCTGTTTCTGATGGTGCACGGAAGGTGAAAGCGGAGCTGTCCGAGTTAGAGGGGATGTTCAGATGTCGCCGCTTGTTTTCGTTACCGAGTTGCCTTTCGACTTCATGCTTCGCGTTGGTAGAAAGATCAAGAACGTTCGTATCTCCTAAGGAGCCCCTCTCTTTCTGTCATGTTGAGCGAGGGCGTATGCCCGAGTCGAAACAGCCCGAGGATGCTGGCATTGCAGTGAATCCCTGAGATTCCCTGGCCGAGATGTCTAACTTAGACATCCCGGTCGAAGTGCCTTCACCTTCTATTCTTGGCTTCGAACTCTTTCGGGCTGTTTCGACTCGGGCATACGCCCTCGCTCAACATGACAGGCAAAATTAGCTTTTCTGGTCGCGAATGGCTTGTCCGGCAAACAGCATCTTGGCTCCCCATGTTTCCGCAAGATCGAGCCAGCGCGGATTCATTGATTCAATCAGCTTGATCTTCTTCTCACGTCGCCAGCCCTTCAGTTGTTTCTCCCGTGCGATGGCTCTGAAAACATTGTCGAACTTCTCATAGTAGAGCAGGCGGTTGCAGCCGTACTGAGCGGCAAATCCCTCGAACTCGCCGCTCTTGTGTTCGAAAATTCGGCGGTCGATGTCGTTAGTGAAGCCAATGTAAAGAGTGCCTGAAGAACTGCCGACAATGTAAACCCAGAACTGGTAATCCATGGCCGAAGTACCTCTAAGCTGTCTCTGACTGCCAGCCTTTGCGGGCTGTTTCGACTCGGGCATGCGCCCTCGCTCAACATGACAGCATGAAAAACAAAACCAGTCTGTGATCTCGCCAAGCGTCACCCTCATGCAGTACCCTGCTCTCGCTTGCGCGCCACTGCCATCCTCGCTCCGCATGTGAGGCCGTTTCAGGTACGGCCCTTTCAGCAGGACGAGCGCGTTTCCTGGACCAACATCGCCCATGCCGAGGTAGCTGTCCTCTTCGGCGGCGACGGCACGGTTCATCGGCATCTGTCGTCGATCAAAGAACGCAAGATTCCGCTTCTCATCGTGCCGACTGGCAGCGCCAACGATTTCGCCTCGTCGCTCGGCATTCATTCGCGTAGGGCCGCGCTGCGCGCCTGGCAGTCGTTCTGTGCGGGTCGCGAGAATATCGCGACCATAGACTTGGGAGTCATCCGAATTCCAGCGTCGACAAGCCTGCAGCAGACGACTGACAACTACTTCTGCTGCATTGCCTATCTCGGACTCGATTCGGCCACCAACGCGCTTGCCAATCGATTGCCGCGATTTCTTCGCGCACACGGCGGCTACGTTCTCTCACTGTTTCCGACTCTGCTCGAGTTTCGGGCGCAACGCACCACGGTACGCGACGCTGCCGGCGTCACACTGCATTCCGAACGCGCGATGCTTACCTGTTTCGCCAACACTCCACGCTACGGACACGGACTGCGCATTGCTCCCGAGGCGAATATGACCGACGGACTGCTCGATCTTTGTTTCGTCCGGCGTCTCAACAAGATCAAGCTGCTGGCATTGTTCTCCAGTGTGTACTGGGGAAAACATACAACTCTTCCCTACGTCGCCATGCGCCGGGGAACCGCATTCTCGGTCGAGACGGAGACTCCGACTCCGGTGTTCGCCGACGGCGAATACGTCTGCCATACTCCGGCTGAAATCGCGATCGTGCCTGGCGCTGTTCGGGTCATCGTTCCAGAAAAAGCGGTGCTGTAGACGGCTGCCGAGCGGTGCTACACTGTGTTTTTCCTATGGCAAATGATGGCCGTTCGCGCGTGTGGCTCTGGGTCGTAGTCGGCGGAGGCGTGTTCTTCCTCTTCCTGCTCGCTGTCTTTACCCTCGTCTACTATTCCGTTCGCACTAATCAGGATTCGACCGAAGTCATGCGCGCCGGTGGTTTCGGCAAGATCGCAGTTGTCGATCTCGACGGCGTAATTCTGACGCCGAAAGACACGGTCAAAGCGCTGAAGCAGTTCGGCGATGACAGCAGCGTGAAGGCCATCATTCTGCACATCGATTCGCCCGGCGGAGGCGCCGCCGCGTCGGAAGAAATCTACCGGGAAGTGCGCCGCATACGCGATCAGAAGAAGAAGCGCATTGTTGCCGACATTGAGACTGTGGGCGCCAGCGGCGCGTACTACGTCGCCTCCGGAACGAACAAGATCTACGCGAATAACGCCAGCATCGTCGGCAGCATTGGCGTGATCATGGAGTGGTATAACTACGCCGATCTGATCAAGTGGGCGAAGCTGAAGAATATCGTCATCAAGACCGGCGAATTCAAGGACACCGGCAATCCTGCGCGCGACATCACTCCTGCCGAGCAGCAATACCTGCAGGGCATGGCCGACAACATGCTTGGCCAGTTCGTGCACAGCGTCGCCGATGGCCGCGGCGTAAAGGACGACCAGATCAAGTCCATTGCCGACGGGCGCGTATGGACCGGCCAGGAAGCGAAGTCGATGAACCTGGTGGACTCGATCGGCGACTTCGAGACCGCCGTGAAGGAAACGGCGACTTCGGTCGGAATCAAAGGCGAGCCCACGCTGGTCCGCTACGAAAAGGAAAAGAAGTCGGTTCTGGATCTGCTGTTTGGTGACGCGTCGGAGTTTTTACCGGATACGTCGCGCCTGCTGCAGAACAACATGGGTTTCTACTACTTGTGGAAGTAAGGCGCTCTTCGGAGCAATTCGATGGCAGGGATTTGGCCATCGAGATCCCGAGAAAGCGGTAATCTCAGGCGCTGAAGCCATTCGCCGAGGATACTCTCCTGCATCTTATTGAATTTAAAGCATTTGATTGTACCAATGCGAGCCAGTCAAGGAGCTCCGCCAATGGACTGCGAGGGCATTGCCTGGTTTTCAAGCTGGATAACAGACGGAATATGGCGCGAACAATAATTTGTCCAGCAACCCTGAATTACGGTATAAATACTTGTAAACCTGAGACTTAGGTCGTTCCCTGTCGACGAACGATCAACAGAAGCGAGGCGCTATGACCAAGGCGGATCTGATCGAAGAAGTTTCCCGACTGGCGGAGTTGACGCGGAAAGATAGCGAGATCATTGTCGAAACGATTTTCGACAGCATCGTTCGTTCGCTGCGTACTGGGGATAAAATTGAAATCCGTGGCTTCGGAAGTTTCCGCACTCGTCAGCGTAAGCCGCGCGTCGGACGCAATCCAAAAACAGGTGATCGCGTCGATGTGCCGGCGAAGAAGATTCCCTTTTTCAAGCCCAGCAAGGAGTTGAAGGACGTCGTAAACTCCGTGGCTTCTGAAGCTTCCGCCAGTGCGCCGCCTCCGACAAATGGCTCGTCAGGGGATTGATTCCACTCACCAGAAAGATTCAAAGGCGCGGCTCAGGTCCGCGCCTTTTGTTTTGCACGAGATCGAAAGAATCTACGATCTGAATCCGATCGCCGCCATCATCCGGCCCGTCTGCCCGAACTCTGCCCGGTGAGAAAAGAGCAGGTCTGTTCGGCACGACGTGCACAGATCGGAAATCCAGATGTTCTTCTCGGCGATACCGGCGTCCAGCAATTGCCTGCGATTTGCTTCCACCAGATTGAAGTGCAGTTTGCTGGCGGCATCTCCGTGTCCCGGAGCGCGTTGATTCAAAAAGAGCAGCGGATACTTGAGATGCAGTGAGTTCGAGTCGAACACTTCTTCAAAAAGAGTGGCGGCGTATTCAAATTGCGCGCGGAACTTGTCGGGAAAATCGTCACTTACTTCATAGCAACAGCTGTGAATGCAAGGCCCGATCGCAGCCGACAGATCTGCTGGATCGCTTCCGAACTGGCGCCGCATCTCGCCAACGCCCTTCTCCACAATGCGCGCCAGAGTTCCTCGCCAGCCCGCATGGAAAGCGCCGACCGAACGCTTCTTCGCGTCTGCGATAAGGACGGGAACGCAATCGGCGGTGCGCACGGTGAGGAGAATTCCCGGTCGATTGGTGATCAGACCGTCGCCCTGGAGCATCTTTCCTGGGATGCTCTCGATGCGATGAATAACGGCGGAGTGAATCTGGTGCATAGGAACGGTGGGCCAGGTTCTCGATCCCTTGGTTGCGTTGAGTGCTTTCAGGAAAATCTCGCGATTGCGCTCGACCGCCTCACGGGTGTCGTGATCAGTGATACCGAGATTCAGACTGCGACCGCCGTAGGCTTTCGACACTCCGCCCTTGCGCGTGCTGAATCCGTGCAGCAGCCACGAGATGCGCGCAAAGCTGGCGGCTTTCAGAATCTCTGGTCTGCTGGCCGAAGTTTTCTTGCGGCTGGAATTGGTTTTGACGGCGGCTCGGCCCACGGGACAATTTTAGCAGGGGACACGCGCATGTATTCCGATTGGTAATTTGTAATTGGTAATAGGTAATTGAAACCAAGAGCGTCGGTCGATTTCTCGGTTTTTCGGTTTTTCGGTTTTTCGATCACCTATTACCGATTACCCGATTACCTATTGTTGCCAACTCACTCAATTACCAAATTTGCACGGTGTTTGCTGCCTCCGCTATATTCATAGTTCGCTATGTACGGAGACTTTCGCGTTCACGACCGCTGGACCGGTGAAGAGGCCCACTGCATTTATCAGGCACTCATCGTTGCCATTGCTACGCGTCACGCCGACGCCATTGATATAAAGTTCCTGGTCAATGGCCGTCCTGTTTGGATTGCGTTGCCTCACCCCGCCTGGGTCGAATACAACAAGCGCACGGGCAGGGTCATCACCGACCCACTGGCGGTCGAGATTGCCGGCCATTATCTGAAGTGGGCGATCGAATCCGGCGAAGACGGCGGCCGCGAAATGTACGCGCTCAGCGTAACGGACACGCTTGAGCATCTCGACGCAGTGCAGAAAGAGCACCAGGCCCAACTCGCCGCAGCACGGTAAGATTTGGACTCTCCCCGGAACGAACTTTTGATCTTCCGCGTCCTCCGCGTCCTCTGTGGTGAAATGGTTTTATGTTCTCCCGTAAGATTCGCGTCGAGTTCACCGAAGGCTCCCAGCGCCATCCCTGCCCGCTGAAGTGGCTCGACAGTTTCTCCATGCGCAACTTCACCAACGATCCCATCTTCGACGACACGCTTCCCGTCGCTGACGGCCAGATGGAGATCGGACGCAACGTCCCTCTCGATCGTCTGCAGTCGTGCGATGGAAGATTGGTTTCGGCGAAAGAGCTATCTGCCGAAGGACGCGCACGTAGTAATAAGCGAGTAGAGGGCGCAGGCTTTTCCCGAAGCGCTCCGCAGCTGAAAGGCGGGTTCTCGACCGCGCCGAAGTTAAACTGTGCGTACGGACGTTCACAACAGCGATTTGTTGTTCTCGCTGCTTGACTTCCGAAACGAACAGCTCAATCTGCTCTGAGAGGAACGTCCCATTCCGACACCCTGTTTCCATCACTCGTCTATAGTTACGCGGTCATGCAAAAAACTACTCGCCTCAGCGATTGAAAACTCTGCGGTCAAAACTGTCGTACCACGGCAAGTGATTCTGGACATGATACAGTGTCGCCATCTTCGACTAGAGCGCCCACCATTCCAAGTTGGAAGATTCCTGCTGGTTGACATAGTTGGTGATCAAGACAGCTTTCTGGTCGTCTCCCAGAAGGCGTTCGAGAGATTGCAACCATTGTGTTTCGTAAGCGTGCTTGTCCCACTCATATAGATTGGCATGGAACTCTTCATCGCAGTTCCCCAGCCACAATGCGTCCGACAGCCCACGTTGAGTCTTCGTCGGTATACGTATTCGGCTCATCTCTAAAGCAAATCACGAATTCCAAGTTTGTCTATTTCCTTTCGTGCCCGGTGCAGGGTCCTTTGCCTCTGTTGCAAAGAGCCACAACTGTCTGCCTCCGCGGCCTACTCCGGCAGCGTATACACACTCACCATCGGGACTCTGCAGCACGGCCAGCTTTTTTCCATCCGGCGAAAGCGCAAACGAGAACCGTTGTCCGGCTTTACTCACCTTCAACGTGAACATCGTCTTGCGTTTTTCCAGATCGAAGACGTCGACTTCCAGTGGAGTCGATGGACGGTCTTCGTGATGGTCCACCAATTCGTACGCAAAACGATTTGCATTGCGCGCCGCTCGAAGCTCTGTGCCTGACGCCTTGGGCAGCTTCTGCTGCCACATCTCCCTCGTCTGCAAGTCAACGAAGGTGAAGTTCGAGCATCCGCCACTGACGATCAAGGTTGCAGTCGAGAGAAACGTCGGACTATACCCATAACAGTTGCCACGCACGAATCGAAGTTGGGGTCCCTCACCATTCAGGGCCTGAATCCGCAGGCTCAGCGAGCCGAAGTATCCTTCCTCCACCGCGTATGCAATGTATTCGTCCGAACCGCTAAAGGTTACGACCTTGGGAACGTCGTATTGCTTCACGACACGCAGATGGTCGGGATCGATAAGAGCGATGGTGCTCTCGGGATTCGTCGGCTGCACCAGGAAAGAGCGTCCGGCCTGTGGGAGAAGTGAACGGTTGCGCCAAGGTGTCGCCGGCGTACTCCAGTTTGCGCGCAACCAGCGGCTGCAGATCCTCGCCCAGCACGGAAATCACGTAGCTCGATTGCACCACTAGTCTCTTGCCGTCGAGCGGCAATAATGATTCCGAGGTGCTGTCGTTTCCCCAAGACCGGGTCCATACGGCCTTACCCGTGTTCAGATCGATATTCGCGGAGTGGAAAAGCACCGGACTGCCGAACGGACTTTCGCGGCGCGAGAGTCCGGGCTTCGGATTCGCGACCAGGAACGACGCAACCAGGTGATCCGAGTCCAGGAATAACAGCGGATCCGCAAGCAGCGCGTAACTCCATTCATCGCGCTCGGCCACCGGATGCAGATAACCAAACTGGCGCAGGTCGATTTCGGCGGAAGGCTTTGGTTCAATGTCAGTCGAGGGAGGTGTTTGCGCAAACAACGAAACAGCGAACAGAAGAGCGCATGCCAGCGACTTGCTCGCCAGAGAAGGGATTGCCATGACTCGATGGTTGCGTGCCCAAACCAAGAAAATAGCCTTGGGCCAGAATCGCCCAAGGCCAAACTCTATCGCAGATTCAGCTTTTACGTGAAACTTGAAACGCGACACGCGGGACGTCTTACTCGCTGTAGTGCAGCAAGCTCACGACGTCGTAGTTCTTTAGCCGGTCGCGGCCCTTGAGGAAATCGAGCTCGACGATAAACGCCAGGCTCGACACTTTTCCGCCCAGGCTTTCCACCAGGTTCACGGTCGCAACCGCGGTTCCGCCGGTCGCCAGCAGGTCATCGACGATGATCACGTTCTGGCCCGGCTTGATGGCATCCTTGTGCATCTCCAGCGTGTCCTGCCCATATTCCAGCGCGTAGGTGACACGCGCAGTTTCGGCGGGCAGTTTGCCGGGTTTGCGCACCGGTACAAATCCGGCATTGAGGCGGTAGGCCAGCGCCGGTCCAAAGATGAAGCCGCGAGCTTCAATCCCGAGTACGAGGTCCACCTGCCGTCCGATGAAGCGCTCGGAGAGGGCATCGATCAGCTTCGCGAAACCCACTTTGTCTTTCAGCAGCGTAGTGATGTCGTAGAAGAGGATTCCCTTCTTGGGGAAATCGGGGACGCCTCGAATCAGTTTCTTCAGCGAATCGCCATCGAATTCTTCTTTCACTTTTGCCTTCGCGGCTTCGGCCATTGGGCTACCATGCTCCTTCGATTCGGAAAGTCTTCACATCCGTTGCTGCTGTTGCCTCGAATTCTTCTACCTGGTCGACCCGCGCAGCGCGCGGGCCTTCCTGCAACTTCCTTCTGAGCGTCAACAACTGGTCGCGCGTTCCGATTGCAAGCACCTCGACCGCGCCATCGAAATTGTTGCGCACCCAGCCGCGAACGCCCAGCATTTGCGCTTCGCGCTCAACAAACCAGCGGAAGCCGACGCCTTGCACGCGTCCGCGCACCAGGAATTGCTTCGCCTCGGTTTTTGCTTTCTCGCTCATCAAGTCTGGCTCTTTGCCATTAGCGCTTCGCCCTTAGCTTTCTGGCTGATGGCAGACCAGCTACTAGCTACGCCAGAACCACTAGCCACCGAGCACTAGCCACTGCCTAGGCCCTGGACAGATACGCCCCTTCCGATGTATCCACCTTGATCTTCTCGCCTTCGTTGATGAACGGTGGCACCTGCACGACAAGTCCTGTCTCGGTCTTGGCCGGTTTGGTTACGCTGCTGGCGGTTGCGCTCTTCAGGCCAGGCTCGGTTTCCACCACCGTGAGCTCGACAGTCTGCGGCAACTCCACTCCTACGGGCTTGCCGTCGAAAAACTCGACCTTGATGTTCAGGTTGGGGATCAGGTAATCGACGGCATCGCCAAGAATGTCTCGGCCGAGGTGCATCTGCTCGTAATTTTCGGTATTCATGAAGTAGTAGCTGTCGCCGTCGTTGTACAGATACTCCATCTTCTCTTCGTCAACGGTGATCTTATCGATCGCATCCGCCGAGCGGAAACGGTGTTCAAACATCGCACCCGTGCGCAGGTTGCGCAGCTTGGCCTGGATAAAGGCGCGCAGGTTTCCGGGGGTGCGGTGTTCCACGCTGAACACCGAATGCAGATCGTTGTTGTGCTTGATCACCATCCCCGGACGCAGCTGGGTGGCTGGAATTGCCATACTGAGTTCTCCTTCTGAGCTATCGACTACGGAATCTTGGACTGTCTGGTGGTGCGGGCACTCTTACCCGCAATGCGCGAGCGAGGCGCTGACCGATACGGCAGGCACAAGCATGCACTTGGATCTCACTGATCCCACCGGACAATACCGGCGGAGGCCGCCTCTTGCGCCGCAAACACTCGATTTTACACGCAGATGGAGGCCTTGGGAATGCTAGCAGGCAGGCCTATGTTTCCATTAGACGAGCTTCAACGCGAGTTTGAACCGTGTCATGCTCTAAATCGGCAAGACCCCGACCAATGATAACCAGCCGATGGAAGAGCAAACCGACGACAATCTTGTTCAGATCGGCTTTCCTGCAATCGTAGAGAACCAGGCGTCCGAGCGCGGGAGGCGTCGTGGCACCAAATGGATAAGCCTCCCCGCCGTAATATTCTCCCGTCTCATTCAGAAAAATGTAGGAAATGCGCCCGTCTTTAACAACTGCCGATCTGGCATTCGTTGCATTTGCATTTCTGAGGGCCCAGCGTTCCTGGATCCAAGTCGAAAGGCAACCGACAACAATTAACAGCACAACTCGGCCACTCATAAGAAACAAGTACCCGCCATATTGACTGGTACTTAGAAACGTTTGTAGCAGGCTGAACTTCCAAGTAGTGCCTTTCGCTGCGGTCACGACTAAAAATGCGAAAGCTAGAAATGTAGGTATGAAAAGAAGCCACAGGCGAGCGACTTCAAGCTTTAGAGCCAGGAGATCATGTTCAATGCCTAGAATCTCGTCTGGCTCATGGACATGGAACTTTGTGTCCACATAAAACACATCTCTTCGAGGTCGCAACATGAAGCCAACTACTACAGTCGCGACGACGAGCACGGCTCCGGTGCCAGCAATCAGAGACTCATAAATTGGAAAGAATAGAAAAAGTACGAGAACCGCAATACCTATGGCGAGAATTTGCCAAGTCTTCATTCAAGCGTAAGAAGCTAGCATAAAATCGCGCTAGAGCTGGCGAATATTGTTATTGGGAGATCACCGCTGCAGAAGTGGGCGATCGAAGCGCCTCAGGGTTATCGTCCCGCCGTCGCTTTGAAAATCCGCGACAGTGCGGGCCTGGTCGCGATACGTTTGCAAGCTCGCATAGGGCACTCCGCAGTGTTTCCCCAGGAACGGTTCCCAGACCGCGTCCGTGATCCTGTAAGGCTTCGCACCAGCGCAAACAGAATCGCGCAGCAGCCCGCAGCAAGCGTCGCATTCATGGCTTGCACGGCACGAATAAAGTCTTTGGGATCGGCGAGGCTGAAGCCCAGCTTCGCGATGGCTTGCGTCCAGGCCAGCACGTACACCGGAGACAGCATGTGACTGCTGCTATGAAACTTGAGATGTGGTTCGCGATAAATGTCGAAGGCCCGAATGGGCCCGTCGACGGCTGTCAGGTTATGGCTTCGCAAAAAGAGAAATGCAAACGTTGCTACGGCGAATACGATTGCGGACTCGATCCCAATGTGGGTTGGACGAAGAGGGACGAAGTCGCTGGATAGCTTGGGACTCGCCTGCGAAGCGGTCATCTCAGCTGAAAAGCACTCGGTTGCTTTGCATGATCCTCAAAGCTAGCACAGGCTATCTATTCCGAATATTGCCGCGAGGTGTTCGTTGAGGGGCAGCAACCGGTATTCCGCAAAGAGAACTGGTGGCAGTCACACTTAGGTATATGTCGTCAAAAATGGCATTACAGAATTGTTAACGTTGCGTTACATTGGATGCTAAACAGAGCCATGGAAGGAAGGTTCTCTATGTTCTTAGCTACATTTTTAGGTTGTCATATGGTGTTGCAATTGCATTTTGGTTCTGTCTTTTGGTGTGCAGCTTCGCATTACCTGCACATGCCTATGTTGACCCAGGCACGGGTCTTTTTGTCTTCCAGATGCTAACCACCACCCTGGCTGGACTTACCTTCATGTTGCGCAAGCGTATCCGTGAACTTTTCGAACGTTTTTCCGGAGATTCCAAGAAAGACAGTGACGACATTGCAGAGCGTTGAACCTTGCGCGCTATCTGCAACTGGAACGTTTCGCGATCCCCAGGGCAGGTTGTACCGAGACGGGGACCGCATTCTGCGCGAGATCTATCCTGAAAGCGTCGGACCTGCTTTGGACTGGCTTCGTTCGCCTCTTGCGCAGCGTTGGATGCAGCAAGGCCGGATGATACCGACCGAGATACTTTCTTCCCAACCTGAACAACTCGCATTACTGGAACATGAGCGTGTGTTTTTCCCATCCTACCCGTGGGAGTGGACGCCAGGTCAATGGATACACGCGGCATCGTTGACGCTCGATCTATGCGAAGACGCGCTCGAGAGCGGGTTCATTCTCAAAGATGCGACACCACTCAATATTTTGTTCTCCGGGCCGCGCGCGGTTTTTGTTGATGTATTGTCTTTCGAGCAGCGTGACGCCGGCAGTCCGCTATGGATCGCTTACGCACAATTCGTACGAACGTTTTTGCTTCCACTTGCCGCTTACGCCTATCTTGGCTGGCCGCTTTCTGCGACAGCACAACGCCGGGACGGATATGAGCCCGCGGACCTCGCTCCATGGCTGGCGTTAAACCGCCGCTGGCGTTATCCGCTCCGCTCTCTGATTACTCTGCCGATGCTTTTCGAGAAGCGACTCCACAACAAGGATCTGCATACACAATCCCGAAAGCCTCGACCCTCGGAAGTATCCGCTCTTGTCATCCGACGGACGCTTCGATCGACGCGCAAGCTACTGCACTCCGTTGCTTCCGCTTCTCCTGTGCGTTCTTCGCGCTGGAGTCACTACACAGAAACCGCCAGCCACTACGAATCGGCGGATCACGATGCAAAAAAAGACTTCGTAAGTCGTTCCCTGGAGCAGATACATCCGGCCCGCGTCCTCGATGTGGGAGCCAATACAGGGGTGTACTCACGCGTGGCGGCGGCAACCGGGGCTGAAGTTGTGGCTTGGGACACAGATCTGCAAGCAACGGATCTCAACTGGCAGACAGCCATCGATAAAGGTTTGCAAATTCTTCCCTTAATCGCTGACTTTGCTCGACCCACTCCGGCTCTGGGCTGGCAGAACCAGGAAACCGGCAGCCTTTTGTCGCGAGCACGGGGGCAATTCGACTGTGTTCTCATGCTCGGGATCCTTCACCACCTCTTGCTCGCCGATCAGATCCCACTTCCAGCCGTTCTCAATGAATTAGCCGAGATCTCCCGACGCTGGGCTGTGGTGGAATGGATTCCGCAAGGAGATTCCCAGTTCAATGGTCTATGCCGAGGCCGGCAGCAACTCTATTCTCACTTGACCGAGGAATACTTCGTTCAACAGATTTCAAAAGCTTTCAAAGTGCAGGTTCATGAGAAGCTGCCGAACGGCCGGTCTCTCTGGCTGCTGGAGAAGCTTTCGTGAAGCTTCGCTGGTTGGGGCTTGGGCTGGGAGCAGCACTGCTGCTGTTGCTGCCTTACTTCTATTCTTTGGTTTTGCCTTCTCACTCTGCCCTCTATCATCACCGGTTGCCGATTCCGCACCTCGCCGGCGGCTTGCTGTTGGACCTTGCGTTGGTTCTAATTCTGTCGATCGGCATAATTATTGGAGTGAAGCTGCTGCCGTGCGCTATGCAGCGGACTGTGAGCGCGTGTCTCGCGGGCCTTGTGATTTGGCGCGCGGCCAGCGATTCGATTGTCATGATCAGTTCGTGGCGTGCAATCGTTGCTCCAGAGGTTCCACAGCGGTTTGCGCTATATTGGGGACGCCTGAGCCACCCGCTTGCTGCAGGGACGATTCTCCTCCTGGCGATTTTGGGATGGGCCCGCCCGAAGATCACTCAACCCCTGGTTCGCGCAACTTGCGTGGGGCTTATGAGCTTCGCGTTTTGCACGTTGTGGCTCGTTCCGCAGCTCATCTACTTATCATTCAGCAAGCCGAGCGCACCGGTGCAATCGCTGCGGCATTCCCAGCCTCTGAATAATCAGCGGATTGTTTGGATCCTTTTCGATGAACTCTCTTATGACCTGGTTTTTGATCACACGCTTGCCGGTCAGGAATTTGCAAACTTCAACAAGCTACGTTCGCAAAGCACTTCCTTCAGCAAACTGAGCCCGATTGGCCTCTTCACCGATCGTATTGTCCTTTCCTTGTTTGCCGGCCGCCCGATCAACGTTTTGCGCAGCACGCTTGATGGCAGGGTTTCTTATCGCGATGAAAGCGCGCACCGGTGGTTAGCTTACGACCCTGAAAACTCACTATTCGGTTTGGCGCATGCCAACGGCTGGAATTCCGGAGTTGCCGGCTGGTATAACCCATACTGTCGCATCTTCGGCCCCGTGTTGGATACTT
Organism: Terriglobia bacterium; assembly: GCA_963826275.1. Taxonomy (GTDB): domain Bacteria; phylum Acidobacteriota; class Terriglobia; order Terriglobales; family Acidobacteriaceae; genus JAJPJE01. The sequence goes on along the minus strand of CAWGWI010000007.1, from coordinate 431,249 downwards.
GTTCATGGCGGCCAGGAATTCACGCACTGCTCCCGATCGAGGAGATGGGCGCTTCCGAAGACAATTCGGCACTTACCAACGCTCTTGTTGTGCCACGAGCACTTCTCTCCCCCTCTCGGCTTCGCGAGTCTCACAAAACAACTCTTCTTCGGCGAAACATCCTTGATTATCGGGAAGTGATGAGGCGCGCAAAGGAATTAATCGGAGATCGCGAGATTGACTTCGTCTTCTTGCATCTTCCCGTTCCTCATCCGCCTGGTATTTACGATCGGAAGAATCACGTTGTAACCGAGGGGGGCACTTACCTCGATAATCTCGTGCTTGCCGACGATACGCTTGGCGTCCTAATGCAGGAGATCGATTCCACATCCCGGGCTGGCCAGACTACGATCATAGTTTCTTCCGATCACTCTTGGCGTACGCCTATGTGGAATCAGGGTGGAGATTGGAGCGATGAGGAGGAGCGTATTTCCGGCGGGCGGTTCGATCAACGTCCCGTTCTTCTCATTCACTTTCCCGGGCAGAACTCGAGCAACGAAATCACGTCCTCCGAGTCCGAGCTTCTGGAGCACGACATTGTGAAGGACATCATACAGAACCGGATATCCACCGCCGAACAGCTCAGTGGTGTTGTCTCGGAACATGACTCCGAAGCCGCTACCACCTCCCGTGCTGAAGGGGACCAGACAGGCCGGTAAGTCTCACGCAGGCGCTCCGAGAGATCGTCTCAACCCTCCACCTTCAGCGCAGCTACTTCAGCCATGCCACATCAATGACAAAGCTGTACTACACGTCGCTCTTCAGCAGGCGTGTAAGCTTCATTGATCTGCTGGATACGAATCATCTCGACATCGGAGACGATACGTGCCCGGCGGAACCGGGACAAAGAAATGGGAGAAAACTCCGGCTTGTCCTTGCCGGAATTCTCTCCCGGGCGCGGGAGGAATCGAGCTTACTTCGCCGCCTGAGGCGCGTGCGCATCGAGGAATTCGTAGCGTCCGCGCAGTGCGTCGGGAGCCGCATGAATGCCGGTTCCAGACAGATGCATCACCTGATAGTGATCGGGATTGTCGTACTTCGGCCACTCCGGCAGACCCGTGGCGTTCGGATTGCCAGACTTCACGAAGTTTGCCCAATATGAGGACATGGCATCGGACACCTTGAAGTCGTCCTCGGTCCAGGGCACGCCTTCTTGCGACTTCAGGCGTTCCGAATACGTACTCGATTTCTCCGGCATGCTTCGATCCCATCTCGCTGGCCGGAATTGGACCCATCATCGCGCCCGGCTTCGTTTTTGGCACCTGTTCGAAGTGGTATTGATAAACCGGAACACCGGTCTTGCGTTGCGTATCGATCCACTTCCAGGTCGAGAAGGCGATGAAGTCGTCGCTCGCCAGGGCCTCGGCCGACTGAAGCGCCTCGATATCGGTCTCAGCCGGATAGAGCTTCAGAAACTGTTTCGATTGATCTCCGAATCGAGTCTGAGCCTGCTCGGCGAAGGTCTTGGCGGTGGGCTTCTGCGGCGAAAACAGAACCATCATCTTGCCTTCGTCGGCGTTCCATCCGGCAAGCAGTGGGACGTGGGCCTGCTCTCCCTTCGCATAGATCGCGCGGGGATCCTCGGGGAAGTAATGCCCGTCAATGATCGGACCGAATCCGAAGCCGCGATTCTGTTTGGCTGCTGCCTGCAACACGTCATTAGCGGGTTTGGCACGCATCTCTGCGAGTGTTTTGGTGCCCATGGAATCGGCAAAGGTGACGCCGAACTTTTCAGCCTCAGCAAGCGACTTCAACTGCAAACCGCCCTGCGTGGTATTGGGAAAGAAGGCGCCACTTTCGCCCATCGCCTTCTGGAACAGATTCCTCGACAGGGGCGATGCCATCAATGCGCTCACCGAAAACGATCCTGCGGACTCCCCTGCAATGGTGATGTTTTTCGGATCGCCGCCAAACGCCGCGATATTCTTGACAACCCACTCGAGGGCAGCCACCTGGTCCAACAGCCCATAATTCCCCGAGGCGTGATGCGGAGACTCCTTGGTCAACTCCGGGTGCGCAAGAAACCCGAACGAGCCCAGGCGATAATTCGGATTTACGACGATGATTCCCTTCTTGGCCAGTGTTTCGCCGTCGTAACGCGGCTCGGAAGCGCTGCCCGCCACGAATCCGCCACCATAAAACCACACCAGCACGGGCAACTTCGCGCTGGAGGCTTTCGCTGGAATCCATATGTCCAGATTTAGGCAGTCCTCGCTCGGCTGAGCATCACGGAAATAGATGTCGCCGAATACGTTGGTTTGCATGCAGGCGGGCCCAAACTTGTCGGCTTGTCGAACGCCCTCCCATTTCAGCGCCGGTTGAGGAGTTTTCCAGCGGAGGTCGCCCACTGGCGGCGCAGCAAACGGCACTCCCTTGAACATGCGGACGCTGCCGTCGGGGTTGGTGGTTCCCTGTAGCTTTCCAGTTTCAACTGTGACTTGGTTCGTGGCCGCGCCAGCCGTGGCGGACAGCATGCCGATCAGCAGGCCGGATCCCGCCCAGCGCGCAATTCGCGAGGATAATGACATCGTTTCTCCTTGGCATCGTAATTCCAGATTCTCGGTAAGAGTGGAGAAACGGGGACAAAATGACAAGACCTATACCGTCAAGAGGCGCACGAATAGCCGATCTCTTTTAAACTAAATAGGATAATCTGTTCAGCCGACAGTACTGGCGAGACGTCGCGTACCTGCACGGAGTTCGAAACCGAAGTATTGCGCGCCCGGCACGAACCAAGATGGCCCACACCAAGATGTTAAATCCGCCTGATATCGAAGCCAAAGCGCCAGCGCTTCGCCCTTCTGAGAGTCAGGCTATTCACGAGCAGTTGGTGCGTATCCTCGCGCATCCTGTCTTCCGGAACAGTAAGCGCTATCCGAGCTTTTTGCGCTATGTCGTCGAACTTACGTTGAAAGGCCAGACGGAGAATCTAAAAGAGCGCACCATCGGGGTAGAAGTCTTCGAGCGCGATCCGGATTACGACACCAATACCGATCACGTCGTTCGCACTACGGCTGGGGAAATCCGCAAGCGCATTGCGCAGTATTATCACGAGTCCGGACATGAATCCGAGCTACGCATTGAACTGCCTTCGGGCTCCTACGTTCCGGAGTTTCACTGGCCAACTCCACAGAATCCGGCCAACTCGCGAGGGGCTCGATCGACGAAACCTTGGCGCACGTATCTGATTGCCGCATCGATCGCCCTGATTCTCCTTTGGCTCGCCGTGAGTGTCAGCCGCCATCGCGCATCGGCGACCGCTCTCGATCGATTCTGGAATCCCGTGCTTGCTTCGTCGAATACGGTCCTGTTTTGCCTTGGCATCCCGCCTGGCGTGCAACAGGCCTCGCTCGATCCCGGAAAAGTCACTCTGGGGGCCGCCCATCAAAGTATGGCCGGTACCATAGGCCTTGGAGACGCGACCACTCTGGCGCGGATCGCATCGCTACTCGGCGCCAAAGGCAGGGCCTTCACGGTGCGCAGCGAGTTGAACAGCACGCTTGACGATCTGCGCAACGGTCCGGCCATCCTGATTGGAGGCTTCAATAACGAGTGGACCATGCGACTTACGCGCGATATGCGCTTCAGTTTTGACCGAGATCCGAATACGCTCGTTTTTCGGATACGCGACAAGCAAGACGCGACTGCAAATTGGGCCCTGGATATGTCCATGCCCTTTAACAGCCAGACAGCCGATTACGCCCTGATCTCACGCGTATACGATTCCACCACCGGCCGCATGGTGGTAGTGGTCGCCGGTATCGGAGCAATCGGAACCACGGCGGCAGGCGAGTTTCTGACAGATCCACAGTATCTCGAGCAGCTTGCCCGTCAGGCTCCGCGCGACTGGGAGCGCAAGAACCTTCAGGTTGTGATCACCGCCCAGGTGATCAACGGACACGCCGGACCACCACGCGTCGTGACCGCCGCTTTCTGGTAGACATTGGCGTTTATTTCTCGCTCTTCTGCAAAGACTCGTATGCTCCGGGAATCGAACATGCATCCCTCCGCTTGCGAGTTGGATTTTGTTTGCTGCCGTCTGGTCGCCTGATTTTTGCAACGGCTGTTCTCAAACCCTTCAGACTGGACATCATTCTCCTCCCGGACGCCATCCGTAATTAAAGGACAGCCAAGGCAGAGCTAAGTCTATTTACGAAACTTTCGCAGGAGACACTGATGGCACAGCAATGCGACAAACATGACTCTCATTCTCATCAGCACGGCCCGGGATGCGGCCATACCGCGATCCAGCATGAAGGCCACACGGATTATCTTCATGACGGGCACATGCATCATCTGCACGAAGGACACGTGGATGAGCATGTCATTCCCATCAACGCCGGAAACCCCGGTTCAGCGGCCCGAAGTCATGATTGCAGCGGACACGACGCGGCGCACAAACACGGCCCTGGCTGCGGTCACGAGGCCGTACCGCACGGCGACCACACCGATTACCTGGTGGACGGACACCTGCATCACGCGGAAGGGGGAAGTTGCCAGAATCACGGAACCGTTACGGCGAAAGCCGCATGACGTGGGTAGCACAGTATTAGTATTAACATTGGCTGCCAAAGAATCGTGGCACTCGGAATCTCGATTCAAGGGAGAGCGCATCCAACAACGCTGGCTGGTAAATGGAGCCGCAGGAGGATCAATGACCGACTACGAGCGTTTTAACGACTATGCTCCGCACTCGGAGCGACAACAGCAACTTCGGTTTTGGCCTCATGTTTCTTTTCATCGGACTTGGCCTCGGCGCAATTACCGCGCTGCTATTCTCGCCTAAGTCCGGCAAACACCTACGCCGCAAGATCCGCCGGCATTATGAAGATGCCCGCGACGCCATCGACGATATGGGCGATCAGGCCGAGCACTACATCCACCAGGGACGGCGTGGCTGGGGAAAAGCCAAAGATCGCGTCTCGCCGGTAACGCGCGTTTTCAGTCGCGACTAAGAATTGTTTTAGTCGCCTGGTGCGCTCGCGCGCGCGGGGCTCACTGTCATCGGGTGGATCCGGCTACGGTTCAATTCTCGAGTTTGAATCTCGCCAGCTTAATCGCTGCCGCGACCTGTTGCTGCGACTTAACCTCGAACCGGACCCCTGTGCCTTCCGGGTAAACCGGGGCGTCTTTAATCAGTTGCTTGATTCTGTGCGGAAGATCGTTCGCCAACGCCGCGGTCACTGCCTTCTTCCCGAGAACGAATGCGACGCGAAACGATCCTTTCAGCGGCCCGAGATACAGGATGGTTCTTTTCCCGTGCTTCAGCTTGAGTGACCAGCCCGCCTTTGCCGAATAGGAATTCCACTCCCTGTCGTGGATTCCGAATTCCTCCGTATCCAACGCGGCGATCAGTCCAGCCCAAAGAGGTTCTGTTTTCCCGAGAACCATCGCCACCTGCTGTTCCGTCGGAGGCTGGGTTGCACCGATAAAGGCATTCGGGGTCAGTGCCGGAGTTGGTGAGTTCTTCTTCGCGGCTTTCATGGGCCGCCACGCTAACGCTGATCTCAAGTCCTGTCGGTGCTATTCGTCACACAACCGGCGTGTAAGCCTGCAGGTTCTGGCAAGTCATCTATGCAAAAGCAAAAGGCCGAATTCTCATTCGGCCTTGCAAGAAAACGCGAAGCTTGAAAAATGTCAGTAGAGCCGGAAATTTACTTCCACGTTGATTTGTACGGCGACTGGCTGTCCGTTCTTGCGCGCCGGATCGAACTTCCACTGGCGAACGGCTTCGATGGCCTTCTCATCCAGACCCAATCCCAGGGTGCGCTGCACGCGTATATCGCGAGCACGCCCATCGGGTCCAACCACGACCCACAGGACCACGGTTCCCTGATATTTGGCTTTGCGGGCTTCTTCCGAGTATTCCGGATCGGGCGCGAACAGAACGCGCGGAGCGCTGACGCCACCACCTACGCGATAGGCGCCGCCACCGATGCCGCCACCGTATCCTGGACCAACTCCCGGTCCCGAACCCGAGCCGACGCCACCACCCTCACCACTGCCAATGCCACCACCGGCACCAGTACCGTTCGAGGGGGGACCCAGAACCTTCGACATCGGATCGCCCATCGGGCCTAGCGACGGCAACTTGATCTCCGGGGGAACCACAACGGTAGGTTCGACTGCAAGCTTGGGATGATCGTTGCGTAGTACTACGGCCGGAGGCGTGATCTGCTCCAGGGATCTCTTGGGAAGCGCACCCTTCGTTGCCGCGAGCTTATCGCGATCGCCACCACCACCACCGCCACCCGCTTGAGTTTTTGAGGGAGGGAGAACATAGGGACTGATGTCGGTAACTGTCCCTTGTATCTGTACCTTGATCTCGTCTTTGTGTGTCCAGACCCAAGTGCTTGCCCAAATGAGGAAAGCAAGCAGTACCGACTGTAACGCGAATGAGGCGAGAAAACTCTTCGATTTGACGCTGTAAGAGCCGTCACCATTACCGAACAAAGTCTGAACGTCAGGCTCACCCGTCGTCTGTTTTCGGACCGGCTTCCGGGCTGGTGGAGGTGTAACTACAGGCGTGGACATAGTCCTTGCTATGAGTATAGACGGGAACTTAAACGAAAGGTTCCGAAAAAGTTAGTATCGTAAGGTTAAGACCGGTTACGCTGCCGTTACCCGCCTTAGTTACACTGAAATCGGCCGCAAATCGAACAAAGCTCTGGCACTTACCCTACGGTTACACGCTCCAGGAGAATCCACAGAGCGGGGGTCGAGATCGATTTCCAGACAAACGGCGCCCCTGTGCGATTCCTCAATGAAAAATCGCGGCCAAAAAAGCTCCCACTTTGCCGAAGAAACTTTTCTTCACGGACGCCTGCTTCTTTGGCGGCGCGACTGGTGCCGCAGCTGCTTGCTGTTGCTGCACCGGCGGCGGAGGCGGAGGCAATACGGTTCGATTCGGCAGGATGGGCCCGTGCGTAAGCCGTAGACGCGTCACGCCAACAACTACATCGTCCATCGGATCGCCGGCCTGATATATGAACGGAACCGCTGCTTCGAGGTGTTGCTCAGCGACCGGCTGGCGAGGAATCGCTGGCTGTGTTACCGGATCCTTCTCGGCAGAAGGCTTCGAGGCTTCTTGCGGCACTTCAATCCCAGCGCGTTGGACCGGCGGTAGCGGGGGACAACCGCAATCTGGCGGCACCAGGTGGTCAGGCGAAGCCAGTTTGCCGGCATGAAAATACACTTCCTCATCCGGTTTGACCTGGTAAGTACCATCGCCATTCAGTTCGGAGACGATCAGCGAGGCGGTATTTGCCTTCAGGGCACGTATGGCGAGATTGCCGCGATCGTCCGCCTTGATCGCAAAATTGAAGGTCCCGGGACCAGCCAGGAGAATCCGGAAGTCCGGCGTCATCAAGGTGTCGGCTGAAGATCCGAGCGTGTAATGCGCCTCGATAGATCCGGTGCTCATCCCCACCATCACTTCGCGGCCGCTGGCGGACGAAGTCAGCGTCACCGAGGTTGAGGCACAAATACGCAGATCTCCGCCCCGTGTGAGGCGAAATACTGCCGGCGCATCTCCGGCAGTGACGGACGAGCCGCTCACAACTTTCGTGCCGGTTCCGGCCAACAGGACCGAGCCGCGAACGCTGGCATCGGAGGCAAAAAGTTCTCCGACGACATTGTTCTGAGCGCGTGCGATTACGCTGGCGCCCAAAACTCCGACGGCTATGATCCATGCATGAAACTTCATGTCGTTACAGGATAACCCGTCCGCAGCAGTTCTGTTTTCCGTGAGGAAAGCAGATTCTTAGCGCAGAAGCGCTTTTTGCTGCCGATTCATGTGAGGGGAGGATCCTTCACCAGCCCGCAAAGTGCAGCTCGCGGGCTTACGGAACTTTACGGTTCCGCTAGAAATTCGTAGCGCTCGATCACCGCAGCGATGCCCACTCGCCCGGGAGACTGTGGTTCCACTCGCACCACCCGGCCGCGGCAATGCACCTTGATGCTCTCCGTCAACGTGATCTCCGGAGGCAACGTCAGAGTGAATTCGATCGTGGTCCCCTCGGTTAGAGGAGAATCTACGTAGAACGATATTCCTCGCGCACTGACATCGCGTGTCTGAGCTTCTTTTTCGCCGCCATCTGGAAACTTCACAGTGAGGGGAAGCCGCAAGGCAAACCTGCGCGTCGCCCGCTGCTCCTGCTGTGGCTCGATGCCCATTAGGTTCTCCGTCGGAAGAGCCACTTAGGATTGCGCGAATTCCCGAGAGCTGTCAACAGATTAACTGCACGACTCTCGAACATTCTCGGACCGTTACTTTGTGGTAAATAGAAAACGACAGCGTTGGAGTCGAAGGCAGGCGCTATAGCGATAGGAAATTCTTCAGCATGGTGCGGCCCTCCGTGGTCAGGACGCTTTCCGGGTGAAACTGCACACCTTCGACCGGCGCGTTCCGATGCCGCAGACCCATAATCACTCGCGTGCCGTCCGCTTCGGTCGTCCACGCGCTGATTTCCAGTTCCTTAGGAAGGGTTTTCTCGGCAACGATCAGGGAGTGATACCGCGTCGCCTGCATCGGAGACGCCACATTCTTGAACAGAGTGCGACCGTCGTGTTCGACCTTGCTGACCTTTCCATGCATGAGGGTCCTGGCGCGGACCACGTCGCCGCCAAAAGCGGCGCCCAACGCCTGGTGTCCCAGACAGACCCCTAGCACTGGGACCTTCCCGGTGAAATGCCTGATCAAATCGATGCTGATGCCGGCTTCCTGAGGGGTACACGGGCCCGGCGAAACAAGGATGCGCTCGGGCTTCATCTCCTCCAGTTCGTCGACCGTGATCTGATCGTTGCGGCGCACGACGACTTCCTGCCCCAACTCACCCAAGTATTGGACCAGGTTGTAAGTAAACGAATCGTAATTGTCGAGGACGAAGATCATAGTAGTTAGTGGCTGGTGGTTAGTGGTCAGTCGCTAGCATTTCTGGTAAGCGCTGCCAACAGTCCGTTCAAGATTCGCCCTACTTCTTCGCAAGACGCCAGAAGTTGGCCAGCCTCTAGAGGCGAAATGTAATTGAGCTTCTGAGCAATGTGTACCTGGGTCTCCACCTCTGCTAAAGAACCACGGGCGTGCCCGAGAAATTGCCTGAACTCGCCAGTCGACAATCTACCTTGGCCTTCTGCAATATTACTCGGAACGGATACAGCAGCTCGTCTGATTTGGCTTGTCAGGCCATAAATCTCTTCCTTCGGGAACCGGCTCGTGAGTTGGTATACATCGGTCACTAGGTCGATCGATTTCTGCCACGCAAGCAGTTCGGTGTACGCCTTCACTGTCATAGACGCCTTTTGCTTATCTGGACACGAGCCACTAGCCACTGACCACTTGCTAAAACCCTTCCCTCGCCGCCTCCACCGCCCTCAACACCGCACCCGCTTTATTCTGACACTCTTCATGCTCCGTCGCCGGGTTTGAATCCGCTACGATTCCGGCTCCCGCCTGGAGGTAGGCTTTCTTGCCATCCATCAATAATGTTCGTATCGCGATACACGAATCTAGATTGCCCGCAAAGTCCGCATAGAGAACGGAGCCGCCATAGGTGCCACGGCGGAGGGGTTCCAGCTCTTCAATGATCTCCATCGCTCGCACTTTTGGTGCGCCGGTTAGCGTTCCCGCCGGGAAACAGGCGGCGAAGGCGTCTAACGCATCGAGATCCTTCCTTAATTCGCCTTCAATCGCTGATACGATATGCATCACATGCGAATAGCGTTCGACGAACATCAGGTCTCGTACTTTCACGCTGCCGTATTCGCTCACGCGTCCGATATCATTGCGACCAAGGTCAACAAGCATGACGTGCTCGGCAAGCTCTTTTTCGTCCGCACGTAATTCCTGCTCACGCTGACGATCTTCGGCCTCATCGCGGCCGCGCGGACGTGTTCCGGCAATCGGCCGGTATTCCAGTTTGCGACCGGTAACGCGCACCAGCATCTCCGGTGAAGAACCCAACACCTGGTTTTTCCCGAAACTCAGGAAGTACATATAGGGCGACGGATTCACGGTGCGCAGCGCGCGATAGATGGTGAACGGATCCGCCTTGGGCTCGAAGTCCATGCGCTGCGAAAGCACCACCTGGAAGACATCTCCCGCTGCGATATATTCCTTGCCCATCTCAACAGCCTTCATATACTGCTTCCGGCTGGTGTGCGTCTTGATCTTCAGCTTGCCTGCGTGCCGCCTGGCCTTCATTTGCCCGGGTTTCAGTCCAGACTTCAGCCGCTTTTCGATTGCCTCGATGTCGCGCAGCGCGCGCGCATACGCCTGTTTTGGCTTTTCACAGGAGACATCGGCGGACGCGATGATATGGATCTGGTGGCGCACGTGATCGAAGGCCAGCAACCGGTCAAAAAACATCAGCGCGCAGTCGGGAACGTTGAGATCATCTTTTGCCGTGTCCGGCAGTCGTTCGAATTGCCGCACCATGTCGTAGGCAAAGAATCCCACAGCGCCACCCGTGAAAGGTGGCAGTCCTGGGACTTGTGCCGGCTGATGCTGGCGCAGCAGCTCCCGAATCACTGCGATTGGCTCCGACTTGCGCCGCTCTGTTTTCTTGCCGCGGATGACCTCGACCTGGCCGCCGCGGGCGATCACGCGCATATAAGGCCGCGCTCCCAGGAACGTGTAGCGCCCAACTTTCTCCCCGCCTTCGACCGATTCAAGCAGAAAGGAATACGGTTCGTTGGCGGCAAACATCAGGAAGGCGGAGACGGGAGTCAGCAGATCGGCGCTGATCGATTTCGCGACCGGCACCAGCGTGGCATCGCGCGCAAGGCGCTCAAATTCCTTGAAATCAGGGCGTAGCATTCAGAATTCCGAGAAAACGTTGATTATAGCTGGCGAGCTGGCTGGAAGCGGTGGGGCGAGCGCCTCGCGTGTTCTATTGAGAGCTTGTTATAGCTGCGGGTCTTGGAACTGTTTCGGGCTGTTTCGACTCGGGCGGGCGCCCTCGCTCAACATGACAGACGTCCATTAACCGGTCCTTCGGACGATGCCCTGCCCGGCCTGATATTGCCCCCAAAACTTTAGTACCCAGGTCCTAGCACTCTGGGGGGACGAATCACCCCCCTAAGTGTCATATACTGCCCCAATTCACTAGTATTCGTGCAGATAGAGGAGTCTGGGGGACGCTCCGGCTTAGTTACTCCGGCCGGTTCCGAAACCAGCAAGTCCGATGCATATGAAATTCTGGGGAGTTCGCGGTTCTACGCCTACTCCTCAAAAAGAGAATCTACGGTACGGCGGCAACACCTCCTGCGTTGAGGTGCGCATTAACGGCAGTCTGTTCGTTTTCGACTGCGGTACCGGATTCCGCATCCTGGGCAAACACCTCTCGCAGCTCTCAAAAGCCACAAAAACGCCGATCGAAGCGCACGTCTTTATTTCGCACTTCCACTGGGATCACATCCAGGGCATCCCCTTCTTCCGGCCGCTTTACGAGAACAGCGGCAACACCTTCTACTTCCACTCGTCCAGCCGTAATCGCAGTTTGCAAAATGCGATTGAAGGCCAAATGGCCGATCCCTATTTCCCGGTCGACATGAGTGAGATGGCGGCCCATCGCAAGTTCTTCGGCATCGAAGAAGGCCGCATGGAATTCGATCACTGCACCCTGCAAACGAAGTGGCTTCACCATCCGCAGGGTTGCCTGGGCTTCCGCGTGGAAACGCCGGAAGGCGTGCTCGTCTATGCCACAGATAACGAACCCGGGCACGACCTGTTCGACAAGAATGTTCGCAAGCTCGCGGAAGGCGCCGACGTGCTTATTTACGACGCCCAGTATCTACCCGAAGAATACGAAGCGACCCGCCGCGGCTGGGGTCATAGTCACTGGCGCGAAGCCGTCAGCGTTGCCATGGAAAGTGGTGCCAAACAGCTCGTGCTCTTCCACCACGATCCCGACCACACCGACGCCTGCATCGACTCCATCGTGAAACATGCCGCCGAATATTTCCCGAATGTTCGCGCCGCGTACGAAGGCCTGGAACTTCAGCTCTAGATGGAAGGACGCGGTGAGGCTTTCCTCCCTATGTAGTCTCTCTTCCCAGTAAGTCCCATGCTGTTGCCGGTTTTGCCAATGCTGGTGCGGCCCAGCCTCCATTGCATCTATATCGATTTACGCTCACAATGCTAACAACGCAGGCCCCTCTGTCCCCTATGGTTCGTATCCTTAAAGCTTATTCGTTGTCGCTGGCATTCGTAGCCGCCGCCTTTGTTCTGAATCATACCCTGCATTCGCTCACGGTTGCCCCGCCGTTCGCGACGTTTCTTTGGGCAGTCATTCTCGCTGCCTGGTTTGGTGGCACGGGGCCAGCCATCCTGGCGATGGTCGTTTCCGCGTTTCTCGCGGATTATTACTTCTTCCCTCCGCCGGACCGTCTCTCACTCTCGATTTCAGACCTGCTACGTATCGTGCTCTTCCTGGGCACCTGTTCCATCATCACGCTGCTGGCCAGTCGCGAGAGGCGCCAGTCACGTAAGCTAGGTTCCATTCTCGACGGCATGTCGGATGCCTTCCTCGTGTACGACAAGCACTGGGTTTGCGTTCGGTCTAACAGTCGCGCGCGTGAACTCCTCGGCCGGGATCCTCTGGGAACCATCCTCTGGGAGGCAGCACCTGAAACCGAAGACTCCGTTGTCTCCGAGAGTCTGCGTCGGGTGATGCAGGACCGAATCCCACTCAGTTATGAGCATTATTACCGTCCGTTGAAAGCATGGCTTCAGGCCGATTGCTTCCCAACTGATGAAGGTGTTTCGGTCTTCTTACGCAACATCACCGAGCGCAAGCAGGCTGAAGAGTCTCTCCGAGCAAGCGAAGGACGTTACCGCTTCCTCGCCGAGTCGATGTCGCAATATGTCTGGACCACGGACGAAAAGGGCGAAGTCGATTATGCGAACCAGCACTTCTTGAATTTCACCGGACAATCGCTGGAAGAAATCAAGGCCCGCAAGACAGTGGAACTGCTCCATCCTGAAGATCGCGCCCGTGTTCTTGCCATCGTGGGGGAAAGCCTGGTGCAACGTAAGCCCTACGAAGTGGAATATCGCGCTCGCCGCAATTCCGACGGAACTTACCGCTGGTTTCTCTCTCGCTGCGAACCCTTCGTGGATGCAGAAGGAAAGGTGAAATGGCTGGGCACCGGCATTGACGTGACCGAACGTAAGAAGGCCGCCGATATCATCAATGAAAATCGGCAGCAGATGCGCATGGTGCTGGATGCGGCCCAGATTGGCGCCTGGGTATGGGAGCTGAAAACCGACGAAGTCGTGGATCTGGGAAATACCAGTGAGATCTTCGGCGTCTCGTCGCTCAACACGATCGAGGTGTTCATGAACTGCCTGCACCCTGACGACCTCGAACGCACGAAAACGAGTATTGCCAATGCACTCGACACCGGGCGGTACGACGCCGAATACCGCGTGGTGCGTGACGGTGAACTCCGCTGGTTGCGCTCTCTGGGATCGGTGCTCACGGATGAAAGGAACAAGCCCTCGCAATTGGCGGGAGTAACTTTCGACATCACCGAGAAGAAACGCATCGAGCAGGCATTGCTCAAATCCGAAAAACTCGCGGCGGTCGGAAGGCTGGCTGCGTCGGTTTCGCACGAGATCAATAATCCGCTGGAGGCCGTAACCAACCTGCTATTCCTTATGGAGCGGGAAAAAGACACTTCACGGCTGCACGAATACACCAAGGTCGCTCAGCAGGAACTTTCCCGGGTGACCGAGATTGCAAAGCAGACGCTACGTTTCCATCGCCAGCCATCGCATCGCTCCACCGCGAGCATTGGGGAATTGGCCGACTCTGTGCTTATGCTCTTCCGTGGCCGAATCGCACAGGTTGGAGTGGACGTCGAAACGAACTATTCCTCCGGCGACATGTTCCTCTGCTATGCCAGTGAAGTACGGCAAGTGCTGGCTAATTTGATCAGCAATGCGCTCGATGCGAGCCGGAGCGGAACCAGGATTTGCATTCGCACGAAGGTGGTGAACACGTGCAAGCTCGGACGATGCGTGCAACTCACCGTGGCCGACACCGGACGCGGCATGAGCGCAGCCACGCAGAAACTTATCTACGAACCGTTTTTCACGACCAAGGAATCCACCGGCACCGGGCTGGGCCTATGGGTATCGCTCGAGATCGCGCGCAAACACGGCGGCATCATTCGTGTTCGCAGCAGCGACAATCCTGATCGCCACGGAACCGTTTTTGTCATTCTGTTTCCCATGGAAAACGGCGCGGCTTCAGCGACCTCCAGTGCCGCCGACTGACCACAAAACGCGTGGGGCAGCCGACCCCGGCTGCCCACATTAACTCCGCCGATACAAATTACTGCAGTGCGTACAAGTTCCCGTCCATACTTCCGACATACAACACTCCATCTACTACCACCGGAGACGACAGGATCGACCCAACGCTCATCAACCGTGCATAGCCCACCATCACGTCGTCGTAGAAAGCACTATCGAACGCTGCCTCGTAATTCGGAGTGCCGTCGGGCTTCGCGTACTTGGGACCATTTTGCCTAGATGCTTCTGTTTGAAACGACCACGCTTCTTTCTGCGCTGTGAGATCAACCGCGAAGAGCTTCCCTTCATCCGATCCGATGTACAACATGTTTCCCACGAGTGCCGGAGACGAAAACATCGGCCACTTGTTCGAGCTGAAAATCTGAGGTCCCGTCCCCGTCTTCGCATTCAGGGCGTAGAGCGCGCCTGAGTCGGACGTCGAAAAATATACTTTGCCGTCGCGCACCGCGGGCGCACCGATCACCCACGATCCTTTATTGTTGAAGGCCCACTTCTTCTGGCCGGTCTTCGCGTCCACGGCATACAGGTTCGAATCACGGCATCCGAAATAGACCGTGCCATCGGCGATTGCAGCTGACGATTGGATTCCAACCTGGTTGTGAATGTCGGGGTCCTCACCCGTTTTGAATCGCCAGACTTCTTTGCCGGTTTTTGTGTCGATTGCGTAGAAGTAACTGTCCCAGCTGCCGATGAAGACTTTGCCATCCGCAATCGCCGGCGAGGCATGCACCACGTCGCCCGTCTGGAATTTCCATTTCAGCGCGCCGGTTTTCGCATCGAGAGCGTAGACGTTTCCATCGCCGCTGCCGAAGTAAACGGCACCTTCCCAAACCACAGGCGACGACAGATAACAGTCATAAGGATCCGGCATGTTTTCGGCGACGGGAAGAGCGCCGTGCAGGTGTTTGCCGATGAAGCGCCGCTCCCCGCCGGTATCGAATTTCCAATTCTGCTTTCCGGTAGCCGCGTCGACCGCATAGAAGCTGCCATCAAAACTGCCGAAGTAGACTACGCCGTCTGCCACCGCGGGAGAAGACGCCACCCGGCTCTTCGTCTGGAACTTCCACTTCAGCGTTCCCGTGCTGCGATTCAAGGCATAAAAATTGCTGTCAAGACTTCCGAAATAGACCGTGTCTGTCACTACCGCAGGCGACGAAGCGATTTGTCCGCCCGCCTTGAACTTCCATTGGATCTGGTTGAACTTCGTCAGCGGCTGGGTTTCGTAAACGCCGGTATGCTGAGGATTGCCGCGAAACATCGACGCATCCTGTGCCACCGCCGAGCCGCACAACAGGAGAATGACTGCCAGGTAAGAGGTTCTCATTTAAGTAAGTTAGACGAGCGCCTGGGACGAATGTCATGCTTTTGTAGCTCGACTGGTCGCGGTTTCTTTTCGTCTCGTCCCAAAATCGAACTCGTGCGGCACCCTCAAACTCAACCTGTCTTTTCGAGCGACTGGCCGCAGCGTGTTTCACGATCCGGTTTTGGATCGCGCGGCCAGAAGTCGAGAAACCTTGCGTTTTGCAGTCGCCTCGACGCGTCCGTGGCGCGGGCGCCCTCGCCCGCGTACGAACCGCGCTGCCAGCTACCAGCTACCCATCTCCATCGCCTCGCTCATCTCCCACAATCCGCCCTTCGTCCGCTATTTCAACCTTCCGTCACTGGGCACGTGCCCCCACATCTCATATCCTCCACACTGCCTGCAGGAGGACGTACTCATGATCACCTTTCGGACTGTAGTTCAAATTCTCGGCACCATCCCATTTCTATTCACGACCCTGATGGCGCAAACGTGGTCTCTTCCGCAGGACACTTCTGTCAAGGACAATGGCCCGCGCACCTATCGCTTCGTGGTTGACTACAACACCGCCAACACGCGTGGCGAGATTATTCGGCGCCAGAGGCTGACCGGCGAATACACTCGCGGACTCCCCGGCGGTGACGTAGTCTGGAAGAACGTAACGGATGCTGCCGTGAACAGCGGCACCGACTCGCTCCCTGCGCCCACAAAGATCGATTTCATGGAAGGTTTCCGCTATCACAACAATCTGGGCGACACCATGAAGCCCGACTTCTTCAAGGCCTTTCCGCCCACGGCCGTCATGGAACGCAATCTCGTTTGGGATACCGGCATGTTCGAACTCTTCGGCCAGGAGCAGTTCGCTCACCTCAAACTGAACGAACCCTTCCACTACATCACCAACCAGAACACGAATATGCCCGGCGTCGGCAATTTCAAGAACAGCGACGTTGTCCTCGTCTGGACCGGACGCTCCCAAAAGAATGGACAGGACTGCGCCGTCATCGAGTATCGTGCTTTCTTCAATCCGCTAGACATCGCCAACGGAGGCTTGCTCTTGAAGGGACGCAGCAATTACTGGGGACTGATTTGGGTTTCGCTCGCGACCAAGCAGATCGAGTACGCTACGCTCTACGAGGATGTCCTTGGCGAACTGACCCTGCCCGGCCAGCCAATGCAGGTAATGGATGTCGTGCGCACTGGCGCATTCGAACCGGTGAATAACAAATAGGAAGAGACGATGGTTCGCACTGAGCGCAAGTGGAAGTTTTCACTACTTTTCATCAACCTGACGGTAATCTTCGTTTTGCTCTTTCAGGCGATGGTGAGCCACATTCCCTTTGGAAAGGAGTTGTGGCACATCGCCCTTTACGCACTCATCTTCTCCAACGCCGTCGGTATTCCTTCTGTCGCATGGGTGCCGTCTCTAATTGACGCCTTACTGCGGCGACGGATGCCGATCCTGCCGGTTGTTCTGTTTACTTTAGTCGTCGCTATCGTGTCTGGGTGCTTCTTTGCGCAGAACGTGATGGTATGGCTGCATTTCGCCTCACGGCAGACGTTTTGGCGCGACTATTTCTCCATTCTTCGTGTCGGCTTGTCGTTTGGCGTTGCACTGGGGTTCGGCGCTTTTCTCTACGGCGCATTGCGTGAGCGTCTCCAGCAAGCCGAAAAGAAGCTGCACGAGAAGGAGGTCGCCGAAGAGCGCACGCGCAAACTCGAAGCCGAAGCGCGTCTTCGCTGGCTCGAATCCCGCATCCATCCGCACTTTCTCTTCAACACGCTAAACTGCATCAGCTCGCTCATACCCAACAATCCGGTACGTGCAGAACAGATGGTTGGACGCCTGGCCGCGCTGCTTCGCTCTTCGCTCGACAGCACCAATCAATCCCTGATCCCGCTCGAGCAAGAGCTGATTATGGTGGAGAATTACCTCGATATCGAAAAGGCGCGCTTCGGATCTAAGCTTCACGGAACAGTTGAGATTTCGCCTGAGCTGAAGGACGCGAAGGTACCTCCACTGGCGATACAGTCGCTCGTCGAAAATGCGGTGAAATATGGGATCACGCCGCAAAAGGCGGGCGGAGAATTGCTCGTTCGCGCCTTCTCGCAAAATGGCGATCTGCACGTCGAGGTCTGTGACAGCGGCCCCGGATTCGAACTGGCCGCGGTGCCTGCCGGACATGGTCTCGATAATCTTGTAGGACGCCTCGATGCGATCTTCGGTGACCGCGCACGGTTGAACGTCACACGCCACGAAGGCCGCTGCGTTGTACAAATGATCTTGCCACGCTCATGAAACTCCGCGCCTATCTTGTCGACGACGAACCGCTTGCTCTCGAACGCCTGCGCCGTCTGCTCGCGCAATCGGATCGCGTCGAAGTCGTCGGCAGCACCACCGAACCGGAAGAAGCCATCGCCACGCTCAACTCCAACCCAGTCGACCTGCTCTTTCTCGACATCCAGATGCCGCGCCTGAACGGCTTCGAAGTACTCGCGCGACTGCCCGTTCAGCCACTGGTGATCTTCACCACCGCTTACGATCAATACGCGCTCAAGGCCTTCGCCGTGAACTCCGTCGACTACCTACTGAAGCCGATCGATCCCGAGCAGCTCGCGCGTTCGCTTAACAAAATCGAAAGCCTGCGTGGCACTGGACCCGCATCGCATCCCGACTTGCACAGCGCTGATCAGCTCGCTTGCCGATTCCCTACGCAAACAACAGCCTGAATATCTCGACCGTATCGCTTCACGCCTGGGCGAGCGTCTGTGGTTCATCGATCTCGCGCGCGTCACGCACTTCTACGCGGAGGACAAGCTCACCTACGCCGTCTCCGAAGGCAAAGCCTACTGCGTCGACCACACGATTGCTGATCTCGAAGAGAAACTTGATCCGAAGAAATTCCTGCGTATCCATCGCAGCGTGATTGTTAACGTGGCGTGGATCAAAGAAGTTGCCGCACTTCCCGGTGGCGGATTAAACGTCCGCCTGCGCGACGCGAAAGAAACCGACCTGACCGTTGCTCGCGACCGCGCCCGCGAATTCAAGTCCCGCCTGGGCTGCTGATTGCCTGTGTGGCGCGGACATTCCTGTCCGCGAATAACGATGGGCTACTGCACAGTCACCTTCACGGTCGCCGTCGTCTGCCCGTACTGATTCGTGGCATAGAGCGTATAGGTTGTAGTCGCGCTCGGCGACACCACGACGCTCGTGCCGCGCACAGCTCCGACTTGGGGCGAAACGATCGCATACTCGCCATTCGCCACCGACCAACTCAAAGTCACCTGAGTCCCCGCGCTCACCGTCGTCGACGAAGCCGTAAAGCTACTGATCGTCGGCGCCGCACCTTGGGGCACGTTAGCGCTGGTGTAGATCGGATTCATCTGCACGACTTCAAAATTTCCGGCGGTCACGTTGCCCAGGTTATGCAGATCGCTATTGTCCCAGCGCGAATCCGGCGCGCCACTGATGTACATCGAGCTGCCGTTATCGGCCATGATGATTCCGTACTTCTTCATCGCGTTCAGGATCACCTGGTTCGCCGGCGAATACCCTGAGACATCGAAGCTCGCCTTCAGCCGCATGCGCATGCCCATGGGGGCCGCATTCGCGTCGCTGGTGTTGGCCGCCCAGTGCGACGCCGGCGGCACAAATGCCGCGCGGCTGTTCTGCAACGTAAAGCGAATGGCATGTTGAATCTGCCCTGCGGCTACTTCGTCGTAGCGCACCAGTCCCGGGAAGATCGGCAAGCCTGCGGCGTCCGCCGAGGTCCACGTCCATGGGCGCTGCTCGTTGCTTAGCAGGTCCCACACCGCAGCGGAACCGACGGTCCAGCTGCCATCGCTGTTCGGATACGAACTGTACAGCTCGTATAGAAAGCAGTTCGCGTTATCGAGCACCAGCACGTGGCGATCACCGCTGCCCGGATTTGGATAGCCCTCGATCAGCGCGCTCGATGGAATCGGCATCGGCCCCGGATCGCTCTCATCCGAATACTGCGCAGTGATGTTTACGCCTGCCTGGGTTCCGTCCACCACCTGGTACGGTATTCCCATGTAGGAGTTGTTGTATTCGCCCGAGCCGAAATCCGAGTGTAATCCAATCGACGACCCGATGTAGTTGATGATTGCCGTCGAGTTCGGATCAACCGCCGATTGCGAGATATCCGTATTCCATGGGCTGTCTGTCGCAAAGGGACGGAAACCGTTCAGGCTCGAAAGTTGCCCGGTGCTCATCGCAGCACAGGCGCTTGGCGTCTGCGGTGGCGCTGGTGTAGGCGTGGGCGTCGGATCCGGGGTGGGGGTCGGAGTCGGTGTAGGAGTGGTAGCCGGTGGTGTCGTGGAACTGTTGCTTGACGAAGTACCACCACCGCATGCAGAAGCAATCAAAAGGGCCGCGCATATCACCGAAAGAGCTGGCTTGCGAATCACCGTCCACCTCGCCAGCCCCATGATCGCATCCGCCTCAATCGAGGCAAAAACCGAGAGGACAATCGAAAGATGGGAATCGGTACATGTACCCGGTGAATCGCTTATCATTCGCGTCGTCTGCGGTTTCCGATTACTCGATTACCGATCTCTTTACTGTTGTTTCTTCGCCGCTTTTGCTGCCGCCGCAACTGATCCGCCTCGTGGTTCGGAGAACACCACGTCTTGCGGGCTCAGTTCAGCATAAAAGCTCATCTTGCCACCGGCTGCCATTATCCCCTGCTGCCACGCCATGTACGACTCCTGCTCAATCCGCAGAGTGTAGTTCCCACTGTCGACGGCAACCAGGGCCGGCGTGCGGCCAGCGTATTCCCCATTCAGATAGATCTCCGCTCCCGCTGGATTCGACTTCACGTCCAGCATGGTCTTTCCGTCACTCGCCTTGACCGGCGCTGCTGATTCCAACGGATTCGCAGCGGCCGTCGGATTCGATTCCGCCGTGGCGCTGCGTTTCATCACCTTCATTCTGAATTCTCGGCCGCTCATGTCGTGTACAAGAATATCTTCGCGATCGAAGACGTACTTCACTGGTGAGTCTACCTCGAGCTTTGGAGGCTTCTCCTTGGGACTGTCGCGCTGCAACGTGTAAGTCACTTCACCCGCGCTCAATACCAACCGACACGTCAGGCGCGTCTGCGTTCCGACACCAGAACCGTCCGGTGCCGTCCATTCCCGCGAATCGAAGCTCACCACTTTGCCTGTCTGCCAGCCCGTATGGCTTTGCGCGACCGCGCTGGAAATGCAGACAGCAACGAAAATTGCCAACAACATCCTTCTCATGAGTGCCTCGCAAAACGAGCTTAGATTTTATGGTTGTTTTTCGGAAGTTTAACCGGGGAAGTTACCGAACAGATGACCTTGGTAACAGGGGAAAGGAATCAAAACGGGAGTGCCTGCGGGAAGCACTTCAAAAACACGACGCCCCGGGCACACGCAGCAGCATGTGCGCGGGGCGAAGTTCTAAATCGTGAGCTGAAAATTACTGGACGGTGGTGCGGGTATCCAGTTCCTTCAGGCGGGCAGCTTTGCCGCGCAGACCGCGGAGATAATACAGCTTCGCGCGCCGCACTTTCGCCGAACGAACCACTTCCACTTTGTCCACAACTTTGGAGTGAATCGGGAAGATGCGCTCGACGCCCTGGCCAAAGCTGATCTTGCGCACGGTGAAGCTCGGCTGCAGACCAGCGGTCTTCTTGATCACGACGCCTTCAAACGCCTGCAGGCGTTCTTTATCGCCTTCCTTGATCTTGACTTGAACGCGAACGGTATCGCCCGGCTTAAAAGCCGGCACATCGCTGCGCTGCGCCTTCGCCAGCAGTTTCTGGATAATCGGTGATGACGACATATTCTTTTCCTTCCAATCGAATGTCTGCCGGGGATTTCGCCCAGCGCCGCACAGATCGAATCTGCGCTCAAATCCTTATTTCCGCTTGCGCTCCATCTGCGCCAGCAACTTCTTGTCTTCCGCGCTCAACTCTACCCGTTCGAAGAGATCGGGCCGGTTGTGCAAAGTCTTGGCCAGCGCCTTCTGCCGGCGCCATCGGCGAATCTGTTCGTGGTTGCCGGAAACCACTTCTTCCGGAACCGGCATGCCGCGATACTCCGCCGGACGCGTGTAGTGCGGATAATCCAGCAGCCCGCCCGACCCGCAGGTCGAATTCGGAAGCTCCGGATTCAGTTTCGCCACCGCTTCGGTGAACGACTCCTGCTTCGATGATGCTTCGTTCCCGAGTGCTCCCGGAACCAATCGCGTCACCGCATCGACGATTAGCGCCGCTCCCAGCTCTCCGCCGCTCAGCACGAAGTTCCCGACAGAGACTTCGCGATCCGCAAGGTGCTCGACGACGCGCTCATCCACACCTTCGTAGCGTCCGCAGATCAGGACCACTCGCTCGAGAGCAGCCAGTTCGGTTGCCATCGCCTGATCGAAAGTCTGTCCTTGAGGCGATAGCAGGATCACCGTCTGTTTCGCCTCGCCGCTCACGCGATGTTTGCGCGCCGCGATTCCCAGCGATTCCACGCATTCAAAGATCGGTTCCGGCTTGAGCACCATGCCCTCGCCGCCGCCAAATGGGCGGTCATCCACCGTGCGGTGCTTGTCTTTCGTAAACGACCGCAGGTCGTGAATTCCGATTCCAACGAGCCCAGCTTCCCGCGCCCGCCGCACGATTCCGTAATCCAGCGGCCCACGAAAAAAATCCGGAAAGATCGTCAGAATCTCAAACTTCATGTCGTTCGTCTCTGGTCGTTGGTCGTTCGCGTAATTCGCTATCGACTACCGACCAACGACTACCGACTGGTCTGCTTCTTCTCTTCCGCCGTCAACGGCGCGTTGATCTCCAGCATCCCCTCGGGCAGCAACAACTCTATCCGTTTATGCTCGACATCAACGCGCTTCACAAATTCCGTCGCGTACGGAATCAACAGTTCCTGGCGGCCTTCGCCGATTACCAGCAGCGCGGCTTCTCCGGCTCCGAACTGCACCGCCCGCAGCGGACCTAACTCCCGCTCGCGTTCTGATCCGGCTACCTTCGCAACAACCATGCAGCCCACTAGATCGGAAATGTAATTCGCGCCTTCTTCCAACTTGGCGCGCTCACTCACCGGAATCTGTATTTCGCTGCCGATCAGTCCTTCTGCATCGCTGATCGAATCCACGCCCGCAAACTTCAGGACGATGCGTCCCTTGTGCGGCCAGAATCCTTCCAGTTCCATCTCTCGCCGTTCGCCTTGCGCGTTCAACGCGAACACCCGATGCCGCTCGGCGAAGCGTTCCGGAAAATCGCTGAACAGATCGGCGGCCACTTCTCCGTGGCGCCCTTGCGTCTTCGCAACCCGCGCCAGCGTTACGAACTCACCACTACTTTCGGGTGCCCCATCCAAGCCTTCTTTTGGCTTGGGTGGGATTCCACTGAACTTGCTCTTCAATGCGCTTACTCGATCACATCCAACGTATAGCGATGATCCAGTTTCTCGCTCACCGCCGCCACCAGCGCGCGAATCGCACGCACCGTGCGTCCCGAACGGCCGATAATCTTGCCCACGCTCTGCGGGGAGACGCGCAACTCGAGCACGGTCTCGCCGTCCTCCTCGAAGCTCTCGACAGAGACTTCAGCTGGATCGCTTACCAGCGCCTTCGCAATCTGCTCCACCAACGCCTTCGGATCAGCCTTGGCCGCAATCGCTGACGGTTCGCTCATTTGCGTGTTCTCTCCAGTGCATCGCGTAAGCGAGAATTGACTACCCCACTCAAGCCAAAGGAAGGCTTGAATGGGCCACCCAGATCTTTACGCCGCTGTCGTCGCCGCCGGAGCTTTCTCGATCAACTTCTTCACGCGGTCGGACACCTGCGCGCCCTTGCTCACCCAATAGTCAATCCGATCGCGCACCAGGTTCACGGTCCCTGGCGTCGTCCGCGGATTGTACTGGCCCACAATCTCAATGGCGCGGCCATTACGCGCGCGTTCTTTTTCAATTACGACCACACGATAGTACGGTTGCTTGCGCGCACCTACGCGCGCTAGTCGAATCATTAACACGTTAACTGATTCCTTTTCTGTGAGTTGTACGGCGGTTCAAGCGAGGCGCCTAAACCTGTCCGCTCGGATGAGATCTCATCCCCAAACACGATGGGACGATCAGAACAATCCGGGACACACCAAAGCCCTCAGGCTTCAGGGTGCAAACCGTTATTATCGCGTAAGTTGCCTGATTTGAGCAAGCGCGGCGATCTCGTGGCTGCAGGCGCCTCCCTGCCGGCGCAGCCGACCCCCTGCCGACTGGGCACCGTTCTATCGTGTCATCTTGAGCGAAGGGGGAATACCTGAGTCGAAAAAGTCCAACTTCGTCCGATACTCAACAAGAGGCTCTGGGCGTTCCCGGCAGCACGTTTCTGCGATTCCGGATCAATGATCCTTGCCTATCGACTCTTTCTCTCGTCACAGCCAAATTCCAGTTTTTGCGCTAGTCTTTCGCGCAAGTTGCCGAACGAAGTTGTCATCAATCGGAGTCCGAATCCGCTCCATGGGAAGCACTTCAGGAGCGCCGGCACGGGCGCGCACGCTTATCTCATGCGAACGTCGCAAGCTATCCGGCGAATTGCGTGCAGTAACACTGGCATTCTCATCCTGCTTGCGCTTGCCAGCGTACTTCTGCACACACTCACCAATAACCGCTATGGCTTTCATCGCGACGAACTCGCCTTCCTTGACGACGGACGTAATCTCGCGTGGGGCTACGTCGCCTATCCGCCGTTGACTCCGTTTGTGGCGCGTGTGGCCTTCACGCTCTTCGGACCCTCGCTGATTGCCCTGCGCTTCTCGGCCACTCTGGCGATTAGCATCGCCATGGTGCTCACCGGGTTGATGGCAAGCGAACTCGGCGGCAATCGCTTTGCGCAAATCACAGCCGCGGTTGCGGCGGGCATCTCGCCGGTGGCGCTGTTCCATGGCGCCGTCCTCATGTACACCAGTTTCGACTATCTCTGGTGGGTGTTAACCGCTTATCTCGTCATTCGCCAGCTCAAGTCCGAGAATCCCCGCTGGTGGATCGCCATCGGAGCGGCCATCGGGGTTGGCCTGATGACCAAATTCACCATGGGATTCCTCGCGGCCGGCGTACTGATCGGAGTTCTTCTGACCTCGCCTCGCCGTCATCTGCGCAGTCCGTGGTTTTGGTCAGGCGTTGTTCTCTGCGCGCTGGTCTTTCTTCCGAATCTTATCTGGCAGACCCACCACAACTTTGCTACCTTGCAATTTCTGAAGAGCATCCATGCGCGCGATGTGCATCTTGGCCGCGCTGATGGCTTCCTGCACAAACAGTTGTGGAGCACCACAGCTGTCATGAGCGTGCCTCTGTGGCTTGCCGGTCTTTACTACTTGTTTTTCGTGCCAATGGGAAAGCGCTACCGCATGCTCGGGTGGATGTTCGTCATTCCGTTCCTGGCTTTGTTCCTGGCGCGAGGACGCGAATACTATCTCGCTCCTGCTTACCCGATGCTCATCGCCGCGGGAGCTGTTTGGCTCGAGCATTGGGCTGCAAGTTCTCCCAATCGCGTGGCATGGTTGCACAGCACTACCTGGCACGCGCTCGCCATCAATGGCATCATCGTGGTGTTGGTCGTCTTGCGAATACCCTCTCCAGGTTCCGGCTGGTGGAGATTCTCCGACACCCTCAACGGCGGCAACTTCAGCGAGGAGATTGGCTGGCAGGAAATGACCGCAACAGTTGCCCAGATCCGCGACTCCTTGCCTGCCGCCGATCGCGCGCAACTGGGAATTCTCGCCGGTGATGCCGGGGAAGCCGGCGCACTGAATCTCTACGGACCAGCCTACGGATTGCCGCGCGCCATCAGCGGCTCCAACTCGAATTGGCTTCGCGGCTACGGCGATCCAGCACCCCAGACCGTCATCACTGTGGGCTTCTCGCGCGACATCGATCAGTCTTTCGAATCGTGTGAAGTCGCCGGACACCTGACAAATCGCTACTCCATCACGAACTCCGCGATCGGCGACTACACCGACGTTTTCGTGTGCCGGAATTTGCGCCAGCCCTGGCCGGAATTCTGGAAGAACTTCCACTGGTTCGGATAAAAGTAAGGTACGAGAAACCGACACAGGAGCTACGACAGGCAGTCGGCTACTTGTTCCCGACGGCCGCTCTTTCCTGGGTCGCGCCCCAGACATCTGCCTGCACGCGTACCGGAAACTTCTCCCGCATCTTCACCGGCAACGAGCAGTATGGAAGGATTCCCTCGCGCAAGCGCCTGGCGACGGCATCCGCCCTGAACTCATCTTTGTATCCACAGAGCGCATGTCCCATTTCATGGGTAACCGCGAAATCGACTAGTTGCGCCAGCGGAAGTTCGAACTTGCGCATCAACTCCTCGGTCCGCCTCGCATTTTTCTCCACCAGCATCGACTCGTCGATCAGAGTCAGCCGATCTTCGATCGCTGTATAAGCCGGCGAAGCCACATCGAGCCCAAGGTCTTTCCAGCGGTCTGCGCGGATCAGCACCCACGTCCAGGCGCCCAACTGCGCAACCGGAAAGACCTGCAGATGTGAGCGCAGGATCCCAACCTCGCGTGTACAGTCGGCAGCTGGCAGGCGGCTGTCGCAAAGGAAGATTTGAGTGGTCCAGTTTCCGGCAGGATATGTCCGCAGCACGGAGTTCTCTTGTGCCAGACATATCGCAGGCAACGCCACAAGAAGCGCGAAAACCCACGGGAAAATGGCAGGTCCCATCGAAACAGACGAGGCGATTTTCATTCGCATCCGTCCCAGCTCTGCTAGTCAACGGCTCTGTTCAGACCAAAGCTAACTTACGAAGTATTCCGAAAGAAAAATGAACTCGACGCAGGAAACGTTCACCAGCCCAAGATCAGTGAACGGATGTCATGCTCAGTGCCGCGGAGAATAGCCAGTCCTGGGAAGACTGTCAAATGAAATCCGAGCGATTCTGCTACAATCCCGCCACCCGTTCAACCTTCCAACCCATCGAGGCCTCATGACGACCAAGCGCGCCGTTTCAGGGGACCAGTATTTCTACTTCTCCATGTCGCTTTTGATCACCGCCATCGTGATCTACGGTTTCAGCCATACCATCAACAGCAATCTCTTCCATCCTGATCTGCCACGCCCGTGGATCCTTTGGGTCCACGGTGGGCTTTTCTTCGGCTGGCTGGCCTTCTTCATTCTCCAGTCGACACTCATCCGCACGCACAACGTGCGCGTGCATCGCACCCTCGGATGGTTCGGCGCTGCCATGGGTCTCGCCATCGCCGTCGTCGGTCTCACCACCGCCATTACTATGGGACGGTATGAAATCGCCTACCATCATGCGCCTAATGTCGCTTCGTTCCTGATTGTCCCGTTTTGCGACATCCTGTCCTTTACCGTCATTTTTGCCCTCGCCATCTACTGGCGGCGGAAGCCCGAGTTTCATCGCCGGCTTGTGCTGATCTCCTGTTGTTTGCTTACCTCAGCCGCCTTCGGACGTTTCCCAATCGCGGCATTTGCCGATCACTGGTTCTACCTGGGCGTGGATCTGCTCATCGTCCTTGCCATCGTGCGTGACTCGATCATGAGCCGTGTGCATCCTGTCTATCTGTACGCATTGCCCGCGCTGATCATTATGCAGAGCATCAGCATGTACGCATACCGTACGGCGGCTCCAGGCTGGGTGAATATCGCCAACGCGATTCTGCGCTGACGCGCAGAACCGGGCTGCGTAAAGCGCAAGAGAAGTCGCGAATGATGTTGGAATGGCGGAGCGAAACCCAGTGGCCTACGCTGCGTCGGCCTTCGCTCTCTCCCGAAGAATCATGGAATGTAGCTTTTCTGTGCCGATTACCTGGCGTATTTCGGCGTACAGGAAGTATGGGATCAACACCACGAATGCCATGAAGCCGAACAGTAGCTTGCCTTCCAATCCTCCGCCGCCCAAAGGTGGAATGCTCGCAACCAACGACTTGCCGTGGATCAGGCCAGTAATTACGTCCTCGACAATGTCGAAGCAGACCACTAACAGGGCAAACGATGCCGACTTGAACAACACGGAGTAGATAAGCCGCTTTTCACTCAGTTGTTCTCCCACATGCAGCGCTTCGCCGATAAGAATGACTTTACCCATGATGAGCGCGTTCACCAGTGCAAAGCCAATCTTCCATCCAGACAGCGAGGAGAGATTAACCTCTCTCAACACCACGTAGCGGTGAAGCTCGAACAGAGCGAACAATATCCATAGATAGAAAACGATTACGGAGTACCTCTTGAGCTCCGAGACAGCTCTCTCTTTAAGTTTTGGCTTCGGTTTTAGTTGATCGGCCATCTTCCGCACTGCTTTTCTGGACGGGAGGAAGAATCGTGAAGTTTATATAATCAGCGCAACCGTTGTGCCGACGAGGCGTGACTGGCAATAGGATGAGTTGCCTGGTCCCCGGCGTTGCCGCGCAATCCAATTGAGTCCGGAGTTCGCCTCTTTCTTTCTCTGTTTCTCCGTTTCTCTGTCTCTCTGGCGAGTGCTGCTGCTCTGCTTCTCTCGCTGGCTATACAGTCTCTGCATTAACCTGCCTCAGAATTTCCCACGACAGTACCTAAATTGGGAAGAACATGGCCCGCAGCCCGCGAATTCTTCTTTCGCCAACGAACAGTTTCGTTAGCACAGGCATCCATACCAAACATCGACGGCGCTGACGCTAAGTTCCTCGCGACCAGACCAATCGCGGCCTTTTCGGCAGCCCTCCCCCCGCGCGCTTTCGGGCCCATTACACAAACGTTGAATTTCCGCGAAGAATGGGGTTTGACAATGAAAACTGCGAAGGCGTTCCTGATCTGCGTAGCCTTGGCTGCATTCATGGCAGCCGGGACGGCGTACGGTGTTACCAATGGCGAAAAGGTGAAGACCGACGGTCTCATCACCGGTCGCAGCGGAGAAAAGCTGACGGTAAAGACTAGTGATATGGGAGACATCACGGTTGTCCTGACCGACGACACTAAAATCGAGCAACCGAAAGGCTTGCTCAAAGTACGAAAATCGCAAATGGAAGTGACAGCACTGGTCCCGGGTTTGAGCATTCAAGTCGAGGGGGTCGGAGATGCTCGCGGACAAGTGACCGCGCAGAAGATTAAATTCTCCAAAGAATCCCTCAAGGTCGCAAACCAGATACAAGCAGGACTCACTCCCACCAGTCAGGACGTACAGGCCAACAAAGAGAGTATTGAAGCCAACAAGGGAGCCATTGGCTCGAACCAGGCCGCGATCGCTACCAACACCAACGACATCGCCACTAATCAGCAGGCGATTACAGCCGCCAACAAGCGCTTTTCCGACTTGGATGACTACAACGTCAAAGACACAGTCACCCTCTACTACCCCGTGGGGGGTTCCAGCCTCGACGAGAAACAGAAAGCCGACTTAGCCGGGTTGGCGCAGAAAGCCAGCAGCCTTCAAGGGTATTTGGTCCAGGTAGCTGGTTACACGGATTCCTCCGGAAATGCCGCGTACAACCAGGAACTGAGTCAGGAACGTGCGGAAAATGTTATTAGCTACCTCCAGCAGACTGGCAGCATTCCGCTGATCCATATCGTCGCTCCCGGCGCTATGGGAGAAACGAATCCAGCATCCTCAAATGAATCCGCGCAGGGTCGATCCGAAAACCGCCGGGTTGTGGTGAAGGTACTGGTTAACAAGGGCGAGACGGAACACTAAACTCGCTCGTCTCCCCATTCGAATAAGAGGGTCGGCAGAACACGGACAATCTTTCCGGTTCTGCCGATTCGACTCGTTCGGTCTGTTTCGTCGCAGCGTGAGTGGGGCTCAGATCTGCGCCACTCCGCCATCCACAAACAGCTCAATTCCGGTTACGAAGCTCGAGTCGCTCGACGCCAGGAACAGCACAGCTGTCGCGATCTCCTCCGGTCGCCCCATCCTCTGCCAGGGAATGAGGGAAACGAAAAAATCTCGCGCTTCTTGAGGAAAGCCATCGAGGATTGGAGTATCGATCGTCCCCGGACTGAGCACATTCACCCGAATTTTTCGATCTTTCAGTTCCACCGTCCACGTCCGTGCAAACGACCGCACCGCTGCCTTGCTCGCGCTGTAGATGCTGGTGTTCGGAAATCCCTTCACGCCGGCGATCGAACCATTCATGATGATTGCGCCGCCGTTACTAAACAACGGCAAAGCCTTCTGCACGGTGAATAACGTTCCTCGCACATTCAGTCCGAATGTTTTGTCAAAGTCTTCCTCGGTAATGTTGCCTAGAGGCCCGATCGCCCCACCACCGGCGCTCGCGAAAAGAACATCGACCCTGCCTTTCTCCTTCTTCACTGTTTCATACAGCCGGTCCAAGTCCGCGAGTTTGGAAGAGTCGGCCTGCACGCCCGTTACGTTTTTCCCAATCTCCTTTACCGCCCGATCTAGTTGTTCCTTGCGCCGGCCAGTAATGAAGACGTAAGCACCTTCCTCTACGAAAAGCTTCGCTGTGGCCAGGGCCATCCCTGAAGTGGCTCCTGTAATAACCGCAACCTTCCCGTCTAGCTTTCCCATCTTCTTGATCCTTTCTATCCGTATCTCTGCCGCGGATTCGCCCGACCTTGCAGAGTTGTCGCTTTTATACTTAGATAAGCGTCTAACTATTCGGAATAGAGATTCCGCGGGCAGCACGCCCGTCGCATTTAGTTTGATGGTGCCGGAAGAAAGGTGGTCAAAAGAGAGGCGCTACTCAGATTTGTGCGAGTCTCTCTAGGTAGGCTTGCAGGACATGGCGTTGCAGGACCAGCCACGCGAATTTCCCTTCGCGAATGATTTCCACAAGCCCAGCCGTCTCCAGTTCTTTGACGTGATGGGATAGCGTTGCGGCGCTGACTCGATGGATCTTGTGCAGCTTGGTGCAGGGTGTCGGCTCTTGGCACGATCCGATCTCCTGCAGAATCCGTACCCGTCGTGGCTCGGCCAGAACCCGCGCAATGCGCGCAAACTGACGATCCGACAGTCCTCCATTTGTTGATCTCGCCATCACCGAAAGATTACGCCGGAGCAGATTCGTGCGTCCATAGAGCCCGCATCTCGGCCGCAAACCAACACTGCCTGTCGCTGCGCATGCGATTCGTCCATGTAAATCCTGCGCACTTCGATGCCTCCAAGTCCTTTGAAATGAAAGAGGCGTAAAAGACAGAACGCGTTTTCCCCGTTTATGCATAGACCTGGGCACATTGCTGACCTTCGGCAACCCTGATGGACCGGAAAACTTCTGGACCGGAAGCGGGTTATCACGAGCAGCTCTCAGCGTTTTCTGGTTAGTTCATGTCCAAACTTCGTATGCACACCGGCACTCTCGCCGCGATCCTGTTCTTCGTGGTCGCTCAACTGTACAGTCAGCAAGAGCCCCAACTCCAAAGCAAGCAGAGTCCGCAACCGAACCAGGTGCCCACCTTCTCCGCCAACGTGAAGGTGGTCAACCTGCTCGCCACCGTTCGCGACAAGCACGGCGCCGTCGTCAGCAATCTCGGGAAAGACGATTTCAAGCTCGATGAAGATGGACGGCCGCAGACCATCAAGTACTTCACGCGCGAAACCGATCTGCCCCTCACGCTTGGACTCCTCGTCGATACCAGCCTTAGCCAGCGCCGCGTTCTAGACCAGGAGCGCACCGCCAGCTACAAGTTCCTTCAGGACGTGCTGCGCGAGTGGAAGGACAATGCCTTCGTCATCCACTTCGATCATGAGACGGAACTCTTGCAGGACCTCACTTCGTCGCGCGACAAACTCGAGGCTGCGCTCGATGAGTTGAAGACGCCTGATCCCCAATACCAGAGAACTAGCGCGCCCGATCCTGGACAGGGACCTCACCAGCACTACGCGGGCACAGTCCTTTACGACGCTGTATTCCTAAGCTCTGACGAAGTGCTGAAAAAGCAGCAGGGGCGCAAGGCAGTCATCATCCTCTCTGACGGTGTCGATACAGGAAGCAAAGTGAGCCTCGATCGCGCGATTGAAACGGCACAGCGCTCCGACACCCTGGTTTACTCCATCCTGTTTTCCGACAAGGACGCTTACGGCGGCGGATTCGGCGGCCCGCGCATGGGCGGCGGTGGACCGTGGGGCGGACATCGCGGAGGTATGGGTGGCGGTGGTTATCCCGGCGGAGGATATCCGGGCGGCGGTGGCGGACGTTATCCGCAGCAGTCGCATCCTGACGGCAAGAAAGTCCTGGAGCGCCTCGCGCAGGAAACCGGCGGCCGGTTCTTCGAGGTTTCGAAGAAAGAGCCTATCGAGGATATTTACAAACAGATCTCAGAAGAGCTGCGCAACCAGTACAGCATCGGCTATACGCCCGATCGAGCTTCTACATCCTCTGGCGACTATCACAAAATCCATCTCACCACGACACAGAAGGACGACTCGGTCCAGACCCGCGAAGGCTACTACTCGGACTAGTCCGTGGGGCAGCCAACGGCTGCCCGTTTCCTGACAATACGCGACGTGATACTTATGGAGCGCCGCAGTTCAAACACCTGGCTTCGATCTCCAGCGGAAGACCTACGAATCCGGACATGCACAGGCGTACCCGGAATTAAGGTATAAATTCGATTTTTCCTTAGTCAGTGTTAAGGTACTCTGCCCCTCAAGCAACACCAAGCATGCGCGCCCCTCCGAAACGGCGGCTGGAAGTCCCGCCAAGTTCGGCGTCTGCACCTGAAAAACAGGAGAATGCTTTTGCGCAGGGACCCGCTTTGCTTAGTACTCCTCGGACTTATAGCTTCCTTCCTTGCCTGTGGCGGATTAACCACGTCGAACCCGAAACAGGCGGCTGCCGTGACACCGTCCGCGTCCACCCCAACACCAACTACACCCACGACAACACCTACTACACCCGCGACAACACCAACTACTCCCACCACGCCGACAACGACACCAACTCCTACGCCTGATCCAACTCCGACGCCCGCTCCGACTCCAACTCCTCCAACACCAACGCCCACGCCGACCCCCACCGATCCGCCTGTGAACAGCATTGTGGTCAGCAACATTCAGAAAATGAGCGGCTGGCAGGGATGCGGCTCATGCGCCGGCCCAGGTGGTGTAGGTGCCAGTGTTCCCTATTCGATGACGCAAAACGTCACGAATCCTTCGATGAGCGGAGCCTCGGCGCAGTTCTGGTTGGGCGGCACGAGCGCAACGCCTTACTCCAATCATCTTTGGTTCAACCGCCTGACCGGAAGCGCCACGGCAACGCATTTCATTCTCGATTTCTACCTCTACATCACCAATGTCGCCGTTGCACAGGGGCTGGAGTTCGATGTCTTTTACTCCCGCGATGGCAAGAAGAACTACTTCCTCACCGAATGCGACTCGCGGGGAAAGTACAGTGGGACCTGGCAGGTTTCCAACGCCACCATCGATACCTGGCAGCACACCGGGAAGCCTTGCAAATTGAAGCAAAGCGCCTGGAATCACATCACGCTGGAGTTTTACCGCACGCCGACAGCGATGACGCACTTCGTTTCCGCGACGCTTAATGGCGATGTGCAGAGTTTCGATGTCGAGTATCCGCCGGAAGATGTGAATTCCCTCGAGATGAATCCCGCTGTGCAAATGGACGGCGACGAAAAGCAGGACAACTTCTCCATATGGGTCGACAAGATGACCCTCACTTACTGGTAAAAGCTTTCTTCCTCTGGGTCCCCCACTCGTTTGCACCAGACGAGTGGGGTTTTTTATTTCGCTCCCTTGTTCCCTGTAACATGTTCTCAGCGTGTCTGCTCAACCTCAGTTCTGTGACGTGGCGGTTCCCGTGCCACTCGATCTCGTGTTCACCTATCGCGTGAACGGAGATGTTCCCGTTATCGGTGGGCGTGTGCTCGTTCCGTTTCGTGAAAAACGGCTTCCCGGAATTGTCGTCGAATTGCACGATCGCGAGCCTAAGGTTGCGGCGAAAGATCTTTTCCAGGTTCTCGATTCTTCGCCCGTGCTCGACTCGACCTTGCTCCAACTGGGTCGCTGGATTGCGCATTACTACATCGCGCCAATCGGGGAAGTTTTCCGCACCATGCTTCCCTTGAGCGCCGAGGTCAAACGCGCACGCAACTATCGCATCGCCGACGTGGGTCTCGAGGTACTCCATCAGACGGCAGCTCGAGGGTCTTCGTTGCGCTCGCGAAAGAGTCCGGAAGAACAAATCGAAGAGATGGCCGTGCTCAGCTATCTCGCTGATCGCGAAGATACATCCGAGCGGAGCTTGCGAGCCGCGACCAAGGCTGGACGCCAACTCCTGAATTCGCTGGTCGCGAAAAAATGGGTTACGCGGGAAGATGTCTCGGCAACCCGCGATGCGCGGCGTACCGTTGAGTTCCTGGAATTAGGCGAGGTGAGCGGCAAGCTCAACGCACCGCAGGCGGAGATCGTTGAGGCTCTGCGAGCGAATGGCGGTCGAGCCCGCGTGGACATGATCCGGGAGCTTGGCCAGTCCCGCAGTTCGCTGGAGACGCTGCGCAAGCGAGGGATTGTCAGCGTGCTCGAGGAGCCTGCCGGCTTTCAAGTTTCCAGGTTCAAGCCGCGGCAGGTGCTTGCGGACCTGACCTTCAACCCGGCGCAGGGTGAAGCGCTTCAACAGATCGAGTCGGCAGCCTTGAGCCAACAGTTCTCCGTGTCGCTACTGCACGGAGTCACCGGATCCGGTAAGACGGCCGTATATCTGGCGGCGATGCAAGCTGTGCTCGCAGCCGGCAAATCAGCGATCATGCTGGTGCCGGAAATTGGACTCACCCCCGCCGCTGCCGCTTATCTTCACGAGACCTTTGGATCCGAAGTGGCAATCCTGCACTCCGCGCTTAGTGACGATGAACGCGCTGAGCAATGGCATCGCATACGACGTGGCGAAGCGCGCATCGTAGTAGGAACCCGCTCGGCAGTATTTGCTCCAATCAGCGACCTCGCGCTAATTGTCGTTGACGAAGAGCATGACCTCTCCTATAAGCAGGAGGAAACGCCGCGCTATCACGCGAGGGATGTAGCGGTCATGCGTGCGAAACTGTCGAATGCGGCGATCGTGCTAGGATCCGCAACTCCGTCGCTCGAGTCGTTTCACAATGCGGGGCGCAAATACCGTTTGATCGAGATGCCCGATCGTGTGCAAGAGCGCCCGCTGCCGGAAGTAGAGATTCTCGACATGCGCGAAGAATTTCGTGAAACCGGCCAGGAGCCTGTGATCTCGCGCAAACTTGCGGAAGAAATCAAGGAGCGCCTCGAACGCAAGGAGCAGGTGTTGGTCCTGCTCAACCGGCGTGGCTACGCTCCCGTGGTCCTCTGTCGAACATGCGGCGAGGTAGTTCAGTGCCGGAATTGCGACATTCCGCTCACGCATCATAAGAGCGCACACAAGATGCAGTGCCACTACTGCGGCTTCATGGCTCGAGTGCCCGATAAGTGCCCGAAGTGCGCGAGCGAGTACGTCTATTTCTTGGGAACGGGATCAGAGAAGCTGGAGGAGTTGCTGCACGGCATGTTCCCCACGGCGCGCATCGCCCGCCTGGATCGCGACACAGTACGCGGCCGAGATGATTTCGAACGCGTTCTGCAATCACTGAATGCCGGCGAACTCGACATGGTGGTCGGCACGCAGATGATCGCCAAGGGACACGACATCCATGGCGTTACGCTCGTCGGAGTAGTGGGAGCTGATATGGCTCTGAAGTTTCCTGACTTTCGCGCTGCCGAGCGTACCTTCCAGTTGCTGACGCAGGTCGCGGGTCGTGCCGGACGCGGCAACACTCCGGGGAAAGTAGTCCTGCAAACTTTCTTTCCAGATCATTACGCAGTCCAGTTCGCCGCAAAGCACGATTACCACGGCTTCGCCGAGAAGGAGATCCGGTTTCGCAACTGGATGAAATATCCGCCTTTCAGTTCGGTGGCGAATCTGCTGGTGCGCAGCGATCATCTCGATGACGCGCTGCGGTATGCAGGACTAATAGGCGAATGGTTCAAGCGCGAAGAGCCTGCCGGTATCAAGATCCTGGGTCCGGCTCCCGCGCCGGTGCTTCGTCTGAAGCGCGACTATCGCTATCATTTCGTGCTGAAGTCGAGCCAGTCGCGAGAAGTTGAATGGCGGTATTCGCGCCATGTTGCTGCATGCAGCCGAAAAGAAGATCCCACGCACGAATCTCATCGTGGATGTCGATGCCCAATCGCTGATGTAGCCTTTATGATGTAGCGGGGGATGGCTATGAAGTGGCGCGGTATTTCCGAAACCGAAGCAGAGCAATCAGCGACTACGCTTCGCGAAGAACTTGCTGAACGTAAGCGCCTGATGGAACTTTACGTGCCATCAGAAACTCGCGCTGTCAACGAGCGTGCCACGGAAGAGCTGCGCAATTCCGGGTTAATCGAACGCGCACTCAAACCTGGGGACCAGGCGCCCGCGTTCACATTATCTGATCAAGACGGAAAACCTGTGAGCTCAGCTGAGCTGCTCGCCAAAGGACCACTCGTGATCGCATTCCTTCGCGGACGATGGTGCCCGTTCTGTTGCGGAGAGGCAGAAGCCTTGAATCGTATGCTCCCGGACTTCGTCAAGACGGGAGCTTCGCTGATCGCCATCTCACCGCAATCCGTAAACCAGGCATACTTCATGCACGATCAGCACAAGCTACGATTTCCGCTGCTCGTCGATTCCGAAAACAAAGTAGCCCGACAGTTTGGGATTGCGTATCGAGTTCCCGACTATCAGCAGCAGCTGTTTTCGAGCGTGTTCATCAATCTGCCGCACATCAATGGGGATTCAAGCTGGGAGTTGCCGCTGCCGGCAACATTCGCGATCGGGCGCAATGGCAAGATTCGCTATGCGTACGTGAATGTGAACTATACAGAGAGAGCCGAACCGGCGGATGTCCTGAAATCCATTCAAAATGGATAGCTGGTAGCCAGTAGCTTGCGATTGCTACTAACTACCAGCGACTAGCTACCCGGGTGTGGACGAGTCACGCTCTACCAATACTTCAGTGACATCTTATCGACGTAGATCGAGTAGTTATCCTGCTTCTCATCACCATCAAGCTGGACGGCCGTGTTCATCTCGAAGGAGTTCACCTTTTCCGGCGGATACTCCACGTTGAAGTTCACAGTATTGCCGTTCATCGTGGCGGAAACGAAATGTGTCATGCCAGACGGCGTGCGATAGAACTCGAGCGTAACGTGATTCCAGGAGTTCGCGTTCACCTTGCAGGGATAACCGGTATGTTGCCACTGATCGATGGTGGCATTGGATACCTGCCATGTACCCGCGTATTTTCCGCGTGAATCGCATTCTGTAAGGAAGTAATTCTTCAAACCATCGCGGGAGTAGAAGACATCGAACTCGAGTCCCTGCGCCACACTTGGATTTGTGATGTAGAAGTAGAAGTCATAAATAAAATGCGTTGCGGTTTCACTACCCGGCAGTCGCTTGAACCAAAGCGCGTTCGAATAGGGCGCGGCTTTGGTCCCGCCTAACCAGAATTGCGTGGCCTTGCTATCCATCGATGGATTCTTGATGCCCTGATTCATCCCGTAGGGCACAGTTGCGCCCTTGCCGCCCGGACCAGCGCACGATCCGCACGACTCCCAGCCACTAAAAGTCTGGATATCGGAGGTAAGCGTGGCGGTGCTTGGAGCGGGTGCAGGCGATGAGGTTGAACCGACGTTTACCGTGAGCACCTGTTGGAAGTAATGACTGGTTGTGTCCCAGGCCTTCATGTATACCGAGTGATTCCCACCGCCCAAGGTCAGGTAAGTGTCGAGATGATTTGCACTCGACTGTGTACAGATCTTTGCTGTCAACGTTGATCGTCATCGCTCCGATCGAGGAGTACTGCGACGTCGCGGACGCGACAAAATGCACCGACGCGGGAGAAGTGGACCCGTTCGCCGGACTACTGACGGTCACTCCGCTGCCCGTTGTCGCAGCGGCGTTGTTCTGAACGTTGACCGTGAGCACTTGCTGGAAGTAGTGGTCCTGATTATCCCAGGCCTTCATGTACACGGAATGGGAACCCGTCGCCAAGGTCAGGGTCGTATCGAGGTGGTTCGAAGTGACCTTGTACATGTCTTTGCTATCGACGTTGATGGTCATCGACGCAATAGGACTGTAAGGAGAACTGGCAGAAGCTACGAAGTGCACGGAAGGCGGTGACGTTGCGCCATTCAGGGGAGCAGTAGTAGCTACGTCGGCAAACGATATAGAGGAAGCAATGGTTATCAGAACGGCGAAGCAAAGAAGTTTTTTCGGCAATGTCTACTCCCGGTTCGAGTTGAGACGACGAAGGTGCAGCTAGACGCATCTAAGCTGGCTTCGTATAGGGGCGCGCAACGAGTGAAGGCAGAGTAGCTGTGCTTCTACTCTGAATCAAAAAGAAAATAGCCCTAAAAGGTTTGTACCCTAGGATAGGCTAAGCAAGACGGCCTAATACGCGGGTTATTTAGTACTTGGAAGTTACCTTTTGTTACGTTGCTAATCTTTGCGGGAGTTCGAGGCCGAGAAATTCCATTACCTTCTGCAGGTCTTTCCATGCTTCCGCTTTCTGGCGAGGATCACGCAAAAGATACGCCGGGTGATATGTCACGAATAGTGTCGTGCCGCGAAAGTCGTAGGATCGCTTGCGCAAATTGTTCATCGAGTCGGCTACACCGAGCAAAGTCTTGGCGGCAACCGCGCCGAGCGCGACGATGGCTTTCGGTCGAATCGCTTCCACTTGCTTGAGCAGAAACGGAGAGCATATGTCGCACTCGTCTTTTTCTGGAGTGCGATTCCCCGGCGGCCGGCATTTCACTACGTTTGCGATATAAACCTGCTCCCGCTTGAGGCCCATCGCTTCAATCATCTTGTTCAGCAACTGTCCGGCGCGACCCACGAACGGCTCCCCCTGCTCGTCTTCGTCTGCTCCGGGTCCTTCGCCGATGAACATCAACTCGGCATTGGGATTTCCCACGCCGAAGACAATCTGCTTGCGACCTTGTTTATGCAGACGGCAGCGGGTGCAGTCGCCGATCTCTTCGCGGATCTGGCGAAGCGCGGCTACAGGATCGGAGGATAGCGGAATCGAAGCGGACAGCGTCATGGGCGTGTTGTCTTCAGAGGATATGAGAGTTGGCGGCGGCTCTGTCCCGATTTCCGCGTGTTCCCCGCCACCTGCCCGGCGGTAGAAGTCGTAGATCCCCATATCGCGGTAGTAGCGGATTCGCGAGGACAATGCTTCTTTGGTTTCGGGATCGAGGCTTCGGGCCATTAGGGGATTTTCAGCGCACTCTCGCGATCGGGATGTTTACGATTTTACTTGCGACGGGCGCCGCTCGCGAATCTTTCGTACTGTATCTAGAACTTTCTGTGCCACATCCCACTTGGCTGCTGCCGGAACGTCCAGCACTTCCGTCGAGGTGATGATGGTGACGGCGTTGCGATCGGAATCAAAACCGACGCCGGGCTGCGAGACATCGTTGGCGACGATCGCATCCAGACCTTTGCTCAGGAGCTTCTGACGCGCATTTTCCAGGACGTTCTCGGTCTCGGCGGCAAATCCGATAATGACCTGACCTTCTTTTCGCTCGCTCAGTTCCGCCGCAATGTCAGCGGTGGGAACCAATTCGAGCGCAAATTCGGAATGACGTTTCATCTTCTGTGAGGAAACGCGCTTTGGACGATAGTCAGCAACGGCTGCGGCCTTGATGATCACCGTTGCTTCGGCCCGACGCGACATCACCATGTCGCGCATCTCAGCCGCGGTTTCGATGTTCAGAACTTCAGCTCCGGCGGGCGGCTTCAGCGCGACTGGACCCGACACCAAAATCACTTTCGCGCCGCGGCGAATCGCCGCTTCCGCCAACGCATAACCCATCTTGCCGCTGGAACGATTGGTCAGATAGCGTACTGGATCAACCGGCTCGCGTGTCGGACCAGCAGTGATCAGGACGGTTTCACCGGCCAAATCCTGGGTTGCGTGCAGAGTTCGCATTACCGCATCAACGATCGCGTCGTTTGAGGCGAGCCTGCCTGCGCCCGTCATCCCGCAGGCGAGATAGCCGGAATCGGGGTCAACGATGGTCACACCGCGCTTACGCAGCGTCTCGAGATTGGCTTGCGTTGCGGGATGGTCCCACATGTTCACGTTCATTGCGGGCGCCACAATTACAGGAGCAGTGGTGGCAAGGTAAAGCGTGGTGAGAAAATCGTCGGCGAGGCCATGCGCGATCTTCGCCAGGACATCGGCCGTAGCGGGAGCCACTAGCAACGCATCGATGCCCTGAGCGATGGCGATGTGCTCGACCGCTGAGTCGACGTTCGGCTGCTCGCCACCAGAATCGAAAAGGCCGGTGATCACCTTCTGACCGGACAGCGCCGCGAAGGTCAATGGACGCACGAACTCCTGTGCGGCACGCGTCATCACCACCTGGACGCTGACACCATGATCCTGCAGCAGACGAACGATCTCTGCCGCCTTGTACGCCGCGATGCCACCGCTAACGCCGAGTGCAATTTTCATGATGGTCGCGCCACCCTTCTGCCTGCGTGCCCTGGGAGAGCGCAGTGAGACATTAGACGCGAGAAGGGGCCCTTCCGACTCCGGCCCCTAAAAGCAAACGATCCCTTAGCTGGCCGCACCCTTTTCGAAAAAGGCTGTTGCCTGCTCCGAGGCGGTCTTTTCCGGCCGAATGATCATCCATTTGATCTTTCCGGCCCGGATCTCTTCCTGAGCCACTTTGCAAGGCTTGCGGGTGTTCGTCTCGATTACCGGACGGGCTCCAGACTGCAACTGACGCGCGCGGCGCGCAGCCACGAGAATGTACCGGTAATTACTGTCAAAACCTTCAATCAACTTCATGAGCCATCACCTGAAAGAAACGGAAAATAATTGTCCGCGAATACGTTGTTCGCGGCTAATTCGGCACCGCTGATAGTCCAAACGAAGCCAGGATCTGTTGAGCCCGCTCCTGCACGTTCGCACGGCGGCACTCATTTGCTGTGGCCTGAACCAGGGGATCAGCGCTGCTTTCGCCGGGTTCACGCTGAAGGTTCCGTTCGGCCTGCACAATCGCCTTCAACCGGTCTACTGACTGGTTGAAATCGTCGTTCACTAAAATATAGTCATAACTCGGATAATTCTCAATCTCATGGCCAGCCTCGGCCAAACGACGGTTAATTACCTCGGTATCCGTCATTTGTTCGACCGTGCTCCGCGCCCGTAAACGGCGCTCCAGTTCATCCCGGGACGGCGGCAGGATAAAAATGCTCTTCGATTCCGGCAGACGCTCCTTCACCTGCTTGGCGCCTTGCACGTCGATATCGAGCACCAGGTCTTTCCCACGCTTTTTCGCGTCCTCGAGGAACTTTCGCGCTGTCCCGTAGTAGTTCCCAAAGACATCGGCATGCTCCAGGAATTCGTGATTGGCGATCATCTTTTCGAACTGATCACGCGAGACGAAGAAGTATTCCCGCCCTGTCTGTTCGCTGCCGCGAGGCTTGCGGGTGGTGTAGGAGACGGAAAACTCGAGGTCAGGAACGTATTTCAACAATTCGTTGGTCAGCGAGGTTTTTCCTGAACCGGATGGGGCCGAAATGATGAACACGATTCCGCTCATTCGATGTTTTGCACCTGCTCGCGCAATTTTTCCAGTTCGGCCTTCATCGCCAGGCCGTTTTCCGTGATCTTCAGAGCTTCGCCCGAGACGCCCGAGGTTTTCGAAAGCAGCGTATTGGCCTCGCGCCCCATCTCCTGGAGCAGGA
Organism: Terriglobia bacterium; assembly: GCA_963826275.1. GTDB lineage: Bacteria > Acidobacteriota > Terriglobia > Terriglobales > Acidobacteriaceae > JAJPJE01. Next base: position 389,851 of record CAWGWI010000007.1, on the reverse strand, counting down.
AATCCATCTTTTTCCCGGCCTCTTTGCCGCCGGCGATAAGATCAAGGAAGTGCTGGATGTGCGTTTGCATACGCACGACCTCCTCCTGGATGTCGCTGCGCTCCGCCATCACCGCGGCCTCCTGCATGATCCGCTCAGGGGTAACCTGGGCTCCGGTCAGCTCCTGCAAACGGCCCTGGAGCTTTTCCATGTAGGCCTTCAACACCACCGAGCGGGTCTTGTCGATCTCGGCCGTAGCGCACTTGAGTTTTTCGATGCGCTCTCGAAGTTCGCGCTCGATGGCTTTGCCTTCTTCCGCGCGCATGCTTTCCAGGCGGCTGATCGCCTCTTCCAGCTTGCAAAGCGCCAATTTCTCGAACGCTTCGTCTTCCACTCCCGAGCCACCTTCGAGCGCCCCGGGCAGTTTCAGAATCGCGTTGAGATCGGGCTCCGAACTCACGCCAAACTCCTCGGCGGCGGCCCGAAAAGCGGCAAGGTAACCGGAAACCAATTGCCGATTCAGCGCGATCCCATCGTTGCCGCCACGCTCGAACGAGAGCGTCAACTCGACGTGCCCGCGTGCGATCCGGTCTTTCAGGAGACGCCGCATCTTCATTTCCAGCGCGTCCGTCTCGGACGGCATACGCATATGGAGATCGAGAAAGCGATGGTTCACAGATTTCAGGGAAAGCGTGAATCCCAGGTGATCGTTCACCTGTGCCTTCACCTGCGCGTAACCCGTCATGGAACGAATGGACATGGAGTCGTTATTAATTGTCGGTAATGACACTCACTTTCGGCGATTCGAAATCCGCAAATTGCAACTCATATAGCCGCCGGTACGTGCCTAGCCGGTTCATCAGGTCCTCGTGCGTGCCCGAGTCGGCAATCGTCCCGCCCTCCAGCACCACGATCCGATCAGCGCGGCGCACCGTCGACAACCGGTGAGCGATCACAATTACCGTACGCCCGGCCATCAGATTTTGCAGTGCGGACTGAACCAAAGCCTCGGACTCGGAGTCCAACGCCGAAGTCGCTTCGTCCAGGATCAGCACGGGCGCATTCTTCAAGATCGCACGCGCTATTGCGATGCGTTGTTTTTGCCCGCCAGACAGGCGAATCCCCTTTTCGCCGATCACGGTGTCGTAGCCTTCCGGCAACTCGCGGATAAAGCCGTCGGCGAGCGCCGCCGTTGCTGCTTCTACCACCTTCGCCTGCGGAACATGAGGTTGACCGTAGGCAATATTGTTACGGACCGTGTCGTTGAATAGGATTGTGTCCTGGGTGACGACGGCAATCTGTGCGCGTAGCGAGGCCAACGTCACATCGCGTACGTCCTGGCCGTCGATCAGAATGCGTCCGCCGGTCACGTCGAAAAAGCGCGGGATCAGATGAGCCATGGTGCTCTTGCCCGCTCCGCTCGATCCTACGATCGCTACCACCTCGCCGCGCTTCACCTGCAGCGAAATGTCATGCAGCACCTCGCGCGCATTTTCTTCGTCGTTGTAGCAGAAGCTGACATTTTCAAAGCGGACGGAATCGTGGAAGGCGGACAACGGTTTGGCTTTGGGCTTCTCTTTTACAACATCTTCCTGGTCCATGAAATCAAAGATGGACGAGGAGGCGCCCAGCGCCTGCTGGAAATTGTTGTTGAAGAGAGCGAACTTCCGGACCGGATCGTAGAGTTTGAATACCGCGACCAAGAAGGTCAAGAACGCTCCGACGGTGAACACACCGGTCTTGATGTAATCACGGCCAAGCAGCAGCAGCATGGCGATGGCAATGGCGCCGAAGGTATCCATCAACGGCGAACTGATGGCAGCTGCCCGCACCGAACGCATGTTTGCACGGAACAGACGCTTGGCAGCGTCGCGGAAGCGGATCGCCTCCCACATCTCCATGCCGAAGGCCTTCACAATGCGATTGCCGGTAATGGTCTCGTGCAGGATGTTCTGGATCTCGGCCAATTTGTCCTGACCATGACGCGTGGTCGATCGAACTCGCCGCCCGATCCGTCGCGCCGACATAAGGATGACCGGGACGAAGAGCAGCAGAACCCATGCCAGCTTTCCGCCAATGAAGACGACAGCCAAAGCCATGAAGATCAGCGTGAAGAACTGCTGAAGGAATTCGGCCAGCACTTGCGACATCGCGAACTGTATCTTTTCGATGTCGTTGATCAGCGTCGACAGTAGCGTTCCGGTCGAATGCTTTTGGAAGAACGCGGCCGACCTGCGCAGGATGCTGTTATAAAGCCGATCTCGCAGATCGGTGATCATACCGAAGCCGGCATAATTCACCAGGTAGGTGCCGGCATAATCGAACAACCCTTTCAGTATGGTGCTGGCCACCAGCGCAAACGCCACGATGCTCCATGCGTTGGTGCTGACGCGGTGAGGAACAAGTTGATGCAGGTAGATGGTGTGCTCGGTACCAGGGATGGAAAAGAGAACGATATTCGCTGATTGCGACGCCGGATTCAGTGTCCGGTCGAGCATCGGACGAATCAGGAGAATGCGGAACGCCTCCAGCAATCCGACGCCAGCCATGAGGACAACCGACACCAGCACGTGCGCCCAATAGGGGACCACGTAACGCAGCAATCGTCCTAGCTGGCGCATACCGGATGGCTCCCGAGCGGGCGGGGTAAGTACGGGGCTAAGCTGGGCCCGCCGCCGCGATGCAAGAAGATACCCTGAATCGCAGGCAAAATGAAATTTAGAGGCAGCAACTCCTCGATTTTACAGGATTTGCGCATGGGATGCGCGAATTGGGTAATCGGGAAATCTGGTGATCGGGGGACCGAAAAATCTGAGAATCTGAAATCAATCAGCTTTTGCGAATGGCCGAAAGAGGCCGATGATCCTGATTCGGCTCAGTCTTCGGTCGTGCTAAGAGCGGTTTTGATTTCAGATCTCCCGATTACCCGGTTACCCGATTATTTTGGGCTGTCGCGGTGCACGGTCTTCGCCGCGTAGCCCGCTTTACGCAGACGCTTCGCCAATTCCTCAGTGATCATCACCGACCGGTGCTGCCCGCCAGTGCACCCGATTCCGATCGTCAGGTAGCTTTTGCCCTCTTTTACGTAGTGCGGGAGCAGGAAGGTGAGCAGATCGGAGATCCGGTTCAGCGACTCCTTTGTCTGGGGAAACGATCGTATGTATTTCGCGACCTTGGGGTGTCGTCCGGTGAGCGGGCGGAACTCAGGAATGAAGTGCGGATTCGGCAGAAAGCGTACGTCGAAGACCAGGTCGGCATCCTCAGGCACACCTTCGCGGAAACCGAAGCTCACCACGGATATCATGATGTTGTTCTGCTTCGATTCGTGCCGGAAGCGCTCGTTGATGAACGACCGCAGTTCGTGCACGTTGAACTTCGAAGTATCGATGAGTTCGTCCGCAAGTGCCGAAATCGGCGCCAGACGCTTGCGCTCGGCCTTTACCGACGCACGAACCGGCGCATGCGAGCCCATCGGGTGCGGACGACGCGTCTCGCTGTAGCGCCGCATCAGGACCTCGTCATTCGCCTCGAGGTACAGCACTTTCGCGGGAATAATTTTCTTTACCGCCTTCAGGATCACCGGCAACTTGTCGAGCCGTGCTCCTTCGCGAACGTCTACGACCAGCGCCGCGCGATGAGTTTCCGGCGATTGACTCACTAGTTCTGCAAAGCTGGGAATCAGGTCGACAGGCATGTTGTCGACGCAGTAATAGCCGAGATCTTCGAAGACTTTAAGCACCGACGCTTTGCCGGAACCGCTCATGCCGGTGATGATTACCAGCTCGGTCGCGGCATGCGGCTTGCGCGCCTGGACCGGGTCGTGGGCGAGGTTGGGCTTCGGCGCCTTGCGCCGGCGAGGTTTCAAAGCGGGCTTCGCGGAGGCCATCCTGCGCGCATCCTACAGCAGACAGGCCTCGGACGGAAAGTTTTGCATGAGCGGGTGTAGCACCGTCCTGATTCCGCCGCCGTCGACGAGCCTGCAGTTACGGGGTCTTCGCAGGAGCGGCTCCACTTTGCGCAACTTTCGTTTTCGGCGGCGCGATGCCACGATCCAAATACAGAGCGTAAACGCATAGCAGGTTATACGTGTCGTAGTAGACCTTTGGATCCAGATCGGTGCGCGCCATTGGCACTTCGGTGTTACCGGGGCGAACGAGGGTGGTGTACGCCGGAGATGTGACGGTTAGCGCCAGTGTGCCGGCACGCTCGAAGTTCTGCGCGTCGGTGACGAGCTGTTCGCGATTCTGATGAGCCGCGTCGGTATTTTTCAGCGTAATCGCTGCCAGGGGGAGGAGCCGGCTCATCGGCGTGTCATCATGCGTGATCGCCTTATTGAAGCCGATGGCCGGCATACCCGGAGCGGACTGTATGGTGGCAAAAGCGTACGTCGCCGGCGTGCGGCCGATCTGATACAAGTCCACCATCGCGCGAATAGATTTTCTCTCCTCGTCGGCCAGACCCTTCAGATAGGCTTCTGATCCTTCCAGGTTTTTGTGACCGGTGAACGCGACGAACACCAGACTGTACCGACGGGGAGCCTTGTACAGCGACTCCGCAAGCATGGGCAACATGCTTAGTGTGGCCCAATCGACTTTAGCCTCGTCGCCTTTGGACTGGTAATCCGAATTGGCCGCAATCACGATGGACCCGGTCTCGGTGCCGGGAAGCGTGCAGATCAGATTCGGCTGATCCTGGGTGGGCACCGGCTGTTCCTTGATCTGATCCGCCTTGCATCCAGCTTTCAGGAACTGGTTACGCAGCATCGTGAGGCGCACGGCCTGATCCACTGGCTTAAGCGCGAGACGGCCCTCAACGATGGGCTCGTCCAGGCGGACGTAAGTTAGAGTGGCGGCAAAAGAAGAGGTTGAGAGGGCTATGACTGCAATCAGTTGAATAAGAGTCCGCATGGCATCCTTGTCGCGGTCGGTAAGTTACTGGCGAACTCACTACTCTAGCGGTTTTTTACCCCAATGCTTTCAGGAAAGTTGATCCTGTTCGAAAAGCGATAGGAGTGGGAAGGGGCGGTTCCCGAAACGGATATTGAGACGATAAGCACGGTTGAGGCACAAACGTCGATCTTCGGTGTCTAATGCTTCCTAGATTCTCTGCAAAAGCTGAGAGTGGCATGTTTCGGGACTTCGCAAAGAAGGCAATCAGTTGGGTCGTAGTCGCGTGGGGCTGCACCTGCGGATATCTGTGTCTCATCTGGATCGGCAGACAGCCATCCCACAAGCTGGAATCCAGTCATTTCGCCAGTACGTCATATTTGATTGCACTGTTTGGACTCCTTCCACTGCTGGGATCTCTGCTAGCCATGTGGAACCGCAAGCGTGCAGCACGGGTCTTCTTGTCTGCAGCTCCCTTTGTGTTTGTCGTCGCGACCGCGCTGATTCCGATCTCAGATGTCAGTTGCAGACCTAGTGACCTTTTGTCTGATTTCAGTTGCTTCCGCGCATTTTTTCCCACCATAGGCGCCATGATTAGCCTGGTTTTCTTGGCTCCAGGTTTCTTTTGGTGGTTCACGCAGCGAAGGGGCTGGCCGACATTAAAGGAATCTCGATCAGTCTCATCTCGACAAAAAGCCGCCTCTTTCGTTGCCGCAGGTTTCTGCCTCTTTGTCCTGGTCATGGCCGGAAGTGTAATACTCGAAATCTGCGGCCATTTCATCGATGTTAGCTGTGACAAGAAGGGTGCGCCGGTAGTGGCCAGTGAGCGTTACCCCGGGCAAGCTGTGTTCACCGCACACATCGAGATCGGCGGAGACGAGTGGTATGGAACGGGCAAGAATCAGTGGGCAATTGCGACTGTGCGACAAAAATTCTGGGGACTCAGATTTTGGAACCACGTCATTCTCACTCGTGGTTTCTTTAACACTCAGGAATCGTATTTCGTTGAGGGCCGCCGCAGCACTGGGTTGCTGACGCGATTTCTTCCGATCTATGACGTTTGGTGCTCGCGTACTGCGCGTCTTCAAGATGCCGGGATTGATCTTAGACTTTTACGCGACGGCGCACCGAAGGACTCCTCAAGGATCATCGGGCGCGTAGAGAATGGCGTTTCGTATTACCCGTTGAAGCCCTTTGTGCCGATTCCGGGCGCGAAAGTGCTTATCACTGGTCCGTCTGGGACCGAAATCATGAAGACCGACGGATCCGGTATCTATGACGCGACTTCGCTTTCAGCGGGCCACTACGAAATAAGGCTGCAATACCCCGATCAAAACACCCGCTACACCAAGCCCTGCAACTTCGACCTGAGGATCGGCGAGGTCGAGGAGTGCAGGATCAGCAAACTGAATTGAGGTGAAGATTTTTTGGTTGTCATCAAGAGCGGCTACCGCCGGCAAGGAATCTGCATTGATTTGAAAGCACGAAGCCATTGTCTCGACGATGTCAAGCCCCCAAATCGCGAAAACTTCCGCAAGTTCTTCATTCCATTCCAGAAAGAAATTTCGCAAATGTGTCCAGTAGGTCCCCTCGAATTTGTCACAATAGAAGTAGCGATAGAGAATGCCAATCGATAAAAGCACTTCTTGCCCTCGTCCGACGGATATGCGTCGGATCATCCGACGGACGGTCCCCTAGCATGCGACGGATAAATTTCTTGTCCGACGGACAAGTCCTTTGTTTCCAGCAAAATTATCGAGACCCCCTCCCCCTACTTGGATCCGAACAAACTCGGTTGGCTGCTGTTAGAGCGCGATTGTCATCACCAGTGACAACCGCGCCCTTCAAACCAGCTGCAGATCCCTTCGCGGCCTGCGGGCGCTTGTGATGACAGCCAAAGAGCAGTTCTCCGTGTCTCTGTGTCTCTGTGGCGAAAAAGCTTCTGGAAGCACAATGGGCACAGCCTGACGACTGTGCCCATCTGATTACCCTCAGGGGCTGAAGCCCCGACTATTTTCGTTATCGTTCCCGCGCGGCTGAAGCCGCGCTCTACCACCTACGGCGCTTCGATCAGCTCCATTTTGCCGTCTTTCTTCCGGTGCAGGACTTTTACCCGGCCCTCCGCATCGCGGAAGACGAACACGTCGCGATCACGAAACTCTGCTTCTTTTACCGCTTCCTCGAGGGTCATCGGACGCAGCGCCACCGAATCGCTGGAATTCACCACGTGCGCCTCGGTAATCCGCGACGCTGCAGGAAACGTGTGCACAACCACCGGGATCGCCGTTGTGGTATTGGTTCCCACGGCCATACGCAATTCCGGCAGCGTGGCCTCTCCCACCCATTTCTTCTTGGCCTGGCGTTTGATGTTGCGGGTCCGCGCGCGGTGTTTCACGATCTGGCGTTCAATCTTGTCCAGGGCCTCGCCGACGGCAAGGTTCATGTCGGTCGATTCGGCGAGTCCGACGACCGGATTGCGGGCGGCCACGGTGATCTCCGCCTTACAGCGGTGCTTTTCCACCGAAAGTATTACTTTCGATTCGAAATTATCTCCAAGAATGCGGGTGAGTTTTTTGAGGCCGATTTCGACCTGTTTGCGGATGTCAGGAGTGATTTCACATTGCCTGCCGGTGTATTCCACGTTCATCGAACGTCCCCCTTCAAAACGGACCCTCGAACCGTCTATCGGCTGAAAGGCCCCGTGGGTTTACCACCAACCGCCCGCTGTTCCGGGTGGTACTGCCTGTCCGGCCCGCTTGCCTACTGCTGGCCAGCCAGGACAAACTCAGTGCGGCGTTCTCAACACACTCTCTCGTCAGGTAGGGCGGGAGCGACCTTCACTGCAAATCCCGCATGCATCAGGACTTTTTGACTCGCCGTTGATGCGTGCTGGGAATCCTCATATCCTCCCGGTACTTCGCGACCGTGCGGCGAGTGACCTGGATACCCTGCGACTGAAGGATGCGGGTGATCTGCTCGTCCGTTAACGGCCTGGTGGGATCCTCTTCGTCGATCAACTTCTTGACGCGGCGTTTCAGGATCAGAAGGGACGTATTGCCGCCTTCCGGTCCCTGAACGCTTTCACTGAAGAAATAACGCAGCTCGAAGACGCCTTGCGCGGTATGCGCATATTTGTTGGCGACGGCGCGGCTCACCGTGGAAGGATGGACCCCGATTTCTTCCGCCACTTCTTTAATCATCATCGGCTTCAACTGGTCGATGCCGTGATCCAGGAAATCCCGCTGTCTCGCCACAATCGAGTAACAGACCTTGAGGATAGTCTGCTTTCGCTGCTCAATATTCTTGATCAGCTGAATAGCTGATTTATACCTCTCTTTGACGTAGGAACGCACGTCTTTTTCTGCGGCGTCCCGATTCATTAAACGCTTGTAACTTGTGTTCAAACGAAGCTGAGGAACATCGTCGTCGTTCAGCAGGACCAGATACTCGTCGCCCTGCTTCACAAAGGCGACATCCGGCTCGATCAGCCGCGTTTCTTCGATGTTGTAGCGCAGTCCCGGTTTCGGATCGAGAGTACGGACGTAATCCATGGCCACCTCGACGGCTTCGAGCGGCCGCCCAATGGCCTTTGCGACTTCCTTCAGCTGCTTGTTCTGGATGAGCCGCAGATGATTGGAGACGATGGCTATGGCATCTGCCAGCACTTGCATGGTGCCGTTGGTTTCGCCGGCCTGCTGCTTGATGCGCTGGTGATAGTTGAGCTGCTCGAGCAGGCATCCGCGAAGATCAGGGCAGGCGACACCGACCGGATCCATCTGGCGGATTAGCTTCAGAGCTTCTTGCAGGTCTTCGCGCGTGAACAGCGCATCGGCGACGGGTGCGGTTTGCGCAACTGCTGTCTCCTCGACGGGCGCGGGCCGTTCCTGCGGAACTGCGGGTGGAACCTCGGCTATTGGCTCCGGCGCCGCTTCCGCGACGGCCACGTGGCCGCCTTCGTACTCGGCTTCCAAGTCGCTGTGTGCGGCCGCAACCATCGGCTGAAAATCAGGCAGTCCCAACTCGGCGCCGGCGCGCTCCGCCGATTCGCCGTCATCCACCATCATCGGTGCCGCGGAACCATTGCCGGGCTGGCTTGCGCGAATTGGCTTCGCCGGTGTCACAGTTATTGGCGCGCTCGGATCTGCCTGCACCATCAACTCGTCTTCAGTCGAGGTAAGGTAGCCTTCCTCGTTGAGGTTTCCGATGACCAACTCGGCGGCATTTCGCACGCCTTCGCTCACCGGACTCGCGCCCAGCTGCCACATCAGGTGGTCAGTTAAGGTTCCTGGCTTGGAAAGAAAATTCTCGAACGAAGGCTTTTCTACGGATTCGATTTCGGAGTTGGTGCGATAGCCGGGGTCCAGATACTCCTGGAAGAACGAGCCGAAGTCGATCTCTTCAAAAGGATCTGATTTTTTGGTGAAATCCGGATTGGTCTCTTCTGCAGTAGTGGTCTGCGCCTGGCGGTCGCGCTCTTCTTCGTTGCGGGCGACGTCGTCGATCAGCGGTACGGTGGGATCAAGTTCCTCGAGAACCGGGTTCTCCACCATCTCGGCATTGATCATGTCCTTGAGCTCAAGCTTATTGAGCGCCAAAACGCTGACCATCTGCACCAGACCTGGTGTGAGGATCTGCTTCTGGCTGACCTTAAGACTGAGCTTGTGCTGAAGAAGTACCATCGTGACCCGTTGCCCCAACCTTCCGACGCGCGAGCAACCTGGGAAAGCGGAATTTGCCGCAAACCGCCCCTCAGACCAGTGAGAAGCTTTCCCCTAGATAGACGCGCTTCACTTCTGGATCGTTGCCGAGCTCCTCAGGTGTTCCTGCCCGGAAGATCCGTCCCTCGTTAATGATGTACGCGCGGTTGGTAACTGAAAGTGTTTCCCGCACGTTGTGATCAGTAATTAAAACCCCTATACCGCTGTTCTTCAGATCAAAGATTATCTTCTGCAGATCGAGTACGGCAATCGGGTCGATGCCCGAGAAGGGCTCATCCAGCAGAATAAAAGTTGGCGAGATGCACAACGCTCGCCCAATCTCAACCCGGCGCCGCTCACCGCCTGAGAGTGCATACCCGCGGTTCTTACGGATATGCCCTAGCCCGAGTTGCTCGATCAACGTCTCCATGCGCTCCCGGCGCTCATGCCAGGAGAGTCGCTGCGCTTCCAGAACGGCGAGAATATTCTCCTCAACCGTCAACTTCCGGAACACCGAGGGTTCCTGCGGGAGGTAGCTGATCCCATGATTCCTGGCCCGCAGGTACATGGGGACGTCGGTGATATCGGCCTTGTCGATCAGAATTCTTCCCGTATCGGGAGGAGTTAAGCCGACAATCATGTAGAAGGAAGTAGTCTTACCAGCTCCGTTGGGACCCAGTAATCCGACTACCTCACCCTGATTTACATGCAGACTTACCCCGTTTACTACCCGGCGGCCACGGTAACTCTTACCGATTTCGTCCGTTGCCAATGTCTGCATCTACTTGATAACTCTCGCTTTTGTGACAGTTGGGGAGGTGTTTCCCCCTTCCACGAGCACCCTATCATCGTGACTGTAGAAAGTCAACGAATCGCCGGTAACTTGACCGTGTTCGGCATCAAAAATGCTAGGCGGTCCGCCGGTCAGCTTAAACCTGGCATCGGCGGCAGTGTAGACCAGCCGGTCTCCTGTGCCCCGGCGGTTTGGTTGCTGTAACACGATATTTCCCTGACACACGATGCGGTCGAGCTGGCTAGCCTGGGTCTGCTGGGTAGCAGCCGCTTGCTGCTGATCTCTCGGCTTCAGATAGACATCCACAGTGTCAGCAGTCATGGTGCCGTCGGAACTCCGAAGAATGACTCCGCCCTCGAACCTCGCACGGCGCTGGGAGTCGACGTAATTCAGACGAGCAGCAGTCACATTCACCGGCGTTTCCTTGCCATTTTGCCCGGGCTGCAGGAATACAGTCGAGACACGCTGCCCGCCGCTTCCCTGGGCCACCATCGAACGTTTGTCACGGTCAAAGTCAATGACTGGAGCTTCCACAATATTTGCGCCCTGCCACAGCCTGGCACCGCCACTGTAGTGAGCGGTTCCCGTCGCCCGCTTCGCAACCATTTCTGCCGAAGTCACATGGATGGGATCGGCGGTGGCGAGCATCGCTCCGCTCGGCTGTTCCTTCAGTTCGGAATATGTGGTCTTGACCTGGCCGTCCCCGAAGGCATCGCCCGTCTTGCGGTTGATGCGGATGCGATCGGCCGTCGAGGTCATTCCCTGATCCACGATGCGTGGATCGCCGGTAAGCACGAGCAACTCGTCCGTCGGGCTGTAGCTGGCCCGCTGAGCCCAGGCTTCGCGTGAACCACTGGGCTGCGGCTCTACGAAATGAAAGTCGCCTTCCTGCACGATGTTGGAGAGGCCGCCCGTCGGATTCATGGTGACAGTAAGGCTGTCGCTGGTCGTCGTACGCTGAGGCTGACCGGGCGTATCGGCAAGCATCTTAGAGTTGGGTGATCCATACAGCGTGCTCAGCTTTCCCTGCTGATCGAAGCGCGCGATAAATTTATTGGCGGTGATCGTGGTGGTGGTGCGAGCGTTGACGTCTTTGTCGTCGACACTCTTCGCGGCAGCCAGTTTCGCGCGTCCCTGATTCGCTACGGAAGTGCCCACATTTGCTGGTGGGGGGAGAAGTCGAATCTTACCCGCGCCAACGGTCTCCGCCCGCTCCAAGCCGTGGCCGACGCGGCGGGCAATAAAATCAACAGCGTTGGCGGTCAATTCGGTTCTCTGTCCCTGGCTGTCTGCTGGAGGTATCTGGACCAGGCGCACGTTGTCGAGGGCATGCACCTTCTGAATGCTGTTGTTCTTCCCAAAATCAAGGACCACTCGGTCTGCGGTCCCCTGTGCATTGTGATTGCCCTGGGCGTTCACGGCCACGCCACCGCTCAAAACCGCCGATTTCAACTGGTTTTGTGCGTCGATCAGCATTTCAGCGTGGGGCGCTTGTGCGTTTGCCTGCGACTTGCCCTTCGCGTCGGCAACAACGTGACCATCAGCCGTTACACGCTCCACGGTATTGTCTGGACGCAGAAATGTGGTGATCTCGTCGGCGGTAATGGTGGTATCGGCGTTGCGCAGTCGCGCTTCCCGCAAGAGCACGCGATTGGGATTCTTGGTAATGACGCCGTGATGGGCATCGAGCACCTGTTTCTGTGGTCCCGAACCCTCGAGGTGAATATCGGATCCGAGCGTCAGTGTGGCCGCCTTTGAGTCATAGGTCGCCCCGATGGCGGTGCCGCTCACTTGCGGAATGCGAAACTCGATCTGCTCGTTCGTCTTGGCAATTCCGGTATTGCGGTTGAACACCAGCCCACTAGTTTTCAGGTGGATGGGATTTTTCAGCTCGGCGGGCGGGGTCAAGTCAGGTCTGACGAGTCCTTCCGTGTTGCCCTCAAGATCGATCTGCACTTCGCCGGCTGCGGTAATGTCCCCGGACTTGGGATCGTATTCAAACTGCGATCCGTAGATCTGGTCGAACCGGTTCGACTCGCGCCCGTATACCACGATGTTCACGTCGTGCAATTCGGCACGGCCGGTCTTGTATTGAATCTCTTTCGAGGCTTTGACGGTAAAGAGGGTTCGTCCGCCTTCGGATTTCGAAATCGAGAAAGTATCAGCGCTTTGCTGAACATCGACGCCCAGTTTGTTGGGAAGAGTCTTCAGGACATTGCGGACGCGATAGCGCCCGTAACCATAGAAGGCGACTAACACGATCATCAGCAAGATCGCGGCAGCAACGATCCATATCCGAAGCCGGCGAATGAAGGGCATTCTGCTGCTATCTTACGCGAAGAATCAGCACCGATGATGGGCCGGCCGGTCGATGGTCGTGGAACTAGATTGCGAGCGTAAAGCCTTCAGTCGTACTTTACGGTCCAGTTCAGACCGCCATTTGTGCTGGTCCAGGTTTCGCCTGCGTCTGTCGTGATAACGACGGTTGCGGGATTTGGCAGAGCAATTTTTGTCACCTGGCCTTTCGGGGAGTGACCGTCGACGTTGGCCACATCTCTTCGCCAAGTCTTGCCGCCGTTCGTTGAAGACCAGAAATCGCCGTTGTCTCCTCCCGCCCAGACGACAGCATCGAGCGATGCTACGGCACGAAACTTGGCGACACTCTCACCGAACACGCTCTGCCAGGTTCGCCCACTATCGAACGATTTCTGTAGCTGTCCCTGTTGTGTGACACGCCACCATGGATTCACGATCGCAACCGAATTGTCCGATGAACTCTTAGGCTGCATCTCAGATTCAACGTTTTGACCCGAGGCCATCTTCTGCAACTCGGCCGGCGAGGCTGACTCTTGTTCGTCCTTTGATACTGTGACGTTCTGCTTGAGGTTCACGGAAGATTCCGCGTTCGCCTTGCCCTCGGCGACTGCACTGGCTGGCGCGAGGTCGGCCGCCACCTTGCGGCTATAGGTCATGGTTACTGGCGGAGCTGCTGCTGCCGGTGCGGGCGCGTTTGTCGCAGTTTCGGCCGGATAGTCTCGCCGAGCAGCAACACCGGCCATGGAGCGCATGGGCCCGCCTGCCGCCTGGCTCGGCACCGCCTTCGGCGCCTGCAATTGGTCCAACTGCGCCGTTTCATGCCCGTTTACCGGCAATTGCAGAATCACCTTCTGTTTTGCGAGTTCATTCGCAGCGTCCAGCTTCTTCTCCGCCGAGGCACCTCGATCCGAAGTTTGCGGCTTTGCAGCGGCGGGCTCGGAAACCTTGGCACCCTGCATGGCCCTTGGTGGAGCAGGGCTGGACAGCGTATCCACCGCAAGGAGGGCGTGCGACGATTCTTCTCTCGCGGCTGTTTGTGTTCCCGCCTTCAGATCGCCAGATGAGCTGCCCGGAGCAGAAGCCGGCTCGCTCCGAGGCTGCGCGATACGGGGGGTGGTTTCCGAGATCGGCGTCACGAACTGCCTCGCGGGTTCCTTTTGATTCAACCACACTGCGCTCAAGACCACAGCTGCGGTCGCGGCAGCTGCTGTCCAGCGCAGCGGCCTCCATGACCAGAGTGACTTGCCAGTTTTGGGGACAGGCGACCGACCGGCCGCAGCAGCCGCAAGTTCTGGCTCCAAAACCACAGACCCCGCAAGCGTAATAACTTCGCGACACTCAGTGCAGTTCGCCAAATGCACAAGCACCTGCTGCCGCTCTCGCGGCGTCAGCGATTGTTCCGCGAACGCGGTCAGCAGATCAGGATCCGGATGTACGTCCTCAACCCTGAGCTGCTCGCTCTGCATTCGTTGTTGCGCGATTTTGGGTATCTCTGCCACTCTCAATGTCCCTGCCGAGGAAGTCACAAAAAGCCGTTCGCCCGTCCTTCCGGTCTATCCCGGACTCCTCTCCTTATTGAACGGAACCGCAGCCTTTTCTTGCGCCAGTCGATCGCGCACATTTACTTGAAGATCCCGAACGTCCGTCTCCAGAGCTTCTTCCGCCTGCCTGCGGCTCATGCCTCGCCGCTGCAATCCATCAAAGAGGGCCTGCCGTAACTTCTTCGCAATCCGCTCCAGCTTACGACTCGCGGTTGCTTCGTGGAAGCCCAGCATGCGCCCGATTTCGGCGAGCTTGCGTCCGTCCAGATAGTAAGCGGCGAGGATGGTTCGGTCCTCCGCCGGCATCTCGCGAAAAACTTCATCGAGCGCTTCGTTGACGCGCATGTCAACCGGCACGTGCGGCTCCTGCCGCGGCGCTTCGAAGGTGACGCCGTCTTCTTCCTTTTCTTCCAGGCTGACCAGACGCTTCTGCGTGCGATAGCGATTCACGAACTCCTGCGCGAGCACGGTTCGCAACCATCCATCCAGCGACCCACGTCCCGTGTACGAGGCCAGCTTCGAAGCCCGCACACCCTCGCGCTCACTCAGGCCATAAAGTTCGGCGTAGATGGAGTCCGCCAGCTCGCGGCCGCGCGAATCATCTCCGGCAATCGCACGGCCTGCGTCGTAAAGCTTCTCGCGAAAACGTGTGAGGAACAGGTCCCACGCTTTCTCCCGGCCGGCGGCGCAAGCGCGGGCCAGCGCCAGATCCGCCACTCGCAAGTTGCGGTACAACTCTCGCGCGTCATCTATGCTGGCATCGGCCGGCAAATACTTCTCGCCAATGTGTAGCAGGATCTGGCGAAATTCGGCGGCAGCGAGGCCAAGCCCCTCCGCCCCGCTGGTTCGGAGAAGGTCGGCAAACTGAACTTCCAGCGCGGAAATCCATTGCTGCCGAGGCGCGACTTGGGCGCTACCGCTCATTCGTTTGGTGGGATCGTACATCTTCCCTTGCAAGAAGGGCAGTCCCCACCGTTCTTCTCCCGTAAGAGTTCTCCAGCCAGATCGAGGTCATCGGAGGGCGTCCCCGGCTGATGAAACTCCAAAGGAACGCACATGAAAACCCAGTTGATGCTTTGCCTTGCAGGTATGTTGTTCTTTGCATCAGCGCTTCCGGCCGGGCAGATCGAACGCCACTACAAGGTGCTATCCCCGATCTCCCACGGCAACCTGACCGTCTTTCCCGTGGTCGCAACGTCTATCCACGATACCAGTCAATTTCTCACCCTGGATGAGGGTATCCGCTCCGGCGAGGTGGTAGTAACCGAGTCGGGGAACGTCGCTCCGCTCATTCGCCGCCGGGGACCGTATGCCGCCCCGCATGGCGGACCCCAGGTCAACACACTGGTTCTGATCAATAACTCCAAGCGTCCGCTTTTGTTGCTGGCTGGAGAGATTGTGACAGGCGGCAAGCAAGATCGCGTGATCGGTAAAGATCGAATTGTGCCAGCAGAAAGCGATCCCATCGATCTTGGAGTCTTCTGCGTCGAACCAGACCGCTGGGTCGCGCACAGCGAGAAATTTGGAACCATCAGTGGACTGGCGCAGCCGAGCGTGCGCGCTAAAGCGATGGCAGACAAAGATCAGCAGAAAGTGTGGGACCAGGTAGCCGAAAGTCGCAATGCAATGATCGCGGCAGCGCCACCTCCTCCAATGGGAACGCCCACAAGTGGCAGAACGACGACTTCGTATGCTGCAACGGTCGAGAATGCAGAAATCAAGAAGCAACTCGATGAAGTCGTGATCCCGGTAGAGCAGAGCTACACGCAGCTCCTGCATCAGTTGCGCGATCGCAACGCGGTGGGCGTGGTCGTCGCGGTGAATGGCGAAATCATATGGGCGGACATCTTCGCCAGTCCTTCGCTGCTCGAGAAATACTGGTCCAAACTAGTTCGGTCATACGCAGCAGAAGCCATGGTCGAGCACGCCAATGGCAAGCACGTGACCGAAGCTGCCGCGGAAGCTTTCCTTGAGAACCTGCAGGGCAACCACGAGGTGGTAGACACGGAGGCAGGCCTGTTCCGGCAGGCAGAAATCAGCGGAGTGAATTACAAAGTATTCCAGCTGACCTCGCTGTTGCCGAATACGGGTTTCGATGTGCATGTGGCCAAGATGACCGATTCCAATGCAACGGTTAGTTTGCGCCCCATACGACAGGAGTAAGTCGCCAGTTTCACGGAAGGCAGTACTTCCGGCTGCCGTCTCGGTTGCAGGGCAGGCATCTTGCCTGTCCTGCAGTTCCCTACTGATTGTTTGTCCTGCTTCCTGTCGCCATGGCAAACGCATAGGCGAATTCGTCACATAAATTCTTTTGATTTCCATCGGGTAAACCACTGGCGTATTAAGTAGTCAATAAGCGTGCCGGGTATTTCAGGGGGACAAATGAACGGTGAATTTGCCTTCCGGCTTCTGCTTGGTGCGCTTTCACTTGCGGGGTGTTGTCTGTTTTTTGTGTTCTTCCTGCTCTTTGACGATGAGCATGCAGTAGATCCGATCTACCGCGAGGAGATGAGCTCCGGGGCTGGCGAGTGCCCGCCGGAACTACACTGCGACGTCGCCTGATCTCGCGAACATTCAAGGTTTCTGTATTCTCCGGTCGCACACCGGGATCTCACCATCGATGTACAATCACCAGCCATGTCAGAGCTCGCGGCGAAAACCTGTGTGCCTTGCCGGGGAGGCGTTCCGCCCCTTGCCGGCGATCCACTAACAAAACTGCAGAAAGAAGTTCCTGAGTGGCAGGTGGTCAATAGTCACCACCTCAAGCGTGCCTTTTCGTTTGCCGATTTCCGCTCGGCGCTGGCATTCGTGAATCGTGTGGGGGAGATTGCCGAAGAACAGGGACATCATCCCGATATCTTTCTGGCGTGGGGTAAAGCGGAGGTTACGATCTGGACTCACAAGATTGACGGACTGACGGAGAGCGATTTCATTCTGGCGGCGAAGATCGATCAGCTTCCACGGTGAAACAACGAGGCAGGCGCTACAACTACATCGCGTGGCCGTTGCCCTTCGCCTTCTCTCGCACCTTGATGGTGCGCTTCAACTGTGGGATCAGCGCGTTGTAGTACTCGATCATGGCAGTCACGCGTTGCTCCTCCGAGCGCATTCCCAACAGCGTCTGTTTGAAATCAAGATCGAGCGGCAGGCTCCCGGCGAGTTGAAACGATAGCTGCGGGTCGTCCAGCTCGACTTCGGGCAACTCGCCTCCAGTTACCCCAACCAGCTCTTTGTGCAGATCAACCAGCTTCTCCAGCTCTGGCTTGGCGGCGATTCCCGGCTCATCCTCGAAAAACGTGACTTCCGCTCGCAGGAAACTTCGCTCCTGGTCCAGCCGAGCGATCTCGAACCGCTTTTGTCCCTGGGTAATGATATCCATCCGGCCATCGTCATATTTCTTCGTCACTTCCAGGATCTCGGCCGTACATCCCATCTCGGCAATAGAGTTGTTATTCAGCAGGCGGACCAGTCCAAACTGATCGTTTTGCGACATTACCTCGTCGATCATTTCCTTGTAGCGCGGTTCGAAGACGTGGAGCGGCAGCGGAGCGCCGGGGAGCAGCACCAGTTCTAGCGGAAATAAGGGGATCAACTGGCTCACCTTGCGATTTTACGATACTGGTAGAATGCTTCCTAATTTCCGAAGCTTTCCCGGGACACTCGCATCTGATCACAGAGGTACCTAACGTTGGGGACCATCCTGCCAATTTGCTGACTGATTTCCATGTCGTTCTGATCTCGACCTATGATCTCGGCCATCAGCCGTTCGGCCTGGCTTCACCGGCTGCCTGGCTGCGCGAGCGTGGAGCAATCGTCGATCAACTGGACCTGTCGCAGGAAGCCTTGGGTAAGCACGAAGACCTTGTGAGTCGGGCAGACCTGATCGCCCTTCACCTGCCGATGCACACTGCGACGCGGATCGCGGCGCGAGCCATTCCGCGCCTGCGGCAGCTCAATCCCGGCGCTCACCTTTGTGCCTACGGGCTGTACGCGCCCCTGAATTCCGATCACCTGCATGCGCTCGGTGTGCACACCATCATTGGCGGCGAGTTCGAAGGCCGCCTGCTCGCATTGGCGGAAGGACTTTACGGCAATACGGAACCGCAAGCCGGCCTGCAGATTTCGCACGACAGGCTGACGTTTCTGACCCCGAGCCGCCAGGGGCTGCCCGATCTTGGCAAATACTCCAAACTCGTGTTACCCAGCGGCGAACAGCAAGTCGCCGGATACACGGAAGCGAGCCGCGGATGCAAACACCTGTGCCGCCATTGTCCGATTGTTCCGATTTACGAAGGAAAATTTCGCATCGTGCAGCGAGATGTGGTGCTGGCAGATGTTCGCCAGCAGGTAGCGGCCGGCGCCCAGCACATCACGTTTGGCGACCCGGACTTTTTTAACGGCCCGACGCACGGGGTCGAATTGGTGCAGGCCCTCCATCGCGAGTTCCCCAAGCTAACCTACGATGTGACTATCAAAGTCGAGCACCTATTGAAGCGCTCCGACCTACTGCCGACGTTGCGGGATACGGGCTGCGCGTTTGTGGTAAGCGCCGTTGAGTCACTCGATGATCGGGTTCTGCAACTGCTTGATAAGGGACACACAAGGGCGGACTTCCAGAAGGTGGTTCGGCTATTCCGTGACTTGGGCCTGGCGCTGAGTCCGACTTTTGTTGCGTTCCATCCGTGGATGTCGCTCGCCAGTTACGAAGAGTTCCTGATGGCGGTAGCCGAACTCGAACTGATTGAGAACGTGCAGCCGATTCAGCTGGCAATCCGTCTGCTGATCCCATCTTGCTCGCGACTGCTGCAGTTGCGCGAGGTACAGGAGATCGTCGGCCCATTCGATCAGACGTCGCTCAGCTATCCGTGGAAGCACGCTGACTCGCGCATCGACTCGCTACAACGCGAACTCGAGCGTACGATCCAATTCTCGATCAAGCTGGACTATGATCGCTCTACGATCTTTGAATACGCATGGCACCTGCTACAGCAAGCCAAAGGTTCTGAGGATGAAGTCCTGCCGACTCTGCCCGCGTTAGCGGCGCGAGCCACCATCCCGTATCTGACTGAGCCCTGGTACTGTTGAGCGGAGCCCACCACGGGCCAGTTGGCCCCATTCTGAAGATGGCACGCCGCCAGATCATCTGCATGACGCGCCGCATGCGCGACGAAGATCCCGATCGTCACATCTCGCACGCTGGGATTGGCGATGACCAGGGCTGGTCGCGAGTGTTGATGGTGGAAGAAATTCTGATGCAGTTGCGATCAGCCGATGGCGATCGTTACTTTGTGCGCGGACGCGACGGCTGGGAAGCCGATGTTCGCATCGGCAAGTGCCCCTTCTGCACGCAACCTCATCAGTTCTTGAGCTCTACTCCCGACCTGATGGGTAAAGACAAGCTGCTGCTGTTGCCGCAGTGCGGAGAGTAGAAAGAGCGGTACCGTGGCGCCCTAAAACTTTGCTTCAATTTGATTGCAACCAGCAATGATGATTCGTAACATGGACTCGCATCGCGGGAGACGATATGTATCGGATCAAACTTGCCTGCAGCGGCGTGCCAGCCCATGTTGCCCTTGATGCGGCACGGAATATAACCGAAGAATTTAAGCATAGGCCATGGCATCGAAATGCACGCTGTGACTGGGACGGTTTGAGGCTGATTCTTGACGCTGAAAACGAGGCCGATACAGACGGTTTAGCTTTGCGTTTTCGGACGCAATCTCCGCTTGTATCAAGGAGCATTTTGACGGAGATATCGAGCTTCTCTCTATCACCATTCTCGATTAAGAACACGCGACTAGCTTTTCCCTCTTTGAGCGCAAACCAGTCAGTCTTTCTTGCCTTGCGCCGTCTTCGCGGGCGTAGCACCATCGCCGTTCTCCGGCGCCCCCTTCGGCGCATCCCCTTCCAGATACTGCACGATCACCGAAATCCTGCGGTTCGCCGGATCTTCTGGATCGTTCTTGTTCCGCAAACTCTGGTCGGCATAGCCACGCACCTGCGCAATCTGATGCTCCCCCAATCCGCCTGCCCGCAGAATCCGTCGCGCTGCATTGGCGCGATCCACTGACAACTCCCAATTGGTGTAAGCGTCGGTGCCATAGGGCTTCGAATCCGTGTGGCCTTCGATTGAGACGCGGTTCGGCAACTTGCCGATCTCTTGTGCGAGCGCGTTCAGCAATTCTTTGCCGTCGTTGCTTGGATTAGCACTTCCAAGGTCGAAGAATGTTCCCTTCGCGGTCTCGATTCGCAGGCCTTCTGCCGTGATGGTCATTTCGATCTGTTTGCTTAACTTCTCAAAATTCGAAATCTTGCGAATCTTCGCCTGCAACTCTTCCTTCAGCTGGTTCACGTTTTGCTTGGTCAATGCGAAGTTCTCGCCTGATCCTTGCATGTTCGTGCCGACCAGTTTTGACGAACCGGACGGATCTTTGAAATAGCCACCGATCGCTTCCTGCACCTGCTTGCTGGTATTCAGCAGCCACAACACGATGAAGAGGGCCATCATTGCGGTGACGAAATCGGCGTATGCGACCTTCCATGCGCCGCCGTGATGACCGCCATGTCCGCCCTTCTTCTTGATGACGATTCGTGGTGCCAAGTCCCGTGCCTTTCCTCTTACGACGCCGCCGGAGCGGCCGCTGCCGCAGCGCCGCCGCCTTTGCACGCGGTTTCCAGTTCCTGGAAGCTGGGCCGCACGCGTTGGGGGATTGCCCGGCGTGCAAATTCGAGTGCCTGGATGGGCGCATTCCCTTTCACGAAAGAGATCAGCAACACGCGCAACACCTGGTGATACGCATGTTCTTCGTCGGCCTCCTTCGCCATGTTTGCCGCCAGTGGGCCGACAAAGCCGTAGCACAGCAGAATGCCAAGAAACGTTCCCACCAATGCAGCGGCAACTTTGTGTCCGATTTCCTCAGGCGGCCCACCCAGCGCGCCCATGGTAATCACCACCCCCAGCACTGCCGCTACGATCCCGAGTCCCGGCAGCGAATCAGCCATCGTGCTGAGCGCGGCGATCGGCTGGCTGGCTTCGTGATGCGATACTTCCATGTCCATCTCAATCATCTGGTCCAGATCGAAGGGATCCACGTTCCCAGTAATCGCCATGCGCATGGTGTCGCAAACGAAGTCACGGGTGTGATGATCCTTGAGAAAGTTCGGGTACTTCTGAAAAATGGGGACTTTGTCGGGACCTTCGATGTCGCCCTCGAGCGCCAGTAGACCCTCACGACGCGCCTTGTTTAACAATTCGTAGCAGAGTTTCATGCTGTCGAGATAGAGCTGCGTGTTATACCGCGACGGCTTCAGCGCTCCAATCAAGCCGCTGGCGATCTTCTTCAGAACATGCAGGGGATTCGCGATCAATACCGTTCCCATGGCTGCTCCGCCGATAATCAGTGGCTCCGCCGGCTGGATGAGCCGGATTGTCGAAGACGGACATCAGGGCGTTCCCTGATGTCCAATCGGTCGCATCACGCTAGAAGTTCAGCGAACAGAATTGAATAGTTCGGCGATCTCGCACTGGCTTTGCCAGGCCACGGCAAGGAAATCCCCCAGCGGGGCGGGATTTCCCGGGTGGCCTGGACTTTGGGAGCATGGGACTCTTCACTCTTTTGTGAAGTGCTATCCGGTCTGGTTGACATCGAAGAGAGATTTCGCTGCGACCGGGCGCGCATAGGAAAGGCGGCCTCGCTGGGCCGCCTGGCCTTTTGGATGCTTGCGGATTTACTCTTGGTCGCCCCGGAACTGGACAGCCACGATCTCCGTGGTCGAGGAATTCGAAGGCTCAAATTTCCACTTCTTTACCGCTTGATCGGCGGCTTCCACCAGAACCGGATGTCCACCAATGGGTTTGACCGACTTTACCTTCCCGTCGGGAGTGATGGTCACTTCGAGTTTCACCGTGCCACTCACATTCATGCGCTTGGCCAGCTCAGGATAGGTGGGTGTAACTCGAATCATTGCTTTTCTAGAACCCTCTTCCTGAGCTTGCAATGCTGGCACGGAGAGCAGTGTGGACAGTATTGCCAAGCCGAGGAGGAAGGCTGGCAGTAGTTTTCGCATAGCGGGAGTGAGAATAAGACGGGACCGGTTCCCAAACCAGATTACCTAGGTAATACGAACCTTCGCATGCTATTGAAGAAAATCGTTTTGCAATGAATTGTGGCCGTGGCTGTCGACCGAAGAAACAACAGATCGATGCGCCGCGTCTAACTTCGGTGACATACCTGGAGGAAATATGCGCTTTGCAGCGGCTATCGTTTTCTTACTATTCGCATCCTGGGCGGTGGCCCAGGAGATCTTGCCAGGACAAGACATGCTCGGGTCCGATCGCTCCTTGCACCGAGGAGACGCCGGTACGCAAATCGTCACCAGTCCCGATGCGAATACGCAGATCGGCGGTTATTCCGGCGACACGAGCGGAGTCGTTACAGTCCCCGGCGTGCAAACCACCGGTACCGACAGCCGCACGAATCTGCAGAATGCGTCGGAAGCGGGACAGAGCACCCAGACAGGAGCCCTGGCAGCGCGCCGAAGCGCAGCTGAGCTGGTCGCACAGAATCGAGCCAATGCGTCGGGAGACAACGGCTCGGTGTGGAACGCCAATACCGTGCGCAAGAGCAACCTGGTAGGCGTAACCGGGGGCGCCCCCGAAGCCCAGAGATAGTCATCGGATCAGGAGTGTGCGATTGCGCTTTCGTGCGCTTCGGCGGAGGATTGCAACCTGCGATCCTCCGTGTCCATGTGGTGAACAAGCAGATTGGCAAAATGCTCGCCGCACTCCTGCAGTTCACGCAGGCTGGTACGCAGGTCGTTGCTGTCGTGAATTTCGTTCAGTTTCTGGAAGAGCTGCGCGAGGCCGTTGCTGAGCATGTGATGCTGCTCGCGCATGAGTTCCGCAAAACGGGATTCTTCCGGGCCGAGGCGGGCAATCTCCGCCAAGACCGTGCGCTCTTCGTGCACCATGTGCGCCGGTATGTCGGATAGCAGAAAACGAAGATGTTCCGCCACCTCGTGTAAAGAGCGAAGGTTCGCAATCGCCTCCGAATAGGCTGCGAGGGAATCGAGGGCAGCGCGCAGATTCTGTACTTCGAGGCGGAGGGCTTCGTGCTGACGACGATTGCTCTTGGACGCGTCCAGGTTTGGGGATAGGGACATAAAACCTCTATACGGGGCCCGGACTGCTTAAGGATAAGCGGCGAAAAACGATACTTACGATCCTTCCCTCTATCCTGTGACAAGTCACCGCCGCCAACAGTGACGAGTATCACTCCTGGGAGTGAGGTGACTTCGTACCGGGAACCGGTGCCGGATTGAATCGGCGTACCTCACATATGCGGTAGATCGGCTGCCGTCGTGGCACGATATGGCAGGAATCCTGCGTCACCGAAACCAGAGCGACCAGACTACATCCACCAGCGTGTGGGTGATTCCGGAAGAAAGCAGGCGGCGGCGATCACGCCAGGCGAGTCCGTAGAAGACTCCGGCGACTGTTGCCATTAAGACATAGCGCCAGTTGAACGGCAGCGGTTTATTGAAGTGCGACATGCCAAAAATTACCGATGCGATCACTAGTGCCCGTCGTGATCCATAACGCGCCTCCAGCATGTTTTGCAGCAGGCCGCGAAAGAAGAGTTCCTCGGGAATGGCGACGAAGAAGAATGTAACCAGCAATGCCGCGGCAACGCTCCCGGCCGAAGGCAGGCGTCGATAGAAAGAAATGAAATGGAGCAGAAACCCGAGCGGCAGCGCGAGACACGCGTACAGTGCCCAGTTTCGTAAGCCAATACCAAGATCGCGGAGCCGCGGGGTGAAGTCGTACCCAACGCCATCGAGGCGGCGCACGACGAGATATGCATAGAGCACGGCGTCCAGCAGCAGAAACTTGGAGAAAGCACTCAGTCCGGCATGAGGGAACGTTCCTGATAAAAGTCGGAATTCAACGGGAAATCCCACGAGGCAAAGCGCGATCACATCCTGCCATGCAATGGCTGGACTCACTGGACCGATGAACTCGAACAGACATGCCAGTCCAACGGTGATCGCCGGCAGCAACAAGCCGTAGGACCAGCGAAACTCCCCGCGCGGCAGGCTGAAGGCCAAATACGGAAGCACTAGAAGCGCTGGAAGCAGCACTCTGACCGCGCGGCTGCGGATTGATGCAAGGGCTCTGGCAAGTCCGAAACCGAAGAACCAATAGGGGGCTAGTAGCGACGCAAAAGCTACGAATGTCGAGGGCAAGTGTCCGCCAATTCTCGACTCGATAGCGAAGTGCCGAGCGGCAAACCAGAAGGCCAGAAGAAGCACGGAAAACGAAAGCCCCGCCCAGAGCCATCGCTGCGAATGATGGCTCGGCATCGCGGTAGTTGGAGGAAATGTCTGCAGGAGCGTCCTCGTGCCTCCCACCAATGATAAAGCCCGGCCAAAATGACCGGGCTCAGCAAGGACTCACTCGTCGATCACGGTAACGAGTAATAACACGGCAGTCCGGTTTGCTGGGGCGGATTCGTCGAGTCCAGGTTCGGCGACGTCCAGTCGAAGAACTCGGTCAAGTCCGGCTGTGCTGCATCGCGCGCCGTGAGCGAAGGAAGAACGCCGGTCGTCGGATCGGGCGTCAGGAAGCGGGTTTCGATCAACTTCAGAATCGCGGTGAAATCCGCATCGGTATGCGATACGTAGCCGGGCTTGGTAAATGGAGAAATCACCAGGTTCGGAACGCGAAAACCGGTGGTATCAAACAGCCCGCGAGGATCGCCCGGCCCGAGGATTGGATTCTTGTTGTCCGGAGGTGGCATGGAGGCTGGCGGCACGTGATCATACATTCCACCACCTTCGTCGAAAACCATGATGAAGATGGAATCCTTCCAGGACGGGCTATTCATCAGGGCAACCACCTGATCGCGGACGAATTTGGCGCCAACGTCGACCTGGTCCAACGGATGCTCATCGTGGCCCGCATCTGGTTCAATCATAGCCACCTGCGGGAGCGTTCCGTTCTGTGCGTCGGTCGCGAACTCGCTGAGCGGAACAAAATTCGCCAGGTATTTGCTGCTGAACGTGTAGAAGTAGCTCATGTAGGTGCCATTGAGCGAATTCTTCCGATAGGTCACGTTGGAGATGTAGACCTTCCACGTAATTCCGTTCTTCTGCAGCAGCTCAAAGATGTTCTCCCGGTTATCCAGGTACATGGGCGGGTGCGGATCATTGCTTGCCGCTCCCGGAAATGCGTAGCCGTTCGAAGTCGCGGCGAGCAGATACATTCGATTCGGTTGGGTGCGCGTAAGCGCCCCGCTGAACATGCGGTCCGACAGTCCAAACGTAGTCGCCGCCCAATAGTAGAAAGGCAGATCGTTGGCGGTGTAGAAGCCCATCGAACGCGCGCCCGCCACGTCGCTCTCCATCGTGTGTTCCGCAAAGCCTCCGGCCATGGCTGCAAAGCCGTTCATGGGAGGAAGCTTGCCCCAGTTGGCTTCATTCGGCGCATGCAGGTTCACATCATTGTGAGCTTCCTGCCAGGAAGAGCTCAGGTCTTCAATGCAACCGCTCTTCATGTGATAAGGAGAAAGATGCCCGGGACCAGTACCCTGCCAGGTTTCGACCCAAATCGAGCATCGTGAACCGAGGTGAGCATCCGCTTTGCAGTCGTCAGGAAAGCCGTCGACATCCGCGGGCAAGCCTTGCGCGACGCGGTAGTCGTTGAGGTGCCCGAAGTAGTGATCGAAGCTTCGGTTCTCCTGCATCTCGAAGATGATGTGATTCACCGATGTTTGCAGCGAACCCGTTACGACCTGCACGGTTACGGTCTGGGTGACGGGCGCGGCGAGAGACGTCCCCGATGCCACCAATGTGTAGGTTGTGGTCTCGCTGGGATTGATGGTTTGTGTTCCGCTGACATCAACCGCAGCGCCATCCAGCGTCACGGTGGTCGCATTTTGCGTGGCCCAGGTTAGCGTCCCGGTTCCGCCCACCACGATGGTGCTTGGAGCCGCCGTCAATGCTGCCGTGGGAGGCACCGCAATGTTCAACGTTGCCACCGACTGTGCGGGCGTAGTGCCGCTTGCCCCAGTCGCCACCAGCGTGTAGGTAGTAGTCTGGGATGGCGTAACCGTCTGTGTTCCCGTGGCGGCGACCGCTGCGCCATTCAGGGTCACAGCAGTTGCATTCTGTGTGGTCCACGTGATCGTCGCCGATTGACCTTGCAGCACAGTAGGAGCACTAAGATTCAGATTCGCAACTGGGACAGGGGGTCCGCTGACGGTGATGGTGCTGGCAGATTGCGCGGGAGATGTTCCCGTGGCGCCGCTCGCAATCAGCGTATAGGTAGTCGTTGCTGTGGGATTCACCTGCATCGTGCCACTGGTATCAACCGCAGTCCCATTAAGAGTAACGGTTGTCGCGTTCTGTGTTTGCCAGGTCAGAGTAGCTGTCTGTCCGGGCTGTATGGTTGTCACATTTGATGTCAATGTCGCGGACGGTGGAGGATCTGCGGGCGCTGGTACTGCTCTCAATCCTCCGCAACCCGTAAGTGCTACAGCAAACGAAAAAGTGAAAGCGGCTAAGATGGGAAAAGTGAACCGTGCGACCATGGCCAGAGGAACCTCCGAGAGGTCAGTTGGCGGATTGGATGAAGCTGGAGAAAGTTGCTGTTGGCCCGCTACACGGGTGCTAAGTGCATTTTTAGCTGCGCCTGTAATGGCGAATCCAGCGATCAATGTTTCCAACGAAAATAGATCGCCAGCAACTCACGGTTGGCACGATAAGTATTAAGGTTTGATTGCGGTGCTCAGAATGATTCGGGCGGAGTGACATGTCTTCACAGTTCGATCAATACGCGAAGAACTATAACGACGTAGTCGACACGGCTCTTTCGGTTACCGGCGAGGGCAAAGACTATTTCGCACAGGAGCGCATTCGGTGGATTGCGAAATGCCTGAATCAGTCCGGCGTGAAGCCGAAGGTTCTTCTCGATTATGGCTGCGGCAACGGTTCCAATGCCGAACTGCTCATTGCGGCGCTCCGTCTTCAGTCGCTGATCGGCGTGGATGTCTCTGAGAAATCAATCGAGGAGGCGCGGCGAACGGCCCCTGCCGGCGCTGTCTTTTCGACTCCAGCTGCCCACGTTCCCTGCGAAGAGGCTGACACTTGCTTATTGCTGTGGAGTCTTTCATCACATCGTGCCTGACCAGCGGCCAGCAGCTCTGGACTATATATTCCGCTCGCTAAAAGAAGGTGGGGTATTCACTTTCTTTGAGCACAATCCGTGGAATCCTGGAACTCGCCACATCATGGCGAACTGCGAATTCGATCAGGATGCCATCACGATCTCGCCTACGGAAGCAGTTCAGCTGTTGCGGTCAGCGGGATTTGAGATTCTGGGACGAGAGTTCCTGTTCTTTCTTCCCGCGCTGGCTGAGTGTGTTTCGACCGCTGGAACCCGCGTTGTCGAAAGTACCGCTGGGGGGGCAGTACGTGCTGATGGGACGAAAGCCGCGAAAATAGGTGGAGTCTAGTCGCAGGCTGCCCACGTAATCTGTGGCCAATCGGTATGCTGCCTATTGTTGCGCCGGTTGCTGCGGGCGGTCGCCGGGCGGCGGAACTTCGATCGCGCCGCTAGCCGAGTTACTCAGCTGGGAATGACCGGCATCGTCAACGACGGGGCAAACCTGCACATCCACGGAAAGCCGCTGGCCAGCCTGTCCTTTATATACGCCGCGAACGGGAGCGACATCGCCGTAGTCGCGGCCATAAGCAACGCGCACGTGACGCATTCCGACGGGCGCACCAAGGGTAGGGTCAACGCCGAACCAGTCCTCACCGGGAATGAGGTATTCAGCCCAGGCGTGCGAGGCCTGACCGCCGATTACCTGCTCCAACTTCGATTGCGGCTCGGCTGCGTCGCTGGGCACCATGTATCCGGAAACGTAACGCGCGGGAATACCGCGAGCGCGCAGAACTCCAAGAGCGACATGAGCGAAATCCTGGCACACGCCTGCGGATAGCGATAAGGCGTCGCGAATCGAGGAGTGTACGTGGGTGGCTCCCTTCACATAACTGAATCGCTGATGGATGAGATCCGAAACTGCCTTAGCGAAGCCGTGGATGGACCCGTCGGACTGGCTCTCCGCTTCCCGCCCAAAACGAGCAGCTCAGGAAGCGTGGGGACATAGGCCGTCGGAGTGAGGAAGTCGTAGTAGTCGTCGGCAAGATTCGGAAAATTGGCCTGCAACTCGGTGAGCGAAGTATGGGACGGTTCAGCCGTGCTCTCGTGCGCCAGGATCACAGACTCGGCTTCGATCTTCAGGTGCCGGTGCTCGGAAAGCACATTGAACTGATGAACCCAGTTGCCGTAGGCGTCGTGATAGGCGGTCACACGGGTCGCGGGAGAGGTCGATAATCGAAACGAAAGACAGCTCTGCCGATCGTCATGAAGCGGACGCAGGCGGACCTCGTTATAGCTCTCCGAGACCGGCCCGTCGTACTGAAACTCAGTGACATGAACGAAGTGGTATCGGTTCAAGCGACCGCTCCATAGTAGAAGTACTTGCGCTCGATATCGGTTCCAATCAATCGGAACATGCGTAGGAGTTCGTGTAAATAAGAATGCAGGCCCCTCTTGAAGATTTCGTCGATGCGGTCGTAGCGCAATCCCTCGAGCAACTTGCCGGTCATACGTTCGGCTTCGGTGGCGTACGATCCCGCACCGGTGCCACTGATGGCGCGCAGGCCACCCTGAACTTCGGTGGCGCTGAAGCGAATCGAGCGAGGATGCTGCGGGTGCAGGATCAGCATTTCGGCAACGCGCTCCGGTTCGATCGGCGAATGATGCTGGCGGTGATAGGCCTCGTAGGCACCAACCGATTTGAGCACGGCCATCCACTGATGGTTGTCGGCGACATTCGCCATGGAAGTGGTATCGAGAAGATTCTGGTACTGGACGTCCACGAGTCGCGCGGTCATCTCGGCACGCTCAAGCGACCAGCCCACCCGCAGGAACTGCCACCCTTCGTCGTGCGGAAGCGTGGCATCGGTTACTCCGTGAAAGCGGTGGCTGCCAAATTTGATGGCGTCGCAAAAGCGGTGCGGTCCGGCTGCGATCTCCTCTTCCGGATTGAAGCGATTCAACATGAAGTAGAGGCCGTTGATGTCTTCCCACATCTCGCGGGAGATGCGGTCGCGAATGGTGCGCGCGTTCTCACGCGCCTTGGCGATGCATTGCACGATCGAGTTTGGGATTGTCCTGCCGAAAAGCGAGAAACTCGAAGACGGTCTGCGCGTTGGCTTCTTCGTACGTGTCGCGAAAACGCTTCTCTTCCCCAGCCATGACAACCAGCGGATCCCAGCGCAAACGATATGTCTGCTGCGACTGCTCGAGCAGCATGTGATAGTTCACGTCGAGAATGCGCGCGGTATCCTCGGCGCGTTCCATATAGCGCGCGAGCCAGAACAGCGAATCTGCGATGCGCGATAGCATCTCTCAGTTCTCTCCGCGAAGAACCCAAGTGTCTTTGCTGCCACCACCCTGCGAGGAATTCACTACCAGCGATCCCGGCTTGAGGGCGACGCGAGTGAGGCCGCCGGGCACGATCGTCACTTTTTCGCCGTCGTACAAACAGTAAGGACGAAGATCGACGTGACGCGCGCCCATGCGCTTCGAGCCCGGATCGTATGACGGAACCCGCGATAATCCGATCACCGGCTGGGCAATGTAATTTCGCGGGTCGGCCTGAATGCGCTCGCGAAAAGTCTGAATGGTAGCGCGATCAGCCGCCGGACCAATCAGCATGCCGTATCCGCCGGATTCGCCCACGGCTTTCACGACCAGCTCGGGCAGGCGATCAAGGACGTAACTGAGGTCATCCGGCTGCGCGCATAGATAGGTGTCCACGCTTTTCAGGATTGGATCTTCGCCGAGGTAGTACTTGATGAACTTGGGAACGTAGGCGTAGACGGCTTTATCGTCGGCGACGCCGTTTCCGACCGCATTCGCCAGCGCGACGTTGCCGGCGCGATACGCGCCCATCAATCCGGGCACGCCGAGCATCGAGTCCTGGCGGAAACACCAGCGGATCGAGGAATTCGTCATCCACGCGGCGGTAGATCACGTCTACACGCTTCAGCCCGCGGATGGTTTTCATATAAACGATGCAGCCGTCGACGACGAGATCGCGGCCTTCCACCAGCTCGATACCCATCTGCTGCGCGAGGAAGCTGTGTTCGAAGTAAGCGCTGTTGTAAATGCCTGGAGTGAGCAGCACCGTCTGCGTATCGGTAGTCCCGCGGGGAGAAAGACTGCGCAGAATGCGCGAGAGCTCCGCCGGATAATGGTTGATCGGCAGAACTTCGTATGCCTGAAACGCATCAGGAAAAGTGCGCGTCATCACGATGCGGTTCTCGAGCACATACGAGATCCCGCTCGGCGTGCGCACGTTATCTTCAAGAATGAGGAACTCGCCCGTCTTCGAATCGCGAATCAGATCGATTCCGCAGATGTGCGTGTAAATGCCGTGCGGAACGTCGACGCCAATCATCTCGCGATGAAAGTGGCGGCAGGAGTACACGAGCGAGCGCGGTATCTCGCGATCGTGAAGAATGCGCTGCGGTCCGTAGATGTCCTGCAAAAAAAGGTTGAGAGCGATGACGCGCTGCGACAAGCCGCGCTCGATCCGCCGCCACTCCGAGTTGGGCAGAATGCGCGGAATCAGGTCGAACGGAAAGAGACGCTCGGTACCGCGACCATCGCTATAGACCGTGAAGGTGATTCCTTGCAGCAGAAACGAAAGATCAGCGAGGTGACGGCGCTCTTCGAATTGCGTCGGCGCGACGGCCGCCAGCTTCTGGAAGATTTTCTGGTAATGAGCGCGAGGGTACCCACGCCGGGAGAACATCTCATCGTAGAAACTTCCCGGATCGTATCCATCGAACAAAAGAGGACTCAGGGCCTCTGACGGCACGCTCGCCATCGGGAAGACTATAGCAGTGGGATGCATGGCCGGGCTCAGAGTAAGAATTGATGACTTGGATAAGGAATTTGTATAGGGTAGCAATGACGAGTGTGGCGTTACGTCGAGAGTACTACTCAGTGAGTAACGATCGAAGACCATCTGCTGCTCTGAGCTTCGCAAGGAACGGCGATCGTTGCGATTTGATTCGCCGCACAGGATGCGCCGGCTTCCTGCTTCCCAGCCGCTGCTTACCTTTCATCCTTATTCTATTTGTCGGGATTCTATTTGTCGCGCTGCTCGCACCGGCGTTCGCCCAGGATCTTGCCTGTACCAATTGCCACGGTCCCGACGACCAAGCGAATCGTCGAGTCCCTGATTGCGGAAGCTGTCACGTGGGTACGCGCTCTCCACGCAAAGGCGCAGCTACGATTCGACAATGCGTTTCGAGAAAACGGCAAGCTGCGAAAACCTGCGGACAGTACCGTTTGCCGTGAATGATGGACTAACCTTCAGCACCTCCGTCGGACACGGTGGCCTGAAGTGCGGTGCCTGTCACGGCGATCCTCACACACAACATACTCGTGTCGTCTGGGACTGCTATCCACTGCCACAAGAGTGCAACACCGAACCCGAAGGTCCCCACGGTATGCACCTAGTTGGTCAGGACTGGGTTCGCGCGCATGGATTGCAGGTCGACGAAAACGGCGCAGTCGGCCTGCGTCGGATGCCATGGCGCAGATGGACGTGGAACCGTTCTCTCCCAGAGTCTTCGCCGATCGCAACTTCGAGACAAAGTTCGGACAAGAAGCAGTTCGCGAAGGGTGCAGCAATTGGCTGCTACTCGTGCCATGCTGATAGCAGTCTCAACGATCAATGAACACACTAGGTGAGATTATCCGCTCGTGGCGGGATCACAACGTCAGCGGGAAGGATAGAAGCACAGCTCGCTAAGCTCACGTATTCAAACAGACTATTGAAAACAAAAGGCTATAGTGGGTTCGTTTCGTAATTCGTTTAGGTCTGAATGCTAAGCCTTAGAGGCGGAGGAACGATGTCACCCTTTCGCTGGCGTTGAAGCCGTTCCAATTGTTCTAGCGCCCGATACAAGTTGTCGTTCAGATAACAGTTGTCGTTCAATGGTTGTCTTCGTATCGCGAGTATTCGCTCAAGAGCAGGCTCACTCGGGCGAAGCTAAGACTTCGGACTTGCGCATCCATGAGCAGCTCTTCCCTTTTGGTCTGGTCTCTCAACATCGCTGTAAACTTTTTGGTGATTGACACAAGATCGAATCGCTCTCTGAGCCTTTCACCGGCCTCCACTCCTACCTGCCAATGGAGATTTGATCTCCGCTAACCCGCCTCTTCTTCCTTCTTCTTCTGTCGGTCCCACCTTGCTTTTATAGCCTTCTTGGCAATTTCCTGCGCCTATCTGGAGTGAATTTTTCCAAACGTGCCTTCCCGCCTTTTCGTCCCAAAGCGACAGCGTGTGGGTTCTTTTTTCTTTTTTGGTCATTCGCTATGACCGTAGCGCTTTGTTAACGACGAAATCAAGAAGAAATCGGTTGACAATTTGAATGCTATTAGACTTAAGAGCTACGTATTACTAAGCGCTTAGTATAGGAGGAGCCAATGAATCGTAAAAGGCTGGACTTGGCTGCGAGAAATCTCAGAGCGGCGAGAAAGAGGTGGCGGGACAAGTTGAGCAAAACATCCCTGAATCGTTGAGATCGTTATCGCATGAGCATGGATTCGACCTCTTATCAGGAGATCTGATCTATTTAGACCGTGGGTGGTACGTAACTCATGCTGGCTTACTGAACTTGTCTCGCCGGAAACGCTGTTTCGGAATTGAGACTCACCCTGAACTGAATCTTTGCGACCTCCCGTCAAGCGGTGGACATTTAGTGCCGCCGTTTACAAATCACCCGAATGCAAGGGTTTTATCGGATTCGGAGATGCTAACCCGTCCAACTCTCACTTCGCAGGTGTCCGAGGAGCTGAGACTGCGAATTGCCGAGACGCGCGCCGTCAACCGTGCTCTTCGGAAGGCTTACGGCATCGGTCTCTGCTCAATTGAAGAAATCAGCTCGTCCTCGGGGCCGCTCGAACCGGTCGCTCAGGCGAAGAAGCAGGCAGAGCCTGCGCATGTCGGTGCCAACGGCAATGGTCACCATCTCCGAGACCGCTTGCTGGTACTGATTCGCCAACAAAAACTCGAGGGCGCTCTTGTTAAGGCTTACGCGTCTGACTTTTGCGGCGTTAAGGAACTGCGGGACGCGAGCAGGGAACAGGTACAGGAGTTCATCGACCATCTTTCTGAATATGCTGCCAATGACCGCGAAGGCCTGTTATGTCAGCTGAACAGCTACGCCCCGAAACAGGAGAGTGCCGCATGAAACGCACCATCCTTGGCTTAGCGAAAGCTGCCTCTACGCAAGAGGAACTTCCTGCCGGTGAATACCTAGTCGAAGTTGTTCGTGCCCAGTATCGATGGCAGAAGCAGAAGCCCTTCTATTCCGTCGGCTTTCGCGTACTTCAGCCTGAGCATCTCGCCGGAGGACAGATCGTCGGTCGCCTCTATTGCACCGTGAAGGCACTCTGGAAATTGTCTTGGTTCCTCAAGGACTTCGGCTATGACACCGAACTGTTGGACCGCGATGAACTTGATGAGAGAGCGTTGACGGGCCTTCGGGGTGTGGTGCGCGTCTCCTACACAAACACGCTGAATGGCCACAGTTTGCTCAACCTCGAAGCATTCGCCCCCGCTGATCGTTGGAGCGAACTGACGGCTCAGATGAGCTCTAAGTCAGATCGCGAGGTGGCCTGATGAACTACAGCTATACCCAGCTCGCGCACTATCTGGCTTGTCCGCGGCGCTATCGTTACCGCTATCTCGAGGGATGGCAGGAAAAGGATCGCCGTGCGAATCTGGTCTTCGGTCGAGTCTTCGAGAGCTCCTTGGCAGCCTATTTTCGCCGCGAGGACTCCTCGGTAACGTTCTTTCAGCAATGGTCGCAGTATCGGGACGCTGAGCTTGACTACTCCTCCGGAGACAACTGGGACAAGATGTTGCAGGTCTGGCTTTCAATTGCTAGATCGCTTCGCTCAAGAAGACCGCGTACGAATTCGTCGACCTCGAAAGAATCTCCAGATCAAGTTTACGAAGCAGATCTCAACCAATAATACTTTTGTGTCTTATGTGGATGCCATCGGCGAACTGGACGGACAATCCTCGCATCATCGACTGGAAAACCACAAGCTCTAGGTATCCGGATATACCGAAGCTTTGCTGAGCCTCGATCCTCAATTGGTTTGCTATTCCTGGATAACCGGAGAGCCAAATGTCGCGTTCGTCGTCTTCGTCCGTAAACGGATGCCGGAGATCCAGTATCTACGGGCGACCATCTCTGACGATCAGCGACAAGAGTTCGCGGATCTTGTAAGCAGTACCGTAGCACAAATCGAGTCGGCTAGCTTCCTTCCGCACAGCGGCATACGCTTCCCGAATAACGGATGCACCACCTGTGCCCACCTGGGACTCTGCCTGGAAAGTCAATCGATGGTCGAAGCGAAGCTAACTCGGCGCGAAAGGAACGACCTTGATTGGCTTGACGAGCTTGCTGCCTAGAGAACTGCCGATGGCGCCGGAGCTGAATCCAAAGCGAGCTCAGTTCGTCCTTGACCGGATTGATCAGATTCTCGGTTGGGAGCGCGAGTCGGATAATGAACGGGACACGAAATTCGTGGAACTGGGACGCTATCTTTGCGAGGTGCGAGCCGGTCAGTACTGGCGTGTAGCAAGGCTCAAGTCCTTCGACGATTTTCTGGAGCAGCGTTTCCGGGTTCTCGTCGTCGGGCCTACTACTTCATGTCCATCCACGAGCACATGCCGAAGCAGGTGAAGAGCGAACTCGAGACAATTGGGTGGAAGAAGGCGGCGGAGCTGGTGAAAGTGATTCGCCGCGATCCGGAGCACTTTGAAAGTGCACCCTGGGTGCACAAGGCGAAGTCGATGCCGAAGGAAAAGTTCAAAGACGAGGTAGAGAAGTTCCTGACCGGAAGCGCGGAACCGAGCGACTTGCTGTATTTCAAGGTCTACAAGAGTCAGCTACCAGTCATCGAAGAGGCGTTGGAGATCGCGGCGAGAATGCTCGGTTCAGATAAATCCCGCGGGTACTGTTTGGAAATGATCTGCGCCGACTTCCTGGCAGGAGCAACCTCGGAAGTTGCAGGACCAGATCGTCTGCTGCAATCGGTGGAACGGCTTTGCAAATTCCTGGTGCACCTCAACGAAACGAGCTCGGCACATACCTCAATCTTGCATGATGACGAACAAGTCAGACTTCCAGAAAAAGCTCTCGCAGGAGGAATACAAACAGCTACGACTGGTGGTCCTGCAGCGCGACAGCTGGCGTTGTCAGTCCTGCGGAACGTCGCAAACTTGGAAGTGCATCATCTCGTCTTACGCAGCCATTCACGCCGAGATTGTGAGGACAACCTGATTACGCTGTGTCATCCATGCCACCAAGCCTTTCATAGGAGAGAACGGTTATAAGACCGCCCGTCCCGACCTAAATGTATGCATGCGTCAAACAAAAGTAACTCCACCTATGTAACGAATTATTTGATCATCGAAAAAGTGGATTGCCAGGTCGATGAGAGCGGTGCAGCTGCTTGCGGGGTCTCACGTTGCTCGAGCAAGGTGTTGCTACGGCTCAGACGAGCGTGGAGCCGTGCTTTCTGACACGTTGCCGAGCGCAGCTTCAGCACGAGATTCGGCAGGAAGAAATTTGCAAAGGGAACTTCGATCGGCTGCTACTCATGCCACTCGCCTGACAGCAACAGCTAGCCCGTTCGTCGGGTTCTCCCCAGTTTCGCCACCCTCGATTTACAAACATCGCTGATAACCAGCCACATCAGCTCCTTTTCGGAAAACTCTGAAACCGGATCAGTCTGGTTAGAGAACCAGATTGGGAAAAGCGGAAAACCATGGTACCCATTCTTATCTCTGGACGATTGATCTTCTCCCATCAAAGTCACACAATTCGCTTGTTGCAAGGGCCATCCCTCCCCAAGTGATCCGTCGAACTAACCCAGGGACTCTCGTGATGCGACTCTGCCAGTTCGTCTCTTGCGCATTCTTGATTTCCGTCGCCGTGCCATCGCTTTTGCGCGGACAAGTGCATTTACCGCCTATTGCGGCGCCCACGTACATCAGGAAATTGCAATCCGACAAAGACGTAAATCCCCCCTCACGTGTGGAGCAGTTCGCATTTCACATGTCTGGTTACGCGAGCCGAGAAGATCGAACCGTAGATCATCGCGAGCAATGGGATGTAGATCCGACGAAGTACCCGGATGAAATCCTGATTGATTCGCCGCACTTCGTTCGCTCTACACGTTCCCTGCCAAAGACTCCGGCCATAAGTTCATTTGGCACCGCGATCTCCAGTCCCTTTAGTTCCCATGAACTATTCATGGCGCGACCAAGTGCGGTAACCACCGATGTGGGAGATCGCATCATCGTCTGCGACCCGCAAGCGCGCGCCGTCCATATGTTTGACTTGAGATCTAATAGGTACCTTCGCATTCAGGGCGGGAAAGGGATGCGCCTGCAGTCTCCTTCCGGCGTTGCAGTTGATGCCAGCCATAACCTGTACGTCACGGATATGGAGTTAGGGCTCATTCTGGTTTATGACGAGTTGGGGAAATTTCAACGCTACATTGGCGTGCGAGAGAATGGAGAAGGCGGCATTTTCTACCAGCCATCGAGCATCGCGATCGATCAGGACAAGGGCCGGATCTACGTACCGGATACAAGCCGTCACGTGATCGTTGTGATGAATCTGAATGGCAAACTGCTCGAGTATCTTGGCAGGCCTGACCTTGCCTCCATTCGACTTCGTCAGCGGAATGGAGGAGTGCAAGAAAAGGGCAAGATACAATCCCCCACCGAAGTCTTCATCAGGACTGGGCAGCTATATGTTCTCGGAATCTCGCGAGTCCAGATCTTCGACCTTGATGGAAAGTTTCAGACAGAGTTCCCCCTGTTGGAAGCCATCTACTCAGAAGCCGCGGGTTTGGCCGTTGATTCGCAACAACATATCTATGTGAGTGATTTGCTCCATGGCACGGTCCTAGTTTATGACTGCCGTGGGCATCTCCTGTATTCTTTTGGCCGGCCCGGATCAAAACACAAAGAGTTCAGCCAACCCCGAGGATTGTGGATCGACAAAGAAGATCGCATCTATGTTGCTGATTCGATCAATGGACGGGTACAGGTATTCCAGCTGCACGAGGATTCCGCAACATCTCACTGATTCTTCAACGCATCAGTGAAGCGTCGCTCCTCCCGGGCCGGTTACTAGAGTCTCTCGAGCACGCTGAACAATGAATCGATGCTGCCGATGTTAGGCGCATGATCAAGCGTTTCTGTCGATATGCTCTTTATCTAGCCAGCACAGATCGAATTGCCGGCATCTACCCTCCCATCATGGGAGTTGCCCTTATCTGGCTCTTTCTAGCGAGTTCGCTATCAGCTGGTGCTGGTGCGGCAACACCCTTGCCAGAATTTCGGAAGAACGTCAATGAAGTGCAGATAGAAGTTGTGGCAACCGACACAGTCGGACGGCCTGTTGCGGATCTCACCGTCTCCGATATCGAGGTCCTCGAAAATGGACAATCCATGCGAGGATTTGGATTAAGCAGAGTTGAAGACCTGCCTGTATTTGCCACGCTGATCTACGACACAAGCGAATCCAATGAAAAGACATGGCTGCGAATGCAAGAGCCAGTGTCAAGGTTTCTGCGCCGCACGATCACAGATCGAGACCAACTCTGGATTGCAGCGTTCGACAGCAGGATGCGATTCATGACGCAAGTAAAGAACCCGGATCAACTCCAGGCGGCACTCAGCGTCGCACCTGGGCGCGATAACTTGACAGGTTTTTACGACGCGATTTTCAGGAGTCTCCTGGAACTGCGAATCGATGCGGGTCAGCCTCGCCGTGCCGCCATGCTCGTAATCTCCGACGGGGAAGACAATTACAGCATTCATTCTCTCCCGGAAGTGATCGCTTCCGCGCAGCGATCCAAGGTCTCGATATACACAATTCACGCCAATAGTCGCGGCCGAAATGGTGCCAATTCCTCTCTTCGGACTCTGACTACGAGTACCGGCGGACGCGACTTTACCGTCGCCAGCAAGCGAGAACTGGAGGAGGCTTTAGCTGATATCGACAAGGAGCTGCGCTCCTGCTACCTGCTCTACTATGCTGCTCCAGAAAATCGGACAGACATGGGGTTTCGCCGCCTCAGCGTAACGCCCGCGGGGAACAAGCGACTCCGCCTACAAGTCAAGAGCGGCTACTATGTCCCCATTGATTCCAGTCTCCAGGTCAGCAGATAGTAATTGAAGCCTCGGATCTCCTTTCCCCCGACAAGGGCATTTCTGCCCGCATGAAGCCCGGCATCCGGCATCACAAGTTGTGCCATCTGCCTGTGTGGTTTAGCTGAACGCCTTGTTGTGATAAGCCTCACAGAGGCTTGTGCCAACTCCTGAGACCATAGAACAGCTGATTTATCGCTGTTTAGCGGGCAGGAGTTTACGCATGACAAGTTCCAGAGATTCAGGATCCCCCGTGCAGGGATTGAGCACAGCCTCCTACATTATCGCCGTTATCTGCCTTGGCCTTGGAATCGCAATCGGATACTTGGTTCGTGGGGGGAGTTCACACCCGGTTGCGAGTGCTCCTGCAGCCGATGAGGCAAGCGCTCCGAAGGGGATGGGTGCGAACCAGGAGCCGACTGCTGAACAGATGAAGCATATGGCCGACAGACAAGCCGAACCGTTACTCGCCAGCCTAAAGCAGAAGCCCAATGACCCGGAATTGCTTTCGAAGATCGGCAACATCTACTACGATACCCAGCAGTTTTCGGAATCCATTAACTACTACCAACAGTCCCTGAAGCTTCAGCCGGGCGCGGCTGACGTCCGCACGGATATGGGCACGGCATATTACTTCATGGGCCAGCCTGATCAAGCCAT
Source organism: Terriglobia bacterium (assembly GCA_963826275.1). GTDB lineage: Bacteria > Acidobacteriota > Terriglobia > Terriglobales > Acidobacteriaceae > JAJPJE01. Next base: position 350,647 of record CAWGWI010000007.1, on the reverse strand, counting down.
CGCCGAATTCGACGAGGTGTTAAAGCAAGATCCCAAGCACGCCAATGCTTTGTTCAACGAGGGCATGGTGAAGTGGGAGGGCAAGGGCGATATCAATGGCGCTGTCGCAGCATGGAAGAAGTTGCTCGCTGCGAATCCCGATTATCCAAAGCGAGAACAAGTGCGAGCTCTGATCGCTAAGGCCGCAGCACATATGAAGATGGCCCCGGGAACGAAAACAGAGAAGTCAGCACAAGTTCAATAATCCTCAAGGACAAAACGCCTTATGGCTACCCAGAACGGCAGTCCCTTTACTACTTCTTTTCCCGCAACGATGCTGTATGCCGTGTGCTTGTTGGCCGGATTGCTTATCGGGTACCTGGTGCGCGGCAATACTGGACGAGTCGACAAGTCATCTGCAACCGCCGGTCGCGACACTCAGCAGCAGATAACCGCGACTCCCAGTGCGCCGCACCAGATGCCAACACTGGAACAGATGAAAAGTATGGCTGACAAGAAAGCCGAACCCTTGTTACAACAGTTGAAGACGGATCCGAATGATGCCTCGGTGCTTTTTCAGACCGGAAAACTCTATGAGTCTGCGCACCAATTCAAAGAGGCACTGTCCTTTTACGACAAGTCGCTTGCCCTCGATCCCAAGAACATCGAGGTCTTGTCTGCCAAAGCAAGCTGCCTCTATTATTCCGGCGACGCAGACCGGGCGATCTCAATCCTGAACTCGGCTTTACAGTCCTCGCCCAACGAGCCGCGCTTACTGTTCAATCTTGGCGTCATGCATTGGCAAGGAAAAGCGGATGCCAAAGGCGCGGTCGAACTGTGGCAAAAGCTGCTCAAGACGAATCCTAAACTCGACGCTCATAGAAAAGCTCAAGTCGAAGATCTCATTAAGCAAGTGGCCACTCATCAGACTTCCAAGATCACAGGAAGCTGACTGTCGCCCCAATACCACTCACAATGCCAGTTTGAGGCAGCGAGTTCCATGAAGGGGGATGTCAACGAACATTTCTCCCGGTGACTGGAACCCGATGTGATTTCGTGGCCGTCCAGCCCGGTTGCGAATAGTTGTGACATTAAGATATGGACTTTTGTTTAGTCCTAGCCGGATGAATTCGGTTTGTTGTCATCAGCAGCTACAACATCGTCCGACACTGAGGCCGCGCAAGCAGCAGATTGGTTGTCCGATGGTTCTATCGGAGGCGTGGCCGACAGTCACATCACCTGGACTGGCCGGAAATTGCCCGTCCTATAGTGATCCCCTTCAACTTCTTTATACGCGGCCAATCTGCCGTCCCAAAGGATCCAAGCGGCATGCTGATCAGTGCGCTTGATTGTGACAGGTTAGGGTACAGGTTCCGGCGCCTTGATTGTAGGTGATCTCCGAAGCGCCATTCTTGCCCACCACGTTCAGATCGAAGTCGACCATTCGAACACCAGTGGGATTCGAAGACGTCGACGACATGCCATGAGGTGTATGGCATGTTGAACAGGAGAAGCCGTCGTCAGACACATGTTTCTGGTGGTAAGGCCACGAGGCACTCGACATCACAATACTCAGATCATGGCACTTGGCGCACATGCCGTAAGGACCATTCACCGTTAGATCAGGCGTCTTGTTTACGTTTACGGTGATCGCAGCCCCTGGTCCCGCAGGGGACTGGCTAGAGACGTAGTTGTGTTCAAGGATGTGAGGCCACTTCGAGCCGTGCGGACCGTTCGCTCCCGGACCGCCAAACTCACGATTGTCGTCGCTATTGTGGCAATCGGTGCATAGGATCTGATTACCCATCGAGCGGCCCTTCGTAGTCGATCCGTTTACGTCCAGCATCGCAAGCAGCAAACTGGGTTGTGCGAAGGTGCTGCTGCGAACGTGCATCACCGGATGGCTGGATTTCGCGCTGTTGTTCATCAGCGGAATCATATTCAAAGGATCACTGGCAGCCCTTGCCGGAAGATAACCATAGATGACGTTAGTGGTTTTACCAGCGCTGTATCCGTGGCAGCGCAGACAATTCTCATACTGGTTAATCGCTGGGGCAAGCGCGGTTGTTCCATCGGCCGCAACTCCCGACACGTTCATCTGCGAAACGCGCAATAGGGGCGGCAGGCTGAAAGAAGTGACTTGTTGCGATCCGTGGGCGTTATGACAGTCCGCACAGGTAGCATGCCGATTGTTATTGAGTACGGCAGACTCTCCTGCGTCGTGAGGGTTGGTGCCAGTGGGGAATGGATGCCCAACTTTACCAAATTCGGCAAAGACGTTTATCGCCGCAGGTGAGACGTTGGAACCGCCGCTGTGACAAGACGCGCACGTCTGTTCGTCGGCCCCACGCAGCAGGCGCACAGGACCCTTCGCGTTATGCGGCGCATGACAGGATATACATGCGTTGGTGGAGATGCTGCCGTAGAGTCCCAGCCCGGCTTGCGCAGAGACCTGATTCGGCGCACTTGCGTGAATGCTGAGCGTCCATCCGGCTAGCGGATTCGCCAGGGTCGTGCCGTTCACAGCGGTTCGACCGGGGTCGTGACAGGAAAGGCAAAGTTGTCCACTCGAACTGTCGCGTACCAGAAAGTTAGTCGATATTTTGTCGATCGCCTGCACATGTGGACTGTGGCAGGACGTGCACTCCACGTTTCCATTAATGAGCTGCACGGCGCCCGTTTTGTCGCTCGTTTTACCTGTAGTCGCCAGCGTAGAAACGAGATCAACACTATCCTGCAGCTTCACCACGCTAAAAGGATGTGAACTCTGCAGATTTGTCCCGAACTGGTCTGTACTATTGACCCCCTGTGTCATCGACATCTTACCGAACAGGACCGTATCACCCGCAGCGACGGTGCCGTCGTGGCAACTCAAACACAGACCGCTGTCGCTTCCCAACGGCATTTGTGTATTCCCCTTGGAGGGATTGGTCGCGCTCGCGTACGGAGTGTAAGAAGCCGTCGACAACTTTTGGTTCCACAAGGGTGCCATATTGCCATTGCCGGAGTGAGGAACATGGCAATACGTGCAGGACCCTGGCCTGGGTCCTTGCACGGGGGAAATACCACCGGGAGATAAATCGTGAACACCGATTACGTCCCCTGTGATCTGCGCTAGCGCCGAAATGGACAACATCAAACCAAGCAGGCAAACAAAATGGACCCGTAACTTCACTGCAAACCTCCCTTTGCCTGCTTCACCGCGTAATACTGGAAGACTTGCACGCGAGCGTTGTAGGAATCGACAACGAAGACCTGGTCCGTCTTGTCGATGAATAATCCCGTGGGTAGCCGAAATTCCCCAAAACCTGTTCCCTTCTGTCCGAAGTAGTACAGCAGCTGTCCTTCACGGTTGAACACCTGCACGATTCCGTAGAATCCGTCGACCACATACAAGTGATCTTCCGAATCGACTCCGATTCCCTTAGGCCGGAACATCGCACCCGTACCATCACCTACTTTGCCGATAGCGTATTGGAACTGCCCGGAACGATCCAGCGCCTGCACTCGGAAATTCATTGCATCGACAACCACCAGATTCTGTCCGTCAAGGCGCAGTTCCGTTGGAAAATTGAACTCGCCGGTACGATCGCCGTTTTCACCGATGGTCTTGAGAACATCACCCTGCATGTCCAGGACAAAAACTTTGTTCCGCAATGTGTCGGTCACGTAGATACGCTGTTCGGTGGAATCAATCGCAATACCTGTCGGGCGCTTGAAATAACCTTCGCCGCCTTTCAGGCTTCCGATGGCGCGCTGATACTTCCCGTTGGGATCGAAGACAAAGATCTTTCCAGACTCGGAGTCGGTGACGTAAATATTGTCCTTGTCGTCGGTGGCGACGCACTGCGGAGCGAGCATTGCGTTTTTACCCTTTTCGCGTCTTGAAACGAACTTGTATTTCTGTTGAGTAAAATCAAAGATGTGCACGCCGATCGCGCCGGGGTCCGTGACGATCACACGGCCGTGGGAATCGGTTGCGACACTGTAAGGACGCACCAGGAAATGCAGATCGGGCCGGCCGACGACAAAGTCGAATGCTTTGGTCCAAAAGCCGCGCTTGAGTTTTACATCGCGGTCGGAATTGAAGCTGCGCTCAAAACTGAGCTTGCGTCCTCCATCCAACAGCAGTTCCGGAACCTGAACTGCGGCGGGCTTTTCCTTACCCTTTGCCGAAGCCGAACCAATCAAGACGAGCACTCCCATCAAGATAGGCAACAAGATTCGTCGTTTGCTCCGCCTCGCTTCGGTTAGAAGAAATTGAACCATCGGTACACTCCAACCGAGAACGAGTTTACATTGGCGGCCGGCAGACCGGAGGCGCTAAATCCCTGAATTAGCCGGGTATAACCACCCGTCATGCCGATCTGGCGGAACCGATATTGGAAGTATGCGTTCTCTTCTTCGAAGTGGTTCCAGGAAGCAACACCTTGATTGCTGATGTTGCTGCGTGAATTTACGTAACTAACCGAGAACGAGAGCCGGTGTATGGGCGAGCCGGATATCGCGGCGGAGTAGCTCTCTCCGCCATACATCACAAGTAGTGTCGGAGGAATGATCGGCGGTAGGGGGGTTTGAACCAGTCCACCACCTGAGGCAAGAGAGTTCCCGTCTGATTTCGCGTACGTTCCACTGAGCGCAAGCCGATTGCTGCCTACACTCGTACTGAAGCTCTCGCTGCTGCTGGTCGTTCCTGGTTGCGCTGTTAGACCACTTCGGCTGCCACCAGCACTCCCGGTCCAAAAGAACTTCCCAAGGAGACGGCGGCTAACGTTGGCCGAGAAGTTGTAGTAGGAGGTCGTATAGGTCACTAACAGGGTCTGCGCATTCTGTGCATAGTTAAAGTATCCTCCCACTTGCCATGCTCTAATGCGCCGGTTGTAGTTCGCAGTAGTGTTGAAACCGAGACTGTTCTGGTTGCTGCCATCGAGTGTGCTGTCGATGAGGTTAAAAGACGAGCCGAGATACCCGCCCATAATTTGCCGCGTGTACGTAACTCCGCCGCCGTACATCGTTGAGCCAAAATTCACTCCGAGGTAGGTCTGCATTCTGCGCTCGATGATTCCTTGCGCTTGCAGATTGCGAGCAAAAGCATAAGTTGTATCGAACAGTAAATTCCATGCGTGCGACGACTGCTCAGTCTGCGTCCCTGCCAGTCCGGTTACTGAAGTGACGGTCGCCGCCCCTGAGTCGGGAGTGGAGGACGTCTGCGTCGAGTTTGAAGTTGTGCTGGAGGATGCGAACGTCGTCGCCGATGAACTGGGCACGATCGCCTGATAGAGAGAGCCACTCAAGTTGTCGGTATAGTCTCCGCCGAGCGAGAAGGACAATTTTTCAGTCGGCCTCACTCCAACGGAAGCGCCTGCACGGTCGATCGTTCCATTGAAGCTGTAGCCCAGATAATCAGAATTGACATCCGAACGAGCTACAGTGCTGGTGAAGGTGCCGTTCCACGGAAGTCGGTGTGTAGCGTTAAAGTTGTAGGTCGTATTGTCAGAGTTTGAGTTCTGCTCCTGACCGCCAACCACGAAAATTCCCGGTATCAATGCTTCCGAGGAGCCGTTCGAGATACCGCCACCCAGGTGGAATCCTTTTACGCTATAAGTCGAGTTCAGAAATAGAGAACGGAAGTTCGAGTTTCCATTCTCATTGGTTCCGTAAAGCGAGTAGTTGGAATCGCCCATCTGGTATCCAACTGTCAGAGTGGGGAGATTCGGCAGAAGTGCGCTCCATGTAACGCCAAAGCTCTGGTTATTGCCATTCGTATCGAAGTTTGTGATGCCCGGTATTCCGTAATTTCCAGTGCTGTTGTACGCCTTGGTGTATGTAATGTTCCCCGGGAAGTGGCTGCCACTGAATATCGAACTCGCTAGCGTGACGCCTGATGCATCACTCACCGATGCAAAGTCGGAGTTCGCCCGCGATTGATTGAAGTAAGGATTGACGTTAAATGACATGAAATTCGGATTGTAGTAGTACCCGCCGATCGCCGCCGTACCCCCAACTCCGAAGCCGTGGCTGGATGCGATCTGGTCTCCGTAGATGCCGGAGTAATTCGCGGAAAGATTTCCATTCGCCGTCAGGCCTAGATCGTTCCCGATCTTGATTTGTCCGAACAGCGGCACGCTCAGCAGGACGAGAATGGCAGAGGCCACCCCAAAACTCCTGACTCGAATTCCGCCGCCCGTTAGAGTTCGCACTTCACACCAACCTTTGTTGCTTACAGCGTTTCCACCTTCGCGTTTTCACGCAGCTTCTTGTCGAGAACGGCACGAACCTCGTTAGTCTTATTCTTTTCAAGTTCTTTCAGCAGCTTTACTCTCACTTCCTCAAACTTGATCGTGCCTGCTGGAATGTGCCGGTTCAGCCTGAAGACGACGTAGTTCTGATCTACCTGGACTAGCTCGCTAACGTCGCCATCTTTCATCTTCATCGCCGGTTGAAGCATCTGGGGCGGCATCTTGGACCGCTCCACCCACTTGTGATCGCCCATCATCACGCGATAGTCGTCTTCCGATATCTTTTCGGCGAGTAAGCCGAATTCCTCGGATGTTTTCGTAGCCTTCGCCTGGTTGTAAGCGTCTTCTGCGCGCTTACGGGCTTCCTTCAGTTGAACCGTCGTGGCGCTCGCTGGCGGGATCACAGAGATCGTCTGGATCGCGAAGGATTCTGGATATTGGAATCGCGCCGGGTTCTTGTCGTAGTAACTCTTCAGCTCCGACGACGATACCGTCGACTTGTTGTCGACTTCGACCTTTAGGTATTTCTCGATCAGCAGCGAGCGCCGAATCTTATCCCGGAGCAGCTGCTCATTTCCTTGAAATTCAACCTGAAGGTACTGCCGGAATTCCGCTGGATTGCTGAACTGAGCACGAAATTGCGCCTGTGCGCGCTCGAGCCGCTCCGGCGATACCGTCATACTTTTCTTCTTTGCCTGCTGGTACGCCAATTCCTCGAAGATGATCATCTCCAAGGCACCCTTGCGAATTCCAGGCTCCATTTCCTTGGGGAAATTGCCGCCGTGCTGTTTGGCATACGGAAAGATGGTGTACATCTCGCGCAGCAGATCTTCATCGGTAAGTACGACACCGTTCACACGCGCCACCGGCTTCCCGGAAACACGTGGATGGGCAGCCGAACTGGCAGTGGGACTTGCACTGACAGTTGGCGCGTGAGAAGCCACCACCTGTGCGCTGACTGTTGCTATCACTGTGAAGAGGAGCGCCGCGATTGAGAGCTTGTACTTCATTCTGAAACCTCTTTGAAAAACCAGGGGAGAGAGGTCCTCCCTCCCCTGAACAAGCAAGACAACTAGAAGGTGGTCGGAATGGAATCGCCACCGTTCATTTCGTTCGCTTCACCGCCATGGCAGGTGCGGCAGAACTGCGCTGTCTGGTTTGAGCCAGCCGTTGTGGTTGCCGGGTTATAGGGGGCGCGCACGAAGAACATCGTCGCGTAGTTACCCGCAGGCTGTCCGGAGTTGCTCGCGCTTACCTTCACGACGTTCATCAAGTGCTGGTTATGGCAGGTGGTGCACTGAACAGAAGGCGTGTTGTTATAAGGCTTTGTGCTGACGAAGATGCCGTAATTCGCTTTGAACTCGGTCATCTTTGGCCCAGGCGTGATTGCGCCCGTAGCCGAGATGGTGCAATCCCAGTCATAGCTCCCGCCGCAGGTCACGATGGCCTGATCGCCCACGGGGTGGTCGTTCAGCATGTTGCCCTTGGTGCTGCCGTCGTTGGCCAGCAAGGTGGGAATGTTGTTCGAAGCATAGGTGCTCGGAACAACTTCATATACCCGATTCCGCATCATGGCGCCCTGGGCATAGTTGCCGTCATGGCAGCTGAGGCAGGTGAGGGTATTCGCCGTGACCGGATCGGTTCCGTCCCAAGTCGAGGGGAGCGTGAGTGTATAAGTGCCGTGCTCGCTCTGGCCGGTGGTATAGGATTTACCGAACAATGGGGCTACATCCTGACCCCACAGCGCGATGTTGCCGGTCGCCGTGTCCGATGTTCCGATGCCGTTTCCGTGTGCGCCGCTGTGCGGAGCGTGGCAGGCCGCGCAACCACGGCCGTAATTGAGGTGGGCGCCCAACACGTCAGACGTTGGGTTCTGTAACTGTGCCATCGCAGGTATTGCTACAACCACTGCGATCGCCAGCATGACTATCATTACTTTCTTCATAAAGATTTGAAGACCTCCTGATGATGTGTTGCAACACGAGCCCTACTTCTACTGCTCCGGAAAAGGTACCTTCCTTCCCGGCTTCGGCCACCGCGGCGGCCAAACTCGTTCATTGCGGCTTGGCAGGCGACTTCTCCTTTGCCTCAATCGCTTGGCTACCCGCCGGCGACTCCTTCGCCGCTTTCTGTCCGGACCGTTGCGCTTCTTTTTCTTTCTTCAATTCTTCCGCTTCCGAATCGGTGATGTAGCGGAACATCTGCACCCGTCCCGGGAACTGCTCAGAGGTAAAGACCCGGTTCTTCTTGTCGACGTACACACTCTGCAGTGAGGAAAATCTCCCGGGCATTTCTCCGTGACCGCCGATAAATGCGAGCAATTGCCCTTCGCGATCAAAAATCTGCACCAGATCGAGCATTGGGTCCGCGACCCAGACGTGCCCGTCGCCATCGATAGATATTCCCTTGATATGGGCGAAGCAGCCGGGACCGTCGCAATGTTTTCCAAACTCGTTGATGAACTTGCCGTCGCCGTCAAAGATCTCCACACGATTGTTTAGCGTGTCTGTGACGTAAACGTTGTTGTCAGCATCGAGCGCTACGCCCGTAGGAGCCGCAAAATCGCCAGGCGTCGTCAATTCATGCTTCTTGCCGCCAGTTCCGATACGGCGTTTTTCCTTTAGGCTGTCCGCGTCGTATACGACAACCTGATCCTGCTGTGTGTCGACTACATAGACGAGACGATTTTCTGTGTCGATTGCAATGCCCACTGGGTCGACCAATCCATCCCGGATTTGGTCAACCACTTCATGCTTCTTGTTGAATACGAGCACGCGCCGCAGCTTGCCGTCGGTCACAAACAACCGGTCGTCATCGTCAAGGGCAACACCGTTGACTAGACCAAACGTTGCGTCACGGCCGTTGCCAATGATGCTCGCGTCCCTGGTCTCGGTGTTGAAGATGAAAATCGCGCCTACTTTCTGGTCGGCGACGTAAAGTTCTCCAGTCGAGCTGACGGCCATTCCCAGAGGACCGAGCAACTGAAAGGGCAGGTCCTTCAAGTGCTGCTTGTTGTTCGGATCCTGCATGCCGGCCAGACGGTCCATCCATGATGATTTCTGCTTGGGCTGTTCCGAGGCGGGCGTGTAGTCAATTTTCTGACCCGCGAAGTAATTGAGATAGCGCACGCGAGGAATGCTTGGCGGGGCAGGCCATACCAGCTTGGAAATGTCGATCTGTGGCTTCGGCGGTTCAGCAGGCTTCACTGGCTCCTGCTTTTTCTTCTTCCCGGCGTATGTGTTCACTGGGAACAGGAGCGCTGCCAGCGCGAGAAGCGCACCCGCGGCTTTGAAACTTCGCGTCCAATTCTGGCGAAACTCAAACATCGTCACTCTCTTCATGCAAACCTCTACTGCAGTGCGAGCCGGTTCTTGTGGCACGTGTCACAGAACTGCATGTTGTTGGCCTGATCTTTCACCAGCAGTCCCGGCTGTGTGGAAGCGTGGGGCTGATGGCATGTCATGCAGTTGATCGGCGTCTTAACCTTGGTAATGTCGGATGGATCCATCACGTCCTGTACCGGGTGTCCCATGACCGGATGGCCCAGCCCGTACTTAATCGGCAGAATGGTCACCTTATTCTTCTGGTAGAAGTCCTCGGGTAACTTCACCTCACCGTCGAAGATTGTCACGACGTGCTCGGCCTCAAGCTTCTGCGGCTTGGAGTCCGGACCATGACATTCAAGGCACAGTGCGCTGCCTTTAGCGCGTAGCAAGTGGTCATTGTCGCCACCATGCGGCTCGTGGCAGGTCGCGCAGCCCAGTCCGTACGCCGGCTGGTGCAAGTGTGCCTTCTTCATCTGCTCGGACTGATCGCTGTGGCAAGCGAGGCATGCCTGCACCGGGATCGGGTTGCAAGAATCCGGGAGTCTTGCCGGCATGCGGGTTGTGGCAGGAAGTGCAGTCGCCCTGCGCTCCCGGATGCTGAACTTTGGCTTTTTCGATTTTCTCTGCCTGTTCGGAGTGGCAGGTCACGCACACTGCCTTGGTATCGGCCTGCGTCAGGACGACCTTCCCATCCTTCGGCGCTGCGTGGCAGCTGTCGCACATCTTGTTTTCGAACGGATTGTGTACGAACGCCTGCATCAGCTTCGGCTTCGCGAGACTGATGTGGATCGTGGCACTGAATGCAATTCGCGTTGCCGAATGGCTGGCCGTTATGAGCCTTGATCAGGTTCGCGTCTTTGGCGTCGTGGCAATCGAGGCAGAGCGCCGGAGTAGCCTTGGTCAGGTGATCATCGAACTCAACCTTGCCGCGCTCTCCGGTCTTGTGCGTCGTGTGGCAGGTCTCGCAACCCATGTCGAGCGCCGCGTGCCGGCTGCCGTCCTTGGGAACATTTACACCTTTGTTATGGCAGCTAAGGCAGAGGTTCTCGTCCTTGGTTCCGCCGCTGGTCGGCTTCAGCAGTTGGTTCTTGTTCGGAGAGCTATGTGGGTCGTGGCACTTGATGCAATCGCGAACGGCTGGGGGATGTACCTGTCCGTGGATCTCAGCGGCATTCTTGTCGGAGTGGCAGGTGATGCAGAGCGCCTGCGGCGTGGTGGTGATCAGCTTTACGCGAGTGACATCTTTGTTGACGCGAATCTCGTGGCAGCTCGTGCAGCCCATCTGGATCGCCGAGTGAACGTGGGCGCCCTTACCTTTGTCTTCGTGGCACTCGAGGCACTTCGCGGAGTCGGTTTTCGGATCGAGCGGGACCGGGTGCTGCGCTGCCCTCGCGGGCAGGGTCATCATCCCTAACGCCAGCATCAGCATGGCTACAGGCATTTTGGGGAACTTCTTCACTCGAGACCTCCAGAGACTTGCATGTGCATTCCTGGAACCGTCTCTGCGAAATCGGTTTGCAGATCACACCGAACGACGTAAGTGCCTGAATTCCAAGATGTTGCTGAAACGGAGACAACCTCATCGAGGACGCTGCTCCGGACGCGCTTTTGTGAGCTGAATGGGCCTTCTCCCACAGGTTCTGTGGTGAAATCTCGCAGCGGACATTTGTCGTGTGTAAACAAACTCATCGCTTCCGACTTTGCAATCGAGTCTGCACCGGGTCCCCATAAGCCTGCTCGTGGCTCGCTGGGTGAGGGCCGGCGCAAGCTATGCAGGGATTCGTCTTGCCTGGGAGGGCTGTTGCCGAGATATCAAACCGCTTCTCGTGGGTGAAGCAGTTATGACGCAAATCACAATTCAGAGTGACTGGAACCGGCGCGGGCTAATGGTCTTGTTGTGTTCATGCGAACAAGTGGTAGGCCAAGCTTAGGCGTATAGCGAATTTCATCAATCCGACGCATCTGCCGTTGACGAATGCAGCACAGCGGTTTAGTGCAAACGAATGGCGTCCGGCGGACCCTTTTCCACTGCGTGCTTGTCATCACTCGGCTGGGTGATATGGCCCAAATTCGAGGCGCTAAATCGCTCGTGCAACTTCGGTAAGCCGCTGATTCCACAGCATTTGTCTGAAACACCATCTTTGGAATTGAGGTTGCACTTCTGGCATGGGGAAGGAAGCGCGATGGCAACTGATTCATCCAACTTTGGGCACGAAACTCTATCGAACGCTGGCGTCCGTCCGCAACGGCGTCCTGCTCATCCTGATCGTCGGGGTGTTCGCCGCACTCGGCACGGTCATTCTCCAGCGGCCCACCACTGATCCCGATGTTCTGCAGCGCGCCTATTCTCCGCAAACACTCGCCTGGCTCGATCGCTTTGGACTCACCGACGTCTACCACACCTGGTGGTTCATCACCCTGCTCGCGCTGGTCAGCATCAGTATCGTCTGCGCTTCCCTGGAGCGCTGGCCGAATGCGTGGCGCTTTTACGCACGTCCTTATACATATCCGGAGCCGCATTTCCGTCTTGGCCTTCAGCACAAGATCGAAATCCCGATCACCAGCGAAGAGCAGGGACTGAACGCCGCGCGCTCTGCATTCCACAAAGTTGGAATCTCTTCGAAAGACGTCGCCACGCAGAAGCCTCCGGCGATTTTTGCCGAACGCCATCGCTTCGCGGTAATGGCCGTATACGTCATCCATGCTTCCCTACTACTCATCTTCATCGGCGGAATGATCGACGGCGTATTCGGCTATCGCGGATACCTGCAGTTGACCAAAGGCGAAACCAAGAATGTTCTTGAGATGCGGGACCGCGCCGATCGCGTCGATCTGAAGACCATCCCCTTCAGCATTCGCTGTGACGATACCGGCCAGGAAAATTACGCTGACGGCAGTCCGAAGAAATGGTGGTCGAAGCTCACGGTTGTCGAGAACGGCCGCGATGTCGAAACCAAAGAGATCGTCGTCAACGATCCGTTGATCTACCGCGGGCTTCGTTTCTACCAGGCAAGTTACGGTCAGAGCGGCAATCTCGAATCGCTGGTTCTGAACGTAAAGCAGGCGGGAACGACAGACAGAGAGCTCGCTCTGAACGGCTCTGTGCCTTCGCAGTTAGACCCCAACACCACGGTTCAGATTGCCCAGTTCATTCCCGACTTCTACATCCAGGACAACGAAGTACACATGCGGTCACGCGATCCGGTGAATCCCGCGATTCAGTTGTCCGTGAATCAGGCAGGCAAGAATTCGCTGGTATGGATTTTTCCCGGACAGCCGCCCATGGGCGATCAGACGCCGTTTACCTTCGAGTTGAAGGACGGCAAGCTCGCGCACTACACCGGCCTCGAAGTTTCGCATGAGCCCGGCCAATGGGGCGTATGGGCCGGTTGCGTTCTGATGGGATGCGGTCTGCTGGTCGCGTTCTACATGGTCCACATGCGGTTCTGGGCGGTTCCGGTCACCAAGCCAAACGGCGAGTTGGTGCTCTGGGTAGGCGGAGCCTTCAACAAGAATCGCGACCGTTTTGAAGAGTTCTATTCACAAATCGTCGACGCAATCCGCGAAGAGCTGAAGACAGGCAGCTCCGCGCATGCGAAAGCAGAAAAGGAAGAGACGCTAGCCGGCGTGTAGCCGGTAGTGGAGGCAAGAAGAATGTCGCAAGCAACTTTACAAGCGAAGACCCGAACCGAGATAGAGACTCAGCCGTCAACGGGAAATGCTCTCCTGGTATTTGTCGGCCTGGGAATGGCATTTCTGCTGATCGTCGCTCTGCTGGGAGTAGCGAAGTCAGGCAGTCTATTCAGCGAAAGCAATCTTCTATACGTCGCATTGATTTTCTATTCGGGCGCCGCGGCGCTCTATATGGGCATTCGGCGTCACCGGCATCGATCGCTACGTGAAGTTCGCGTCCGTAGCGACGATCGTTGGCCTGGTCGCGAATACCCTGGCAGCCGGACATCGCTGGTACGAAGCCGGCCATCCGCCTTTCGCCAGCCTGTACGAGATGTTGTTGAGTTTCGTTTGGACCGTCGCCCTGCTTACCCTGGTTTGCGAGCGCAAGTACAAGGTCAAGATCATCGGTTCGGTCACGATGCCGCTGGCGGTGGTCGGCGTCATCCTGATGCAGTTGCTGCCTTCGGAAGTGCGCCCGCTCGTGCCCGCGCTGCAATCCACCTGGCTGCACATCCACGTGACGCTGGCGATGTTGGCCTATGCCGCCTGCGCCATGAGCTTCGCCCTTGGCCATGATGTTCCTGATCAAGGACAACATGAAGACCGAGACCTTCCTTGCGTCCACGAGCGCGATGGTCACGGCAATCTACATTTCCATGATGGTGCGCTTCGAGCGGTGGGGCGGTTTCAGTGTCATCGCCTGGAACCCGCAGGAAAAGCAGGAAGTATTCCTGAGTCCCAAAGTTCGTCTCTTCCTCACCATCCCCGACCTGGGCTGGATCTTTGTCATCGCCTTGATCGCGGCCGCAGCGCCGCTGGCGCTTTATGCTCTGTCGAAGACTCGCAAAGACGAGTCGCTCATGGGATTCGCCAATCAGGCAATCTTCGTCTCAATTCTTTTGCAGGCAGTCGCGCTTGGCGCATTGATTTTTAAAGTAAAGACTGGTGTCTTCACCTCACCTGATGCCGACGGCGTTTTCGTTAGCGATCTCGCCGCGAGTCCTTTTATCCTCGCCGGCCTTATCGGCGGCATTCTGATGTCGCTCCTTTATCTTCTATTACTGTGGCGACGCGCGGACCTGGAAAGGCTGCTCCCGACCGCCGATTCGCTCGACAAGCTCATTTATAAGACGATCGGGATCGGCTTCCCGCTGTTGACCTTGATGATCGCGGCCGGTGCGTACTGGGCAAATCGTACCTGGGGTTCCTACTGGAGTTGGGATCCCAAAGAGACATGGGCTGCTATCACCTGGCTGGTGTATGCGGGATATCTGCACATGCGTATTACCCGTGGCTGGCGCGGGCGTCGCGCCGCCTATTTTGCGATCCTTGGCTTTGCGGTGGTCATGTTTACATTCTTCGGCGTGACCTACCTGCTGCCGGGTTTGCACGCGTACGCTTGATTTTTTAACAGGTAGACCTCCTGAGAATGGCGGGGCTCAGATTGAGTCCCGCCAGCACGACTGGCACGCAGTGGGAAATGAATCAGCGATCCTGGAGCGAATTTCGTGAGCAGTATTGTTTCCCCACCTTCGTCGGTTACTTTCGCGGAATCGAAAAGCCCGGTGTCTGCGCGCCGCAGCCACGTTCGTCTGAACTGGCAGGTCAAGACGCTTATCCCGGTTGCCGCCGCCCTGCTGAATGGCGTGCTGGTGTTCGTGTTCACCACTCTCACGCTGCTCCCGAACGAGCGCGAGAAGGTCCTCATGGTCGCCTCCGCGGGCGCGGTGCTCATCTGCGCGATCCTGCTGATCACCCTGGCTGTGGTAGTCCGACGTCCGATCGTTGAATTGCAGGACAAGATTCAGCTGGTCGCGGACGGCGATCTGAACGTCGAAGTCGGTTTCAGCGAGCGCAATGACGACATCGGTGACCTCGGGCGGAACTTCAATAATATGGTTCGTCAACTGCGTGAGAGCCGGCAGGAGATTGAGCACCTCCATCGCACCCAGATGTCGCGAGCCGAACACATGGCGACCCTTGGTGAACTGGCCGCCGGACTCGCCCATGAGATCCGCAACCCTCTGGCTGGGATCGCTGGTGTTATGCAGATTGTCGGCCGCGATCTGCCCCCCTCCAGTCCCGCTTGCGACGTAGTAAAGGACGTGCAGGAAGAAGTCGTGCGGATCAACCGCATCGTTTCCGACCTGCTGGAGACTGCCCGTCCCCGTCCACCTGAGTTTCAACTCGCCGACTTGAACGCCACGGTGGAACACGCGGTGGCTTTTGCTCGGCAGCAGGTCTTGTCTAAGCCAATCGATATCGAACTACGGAAAGCGCCGGAGCTCGCGCTGGTCGAGCATGATCCCCGCCAGTTGCACCAGGTGCTCCTGAACCTGCTCCTCAATGCCACCCAGGCACTGGACGGCGCCGGACGGATCTCGGTGATGATCTCTCAGGTCGACGAAAGCTCCGTTTCGGTCTCGATCAACGATACCGGATTGGGAATTTCCCCTGAGAATCTGGCTCATATCTTCCGTCCTTTCTTTACGACCAAGGGCCATGGAACCGGATTGGGGCTGCCTTTGGCTCGACGCATCGCCGAGGAGCACGGCGGCAAACTCGAGGTAACTAGTGACCTTGGTCACGGCAGTACCTTTACGTTGGTACTGCCATTCCGGCGTCCGCAGCCTGAAATGGCAGCAAGCGCCTGACTTCCGTAGTAATCTAGAGGGGGATGCCTCTCGAAAAAGTCTTAGTAGTCGACGACGAAAAACTCGTCCGCTGGTCGCTGCGGCAAAAATGCCAGGAGTGGGGCTATCAGGTCATGGAAGCCCCCGACGGCAGCACCGGGGTCAAGATAGCGCAAGCCGAGAGTCCCGACCTCGTACTCCTGGACGTACGTCTCCCCGATATCGGTGGTCTGGAAGTCCTGAAGAGAATCCAGGAAAACAACTCCGCCCGCGCCGTGATCATGATCACCGCCGACCCCCAGTTGGAAGATGTCAAACAGGCGATCAAGCTGGGGGCTTACGATTTCATCGGCAAACCGCTGGATTTCGACGAACTCGGCGTCACCGTTAAGAACGCCCTCGAGGCCAACCGCCTTCGAACCGAAGTGGAAACGCTGCGCGGGGAAGTAAAGCGCCGCACCGGCGTGCACGAGGTGATCGCCGAATCCAGGAAGATGCAAGAGGTGATGGGCTTCGTCAATAAGGTGGCAGCGAGCGAGGCGAGCACCATCCTGATTCAAGGCGAAAGCGGTACTGGTAAGGACCTGATCGCCAAAGGCATCCACTACGACAGTTCCCGCCAGGAAAGGCCCTTCGTCGCCGTAAACTGTTCCGCCATTCCCGAAACGCTGATGGAAGCCGAACTCTTCGGCCACGAGCGAGGCGCCTTCACCGATGCCAAGGCGATGAAGAAAGGCTTGTTCGAGGTCGCCGACGGAGGAACCCTGTTCCTCGATGAGATCGGCGAACTTTCTCCGCTGCTCCAGGCCAAGATGCTGCGGGTTCTGGAAGATCAGGTGATCCGGCGCGTCGGCGGCGTGCGCGACATGCAGGTGAATATCCGCGTGATCGCTGCTTCGAATCGCGACCTGGAAAAAATGGTGCAGGAAGGCACCTTCCGCCAGGATCTCTTTTATCGCCTGGCGATTATCTCCATTTTCCTTCCGCCACTTCGTGAACGCCGTGAAGATATTCTGCCCATGGTGGACTTCTTCATCGAGCGCTATAACAAAAAGTTCCGCAAGTCAGTCCGTGGCATCACCGAAGAAACGCGCAAGCTTCTGCTGGCTCACAACTGGCCGGGCAACGTCCGCGAGTTGAAGAACGCCATTGAGCGCGCCATGATCCTGGAAGAAGAACAATTCCTGCGCCCGACCTACATGCCATTCGCTGTAGGACATCAGCATGCGGGACTGACGGCATTCGAAAAGATCTCGGGCCCTTCCGAAGGACAATTGCTGCCGAATGGACGCGCCTTACCGCCGCTCACCATTCCCGAGGGCGGAACGTCGCTGGAAGAAGTGGAACGAGCGCTCGTCGAAATGGCCATGCGCCAGGCCAACAACAATCAGACGCATGCCGCGAAATTGTTGGACATCAGCCGCGACGCTTTACGCTACAAGTTGAAGAAGTACGGCCTGATGCGCGCCGAGGACGAATCCACCGACGAAGCCAGCGAAGCGCAAAGGGCCGGGTAAGCGAGTTGTCACTGGCAGGCACGTCCATTCTCCCCACCAATTCTAAATTCTTGAACCCGGCGATTGCCAGTATCGGCCACGTACAGGCATCCTCCCTCAATCCAAAGACCTGTCGGCGCATTGAACTTTCCGGGGTCCTGCCCTATCTGTCCGAAGCGATACAGTGACTGCCCTCCGCGGCTCAATACTTCGATCTGGTTGGTAACTCGATAACTTACGTAAATGTTCGCGGCGTTATCCGTTGCGATTCCGGTTTCAGCGTCGGCATCGACCAACGGTATCTCCTGCCGGAAGTGTCCCTGAAGATCAAAAATCTGAATGCGATAGTTTCCCGCATCCAGCACAACCACCTCATCGGCTGTGACGGCTACCTGCGTTGGATTTCTGAATTCTCCTGGAGCCTTTCCGCCCCCGCGCTTGCCGATTCGTCCGACCACCTTGCCGTGCTGGTCGAGAATGATCACCATCCCTCGCGGCGCATCGCAAACGTACAAGCGTCCACTCTTATTGTGAATTGCAATGCCCCGGGGAGCTTCGAAGTACGATTCGTTGCCTGATCTTCATCAATTCGCGACTGAACTTCCCTTCGAGCATCGAAAACCAGCACGCTGCGAGAATTGCGATCGGTGACATAAACGTTTCCATGCTCATCGGCTGCGATTCCAGCGGGCGATTGCAGACGGTCTCCCCCCGACATCAATTCGTACTTGTTCCGGCCGAAGTCGAACACATGCACGGAGCGGGAACCCGCGTCCAGCACGAACACTCGATGAGTCGGGTCGACCGCCACCGCAAAGGGACTTTGTAGCACTTCTTCTCTCGTGGACTCCTCTTTCGGACCTGCCACGACAGTCTAATGTCTTATCTACGACCGGATGGGTTCGCCTCACATCTTGTGCGGAGGAGAATTGGCGAACAAAGACTGGAGGATTGGAACTCTGCTTCGGCCCAGTTTGCGCAAAGAGTGCTGCTTCACACCCGAGAGCCACGAACAATACGAAAATGCGCCGACAACACCGCATAACAGACTGCTTCGATGATAGCAGCGACGCGGACTCGCGGGTTTCACGATGAACAAACGTTCAGGTTCAGAATGAAACGCACGCTTGGAAAATATTCCCCTCCCTGTGCAACAACTTGCGCACATCTCAACGTGGCCTGCTTCACAAGTGATTGGTTTCAGGCACTCTGTTCCGGCACTCCGATTGCATCGTTTGTGACTATGAGAATTACGATGACCCTCACGCGCCGCAACGGGCAACTTGTACCGCTCGGCCAGAATGAAGCGCTGAGAATTCTTCTCGCGAGATCGGACAAGGAAACGCGCCAGACTCTTTACTCGCAATCCGAGCAAAGCTTGTTTGTTCGAGTCATGCGCCTCTTCGTGGCGCTGGCACAAACTGCATTTCCCTTGCATCGCTAGTAGCGCGTACGAGCTCCAGAAAAAAGGAAAGCCCGGCAATTTTCTGCCGGGCTTTTTGCTGTTTGGACCGAAGATCGACTAGTCGCCGTCACCAAGGCTGAGCAGATCCGTCAAATCCCCAATCGCAGGTTTGTTCTTGGGAACATATGGATTGCCCTTCTCCGCCTTCGGATTTGGTAGATTGTCGCGGCTGCGGTCCGTCAATGGCTTCAATCCCCAGTTGGCTTCGATGAATTTCACAACAGAGGCGTGATCCGCATAGACGTGAGAGATGTGTCCGGCCTTTGTCCATGGCGAAACCACGATCATCGGAACTCGCGTTCCGTCACCGAAGAAGTCGACCGGCTGGATGTAGCCTGAATCGTAATAGCCGCCGCCTTCGTCAAAGGTCACGAAGATCGCCGTGCTCTTCCACAACTCTGGATTCGCCTGCACTCCGTCCACAATCTTCTTCACGAAACCTTCGTACAGGTTCAGCTTGGAAGATGCCGGATGGCCGTCCAGATATCCATCAGGTTTTACGTACGAAACCGCAGGCAGCGTTCCGTTCTGGATTGCCGCGTAAAGATCCGTTGTGTCCTTGAGATGTGACCTGCCCGAAGCGCTCGTCATGATCGAACTCACGTACTGGAACGGGTTACAGATGTTGCAGTAGGTGTTGTCGGGCGTCACATAGTTGTTGTCGGGATTGGCAAGATACGCATTCCACTGGTCGCCGTAGTACGCCCACGAAATATTCTTGGCAATCAGCGCATCTCCGATCGTCTTAAGGTTAGACGGCGGAATCGTGAAAACGGTCTGGTTGGGATTGGTGATATCCGCATATGCATTGCGGCCGTCACCGTAGTATCCCGGGTTGTAATTGTTGAGCAGGTAGTAATGTCCTGGAGCACACTTCGGATCCACTTCATACGGCAACGACGACAGGTAATTCAGCACTGAGGAAACGCCCGGGGCATCCGAGTCCGAGCAGTTGCTGTAGGTGCCGCCGCCGTAAGACATTGATCCGTAGGACCCACCGCCGTAGCCATCTTGCGTGTACCAGTTGTTTGTCCCGGGCTGGGCATTCGGATTTTCGATTTCATCCACCACTCCGGCATTCGGAGAACCGGCCGCGACAAGCTGCTTGTGCGGCGGAACCGCCGGATTGCCATTGCCGTCGCTGAACCAGATCGCATCCGCAGCACCCGAGCATTACGTGATTCGCGCCGGTTCCGCCGTTCACGCCCTGGTGATAGTTGTCGCTCATTGCGTAGTGATCGGCGAGGTATTTGAGATACGGGGCATCGCCCTTGAGCATGTTGTAGAAGCTCATCGCAGTGGAGCCTTCGCCGGTGGTCTGATCATTGAAACCGGTAGGCTGCGCATTGCCGTTCGATCCCGCGCCGATAGTCGTTTCAACCCATGGAAACAGGTCGGAACGGCAACCGCTGGGATTCCACGTGGTCGCGTACGCGGCATTGCAATCCATCTGCTGCCACATCTGATAGAAGCGATGAACGGGGCTGGCCGTGTAGGCGTCGTAGGGAAGCGTGGCTGAAGTCAGCTGGAACGGTCCCGGCGGCAGATTGGTTGCATTGGGGATACGAGCATCAGGGACGTGTCCCGTCTGACCCGTCCCACCTGTCGTCAGATATTGATAGTAGTCACCCGGCAGTCCGTTCTCGATTGCCTTTGCTTGCGCGACCGTGCTGAAGAGCGCGGTGGTTGGTCCACCGACCATGGCAGGCGGCAGCTTTGAGTAGAGCGTCTTATCGCCAGGACTGATCTGGTACTTGTCCGCATGCGTGTCTTTCGCCGACCACTGGCTGGCAAGAAAAAAGTTTGGACCCGGAGTTCCGTCGGCGTTCACGATACCTTCGGAAAGCAGATTCTTTACCGTTTCGCCCTTCTTCGGTTTGTAGGTCGCAAATATGTGATCGAACGTGCGGTTTTCGCCGAGGATAAAGATTACGTGTTTGATCGGCGTACGAGTTTTATTGGAATTGTCCGTCTGCGCAACGGCAGCTACCGGAACCGCGGTTTGAATCGCCAGCGAGAACAACGCAGCACTTGCCGCCACTCGCCACTTCTTCGGAACGAACTGCTGCACATCCATCTTCCATCCTCCATAAAGGTGGTGGACGAAAGGTAAGCTGATTCTTTTGCCGGTCGGTTAATGGCGAGTAAAGATCAAAACAATATTGCTCCACATCGTGGAATAATTTGTGACGCGAAAAAGCCCGGCACGCGGCCGGGCTCTCTGTGAAGCAGGGAGAATATTTGAAATCGAGCTTACTTTGGAAGTTCCAGCTTCTGTCGCTGTTCAGAGCCGCAGTGGTCGCTGTTCCACTAACCGGCCCCGTTCTGATTTGCCGTGCGTCGACAGCCAGTTCCGATTGGCGATACTTCGGCTCGCTGACATAACCGTGCACGTGATCTTTTGTCACTTTATTGATCACCAATTCGACTGGACGTCCGCCTTCCGCGGCGTAGAAGACGACTGGTTGGAGCAGGTTCACGTGCTTTTGGGAGAGCTTCGCGTCGTCGACCATCAGTTCGAGATCGGCGTACTGGCTTTTTGTATTGGCCTTCTTTAGTCGAATACCCACTGGTCCCTGCGACGAAAACTGCTTCGACTTATCCAGGTCGAATTCGTAATACTTGCGCTCGCCCTTGCGCTCCAGCGCGACCAGTTCTTCATGCGTCGAGGCGATCGAACCGGAAAGCTCTGTGCGAGTTCCGGCGAGATCTTGCCGCGTTGCGTCGATCGCCTTCTGCTGCTCGTCGAGTTTGGCCTGGAACTGTTTCCACCGAGGATCGTCGTGCCGGACCGCCGCATGCGCGCTCTTGTGGTTTGATTTTGCGACTGCAGCGGGATGAGCAGCCGATTGCTTCTCTGCGACGGCGGCCTGTTGCTGCGCCTGCGCTTCGCTCAACTGGTTCAGCCGCGAGTTCAACGCGTCCATCTGGTTGCGGGTCTGGTCCAGCGTTGTGGAAATTTGAGCATTTTGCGCACTCAACTGTGCCGAAATGCCATGTTCGTGCCAGGCGTATCCGACGGCTGCGACCAACAGCAGCAACGAGGCAATGATGCCCAAATGCGAGGGTCGTACAGGAAGTTCTTGAGACATGGTCAACTCCGGGAGCAATTCTTATTTAAATATATGGCAAACAGATTGCCAGAGTTACTCGGCTGTAAGCTGCTGATTTACTTAGGTAAGTACCGGTGGTCCGATGATCGGGCCGGGTAGGGCTTTCCCTCGAATAGGAAGAATTTACGGGGCGCCTGCCATGGGCCGCGTTAAACGATTGACATGCTGGCCCGTCTTAGATGCAGTCCAATGAGGAAGGTATCTGCCTGATGAAGATCGCCGTGTGCTTGCTGTGCCTGTTGTGTATCCCGGTTTCACTTGCAGCGCAGGCCCCATCTGTTTCGAACACCACGAGCAATGAATGGTCCCGTCGCAAAACCGCAGGACGAGGGCCTCGCTGCCGAACCGTTGAGCAAGATGGAGACAGCGATTCGCTCAGGCGATTTGAAGAAGATCAGCAGCGTCCTGATCGCGCGCCATGGCAAGCTTGTTTACGAAAACTATTTCAACGGATCGAACGCCGATGCGCTGCAGGATACAAGATCGGCAACAAAATCGATCACCGATATCCTGGTTGGAATCGCGATCGACCAGAAAATTCTTGCAGGAGTCAGCGCTCCCATTCTTCCGTTCTTTCCCGACAAGCAACCGCTTCAGAATCCCGATCCGCGTAAATCCAAAATCACGATCGAAGATTTTCTTACGATGAGTTCCCTGCTCGAATGCGACGATTGGAACAATTTCTCGCGCGGCAACGAAGAGAGCATGTACCTGATCGAGGATTGGGTGAAGTTCACGCTCGATCTTCCGATCAAAGGATTCGCGCCGTGGGTCACGAAGCCGCAGGATTCTCCTTACGGCCGCAGCTTCAGTTATTGCACTGCGGGAGCCAGCACGCTGGGCGCGGTATTGGAGCGCGCGGCGAAGATGCCGGTGCCGAATTTCGCGCGCGCAAATCTGTTCGGACCGTTGGGAATTGAGAAGACAGACTGGAAATTCTCGCCGCTCGGAACTGCGCAGACTGGTGGCGGACTTGGTCTCCGCAGTCGCGATCTGCTGAAGCTTGCGCAGTTGTACCTGAACGGCGGCACCTGGAATGGCAAACGCGATCGTGTCCGAAGCGTGGGTGAAGACTTCCACGCAACCGCATGTTCAGATCGACGACGATACCAAGTATGGCTACTTCTGGTGGCTAAAAGACTTCAAGTCCGGCGGGAAGAGTTTTCCTGCCTTCTACATGTCGGGCAACGGCGGCAACAAAGTCTTGGCTTTCCCGGCGCAGGACATGGTCGTGGTCATCACCAGCACGAATTACAACACCCATGGCATGCATGAGCAGACAGACAAGATTCTGACTGACTTTGTCCTACCGGCAGTTCAGTTGATATCTGCGGAGAGTGCATCGGAGTTATCATCCCTGTGCACGGTAGATGCTGCGCATCCATGATGACTCGACTAAAACTTTTTACTCTTGCTCTTTTGCTACTCGGCACTGCTACAACCTCGTTCGCGCAACGCCAGCGCTGGACGATTGAACAGGCCAACACTGTGGTATCAGCAACAGCCCTGGCTTGTCGGTAGTAATTTCATTCCTGACAACGCCATCAACCAGTTGGAAATGTGGCAGGCCGCAACCTTTGATCCCAAGGAGATCGACAAGGAACTCGGCTGGGCCGAGGCGATCGGCATGAATACCATGCGCGTCTTCCTCCACGACCTGCTATGGCAACAGGACGCTGACGGATTCAAGCAGCGGCTGGACGAATTTCTCTCGATCTGCGCGCGACACCACATCCGCCCAATTTTCGTTTTGTTTGACTCGTGCTGGGATCCGCATCCGAAGCTCGGCCCCCAGCACCCGCCCATTCCCGGCGTACACAATTCAGGCTGGGTGCAAAGCCCCGGAGCTCGCGCATTACGCGATCCCTCGCAGTATCCGCGGCTGAAGGCCTACGTCGTCGGCGTTGTTGGTGCATTCGCGAACGATCCGCGTATCCTCGCATGGGATGTCTGGAACGAGCCTGACAATGCGTATGGTTCGTCGCGCAAGGAGCTTCCCAACAAGGTAGCGCTGGTTGCAGCGCTGCTGCCGCAGGTATTCGAGTGGGCGCGTTCGGTCAATCCTTCACAGCCTCTCACCAGCGGCGTTTGGGAGGGCAAGCCTGCGATTGGAGCGACGCCACCAAGTGGACTGCGGTCCAGCGCACGCAACTCGAACAGTCCGACGTAATCTCGTTCCACAACTACAGCTGGCCCGAGGATTTCGAAGCGCACGTGATCGCACTGCAGCGGCTGCAACGTCCGATTCTCTGCACGGAGTACATGGCTCGCTCCGCCGGAAGCACCTTTGACACGATTCTTCCTATTGCGAAGAAATACAAGGTGGCCGCCATCAACTGGGGCTTGGTGGCCGGTAAGACCCAAACCATCTATCCGTGGGAATCGTGGCAGCATCCGTACGTTCATACTCAACCGCCAGTCTGGTTCCACGACATTTTCAAAGCGGATGGCACTCCCTACCGCGAGCACGAAACGCAGCTCATCCGTGAACTGACGAGCGAATCCAACCAGCAGAAGGCGCAGGCATCGCAATGATCTCTATGAATCCGATCGGGCATGTCATCAGCCCCTACAAAGATCCCAAGGATGTTCCTCGCGGTCTGGGTGCGAAACACGAAACCGAAGGCGTGCTCGAAATCGCACCCGAGTTCGAGATCGGCCTCGCCGACATCGAAGGCTTTTCTCATCTTTATGTCATCTGGGCCTTCGATCGCTCCACCGGATACGAACTGACCGCCACGCCTCCCACCGACAATCGGCCACATGGGGTGTTCGCCACGAGATCGCCGTTCAGACCCAACCCGATCGGCCTCACGGTCGTCTCTCTGTCTGCGACGCGAGGGCGCTCGGCTGCACGTGCGCGGCATCGACATGCTCGACGGCACGCCAATTCTCGACATCAAGCCCTATCTCTCGAGCATTCCCGAAGAGCAGCTGCGGCGCGGCTGGCTGGCGGAGGCGGAAGCACGCGCCAAGAAGTGATTCGGCGCGTTTCCTTGCTGCTCGCGCCGGCGACAGACTCCGCCGTCGGTGGCCCAACCCACGTGATGGCTGTCACCCGCAGGGTCCGTGAAATCACAGACGCATTTTCACCGTCCCGCTCTCCCATTCAGCAGGAATTTTCTGAAACTGTTGAATAATTCAGCACCGACCACGCATCGCCTCTCGAAAATGCCCTGTCTATGGGGCTTTTGAGGCGCTGTATCGTGCTCCAGCAGCTCTGTCGTCCGAGTCTGAACCGTATTCCCCCCGGCCCACGCTCTCAGCTTGGTCGTCACGAGGCAGCTACTCACATTGAACCGTGATTTCTGTCACGGCCAGTCGTGAATCACAATGAGATAAACATCTCCGCCCGCCAGGTCCGAACACTCGTTCACCGGCGTGGGCCGACCCCAGGTTTCGTAACGCCGCGTGCCAAGGCGCTTATTAACGTTAAGGAACTCATTCATGTCCAAGCCCGACTTCCCTGAGAAGCAAACAATCGGAAAAAGCCTGAAAAATGCCGGAGTTTCGCGCCGCGATTTCCTTTCCTTCTGCGGCGTATTGATGGTCGCCGCTCCCGTCGGCCTCAGCCTGACGCAGAAAGCCTCAGCCACTGCGATCGCCAACGCCATCGGCCAGGCGAAAAAGCCGTCCGTCATCTGGCTGCATTTCCAGGACTGCACCGGCTGCTCAGAAACGCTGTTGCGAACCTCGCGTCCCGACGTTGCCAGCCTGATCCTGAACGTCATCTCCCTCGACTATCACGAAACCCTGATGGCGGCGTCCGGCTACCAGGCTGAAAAGTCGTTGCGCGACGCCGTTGAGCAGAACGCCGGCAAATTCATCCTCGTGTGCGAAGGCTCGATTCCGACGAAAGACCAGGGCGTCTACATGAAGCTGGCGGGACGTCCGGCGCTCGAGGTTTTGAAAGACGTGGGATCGAAGGCAGCGGCAGTCGTCGCCATGGGTTCGTGCGCATCGTGGGGCGGAGTTCCTTCCGCCGATCCGAATCCAACAGGCGCCGTTGGTGTCGATCAGATCATCACCGACAAGCCGGTGGTCACGCTTCCCGGATGCCCGCCGAATCCCTACAACCTGCTGGGCACGGTGCTCGAATACGCGACGATGGGCAAGTTGCCGGCGCTCGATCAGTTCAATCGCCCGAAGTTCGCTTACGACCGCCTGATTCACGACCATTGCCCGCGGCGCGCACACTTCGATGCCGGCCGCTTCGCGAAAGAGTTCGGCGACGATGGCCACCGCATCGGCTGGTGCTCTGTACAAACTCGGTTGCAAAGGTCCGGCAACGCACGCCGCCTGCTCCACGCAACCGTTTAACGAAACGCCCGACGTATGGCCGATCGGTATCGGCGCACCCTGTGTGGGCTGCACCGAAAAAGCAGTCGGCTTCCGCATTCCGATTTTCCAGACCGTCGACATTCAGCGCGTCACGCCTCCGGAGCAACTACCGCTCGTGCACATGCCTATCGGATCGGCGAGCACGGTGGCTGCCGGACTTGCAGGCTTGATCGCTGGTGGAATCGGTGGCGCAGCTTACATGGCCGCGAGCCGGTTGCCGGGCAGCAAGGATAAGAATCCGCCACCACCCGCGCCTTCTTCCGACGAACCAGCCGATTCCACTCTGCAGGACGTGGGAGGCAAATAGCGATGGAATTCTCGCGACGCGATGCAATCAAGAAATTCGCTGTCGGAAGTGCGGCAGCAGCCGCAGTAGGCATCCACTTCTCTCGTCACTCTCTCCGGCGTGGCGCATTCGGAGGAGCCCGCTCCCGTGGCTCCTAAGAATGCGGTTGGCATGCTCTACGACACGACGCGCTGCATCGGATGCCAATCGTGCGTGGTCGCCTGCGCCGAAGCGAATAACCTGTTGCCGGAAGCGATGAAACTCGGCGACGGTGTGCACCTCACGGCCAGCGACCTGAATTCGTTCACCAAGAACATCATCAAGCTCTATAAGCCGGTCGACGGGAAGGAATACTCCTTCGTAAAGCAGCAGTGCATGCAGTGCGTCGATCCGACTTGCGTCGCCGGGTGCATGTTCAAAGGTCTACAGAAGGATAAGAATACCGGCGTAATCACGTGGAACTCAAAGGTCTGCGTCGGTTGCCGCTATTGCGAAATTTCCTGCCCGTTCCACATTCCGAAATTCCAGTGGCAAGGATTCAATCCGAAGATCGTGAAGTGCGAGCTCTGCAAAGAGCGGCTCGCCAAAGGCGATCAGCCCGCTTGCACGTCAGTATGCCCGACGCACGCGGTCATCTTCGGCAAGCGCGACGATCTGCTGATCGAAGCCAAGACACGCATCAAGAATCATCCCGGCAAATATCACGACGATCACGTTTACGGCGAGACCGAAGGCGGCGGCACGCAGGTCCTGTATCTCTCGCACGTCGCTTTCGAGAATCTCGGATTGCCCAAGCTCGAATCCGAGTCCGTTCCCCGCAAATACTTGAAGTGGCAAAAGCGCGTGTATAGCTACCTGGCGGTGCCTGCCGTGCTCTATGCGTCGATGGTGGGGGTCATCAACGGCAACTGGAAGAAGCACCAGGAGCACATGAAGGAAGACGAAGAGAAAACTGGTTTGAGGGCGCAGTTATGAACATCGAACGTTGGGATCGTTGCGTACCCGTATTCAACGTGCCGCTGCTGACCAAACCCTTCAAGCTGATTTGCGCATTGGGCGCGCTGGCGCTCGGACTCGTGACCTATCGCGAGCTCTCCGGACTCGGCCCGGCCAGCGGCATGAACGACGCGTACGCCTGGGGCATCTGGAAGACCTTCAACATCATGGTGCTCACCGGACTCGGCTCCGGTGGCTTCTCGATCGGCATCGCTGCGTGGATCTTCCGCCGCCATCGCCTGCATGTGGTGATGCGCACTGCACTGCTTACCAGCTTTCTCGCCTATGCTTCCGGCTTGATGCTGCTCGGCGTCGACGTCGGACGCCCTTGGAACTTCTACTGGGTCTTCACCCCATGGCGCTGGAACCTGCATTCGCCGCTACTGGAAGTTGCCGTCTGCATGCCGACGTATGCGATGTTCCCGCTGCTGATGGAGAACGTCCCACCGGTTCTCGACTGGTTTCACAAGCATCGCCCGCAATTCCGGCCGCTGATCGAAAAAGCCGAGAAGGTGATGTATAAGTTCTATCCACTCGTCGTGGGACTCGCCTACATTCTGCCGGCGATGCACCAGTCTTCGCTCGGCGCACTGATGCTGCTCGGCGGAAACCGCGTCCACGGCTTGTGGCAGACTCCCCTACTACCCCTGCTTTACGTATGGGCTGCGGCTTTCATGGGCTTTGCCTGCGTTGCCGGAACGCTGCTGTTCTGCTCGCTGGTTTGGGATCGCCCGTTCGATGTTGACGTGCTCAGCGAGATGAACCGCATCACCGCGTGGATCATCGGCAGCTGGATGTTCGTGCGCCTCTTCGACATCGTGATCGAAGGCAAGCTTCTCCTCGCGTTCCAGATGAATATCTACGCCGGGCTGTTCTGGATCGAGATGCTCTTCCTCGGCGTCGCCGTCGTAATGCTTATCGACTCGGCCAAGTACAAGGACGCGCGGCTGATGTTCCACGCGCACCTGGTCGCCGCAGTGGGCGGCATGCTGTATCGATTCAATCCCACGACATTGGCATTTCAACCTAAGCCCGGAGCGTTTTACTTCCCGTCTGCGATCGAATTGTTGATCTCCGTCGGATTTGTTTCGCTCGCGGTCGCCGCGTTCGTGTGGGCAGTAAAGAACCTGGCGATTTTGCCGGCGCCGAATTACAGCTGGCAGCAAATGGAAGCGCGTGAAGAAGACGCGCGGTCCGGTTCGGCCTTGACTCCAGAATACGCATTAACCGATTCAAACATTCTTTTATAGAGCGTTCACAATGACGAAGCGCATCACCATTGACCCAATCACCAGAATCGAAGGACATCTCCGCATCGACGTGGAAATTGACGACGGCGCGGTTGCGAATTCATGGGCGTCGTGCACCATGTGGCGCGGCATCGAGCGCATTCTCGAGGGACGCGACCCTCGCGAAGCATGGCTCTTTACGCAGCGTTTCTGCGGCGTCTGCACCACCGTGCACGCCATAGCGAGTGTTCGCGCGGTGGAAGACTCGCTCAAACTGGAGATTCCTGCCAACGCGCAATACATCCGCAACCTGATCCTGATCAATCACGGATTGCACGATCACATCGTGCACTTCTACCAGCTCTCTGCGCTCGATTGGGTCGACGTGCTGCAGGTGCCGAAGGCTGATCCGGCGAAGACCGCGTCCTTGGCCGAAAGCATTTCGCCGTGGACCGGTAACTCCAAAGAGCAGATGAAGTTCGCGCAGGACAAGGTGAAGGGTGTCGCCGCCAGCGGCCAGCTCGGCATCTTCGCGAATGGCTATTGGGGCCATCCGGCGATGCGTCTCTCTCCCGACGTCAACCTGCTCGCCTTCTCGCATTACCTGCAGGCGCTCGACTATCAACGCAAAGCGAACCAGGTTGTCGGCATGCTGGGCGCGAAGACTCCGCACATACAGAACCTCACCGTTGGCGGCGTCGCCAACGCAATCAATCTCGACAGCCAGGCCGCGCTGAACATGAATCGGCTGGAAGCGATCAAGGTGCTGATGAGCGAAGTCACCACCTTCGTCCAGCAGGTCTACTTTGTCGACGCGTGCGCCATCGCCGCAATGTACGCGGATTGGTTCAACTACGGTTCCGGCGTGAAGAACTACCTTGCCGTTCCCGATCTTCCGCTCGATGCCAAGGGCACCATGTTCGATCTGCCCGGTGGATACATTCTCGACGGCAACATTCGCGACGTGCACAAGTTCAGCAGCGCTTCCGACGCACCGTTCCGCGACGGCGTCACGGAAGATGTCGCGCACGCGTATTACGAGGGCAAAACCAACCTGCATCCGTGGAAGGGCGAAACCATTCCCGACTTCACCGACTGGCAGGCCGATAAGAAATACACCTGGGTCAAGGCTCCGCGATTCCAGGGACACCCGATGCAAGTCGGTCCGCTCGCGCAGATCCTGATCGGTTATGCGCAGGGCGATCCGCTGACTCGCAAGTGGACAGATGCTGCGCTCGCCACCATCTCCAGCGTCTCCGGCAAGCAGGTCACGGTCGACATGTTGCAGTCCACCATGGGACGCCATGCCGCACGCGCGATTCGCGCCGCAATGCTCGCCGAACTCGCACAGAAGCACTGGCAGTTGCTCGTCGACAACATCTCGAAGGGCGATACTACTGTGCACAATCCCCCCAGCTTCCCGAGTGGCGAAGTGCTCGGCGTGGGCACGCATGAAGCACCGCGCGGAACCCTTTCGCACTGGGTTGTCGTGGACAACGGCAAGATCAAGAACTACCAGGCCGTCGTTCCATCAACCTGGAACGCTAGCCCGCGCGACAACGCGGGTAATCATGGACCGTACGAAGCGTCGTTGCTGCGCAATCCGATTGCGGATCCGGAGCGACCGTTGGAGGTGCTGCGCACGGTGCACTCCTTTGATCCTTGCATGGCGTGTGCTTGCCACACGTTCGATCCATCAGGCAAGCAGATCGCGAAGGTGAAAGTCCTGTGAAGACTGTTTCCAACGTTGCCATCATTGGAATAGGCAACATCTTATTGGGCGACGACGGCGTCGGACCTTACGTAGTTCGCACGCTCGAGGCGAGCTACGAGTTTGGCCCCAACGTACAGGTCCTCGATGTAGGCACTCCTGCCCTTGACTTCATCGACAATCTTGTCGGACTGGACGCGGTGATTCTCGTCGACTCCGTCGAAAACGATCGGCCCGCCGGAACGATTACGCTCTATCGCAAAGAAGATATCCTGCGCCACGGTGTCTCGGTCCGCATGGATCCGCATTCTCCCGCTCTCGGCGAATCGCTCATGACTGCCGAATTGGTAGGGATGTGTCCGCAGGAAGTGCTACTGGTCGGCGTCACGGGTCTGTCCTACGACGCTGGATGTGAACTCAGTCCTGAGGTAGAGAGCGCGGTTGATATGGCGATCGATGTAGTACGCGCCGAGTTGCGCCGACTGGATGTGCCATATTTCCCGGCACAACATCAGGCGAAGCCGGACATCTGGTGGACCTCCGGCAATCCCGCCGGTGTCCTCAATTAGAAGGTCACACCTAAATTCGTGGAATGAAGAAGCCGGGGATGCGTAGTGACATGATTGTGTGGCGCGGACTCTCCTGTCCGCGCGTTGGCGCCTGCTGAGCGCTACTACCGTATCGTTACTTCTTGTCTGGCAGGTCAGACTCTGTTGGCGCTGAGAACATGGTCCACGCGCCGCCCTGTTTGTGGACACTCATCGCCACGTCATAGGTATTCATCTTGGTCCCCAGCAGCCGGCTTGCGAGTGCGATCTCCGCAAAAACGCGCAACTGATCATCCGGAACCTCCTGCAGCAGAGCTACCGCGGTGTTGGGATCTAATTCGTACGCCGCTTCGACCAGGTTGCGCCATACCTTCGTGGAAAGCCAATACGCCTCGGGTGCCGTATTCGGATCTGAAGCGTCACTGTCTTGCTTGTATAGAGCGGCAGCCGTCTTCGCACCCTCCGCGATTGCCGAACGCGCTGCGTCTCTGTCGCCGAGCCGTTCGTACGAATAGATGATGTCGCTCACCGCATGAATTTGTTCGAAAACGGGCACTTTGGGCAGCAGTTCCTGCCCCTTTCGCAGAGCCATCCCTGCTACCGTGGCGTTCTTCTTCATGTTCTCGCGCCCTATTCCCATGTACGCCTGCAGCGCGAATCGCGGACTCAACAAGGCAGCATTCGCAAGCGCATCGTTCGGATGTGTAGCGGAGCTTTCAACGATCTGACTGGAGCGCTGCTGCTCGAGAGCATCGGAACTCGCAGGTCCACCTGTACCGCTGTGCTGCCCGGAATCCACCATGAAGGACATGAGGCCATCCCAGTAGGCTGAACCCACGCTTCTGCTGTTCCGTCAATTTCGGTTTCGCAGGCGGAGCCGTTACGCTTGGCTTTGGGCTCGAAGTGGTTTTCGCGGGTTGAACGTTAGCTTCCTGCGCGACTAAGAACACAGAAGCTGCCATTAGGATCAGGACGATGGAACTTCGGCGCATCTTGCCTCCACACCCGAAGCATTGGTCCAATGAATCCTAGCCCTACACGCCTCGTGGAACGAGAGAAAAAACTGTGTCGTGACCGTTTTGGGAACTCTGCGTGACCGGGGCATTCCTGTCCAGAGGTAGCGCCGGCGTCTCGACGGAAATGTGGATCTCGGCCGGTGCTCAACTCACCTCAGGGAAGAACACCGGAACTGTCGGCCACGTCTCCGTCGTTCGTCCGCAGCGACGTCATCATCATGCCGTTCTTTTTCGCGGTCATGCTCCAGTCCATCAGCGGAGCCGTGCTTCCCATCATCCGCTTCGCCAGCGCGATTTGGGCAAAGACCCGCATCTCATCGTCGGGAGCCTCTTTGAGCAAAGTCAGCGCCTGCCCAGGGTCGAGTCTGTAGCTGGCATCCACCAGATTCCGCCACGCGTTCGTCGACACCCAGTATGCCTTCGGCGCCAGATTCGGATCGTCCGCGTCCGTTTCCTGCTTGTAAACCTCGGTCGCAGTCTTAGTGCCCAGCTCAATCACCTTCTTGGCACTTTCCTTGTCGCCGAGACGCTCATAGAGACTCGCCATCTCGGTTATCGTGGGCATCTGCTCCAGCAACGGAATCTTAGGCAAAAGCTCCTGCGCCTTCCCCAGAGCGATACCTGCTGCCGTGGTGTTCTTCTTCGCGTTCGCCCTTGCAATCCCCAAATAGGCAAACACCGCCATTTGTGGATTCAGTCCCGCTGCATTCGCCAGCGCGTCGTTGGGATGATCCGCAGCATCGCTCATGATGGAGTTCATCCGCTGCTCTTCGAGGACTTGCGCCGGAGGTGCGTCGCCTCCTCCGTGACTCCCCGTCTGAATCCCTATCGAGTTCGGCCGTCCATTTTTGCTGAGCGAATTCATCCCGTCCGGATATTTCGACGCGAAGGTGTTCACGTCTTCGCTCTCTTTCAACAGGCGCTTCGCCTTTTCGGGATCTACCTGCTCCAACGTTGGCAGCACCGCAAACAACTGCATGTCATAGCTCGATTTGAACTGCACGGCACCTTTTTCGAATCCCATGCTGATGTTCACGTTCGAATTCTTCTCGTCCGCTTTCTTTGCCTGCGACAGAACCTCGTCGATGGCTGCCTCCACGCTCTCGTTGGGAACCTTGCCGTACGCCTTTGCAATCAGGCTCGCAAAATCAGTTGAAGGTGATACTTCCAGGTGCTGGTGGTTCTGATAGCTCGTAAAGGAAGCCAGGAATAGCTCGCGAATCTGATCCGGATGCGCCGAACCGAGTTTGTCCATCACATCGTTTACGATCCCGTAGGGCATCTCGGCCTCGACTCCCAGTTGCATCAGTACGGCAACCGGTCGATCAAGGTTCTTGTTCTTATCGTAGTAAGGCAGCAGAACCTGCAGCGCTTCTTTGCGCATGGTCGGCTCCATCTGATCCATCAACCCGTCGACCTTTTCTGGAGCCCGCGAAGCAAACTGGTTCAGCACCTGCTGTTGTAATTGTTGCGTCACCATTTGATTCAGGCTTTTGTTCGGCGAATCCAGTTGCAAGGTTCGGAGACTTTCGTACGCCTGTTGCAGCAAATCCACCGCTTTCTTTTTGTTACTTGCTTGATAGATCCCTGCGATCTGCGTGTAGGCCACGATGCGCGAGGGCGCCTCAAATCCACCCACTGCGCCTTCGGCCGATTCCAGCAGGCTCATTCCACGCTTCTGCTGTTCCGTGAGCTTTGGTTTTGTAGCGGGAGCCGTTGCGGTTGACTTGGGAGTCGAAGCGGTTTTTACAGTCTGAACGTTTGCTTCCTGTCCTAGCAAAAGAGAGGTTGCCAACAGGATCAGAGCGATGACAGCTCGGCGCATTTTGCCTCCCTACGCGAAGCGGCAATGGGTCCCGGGAAATTGTAACTGCACACGGTCGTGGAACGAGAGAAAATGTCGCGCTTGCAATATTTCGGAAACAGAACGTAAGACGCCAGCAATGAGCACCGACGAATCACGAATCCTGTCAGACGGCAATCTTTGTCCCCAGCACCCTCAAAAACTCCGCCAGCCACGCCGGATGTGCTGGCCATGCCGGTGCCGTCACCAGGTTCCCGTCGACATGCGCCTCGTCGATCCCGATCTCCGCGTACTTCCCGCCGGCGGCCTTCACCTCCGGACCCACCGCCGGATATGCGCTGCACGTCCTGCCGTGCAACACATTCGCGGCCGCCAGTAACTGCGCCGCATGGCAGATCGCCGCAATCGGCTTGTTCACCTTCACGAAGTGCTGCACGATCTCGATCACCCGCGGATTCAATCGCAGATATTCCGGCGCCCTTCCGCCCGGGATCACCAGCGCGTCATAGCTCTCTGGTTCCACTTCATCGAACGTCGCGTTCAGCGTGAAATTATGTCCCCGCTTCTCGCTATAAGTCTGATCGCCTTCGAAGTCATGAATCGCCGTGCGCACGAAGTCGCCCTTCTTCTTTCCCGGACAAACCGCATGCACCGTGTGTCCCACCATCAACAGCGCCTGGAACGGCACCATGATTTCGTAGTCCTCGACATAATCGCCTGCCAGCAACAAGATCTGTTTTGCAGCCATGATTGCGCTCTCCTTCGGCACCATGATAGTCCGGCCGCTTTCCTCGCGTCTCAGCCCCGTCTCGGCATCGCGGTTGACATCATTGTTACCGAATGTTTACACGCGTGCACCGAAGACGAACCAGAGGTAATCTAGGCAACCGCTCCTGCCAACGCTAACCTTCCAACACTCCCGCAAAAAAAATGTATTGGGGTTGAAAAAATGAAAGTACGAATCGTTTTAACCTGGCTATTCGCCGTTGCCGCATTGTGGGCCGCCGATGCACCCAAAACCTATACCGGCCAAATCAGCGACAGCCAGTGCGCCATGAACGTTCACTCCAAGACGCACTCCCACTCCGAGATGCTGCAAGGCGGACACATGGGCAAAGATCCGTCCGAATGCGCAAAGATGTGCGTACACGATATGGGCGGAGCCTATGTCCTGCTGACGAAAACAGCGATCTATAAGTTGGACGATCAGAAGGCCGCCGACGCCTTCGTTGGGAAGAGTGTCCGAATCCAGGCAACACTCGGCGAGAAGGACACGCTGCACGTGATCAGTATCAAGGCCGCGGAATAAGGAAACCCTCGACTGTCGTTCCGAGCGAGGACGGGACGAAAATTCCCGTCCGGGTCGAGGGACCTTGCGGAACATTGTCCTACGAGAACATCAGCTCTTTCGCCCGCTGCGTCGCCTTCACGACCGCTTTGATCAGCGTCACGCGCAACTTCCCTTCTTCGAGTTCCATGATGCCATCAATCGTGCATCCCGCCGGCGTCGTCACGGCGTCTTTCAGCAGCGCCGGATGATCTCCCGTCTCCAGCACCATGCGTGCAGCGCCTAGAGTGGTTTGCGCCGCGAGCAGCGTTGCCAGATCGCGAGGCAGTCCAACCTTCACACCCGCTTCCGCCAGCGATTCCAAAATGATGTAGATATATGCGGGTCCGCTCGCCGATAGAGCAGTCACGGCGTCCATATGTTTCTCGTCGACGACAACGGTTTTGCCGACGGTCTCGAACAACCGCCGCGCCACTTCCATTTGTGCGGGCTTTACTGCTTGTCCCGCCGCGAGACCTGTAATTCCCGCGCCCAGAATTGAAGGCGTATTCGGCATGGCGCGAATCACCGGCACACGCGCAGCAAGTCGCGCTTCAATAAATGACGTCGGCACCGACGCCGCGATCGAGATCACCACCTTATCCGGCGTCACTTCTTCTTTGATCTCGTCCAGCACATCGCCCACCGTCTGCGGTTTCACGCAAACCAACACCACGTCCGCATGCTTCACCGCTGCGCGATTATCGGTTCCGATCTTCACACCGAGGTCTGCGCTCCGGCTCGCCATCTTTTCCTTATGCGACAGCGTCGCCCAGATCGCGCTCGGGCTGGCGAGCTTGTGCTTCAAGAATCCTTGCACCAGGATTCCACCCATCTTCCCCGCACCCAGCACGGCCAGCTTATGTTTTGCAGATTTATCCGCCACGGAGTTCTCTCCCGTCTGCTTTGCTTGTCAGAGTAGCTCCAGTCTACATTCCCCCGGCCAGAACACGCGAGGAAGTAGCTATTGGAAGAGATCGAGGAGGCTGCCTTCGAAAGGGATCGGAATGAATGTGAGGAGCAGCAGTACCAAGGCAAGCAGGGCCAGCCATTTTCGCCCCGCGCTCAGGCCCGGCCACATTGGAACCTGCGGATGCCGCAATCCTGTGAGCGCCAGAAGAATGGCCCACACCAGCCATCCTATCCAAAGGCGCACCGCAAGCGGAATCAGAATGCCGATGGTCAGCCACGAAACATACTTATGAGCCCTCGGCGAAATGGAATAAACGATGTGGCCACCGTCCAATTGCCCGCCAGGAAGCAGGTTCAGCGCTGTGGCGAACATGCCAACCCAGGCGGCGATTGCCGTCGGATGCATGTGCACGGCATCCAGCGGCACGCGCGTTGACGATCCGAAATGCATCACATAGTGCATCACGTGAAAGATCAGCGGATAGCCGTATACGATATCGTCGGGGCGTGAAGTTGCCGCCGTCGCCGGCGAAATCAGCAGCGCCGCAAACAGCACCACAATCGCAACCGCGAACCCGGCGATCGGTCCGGCAATTCCAATATCGAAGAGCGCTTCTCGCGAACGAATCGGGGACCGTATCCGAATGAATGCTCCTAGCGTTCCGATCAGCGTTGGCGCAGGAATAAAGTACGGCAGCGTCGCCTGCACGCCATAGCGCACGCAATAAAGATAATGTCCTAGCTCATGCGCCACCAGGATCAGCATCAACGTGGCGGCAAAGGGCACCCCGAGCAGGATCCGCGAGGGATGCTCGCCAATCCACCTCACCGGGAACATAGCCGACCAGGTCGCCTCTTCTGGCAACGAGAACGCCGGGCGATTCTCGAGGAAATTGTTTTGCAGTCTCGCACCCACCACGAGCGTGGTGAAGATCGTAAGCATCAGCAGAACGATGTGCAGCCAGTACCGGCGACGCACCTGCGAGACTACGAACACGTCGACAGGGATCGGCCGTTCGTAGTAGCTGGGCACAGATGGGGTCGAATCAGACATCGCTAACCAGACTCTTTTGATGCAACTGCGGAGAAATTCTTCGTGCCGTGGTGCCGGATAGCGATAGGTATGCAGTGAATTGGACTTGGTTCCGAACAACGCCATCCGCACCTAACTGACGTTGCCGGAGCCGCCTGCACAAAGTTAGTCGATGGACTGCAGCTCTTTTCCGGGCTTAAAGCGCACTGCCTTCCCGGGTGGAATGCTGACTTCAGCGCCGGTTCGTGGATTTCGTCCGATGCCCGTCTTGCGTGGACGTACATTGAACACGCCAAACCCACGCAGTTCAATGCGATCGCCATTCGCCAACGCTTTTTTCATGCTCTCGAAGACGGTTTCTACCGCCATCTCCGCCTTGGTTTTGGTGATCCCGGTTTTTGTCACCACTTCGTTGATGATATCCAGCTTGATCACAAGCGTCTCCAGCCGAACGATTTGGCCGCATCTGCGATTCGGAAAATCTACCACCTGCCACCGGCCCGCTCGGGGTCAGTTTTTCACAGGGTGCACATCTCTACTGTAAGCTGCTGATAATAAAGGTCGCAAGTGGCATTGTCAATGCGCCTTTTCCTCCGTAAGATGACTCTCAGCTCGTACTGCAATATCCCGCACCCATGCCCCAGCCGCAATAAGGTGCTCCCGAGGCAGATCCCTCACCCCCAGCGAGCCAACAACGGGCTCATTGGGGATCCGGATCAGGCCTTAAGCGATGAGATCTGCCGTTTTCGTTCCGGCAGTCAAAAGGAGAGCTATGGCTATCAAGAGTGACCGCTGGATCCGCAAGATGACGCTTGAGCACGACATGATTAACCCCTTCTCCGAGAAGCAGGTACGGAAACATGTGGTCTCCTACGGCCTGTCTTCCTATGGATATGATTTGCGGGTCGCCGACGAGTTCAAAATCTTCACCAACGTCAACAGCACTATTGTCGATCCCAAGAACTTCGACGAACGCTCGTTTGTATCGGTCACCGCCGATTGCGCCATCGTGCCGCCGAATTCGTTCGCGTTGGCCCGCTCGGTCGAGTACTTCAAGATTCCGCGCGACGTGCTCACCTTGTGCGTCGGCAAGTCGACCTACGCCCGCTGCGGCATTATCGTGAACGTCACCCCGTTTGAGCCTGAGTGGGAAGGATTCGTCACCCTCGAGATCTCGAACACCACGCCTCTGCCTGCGAAGATCTATGCCAATGAAGGTCTCTGCCAGATTCTGTTCTTCCAGTCCGACGAAGTGTGCGAGGTCAGCTACAAGGATCGTGCCGGTAAGTACCAATCGCAGACGGGGATTGTTCTCCCAAAAGTTTAGAAGAGACCTTTTATATGGGGCGCCAGGAGTGGTCTACGGGTGCCTCATCTCTGCCTTCTTTTCGCAGAAGTGGGAACCAGTTCCGCGAGCCAGCCCGATCCCTGCCAGCGCAATCACCGCCGGGTAGCACTCCAGCATGTAGCGCGGCTCGGGATTCGGTAGATACATCAGGAACAGAGACCGGATCGCCAGGAAGATCAAAATGATCCCCAACCCTTCGAGGCAGCGACGCCAGCGGATTACACCAACCACTGCTGCGGTCAGATAGAACACATTGATAACGGCCAGCATCAGCGCCATTGCAAAGTCGTGCGGATCGTCCCAGTAGCGCCACCAGTGGACATCGATGGGCAGCATCTCGGTTCGCGGCCGCAACCATAGGTCCGCGAGTCGAAGCGCGGGCAGCCAAACGTAATAACGGAAGCGCGAATGGCGAATGCGCTGCTCCGCCAGTTGCTGAAAACGAGCATCGAGTGCCGGCGTCACTATTTTCGCGCCGTTGTTGTACTCGTCGAAGAGCTGCTGAGTTTCTTCTCTCTGCCG
The DNA here is from genome assembly GCA_963826275.1 of Terriglobia bacterium. Taxonomy (GTDB): domain Bacteria; phylum Acidobacteriota; class Terriglobia; order Terriglobales; family Acidobacteriaceae; genus JAJPJE01. The sequence goes on along the minus strand of CAWGWI010000007.1, from coordinate 311,648 downwards.
CGGGGAATCAAAAGCTCGCGAAGGCAGGTCGGCGATGTCGATCTCTTCCAGCGGAACTTTGAATCCAACGTCCTCAAGCGACGAGTAGTCCGCCACCCAGGTGCGGCTCCAGCGATCGTAGCCGTGAGCCACGAACTCATCCGGAGCATTCGCTGCCATCGGAGTGAGTGGTTGAAACAGGTGATAGAGATGCCAGTTGCGGATCGTCCATGGCGTGAGTGGTGCAAGCGCAAATACGCCGACCAGGGCCAGTCCCAGTAGAAGTTGGCCTTCCCGCCTGCGAACCGCGCGCCATATCAAATAAAAGCCAATCGCCATCAGGAGCATGCCGCCATCGGGGCGCATGAAGATGCCGCCGGCGAGCGCCAGTCCGCACCCGATCCATCGCCAAATCGACTGTGGTTCTTCGAGGCCCGCGATGGCCAAATCAACTGCCAGCGCCGCAAAGAATATGGCAAGACACTCGGTGAGAGCCGTGGAAGAATAACTGGCGAAGAAGGGACAAACAGCGGCGATGGCAAAGGCAATGAGGGCAGCCCGTTCGGCCAAAGGATTTGCGACCCGCCCCATCAGCCGCCGCGCGAGATCGGCGATGAGAAAACAGGTGCCGACGTCCACGAATATCTGCGCGATCAGGACGGAGGTGTAGTGCTCCACACCGGCGATTTTCCATACGACAGCCAGAAACGCTGGGTATCCGGGCATCCGAATGTAAGTGGGCTCGGTGCCGCTGGATCCGCTGATCGCATAGAGTCCTGATTCGATCCAGTTCTTCGCAATATCGCCGTAAACAAAGGAATCTGCGGTGAGCATGCGAAAGCGCAACAGGAACCACAATCGAAAGGCAAAAGCGATTACACTGAATACAAGGAAGAATCGCCAATAACGCCGTAGGAAGTTGGGAGCGGCCGCGTCAACGCTCGCTGAGAGTTTCTGCATCTAGTTGGTAATTTTCCTATTAAATGTATACCACTGGAAGTAAGCACTCTGGTTTGACGCCGGTGGGTGCCGAATCTAGGATGGAACTCTCACCCCAGCAAGCCAAAAACCGGCTCGCCGAGGATTCTGGAACCGCAATCGCCGATGGTTAAACCTGTTTTTTATGATCCGCAACGCAAGCGCTGGAGAAGGTTCCGGCGAGTTGTGGATGTGTGCGTCCTTCTACTTACACTGCTACTTATTTTCTTTGTGGCCTCGTTGCTGAAAGGCTCGAGTCTCCCCTCGCTCCTGCTTCCCGAACAGAAGAAGGCCTATAAAGCCCTGAAAGAAAAAGAGCCGCACCATACGAAGGTGGTGCCCGCACCCGGCCGGCGCAAGACCACAAAGCCGGCCTCGCAAGTGGTACTGAACTCCGATGAAGGCATTCGTGCCGCGTTCTACGTTACGTGGGATGCCGGCAGTTTCGCCTCGCTCCGCGAATATCTCCGCCAGATCGACATTCTCTATCCCGAATGGCTGCATGTGGTTACGCCCGACGGCAATATCCAGGCGGTGAGTCCAGAGAACAAGCTCTACTCCGTGCTCCAGGGCGGCAAAGTGCAGCCCGTCGACGACAAAGTGATGCAGTTGCTCCGCTTCGAGAAAGCGGACATGGAAGTTCTGCCGCTGATCAACAATTTCGACCCAGTCCGGAACGAGTGGATGTTGAGCATCGCCGACATGATGAACGATGTTCAGGCGCGCGCGGCGTTCCGGCAGCAGTTGCTCACCTTCCTGGCAAGCGACGATAAGTACAAGGGCATCAATCTCGATTTCGAGGGTTTCCCGGCGGAAGCGCAGGCTGGATACAAACTATTCGTACAGGAGCTTCACCAGGAATTCCGCGGGCGCGGCTTGAAACTGCATGTCAGCGTTCCCGCCACTGACCCGGACTACGATTACGCCTTCCTGGCCGCCAATTCCGACGGCCTGGTTCTGATGAACTATGACGAGCACTACGCGGAAGGCGATCCCGGAGCCATCTCTTCGCAGCAGTGGTTTACCAGCAATCTGATCCAGAAGCTGAAGATCATTCCTCGCGACAAGATCATTTGCGGCGTCGGCAGCTATGGCTATGACTGGTTGATGCCCGATCGGCACGCCCGAAAAAAGAACCCAGAGGCGACGTCGATTTCCGTACAGGAGGCCTGGCTCTCCGCAACCGACGCCGATTCCACCATCGATTTCGATTCCGACAGCCTGAATCCGCACTTCGCCTATCTCGACGACAACAATCGCCGTCACGAAGTGTGGTTCATGGACGGCGTCACCGTGCTGAATCAGATGAGAGCAGCAAAGGCTCTTGGGATTCAAACCTTCGCGCTCTGGCGCCTGGGATCCGAAGATCGCTCGCTTTGGGCGATTTGGGATCTTCCGCAGGAAGCGAATGCTCCCGAAAAACTGAAGAACCTGTTGCCCGGCCAGGATGTCGATATGGAGGGCAAGGGCGAAGTTCTGGAGATTGCGAAGCGCCCAGCTCCCGGCAAGCGCGACGTCACGGTTGATTCGAGCACCGGCCTGATTACCGACGAAGAGATCGAGCAATATCCTGTCCCATACGAGATCGATCAGTACGGCGCGAGGGATAAGAAGGTTGCGCTCACCTTCGACGACGGTCCCGATCCAACCTGGACACCGAAGATCCTGGATGCGCTGAAATCACGCGGAGTGAAGGGCACATTTTTCCTGATTGGCGTGCAGGTAGAGAAATATCCGAGTGTTGCCGACCGGATTTATCGCGAAGGGCACGAGATCGGCAATCACAGCTTCACCCATCCGGATATCAGCGCCATTTCCAAGCGCTACATGAAGCTGGAGCTAAATCTCACGGAGATGCTGTTCGCCAGCCGCTACGGGTTCAAGACGCTACTCTTCCGTCCTCCGTACTCGATTGACCAGGAACCTGACACTGCCGATCAGGTAAAGCCGCTGGAGATTTCGCAGGACATGGGATTGATCACCATCGGCGACAAGATCGATCCCAACGACTGGAAGGACAACCCTCACCCTCCAGCGGAAGAGATTACGCAGAACGTGATCAAGCAAGCGAATCGCGGCAGCATCATCCTGCTGCACGACGGCGGGGGCGATCGGCGCGAGACCGCGCGTGCTATTCCAATGATCATCGATCAGCTCCGGGCCCGCGGCTACGAGTTCGTGACCGTCGCGCAGTTGCTGGGCAAGTCGGAAACCGATGTAATGCCTCGGCTATCCGCGAATGAAGTCTGGAGCGCGCGCATCGACCGCGTTGGTTTTGAATTGTTCGGCCTGCTGATGGCTGCTATCGTTCTCGTCTTCTACGTGGGCGATATCCTGATGAGCTTCCGTCTGTTTGGCGTGGGTGCGCTTGCAGTGTGGGATCGCTTCTGGCGAGGCCGCAAAGAGCGTAAGACCGAGAGCATCGAGTTCACTCCCGCTGTTGCCGTGCTGATCCCGGCCTACAGCGAGGAGAAAGTTATCGAGCGTACGGTGCGCGCGGCCCTCATGTCGCACTATCCCAAGCTGCGCATCATCGTCATCGACGACGGTTCGAAAGATCAGACATACAAGGTCGCTCAGGAGGCTTTCCGCAACGAGATCGCCTCCGGCAAAGTTACGGTGCTTACGAAACCGAACTCCGGCAAAGCCGATGCTCTGAACTACGGCCTGGAGTTCGTGAATGAGGAAATCTTCGTCGGCATCGATGCCGATACCGTGATCGCACGCGATGCGATTTCACGCCTGGTGCCCCATTTCCTTGATTCGCGCATCGGCGCTGTCGCCGGAAACGCCAAGGTTGGCAATCGCGTGAATCTGTGGACGCGCTGGCAGGCCCTTGAGTACATCACCAGCCAGAATTTCGAGCGCCGCGCGTTGGATGCATTGGGAGCGGTCAGTGTCGTGCCGGGCGCAATCGGCGCGTGGCGTACGTCCGCCGTCCGCGACGCCGGACTCTACAAGGTTGACACCGTCGCCGAGGACGCCGATCTCACCATGGCGCTTCTCGAGAATGGCTACCAGGTGATCTACGAAGACCGTGCGCTCGCCTGGACCGAGGCGCCGAGTGGTCCTCGCGGCCTGATGCGCCAGCGCTTCCGCTGGTCCTTCGGAATCCTGCAGGCGGTCGTGAAACACCGTGGCGCCTTCGCCCGCAAAGGCACACTAGGGTGGGTTGCGCTGCCCAACATCATCATCTTCCAGATCCTGCTCCCGGTCGTCTCGCCGTTTATCGATCTGATGTTCCTGTTTGGCTTGCTCACCTACGCGCTCGACAAGCATTTCCACCCGGAGACAGCGAATCCCGCGAGCCTGATGAAGCTGATTGTGTTCTTTGCCATGTTCCTGGTGATCGACTTCATCGCGTCGACCATCGCCTTCCTACTGGAACGCCGCGATCAGAACTCCAAGGAAGACGCCTGGCTGCTGGCGCACGTATGGCTGCAAAGATTCGCGTATCGACAACTGTTCTCGGTGGTGCTCTTCAAGACGCTGAAGCGCGCGATGGAAGGGCGAGCCTTCAACTGGGACAAGCTGGAGCGCACGGCGGCGATGTCGCACGCGAAAGTGGGATCGTAGTTGGTTTCACTTCCACTGCTGTCATGTTGAGCGAGGCTCGAGTCAAAACATCCCAGCGAAGCTGCTGACTAAGCACAAGTTTAAAAGCACTCGATTACCTCTCGCTGAAAATCACGGAAGCAAGACACTCCTCGGATTACCAGAGTCGCATACAACTTGCGCCGTCCTGTACCATGCATCAAGGGTGATACATGGCAGACTACAAGAAGATTGAGCAGCAACTGACTCACTCGCTCGGATTGAAACGCCGCCCCGTCGCTGTCACCTTCGCCGACGAAGCCGCGGGTATCGCGAAGTTCGAAGGCTTGCAGCCTTCCGGATGCAGCTACTGGCGTCTGGCTGCCGAAGGCCGTAGCTTTTACACCGAACAGAGCGATCATCAGAATTGCGTGATTGGCGCGCACACCCACAACATCCAACTTCCCGAGTCAAAGCAGAAGGAACTGGGCGAGAAGCTCGGGTTCATGAGCGAAATCGGCTACATCCGCATGGAGGAAGTAGCAAAGATTCCACAGGTTCCCTTCCATCCGAAGAAAATTGTCTACACGCCGTTAACCGACGCGAAGGGCACGCCCGATGTCGTGATCGTTGCCGCAAAGCCTGCCAAGCTCATGCTCGGAACCGAAGCGGCGATGCGTGCGGGCATTTCGGCGCAATTGCAGGCACTCGGACGTCCAACCTGCATGGCGATTCCGGCAGCGATGGCCGGAGGAGTCACCGCGAGCACCGGTTGTATCGGCAATCGCACCTACACCGGAATTGGCGACGACGAACTTTACATGGCGATCCCGGGCAATGATCTGGAAAAATTCTGCGAGGCGCTCGGCACCATCGTCGCCGCAAACGCCATCTTGTCGGAATATCACCAGGGCCGTAAATCCGAGCTCACCCGATAGGTCCACGTATGCGCGCCATGGTTCTCACCGAGCCGAAAACGGTGGCAGGCAAACCGCTGTCGTTGCACGACCTTCCGGTGCCCGATCCTCCTGCCGGGAGGTTGCGTATTCGCGTGAACTGTTGTGCCCTTTGCCATACCGATCTGCACATCGTTGAAGGCGAGCTGCCTCGACATAAAATGCCCGTTGTTCCCGGTCATCAGGTGGTTGGGATTGTCGACGCCATCGGCACCGGCGTGACCAGTCATCGCGAAGGCGATCGCGTCGGCCTGCCCTGGCTGCATTGGACCGACCAGACCTGCGAGTACTGCCTGCGCGGCACGGAAAATCTCTGCGAGCACGCGCTCTTCACCGGATACGACGTCGACGGCGGTTACGCCGAATATGTTGTCGCACCCGCTGACTACGTCTACCCCATCCCGCGCGCGTTCGACGACGTGCACGCTGCACCGCTCTTGTGTGCCGGAATCATCGGTTATCGATCGTACCGGCTGAGTGGAATCAAAAAAGGACAGCGCCTTGGGCTCTACGGATTCGGAGCTTCCGCACATATCGTGCTGCAGTTCGCGCGGCATCTCGGAAACGAAGTCTACGTCTTCACGCGCGGAGAAGCGCATCGTGAACTGGCCCGAAAGCTCGGCGCAGCCTGGGCCGGTGGATCCGAGGACAAAGCACCCGGCCTGATCGACGCTGCCATCATCTTTGCGCCACTCGGCGCTCTTGTTCTCGACTCTCTACGTGCGCTTCGAAAGGGCGGAACCGTCGCCCTGGCCGGTATCGTCATGAGTCCAATCCCGCAAATGGATTACAACCTGATCTATCGCGAGCGCGTGGTGCGCAGCGTCGCCAACAGCACCCGTCAGGACGCGCGCGAATTTCTCGAACTCGCTGCTGAAGCAAAGGTGCAGACCGAGGTCCAGACCTTCGCGCTTGAGCAAGCGAACGAAGCGCTGCTCGCCTTGAAGCAGAGCCACATCGATGGCGCAGGAGTATTGAAGATCGCATGATTCCTTCCGACATCATCCGCAGCGAATTCCCCGCTCTCGCGAACAAGACCTATCTGAATGCAGGCGCGCTCAGCATCGCTCCGCAACGTGCCATAAAAGCCGTCGAGCGCATGATCGAGATCGCATCCGCTCGGGTCGATGCCGACGCCGGCCAGATCTGGGGCGAATTCGATTCGATGTTGAGAACTGCGCGGCGCAATGGGGCCTGGCTCATCAACGCCGAGGAAACCGAAATCGCGCTGGTGGAGAGCACCACTCGCGGGATGACCATTGCCTCCGATGCAATTCCCCTGGTAAAGGGTGATCGAGTTCTGCTGTGCGATATGGAGTATCCAGCCGTAGCGTTGCCTTGGATTCAGAAACAGAGACTTGGCGTCGAACTGGACGTCATTCCCAATCGCGGCGGCCAGGTTCGGATAGAAGACTTCGAAGCACGAATCACGCTGCGTACCAAGGTGATCGCCGTCAGCAGCGTGCAATGGACCAGCGGGTTCCGTTGCGATCTGGGTGCGTTGAGCCGTCTATGTCGGGATCGCGACATCTTTCTTGTGGTGGACGCAGTTCAGCAACTCGGCGCGATCCCGCTCGACGTCAAAACCACACCGGCTAATTTCATCGCCTGTGGCGGCCACAAGTGGCTGAACTCGCCCTTCGGCGCCGGCTTCCTTTATGTGAATCGAGATACTTTGCCTCGCCTGAATCCGCCCACCGCTGGTCTGATGGGTACCGTTCCTCCCGCGGCCGGCTGGGGAATGTACCTCGAATCGCCCGATGCCCGCGCGGTCCGCGACTATGCCTTCCTCGATGAGGCCCGCCGCTTTGAGGTCGGGGGAACGACGAACTTCGCCGGAGCCGGCGCGCTCGGGGCCTCCCTGAGCCTCATCCGCGAGCTTGGTAAGGACGCCGTTGCTGAACAGGTTCACACTTTGACCGGCCATCTGATTTCGGAACTCAAGCGCATCGGAGTACGGATTGTTGCTGATATGGGCCGTGAGTATCGGGCGGGAATCGTTGCCTTCGATCTCGGCTCGGTGGAACGAAACCGAGAGCTCGAACACGCCCTGGAACGGGAGAGGATTACTGTCTCCGTTCGCTATTCAGTTGGCATCGGAGGGGTACGAGTCTGCTGCCATTTCTATAATTCCATGGAAGATATCGCTCGCCTGATCGCGGCAATTGGCAGATTTCGCTCGTAATGCGGCCTCCCACGTGGTCCAAAACGTCGTGGCCCGACATTTGTAGGCAGTCCCTTCTGGGAACCGCTTCCCTTCTTTTTCTGCTTTTCCCGTAATCCGCATCACTGAAGCATTTTCCATACCAGACCTACAGTTCAGCAAAACTAAAAACGCGCGTCCCGCAAGCGGCAGCGAGCGATTCCTGAAAAAGGAACGCTACCGTGAGCGGGCGTTGTCGTTTACCAGGGCAGGTCACGAGTCCCAACAGTAAGTGACGGGCCGAAGCCGTGAACGACAGCAGAAAATGAAAGATGAGATGAAAACGGAATCCGACCACGCTCTGGCGATTAGAGGCAGGATGTCGACACCACCAATGCGCCCCCGAAGCATCGCTTCCATCGTGCATCCGGAAATGAGGAAGTGTCGCTACGTGCCTCGCGGCACGGCCTTTTTTTTTTTCTTTTGCCGAAATCCGGCCGCCGAACTCTCGATGCTACGATGATGGCTGGATGCCCGCCGCCTTCACCGTCCTCAGCTTGCAGATCCTCAATAATCCGCGCGAGATGACTGGCGCGCGCATCGCAGCCGGGTTTGTCATTTTCATCGCCAGCTATCTCGTATTTGCTTTCGGCAAATTTCCCGGCACAAAGATCGACCGTCCTGGCGCGGCTATTATCGGCGCTGTCTTGATGGTGACTTTCCGTATCGTCAATGCTGGGCAGGCCATTCGCGCCGTCGATTTCGCCACTGTCGTTCTGCTTTTCTCGATGATGCTGATCGTCGGCGATCTGCGGCTGTCCGGCGCCTTCGAAGCGATCGCTCATTTCGCAATTTCACGGCTGGGGTCGAAGCACCTGTTGCCGGCCACCATCTTCACTACCGGGCTGTTGTCTGCGTTCTTCGTCAACGACATCATCTGCCTGGTGATGGTTCCCATCGTCCTCACCCTCACCGATCGTATGCGTCTCCAGCCCGTTCCTTACTTGCTTGCGGTCGCGACCGCATCGAATATCGGCAGCGTCGCCACCATTGCTGGAAATCCGCAGAACATCCTGATCGGTTCGTATTCTGGAATCACCTATCGCAGTTTCCTGGCCGACCTCGGTCCGGTGGCACTTGCAGGTCTCGTCATAGACTGGATCATCCTGGGCTACCTTTTTCACGACGCGCATGTCGAAAGTGCCGTGGCGACGAAACCGGACTCGACTTGTTCCCCGTCCGCTCCCAATCGATGGATCAAGCCAGGATTGATTGCCCTGGGTGTTCTCGCTGGTTTCCTCGTTGGCTTTCCGCCACCGTTAGTCGCCGCCATCGGAGCGGCCTTGCTGCTGATGACGCGCACCTTCGACCCTCGCCAAGTTTACGAAGAGGTCGACTGGGGACTGCTCGTCTTCTTTGTCGGACTGTTCATTATCGTCGCGGGAGCCGAGCAGGTTGGCGTCACGCGATTGCTTTTTGATCTGGCGCGCCACTGGAATCTGCAGAATCCCGCGGTGCTGGCCGTCGCCACCACGCTTTTTTCCAACCTGGTCAGTAATGTTCCCGCAGTCATGCTGATGAAGTCGCTGATCCCCGGATTCCAGGACCCGCATCGCGGCTGGCTGATCCTAAGCATGGCCAGCACGTTAGCCGGGAATCTCACCATCACTGGATCGATCGCCAACATCATCGTCGTCGAGCAGGCAAAAAGAAAAGGGGTGCAGATCGGGTTCCGGCAGTATCTTTGGGTTGGCCTGCCGATTACGATTTGTACCCTGACGTTTGGAACGCTCTATCTGTGGCTGAGCGGATGACTTCTACCCGCTTGTGGGCTCTATACCTGGTGATTGCCGTGCCGGTGATGCTTGTGTTTGTGATGATGCTTTACGAGCTGAACGTGAGCCTGGGCTGTTGACTGCGAGCCGGCAAGGTTGGCCGTAGGCGCTTGCTGCGCAGATGCCACGCCCGCTGCCAGCGACATCAGAACCATGACCATCGAAAGACACCGATATTTCTTCATCGAATTCCCCGAGTCGGATTTGAACCTCATGCTGGCACAAGCAATCTGCTCGCGCCGCCCGGTATAAACCCCAGCTTCTCGGAAAATACCCTCTGAGTCTTTGGGTCATTATCAGGGACAGCGCCGGGGCTTCTGTAACCTGTCATTAACAATTCATCGCCCGTTCTGCGTCCGATCTCAACTTCTGCTAAGATGTGCCCCGCTCTGGACCAAGCGCCTGACGGCGACCGTTTGTCGCGCGCAGAGCGGCCAAAACAGCTTGATTTCTTTGCATCACCGGGGGTGTGTGATGCGGCGCACAGACACATGTAGGTGGCAGGACAAAGAATGCGCCTCACCGAATGCTAGCCGGGGTGGCTTTACGGTTCGTGCCGGCAAGGAGGCGTGCAAATGGAGCACTGGCGGCTGCAATACAGCTTGCTACTCCGCGCACGCTCGTCCAAGAGCTTCGCTCCGCATGAGACGCGGCCTCCGCTCCTGTCCTCCGCAACGCGTCGTCGGATCACCGGTCACGGTGACGTGCCCGAATTTCCGGGTTATGCGAAGCTGCGCGGCGCACCCGTCCACCCCGCCTTCGGTCTTTTATATCTGTCTCCTTCTTCATGTTCCTTTGGGCCTCATCCCAGGTACGCAGATCCAGCATGCCGGCGACATAGCCGCAAATTCTAGGAGGGTTCCACCAGACTGTTCCGAGCCAAGACGAATTTTCACGCGTGCTGAGGCGGTCGTCTTGTGCAATGGATGGGCGGAATCACTCGGATCCACTGCACATTTCGAGAAACCTGATTGCACCGTAGGTGCTACAGGCTCGTTTACGAACAGATCGAGGAGGTTCTAATGGCTGATACAAATGTGCGCCCGGTTGCCGCAAACCGGCCCGCAGATGTTCCCAAACCGGCCGAGCCCGATGTATGGGATCGCGTCGCCGCAATGGATGAATTCAAACTGCTGCTGCTGGCAAAGGTCGAGTTTGTCGTGCCGGCGGTCATCACGTTCGTCGTGTACTACTTCCTCCTGCCCATCTCGGTAGGCTATTTCCCGCAGTTCATGGACAAGCGTATAGGACCGGTGAACCTGGCCTATCTGTTCGCTCTCTCCCAGTTCTTCGTTGCTTGGCTCATCGCGTTTCTCTATGTGCGCCAGGCCCGCAAGTTCGATGATTTCGGGGCGCGAATCATCAACCATCTGGATGAATCGGCGAAAGGGGCGGCCAAGTAATGAATCTCACTTTAGGTCTGTTCCTCGCATTTATCGCAGTCACTCTGGTAATCACCTATTGGGCCGCTCGCCGATCCAGCGGAGCCGGAGCCTACTTTGCGGCGAGCCGCAGAATCTCGGCGTGGCAGAACGGCGTAGCTGTCGCCGGCGATTACATGAGCGCGGCGTCCTTCCTTGGCATCGCCGGTTTGATCGCCTTTTTCGGCTATGACGGTTTCATGTATTCCGTCGGCTGGCTCGTCGCCTATCTCACCGTGCTCCTGGTAGTGGCCGAGCCTCTACGCAATGCCGGCAAATACACCATGGCCGACGTCCTTGCATATCGTCTGCGCCCTCGACCCGTACGCGCCATGGCCTCACTCAGCACGCTCATCGTTAGCACGTTCTACATGATCGCGCAGATGGTCGGCGCCGGTGCACTTGTCAGCCTCCTGCTGAAAGGGTCCGGAATCACCTTCCACACCGCGGTCATTGGTGTCGGCATCCTGATGATCGTCTACGTGGTGTTCGGCGGTATGTTGGCGACCACCTGGGTGCAAATCATCAAGGCCATTCTCCTGATGACCGGCACTATCCTGCTCAGCATCCTGGTGCTGGCTCACTTCGGCTTCAGCCTCGGAAACTTCTTCGATGCCGTCCATCACGTCACCTACACCGCGGCGGGCAAACAGGTAACCATGGACTTCCTGCAACCTGGTTTGCGCTACAAGCCCCCGACAGGGGCGATGGAACTGATTTCCCTCGGCATGGCGCTGATTTTCGGCACCGCCGGACTGCCGCACATCCTCGTCAGGTTCTATACCGTCCCTGACGCGAAGACCGCCCGCATCAGCGTGGTTTGGGCGATGGTGCTGATCGGCGCTTTCTACATCATGACGACGTTCCTGGGATTCGGCGCCGCCACCATTGTGGGCCGTGACTTCATTGCCAAGAACGGCGGTAACAATATGAGCGCGCCTTTGCTGGCGCAGGCACTGGCCGGAAACGTGTTCTTCGCGTTCATCTGCGCCATTGCCTTCGCAACCATCCTGGCAGTAGTGGCCGGACTGACCATCAGCGCGTCAACGTCTTTTGCTCACGACTTCTGGACGAACGTCATCCACAAGGGCACGGAGCGAAAGCCGGGTGAAGAAGTGATGGTGTCACGCGTTGCCGCTTTCGTCGTAGGCGCAATTGCCATCGCCATTGCGATCGCTTTGGGTCCTACGGCGAATGTCGCATTCCTGGTAGCGCTCGCGTTCGCAGTGGCAGCCTCCGCAAATCTGCCCGTGATCGTGCTTTCCATTTTCTGGAAACGCTTCAACACCATGGGCGCCGTTATGGGACTCGGCGTTGGTCTAGTGGCCTCGATCGTGCTCATCTTGATCAGCCCGAGCATCATGGGCATCGATACGGCCGCCACCGCCGCCACCGCGCGCCACCTCATTCAGCACAAGGCGATCTTCCCGCTTGAAAATCCCGGCATCCTCAGCATCCCGCTTGGATTCGCAGGCGCATTGATCGGTACTTTCCTCGGTGGCCGAGAACCAATCGCCGAGCACAAGTTCACCGAGCTACAGGTACGGGCCAATACGGGCATCGGCGCCGAAAAGGCGCTCGCCCACTAACTCACGCTGGGGCGGTAGAGAAGATTTGCCGCCCTTTGTTTTCTTTTATGCAGGATTCATATGGGAGTCATATGTAAGTTTTATTCAGGAGTCCGTTATGAGCAGTACCGCCCATGCAGTCACGGAAAATATATCGAATTTATCGCACGTGATAGACGAATACCCGGCGCCGATCGTCGTTGCCGAATGTGCCAGGCAGCAGAATTGGATTGAAGAACACCGCCGATCCGTAGACTATCCCGAAGCTTTCTGGACCGACTATGCCCGCAATTTCGAGTGGAGTGCTCCCTGGGACGAGGTGATGGATTTCGATGGGGTCCATCACAAGTGGTTTACCGGAGCGCGCACGACCATCAGCATCAACGCTCTCGATTCCGGTGTTATGCTACTGGCGATGTGGCGGTGAAGGACTCCGACGGCTACATAACAGTCCCGGGGCGAGTGGATGACGTCCTGAACATAGCGGGTCACTGGATCGGAACAGGCGACGTGGAAAGCGGGCTTGTCTCGCACCTGTCCGTCGCCGAGGCGGCGGTCATCAAAATTGGAACAGGGACTCGACCCCGGCGACATTTCAACCATGGAACAATGATTATCGTAACACGACCTTCATCGACTCGCGAGGAATAGATGGGACAGGAAACCGTAATCAATCCGCAAGAAACCAGCATTGATTCGACTCTGCAGGAGCAGCGCAAATTCGAGCCCTCCGCCGAGTTCCGCAGCAAGGCTCACATCAAGAGCCTGGAAGAATACGAGCGTCTTTATAAGGAGTCCGTCGAGCAGCCGGAGAAGTTCTGGGGCAACGTAGCGAAAGAACTTCACTGGTTCAAACCATGGGACAAAGTTCTCGAATGGAATGCGCCCTGGGCAAAGTGGTTCGAAGGCGGGCAGATCAACCTCTCCTACAACTGCCTGGACTACCAGGTTCAGAAGGGCCGCGCGAACAAGACCGCATTGCTGTGGGAAGGCGAGCCGGGAGACATTCGCACACTCACCTACGAGCAACTGCTCGCGGAGGTGAAGAAGTTCGCCAACGTGATGAAGGGTCTCGGCATCAAGAAGGGCGATCGCGTCGCCATCTACATGGGCATGACGCCCGAACTACCCATCGCGATGCTTGCCTGTGCGCGCATCGGCGCTCCCCACTCCATCATCTTCGGCGGCTTCTCCGCCAACTCGCTCGTCGATCGCATTAACGACGCGCAGGCCGTTGCCGTCATCACCCAGGACGGTTCGCATCGCCGCGGCAACGAAGTCAAGCTCAAGGCCACCGTCGATGAAGCTGTCGTCAACACGCCCGAGTGTGAAGCACGTCATCGTCTACAAACGCACCGGCAGCGCGGTTGAGATGAAGTCCGGCCGCGATCACTGGTGGCACGAACTGATGGCCAAGGCTTCCGACCAGCACGAAGCCGAGCCGCTCGACGCCGAGCATCCGCTCTACATTCTTTATACGTCGGGAACCACGGGCAAGCCCAAGGGCGTTGTGCATACGACCGGCGGCTATTCCGTCGGAACTTATCTGACCACGAAGTTTGTCTTCGATCTGCGAGAAGACGACGTCTATTGGTGCACCGCCGACATCGGCTGGGTGACCGGTCACAGCTACATTGTCTACGGCCCGCTGCAGAACGGCGCAACCGTCGTGATGTACGAAGGCGCGCCCAACTTCCCCGAGCCCGATCGTTTCTGGAGCATCATCGATCGCCACAAGGTCACGGTGTTTTACACCGCGCCGACAGCGATCCGGACCTTCATCAAGTGGGGCGACAGCTGGCCCAACAAGCACAAGATGGATTCGCTCCGCCTGCTCGGCACCGTAGGCGAACCTATTAATCCCGAAGCTTGGATGTGGTACCGCGAAGTCATCGGCCACGATCGGTGCCCAATCGTCGACACCTGGTGGCAGACGGAAACCGGTGCGATCATGATCTCGCCAATTCCAGGCGCGATCGCCACCAAGCCCGGCTCCGCAACCAAGCCGTTCTTCGGCGTCGTGCCAGAAGTCGTCACACTCGACGGCAAGCCTGTTCCCGAAGGCTCGGGCGGATATCTGGTGATGCGTAAACCATGGCCATCGATGCTGCGCACCATTTACGGCGATCCCGAGCGCTACAAGAGCCAGTACTGGTCCCAGATTCCGGGCTCATACTTCACCGGTGACGGCGCACGCCGCGACAAGGAAGGCTATTACTGGATCATGGGGCGTGTCGATGACGTGATCAACGTCTCCGGTCATCGTCTCTCCACGATGGAAGTCGAGTCGGCCCTGGTCGCTCATCCGAAGGTCGCGGAAGCTGCTTGCGTCGGGCGCCCCGACGACTTAAAGGGACAAGCCATCTCGGCTTTCGTTACTCTCGAGCAAGGCAACATGCCGTCGGACGATCTAAAAAAGGAACTGCGCGAGTGGGTCGTGAAAGAGATTGGCGCGCTCGCTCGTCCCGACGACATTCGCTTTACCGACGTGCTACCCAAGACACGTAGCGGCAAGATCATGCGCCGTCTGTTGCGCGAGTTGGCAACGAACGGTGATGTGAAGGGCGACGTGACCACGCTCGAAGATTTAAGCGTGATCGCAAAATTGCGCGAAGACGAAGCCTGATGTTCGTGTGGGACGGGTTAGTCTTGCCTGTCCATTGTTTAACGAAGGTTTTTGATCGTGTGGGGCGGACATTCCTGTCCGCCCTTTTATTGACCACAACTCACCCTTCGCAGCCGACCTCGGCTGCGAAGAGTCACGCTAGAGCTTTAGTGGCGAGCGTCAACCCACGCCAGCACGCCGAGCAGAGCTAGGCCTCCCCCGGAGACCAGGTGGCTGCGGAATCAGCTCGGACCAGAGCAAGGGATCACTTTCGAGAGCACGCCCGCCAGCACCACCCCGCCGCACAACACGCTGGCTCCCCCGCCCATCCATAGCGCGCGACGGTCGCGTCCTAGCGTGAGGACCAGCCAAACTCCAGCGCTGATCATCGCCAGCCCGCACACTGCGAGTAGCACCATGCAGGCGATCAGGCTGTGCGACATCGCCGTCCACTCCCGCAATTCACTGGAACCGCCGAGCGCGTGGCTTCCGCCGAAGAACAGCAGCAATGCGGCGACGAGCAGAGCGATCGCACGTTGGACTTTGCTTTCCATCTCGACTCTATCCTACCGCTATCGCCCGCTGCCTGCTGCCGCAGTCCAACCAGCAGAAACTATCTTGTGCTCTTCTGGAATTCCTCGATCGATCTACTAATGGCTGATTTTCTGTACCCACGCCGCGAACGCTTGCCAGGCTGCGGTATTGCCAATCGGCAATCGGATCAGCTGTACCACGATCAGAAATGTTCCTGCCCACAGGGTCGCGCGGTGAACTTTACGCAAGGTCCACAGATCGTAGATCACCAGCGCCAGCAGAAACATGTCGGACGCGAACCCGGCCGCTAGAGTGCGATGATGAACGGCGGCAACTGGCCAGCGTGTGATCGCCGCGATCATCAGGGCAGTGCTGGCAATCAGGATCAGCCGCTTGTGCGCCGCGGCATCGCGTCGCAGGCGATACGCGAACGTCATCACCACGGCGAAGACGAAGATGTTGCTCAACGGAACGATATAGAAGGCCTGCGCCCCGCGTCCGGGGAAAAGCGAGGCCCGTACTAGCGAATCAGTCGCCGCTGCGACGCCCGCGATCACCATCAGGCACGCGAGCAGAAAACCCGCGATCCCCAGCCGTTTGTGCAGATCGACGCGGCGTACAGATGCCAGCGATGTCTGCGCGATCAGGAGCAGAATCCAGCTGGAGAAGATCACCGCGTGCACGTGGATGATCCGGCTTTGCAGCGGCGCACGGAAGACGCCCGCGAAATAGTAGGTTGGCCCGAAGCCCATAACTACCGTGATCAGCATGAGCGCGGCGTAAGCCGCGAAGAAAATGTGATCGTAGCGGCGGCCGGGCAGGGCAGGCGCAGGCTTAACCGGCTGCGCGACACTGGTCGACAACGTTGCCTCCGAGAAATGCTGGCGCTCTGGAGAAGAGTTTTACAGGAATTGCAGGGCCCGAATTGCCCGCTATTCTGAGGGCTGCACCGCCAGAATGCAAGCTAGACGATGTTTAGCCTGCACTCCCCTATGGCTCGCAGAGCACGTCATAGTTATAGTTGACCAGAATCGCCCGCGGCGGATCTTGCATTTTGCCGAGGCGCAGCCTGTTCTCGAAGCTGGTATTCCCTCGCGCTACGGTAGAGATCATTCTCGCGACATTTCCGCTTGCCAGTTGCACGTAGACCGGCACGATCATTTTGAAATTGTCGTGTACTCCCGACTGCGCGAATTTCAAATCCACAACATAGCCGTCCGGACCGTTTTCGATTGTGGCCGAGACGTTGTACCGCGGCAGGTCCGTGCCATACACGTAATCGTTGAAGAACCAATCCATCGTGTGATTCCGATCGAGGTCCATGCCAGGAAGCATGTGCTTCTCGACGATCGCCTTGAAATCCTCTGTACTGGCCGGCCGATTCGTATAGGTCTTGGTGAAATCTCGCATCATCTCCTTGAAAGCCTGGTCTCTGGTTCCTGGGTCCCACATCATCATCCGCAGCATGTGCAGCACATATGCCCCTTTGCTGTAAGCCAGCGGGCGATAGTAGTAATACCCCAGGCGGAATCCATCCGTCACCGGTCCCGCATCGATCGGACGCGCATGTATTGCGTCTTTATAGACAAGATCTTCCTGCAGCTTCTTCCAGAATGTCCGGAACCTCTCTGGCTGCTTGGGATATGCCGCCTGCAGGAAAATGGATGCCGATGTCTGCGCGAACCCTTCGCTGATCCATTGATCCCGATAAGATACAAATCCTACCGTCTGTCCCCACCATTGATGTGCCGTTTCATGCGCCGCAACCACATCCCAATAAGGCTGTCGCGTATCGTCGATCCCGATTTCGTGGCGCACCGTCTCGTCGAAGAACGCGCAGATTGGCAGCCATACCAACTGCGGCCACGATTGCCCGAAATTGCATGCTGGTTGTTGCGTCATCGCGATGCGCTTGTAGGGAATATCGCCAAAATAGTCGGTGTAAAGCTGAACAGCCAATTCGGCTTCCGCTAACGGTTCCTTCATCATTGCAAGCGTGCTCATGTTTCCGAGAGCCGTGTTCTCGGTGATTCCCTCATGCATCACCGGAAGCACCTCGTCGTTGCTTTGCATCAGAGCCCGCACGGAATCGGGCGAGTATTGATTCGCGAACGATTGTACGAGGCTGCCATCCGGAAGCTTTTGATCAACCACTTTGAATCGTCCAAAGTTAAATCCTGCCATCTGCATAGGAACGTCGCTCGCCCACTCGGTTATAGCCTGGTCGCCTTGCGCCGACTCGTGGATTAGCGTCGCTGTCGCCGTGAGTCTTAAACCCTTCGGGACCGCAAATCTCATCTTGTATTTGCTGTATTCTCCCGTCCGTGTGCTTGGATACCAGTCTCTTCGTGCTACCAGGAAATAGTTCCCTTCCCCCGCGTTGAGAACTGCTCCTTTCCCTCCGTATTTGGTAACAAAAGTGAAACTCTCTCCCGCCGCGAGGGGCTTTGGCAGAATCACACTGAAGTTGTCCGGATCGCTTGGGTCATCGCGCGACATCAAAGAGCGTTCCTCCATAACGAACGGCAATGCCCGCCCATCCGGCGTCGCAACACTTTCGACCTGCAATCTCGGAAACAGATCAAAGGGCAGCACGCGCACACCAGAGTTGGCCGCCACGACTGTCGTCGTTGCATTGCCGTGTAAGTCGCCGTTCTTCCCCAGCGTCGTGTCGAGGTTCTGATCGGCAACTGCGATCGGGCTATTCAATTGCGTGCTCTTCGCCCTTCCATCTCGGGATTCCTCCTCAAGATGATTTGAAACCCATACGATTCGTCTCAGTCCATCGTAGGTGGCAAACGCAACCTCCTCAGGTTCCACTTGAAGCATCCGAACGCCGGACGGATCGATTGCAAACAACTCGCGCTGACTATAGTTGTTGCCGCGAATGAAGGCATAGAACAAGCCCCCTGAACCAGCCAGTACATCCTGGAGGATCCTGGCAGACAGGTTGTACCGCATCAGCTTGTCGTTTCGCAGAAGGTCCAGATTCGAAGAAAGAGCCTTGCCGGCATTTCCGTGGTCTGGCGATTCGCCTGGACTTCCGGACTTCTTCAGCTCTTCGTAGGTGCTGTCCGTAAACCGAAAAACCGCGCTTCCGAACTGTTCATTGAACGGCGCAGATTTGGTTAATGCCGTCAGGGCCGCTCGTTCCGATGGCGCCGTCGGGTTCAATTGCAACGTTGCCTCGCCAACAAACACCGCTCCCGTGACCTTTCCTTCTACCGGAGCTAAAAAATAGAAGGTGCCGATTTTGAAATGAAATGTTCCGAGGTCACGCTTAAGAACGACATCGTTCGCGGCTGCCGTCTCGCCACTGAGCGTTACGTTGCGAAGCGCCCGGTACGCTGGAAACGAGTTAGCGCCGCCATCGGCCACTGACTCCGGCGCAGTCTGAGCAGCGGTTGGAAACTCTAGCCAAATCAGCAAGAACAACAGAAGCAGACTACAAAGGGACGGCCTGCTCATGAGCGTGGCTCCTCAAGGCGTAGTGAATAGAGTGAATGGAAATCGCCGAAGTATAAACTGACTTGGGGCTCCGCTTCGAAAAATGCGCGGACTGTTCCAGATTTTGGCCATTCAGAACTTCCCGATTTGAGAGGAATCTGTCAGGCGCCCATCTGACATGGCGGCAGAGGGACTCGATCTTCTGATTCGGGCGCGGCGAGACATGCCTATCCGCAACCAGGCGCGCGTCGCGCTGGGATCCCAGCTCACCGCATCGCCCTTCCAGCCATCTCATTACTCACACGAGCGGACCGGTGAAGCGACGGAATCAATCGATGTTATGGCTGTCTTGGCTGCTTCTTGGCTTGCCGGCGGTCTCTGCGCATGCGGCCGTGCTGAAGCCGGAGACTGTCGCTGCCTTCGACCAGTACATTCGCGTCACCGAAGACTTGCAGGCCAGCGATCTGCGCCGGGATCGCTTCCTCATCATCGATCGCCTTCCTGACACGCCCCGCCGGGAAATATACGCAAAGCTCCGGCAAGGGCAAATCCACATTGAACAGCTTGAAACCAAGGACGACGGCAAGCCGATCCGCATTTCCGGCGGCATGGTCCACCATTGGGTGGGGGTAATGTTCGTTCCCGGCGCCACTCTCGCGCAGGTGGCGGCCGTCCTGCAGGACTACGATCACCACAAGGACATCTACGCGCCCGACGTTCGCCAATCGAAGCTACTCGAACGCGAGGTAGATGAGGCTCGCATCTATTATCAACTCTATCGCAAGACGATTGTAACCGTAGTGATCAACGCGAACTTCGATGTGCACTTCGCCACCGACGGGCCTGCGCGTGGGCTGAGCCGCTCCTACTCCACGCGCATGGCCGAGGTGGAAAACTTCGGCACCCCACAGCAGCGTGAGCTACCATTTGGCAACGACCACGGCTACCTGTGGCGGCTGGACAGCTACTGGCGCATTGAGGAAAAGGATGGAGGCGCGTACGTCCAGCTCGAATCGATCGCCCTCAGCCGCAACATCCCGCTCATCTTCGCGTGGCTGGTCAATCCCCTGACGAAGAGCCTCCCGCGCGCGGTGATCTCCAATCTTCTGACCGCCACGCGCAAAGCGGTTGTCAGCCGCGAATCGTTCTTTTGCTATCCCGGATGTATCGCGACACCCGCTTCGTACGCTATTGAACCAGCGCATTGGCCGCGTTCGCTACCAGGACCCAGCGGGTTGCGTCGTCAATAACGTATTCATCTTCGAACCACAAGAAACCGAAATCGTCGATACACTCCGGGAAATCGGGTTTGATGATGATGTAGCCAGGAATCACGCCGCCTGGGATAAAGGTGTTGTCCGAACGATTATTCCCATAAGCCTTTAGCTTCGAAACCGTACCCACTGACGACACATACGACGTGCTCGACACCGGATGTGTACCCAGCAAATAGTTGGCGGCGCGGAGCGTGTAGTCCGGGCCGACGATCTCCGGAAATGCTTTGTGCAGGAAGTACATTCGCACCCCGAGATCCGCCACTTCGACGGAGCCTCCCCATGTGCGCAGGCTGGGCGGGACACCGAACGGAGTGGCTGCAAGTTGCTTATCTAACTCAACCACGTACGATCGGGCTTCATCTTCCACCTGTTTCTTGAAGTTCGCGTCCATGTAGGGGAGCGCAAACACGGCGGTCCAGCCGCCAAAGCCGAATCCTTTCTGCATCGAGGGAAACAACTCCAGCACGTGCTTCTTATAGACCTCGCCGCCATCGGTCGCGATCATCAATTGCAGGGTGGCTTTCCACTCTTCGTTCCGGACCATCAGTTGCATGAAATTCGTTGGGAAGCCCCAGTCTGACGGATACTCGGTAACAGTCGGATGCGCACGTTCCTCCTGCCACAACTTGATGGCGGTAGCCAGGCACTCCTTGGCGAGAGCGTCGTCCCAGCCTTTGAGCACCTGCGACGCGGCGGCCAGCGAGGCAGCAGCGCCGTATTGCAGACGCGCCTCCTTGGTCGTAAAGGCCCAGCGATCATCCGGAGCGCCGGAGTAGTCGCCCTTCACTTCGTGGGGACCGAGCTTCGCATCGTAGATACGTCCATCAGTCTTTGACGCGGCATCGCCCAAGTGCGTGTACTCGCGCAGAGTGGGCTCCATGATTTCTGGAAATGGGTGACCGACAGCCTTGATCTGTGCGAGCACTCCCAAAACTCCGTGCTTCACCTGCTCTACCGCGTCGGGGATTCCATCCGGCCGATGCATCTCCACCGTACGCGCTGTCTCGTCTACCGTAAGCTCATCCCACTTCAAGTCAAACTCTTTGTAAGCGAGGGCGAGGTCCTGGATGACCGCGTATTGGCTCTCGGCGCGGATGTCATAGTCCCCGCGTCATACCAGGCCCCCACGTTCAATCCTGGAATGTGCTGACCGGGCTGGAAAGGCGAATCGGTCTTTGGTCCCATCCAGGCTCCGTCAAAGTGGCGTGCGTTCGGAGGTGCCTGACGCGCGTCGTCCAGATGTGAAACACCGTGCCACAGGCGGTAGCCTTCGCGGACCGAAACGTGGTCCATCTCAACCGCCAGATAACTGTCGAGCGAGGATTGCCATGTGTGGCTGTAGACATCCTTCGCGATAGGAAACAGATTCGTTCGCTGGCCCGCGTATTCAATCGCGTATAGGCCTGGATCCTTCACGTGAGAGAAGTCGAACTTCGCATAGGTGTAGCGCAGCCATGGCGTCGGCGTGGAGACCGGCCCTTCGAACACCTGCTCGTAAGAACCGTCTTCTTCCAGGCGAAGCAGCTTTGCCGTGCGCGGTGCCTCGAATTTAGGATCTAACTCAATGACCGCGACCTTCGGGAAGTTAGGAGCGTAGCCAACCTGGCTGTGCGCAACCATCGGCGGCCGCGTCCAGTTCGGGATCACGCTCGGGTGGATGTGCCACACCACTGCGCCTTCGGTCTTCCCCGACGAAATCAGAGTGCGGAGTACGAACCAGCCGTTCTGAGCGCGGTTGCGTCCGTCGTAGAGAGAGACCGGCCCGGTTTCCGAACTGATGCTGATGTGATGCAACGGATCTTCTGGTGCAAAGATGATGCTGTTTCCACTGACGATCGGTAGCGGCTGCGTGTAGCCCTTCTCCTGGTCCCATTGCTCCTGGTACGGCAGCTTCTTCGGATCATCCGGCGACGGCGGCACCTTGTGCATCTGCTCCTGCGGACTGCGCGGAAAGACGCCGAAGATGCGGTTATCGACGGCATACGTCTTGTCCATGTAAATCGAGGGCAGAAACTCCAGGTTGAATCCCGCGCGGCCTGCCAGCTTTTCCGGCAGCGGCTTGTCGAGATTCACACTCACCCGAACGCCACCAGGTTCGGCGGCGACTTCCAGGTGATAGTCCATCTGGTACGTAGGAAAGGAAAGGTCGGCGGTGAGGCGATTGTGCTCCTTGTCGGCGTGACGACCGTTGAACTTCGCGACCAAGTCCCACTGCTCGGGAGTTGGCATCAGGCGCACATCGCCGTTGGTGGCGATGCGCTCGCCATGGAGAATCATCTGCATGGCGGTGTTCTTCTCGTCGACGAACACAGGGTGGAACGTGCTGTCATAGAGCATGACGTTGAAGCCCTGCGTGCTCAGGTAGTCGTTGTCGGCTATCTGCATCATGAAATCCGCGCTGAACAGCGGCAGACAGAAAACCAGGACGCCAAGGAGAACGGAAGCGCAAACAGACTGTGATCGGGGGAACAGGAATCGAGTAGACATGAAGGCCCTTTCCGGCGATTCAGAGTACCGAAATCGGGCCACAAAGCAAAGACCAGAAACGTTTCTTTACGCTTCTTAAGGCTTCATAGGATCTTGCCTGTCATAGGTGTTTGTGTGGCACTGACATTCCCTTCGGCTTCGCTCAGGGCAAGCCTGTCCGCGCGGTTTATCACGCCGCGGTCTTGCGGCTATTCCTTCCTTTGTGATATCTGATTACACTCCAGGAACATGATTTTGCGCTGGGGCGCGCAATCGGGGCGGAAAGGAATCGTCGTGAGCGTAATGAATTCGCCGGCGGTTATAGGTTTCGTCGCAATTCCCAGCACAGTGATCTGGTCGTATCTCGTCTTTTGGACGGTCTTCGCAATCGGTCTGGTCACGATGTTTGTTCGTGGCGACTGGCAAAAGGCGCGAGGACTCGACAAGCTGATTCTCTTCGGACCGCTCTTCTACGCTGCGCCAATCGCGGCCTTCGGCACCGAACATTTCACGTTGACCAGGGAGATCGCGTCGATCGTTCCCGCGTTTATTCCCTGGCACATGTTTTGGACGTACTTCGTTGGAACCTGTTTTATCGCGGCTGGGCTGAGCCTGGTGACGAAAATTCAGGCACGTCTCGCGGCGAGTTTAGTGGCCTTGACGTTTTTTCTTTTTGTCGTGCTGATGGACGCACCGGGTTGGGCGCGGAATCCGCAGAACCGGTTTGCGCTGGCGCTCATGCTGCGGGAACTGGCCTTCTGCGGAGGCCCGCTGGCGCTGGCCGCCAGCCTCTCCGGCGAGGGTCGCGGCACGCGTGTCTTTGCGACGATCGCACGCTACTTCGTCGCCGTTCCCGTGCTGGTTTACAGCATCCAGCAATTCATGCACGGCGATCACGTTCCCGGCGTTCCCCTCGAACCACTCACTCCCACGTGGATCTTCGGACACGCCATCTGGACCTACGTGGCGGCCGTGGGTTACGCCATTGGAGGCACGCTGTTGCTGATCGGCAAGAAGACCCGCGCCGCAGCGACTTGGGTCGGCTTGACGGTGCTCTTCGTCGAGATCGTCGTCTACGTACCCATCGCGATCGTGGAACGCGCCAGCCTCGACAAGGGCCTGAACTACTTCGCCGATACGCTGATGTTCTGCGGCGCCGTTCTTCTGCTCGCGGGTGCCATGCCGCGCGAAGAGTAGCCGGGGGACGCCAAATCTTCCCGAAATGGGAGATCCGGACACCCCCTCCCCTAACCCCGTCCCGCATTCTAAAGGACTTACAGGCATGGGATAACGCTTGTCCCGGCAAACAAAGGACTTAGTCCGAGTCGTCCGATAAAACAAAGGAGTTAGCGTCGGCCGAAGGCCGACTAGTCTCTCAGTTCATCAGTTTTTCAGTTCTTCAGTAAAAACAAAGGCCCGAATAAAACTGCCCTGTATCCATCATAGCAGTTTGCGGCAGGAAACACGCCACGTGGAAGTCTCGCGTTACGAGTGAGTTACGTGATTTAGGGGCTTGACAAGATTGGGTGGTAGGCACGATGTGTGACATCTGAACAGTGGCTAGTGATTAGTGGTCAGTGGCCAGAAAAACCAAAACCGATTAACCACAGAGGACACGAAGGATCACAAAGGGAGTCGAGTCCCACCCACGACCCTAAAGAAGGGTCGAGGGTGGGGCACCCGGCACCCGCGAGATGGGGCACCCCCAGAGCATCACTGTTTCAAGTAACGAAGCGCAACGCATCCTGATTTAAAAGTCTTTGACTCAACAAGTTTTAATTGCAATCTCTCCGGCAGGCTGACACCGTCAAACAACCGTCTCCCTTCTCCTAAAACTATCGGGTGAACCACAAAGCAATATTCATCAACCAGACCAAGCTCAACAAGTTGTAGAGGAATGGTCACACCACCGGTCAAAATATTTTTGCCTTGTTCCTGTTTCAATTTAAGTATTTCGTCGCGAAGGTTCCCGCGAACAATTCTCGTCTTTCTGTCTTCAGTGCGAGTGCCAGGGCTGTCTAACGATCGTGAGAAGACAATAATCTTGTTGACGGAGTCAAATGCCTGGGCAAACTCGATGTCTGCTTTTGTCTGCCCGGAAGGGTTTTTCGCCACATCGGGCCAATAAGGAACCATCAATTGATAAGTTTTACGCCCGTAGAGGAATGTGTCAGCCTCTCGCGTGAGGTGCGTAAAATACTCAAGCGTTTCTTCATCGGGATTGAACTTGGTGTGGTCGCAGCAGCCATCCAGCGTGATGTTGATGGCGAAGATTACATTTCTCACGTTTCGGCTCCGCGCACTCACGCGCTCAATTGTTGTTCCGCAATACGGCGGCGATCTGTGAACAATTTGGCTGTCACAGCTCCGAAAATGAAGCCACCTACGTGCGCCAGGTAAGCAACGCCGCCCGTCTGGACATTCGCTACTTCGCCCGCATCGATGAGCTGCATCAGGAACCACACTACGATCAAAAGCGCAGCCGGGATGACGGTTATACGCACGAAAACGAATATCACCAGCAGTGAACGCATCCGATCGCGAGGATAGATCACCAGAAACGCGCCCATTACGGCGGCGATCGCGCCGCTTGCGCCCAGGTTCGGCACAGTGGAACTGGGAGTCGCCAGAACTTGCGCCAGCATCGCCACGAATCCGCCGGCGAGATAGAACACAGCGTAGCGCACCGGATTCATGGCGTCTTCGACTTCCGGGCCGAATGCCCACAAGAACACCATATTGCCGATGATGTGCGACCAACTGCCATGCAGGAACATGGCAGTCAGAATGGTGATCCAGTGATGACCGCCGACGATCTGTGCGGGAACGGCAGCCCATTTCAAGACGAACGCGTCCCCACGCATGAGTTCCATTACAAATACACAGACGTTGATCAATACGATCAAGGCCGTTACGACAGGGAAATGTCTGGGGCGTCGCGATGCATCCGATAAAGGGACTACAGTTCCCATGGCGATCCTCTCCGTTATTTCGTGCGCGGAATTATATCCACAGAGAGGCGACGGCGCTTACCAAATCGAGCCGCAAACGACTAAAGGAATTGACCGCAGAGGACGCGGAGGGATTCGAGTCCCACCTCGCGAAAAGCGGGCGAGACGGGGCAGGCGGCCGCACATTGTTAGACGACGAGGAGGCGGTGAAACTGATTACGCCTGCCGATTAAGTCGAGCGTCTCGAATATCTCGTCACCAAACTGGTAAGCCGAAGCGAGATACTCCTTTCGCGTTGCACTCTCCGCGAAGCTTACTAAGAGTTCATTTTCGGGGGCGTCAGTGCTACGAAGGAACTGTTCGTAAAGCTCCAGCACTCTTCCAAGTTTGTCGTGTGCAGCCGCTGGTGAATCCCTGAGATAGCATCCACTCTATTCTTTCGGTTGGCGTCATTGCGATCATTTCGAGAACGTCTTGAGGACTGACAGTTTTGTTCTCGGCGTATACGGCAGCAAGGTAGAGCAGGCCTGAATAACAGGTCAGTAAACGACTGTGCTTTAGTTTGTAGTTCTTGAGCCGTCGTTTGGCTTTTTCAGAAGCGGGAGCGGTCCTTGTTCGCGCTTCATAGTTGACGCAGAACGTTCTCCACATTCGAAGAATGTCATTTGCCAAGAAGGCTGGCATGAAATCATTCTTGTGATCCTCGTAATCGCGCCAATACGCGATAACCACATCCTCGGTGAATCTGTTGTAAGCGGGTTCTCCGACGAGTGGCTTGCTTTCGGAGTAATAACAGAAGACGCGCTGTGAATGTGTTTGTTACGTCATCTTTCGGACCGCCCAAAGTGCCAGTGAGCTCTTTTATCGTATGGCAGGTTAAGTATTCGCCATCACCAGAAAACTCTGGCAAATTGAGTTCCCGTGTCGCCTGGATGAGATCAGCCTTCACAATTATTTCATTTAGCTTACTCAGTCCCCGATCTTTCCCGTCGGCTTTACCCTTGGCGACAATGAAGAGGTCAAGATCGCTATGATCACTCGCCTCGCCGCGAGCGAAAGAACCTGTGGCATAAACGCAAGCTTCGGTTTCGCAGAGCGTCTTGGCCTCCGAGAGTTGAGCCTGAAATTCTGCGAAACGTTCGGCGGTTTTCTTGCGCCGTTCCTTAAGGAGTTCTCCCAATCTTTCCCTCCCATTGAAAAATGTTCGCAAAAATCTCCGCCTGCTCGGTTGCGTCGTCGAGTGCGTTATGGGTGTGAGGACGATTTGGCCTCAGCCAGGCCAACAATTTAGACCGACTTGCCTGGGCTATCGGAATCGACGCCTTCAGTGCAAAGGCGGTCTTGATATCGAAGCAGCGCGAGTGATTGAAGGGAGATCCGCTTGCAGAAAATCGAATGAAATACCAGTACAGCCAAGCCCAATCAAAACACAGTGGATATGCAACTAGGACTGGATTTCCATTGCCAGCTAAATTCTTGATCCAAGTTGCTGCCTCTGACATAGCTGTCTCGGGAGAGGCGCCTTCGCGACAGAGTCGATCGCGATCAAGTCCATTGACCTCCAAAGCCTCACGTTGAAACTCGTTAGAGATGGGCTTTAGCTCGCGATAAAACCCCTGGGTGAATTTATCCGGGCGAGTGTAGCGTTTGCCATCGAATTCACCGGCGTAGACCAAGCCGAAAGATAGAATGGAGTAAGGACCTGGAATCGGACCGTCGGTCTCGACGTCAGCGGAGAAGTAGACGTCGATGCTTGATTGAGGGCCAACGCTTATTTTCTTTGAAGTTTCCCGATCCACGTGTGGGGTCTCTTGTACTGTTGGCATGAATTCATATCCTAAAGATATTTGATCCGAATTGCACGAATCGTCTCTGTTGAAAAGTACGCTTATTTTGTCCGCCCTGTCGCACTGCAGGCTAGGACGATTCAGCTCTCGGACGTTTCGGTGAAAGGCAAAACGGCAGGCGCTTACGGAAGCCTCCTCAGACTCGAGGCCATGGTTACGCTGACCCTCAGTATCGCGAAGGGTAGCGAAATCATCTATGCATTGATGTGCGGGGGACGCAAGGTCTCTCGACTCTGAGCGCGTCAGCATCGCGCTCCTCGTTCGAAATGACAGTGCTAAAAACAACTTCAAAGGCGGCGGACAGGAGTGTCCGCCCCACACAACCAACGGCAAGGCGAACTGCGAACTGCCACTCAATCCAACAAAAGGCTTGAATGGGGCGCCAGTTCCACCCTTGCTAGTCAATTCTCATTGGTGTCTGGCTCGTTCTCTGGACGAATGGGCGAGACGACTTTGTATCCCTTGGGCAATTGGAAGAGGCTGGGATCGGGTTCTGCCGTCGATATATCCGTGGCGCGAAATGTCTGCTTGCCCAGGCGCGGGTCCGTGCGGATCGAAAGCAGATTGATTCCCAGCTGCGGCGAATACCAGGTTTCGTGTTCGACGGTCATGGGCGCATCGTTGCCGAACACGCCCGGGTTGTAGGTCACGCGGTCGCGTGTTCCGACAGTTTCCACGCCTTCAATGGACTGCTTGCCGAGATCCTCATGCTCGCCGTTGCCCATGCCATTCGGCAAAGGACCGGGCTTGGGACTCACAGGCTGGTAATTCATGTCGGTGGTGGCGTCGTAGGGGAGCCGCACGCACCGGTGGCGGTTATCCTGAAAGCAGTTGAAGACGGCATGCGCGTTCGGATCGGCGTATTGCAGCGTCGTCACGGAAGGTACGTATTTTCCGGTCTTCGGCACAAGAACAACGCGTTCCTGAAAGATGCGTCCCTGCGAATCGCGATAAATGTGCCGCTGATTCATGAGCGTGATTGTGTTGCCGTCGGAGAGCGTCTTCACCCATTCGGTGTGCAGCGTGAGCGAGAAGGGCGCGTGCAGTTTGGAAGGAATAAAGATGCTCTGCAGGATCTCGGTGGTACCGCCGTCCTCTTGATAGACCGACTGCTGTTGTTGTGGCTGGGACTGTCCGGCGGCGGCGCCTGCTGCACCTTGTGCGAAGAGGCTGACGGAAAACGCGAGCGAGAGAAAGAGATACACGAAACGATACACGGGCACCTCCACAGAGGGCCGTAATTATGGCATAGGTCGGGGAGGGCGCGGGAGGAAGCCGCGCTTGAGGCGTTGGGACGGAATGCAAATGCAGATCCCTTGCGGCCTGCGGACGCTCGTGATGACAAACAAATTCGGTGGCGCGCCGAAAAGAAAAAGCTCAGCTTGCGCTGAGCTTTTCTCACCTCCGGTCCGGAACTGATGTTCCGTCCACAGAGCTTTTATAAGGATGACAACAACCGCAAGGTCTCTCGACTCGGGACGCCTCTGTATGGCGTCCCTCGCTTGATT
The DNA here is from genome assembly GCA_963826275.1 of Terriglobia bacterium. Classification (GTDB taxonomy): domain Bacteria; phylum Acidobacteriota; class Terriglobia; order Terriglobales; family Acidobacteriaceae; genus JAJPJE01. Next base: position 282,599 of record CAWGWI010000007.1, on the reverse strand, counting down.
TCATAACGACGTTGACTCGATCGGAGCGAGTACTCTGGAAGTTGAGAAACAAACCAGGGGCTCACAGGAAGGAGCCAACGCGATGTTGATTATAGGATGTGATTTTCACCCTGGCTTCGAACAGATCGCGATGTTGGACAAGGAAACGGGAGAGGTGCGGAGTCTGCGGCTGCAGCATCCGGAGGAGGCGCGGGAGTTTTACGGGTCGCTGCAGGAATCGGCACTGGTGGGGATGGAGAGCTGTGGGCACTCGCAATGGTTCGAGCGGATGCTGGCGGAGTTGGGACACCAGTTGTGGATCGGAGATGCGGCGCAGATCCGGGCCAGCGTGGTGCGGGCGCAGAAGACGGACGAGCGGGATGCGGAACATCTGCTGAAGCTGCTCGTGGAGGGGCGTTTTCCGAAGCTGTGGGTGCCGACGGTGGAGGAGCGGGATATACGGCAGTTGCTGGTGCATCGGCACAAGCTGGTGCGGATGCGGACGCAGGTGAAGAACCAGTTGCAATCGCTGGCCCTGAATCAGGGGATGCAGAAGAAGCGACAGCTGTGGACGCGCGCCGGGCGGGAGCAGCTGGAGAAGCTGGAGTTGCCGCGGTACGCGGCGCAGCGGCGGGCGGAACTGCTGACGATGCTGGATCAACTGGAAGAGCAGGTGAAGCAGTTGTCCAAGCAGGTCGAGGTGGAAGCGGCGAAGCGGACGGAGGTGGTGCGGCTGATGACGCATCCGGGAGTGGGCCCGCAGACAGCGCTGGGTTTCGTGCTGACGATCGGTGATGTCAGTCGCTTTGCCAATGCCAAGAAAGTGAGCAGTTATCTTGGCCTGATTCCGCGGGAGTATTCCAGCGGGGGCAAGCAGCGGCTGGGAGGGATCTCGAAGCAAGGCAGCACGCTGATGAGATTTCTGCTGGTGGAAGCGGCGCAGAGTGCGGCGCGGCATGAGCCGGAGCTGAAGCGAGCGTATGTGCGTATGGCGATGCGCAAAAGCCGGGGGCAGGCGAAGGTGGCCATCGCCCGACGGCTGGCGACGAGGTTGTACTGGATGCTGCGCAGTGAGAAGACATATGCGCAGCTGAGAGCAGCAGGTGCAGGTGAGCCCGAGTCATTTCGTGGCGCGGCATAAGCGCCGACCGCTTGAGTGGGCAGCCTGCCTCCCGTAGAAGACGGGAGATCGCATGCTAATCATGGTTGAAGTCGAAACCGAACAGATGGGTGGCGAAGCTGATCGCCCAAAGATTGGAGACGAGCCCCTGGTCGCAAGTTTCCAACGAAAGCGAAATGGCGCAAAGGTTCGCGTCCGTGGTGTCGTGCGCCCTGAAATCAGTTGACACAGCCAACGTCGTTATAGACGAAATGACAAATTCAAAAACAAGTTCAAAGGCGGCGGACAGGAGTGTCCGCCCCACACAAGCAAATCCACACAAGCAAAACCTAGCTGCAACCGCTGGTTGATCCGCAGGACATGCAACGGTAGCAACTGCCGTTACGCGTCATGATGGCGCCGCAGACGTGGCAACTGGGCGCATCGCCCATGTCCACCAACTCTTTCAGCGCGTCGGCGGCGTGATACTTGCCACCGGCTGCTGGACGTTTGTCGGTAGTCGGTGCCGGAGCAACGGCCGGAGCTTCTTCGACCGCCTGGATTGCGGCGATCGGCTTCGGGCGCAGACCTTCGAACAGCTCTCCCTGACGACCTTCGACGAAGCGCAACTGCAGCCAGCGGAAGATGTAGTCCATGATCGACTTGGCATAGCCGATGTCGGAGTTGTTGGTCCAGCCGCTGGGCTCGAAGCGCGTGTGCGCGAACTTGTCGCACAACAGCTTCAAGGGCACGCCGTGCTGCAAGGCGATCGAGATGGCGAGCGCGAAGGAGTCCATCAGTCCGCTGACCGTGGATCCTTCTTTCGCCATGGTGATGAAGATCTCGCCGGGCTCTCCGCCGGGATACATGCCCACGGTGATGTAGCCTTCGTGGCCCCCGATGGAGAACTTGTGCGTGATCGACGCGCGCTCCTGGTGGAGGCGGTGACGAACCGCACTGGGCGGATGATCGGCATCAGCCTGATCGACTGGGCCTGTGGGCTTCGCGACTGCGGCCGGCTGCGCCACGTCATCCTTGGTGGATTCGGCGGTCTTGGTTCCGGCAGCGGAGAGCGGCTGCGCCTTCTTGCATCCATCGCGATAGATGGCGACGGCCTTCAGTCCGAGACGCCAGGCTTGCATGTAGGCATCGGCAATATCGTCGACCGATGCATTCTCAGGCAGGTTGACGGTCTTGGAGATGGCTCCGGAGATGAAGGGCTGCGTGGCGGCCATCATCTTCAGATGTCCCATGTAGGCGATGGAGCGCGTGCCTTTCGCCGGCTTGAAGGAGCAATCGAAGACAGGCAGATGCTCTTCCTTGACGTGCGGCGCGCCTTCGATGGTGCCGGTTGCGTCGATGTAGCTGACGATGGCGTTGGTCTGGTCGCTGGTGTAGCCGAGCTTGAAGAGCGCGGCCGGGACCGTGTTGTTCACGATCTTGATCATGCCGCCGCCGACCAGCTTCTTGTACTTCACGAGCGCGAGATCGGGCTCGATGCCGGTGGTGTCGCAGTCCATCATGAAGCCGATGGTGCCAGTGGGCGCGAGCACGGTGACCTGCGAGTTGCGATATCCGTGCTTCTCGCCGTGAGAGAGCGCTTCGTCCCAAGTGGCCTTGGCGCCTTCAATCACCGCGGTGGGAACGTTCTTCGCGTTGATGTTGTTCACCGAGGCGCGGTGCATGCGAATGACGTCGAGGAACGGCTCGCGGTTGTAGTAGAAGCCCGGGCAAGCGCCTCCGGTGACGGAGATGCGCTCCTTCAGGAACTGGGAAGCGGGCGCAAGGGGCGGGCACTGCTCGGCGATGATCGATGACTGCTTATAGGCTTCGCCGCACATGATGGCGGTGACGCAGGCAGCGTAGTCGCGTCCGGCGTCGGAGTCGTAGGGCAAACCGGCGGCCATGAGCAGCGCGCCGAGGTTGGCGTAACCGAGTCCGAGGGGACGATAGTCATGCGAGTTGGTCATGATCGATTCAGTCGGATAACCGGCGAAGTCGACCAGGATTTCCTGCGCGGTGATGAGCACGTCGACGGCGTAGCGATAGCTCTCGACGTCGAACGTACCGTTGGGGGAGGCGAACTTCATCAGATTGAGCGACGCCAGGTTGCAGGCGGAGTCGTCGAGGAACATGTACTCGGAGCAGGGATTCGAGGCGTTGATGCGCGCCGTGTTCTTCGAGGTGTGCCACCGGTTGATGGTGGTGTCGAACTGCATGCCAGGATCGCCGCAGCGCCAGGTCGCGTCAGAGAGTTTGTTGAGCAGCTCTTTCGCGTAGAAGGTCTGCATCGGGCGGCCGCCTTTGACGGCTTTGGTCTGGAAGGTATCGTTGCGCTCGACGGCGACCATGAACTCGTCGTTGACGCGCACGGAGTTGTTGGCGTTCTGGAAGAATACCGAGCTGTAGGCTTCCGAGTCAGGACCGCTGGAATCGTATCCGGCTCCGGCGAGCGCCCAGGCCTTGGCTTCTTCCTTCGACTTGCACTCGATGAAGTCGATGATGTCGGGATGGTCGACGTTGAGGATGACCATCTTGGCAGCGCGACGCGTCTTACCGCCGGACTTGATGACGCCGGCGAAGGCGTCGAATCCCTTCATGAAGCTGAGCGGACCGCTAGCCGTGCCACCGCCGCTTAGACCTTCTGTCGAGGAGCGCAGCGGAGACAGGTTGGTTCCGGTACCGGATCCCCACTTGAAGAGCATGCCTTCGGTCTTCGCGAGCGTGAGGATGGAGTCGAGCGAATCGTGCACGGAGTTGATGAAGCAGGCCGAGCATTGCGGATGCGTGTAGCCGGTCTTGGTGAACTCGACGCGGCCGACAGCCGGGTTCCAGTGCCAGTTCTGGCCGTCGGAGTTAGGCTCGATGCGATCGCATCCGACGTTGAACCAGACGGGCGAGTTGAACGCGGCCATCTGGTGCAGCAGGATGTGCGCGAGCTCGTCGTGGAAGATGGCAGCGTCATCCGCCGAGCGGAAGTAGCCGCCCGTCATACCCCAGTCGCGGATGGTTTCGGCGACGCGAGTGATCAGAGCGCGCACACCGGATTCGCGCTCCGGCGTATCAAGCGTGCCATGCAGATATTTGCTGGCAACGATGTTGGTGGCGGTCATCGACCAGTCTTTGGGCGACTCGACATTCTTCTGCTCGAAGATCACGTTGCCCTTGGAGTCGGTGATCTGAGCGGTGCGCATTTCCCACTCCACGGTTTCGTAGGGAGAAACGCCGGTTTTCGAGAAGTAACGGCGGAAGGTGAGGCCAGGGGACTTCTTCTTGTCGACTTTAGGCGCAGCGGCGCTAACTGCGGAGTCGGTGGGAACGGTGGTGGTGGTTTTAACTTCCGACATCTTCTCGAATCTCCTCGACAGGTCAAAACGGTTGAAGCCTGCCTGCTCCGCGCGGCGCGTATTCGCGTCCGTCCAGCCGCGGAGAGGTACCTGACAAAAGCGGCGCTTGCAAAATGGTTTTGGGAGCTACGGCGGGCCTGAGTCCGTCCCGACTGCCCATCCCCCCGGCAGGTGGTTGGCCTGCCCCTGGCTCACGACTTCCGGATGAAAAATGGCGCGTCCGGAAGGATGCTTCGTGTGCTTGGGATGCTGAAATTACGCCTGTATGTTGGGTGTGTCAAGACCCATGTACTACATATTGTAGTACATATACTTAACGCGCGCGATTCCGTGACTCTTCGGGTAACAGCTTTTTGCATGCTGAAATTTCCTGTGAAGCTGCGGTTCTAAGTCCAGTATCCGCAATAACTTGGCTGGATGAAGCTTTGTAGAACAACTGTTGCGACTTTATTAATAAAGGAGGGCTGGGTCAATTCAACATTAATGGTGCAATGGCAGATTTCTGTGGAATTCCTGTGTGGGAGTGGGGTGGAAATAGAAGCTTGCCTGTCAGGCGTTTCGGGGTGTGTGCATATCTCGCTTTGCGTAATGCAAACCAGGCTGGCGTCCCAATGCAGAACGCCAACCTGGAAGATTTTTGCGGATCAGGCAGCTGCGGAGCCCTGCTGATACGCGGGAAGGAATTTTTCCTTGACGAAGGTTTCGAAAGAAGTGGGAGTGGTGTTTCGAGGCGAACGCGGCTCCATTGCCCGCATGTGTCCGGAATTCAACGATGCCGTCATTTCCAGCAGCAGCGACACAAAGTTCTCAGACATCCCCATATTCATGAGGGCTGGAAGCAGTTGCTCATTCGGCAGTTGTGTATAGGACAGGTCGGGTTTTCCGATCGCCTGACCGATGATGGCCGTAGCCTCTATGTAAGTGATATCACGCTGCCCGAGCAGTTCGCGCGTCTGGTGCCCTTGAAAGTTGAGTTTCAACAATTCATCGGCAGCAGCGCCGCCGATATCGCGAGCAGCAATCATAGGCAGCTTGAGATCAGGGCGAATCGGCCCCGCCGCTTTCCCCATCGCAGGAATAATTCCGGCCTGCGCGAGCGTGTTCTCCATGAAATAACCAGCCCGGAGATAAAGGGCGTTGAGACCCTGAATCGAGCTGAGGGCTTCTTCCAACTGGCGAAGCCCGAGCACAGGTCCCGTTCCGGTCGGCTTGTCAGCGCCCACACTACTCAGCACGACAGCATAAGGTACCTTCGTTTGGGTGAGTGCCGAAACCAGAGATGAGATGATGCGTTCGTCGTAAGCAAAAAGGTCCGGCGTTGATGGATTGGGTGGGATCATCGCATAGACGGCCTTTGCGCCAGTGAAAGCGCTAACCAGTTTTGCGGTATCGGTGATATCGGCGCTGACGGTCTCCGCACCGCGTGCTGCGAATTGGCGCAGATGATCTGGATTGCGGGCAATCAGTCTCACTTGTGCTCCCGCATCGATTAATTTCTGCGCGAGGGCTCTGCCGGTGTTTCCGCTGGCCCCAGTAACTACGTACATATGACCACCTCCTCCGAGTACAGATGAGAAGGATAGGATCGCGGTCGGAAAATATGTACCAGAGTCCTCCTGCCGTTGTTCGCGCCTATTTCGCTTCCACTTCGGCCTTCGGTGTTTTCCCGGTTTTGAAGCTGATCACCGTGTATGTGGCCGGAGTGGTTCCCGTGTTCCTGGTCGCGTGCAGTTCGTTGGAGGCTTCGAAGATGATCGATCCGGGGCCAGCCTTCACCCATTGGCCATTGGAGAGCGTTTCCACGGTGCCCTCGCGGATGATGATCACTTCTTCGTTCGGATGCTTATGAGGCGGGTGCGAGGCCTGTCCCGGATTGAGCGTCGTCACATGTATCTCGAGTTCATCGAGTGTCGCAGTGGGTCCACGAAAGACGGAGCGGATCGATCCCTGCGGCGTCGGTTTTTCGACCATCGAGTTCCAGGTAAAAACTGTGGAATGCAACACTGGCGTTTGAGCGGCGACGGCCAACGCGCAAGAGGTTGCGATGACGGCGAGAGCGGCGACCTTGAGATCTCGCGGTGTGATCATCTCGTATCCTTAGAATGAAGAGGTCTCGCAGTATAAGGCAGTACCACTCTTCACTGTCTTTCCGAGCCGAGCGCATCTAAAGGTGTTTCCACAGCGAAATCGATCCACTGCGAAGCGCTCGCATGTTTTTTCCTCGCGAGGTTGTCAGTTACGACCAACTGCAGGGCGTAGTCTCCCGGCGTGAGCTTAGGGCCAATCAGCATGTGACCACTCGCAGACAGATAACCCGCAGCCGAGTTTTGCGGTAAACGAGCGACTGCCGGCTCACTCTCAATTACCTGCAATCCATCCCGAAACAGGCGAACTTGAACGTTGAGGCTCGCATGTTGATCGGCGCCGCTCTTCGCGTTGAAAATCTGGTAGAACCAGCCGACTTTTTCTCCCGGCTTGAAGATGCGAATAGCCTCGTTGCCCTTCGCATCGAGTGCCGGGCTGGAGTCTTTGCCTAAGCCGGCCGGAGTTTCTTCAGGCTCCAATTGTTTCAGGAGAATTCCGGAGAGGGCCAGGCGGCGTCGCTTCAGGTTTGGCACTTCCACGAATTGATTGGCAGAGCCCATCTTTCCCGACCCGGCGTCACGAACCGCGACTCGCATCTGATACGCGCCAGGGTTCTGAACCGCATGCTGCAGCCGAAGCAGGACTCCGTATTTGACAACAAGTTGATAGTCCTTTTCTGTCGTGGTGAATGAATAGATGCGCTGAGTACTACTCACAGCGGCACCGTTGGCGTCGAAAGTCATGGCTACCGCATCGAGAACGGATTTGTAGGTGCCGTCTGGACGCTTGGTGAAGCTTAGATCCTTTGCGTCAAGATATAAGAGCGTGGTGAGCAGCGGTCTTTCCCAACTCGAAAAGAATGTCGTCATTCGCAGACGAATATCATTTTCGGCGAATGGCGAAGCCAGGACGCGCGCAAACTGCTGTCCAGGGGAGAGTTTTCTATTGGATTCCTCCTTTCCAGAAAACCCGAGGAACCCGGAGCGCGAGCGCACTTTCAACCCGTGACCTTTTACGTTCACCTGTATCCGGTGAAACCTTTTGGGGCTGTCTTTCGCGTCGAAGGTGTTCGCCGGCGGGTGATATCCGATGACGTAGTAACTGCTGGAATCCTCTACTGCGTCGCGGATTGCTCCCGCGATGTCGTTGTGGTCCGCAAACGTACCTCCGGTTTCTCGGGCTAAGTATTGCAGGCCTTGCTGCGAGGAATAATACTCACTGCGCATCTCCCGCTGCGATCCATTGACCGTGTCCTCTGCGACTTGAGAGCTTTTCACTGGACCACCGGAGAACGGATTACTTGTGGCGTCAGCCACCAAGGTTGTAACGCCCCGGGGGTCGACGGTGTAGAAGACGACCGCCGAGCGCTCCGCCGCATCCGTTAGCCCGTGGAAAGATTGCCTGACCTGTTCATACGTACATTCCTCGCTGGTGCCGACACGGTCGGGCCGTTCCTGCATCTTCATCTGTTCCGAAAAGAAAATAAGGGCTTTGCGCCCCGGCAGTTCACGGAGCCCGTCGACGACGTAACGAACCGCGGCCAGCGAGCCCAGTGCGCTGCTGGTTTCGTTGATGCAAGCATCCCCAGCCGCCAGTTCCCGGAACGGCTGATTGTGATCCGTGGTTGAACCAGTTCCTTGAGGGCCGACACTAGGGCTTTCTAACGTTCGCGCGATGTCCATCGGTACGAAGCTTGCCGCCCGGCCAAGAAAGCTGATTTTGACGTGGTCGATTGCCGCGTAAAGCAGCCGTTTGTCGGTAGTGAACTGCTGCAACGCACCGATGCCCGCACCGGTGCGGATGATCGCGACTAAGTCTCCCGGCTGCATGGTATGGTCAACGAACTTCTTCAGCGCGCCCCGGACATAGGCCATTCCCTCGAACGACATGCCTAGATCGTCAACAACCAGGACGATTGTCCGTCGAACCTGCTCCGGCTTCAGGGGAACGGGAGGAGCCCATGGCGGCGATGCGGAAGGGGCTTTGACCCCGTTCTCCACATAACTGAAGTTGGTAATCTTCTGCGGCACTCCGTCCTGGAGGACCTCGAAATCGTCTGCTTTCAGGCCGGTTACTTTGTGACCCTTCGAGTCAGTAACAGCGGCATCCACCTGGACGAGGTTGACGTTGATCCGCACCACGAAGTCAGCAGGCTTGTCCTGGGGCGAGTCGTCGTTGGCTGCGGACTGAGGAAACCCGTTGAGGGATATCAGTAATAGTGCCAGGAGGCAACGCATCGACATGAAGGACCTTCTTTAGATCTTTTCCGATTCGGGCAATCCCTTCCTCGGGCCACCTTTCGGCGCCAAGCCTACCACAAATTGACTCGTGTCTCGATATTGCTAATCAGCGTTTCGCGAGAGCGACCGGTGGCCCACGCCAGATTTCAGTTTCAACGAGTGACCAAGCTGCGGCCGCGGCGTCCAAAGATTATGAAATTAATCACGACGCTGTTTCTGCTCTTCTTCGCGGCGACTGCTGTTGCCCAGGCGCCGAAGCCCACCGATCTACGCTCTGTATTGCTGGAACAACTACAAACGACGCATAACAAGAAAGACTGGTTTGTGCCGGTGAATGTGGCCGTGGATGGGGTCACGGCGGAACAAGCTAGTTGGACCGATAGCAAAGGAAATCATTCCGTCGGGCAACTGACCTATCACCTATTGTTCTGGGATCGCTATGCACTGGCGGAGTTCAAAGGAGAAAAGCCCAAGTTCGATGGCAACAACGATGCCACCTTCACGAATTTCGATCCGAAGCAGTGGGCCGCGACGGTGAAGGAGTTGGACGAAGTGCTAACGGAATGGGAGAAGGCGGTGCAATCGGCGGACGAGGAAAAGCTGAAGAAAAACGCGTCTATGATTGCGCACGTCGGAGCGCATAACGCGTATCACATTGGCGAGATCGTATTCGTCCGCAAAGAGCAGGGCTCATGGGATCCGAGTAAGGGCGTGAAGTAAGGCCGGATTTGCTCCGCTCACGTCATCTTGATGACGCAAGGTCTCTCGACTCGGAGCGCCTCTGTATCGCGCTCCTTGCTCGAAATGACAGTGGCTGAAAGCAGTCTTTCGCACACGCGGGCGAGGGCGCCCGCGCCACACAACTATTTCTGCGTAAAGCACGTCAGCTATCTTTGCGGTAGAGAAGGTTGCGCATCGCTTCCCGGCGAGCCGCGTTCGCGCTCTTGTCAGTCTTCAGGGGATCGGCGGCACTGGGACGCTTGTTCGCCGCGTCCTCTGCCTGGGCAGCGGTGCACTCCGGACAGTGGTTGGCGAAACCGGGCTTATCGGGCTTGAGTTCGAACTCCTCGGAGCAGATTGCGCAGATTTTGATGGGAAAAGCCATAGCCACTTTATGGTAATCGAGACAAACGTTTTGCCTCAAGGAGCGACGGTGGCTAATTCAGCCAACCAGAAACTAGGAGAATTGCTAGTAGCAACACTCCCCGAAAGTCTGGTGAAGTTACCGGAGATGGGATGGTAGAGACGTCCCACAGTCCTGAAGTTGCGACGGATCTGGCGATCAGACCTTCGGCCGCATAACTTCCCGGGGGACAAAGCCGTGGCCCTTGAGCAACCTGCACGCGAAAACCAGTACCTGGATCAGGCCGTCGAGGTTTCCATCCACGTTGGCCTGGCCGCCTTGCTCGTCGTTGCCTGCTTCCTGATCTTGCGTCCGTTTATTGCACCGGTTACCTGGGGAATTGTCGTTGCGATCGCCATTTATCCAGCATATCGAAAGCTAGAGGCGCTTTTGGGTGGCCGGGGTAATTTGGCTGCGGTTTTGTTCATCCTGATTTTTCTTGCCGCGCTGATCGTTCCGATTGTGTTGCTGACCGGAACACTCGTGGACGGAATCCAGAATCTAGCTGCGCATCTCAAGGAAGGAGCGGAGATCATTCCGCCGCCACCACCCAAGGTCGCGACATGGCCCATCATTGGGACATCCCTGAATCGCATCTGGACGCTCGCTTCCGTGAATCTGAATGAACTTGTGGACAATTTCAGACCTCAGATCAAGGCAGCTGTCGGCAGCTTGCTTTCCACGTCGGCGGGAATCGCTATGGCGGTTCTTCAATTCATTTTGTCCATCGTAATTTCCGGAGTTCTGCTGGCGAATGCCGAGGGCGCCCTCAAGGCGACACGCTCGCTGGCAAACCGCCTGTTTGGAGAAAGAGGCCCGGAGTTTCACAAGTTGATCGGAGCTACCATCCGCAGCGTAACGCTTGGCATCCTTGGCGTAGCATTTATTCAATCGGTGCTGGCTGGAATCGGTTTCCTGGTGGAGGGTCTTCCCAGCGCAGGATTGTGGGCACTGGTTTTCCTGTTCGCAGCGGTGCTTCAGGTCGGAATCCTCGTTCTGATTCCAGCGGTGATCTATGCATTCACGATCACGACCACAACGAAGGCGGTCGTCTTCCTGGTCTGGTGCGCGATTGTTGGCTTGATGGACAACGTCCTGAAGCCAATTCTGCTGGGACGCGGCGTGGGAGTTCCGATTGTAGTGGTCTTTCTTGGTGCAATCGGTGGATTCATCGCGATGGGAATTATCGGCCTGTTTATTGGCGCGATTGTTTTGTCGGTAGGCTACAAGTTGTTCCTTGCGTGGCTGAACAAGCCGGTCGCCGATAACAGGCGAGACGTACCTGCTAAGGCTGCTTAATCGCTGCCGCTGGTTTCTGCGTTAGTTTTCGGCGCGCAGAGCCTCGATCGGTTCCAGACGCGATGCCTTGAATGCCGGCCAGAAGCCGCTCACGATCCCGACCAGCGCCAGGATGATGGTGGAAATCGTCATCACGTTGAGCGAAGCGCGCAGGAAAATGTCGCCCTCGTGATTCATGGTTTTGTAAAACTCGCTATATAGAGGTAGTGGCGGAATAATGACAGTAAGCAGCCACGAGCCTGCGATACCTGCGACCCCACCGAGAAACGTGAGCACGAGTGCTTCCACCAAGAACTGACTGAGAATATTGCGCTGGCGGGCGCCGAGAGCCTTCAGCAGTCCGATCTCGCGCGTGCGTTCGGTAACGCTGACCAACATGATGTTCATTACGCCGACTCCACCGACACCCAGCGTGAGCGCACCGATGATTCCCATCATCGCTTCCAGTCCGATGGAGAAGGCACGAATCATTTTGCCGGTCTCGACCGTGTCCCATTCAGGGGTCGCTTTTTCATCGGTGGCCTCGAAATGGTGGCGCCGTGCGATGACACGCCGCGCCGCGGCCAACGCCTCGGTGTGAAGTTCGGCTGAGATCGGCTGGATGATGATCATGTTCGGATCACGCTTGTTCATCAGCTCGTTGTAAACCTGGAAGGGGATAAAAGCCTGCTCGTTGTCAGGCCCCATGTACATCGAGTCCTGAACCTTGATGTTGAGGACGCCGATAACCTCGAAGCTTTGTCCCTGCACGAGGACGTTCTGACCGACGGCGGGCGCTCCCTGGAACAAACGTTTGGAAGCGGCGTTGCCAAGAATCACGACGCGGCGGCGATTCGCGAAATCGCCATCTTCGAAGTAGCGGCCATCTTCGAGATTCATGATCCTGCGCATTTCGCCGTAGGGCATCTCTACACCGCGAGTGGTCAACGAAACCACGCGGGTGCCAATCTTGTAGCCAAAATCATTACCCGATTCGGCGCTGACGGCGCGAATGATGGGCACTTCCGAGCGGATGGCTTCCACGTCTTCGTATTCGAAGTGCACTGGACGCCCGGCGCGCTGACCTCCCGCCTGCATACTGGTCTGCCCGGGCCAGATAACGATGACGTTGTTTCCCATGTTGCCAATTGCGTGTACCACACTTCCGCCGAGGCCCTCGCCAAACGCGAGAAGCAGCACAACCGAAACAACGCCCCAGGAGATGCCAAGCATGGTCAGGGTCGAGCGCATGCGATTGCGCTGCAGTGCCACCCAACTCTGCTGGATCAATTCTCTTAGACGCATCGTGCACCTCGGCTCATTCGTAACGCAGGCATTGGATCGGCTCCATCTCGGCGGCACGGCGCGCTGGATACATGCCGGCGCTCACGGTAATCACAGAAAGCGTCAACAGCGATCCGATGACGGCTGCGGGAGAAATCACAGGCTTGGGGACAATGTCAGGCAGCGGCGCAGCATTCATCAGCACGCAGATGCCAACGCCAAAGCAGTAGCCGATCAATCCGCTCAGTGCGGTAATCACGATCGACTCGGCGAAAAACTGGTTGAGAATGTCGACTTTCGTCGCGCCGATGGCTTTCAGGATGCCAATCTCGCGGGTGCGCTCCGTCACGGCGACCAGCATGATATTCATCACGCCAATGCCACCGAGCGCCAGGGTGGTGATCGCGACGCAAGCAAAGAAAATGGTGATCACGCCAAAGATGCGAGCCAGCAGTTTGGACGCTTCCATGGTGTCCCAGATAAAGAGCGCGTCTTTATCCGTGGGCTCGAAGTGATGCAGGCGTCCGAGCACGCGCCGAACCTGCATCACCGCTTCATCGTGGGTTTCGGGATCGCCGACCTCCATCACGATGTCGGAGAGGTATCCCTTGATGATGGTTTCATCCTTGGCTGGCGGGGGAGGAAAGTCTCGCGCCATGGCGGAATACGGCACATACAGCATGTCGTTATCCGGGCCGCTATAGTTGCTGTTCTGTTTCTTCTCGGCCATCACCCCGATCACCGTGTAGGGGTAACGGGCGATGATGAGAGTGGCGCCCACGGCAGGCTGTCCGGGATACAGCTGCCGGGCTGCGTTCCAGCCAAGGATGACGACGCGATTGGCGTCGCGCTCATCATCTTCCACCATGAGGCGTCCCTCAGAGAGAAGGATGGAGCGGAAATCCTGGAATGCCGGCCACACTCCGGAGATCTGGCGGGCGGCGGAATTGTACTGGCTCACTTCGGGCACGCTGCGCTGAAGTTCGGGGCTGACCGCTTTCACCAGATAGCATTCGGCTCGAATCAGCCGCGCATCATCGATCGTAAGGGTAACTTTGCGTCCCGCGGCGAGCCCCCCAGCCTGCGCGCTGGTGCGGCCTCCCCACATGATGACCAGGTCCTTGCCTAGCGTCTCCATGCGCTTCTTCTGGTCTTTACTGAAGCCCAGCCCGAGGCCAACCAGAATAATGACCGATGCAATGCCCCAGATGATCCCAAACATGGTGAGGAAGGAGCGCATCTTGTGGGCTCGAAGAGTGGCTAGCGTTTGCTTCGCGATCTCGCGCAGGTTCATGGTTGGCGTTCTTAGCCGAGTGTTAGACGAATGTCTCAGTAAAAGGTACGGGGGAAAGGGAGAGAAGGTTCCAGAAGGATGGGAAGAGACTGGGACGAAACGCGAAAAGGGGTCACTGAAGGCCGATTTGGGAAGCCTACGAGATAACCAAAGGCTGGAGTCAAGAGTCGGCAGGCAGACCAAGCACGACGGCGGCCTTGCGACCCTGAAACCTGTGACCCGCAATTGACCGGCAACGACTATCAAAAGTGTTAGTTCCGGGAGAACGGTAATCGCAGTGAAGTAAGAGAACACATCTGGCAGTCCCCCGTGTGCAAGGAGAAAAGCGATGTCGACTCAACGAATCGAGCTTAAAGAAACAGGGCTAAACGAGCACTTCCACCCTAAGGGCAAGCCACCCTCAAAATACACACAAGAGTTTCTGCGGCAGGCACGAACAACTCTGCCATTCGCTGACACGAAAGATATCGAAGAACAGAAGAAGGGGCTGATCGCCCCGATGAAGAAGCTACAAATCATGGCCGATGCCGGCAACGTCGCCTGGGATATGGCGCGGTTTCAATTCCTTGATAGACAGGACAATTTCGACAGCATTCATCCTTCACTTCTGCGCCAGGCGAAATTGAACAATAACTACGGACTCTACGAGGTGATACCAGGGATCTATCAGGTACGAGGCTTCGATCTCTCCAACATGACGTTCGTGCGCGGCAAAAGAGGATGGATTGTTTTTGATACGTTGATCAGTGCCGAAACGGCGCGCGCGGCGTGGCAGCTGTTTCAGGAACACGTCGGGAAGGGTCTTCCCATCACCGCCGTGATCTACTCGCACTCCCATGCCGATCATTGGGGTGGCCTTCGCGGGATCGTCAACGAAGATGACGTTCGTTCTGGGAAGATCACCGTCATCGCCCCGCCCAATTTCATGGACTGCACCATCTCAGAAAATGTCTTTGCCGGGAATGCTATGAACCGACGCCTGTTCTACCAGTACGGACTATTACTCCCTGCTAATGCATACGGTTACGTCAGCCAGGGACTGGGGCAGCGCGTCTCGGCGGGTGCCGTCGGGCTGATTGCGCCAAACATGACGATTGAGAAAGACATTCAGGAGGTCGAGGTCGACGGCGTAAGGATGGTTTTTCAGAACACACCAAACACGGAAGCGCCCACGGAAATGAATACCTACTTTCCAGATATGAAGGCGCTATGGATGGCGGAGAACGTTACCTCGACGCTGCACAATATCTACACGTTGCGAGGTACCGCCATCCGCGACTCACTGCGTTGGTCGAAGTACATAGCGCAAGCGCTTTATCGCTTCGGTCTGGAAGCCGAGGTGATGTTCGCCTCGCATCACTGGCCGCGCTGGGGCAACCCCCGCATTCAGGAGGTGCTCCGCAGTCAGCGCGATCTTTACGCCCACATGAACAACCAGGTTTTGCACCACGCGAATGAGGGCGTAACGATCAATGAAATCCACAATGTTTACGAGCTGCCGAAGAGCCTACAGAATCAGTGGCACTGCCGCGGTTATCACGGTTCTCCCCAACACAACAGTCGTGGTGTCGTACAGTTCTACCTAGGCTTCTGGGACTGCAACCCGGCCACTCTGATTCCGCTTTCGCCGTCTGAGTCGGCGCCTCTCTATGTCGAGATGATGGGAGGTTCCGAGAAGATCCTGGCTCGCGGCCGTGAACTGCACGACAAAGGAAAATACTTTCTCGCGCAGGAAATTGTGAACAAGCTGGTGCAGGCCGAACCCCAGAACCAGGCCGCCAAGGAGCTGCTGGCAGACATCTTCGAGCAGATCGGATATCAGCAGGAGAACCCGGGACTGCGTAATAGTTATCTTGCGGGGGCTTACGAGCTCAGGTCGGGAATTCCGCAAGGTAAAACAGCCAGTTCAACCAACCCGGACGTAATCCGGGCAATGGACACGGAACTGTTCCTGAACTTCCTGGGTATTCGCATGGATAGCCGCAAGGCTGAGGGCCTGCGATTCACAATCAACCTGATCACGCCGGACAACGGCGAGAAATTCCTGATCGAGATGGAAAACTCGACGTTGACGAACCTGCCGGGCTTTCTCGCCAAGAAGGCCGACCTAACTCTGACGATCAATCGCTCTGATCTGGAACAAGCGATGACGGGCGCGAAAACACTCAAGGCGCAGCTTGCGGACGGAACGGCGAAGGCCGAAGGAAACCTGGAGGTCCTGAGACAACTTGCTTCGACTATGATCGACTTCGACCCGCGCTTTGAAATCATGCCCGGCACAAAGGCCAAGGTGCCTGAGGTAGTAGCGCATGCGGATGCCTACGAAGCCGTGCCCGGGCCGCCTGTCTCCGAATAAACATTTTGTTCTCGGCGAGCATAGAAGGCACAATAGAGGCCGCTCCGGCGTTGAAGAGCTTTGGGCTTCCCGCCACGGCGGCCAGAATCTATGAACGAGAAGCCTCGCGATGCTTTCCGCATGAAAACTCCCCAGAGCGGCGTCTTTGCTTTGGGGACAGCCTCCCACGCTTATCTGGAATTCGACGCCTCCGGCACGCAGAAGCGGCGAGAGCTTGTGCAGGCAATATCGTCTCTACGCGAGCCACGAACGACCATGGGAGGGGTGAACCTGGTGACAGGATTCAGGCCGGAGTTGTGGCGAGAGGTTGTTCCCGACGACGCCCCGGCCGAGGTTGTTGGGTTCAATAAGGATTTAATCGGCATCGAGGGATTCGTGATGCCGGCCACGCAACACGACGCGGTGCTCTGGATCTCCGGAAGCGCCTACGATGTGGTCTTCGAAGAGGCGCGCAAAGCGATCGCCGAGCTTAATGACGTGGCCACGATTGCCGACGAAACCTCAAGCTGGCCTTATCGACATGATCGTGACCTCACCGGCTTCATCGATGGATCCGAGAATCCGAGTTTGATCGATGCGCCGGCTTTCGCTCTCATCGAAGAAGGACGTCCCGGAGCAGGAGGAAGCATCCTGCTGCTGCAAAAGTGGGTGCACGACGCGGCCAAGTGGGAAGCGGTTCCAGTGGCTCAGCAAGAGCAGGTGATCGGAAGGAAGAAAGTCGACAGCATTGAGTTGGAAGACAAGGCGCCCGACTCGCATGTCGCCAGCACCGACCAGGATCGCTTCGGCAAGATCTTCCGGCGCAACATGCCGTACGGGTCGGTCACCAGCCACGGCACCATGTTTGTGGGGTTCAGTGCCGAACAGCGGCGGTTATCGGCGATGCTGGAAAGCATGGCGGGACTGACTACCGGTGTTCGGGATGCGCTGACGCGCTACACACGGCCGCTGACGGGTGCGTACTATTTCGTGCCGTCAACGGAGAGTCTGCGCCGGTTGAGCGGCGATGTGGATGCGTCCGCCTGACGGCATGTTTATTGCACAGGAGTTACTCTGATGATGACGTTTGAGCTCTCGAAGCAAGCGCGGGCTGACGCAGTGAATTCGCTCAAGCGCTACTTCGAGGAAAACATGGAAAACATGTCCGAGCCTCTGGGTGATCTGCCCGCGGGAATGCTATTGAACTTCTTTCTCGAAGAGATTGGGCCGGTAATCTACAACCGCGCCATTGCCGACGCACAAGCGCGAATGGAGCGCCATCTGTCCGACCTCAGCGGCGAACTCTACGCCGACGAATTCCAGTACTGGCCCAGGCTCGAAGCCAAACGCAAGAGCCGCCGCTGATGAGAGCTTGCGCTGAATGACTTTCGCAAAACCTACGCCGCCTGGTCGATCGACTCATCCGCAGTCCTTTTGCTTTCGACACTGCTGAACTGCCCCTGAAGACCCAGGGCGCGGTACCGAACGATATCCAGAAGCCAGTCCGGGAAGATTCGTGGCAGCACCGCGATGACCCGGGCGTCTTTCCCGACACGGTACCGGATACGCGGATGATCCGAGGTCATCGCGTGATGAACCGCCCGAGCCACCACTTCTGCGGGACTGCCGTTCTTCTCTCGTTCGTAAGCACGCCGTGTAACGCGCCTCAACGTCGCTGCGTATTGCTCACGGCCCTGAGCGGGAAGATTGCCGACCACGCCTTCAACATCTCCCAGTGTCTTGTCCACCGCTGGAGTTGCAATTGAACCGGGCTCGATGGTAATCACGCGAATCCCAAAAGGACTCAGTTCCAGCCGCAACGTATCGCTGAAGCATCCGAATGCGCTCTTGCTGGCATTGAGCAAGCCAGCGAACGGTATCGCGATGTGTGCACCGACCGAACTGATATTTGCGATGCGACCTCGCTTTTCACGAATCAGCGGTAGAAATGCCTGGGTCACTGCGATCTGGCCAAACACATTTACGTCGAAGATCCGCTGCAAGTCGCGCGCGGTTACATATTCGACGGGCCCGACGATGCCGATTCCCGCCACGTTGACCAGGCCGTCCAATCCCGATCCGCCAACCTGCGCGGCGATTTGTTGAGCCGCAGTGGTAATCGAAGAACGGTCCTCGACATCCATGATTACGGGGAAGAGATCTGTGAGATTGAGGGCATTCAGGCGAACGACGTCCTCGCTCTTGCGAACCGTGGCGAAGATTCGCCATCCCGCTCTGTTCATCCGCAAGATACACGCTCGCCCAATTCCACTGGAGGCGCCCGTAATTACGACAGTTCTTCTGGCTTCATACATGGGTCATCGACCGAGAATGCATACAGTTAGATGCAAGCCTGAGGTACAGCAACGTTGAATGGGCCACCGCGGCTATACTGAAAGAGCATGGTTTTTTCCTTCACGAATATTCTGGGTTTTGCCGCAGCGACGCTCACGACCGCTTCCTTCGTCCCGCAGGTATTGAAAATCCGCAAACAGGGAGGACGTGATCTCTCCTACCCGATGCTGGTTGCGTTCTGGACGGGCGTGATGCTGTGGTTGGTATATGGGATCCTGATGAAGGCTCCGGCGATTATCGCGGCCAACCTCGTCACGGGATTCCTGGTGCTGGTGGCCATTTTTCTGAAGGCTGTGGTGAAGAAACCGGCGCAGGCACCAACTCGCGCGCGGCGGTCGCGTCTGCGGATCGCGATCGATATGGACGAGGTGATGGCCGACAGCCTGACGCGCCATCTTCAGCTCTACAACGATGAGTTTGGAGCCAACCTGCGCAAGCAGGATCTGCAAGGAAAGCCGCTGCACCTCACCGTACCGGAAGCGCACCGGCGCAGGATCGACGAAATCGCGCTTTCCGATGGATTCTTCTGGGACCTCGACGTGATGCCCGGATGCCAGGAGGTGATCCGCCAGCTGACCGAGCGCTACGACGTGTTCATCGTGACAGCGGCAATGGAATTTCCCAACTCATTCCTGCCGAAGCACGCGTGGCTGCAGGAGCACTTCCCTTTTCTCGACATTCGCAACGTCGTCTATTGTGGCGATAAGAGCATCGTCGATGCCGACATCATGATCGACGACCGCATACGGAACCTGGAGCAGTTCGAAGGAATGCGCATCCTGTTTTCGGCGCCACACAATATGAATGAGAAACGCTTCCTGCGGGTGAATAACTGGAAGGAAGTGCGGACTCTACTGCTGGCCGGTGACCGAATGAAAGTTGATCAGGATCGCGATCAGGCGCTGGCTGACGCTTCGACGGCACCCGTGTAGATTCGCTGGTAGAATTCCGCTATCGCTGTGCCTTCGAAAACCAAATCCGAAAATGAAAAGCCGCTTTCGAAATCAGCGCTGAAGTTGCGCCTGCTGAAACGGCTGAAATGCACGACACGCTTCGAGCGCGAACTGTGGACGAGCGGCGCACAACTGGTAGCCGGTGTTGACGAAGTCGGGCGTGGCGCACTCTTCGGACCTGTCGTCGCGGGCGCGGTGATACTCGATCCCAAGTACCGCATCAAGGGGCTGCGCGATTCGAAACTGCTGCCCGCCAATCGGCGAGAGATTCTGGCCGAACGAATTAAGGAACACTGCATTGCATGGGCCGTGGCCGGAGTGGATGTCGGGCGCATCGATCAGCTCAACATCTACCATGCGACGCGGCTGGCGATGACGGAGGCGGTGCAGGCGCTTACACCGGCTCCGGATTGCCTGCTGATCGACGCCATGAAGCTGATGGTGGAATGCCGGCAACGGTCGATCATTCACGGCGATGCTTTGTCGGCTTCGATTGCGGCAGCCTCGATCGTAGCGAAAGTAGAGCGTGACCGCATGATTTCCGCGTGGGATCCAGTGTTTCCGGCATACAAGCTGGCGTCGAACAAAGGGTACCGATCTCCCGCGCACATCGCGGCCTTGCGCGAGTTCGGCCCGTCGCCACTACACCGGCAATCGTTCGCTCCGGTCTGGAATTCGGCACATCCGCAAGAGGTGCTGGAGTTCATGCTGGAGGAAGCGACCGGGGCTGAAGTCCAAGTGATTGAAGAGCAGTAAGGCGGAACTCTCAGAACATCCCTACGACAGAAATGAAAATCACCCACCCAAGCCAAAAGAAGGCTTGGATGGGGCACCCTTAAACCACTCCTGGTTCAGAATAGATCCACGTGGAATTTCGACAATCGTTCTCCCGTAGGCGCTAATACTTCCAGCACAACTCGATCGTCGATCGGCACATGATCGAGATTGAAACGAATCCGGTAGATACGCTCGTCGTAGGAAATATCGGCGGGCATTCCGATTGGCTCGACAGAAACCGGGCGCAGGGTGCGCTGGAACAGGCCGTGAAAAATCTTGAGGCGGAAACGGAGACGCAGCAAGTAATCGTTCAGCGGAAGATTACTCGCGACGGTGAAGGGTTGACTGTCGAGTAGTTTTTCCCGAGCACTCGCGGTGATGCGGAATTGCAGCTCTTCGGGATAAAGACGAACCGGCTGTCCGGCAGCATCGAGAAGATGGCTCTGCTCGTTGACCGTGACCTTGCGCCAGCCGTCGAATTTCGGACTCTCCACCGTTCCCATCAGGTAGAAACAGGTACCTGTTGAACGCACCTTGAAACTTTCCCACCCGAGCGGGACGCGCGATTCGTAACGGGTCATGCTCTCCGGCGACACCGTGAAATGGTCTTCAGAGGTCAGCGGCGCAGGCAGCGCAAGAGCGCAGCTTGCCAGCAGAAGCGACCAAAATAGATATCTATTCGATGAACGCCCAAACATCAGTGCACCTCAACGAACGAGGTCCGGGATCAAGCGCGGGTAGGTAATAAGAAGCGCTGATCCGAGCAGCGAGTTGGCAGCGCCGGCATTCGCAAGAGAATTCCTGCTCGCAAGGTAAACTGGGATGGATAGGAGACGCATGTTTCGCTTCCTTTGTGTCACCGCGCACCCGGACGATGAGGTCGGCGGCTTCGGAGGATCGCTGCGGCTGTATGCGTCGCGCGGCGTGAAGACCAGCGTGATTTGTCTCACGGCAGGAACTGCGGCCAGCAACCGTGGAGGAGCGCAATCGGATGCGGAGCTGGCGGCCAAGCGTCGTGCGGAATTCGCCAGCGCCTGCGAGATGCTGAACGTGAGTCACGGGGAAGTCTGGGATCTGCCGGACGGTGGACTCGATCGCGTGAACTTCTACGAGACGGTAGGCCGGCTCACGCGCCGGGTACGCGAACTGAAGCCTCACGTCATGCTTACGCTTGGGCTGGAAGGCGCGGTTACGGCTCATCCTGATCACTCGATGGCGGGCCTGTTCGCGACCATGGCCTTCCATTGGGCCGGAAGGACGAACCGCTTCGCCGAGCACATGGCCGAAGGTCTGGGTTCGCATCGGACGCAGAAGCTCTACTACACGACCGCGAATTTCATTTTGCAGGATCGACAACCGGTGGCGATGCCGCCGACGACCACCATCATCGACATTGGCGATTGCCTGGAAATCAAGATTGCCGCCTTCCGCGCGCATACCAGCCAGAATCCGCTGTTGCCGCGTTTTGAAAAAGCGATGAGGGAGCGCGCATGGCAGGAACGATTTCACCTGGCATCGAGCGTGGAATTCCGGGAGATCGATCGGATCGAAACCGATCTGCTGGACGGAGTGGTGGAGTGATTCTACCCACACGTTGGTTTAGTGAGTGCGCTGGTACCCGGAGATCTGACCGGCGTGAAAGCCTAATGATGTTGGTTGAGATGAGAGCCTCGTGGGGCTCCCTCGGCTCGGGCGTACGCCCTCGCCCAGGATGACAATCCTCGCTCCGCTCGGAAGGGCAGTCGAGGTCGACTGCCCCACGTGAGCTTCCCTATCGCGCGCTGGTGAGCACGTGCGGCTTCAGGATGTCGCTCAACAGGTCGGGTTGTGAATTACGTTCCAGGTGCGGATAACGCTCACCCCCGTGGTAGTCGATGCGCACCGTCTTGAAGTAGTCTGCGTTCTTCACGATCAGCTCCAGCGGCTCTTTGCTGGTTTTGCCGGCACGCAGTGCGTCATGCAATGCGTCCGCGGTGAAAGCCCGGCCATTCACGGCGATGATCTGCATTCCTGGCAACACGCCGGCCTTGGCGGCAGGCATCAGCAAATTGGCATCTTCCACTAAACCTGCTTCGGTCAATTGCAAACCAAGTGAAAAGTCCGCGTTGATGCTGCGATGCACCTCTTCATGGGCGCGAATCCCTTCTGGTTTTACATCGGTGTAGGTGATGTGCCATCCGCTCCCCTCGATTCCGCCCACAGGCGCGTGCGGCGAGGTAGTCCAAAGAATGTCATTGAAGAATTTCGCCCAGTCGTAGGGCGCAATCTGGTTCAACGTACTCACCAATTCATCGAAGCTGTATGGCTTGGGCCCGGGGACCTTGTCTAAAGGCAGACTCGGTGGTCCGAAGAAAAGTTTGCAGAAGTCGTCGATGGATTTGCTGGCGTGGGTCTGCTGGCGGATGATGACGTCTACCCACAGCCACAGCATCGTACCTTCATCGTAGTAGTCGACACCGCGCCGCCAGTCGGACCATGCTTTGGGGGCGTCATAGAGAATCTGCGCGGCGACGGCAGTATCGATCAGTGGCCGCCAAGTGCGGCCGGATTCGACATCGAGTTCTGCGGAGGATAAGGCCAGGTCCTCGCGCGACTGTTCAGGATTCAGCAGTCCGCTACGAGCCGTGAGCACCGCGCCCAGGTAGTTGGTCAACCCTTCGTAAACCCATAGCAACTCGCCCTTCATGGGAACTTCGTAATCGGGCGTTGTCAGCCCCGCCGGACGACGATACTTGCCATTCCAGGAATGCACGTATTCGTGAGGCAACAATCCGGCTTCCAGCCTGGCTTCATCAGAATTGATCATCGTGCGCTCGTACACACGGCTATCGTCGGACTCGTGGTGCTCGAGTCCGAAGTGCGCAACATGGTCGCTGAGCGAATAGAGAAAGTGATAATCGCGATAGTGTGTGGCCCCGAAGAGCGTGGTCGCTTCCGCAACCAGGTTCTTGTAATCGGTTTCCAGTTCCGGGGACATCTGCAAGGCGGCATCGCTGTCGGCGGCAATGTCCATTTCGGCAGTCGGCGTGGCGGCCGGAGGAGTGAGACGAACCGCGCGGTAGTAGTGTCCGCTGATCACTGGGGAGTCGATGAGAGTGTAGAGAGACGCGGGCTTGAACTGGATGGTGTCACCGGTTTCGAGTGCCACCGGAAGAGCCGTACCATATTTCCATCCGGCAGGAAGTTTAAGGCTGGCGCGGTAGGTAATCTGATCCGCCGGATAGCCCGAGGGATATAGCAGCGTCCAGTTCCAACTGACGAGAGCCATCTGAGCGCTGGCTGTCGAGCCGGCGCTGAATCCAGTTTCCTGCTCGACGGGTGATGTGTAGTCGAGGGTAGCGTCGAGCGTGGTGACACCCTGGGGGACCTCGACGTGAATGGCAAACATCTCCACATCGTCGCGGCGCCAGCGAATCATCTGGCCGTTGGCAAAAAACTTAAGGCCCGTAAGATCGGCGATGGGGCCGGTTGGTCCGTGCTCGCCCGGCATCCACTGCGGGTAGAAAAGAGTAAGCGGACCAGGCTGCACCGGGATGGTCAGTTTCGAATGAAACAAGCGGCCCGGCGCATCGGTGGCATCAACGGCCACGGTGATTTCACCCGGGAAATGGCGCGCAGGACTCTGTGCGAAAACAGAAACTGCAGAGAAGATGACTGCAAAGGCAAGCAGGCGGGAAGTGAACGATCTCATCTGGTTGTGGGCGTCCTCGAAGAATTGTTCCCATGATAAGAGATCGAACTGAGAAAAAGTGGAAAAACTTCAGCATTGAATCGTATCAATAAAAGTTGCGGCAACTTCGATAAAAAAGTTGCCGCGATGGTACGGGCGTGACCTGCGAAAAGACGCGCTAGTGCTTCAGATAGGGAACGTACTGCTTATCGTTCTTCAGGATGTGTTCGGAAAGCCAATCGCGCAGAAAGACCATGACATTGACCGACAACGGAGCTTCTCCGGACCGGCACTCTTTCTCGAAATCCGCGACCTTGGCAGTGAACGCCTCGTGTCTCTTTTTATGATCGAGGAACTGCGGGTAATGAACTTGCTGGAGTGCAGCTTCTTCCACAGTGAAGTGGCTCCGTGTGTATTGGAGCAGTTGGGCGGTGATGTCGGCCATTTTGTCACGGGCCTTACCCTTTGACATCGCCTCGTGAAGGTCGTTGATCAGGTTGAAGAGGACTTTGTGCTGGTCATCGAACTGTTGAACACTGACGCTATAAGAATCGTTCCAAGTAAACAGGGGCATCGGAATCACCTTGGTTGCAGCAGCAGTTTTTCCATCGGCGAAGAGAGGAAATTGCTTTAGCGCAGGCACGCAAAATCCGGGTGATATGATTTTTGCTGGCTGAACGAAATGCGCGGCTCTTTTATTACTTTCGAAGGTCTGGACGGCTGCGGCAAAAGCACCCAGACGGAGCGGCTGGCAGGAGTGTTGCGAGCGGACGGCCGCGAAGTAGTGGTGACGCGCGAGCCCGGCGGCACTGCTATTGGAGAGCAGATACGCGGCTTGTTGCTGAATTCGCGAACCCAGGGGCTGGCGCCGACGGCCGAACTGGCGCTGATGTTCGCCTCGCGCGCGCAGTTGATTCGTGAAGTAATTTCTCCCGCGCTGGCGAGCGGGAAGATCGTGTTGTGCGATCGGTACACCGATTCTTCGGAGGCATACCAGGGAGGCGGGCGCCGACTGGGAAGCGAACCGATCCTGGCCATGCACCAGATCGTGTGCGGCGGACTGAATCCGCACATTACTATCCTGATGGATTCCGAGGTACGGGCGAGCGTGGCCAGGGCACGCAAACGCAATCAACTGGCGGCGAATGGCGCTGGCTCGGAAGACGAGAACCGCTTCGAGCGCGAGAGCGAGGCGTTCTTCGAGAGAGTCCACCAGGCGTACCTCGCGATTGCACGACGCGAACCGTTGCGCGTGTTCATGGTCGACGCGCGCCGCGACGGCGACACCGTGCACCGGGAGATTGTGGAACACGTTCGCCGGAAACTAGCGAAGCAGGAAGTGAGAAGCACCAAGTAGAGCTATGGCGTTCAACGATTTCATCGGGAATCACGAAACCATCGAGCGCGTCCGCGAAATGCTGGCGCGCGATCGGTTTCCGCATGGCGTGATCCTCTCGGGCCCCGCAGGTTCGGGAAAATATCTGCTGGCGCAGATGATCGCGAAGGCGATGAATTGCCTGAATCCACCGCCCGGTCCGTTACCTGATTTCTGCGGCGTGTGTGCCAGTTGCCAGGAGATCGCCGCTGCTGACGATTTTGAAGCCAAGTTCGAGGAAGCGGTGGAGGCGCGCGAGGGACTGCGCGAGGCCGACAAGAAAGAAACGCGAATCTTTCTTCAGACGCATCCCGATGTGCTGATCATTCCGCCCGATCCGCCGCAGATGATGATCAAGGTCGACCAGGTGCGGCACGTGATTGCCAACATTTATAAGCGGCCGCGCATGGGAAAGCATTCCATCTTCATTTTCACTACGTCGGCGATGATGAAGGAAGCGGCCAATTCCCTGTTAAAGGTACTGGAAGAGCCGCCGGAATACGCGACGCTGTTTTTGTTGACGACGAATCCGGGAGAGTTTCTCCCGACCATTCGTTCGCGCTGCATCACGCTGCAACTCGCTCCATTGCAGCCGCAGGAGATCGAGTCGCTTCTGGCGAAGCGGCGTTTTGACTGGCCTGCGCCGACCCGCTCGCTGGTCTCGCGACTCTCCGGGGGAGCGGTTGGAAGGGCGATCTCGTTCGACCTGGAGACGTACACGGCTGCACGAAGAGACGCATTGGTATTACTGAATTCCGCCCTGAACGCCGAGGACCACAGCAATCTATTCCGCACGACCGAAGGATATCGTGCTGGGGCAGAAGGAAAAGCGAAAACCGATCAGTTGCTGCGCGCGATGTACACGCTGCTCGAAGACATGTTGTATGTGAAATCGGGCACACCGCAACTGGTACGCAACGCCGATATTGCCGCCGAGATCGCGAAGATGGCAGCGCTGACCGACTTCGAATGGATTGCGTCGGCCAGCCAGCGTTTAGGAGAGGTGGAGTCGGGAATGCGCCGCAATGTGCTGCGCTCGCTTTCGCTCGATGCATTTGCCGCCGCGCTCGAGCGCCAACCCGCCTGAGCGCGGTAATTCCCTGTTCTATTGGGGCATTTCCAGATTTCATCACTTGTGTCGTGCGCCATTGCGACGACCGTTTAGCTGTGATACGGTAGCCACAACGCTCGCGCGATAATCCCTTAGTTCAGGTCTTGTGGATGCTTCCGCGCAGTTAAATTTCCCGCGGGGGGCACAGGCACTCGGCATGAAAGACGCATTCGACTCCACGGCAGTAGGACGGGCGCCAGAGCCCGAACCATTCACCAGCAGAAAATTGATCAGACCTTCGCTCGGACGCGGAGAAGCGCGCCCCGAGGGTGCTCCACCCGAGCGCCGCGAGCGCTCCAGCAACGGCAAGCGGCCCACGCCGCCGGAACAGACGCACGCCGAAAATTTTTATTATCAGAAACAGATCCAATCGCAGACCCCCATGGTGGTAGTGCTGCGCGACGGCGAAGAAGTGCACGGCATGATCGAGTGGTACGATCGCATCTGTATCAAGCTGAATCGCACTGGCTCCTCTAACCTGCTGATCTACAAGAAGGCAATCAAGTACATGTATAAGGAGTCGGAAGGAAAATAGCGATCAGTGTGTGGTTAGTGGTTAGCGAAAGAATCGAAGAGGCGGACGCAGAGCGCGTTCGCCTTTTGCTTTTTGCGGATCGCATATACATCCCAGTTGTTGCTTCGCGGGTCCTCGACGCTAGCTACCAGCTACCCCAACATCCGATTCCAGAATCGACTCTACGGATTCGAGATAGCCATTTGCTTCAGCGACGCTCAACCGTTCCGGTGCAATCCCACCGTTGTACTCGATCATCCGATTTTTCCATTTCAGAAAGTCTGTGATCGACTGCGGTTCGATGCGTACCTCTACTCGCCGCAGACTCGAGAGCAGCAGATTCATCTCGTTCATCAAGCCTTCGGGAGTCCGTTGACTGCGCTTGTTTGGTGCGACGATTCGCTGAACTTTGCGCGCATGGTATTCGAGCAATCCCCAATTCGGCGGCAGATCCGTTGCTTCAAGCACGCCACGAGGAGCGAGGTAGAAGCGCTCGCAGCCTAGAGCCATCTTCGGATCGGAGCGCCAGGGCTTGTGTTTATCCGCGTGAAAATCCGAACGCGAAATCTTGCACTCGACCACCACGGAGCGGCAACGTTTCTTCCAGCCGATGGCGTCGGGCATCTCCCCGGTGCAGCAGGCCTGCTCCCTGAGCACGATGCCGCATCCATAACGGCGCAGCCATGCGGTGGCAACCTGAACGAGCTGAGCGTGAGTCATGGGACGACGGTAGCAGAACTCAACGCTGATGTCGTTGCCTACTGTGACTCTGGACGATTCGGAATCGCCTTCGATTAAACGAAGGGCGGATCAGAGAAGAGCGGGAAAACCAAAATGAAGGCCGTTACTGCATGCGCAGCGGCGAATCCGTCATGCGGAACTGGGTACGAAAATGTTCGGAGAGCAGATGGATTGCTTCTTTGTTCTGGACAGGATCCGACTGTGCCAGGTACTTCATCGCTTCCACCAGCAGGCGCTGGCCTTCGACGTAACGAGGATCGGTGCTGCGTTCCCGCTTGCGCCGGCCCGGATCGGGTGTTACCGGAATTGTAAAAACCTTACCCATTACTCACCTGCGTTTCAAAACTGCACAGCAGTGGGACGCCCCATCCGCCACCAATGGTTGCACAAGTATAGTCGCGAGTCGCAGATGCGACTAGAAAATCTGTAAGTAACCCTATTTTGTGAAAAGGAGCCTAGCTGGAGCGCTTTAACTTAAAGAGGTCATCGGATAACTTCGGATTGATTTTTATGTTGCTGTACTTCGAGAGCTTGTAGTCGCCATCGGGCGCGAATAGTTGTTGTTGCACAGAGACGCCCAGGGCCGAATTGATCCAGAGCACAATCTTGTTGAACATGTTCCTCGCACTAGCCGACTTGGGAGTCAATTCCAGCTTTGCGGCATCTATGCCTTGGACATGTTCCGTCCCCGCATAGTGAACGTCGAAAGACTTCAGCATCTCATGGCCGCCGCCGCCGAAACCCAGGACCAGGAAGCTCTGCACATCCGCCTTGTTGCTGGTCGCGTCGAAGGACTGCACCTGTTTCGTCTTGGGGGTATAAATCTCTACCTTATTGTTCTTGAAGAGAATGTATTGCTGCACCAGATCGTTTTTTGACGGCCGTACCTCGGCAGACATTTCTACCGAGTTGCCCTGCTTGCGGTAGTAGATCGTTCCCACCTTGAAATCATGATCGTTCACCACGGCCGTGTACGTATCCCATTCGAAGTCAGCCTGTGCGGATTTGAAGGTGGCCGCGGTAGCGTCCATCGTCTTCAGGATCTTTTCCAGAGCCGCATTGTCGTTTTGCGCGAAGGAAGGATGGGCCAGCAGCAGAAACCCGATTATGACCGCGGCACAGGAGATTCTGATTTGGAGCAACTTCGAACCGCGCCGGTCGTTAGCGTTCAACGTGCACCTTGTAGGCCGTCACCCGGCCCCTGGCATCTTTCACTGTGTCCCACTTGGTGATCTCGACTTCACCGCCGATCGGCTCGATCACGCGCAACAGGTCTTCGCGAACCGCGTCGTCGGAAGCGCCCGAACGTACCGCACTGGCGTCGACCTCGTAGAGGAAACCACCCTCAGCAGCAGGTTGCACCACCACTTCGCTCTGATGCGGCGTGTGCTGCACCGGTTTGTCTTTGAAGAACGAGCGCGGGGTTAGAAAGATGAAGAGCAGGATCAACGTAACCATCACGTCGTAGTGGAAGCCGGCCCGCTTGTGCGTCCAGAAGATGTAACTTTTGATCGTGTTCCACATATTGCTGCCAATGAAAGTTTAGCAGGGCAGGGGCGGAATCAGAAATCGGGCCTGCGGTATTGGAACCGCCGTGTGACTGGTCAACAAATAGCCACGAGACTCATTGCACAGGGATGTTCGCAAGTAACTATCGATACCGGTTCCGGCGAAGTAAACTCTTGTCTCTCACCACGGAGCTTCTATGCGCCTGCTGCGACTGCAAGATGTCGAGATTGGCGGCAACGACCGCGTATTCCGCCACGCGCGGCTGCGGGCTTTGATCGTCTGGCTGGCTGGACTGGCCGCGACGACGGCGTTGTTTTTCAAGGCATATGTTGGAAAGTGGCCGCCCGGTTACCTTTTCGGCGCCTTTCTGCTGCTGTTCGTGCTTCTGACCCGCAGATTCGTCACGGCGCGGTTCCACCCATCCAATTGGCTGGTCCGCATGAACGAGATGGGAATTTACGTGCAGTATCGTTCTTATCTGAACTACGGGCTGCCCGGGAATGACCCGTCGGTCCTTTTCCTCTCGCTCGGTGAAATCGCGTCGGCCCGCCTGGTGAAAGAGCGCGTCGAAACACCCGATCCCGCAAAGTCAGGCGCCACGCAGACCCAGTATCTTCGCTATGTCGATCTTGAGTTATCCGGCGATACCGCTCCGCTCGCGGATGCATTGCAGGCTGAGCGCGGCGAAGACGCTCCGATGGAAAAACGCTGGTATGGCACCAGTTCGACTCTTTACCGCGACTATCCAGTGACGATGACTGCGCCGATGCTTC
Organism: Terriglobia bacterium; assembly: GCA_963826275.1. Taxonomy (GTDB): domain Bacteria; phylum Acidobacteriota; class Terriglobia; order Terriglobales; family Acidobacteriaceae; genus JAJPJE01. The sequence continues at coordinate 252,757 of CAWGWI010000007.1, read as the reverse complement.
GCATACATTGGGACGTCGTGCCCGGCGCGCACAAGTTCCTCGACGCCCTGCAGCCCTATACGGTGATTGCCGATACGGTTTCTTTAAAGCAGGACTTCACGCAGCTGAAGTCGCTCAGCCGCGACGATCAGCAGAAGCAACTCCGCGAACTCGTGGTGCGCGGACAAAACATTACTGCGATGTATGCCGCCCAGAAACTCTACGGCTGCAGCTTGGGAGAAGCAAAGCAGATGGTGGATTCTTTGCGCGAGAATCGAGAAAAGGTGCCGCAGTAGCGTAGTTACCGACTCATTCGCTCGATCTTACTTCTTCCTTCGCTCGATTCGCTCCACTCCCATGTACGACCGCAGCGCTTCGGGAACCACCACGCTGCCATCTTCCTGCTGATAATTCTCCAGGATCGCCAGCCAGGTGCGACCGACGGCGAGTCCGCTGCCGTTAAGGGTGTGCACGAACTCCGTGCCCTTCTTTCCCTCGGGCCGATAGCGGATATTCGCGCGCCGCGCCTGGAATGCTTCGAAGTTCGAGCAGGAAGAAATCTCGCGGAACAACTGCTGCCCCGGCAGCCAGACTTCGAGGTCGTAGGTTTTCGCGGAAGTAAATCCCATGTCGCCGGTGGAGAGCAGCATGACGCGATACGGCAATCCCAGCTTCTGCAGCACTGTCTCTGCATTGCGCGTCAGCTTCTCATGTTCTTCGTACGAATTCTCCGGGCGCGTAAACTTCACCAGTTCCACCTTCTGAAACTGGTGCTGGCGGATGATGCCGCGCACGTCTTTGCCGTACGATCCAGCCTCGCTGCGGAAGCACGGCGTATATGCCACCAGGGAAATAGGCAGCTGAGCCGTGTCCAGCATCTCGTCACGATACAAATTCGTAACCGGCACCTCCGCGGTCGGAATCAGGTAGAGGTTTTTATCGCCGTGCGGCACTTTGAACAGATCGGCCTCGAACTTCGGCAACTGGCCCGTGCCGTACATCGACTCGGCATTTACCAGGTACGGTGGCAGCACCTCGGTGTATCCGTGCTCCTTCGTGTGCAGGTCGAGCATGAAGTTCGCCAGGGCGCGCTCCAGTTTGGCGCCCATGTCCCAATAGACAGCAAAACGGCCGCCGGTGATCTTCACGGCACGCTCGAGATCCAGAATGCCCAACTGCTCGCCGAGTTCCCAGTGCGGCTTCGGAGTAAAGCTGAATTCGCGAGGCGTACCCCAGCGGCGCACTTCCTTGTTGTCGGCCTCGGACCGCCCCACAGGCACCGAGCCATCTGGCAAGTTCGGAATGCTGTTCAGGATTTCGCGCAGCTCGGCATCTGCGGCTTCCGCCGCCTTTTCGCGCTCTTCGATCTGCCCACGCAGATTCTTGGTCTCTTCGATCTGCGCCGTCGCGTCCTGTTTATTCTTCTTGAGCTTCGCGATCTCATCCGACGCGCGATTACGTTGCGCCTTCAGATTCTCGGTTTCGGTGATCGCAGCGCGCCGACGCGTATCGATTTCGCGAAAGTTGCGCAGCAATTCGTCGGGATTCGCGCCGCGCTGCCGCAGCTTCTCTTCCACCAGTTCCAGATGATCGCGGACAAAATTTAGATCGAGCATAGAAGTAACTACTGTATCGAAAAGTGAGGCGCTTTTGAAATTTTGGATCAATCCACCACAGAGACACAGAGTCACAGAGGTTTAAGAACAAAAACTGAAGACCTAAACATTGCCTGGAAATTTGCGGTATGTATGCAGATCAATCTTCAATCTGAATTCTTAAATCTGAAATTCTCTGCGCCTCTGTGGTGAAAGGTCTTACCGCACTGCGCTCATCGGCACGAATGGCCTCGACGTCCGCTGGCCGCCGAATTTTGCGTCCCACTTGCCCGGAACGCTCGCACCGCACGCAGGACACGTTCCGTGCGGGCTTACGTGATAACTGACGATCAGGTATCCATAGCGCTCGATCAATAACTCATGGCATTTGGAGCAATAGGTGTTCTCGCGGTTCCCCACCTGGTTCGGAAGGTTCCCGGCATAGACGAAATTCAATCCCGCTTCGTGTCCGATATCGGCGGCGCGCAGCAGCGTTTCCACCGAAGTATTCCCGCAATCGGTCATCTTGTAGTCCTCGTGGAACGCCGTCACGTGCCAGGGAATATCCGGCGAGACACTGGCAATGAACTCCGCCATACAACGTAACTCATGGCTCGAATCGTTGAACCCGGGAATCACGAGCGTGACGATTTCAACCCAGAAATCCATCTGCTTCAGCCGTCGAATGGTATCGAGGATCGGCTGCAACCTCCCGCCCAGCTTGCGATAGTGCTGATCGTCGAAGCTCTTCAGATCAACCTTATATAGGTCGATCCACGGCCGCAGGAATTCCAGCACCTGCTGCGTACCGTTGCCGTTGGAGACGAATCCGGTAGCCAGCCGTGCCGCGCGCGCTTCCTTGAACACCGCCACCGCCCATTCGCTGGTGATCAACGGCTCGTTGTACGTGCTTACCAGCACCCTCGCGCCTTGCCGCACTGCGGCCTGTGCCAACTGCTCAGGCGTCGCCCGGATCGGAGGACTCGTCGCCTCCGGATCGCGCAGCGCCTGCGACGTCACCCAGTTCTGGCAATACGAGCAATGCAGATCGCACCCGAGCATGCCAAAGCTGAAGGCCAGCGCTCCCGGATACGCATGGAAGAACGGCTTCTTCTCAATCGGATCGCATTGCACGCCGCCGACGTAGCCCCAGGGCACATAGAGATGTCCCCCGCGGTTGTAGCGGACCTTGCACACGCCGGATTGGCCATCCGGAATCGGGCACTCATGCCCGCAGGAGTAGCAGCGCACGCGGTTCTTGTCGTCGAGCTTCTCCACCAGTTCGGGCGCCGCTTCGCGCACATTTTGATCGAGGATCTGCTTCAGGGAGGACATAACAGCCCTGTCACTATTCTAGTCCTCTATTCAAGGTAAGTGGCCTCTGCGTCCTCTGCGATGAATTCTTCGTTGACATGCTGCTTCGCCCACCGCTATTCTGTCTTTTCACATGACCACGTTGACCCATCGCCACCATCATCATCACCACGCGGCGAGCGTGTCAGCGGAGGTCTGCTACTAGCGAAAAGCAAAGTAGAACAGGATCCAGAGCCCGCTGACCAAAAATCAGCGGGCTTTTTGTTTTCAGGGAAAAACGAATGAATATCGACTTCGACAAAATGCAGGGCCTCGTCCCCGCCATCGTTCAGGACGCCGACAACGGCGACATCCTCATGCTCGGCTTCGTCAATGCCGAATCCCTTCAGCGCACCTTCTCTAGCGGCTTCGTCACCTTCTACTCGCGCACGCGCCAGAAGCTGTGGATGAAGGGCGAGACCAGCGGCAACCGCCTGCGCGTCGTCTCCGCCTCCACCGATTGCGACCAGGACGCATTGCTCTTCCGCGTGCGCGTCCAAGGCGATGGCGTCGTCTGCCACGAAGGCACCCGCTCCTGCTTCACGCGCGAACTGCCGCTAGCGGAGGCAAAATAATCGCCATGGCCAACAAGATCCGTCTCGGCATTCCCAAAGGGTCGCTCCAGGATGCTACCGTCGCGCTGTTCGCTCAAGCCGGCTGGAAGATTTATGTCAGCGGCCGCTCCTACTTTCCCAGCGCCGATGATCCTGAAATTGAATGCATGCTGATCCGCGCGCAGGAGATGGCGCGTTACGTCGCGCAAGGCGTGATTGACGTCGGCCTTACCGGCATGGACTGGGTTGTCGAAAGCGGACTCGAAGTGGATGCCATCGCCGATCTCGTCTACGCGAAGCAGAGCCGCGGCAAGGTTCGCTGGGTGCTCGCCGTTCCTGAAGAGTCGCGCTTTCAGCGTGCCGAAGATCTGGAAGGTTGCGTCATCGCTACCGAGCTCGTCAATGCGACGAAGAAATATTTCGCCGGGAAGAACATCAACGTCCAGGTCGACTTCTCGTGGGGCGCCACCGAAGTAAAGCCGCCCGTCCTTGCCGACGCCATCGTGGAAGTCACCGAGACCGGATCGTCGCTGCGGGCTAATCGCTTGCGCATCATCGACACCGTGATGGAGTCGTTCACTCAAGTCATTGCTAACAAGAAATCGATGCAGGACGCATGGAAGCGCGAGAAGGTCCAGAACCTTGGGCTGATGCTGTGCGGTGCCATCGCTGCCCAGGGACGCGTAGGCCTGATGCTCAATGTAAAGAAAGAAGACCTGGCCGGTGTGATCGCCGTGCTGCCCGCGCTGAAGCGCCCGACGATCTCCGAACTTGCTGCCGACAATGGCGAGCAGTGGGTCGCCGTCAACACCATCATCGAAGAGACCACAGCGCGCGATATCATTCCTCGCCTGAAAGCTGCCAAGGCCCAGGGCATCGTCGAGTATCCGCTGAACAAGGTGGTGATGTAGTGCCGGGCGTACGAACAGTTCGAGGCCGCTCGATCGCTCGCGAGGTCGCAAAGCTCGCGAATCGACGTCTTCTCTTCTCCGCCGATACGGAAAGAGCCGTCGCCCGAATTGTGAAAGACGTTCACAGCAAGGGTGATGCAGCACTTCGCCGCTACGCCGAAAAGTGGGATGGCCTTGAGCCAAAGCAATCGCTTCGCGTCAGTGAACAAGAACTGGCCACCGCAATTACTTCCATTCCGGCGAATCTGCGCCACGCTCTCGAAACCGCCGCACACAACATTCGCAAATTCGCTGAATGGCAAAAGCCGCAGGAGTTCACCCGGGAAATTCAGCCAGGCCTGCAGGTCGGACAGATCATCCGGCCAATTGACTCGGTCGGCTGCTACGTGCCAGGGGGCCGCTATCCGCTGCCGTCTTCGCTGTTAATGACCGTGATTCCCGCGCAGGTCGCGGGAGTCGCACGCATCGTGGTCTGCTCGCCTCATCCGGCACCGGAAACTCTCGCAGCGGCCGCACTGCTCGGCGTGACGGAGTTCTACCGTATCGGCGGAGCCCAGGCCATCGCCGCTCTTGCCTACGGCACGAAGTCGATCGCTCCGGCCGTGAAGATCGTAGGTCCCGGCAATCGGTTCGTTACCACCGCGAAAAAGCTCGTCTCGTTCGATTGCGCCATCGACATGCTGGCGGGACCGACTGAAGCCATCGTTGTTGCCGAAGACGGTGATCCTGCGTTCTGGGCCTCGGACCTAGTCGCGCAAGCAGAGCACGATCCCGACACGAGTGTCGTCTTCGTCACCAGCAATGCCGTTCTCGCTAAAGCAGTCGACGCCGAACTGAAATCTCGCGCGAAGACTAACAAAATCGCTCGCGAATCTCTCAGCCGTAACGGCCTGATCTTCGTGACTGATTCTCCAGAAGAGTCGATCACCGTCGCCAACGCCATAGCCTCCGAGCACATCACGCTCTCGCGCGATCAACTCGACTCACTCACCAGCGCGGGATCCATTTTCCTCGGATCCTACTCGCCGCAGTCGTTGGGCGACTATGCAGCCGGGCCCAATCATGTGCTCCCCACCGGAGGCGTCGCCCGCTTCCGTGGCGGCCTGAGCGTCGTCGACTATCTGAAGATAATCACCGTGCAGGAAGTTTCGCGCGAAGCTCTCGTGCGCATCGCACCGATAGTCACTACGCTCGCCGAAGCCGAGGGACTCAGCGCACATGCGGAATCCGTCCGCGTGAGGTGTACCCGTGCTTGAACCGCGTCCAGCCGTACTCGGCATGAAGTCATACCGCTCGCCATCGGCGGGTCTCACCGGCTTGAATCTCAACATGAACGAGAACACCGCGGGATGCTCGCCTCGCGTCTATCGCAAGCTCGCAAGCCTCACGGCGGAAGAGGTGTCGCGCTACCCCCATCGCGATCACTGCGAGGAACTTGTCGCGCGCTTTCTCGGCGTCTCGCCCGATCAGGTTGTGCTCACGAATGGTGTCGACGAAGGCCTGCACCTCGTCTGCGAAACCTACCTGCGCGAGGAAGATGAGGCCATCCTCGTCGTCCCAACCTTCGGCATGTATGCCATCTATATTCAGGCAACCGGCGCGAAGATCGTCACCGTGCCGATGCACGAAGACTTCTCATTTCCGATCGACGACATCATCGCGCACATCACGCCGCGCACACGCCTGATTGCCCTCGCCAATCCCAACAATCCCAGCGGCACCGTCGCCGAATCGCGCGACTTGCTTCGACTCGTCGAAAGCGCTCCCAATGCCGCTGTTCTGATCGATGAAGCCTATTTCGAGTTCTACGGCCAGAGCGTTATGGCAGGAATATCGAAGTACGATAATTTATTTATCGCGCGCACTTTCTCGAAAGCTTACGGTCTTGCAGGACTTCGTGTAGGGGTGCTGATAGGCCGCGCCAACCAGATGGAAATGGTCCGACGCGTCAGTTCGCCCTACAACGTGAATGCCGCCGCCCTCGCCGCGCTTCCCGTAGCACTAAGCGATCAGGCTTACGTCGCCGACTATCTGCGCCAGGTCATCGAAGGCCGGCTACGCGTGCAGCAATTCTTCGGGGAAAACGGACTGCACCACTGGCCCAGTCACGCCAACTTTGTTCTCGCGCGCATTGGCCCAAAGTATCGCGAATTCATCCAGGCTCTGCAGCAGCGCGCCATTCTGGTGCGCGACCGCAACTCCGACCCCGGCTGTGCCGGTTGCGTGCGCATCACCATCGGCACGCGCGAGCACACGGATCAATTACTCGCAGCCATGACTTCGGTGATCTCTGAATTGGGAATCACAAGAACAGGAGAGCCGATCAGCGTCGATCCGCGTTAACGGCGGCACAATCACATGCGCAAAGCTCAACTAACTCGCCACACTACCGAGACGCAGATCGATCTGGCGCTCACCATCGAGGGCTCCGGCAAATACCAGGTCTCGACGGGCATTCGCTTCTTCGATCACATGCTCGAGCTGTTCACCCGCCATGGGGGCTTCGATCTCAAACTCAGCTGCAAGGGCGATCTGGACGTCGACCAGCACCACACCGTGGAAGATGTCGGTATTGCGCTCGGCGAGGCTTTCGATCGCGCGCTCGGCGACAAGAAGGGCATCAATCGCGCCGGCTACTTCCTCATGCCGATGGACGAGACGCTGGGCATTGCCGCTATCGATCTAAGCGGGCGTACCGCTGTTGTCGTCGACGCCAAAGTCCGAACGCGGCTCGTGGGCGATCTGCAGGCCGAACTCGTTTACGATTTCTTCGACGGATTTGCCCGCGGCGCCCGCGCCAACGTCCATCTGAAGACGATGTATGGCCGCTCCAATCATCACAAAATTGAGGCGCTGTTCAAAGCCTTCGCCCGCGCATTGCGCGTAGCCTGCGCTCGCGACAAGCAGTTGGCGAAGATGCTGCCCAGCACCAAGGGATTGTTATGATCACCCTGGTCGACTACCACGCCGGAAACCTCGCCTCGGTGCGCAAGGCCTTCGAGTATCTCGGTTGCGAAGTTCAGGTGACTGAAGATCCCGAGGTGGTGCGCGGTTCACGTCATATTGTGGTTCCCGGGGTCGGCCATTTTGGCGCAACCTTGCAGTTGGAAAAAAGCGGCCTGCGCCAGGCAGTGTGCGATGCGCTCGATCACGAAGCGCTCTTCCTGGGCATCTGCGTCGGGATGCAATGGATGTTCCAGGGCAGCACCGAAGCCGACGGTGTACACGGCCTCTCGCTCTTCCCCGCGATGATCGAAAAGTTCCCGGGCGATGTGAAGTCGCCGCATGTAGGCTGGAACCAGATCGAAATCGCGCCCGGCTCGCGGCTCCTTAAGGATGTACCTGACCAGTCATTTGTTTATTACACGCACTCTTATCGTGCTCCGATCGTTCCGGGCACGGTCGCGAAAACAAATTACGGTACCGAATTCAGTGGCGTGGTCGAGCGCGGCAACGTCTTTGGCGTGCAGTTCCACCCTGAAAAGTCCGGACCTGCCGGTCTAGCCATCTTGCAGAACTTTGCGGAGATGGCATGAGAGATTTTGGTCCTATAGGCGATTTCACCAATGCAGGCTTTACCGTGAACGACAGGAGGCCGTCTCGGTGCTGACTAAGCGCATCATTGCCTGTCTCGACTGCGATGCGGGACGCGTCGTCAAAGGCGTGAAATTCGTGAACATCCGCGATGCCGGCGATCCCGCCGAACTGGCTGCTCTTCATGCTGCCAATGGCGCGGATGAAATCGTCCTGCTGGACATAACCGCGACACACGAGAAGCGTAAGACGCTGGTCGACACCGTTCGTCGCACTGCACGCCAACTGTTCGTGCCATTCACCGTTGGTGGAGGCATTCGCTCGCTCGACGATGCCAGCGCCATTTTTGATGCTGGTGCCGACAAGATCACTATCAACTCCGCTGCGGTCGCCGATCCGTCTCTGATCACCTGCATCGCCGAACGTTTTGGATCGCAGGCGGTGATCATCGCTATCGACGCCCGGCGGGTGCAATCGCCGACGACTGACCGACGATCAACGTCTTTCCCCGCCGAGGTCTACGTTTCTGGCGGACGCAAGCCGACGGGTCACAACGTTCTCGACTGGGCGCGTGAAGCAGAATCTCGCGGGGCAGGCGAGTTCATGCTGACTTCGATGGATCGCGATGGCACTCGCGCCGGCTTCGACTGCGAATTGACCGCAGCTGTCGCCGGCGTTGTCTCGATTCCAGTGATCGCTTCCGGCGGCGCTGGATCGCCTGATCACTTTGTGGACGTATTTCGGGAAGGCCGTGCCGATGCCGCCTTGGCCGCGTCGATCTTCCATTTTGGACTGGAGTCGATCGGCGAACTGAAACAACATCTCCAGCGAGCGGGCGTGCCGATGCGCTGGCCGGTTTGAGCCGTTTCACGTTTCGTGTTTCACGTTTCACGAAACCGACTCTGCTATTCGTGAAAGAGAAGCGGTTTTGACTGACTACTGGCTACTAACTACTGGCTACTGAGACTATGCTGATTCCTTCCATCGACCTCATGGGTGGCAAGATCGTCCAACTGGTACAGGGCGAAAAGAAAGCCCTCGACTTTGACGACTTCGACTACTGGACCGCGCGCTTCTCGAAATATCCGCTGGTCCAACTGATCGACCTGGACGCCGCCATCGGCACCGGCAGCAACCGCGAACTGTTCGCGCGCTTTCTCTCGCGTCTTCCCTGCCAGGTCGGTGGCGGCATTCGATCCCTGGCGGCCGCCCGGGAAGCCCTCACGCTCGGTGCGCGCCGCGTCATCATCGGCTCGGCGCTTTTCAAAGATGGCCACATCCAGCGCGACTTCGCTGACGAACTCGCCCGTGAACTCGGCCCCGACCGGCTGACCTTCGGCGTCGACACAAAACAGGGCCGCGTTGCCATTCACGGCTGGCGAACCCTCACCGAATTCACAGCGCCCGACGCCATGCGCGCTCTCAACGACTTCTGCGGTGCCTTCCTCTATACCAACGTAGACACCGAAGGGCTGCTCCAGGGATTCCCGCAACAGGTCGTTCCCGATCTGCTCGCCGCTACCACGCGCAAGCTCATCGTCGCCGGCGGAATCACTAAGCAAGAAGAGATCGACCAACTTGACCAACTCGGCGTGGATGCCATTGCCGGCATGGCCATCTACACTGGCCGTCTGGAAGCCTGAAACGGGTCTGCCCCTGTCCTGGCAGAAGCACAAAAGTAACTGGATTGAGCAACTCTGCTTCGGATACCGTGTTTGCGAGTAGCAGGCCTACGTCTGGACGGATTCGATGTTCCATCGCATTGCCAACATCAAGCTGGCGATTGTGGTACTGATTTGCGTACTGTGTCTCTTCCTATTCCCGGCAGCTCGCGGGTCCTTCTCTGCAACTCACGGCCCCGTAACCGGCGGACGTTCCCGGCTCTACGCTTTTCTGTTGTACTGCTCCATCCGTCTTGCCAGTCATTTCCGTCTGCTTCGACTTCGGGTGCAGCTCAAGAATTTTTTCGCAGCACTGACTGATTCATTAGCCCTGCTGGAACTCTTCCCTCGCGCGCTCGCCTTCGATCTGCGCTGTTAATCGCGATTTCCCCCAAGCTCACGGAAACGTAACCTCACTCCATAACCGCCACGTGTGGCGCACCATTTCGTCTTGGAGGATCTATGAAATCGTCGCTGAAGTTCGCCGTTACCTTATCTCTGCTGGCCGGCATCCTTTTTCTGGGAGGCTGTGCCAAGAAGAAAGTCGTTGCCAAAACTCCACCACCGCCGCCGCCCGCGACACCCACGGCCACCCTGACCGCCAGCCAGTCGTCCATCGAAAAGGGCCAGTCCGTCACGCTTTCGTGGAATACAACGAATGCGGCTGACATCTACATTGACGGCCTCGGCCTGGTCACCGCCTCGGGCAACCGTGCCGTAAGCCCCGCGGACTCGACCACCTATCACCTGATTGCTAAAGGTGCAGGTGGAAGCGCGGAAGCCTCGGCTCGCGTGACTGTCACTGTTCCGCCCGCTCCCGTCGCGCAGGCGGGTCCGAGCATTAAGGACCTCTTCGCCCAAAATGTGAAGGACATTTACTTCGACTACGACAAGTACGACATCCGCTCTTCGGACCAGCAGATCGCAGAAGCCAATGCGAAATTCTTCGCTGCACATCCTGACCTGAAGATCGTGATTGAAGGTCATTGCGACGAGCGTGGTTCGGAGGAATACAACCTCGCCCTGGGCGACAATCGCGCTAATGCGACCAAGAGCTTGCTCGACAAGCTTGGCATCGGAGCCGATCGTCTGAAAGTGATCAGCTATGGCAAAGAGAAGCCGTTCTGCAGCGAGAATAGCGACTCCTGCTATCAGCTGAATCGCCGCGCGCATTTTGCGATTGCGGATTAGGTCGCTATTAGACGACGGCCGTTGTAACTGGCGTTACCAGTGGCGTCCCACATCTGCCTTCCTATGGCAGATGTGGGTTGTTCTATCGCCGGACTCCCAGAATCCCAACCAACTTCGGTACACTACTCACACCCATGAAACGTCGCCTCGCAGGTCTCCCGCTGATCGCTTTCCTCGCCTGCACTCTTCTTTCCGCGTCCGCTTACAACGCGCAGCCTAAGCTTGTCGTCGTGATTATCATCGACCAGTTTCGTGGCGACTATCTCGATCGCGCCCGCGATCAGCTCGGTCCTGATGGCTTCCGCCTGTTCACCGATCGCGGCGCTTATTTCACCAGCTGCAATTACGAGTACGCGAACACACGCACCGCGCCCGGTCACGCCACGCTGTTCACCGGAGCGTATAGCGATGGCCACGGCATTCTCGCCAATGAGTGGTGGGATCCTGCGAAGAAGAAGATGATCACGTCGGTGGAAGATGACACGACGCGTATCGTCGGCATCTCTGGCTCGGAAGCTGGCGCCTCGCCTCGCAATCTTCAGGCCGATACGATTGGCGACGAACTCAAGCTCGCGACCCAGGGCAAAGCGCGCGTCTTCGCCATTTCATTGAAAGATCGGTCCGCGGTTCTTCCCGGTGGCTTCAGCGCTAATGGGGCCTACTGGATCGATCACACCTCCGGCGCGTGGATCACTTCGACCTACTACATGAACTCGCCGCCCGCATGGGTTCAGCAGTTCAATGCCTCGGGACAAGCTGACAAATACTGGAACCGCGAGTGGAAAAGCAACACGGGTGAGCTTCTGGGTAACACCAATAAGCCGGCAGGTAAGGCTGATTTTTATGGCACTGTCGGCAGCACGCCTTTCGCCAACGATTATCAGCTCGACTTTGCCCGCGCCCTGATTGCCAACGAAAAACTGGGCCAGGGACCGGCGACTGACCTGCTGATCATCAGTCTGTCGGCCAACGATATCCTTGGTCATCGAGTCGGGCCAGACTCGCCGCAGATCGAAGCCATGGCTCTGGCACTCGATCATCAGCTATCCGGGTTCTTCGGCTTCCTTGGAAAGCAAATCGGCCTCGGGAACGTCTGGCTGGCGCTCTCTGCCGATCATGGCGTTTCGCCGATGCCTGCTGTTGCAGCCGGCTTTCGTTTGCCCGCTGCGAATCTTGACGAGCGGCAGCTCAGCAATAAACTGAACGAGATTCTGTCTGCGCGATTCGGTCCGGGGAAGTACGCGCCCAACGGCGGTCTTTCCTGGCCGGTTCTATTCCTGGACGAAAACGCCTTCGCCGCCGCGAAGGTCAGCGAGGCCGAGGCCGAACAAGCTGCCGGAGAAGCGTTGAAGCAGATCGGCATGCGCTCGTATTTCACACGGGCGCAACTCGCCGACTTCCATGTTCCGCCCGATGAGCTTGGCCGCCGATATCTGCACAGCTACTCTCCCCTGCCGAGCTGGTACGTTCTGGGAGTCGCTCCACCGTACTATGTCGGCATCCGCAGCGGCACCGACCATGCGTCTCCCTACAATTACGACACGCATGTGCCGCTCGCTTTTTTCGGCCTGCCCTTCCAACCCGGCGTCTATCGCATGCATTCCGAACCGGTGGATCTCGTCGTGACTCTGGCTTCGCTGCTCGGAATCAATGCTCCCAACAGCGCTGTTGGACGGGTGCTCACCGAATCGTTGCGCACCCCTCCCGATCTGAGCGCCCGTCATGGCATTATGGTTCCAGCGGAAACGAACAAGGAGCCCAAGCAGTGAGCGAGACAGTAACCACCACTCCAGCCAAGCCGCATCGCGGTGCACAACCCAAGCCTGACCTGCGCGTGCGTCTCGCGGGTATTCCACTGACGAATCCGGTTATCGCCGCCAGTGGGACCTTCGGTTACGGCATCGAGTTCGAAGATATCGTCTCGCTCGAAAAACTAGGCGGCTTCGTCGTCAAAGGCCTCTCACGCGAACCCATGGCCGGCAATCCACCGCCACGCCTGTTTGAAACGGCCGCCGGTATGCTGAATTCCATCGGCCTGCAGAATGTCGGCGCCGAAGCGTTCGTGAACGAAAAGCTGCCGCACCTGCGCAAAATCAAAGGTCCCGCGGTGATCGCGAACATCTTCGGTTACAGCCGCGAAGACTATCGTGATGTCATCACCATCCTCAACGAAGGCGAAGGCATTGCGGCGTACGAGCTCAACGTCTCGTGCCCGAACACCAAGGCCGGTGGCATCGTCTTTGGCACCGATCCCATGATGCTCGAAGAAGTCGTTTCCACCGTGAAGCCCGTATGCCAACGCCCTCTCATCGTGAAGCTCTCGCCCAACGTGACCAGCATCGCGAAGATGGCAAAAGCCGCGGAGAACGCCGGCGCCGACGCCATCTCGCTGGTAAACACCTTCGGCGCCATGGCCATCGATCCGGAAACGCGACGCCCGCGCATCGCGACCATCACCGGCGGACTCTCCGGTCCGGCGATCAAGCCCATTGCGCTGCGCATGGTTTACGAAGCCGCGCACGCCGTGAACATCCCCGTCATCGGTATGGGAGGTATCAGCACCGCGACCGACATCGTGGAGTTCATGCTTGCCGGAGCTGCCGCCATCCAGGTAGGAACGTTGAACTACTGGGATCCGTGCGCGACAGAAAAGCTGGTGGAAGGTCTGGAAAGCTGGGCCTTCGAACATCGCATCGAGCGCATCACCGAACTTACCGGCGCGCTGAAAACCGACTAGTCAGCACTGGCCTGCTCATTTGCGCGTATACTCTCCCACACTATGCAGCGGGTGTGGGTGGAACAATTCTTCCTTGGATGCCTGGCGCATGCCTCCTACCTGGTCGCGTCGGAAGGCGTTGCCGCAGTGATCGATCCACAGCGTGATGTCGACATCTATCTCGAAGCCGCCCGCGAGAAGGGTCTGAAGATCGAGCACATCATCGAGACGCATCTCCATGCTGATTTCGTCTCCGGACATCATGAACTCGCCGAGCGCACAGGAGCGCGTATCTATCTCGGCCAGGGTTCCGGCGCAAAATTCCCGCACGTAGACGTGAAGAACGGCGACTCGATTCAGTTCGGCAACTGCCGCTTCGATTTCATCGAGACGCCCGGGCATACGCTCGAGAGTATCTGTGTGGCGATGACCGATCTCTCCGAACCCGCGTGTCCGAAAGCTGTTTTCACCGGCGACACTCTCTTTGTCGGCGACGTCGGACGCCCCGATCTTTCTGGTGACTACACGCCGCAACAACTGGCGGCCATGCTCTTTCAGAGCCTGCACGAGAAGCTGTTGCATTTGCCCGACGAAACGGAAATCTTTCCGGCGCACGGCGCTGGTTCCTTATGCGGACGGCAGATGGGATCGGAACGGTCGTCGACGATCGGCAAGGAGCGCCGTACGAATTATGCGCTCCAGGCGGGGAGTAGCGAAGAGTTCATCCGGCTTCTTACCGACAGCCTTCCGCCCCGGCCTGAGTATTTTGGACGTGACGTGGAACTGAATCGGCAGGGCGCTTCGGCGCTCGACCAGCTTCCCCCGCCGCAGCCGTTGGCTCCTCCCGAGGTTCTTCGTCGTCAGTCACAAGGCGCGATCATCCTCGACACGCGTCCTCTCATACAATTTGCGGTCGCGCATGTTCCCGGCTCAATTCATATCGCGCTCTCTGGTCAATTTGCGTCCTGGGCCGCGCGAATATTGGGCCTGGATAAGGGCATCATTCTGGTCGGAGAAGACGCCGATCGCCTGCGCGAAGCGCAGTTGCGCCTGGCTCGCGTGGGAATCGAGAAAGCCGATGCCTGCCTGGAAGGTGGAATTACCGAGTGGGTTCGGAGCGGCTATGCACTGGATTACATCCCGCAAATCCCGGTGCTGGAGTTGGCAGACCTGCTTGAGAAGGAAAAGGAGAATGTTGGAGTGCTCGACGTGCGCGAGCCCGGCGAAGTTGCAGCGGGGGCAATTGAGCGCTCGGTGCGTATTCCTCTTGGGCAGCTGACTGCCCGCACCCGCGAGCTCGATGCCGATAAGTTGCTCGTGGTGCACTGCAAGGGCGGATATCGCAGCTCGATTGCCACCAGCATCCTGCGACGCGACGGATTTCGCAACGTCGCCAACCTCACCGGCGGTTTTGATGCCTGGCATGCTGCGGCCTTATCCAGCTCCAGCTTGTAGAAGGACGTTATTCCCGCTCCATTTCCTCCGCCATCTCCAACATCTTCGTTACGCTATTCCAGTTTCGTCCGGTGCAGGACACCTTCAGAATCTTTTCGGCTTTGATCCACTGAAATTTCGGCCGCGCCAGTCCGTTCGTGTAGTAGATGAAGATTTCGCGACCGACCAGGCGTAGTTCTTCTGGAGCGGTATCGATCGCCAGCAGCTTCTCGCGCGCCTCCGCACCCGGTTCGGCCGAAAGAAAGGTCACGAGGAACTTGCTGGGATCGATGTTCTTGCGACCCGCGAAGGGATTCTTGGTAATCGCCGCTCTCAGTTCCTCGGTGGTGCGAAGAATCACGTCCGGGCGAAAGCCGAACTTCTTTTCGATCCCGTCCTGAATGCGCGAACTCAGCTTCGTTTCGTTCCGTTCTTTGGTCTTGAAGAGAACGTTGCCGCTTTGCACGTAGGTTCGCGGTTCCTCAAGCTTCAGAGATTCATACACGGCTCGCAGGTCTTCCATCTTGATCCGGTTATGGGGTCCCAGGTTCACGCCGCGCAGCATGGAAATCATCACTCCCATAGGAGCGGCAGTATACCTGCTCACGTCTGCAATAAAAAAGGCGCCGTCGCCAGCGCCTCGAAGTTCATATTGCAGCTTCTCGTTATCGTCCCATTCCGCCGTGACCCGCGAACCCTCCACCGTGGAAGCCGCCACCCATCACGTGGAACCCACCCACTGGACCGCCGGCGCGCGGCGCCGGGGCAACGATACGCGGGCCAGGATGCGGTGCGTAGCCGTGGGCCACATAGCCGCGCGGAACGCCGTAGAACCCAGGTCCGGTGCGATAACGGTATGGGTAGCCGTAGAATCCCGGATATCCGTACGCGTATATGAACGCCGGTGAATAGAATCCCCAGCCAAACGGGCTATAGAGCACGCCAGCTCCGGGGATGAATGTATACGACGCGAAGTACGGATCCCAGAACCATCCTGGACCAGCCCAGCTGTTGCCGACGTAAATTCGAGCCGCATCGACATTGGCTTCGGCCAGATATTGCGAGCGCAGGCTGCTCCAGCGATACAGATCAGCCGACTCATAATTGTTCTTGTCGAACCCGGTCGCCTTCAACTTTCCGTTCTCAGAGGCGAGCACCAATTGATGGTCGCCCTTCACTTTCACTTGCTGGTCGCCCGCCTGTACCTGCGCCTCACCTTTGAACACGCGGACGACGCTGGGATTGTCATCTAATTCGTACAGTCCAGTCTTCCGTAGGGTCGCGGTGGCCTCTCCCGTCCTGATGCGAATGTCGTTCTGCTTGTGCAGTTCGTCAACCTCGACGATCGCCTCACCATGATTCAACGCAACTTCCGTGTTGGTAAGGCTCGGAGAAACGAGCTGCGCAGAAGAGTCGCTGCCCAAACGCAAGAACACGCCCGGGGTCAAAAGGACCTCTGCTTTTCCGTTGTCGGTAGTGATGGTTTGTCCCGCTCCCATCGTGGTGGAACCGACTGATTTGGAAGTCACTCCCTCATGATCGATGGAGACGTTTCCCTCGACGTAATTCAATGTTCCTGGTAGCGCTGGATTTGCATCGGCAAGGGCCGGCACAGATAGAGCTGCTGCCAGGAAGAAGCCTGCAAACCATGTTTTCATCCTAGACAGCTGCATAACTCTTCTTTCACCTCAATTGATTGGATGAAGCAGAGAGCCTTTCGTCGCAGCCGTAACTAGCTCGGAAGGCGAGACTTAACAAGACTTTACAATGTCACGCTAAGAAAGTGGCGGTGGGGAAATCTGGATTGAGGTGCCACAACTCACGCGGAGCAGCCAAGCGCGACTGCCCCAGAGCAGAAGAACATTTGGCCCAAACGCGAGCCACTACCACCAGCTTCAAACCCTCATCTTCTTGTACGACTCTAAGCAGATCTTGGCTGATTCCATCTCTCCCAGCCGGCTGCCTTCCTGTTCCATGAGGTAGTACTCGACTCCGCCGACACTCTCGGCGGCGGCAAAGATCTGCGGCCACTTGCCAATGCCCTCGCCAAAGAGCACCTGGTAGCCCTTGTCTGGCGACCAATCTTTCAAGTGCAGGGAACGTATCCGGCCCGGGTTGGACTTGATCCACCACACCGGATCGACTCCATCCGCCAGGCACGTGCCTACGTCCAGTTGCAGCATGATGTCGGGATGGGTGTTCGCAGCCAGCACTTCCATCGGGTACTTGCCATCGAGTTTTTTGAACTCAGGCTGGTGATTGTGATAACCCGCATGAATTCCTACTGTCTTCAGCTGATCGTCGGCCGTATTCAACAGGTCGGCCACTTCCTTCCAGCCATCCAGATTTGAGATCTCGTGCACGCTCGCCACTACTGCATACCTGGTGCCGAGAATGCCATTGATGTCACGCGTGCGCGCAATCTTGTCGGGCTTCAGATAGTCGGCATCGTTGTGCGTCGAGAAGCACCGGATCCCGAGATCGTCGAGCAGCTTGCGCATATCCTTCGCCTGCGCCTCGGTCCATTGATAGTAGGGAGCGTAGAACTCCAGTCCCTGGTAGCCCATCTGGGCCACGCCACGAACGGTTCCCTGCTCATCTTGCTTCAGGGGATCGCGTACGGAGTACATTTCGAGGCCGATGGGAATCGAGGACTTCTTCGCGAACGCCCGCGTGGACCAGGCAAACGGAAGCATCGCGGATAGAGCTATAAAGGCACGCCGAGTGAAGGAATTGGTAGACATGCCCAGCATCGTAGTCCAGAACGGCTCGGCTTTGCAGCAGATTTTCCCGCGCTGACAGGAATCGCGTTTCGTTTTGGCTTCCGCAGTACCTTCGTCACCTCCCATACATTCGCGACGACGCCCGTATTTGCTAAACTTAGCTTCACGCTGTTACGGCGATGGAGTTCGCCATAACCGCCCGGCGCACTGCCGGTGCTGATAACTCCTACCAATCTCAATTGGCACGCTGGCGAGAGCCAGTGATCCGCGCTTCACTCGCGGAGGGAGAAAGAACTCCATGCAAGCCGTCCTCTGGATATCCCTGGGTGCAATCCTCGGCGCCAACGCCCGCTACTTTCTCAGTCGTTGGGTTGCTCGAACGCTCTCGCCCAATTTCCCTTACGGCACGCTGATCATCAACATCACCGGCAGCTTCATCCTTGCGTTCTTTCTGGTGTGGACCACCGAACGCGTGCTTGCCGATCCGCGCTGGCGCCTTCTGGTCGCCATCGGATTCTGTGGCGCGTACACCACGTTCTCCAGCTACGCCTTCGAAAGCATGTCGTACTTCCAGCAGGGACAATGGCTGCAGTTCAGCCTGAATGTGCTGCTCAGCAACATCTTTTGCCTGGCGGCGGTATTGGCCGGAGGCGCTGTCGCTCGCTCCCTCTAGATTTTGTAGCTTTGGTTGTTTTGGCGGAGGCGGGAATGAGCAGAAACCGCCTCACTTCACAGGAGCCATCAATGGAGTACAATTCGCGCCCGGGGACCTTGCCCATGGCTGTTCAAGTCACCATGTATCTGAACGAAGCAGACCGCTGGCATCATCGGCCTTTGTACGTCGAACTCTTGAACTATCTCCGCAAAGAGAATGTCGCAGGAGCCGGTGTCTACCATGCGGTTGCCGGATTCACTGGACGACAAGCGGTGCACACCTCGAGTCTGGTCGATGCCGGCGGCCAATTGCCGGTGGTACTCACCTTCATTGACACCGATGAACACATCGCGCGCGTTCTGCCGACACTGCGAGAGATGGCGCCACATCGGTTGATCGTTCGGGAAAACGTGCAGATCGAACAGGGCCTGGAGTAATGCTTCATTCTGCTTCGCCTGACGTTAGGTGTGCATCTC
Organism: Terriglobia bacterium; assembly: GCA_963826275.1. Classification (GTDB taxonomy): domain Bacteria; phylum Acidobacteriota; class Terriglobia; order Terriglobales; family Acidobacteriaceae; genus JAJPJE01. Next base: position 233,975 of record CAWGWI010000007.1, on the reverse strand, counting down.
TACTACTGAGCCTCCTCGGCTTGTAGGAGCCTATCCATGAACGGCACCCAAGCGGGTAGTTTCCGCTTCGCTCGCATTGCAGGCATCGATCTTCGTCTGCATTACACCTGGATCATCATCGCCGTTCTTATCGTCCTCTCGCTGGTTGCGCAGTTTCGTTACACCAATCCCGATTGGTCCATCGCGACCATCTGGGCATCGGCCATCATTACCGGAATTCTTTTCTTCGTCGGACTGATCGTGCACGAACTCTCGCACGCCATGGTAGCCAAATCACGCGGGCTTCCCATCCACCGGATCACCTTGTTCCTACTGGGCGGAGTGGCGCAAATCGAGCGCGAGCCGGAGAGCGCCTCGACCGAATTCTGGATGGCCATCGCCGGACCCGTTGTCAGCGTTCTCTTTGGGCTCCTCTGTCTCGGCATCGCGCACTTTGTTTTCGGGTGGACGCTCTGGAGCCTCGCTCACACTCCCGGCGCGGCGATTTTTGAGTGGCTCGGCTACATCAACTTCATGCTGGCCGCTTTCAATATGATCCCCGGTTTTCCGCTGGATGGCGGACGCGTGCTGCGCTCCATCATATGGGCCATCAGCGGAAGCGCCGAGCGCGCCACGCGTATCGCTGCTGGCATCGGCCAGGTGGTCGGCTGGATGTTTATCATCTACAGCTTCTTCCGCATCTTTTCGGGTGCGGGAATTGGCGCTATCTGGCTCGCGATCATCGGATGGTTCCTGATCCAGGCAGCCGGCAGTTCTCTCGCGCGAACACAGAGCGAATCAGCTCTCGCTGGACTGAAAGTCTCTGACGCCATGTCGCGCGATTGCGTCAGCATCCCCGCCGATCTCAGTCTCCAGGATTTTGTCGACGAATACCTGCTTCGCACTGGACAACGCTGCTTTGCCGTTCAGGAAAACGGCTTTCTGATCGGCTTGATCACGCCGCATGAAGTGAGCCTGGTGGAGCGGCAGCGGTGGCCGGCAACTCGCGTTCGCGGTGCCATGCGCTCCATGGAAAAGCTGCACACCCTCTCGCCCGAGACGGCGCTCTTCACCGCCCTTGAACAAATGGCGCGCGAGGATGTCAACCAGATGCCGGTGGTTTCCAACGGGACCCTGCTCGGCGTGCTAAGCCGCGCAAATCTCTTGCAATTCGTTCGCAACCGATCAGAGTTACGTGCCGCCTGATCATGCAGCGGAAGGATGGGGCTGCCGACACTTCCCTCCGGCAGCTTCTGATCGATTACTGGTGTGGCTTCGTCTCTTTTTGATCGAGCCGAAGAAAGCGGGCGGCATTATTGTAGAGAATGTCGCGCTTCTGCTGGGGGGTCAGGTAATCGGCGTTTTGAACCACACTGATGCTGACTGCCATTAGTTTGGGCCAGTTCATCTGGTCCGTTCCGAACATCAATCGATCTTCAAATCCAGCATCGACGATGCGCTGGATATAGCGATTCGTTTCTTTAACAGGATAGCTCCAGATCAAACCGGCAACATCCACATAAACGTGCGAGTTCGCTTGCAGCAGTGTCAGCAAATTGTCCATCATCGGATAACCCCCGTGCATGACCCAAATGCGAAGCTTGGGGTGGCGTGCAAGCACCTCTTCGAGCAACAAAGGATCTCCCTTTGATCCACGCCATTTGGGCAACGCGAGATTCGCGCGTCCCCCACCGCCCGTTCCCATGTGGATGCCGACGGGAATATCCAGCTCTTCTGCCAGAGCGAAGTACGCATCCACCGACGGATCGCTCGGCGAGATTCCCTGGTATTGCAGACCTACCTCTCCCAACACCTTGAATCCGTCCTGCGCGAAAGACTTGCGCAGGTCATTGACCGGCACGAACTTGCTGTCTGCATCCGTGGAATCAAACGAAGTTCCGGGGATCACCCGGCCAGGCGCGGCGTCCATCCACTTCTTCACCGCTTTGGGATTTCCCATCACCACCGCGATCACGTTGAGCCGATCCCATTCGGCAATCACTTCCTTCATGTATTCGTCGCCATTCTTTGAAGTCTCAAGCGCTGGAGTGCATTCCTGATGAGCCCAGCCTAGTTGATACTCATTGTTTAACTTGGCATCTGATGCCAGGAATTGCGCCGGGAAGGGGCATACCGGGCCAACGTCCTTGTAGTTGTCGAATGCGTGCACATGTATGTCGATGACAGGCGGCTTCTTGCTTTGATCGTTCTGCGCCATTACGAAAGAAGTGGCTACCAGAAGCAAGAGACAAACTCTGGATGTTTGCATGCGCGCATGCTAACAATTCCTCGACTGGCGGCGTTGTGACGACGCCAGGGAAAAGGAAACCTCGAGCCCAAGACGGGAACCCGCATCGAGACTTCCTCCACCGACTTTAAAACCTAAGGGAACGCGAGGTTTTGCTCCTGAGGGGGAGCGTTGCCACTCACATCCTGCATCTAATCACCGATGCAGCAGGCGCGCTCCAACGAAGTGGAGCTCAAGTCGACCCGCCGCTCGGCTCCGGAGATCCTGGAGCAGGTGGTCCGCAATGGCCGTGAAGAGCTTGATCGTTCCACCAAAGCACTCGCATTTTCCGGAATCGCCGGAGGCTTCGCGATGGGGCTCACTGGCCTCTCGGTTGCCGTGGTGCGCGCTGCTTTGGGACACGATCCCGGATCTGAGTTCGTTGCCCAGCTCTTCTATCCCATGGGATTTATCGCGGTAGTGATCGGCCGCGCCCAGTTGTTTACGGAGAACACGCTGTACCCCGTCGTGCTAGTCCTCGAAGACCCGCGATGGATCGGCAACACGCTCCGGCTATGGTCTGTCGTATTCGGATGTAATGTTCTGGGGGCCTTGGCCTTTGCACTGATCGCGGAACGCACCGCAGCGCTGAATCCAAAGGCCGCGCAGGAACTCATTGTGCTTGGAACCAGCGCCATTGCCGGTAACGCAAGTTTCTTCTTCTGGAGCGGCATCATTGGGGGCTGGCTCATCGCTCTCGTCGCGTGGATGGTTTCCGCCAGCCATTGGACCATCGGCCAGATTGCCGTCGTGTGGCTGCTCACGTTCATCGTTGGCATTGGCGGATTTTCTCACTGCATTGCCACGAGTGGCGAAATCCTCGCAGCCGTTGTCACCGGAAATCTGGGCTCCGGAATGTATTTCCACTGGCTGCTTTTTGCCACTCTCGGCAACATTGTCGGTGGCGTCACCATTGTTACTCTTCTCAATTACGGACAGGTGCATGCGGGAGAAAACGAGTGAAATGCGATCACGTATGCGCCGCAAGGAGGCGTTATGCGTTCTCAGGATGATTTGAATCGATTGGTCCGCCGAGTTGGAAAGGTTGCCGCCTTCGGAGCTGCCGGCGTGGCTGCCGGGGTAACGATTGGCGCTGCCACCGCGGGCGTGCTCGGTTGGAAGCTGTTTCGTTCTGCCACTCGTCCCGACAACTGGAATGGCAAGGTTGTCGCCATCACCGGCGGTTCGCGCGGACTTGGCCTCGCTCTGGCGCAGGAAGCTGCGCGTCACGGAGCGCGCCTCGCCATCTGCGCCCGCGATCAGCAGGAACTCCAGGCTGCGCGCCAGCAGATTGGCATGCACGCGGAGGTTGGCACCTATGTTTGCGACGTAACGAATTACGACGAGGTCGTGAACTGGGTCAATTCGGTCCGCTCCAGTTTCGGGGACATCGATGTCCTCATCAACAACGCCGGCCAGATCAGTGTCGGCCCGCTCGAGTCACAAACGCTGACCGACTTCCAGGAAGCCATGGACGTCATGTACTGGGGCGTGGTGTATCCCACGCTAGCGGTGCTTCCGCACATGAAGTCGCGCGGGCAAGGCTCAATCGCGAATATTGCCTCCATCGGCGGCAAGGTTTCCGTTCCGCATCTTCTTCCCTACTGTTCAGCTAAATTCGCAGCCGTTGGTTTCTCCGAGGGCCTGCATGCCGAACTAGCGAAGTCTGGTGTACATGTGACCACTGTCGTTCCGGGACTGATGCGCACTGGCTCGCACCTCAATGCCTTTTTCAAGGGAAATCATCAGGGCGAGTTCACCTGGTTTGCTCTCGGCGCTACGCTGCCATTCACCTCCATTCGCGCAGAGAGCGCAGCTCGCACGATCGTGAACGCCATTCGCCATCATCGTGCCGAGGTGATCCTATCCCCGCAAGCGAGGGCTCTTGCGCTCGTCCACGGAGTCGCACCCGGATTGACTTGCGAAGCTCTGGGCCTGGTGAATCGTCTTCTGCCCGAGCCCCGGGGAGATGCCAAGATGCGCTACACCGGCAAGGAAAGCGAGACCGTCGTCACGCGATCGTTCGTCACCGGACTGGGCCGCCGCGCGGCACGCGATCTGAACCAAGGTCCGGCGATGGAGGCGTCGTAGTGGGATGGTCGCGGAGCGGAGCAAACCCTCGAATCCATAGTTCCGGATCTGCCCTAGTGCTGTGGAAGGGCGAGTTGCTCCTCCGGGTCGCCTTGCATCCAAATGCTTGATGCCTGTTCTAGTTCAGACGGACCCGCAACCTCCTCAGCCGCCCACGCAGACTCCGCCCGCTCCCGTGGAGGAACCGCCCGACAAGCCGGAAAGCGAGCCAGGTTCTCCTGTCCATGAACCTGACCCGCACGAACCCAAGCGCTGGGCAGCCTGATACTCGACTTTGCGCCTCGCTAAAACTTCTCCACGGAAATTGTCGCGAGACTAAAACGACTGTTTGTCAGCTCTCGATTTTCTGCCAAATTAAACATCGATTCGCTACAGTAAAAGTCGGTGGGACGAATGGGGATGTCAGCGAACCCGTCTTTGCTCACCGGACCGCAATGATGCGATCGAACAAGTTCTTTGGCAAGTTCGGCAAAATGCCTGTAACCGGCTCGGCTTTCGGTCGTCTCACAGCTAGAGGGTTTTACAGGAAATGCATGTTCCACCGCGGACATGTCTCGCCGTCGATTGGGGCACGGCCGGAGCCGCGGGAGGCTGCACGTTTCGGCGTGCGGATGGCTTCCTGCCGTGCCCTGTTGTCTTTGGCAACGGCCCTCAATACTTGCCGTGAGGTCACCTTGTCCGAACTCGATCCCATTACCTTCTTAATCGCTACCGAATTGCTTGCTGGTCCTGATCGAAATGCCAAGTTCCACGGACCGGCCCTGACTCATACCCACACGACGGTCTCGTCCACTTTGATACTGCTGGCCGAAGGCAATATGGATCCTGCGGGTGAAGAATTTTTTGATCATCTACGCCTGCGTGCCTCGCGCGACTTTGGCGGCAGCTCGGTCGAGATTGCCTATCTCCATCACAACTCCCCGTCTCTGCCCGAGGTGGTCGAAGATCTGCTTTCCCGGCGTATTCACCAGGTCCGCATACTTCCGCTGCTTTTTTCTGTAAGCGAGCAGGTTGCTGGAGAGATTGCCGAGAGGGTCGCCGACCTACGCCAGGAATATGCCGCTCTCGATATCGACGTGCTTCCCGCGATCGGACAGGACCCGCGCCTGCAGAGACTGCTCTGGCAGATGGTTCGGGAAAACGTTCTGCCGGAAGAGCTGGCCCGGACTTCGTAATACAGGTTTGGATTGACGCTCACCCACCTCACGGAAGATCCGCGTGTTACGGTGCGCCGCAAGGGCGCTCCTCTCGGTGATGGCACCTGCGTCGTCTACTGGATGCAGCGTTCGCAGCGCGCGCTCGACAATCCCGCGCTCGACGTTGCTGTGGAAGCGGCGAACTTACTGGGCAAGCCTGTAGTAGTGCTCTTTGCTCCGGTTCCGTACTACCCGCACGCGAATCTACGGCATTATCGTTTCCTGGCCCAAGGCATTCCTGACATCGCGGAGCGACTCGCCAAACGCAACATTGGATTCGTGCTCCGCCGTTATCCCGACCACAGCCTGCTCCGTTTCTGCGACGAGGTGAAACCGGCACTCGTGGTTGGCGACGAGAATCCCCTGCGCGAACCTGAACATTGGCGCGAACTCGCCACTCGCAAGCTACCCGTTCCCCTCTGGACCGTCGATTCCGACGTAGTGATTCCGGGCAGGTTGCTGAACCGGCGCTTCACCGCCGCGCGATTCATTCGTCCCGCAATTGACGTGCATTTGAAAAAGTTCCTCGTTCCCAGCAGAAATCCGAAGGGAAAACATGCATGGAAGCAGCCGCAGAATCTGGAATCCTTGCCGTACGATTTTGACATCCTTCAGGACTGGCAAATCGACCGCTCTGTCTCACCCGTCACAAGCTTTCGCGGAGGAACCGGCGAAGCTCTGCGCCTCCTGAAGCAATTCTGCTCAGGAGTCATCCGCCACTACGACATGCAGCGCAATCATCCTGAAGTCGAAGGAACGAGCGGACTCTCCCCGTACCTGCATTTTGGTCACATCAGTCCAGTGACCGTCGCTTTGGCCGTGCAGAACTCCAATGCTCCCGCCGAGGATAAGAAAACCTATCTCGATCAGCTCATCACCTGGCGCGAACTGGCCATCAACTTCGTTCGCTTCCATCCTGAGTACGACAACTTCGAATGCGCCGAGCCCTGGGCGCAAAAGACGCTATCTGAGCACGCTCACGATCGCCGTCCCTTCCTCTACTCTCGCTCGCATCTCGAAAGCGCGCAGACGCACGACGAACTCTGGAATGCCGCGCAGCAACAAATGCTCGACAAAGGCTGGATGCACAACTACATGCGCATGTACTGGGCGAAGAAGATTCTGGAGTGGTCGCCCGATCCGCATCAGGCGTATGAAACTGCGGTCTATCTCAACGACAAGTATTTCCTCGACGGCCGCGATCCCAACGGCTATCTCGGAATTGCCTGGTCGATCGTGGGGAAGATGGATCGTCCCTGGTTCCCACGTCCAATCTTCGGATTGATACGCTACATGTCACACGACAGCGCAGTGAAGAAGTTCGACGCCCGGCGCTACATCAACCAGTTCAGGCAGATGCGCCTGACCGGCAAGGATTGAGCTGTATTCCGGCCTCGATTGACAGCGCCGAAGAACCAAACCACAATAGCCATGCATCACAGGGTCCCTTCCTGGCGTCCATCACTCGCAGGCAGCTTCAGACGTTCTCTTGCAGGAGCCTTCCGCCATGGCCGCAAATCCGGTAGTACCAACTCCCGAGTTGCAGTTCGAAACGAAGACAACGGAAACGGAAACGATCTTTCACCTCACCGGCAAGATCGTCTCGTCCACTTCTGCCCAGTTCCGGGATACGGCGAAGAACCTGATTCCTGAAAAGAGGACCATCATTCTCGATCTATCCGGAGTGACCTATGTGGATAGCTCCGGGCTCGGAATACTCGTCGGGATCTGGGTCTCCGCCCGGCGCGGGGGATGCGAACTAAAGCTTGTCAACGTCAGCGATCGAATTAAAGAATTGCTTCGCCTCACCAACCTCGACAAGTTGTTCGCAACCTCGCGATTTCCGGATACGCCCAGCTTCTAGGACCTCATCGGCCGCTTGTTTCGCCCCAGTAGTCTCGTGTCGCTTCTACTGTTTACTCTCCGCCGTTGAAGGATCAATCATCGTGCTGACCTCTGTCACTTTGGTAGCCGGAAATCCGCTGAGTTCCGCGTGACGATGAATGATGGCCTCATCTTTTGCCAGGTAAACACAGAAGGTCTTATCAGCCGTTACGTACGATTCCACCCATTTAATGTCGGGCCCCAGCTGCCGCAGAGCCTCGTTCGACATGGCTGCTCCTTGACGGAATTGTTCCTGGCTCAGATTGCCAATCTTTGGGATCTCCCGCTCGATCACGAACTTCTTCATACATCCTCCTTCGATTGTTGGCGAACAGGTCGCCTTCGATAGTTCCAAGATAGGGAGCCTGGGGACTTGCCACAAGATGGCAGATTTGCCATCATAGATAGGTAATCGAGCCAAATGAAAGAAACTCGTATGATCGATGTCACGGTGTTGTTTCTGGACGGCACGTTTTCCTCCACTGCCATCGGCCCGATGGAAGTCTTCGCGCATACCGGTGAGCTCTGGAACTCTTTCACCGGCATTCCGCCTGCTCCTCGTTTTCGTGTGACCACTGCATCCGCCGATGGACGTGCCGTCGCCTGCGATGGGCCCATACGGATTCGGCCGATCGCGGCGCTCAGTGATGTTCGCAAGACGGACCTCATCTTCATTCCTTCCACCGGCCCCAGCCTCGACGACGTCGTCGAGCGCAACGTAGACGTTGTGCCATGGCTGAAGCGCTGGCACAAGCGTGGCGCAATCATCGCCAGCGTCTGCTCCGGCGTAGGACTTGTCGCCGCGACCGGACTCCTCGATGGGCGCCGTGCCACGACTCACTGGGGCGTGGTCGAGCAATTCCGCCGCAAATATCCCAGGGTGCACTGGATGCCCGAATTGATGGTCACCGAGGATGGACCTTTCTACACAGGCGGCGGCGTCAATGCCTCGCTCGATCTAGCCCTCTATCTAGTGGAAAGACTTTGCGGCCATGACGTCGCCATGCAAAGCGCAAAGGCACTGATCATCGAGACACCGCGTGCCTGGCAAGCCGGCTTCGGAATTGTTCCGTTGAAGACCGAACACAGCGATGAACCCATTTCTTCGGCGCAAGACTGGATGCACGAGAACTTTCATCGCGATTTTCCGCTCGAAGCTCCTGCGCGACGCGTTGGCATGAGCTTGCGCAATTTCGTCCGCCGCTTCAAGCAGGCCACGGGCGACAGTCCGCTGAGCTATTTGCAGAAACTGCGCGTGGCTGCTGCCAAGCGTCTTTTGGAACGCGACCATCGCACCATGCAGGAAATCAGTCACGCCGTCGGCTATGAAGACGTAGCCTATTTCCGCTCGCTCTTCCAGCGGCACACCGGCGTCTCCCCTAGCGCTTACCGCCAGAAGTTTGGTGCTTAACTCTCGTGAATTGCACTTGACGGCGGTATTAGTGGTGCTAAAGTTGTCGCCCCATGAAGACCGACGACAACAAAGCTCTGGTGCAGCGCTGGTTCGACGAAGTCTGGAATCGGGGCCGTGAAGATACGATCGATGAGATGTACACCGCCGACGGCGTGAGTTTTGGCCTGGGCGCAGCCAATACGGCAGTGCGCGGGCCGGAGGAATTCAAAGTCTTCTTCCGCAATCTCCGCGGCGCCTTCCCTGACAACCGCATTCAACTCCTCGACATCGTTGCTGAGGGAAACGAAGTCGCCGTCCGCTTTGAGGTTCAGGCGACGCATACCGGCAATGGATTGCCGTTTCCTCCCACCGGTCGCCCAGTGAAGTTTTCAGGCATGTCGTTCCTCCAGATTGCCGACGGGAAACTGGCGAAAGGTTGGAACTGCTGGGATCAGCTTGGGATGCTGACGCAACTCGGCGTGATCCCTTCAACAGCCGATGCCGACGAGATGCTGAAAACTCAGGTATAGAGCAGGCTCACTGCGCCGGCAGGACCACTGCCTCCGCAGCGCTCGATCCGCACATTCCGAAGCTCGCACCTGAAACGCATGCTCCGATTGAATATTTGTAGCAGCCTGGTTCCTTCGCCGTAACCGAAACGTCGCGATTCGATCCTCCGATAATCGTGTCTTGCGGTTCGAACGGCGAGCCTGGCCCAAAATCGATCACGAACCCGGTATTCCTCTGCGTCGACTTCCACGCTACCGGCGTCCCCTGCTTCACACAGAAGAATGCATTCGCCTTGGGCTTCGCGATGCCGGCGGTGGCCGTAGCCGAATTTGCGGTCCGCCTCACATCTACCGTGCATGGTTCCGAAGCCGACCCGCATGTATTCTCCGCATTGCAAAGGCTCGCTGGTTTTGCCTCTGCGCAGGCGTATTTGCCCTTGCCTTTATTCTCCTGCGCCGTCGCGGCGTTTGTCAGAAACACTGCGCTTAGCAGGAGTAACGTGGAACAGACGAAACAGCGTAGATTCTTCATGGGCTCCTCGCTGCAACATGGTCGCTGGTACACCTACTTGGTTTCGGAAGGCCCGTGCCAATCGATGATGTTGGTGAGTTTCCACGGATTCTGGTTGAGATCGAACTGCAGCTCACCATTCTTATTAATGATGAGCTGAGTAGCCGGATACAGCACTCCGCCGCTTTTGCTCTTATCGTCTTTATTGATATCGATCTCGCCCGCAGTCAGATTGAAGCTCTGGCTCTGCGTATCCCAGTAGCTTTCGCCGAATGCGATCTTTCGATTCGTGATGAACCGAACCTTCCGCCCCGTCGGTGTGTCGATATTCCGAATGAAGCTCAGGTCATAACCGACCGTTCCCGGAATCTGGATGCGTCCCACGGCTTTCATCTTGCCCAGGGCATTCGCCAAACCATTGCTTTGCCCCTTCTGAAAAGCCTGCACCAGGATCTGTCTATCTTCCGGCGTGGAGTACTCATAAATAATGATGCGTACCGTTCCCACCCGCCCCATCTGCGTGCTCGTGCCCATGGCGGTGGCGTCGATAGTCTCAGCCTTGTCGCGGTCGAAAGCACTGGTTGTCAGGATCGTAACGGCAAGCATGAGTCCTACAACTGCGAGCTGTGAAATCTTCCTCCGCATCGTTCCTCCTCGAGACGGCCCGTCTCCAACAGCAATCCCACAAGTCTTCGGGATGTTCGCGCGCCTAACAGCTAGTTCACGGATTGATTCGACCGAAGGCGATCGATTGCGTGCGCCCCATCCAGGAGCAAGCTCGACCCGAGCGTACTGACGCCGCCCAAGACATCCAACTGCAAGAACTGATAGTGCTTCCTGAAAATAGTGCTAGAAGCGATACGACCCGCCAGAACAGGCTTTGTTGAGATTTCCATCAACTCCGAGATCATCTCTGTAATCTTTTTGTAATTCCGCTACTAGCAATGCTCTTGCTCACAGCGCTGCCCCCATGCCCATGCTTAGGATCAATCGTTCAGCTGAAACCGGAGGCGAAATCAGCACCATGGAAACACATCCCAAAGGAACGAGCGCCCGCATTTTATTGAGCTCAGTCTTCGGTCCCTATGCGCAGGACGACGAATTCGGCAGCCGCTCCATTAATCCCATGGAGCTCTATTACAACCAGGTGACGCGCATGCAGGGCGCCTACTCGCCGCGCCTGTTTCACCGCTCCTGGGGCATCATGATGATCCAGGAGAATGTCTCCGCGCCTTGCACCGTCCTCGACTTTCCTACTCGCGAGGCGTTCGCGCGCGAAATCACCGAGCAGCAGTACGACATCGTCGGCATCTCCTCCATCATCGTCAACGTCGGCAAGGTTCGCGAGATGTGCCGCATCGTCCGCAAACTCTCGCCGCACTCGAAGATTGTTGTCGGCGGGCACGTCGCCGCCATTCCGGGCATCGATCACATGGTCGACGCGGATCATATCGTCAAGGGCGAAGGCATCCGCTGGATGCGCGAATATCTCGGCGAAGATCCGAGCGCACCCGTGCGCCACCCGCGCATCACCTCCGGCTTCAATTTCCGGATCATGGGCCGCCGCTTCCACGAAAAACCGGAAGACATCGCCGTCACCATCATCCCCTCGGTGGGCTGCCCCATGGGCTGCAACTTCTGCACCACGTCGGCGTTTTTCGGCGGAAAAGGCAAATCCGTTAACTTCTATGAAACCGGCCGCGAGCTCTTCGACATCATGTGCGAGATGGAAGGCAAAACCAACACTCGCTTCTTTTTCGTCATGGACGAGAATTTTCTGCTGAATCGTACGCGTGCCATGGAACTGCTGGCGCTGATGAAGCAGAACAACAAAAGCTGGGGATTTTACGTTTTCGCATCGGCGAATGCGATTCGCAAGTACACCATCGAGGAACTGGTGGAACTCGGGGTCGCGTGGATCTGGATGGGACTCGAGTCGCGTAAGAGCCATTACGACAAGCTGAACGGCACCGACACCGTTGCCCTCGTACGCGAACTGCGCGAACATGGCATCAAGGCCCTGGGCTCAACCATCATTGGCCTCGAGCACCACACCCCGGACAATATCCAGGAAGAAGTGGAACAGGCGATCGCGCACGACACCGAATTTCACCAGTTCATGCTCTACACGCCCGTCCCCGGCACTCCTTTATATAAAGAAATGCAGGACCAAGGACGCCTGCTATCGGGCGATCTGGCCGACATCCATGGCCAGTTCAAATTCAATTTCAAGCACGCCGCGATTGGACGCGACGATTCCAAGCGATTCCTCGATTGGGCATTCCTCCGCGACTTCGAACTCAACGGCCCCAGCATCTATCGCATCTGCCGCACCATGCTGCAGGGATGGCGCCGCTACAAAGATCATCCCGACCCGCGGGTTCGCGAGCGCTACGAACGCGAGGGCAAGGAACTTCGCAAAACCTACGGACCAGCGCTCTGGGCGATCGAGCACGAATTGCGTGAGACCAACGCGGAGGTCAGCCGCCGCGTCGGCGATCTTCGCCGCGAGCTCGAAGCCGAGTTTGGCTCCTTCACTCGCTGGGTTTCGCGTATTGCCGGACCCATCATGCTGTGGAGCACGCGTCGCGAAGAGCGCAAGCTTGCGCAGGGCAAGGTCTACGAACCACCGACATTTGTTGAACGACGCAACTGGGCCGCATCTTCATAAAGCTCAAACAGCTTTGATTTGAGGTAGCCAGTAGCAAGCGGCTCATGATGGTCCCAAGCCACGAGCTACCAGCTACCCCTTTGCAGCGGGAGTATCGGGGCTCTTACAACGCGCGCAGGAAATTCAACAGATCCTGTTTTTGTGAAGAGCTCAAGCCGTTGAAGATCCTCAGCACTCCATTCGCCTCCGAACCATTGCTCGAATGCGCCTGGATTGCCTGCATCAAGTCTGCCGTACGTCCGTCATGCAGGAAAAACAATCGCTGTCCGACGCCCCACAACGGTGCAGTTCGGAACTGATCGGGTCCCGCGCCGCCTTGTGTCACTCCATCCGAGAGTCCCGACCCCATGTGGTGAATTGCGAAATCGGAATACGGGTGGTACGTGACGTTGGACATACCGGTATAGGGAGACTTTCCGCTGGTCAGGGAAGTTGAATGGCATAAGCCGCAACCGATGTTGTTAAACAGGCTCGATCCGTTCTGCGCGGAAGCGGTGAACGGAGCCGGCGCCGGCGGGGCAGACAACCGCATCATCGTCGCGAAGCTGACCAGGTCTGATGCGAAGTCGCCGGAGCTGCCTGTTGATGATCCATTCGCGGTAAATTGGGATCGGTCTTCCGGCGTAGGATTAAACAGGCATCCGGCTACATCGCTGCGTTCGTTCGGGAACGCCTCGTTGGTTACTCCTTGTTCGACGTTGTAGGCCTCGCCGGAAAACACCATCAAGGATTTGTTCTGGGCCTTCCACCCGAATCGCGTTATCGTTCCATCGTTGCCCGATGTATTAAACACTCCGCCAACTCCCATCGCCGACTTGATCCGCGAATTTTGCGCCAGGTTTGCGCGCAAGGCCGCATCCGGAGTGGCCTCAACTAATCCCAGGCCGAATGTGGGCGTAGGTATGCGCAGGATCACATTGCGATTGGCCACTTGGGTAGCGAAATCCGTTTGCGCCAGATTGCATCCCGGCGCATCGGTTCGCCCGCTGATCGTGTACAGACCGTGCACCCCTCCGTCTGCCGAGCCATTCGAGTTGCGGACGAACCGTGCTTCCCGCACTGGGCCGTTCGCTGTAATGAACGACGGCACAGTGTTGTGCGCACCATCCAGTGTCGCCAGCGCGATCTGCGGATTCGGCGTGGGACTTTGAGGACTGCTCGGTCCCGGACTGCTGCCTCCGAGGGTAGGTTGGGAGTGACACATGGCACAACTGTTGCCGTTGAAAGTCGGTCCCAGCCCGCCGTCTTCCTCACCGCTGATACCGCCAGAGACCGAATCCACTTCGGCAAACACTGCCTGGGCTGTGTTGAAAGCCGTCTGCTCACTTGCGCTCAGTGACGGATATGCGCCACCCGCTGCCGCGGGCCCGCCGCGCGGTCCTGGGTCTCGTTGCGACATCACGATTCCGCTGGTTAGAATTGCCACCATCGCCACCCGAGCTGCGAATACACACACATGTTTGTTCCCGATTTTTGATTTCAAGGCTCCACTCCTTTGTAAGGATCGGCATGCTCACACGTCTCCCCTGGCGTCGGCGCGACCGAGCAGGTAGGGCGATTGAGTTGCGATCCTTTGTTGCGCTCCGGAATCGTGGCAATTCATTCCGGAGACTTCCGCTTTTTAGTGGCGCCCCAAGTCGGGCGGCCGCATGGGAGGTGCGGCCACTCTGGTTTGCTGCAATCTATGTTTAGCTGTCTTGAAACACAATCAGGAAGTCTGGATGATTCTTGCTATCTGTTGAGGGAACTTGCTGCTACTACTTACCCTGCCAGCCGGCGGCGTTCACGCATCTCCGAAGGAGTCAGTCCCCAGTGCCGGCGGCATTCCCGGCTCAGGTGGCTCGGGTCGGCAAAACCCGCTTCCGCAGCCACTTCCTTAATGCTCAGGAACGATTCTTCCAGAAGCATCGCCGCCCGTTTCATGCGGATTTGCAGCATGTACTGCTTCGGTGTACAGCTGGTTTCAGCTTTGAAGAGATGAATGAAGTGCCACAGCGATAGGCGAACCTCGCGGGCAATCTCCCGGATCGGCAGGTTCTTTCCGGCCTCGCGGCCCATGATTCCAATTGCAGTTTCGATCCTTCGATCCATGCAAAACTTCTCCCTCTTGCGGGTTTTGAAGAAGAAGTTGACGCGCAAAACGGCTGCGTGGAATATCCCCAGGGCCTTTCGCGAGAAAGAACCACACACACCAGATATCCCGATGATATCAACGATCGTGACCGAATGGAGTTCGTTCTCGTACCATGGCCACACGTACCATGCACCCTTAGAGACTCGCTCATTTGTTGGCGCCCCACGCTGGGCGAAGTGAAGCCCGGCGATGAAAATGTCCTACCCACGCATAATCACGGGCCTCTAGTATTTTTTGGCTATTGTTTGTAGTTGCACGCATCGTTAGATTTCTTCCACTGAACATCCCGGGGTGCCCTCACATCCGTTCGATCACGCGCTGGCAGACTGAAATGCACGGCTCTTATCGCTTCGGAGAAATCGTCGAGGGAAGACTCGAAACAACCAGACAGGAAAAGTGCTGACGGATTCTCTCGCTCCGCACTCAGGGAAACGTCTGTCGGCTTGCAACTTGATTGCGTAGCGCCCGCTGAACTCTAGAAACGGAGTGCATCGATTCATGATACGAAAGTTGTGTGTCGTTCTTTTGCTGCTTGCCGGAATCGCGTTTGGCCAGGAACTAGGTACTGCCGTGCTCAACGGAGATGTGGCCGATCCCTCGGGCGCCGTGATTTCCGGCGCGCAGGTGACTGCCCAAAACAAAGCCACCGGTGTCACGCGCACCACCGCCACCAATAGCGCGGGCCGCTTCGTCCTCAACAACCTTCGTCCGGGCGCCTATGAAGTTCGGACCGAGGCCGGAGGCTTCGCCCCGTACGTCTCGTCGGTCACTCTCGAAGTTGGTCAGCAAGCCGAACTGAAATTGCGTTTGAGCGTTCAGCAGCAACAGCACAAGATCGATGTTCAAGACACGCAAGCTGCCTCCGGCGTCAACACCGTCTCCTCTGTCGTTGACGGCGTCATCAATTCGCAGCAGATCGGCACCCTACCCTTGAACGGCCGCAACTTCCTCGAACTGTCGCTGTTGTTGCCGGGAAATACGAACGCGCCAAACTTCGATCCCACGAAGAGTAATACGGTCGTCATCTCCTCGGCGGGCCAACTCGGTCGGGGCGGCAACGTCAGCATCGATGGAGCCGACAACAATGATGACGCAGTCGGCGGCATGCTCATCAACGTTCCCGAGGATACGGTCCAGGAATTCCAGATCGCGACCAATCGTTTCTCCGCGGAACTGGGCCGCTCCGGCTCTTCGGTCGTCAACGTCGTTACGAAGTCCGGCAGCAACGATCTGCACGGTTCGGCGTCCTTCTACGAGCGCGACAAAGCCCTGCAGGCCCTTCCCTCCACCTTCGATCCTACTTCCACGCCTGGACAAACTCCGCCCTTCAGCCGTCAGCAATATGCAGCGAACATTGGCGGCCCGGTCGTGAAGAATAAAGCCTGGTGGTTCGCGGGATTCGAGTATCGCGATGAACTCGGCGGAGTACTTGTGGGCACGCGCGATCTCGCCACCCAAACCATCCCGATGAGCTTCGCTGCTGAGCCACTCACCGACGGCATGGGCGTTCTCCGCGGCGACTGGCAGATGACGAAGAACGACCTGCTCAGCCTGCACTACAACATTGAGCGTCTCGACGCCACTGGTGCGGCCAGCTTCCTTTCCGGCGCGCCCATCGGCACAACCAGCGAGCGCCAGGACATGGCCAATCGCTTCCAGTCATTCATCAGCTCGTGGACGCACATCATCAGCCCCACCGTCTTGAGCAAGACTGGGTTCAGCATCAACGATTTTCAGAACAATACGGATCCCCTCGTCCCAGGCCCTGAACTCGATTTCCCCAGCATCTCCGACGGCGGCTCCTACCGCGTTCCTCAGGGAACTCATCAGCGCCGCTACCAGTTTGATGAAGCAATCGACTGGAGCCACGGCAAGCACAATTTCCACTTCGGCGGCCAGTTCCAGCGCGTGCTTGATGCCTTCACTCTCGGTGTCTTTCAAAACGGAGCGGTCGAGTTCGTTCAGGACTTCCCGAACTTCGATCACAATGGCGACGGCGTCATCAACGACGAAGATCTGCTCTTCGCCGTATCCATCCGCAGCGCGAAGCCAACCCAGACTCTCGTCATTCCGAATGCCAACAACAACCACATCGCCGGGTATGCGCAGGACGACTGGCACGTGCGTCCGCAGCTCACGCTAAATCTCGGCGTGCGATACGAACTTGATACCGGCGTGAACGATGTTGACTACTACAATAACGGCCTCAATCCGCTATTGCGGCCATTCCTGACCGGCAACCGTCACATGGACACCAACAACTGGGGTCCGCGTGTTGGGTTCAACTGGGCGAATCGCGCTGCCAACTTCAGCGTCCACGGCGGCTACGGTATTTACTACGACCGCGTTACCCTGGAAGTTCTCTCGCTCGAGCAGGGACTCGACGGCCGCGCGCTTCCCATCAACGTTTATGGCGGTAACGTGAACTATCTCGATCCGACCGGCCACTTCGTGCCTGGAGCTCCAACGGTTTCCAATCCGTTCAGTGGCTTCATCATCCCCGGCGCTGGTGGCGCGTCGGAAGGCATGAACGTCATCGACAACAACATTCAGAACCCGATGGTGCAGCAGTTCAACCTCGGCGTGCAGTATCAGTTCGCCAAGAACTGGATCATTCGCGCCGACGGCATTCACAATCTCGGCACGCATTTCCTCATCGGCGTTCCAGTCGGCTCCGTCTTCAATCCTGATTCCGGCGGGCCGGAAACTGTCACCAAGCTGACTTCTGCGGCCAACACGCACTACGACGCGCTCTGGTTCACGGTCGACAAGAACTTCTCGAACCGCTATCAGTTCCACGCCGCGTATACGCTTTCGAAGGCGCTGAACTATGCCAATTACGATCAGGTGCCGTTCGGCTATCCTCCGGTCGATCCCAATGACTTGCATCGCGAATACGGACCCGCGCCGAACGATCAACGCAATCGCTTCGTTCTGCAGGCAACCGCGAACCTGCCCTGGGGATTCCAGTTCTCACCCATCTGGACGTGGGCTTCCGGCGTTCCCATGGACATCCTCTACGTCGACGCGAACGGTAATAAGTCTCGCGTGCCGCAGATCGGACGCAATGCCGGTGGGCGCTCCATCACTACCGGTGCGCAACTCAACGACATCATTTCGCAGATCAATGCCAGCGGCGGCGAAGGCGGAGTCGATCTTCCGTTGGTCTCTCCCAACGCGAGGTTCAACGATACATTCAACTCGTTCGATATGCGCCTCTCGAAGAGCTTCAAGTTGAGCGAGCGTTTCCGTCTGCTGGCCTTTGGTGAAGCGTTCAATCTCTTCAACAAGACCAACGTTCTCGGCGTGAATAACGCCGACTACTCGGGCTACTTCAACGTGCTTGTTCCCGACAACAACAATCCGGCGCTGTCGTCGAAGTTCGGCACGCCCGTCTCGACCGCGGGCGGCGTCTTCGGATCCGGTGGACCGCGCGCCTTCCAGTTGGGCGCGAAGGTCAGTTTTTAGTGTTTAGCTTGTGTGGTGCGGACAATCTTGTCCGCGCCACGGGTGGGATTCTTTTCTCGATATAAGCTATGGCCTCTTCGTCCTCGAATCTTCGTCGTGAACTTGGACTCGGCTCCGCCGCCGCTGCTGTTGCCGGAGAAGCCATTGCTGTCGGCATCTTCCTCACGCCCGCGGGCATGGCGAAATCTCTCGGCTCACCCTTCTGGCTGCTGGTGGTCTGGATCACGCTCGGGGCGCTCACGCTCAGCGGCGCGCTCTGCTTCGGAGAACTCGCCGCGCGCTTTCCGCAGGCCGGAGGCCTTTACATCTACCTTCGCGAGGCCTACGGCAGTCGCGTCGCCTTCCTCTACGGATGGATGAGTCTGTTCGTCATGGACCCCGGCATCACTGCGGCGATCGCCGTCGGCATGGCTGCCTACGCGTCTTACATCGTCGCCTGGCCGCCAATCGTGACCAAGCTTGTCGCCATTGGCGCCATCATCGTGCTCTGCTTCCTGAACGTTCTGAACACGCGCATCGGCGCTGGATTGCTGCGCGCGCTCACCTGGCTGAAGTTCCTGATTCTCGGCATACTCGTTGTCTGGGCACTTGTCTTTCATCTCGGGTCGTGGTCGCACTTCACGCCCTTTGTTGCGCAGCATCACGGATCGACGCCGCTGTTGCCGGCACTCGCCGGGGCGCTGGTCGCCGCATTCTTCTCCTTCGGCGGGTGGTGGGACGTCAGCAAGATCGCTGGTGAAGTGAAAGATCCCACGCGCACTCTGCCCCGTGCGCTCGTTCTCGGCGTGATTGCCGTCATTACTGCCTACATCGTCGTTAGCGCGATCTTCATTTATCTCGTTCCGATCGAAAGCGTCACCTCCGATCAGACTTTTGTCGCGCAGGCTGGCGCAGTGCTCT
This sequence comes from Terriglobia bacterium, assembly GCA_963826275.1. Classification (GTDB taxonomy): domain Bacteria; phylum Acidobacteriota; class Terriglobia; order Terriglobales; family Acidobacteriaceae; genus JAJPJE01. The sequence continues at coordinate 214,952 of CAWGWI010000007.1, read as the reverse complement.
TCGGAAAGATTGGCGCCGATCTTCTCTCTGGAGCCGTCGTCATCTGTGTGCTTGGCACACTCGCCGCGCTCATCATGGTCTGCCCGCGCGTTTACTACGCCATGGCGAAAGACGGCGTGTTCCTGTCGTCCGTCGCGCGCACGCATCCGGTGCACGGCACACCCTCGCGCGCCATCATGATTCAGGGAGTGATGTCGTCGACCCTCGTGCTCCTCGGTACCTTCGATCAGATTCTGGGCTATCTGATCTTTTCCGCCGTGCTCTTTCTCGGGCTCACCGTTGCCGGACTCTTCTTACTGCGTCGCCGCTCGCACGATCAGCTGCCTTCGGTTCCAACGCCCGGGTATCCAGTCACGCCGATTCTGTTTCTGCTCCTGGTTGCCGCCATGCTCTTCCTGATGGCGATGCGCAGCCCACGCCAGGCAGCGCTCGGTCTCGTCGTTGTACTGGCCGGATTACCCGTTTACGAATTCATTCAACGCCGTCGCGCTGTTGCAACTCCCGAAGCCTCTCTGTTAAATGAGGAAGTCTCATGAGCGAACCCAAAGATCCTGCAGCTGCACAACGCGCGCCCGAGCCAACGCCCGCACCGACGAAGATCCGCATCATCGAAGACGCCGAAGCCACCGGCGAGACCGCCGCCGTCTATGACGAATGGCGCGCCGCTACTGGGCGCACGCAGGTGCCCGGCATCCTGAAGTGTTTCGGCGCGCGTCCAGATTTCTTGCGAGAGGTGATGCAGTTCTCCAACACGGTTCATTTCTCTGAAGGCCATCTCTCACGCCGCTACAAGGAGATGATCGCCAGCTATGTCTCCTACCTGAACCGCTGTCCGTATTGACTGGACAGCCATGCCTTCTTCCTGCGTGTTCAGGGAGCCGATGACAAATGTGTTGCAGCAGTTCTCGAAGGCAAGCTCGACGAAGCCGGCCTGACTGCGGCGGAGCGCGCGCTGATGGATTACGTCGAGATCGTCACCCGCGCCGCTTATCGTTCCACTCACGAAGATGTGCAGAAGTTGCGCGATGCCGGATGGACAGAGAATCAGATTTCCGAAGCGGTATACATCACCGCGATGTTCGCATTCTTCAATCGCGTTGCCGACGCCTTCGGCATTCCGCCACAAAACTATCTGCAGCATGGCAAAATGACGCCGTAGCGTACGACTCGTACCAGGTGTGACACAAGTCATCGCGTCCTTATCCCGGCTCGGCTAATCTCGGGCGAGATCGAGGAAAGGCGAATGGCGAAGATCCCGCTCCATCCCAAGAATCCCGAGCGCATCTGCTGGGGTTGCGACAAGTTCTGCCCGGCAGAATCTCTCGCCTGCGGAAACGGAACGATTCGTACCCAGCACCCTGCCGAACTGTTCGGGGACGACTGGCTCGAATGGGCCGAGCAGCGCGACTCGCAGGGTGCCTCACCCTCGAACGCCCCTTTGGGTCGTGGACGCGACTGAGAACCCGGTGCCCCGCACGCCCGCAGTTGGATGCATAACAACCAACTGGTCCTTGGCCAGAAACATGTTCACTCCTGACCTCCCGTAATTGCAGGTGTACGCGTTTCAGTGTATTTTCATTACACGCAGTCTGGGGATGCCATGCGTCTTGTCGCAAGAAGAGTGGGGTGGCTTTGCTTATTGCTGACCATTTGGTTGGCGGTGGCAACTGTCGTCCACTACCACGCGAATGCGACTGAGTCCGCAACTTGTACCGTCTGCGTCGCTTCTCATTCGTCTACTACTCCCGCTCGATATGTTGCGCCGAAGGCAGTCTTCTTTTTTGTATCTGTCGTTCGGACAAAGTCCCTTTCTGCCAAGCAGCGTCTCTTCGCCTTCGCGCTCAGCGTGCGCCCGCCTCCAGCGATCTAGTTCTCAGTCGAACCAGTCTTTTGTTGTCTGATTCGCACTACAACTAGATATTTCGTTGGAGGAATTCATGCTGGCTTCTTACTCGAAGTCGCTTCATGCGGCTTTTTGGGTGCTATTTTTCTTGGCGTTCGGGCTGAACGCTGTGGCGCAGTCTGGCGGTAGTTCAACCTCGGTAACGGGCACCGTGGCGGACCCGTCCGGAGCTGTCGTTCCCAATGCAACAGTCGAGATCCATAATCCGGTCAGCCAGTTTGAACGGAATGCGACCACCGACAAATCGGGCAGATTCACCATCCCCAATGTGCCTTTCAACAATTATCACTTGGCGGTTCGGGGAACGGGATTTGCGCCCTTCGCGCAAGACATAGATGTTCGCTCCGTAGTTCCGGTCAATGTGCCCATTCGTTTGAACGTGGAGTCTTCCAAGAGCACTGTGACGGTCGAGGCTTCCTCTGCAGACTTGCTAGAGAACACCCCAACGTTCCACACCGATGTGGATCGCGACTTGTTCCAGAAGCTTCCTCTGGAAAGCCAGTCCTCATCGGTCAGTTCGCTGGTAACCTTGGCGACACCGGGAATCGCCGCCGATTCCAATGGCCTCTTCCACGGCATGGGTGATCACGCGTCGAACTCCTTCTCGGTAGATGGACAGCCGATCACCGACCAGCAGAGCAAAGTCTTCTCGAATCAGATTCCCGTTGATTCGATTGAATCGTTAGAGGTGATCCCTGGCGCTCCTCCGGCTGAATATGGCGACAAAACCAGCGTCCTCATTAACGTTACAACTCGCTCGGGCCAGGGGGTAACAACCCCAACCGGCAGCATCACGGCTTCCTACGGCAGCTTCGGTACCTCAACCGCGGATTTAACACTGGCTTACGGTGGCAAGAACTGGGGTAACTTTCCTCGCCGTAAACGGACTGAATTCGGGACGCTTTCTCGATCCCCCAGAGTTCACGGTCATGCACGCCAAGGGCAACGAGGTAAACATTTTCGATCGTCTGGATTTTCAGCTTTCCAGCATCGATTCGCTGCACTTCAACCTTGGTTTCACGCGTTCCTGGTTCCAGACGCCTAATTCGTTCGATATGCAAAACGCCACCGCCTGGAATGGCCTGGTTGTCGACAACGGCGGCCTGGGGCCGAATGGAGTCCCGGTTGGCCCTGCCGATCAGCGGTCGCAGATCAAGACCTTCAACATCGCTCCTTCGTGGACTCGACTGATCAACAATTCGACGGTATTCACTCTCGCCGGGTACGTGCGTCGCGACCAGTACAACTACTATCCCAGCGCCAATCCATTCGCCGATTTTGCGCCAGACCTTCAGTCGCAAACGGTTATCCAGGATCGTAATCTGACGAACGCCGGCGTGCGTTCGAACGTTTCCTACGTGAAGGGTATTCACAACATAAAAGCTGGAGCGACCTACGAGCAGACCTTCCTGAACGAAAATGACGGTCTCGGGATTGTCGACCCGACTTTCCTTAGCTCCTTAACGGACGCAAATGGCAATCCTTGCGTCGGTGCAAATGGTGTTGCCATCGCCGCACCCTGCACCACGCTTGCGCCCTACGATTTGACCATTGGCGGGACTCTCTATAACTTCCACGGTCACACGGACGTGAAGGAACTTGCCCTCTACGTTCAGGATGCAATAACGAAGGGGAACTGGTCGTTAAACCTCGGCATTCGCGGCGATCTCTATAACGGTCTAACCGTTGCTCGGGAAGCCGAGCCACGCCTCGGAGCCTCTTACAACATCAAGCGAACCAATACGGTCCTACGCTTTTCCTATGCGCGGACGATGGAAACCCCTTTCAACGAAAACCTGGTGCTCTCGAGCATCGGCTGCGCGAATCCTGTACTGAACCCGCTGCTGCTCTGTTCGTCGGCGAATCTCACGCCACTCACTCCAGGGCGGCGCAACGAGTTCCACGCCGGATTTCAACAGGCATTTGGACGTTATGTCGTGGCTTCTGCCGACTATGTATGGAAGTACACGACTAACGCTTATGACTTCAGCGTTCTGGGCAGCACTCCGATCACTTTCCCGATTCAGTGGACGAAGTCGAAGATCCCCGGTGTGGCGGGCCGCGTGAGCCTGGCGAACTACCATGGCTTAAGCGGGTTTATGGTGTTCTCCAGTGTTGCTGCTCGCTTCTTCGATCCGCAGCTTGGAGGCGCCGGTGCAACACCCTTCGCTCCCGGCGGAGTCTTCCGTATCGATCACGACGAAAAGTTTAATCAGACAACCCATCTGCAGTATCAGCCCAAGCCTCGTTTGCCTTGGATTGGTTTCAATTGGCGTTATGACAGCGGACTGGTCGCTGGCCCCGTCCCGTGCGCTGGCGGGAACTGTGCCAACGGTCCAAACGGCAGCGACACGGTGGTCGATGCCTCCGGCCTCACCCCCAACCAGCAGTTCCAGGCTGGCCTGTTCTGCGGCCCTGTGCATGCAACCCCAACGACCCCGATCAGCCCCAACAGCTTGTGCCCCGCTACGCAATATGGTTCAACGCTGATCTCAATCCCTGCTCCGGGAACGGAAGACGACGACCACAACCCTCCACGCGTCGCACCGCGTAATCTTTTCGATCTGGCGGTGGGGCACGACAACATTTTCCACTCCGACAAATACAAGTGGAGCGCGCAGTTCACCGTCGTGAATCTAACCAACAAAACAGCGCTGTACAACTTCCTGTCGACCTTTAGTGGCACGCACTATGTCACGCCGCGAGCATACACGGCCAGCTTAGGTTTCCACTTCTAGACTCGACAGCCTGGACGAGAGGACCGATACCATCGAGTCCTCTCGCTCATCTTCTGGCACGGAACCCTTGACGATCTTGCTTGAGCGTCAATGCACAAGCGGCGCCACACAACCGAGAGCAAGCGGCGGCAGCGCTGGAAGCGCATCGTCGGCGTACTGCTATTCCTGTTACTGTTAGCGCTGGTTGTCGCCGTGGGCGTCTATCTGGGACTGAACTTCCATGATTGAGATTCGCTCGCCTCACGCCAGCTTGAAATCTGTCAATGGCACGCGTCACAGGTGTCGTCACCGGCGTGGCACCCTGCCTTGAATTGGCCTACTCGCGGGCATATACTCGGCGATTTGGCGCAATCAGTATCGGAGCAGGCGTTGGAACGCGCCAATCAGAAGTTCCCCGCCAATCGGAGCAGCTCTTTATGAGTATTGAAACACCCCCACTCCCCCTTGAGCAGGAGACCAATCCGTGGATGGCACAAGCGGCGCGGTTCGACATCGCCGCTCGTAAGCTAAACCTCGACGAAGGTCTATGGAAGGTTCTCCGCTATCCCAACCGGGAGATCATCGTTCATATCCCTGTACAACTCGACAACGGCAAACTGGAAGTTTTCACCGGCTACCGTGTCCAACATTCCATTGCTCGCGGACCCGCCAAAGGCGGTATCCGCTATAGCCCAGACGTTACCCTCGACGAAGTGCGCGCGCTCGCCAGCTGGATGACGTGGAAATGCGCCGTCGTTAACATCCCCTTTGGCGGAGCTAAGGGCGGCATCATCTGCGATCCCAAGAAAATGTCGCGCGGCGAACTCGAGCGCATGACACGCCGCTACACCGCCGAGCTGTTCGAATTTATCGGACCGGAAAAAGATGTTCCCGCTCCCGACATGAACACCAACGAGCAGACGATGGCGTGGATCATGGATACCTATTCCATGCACATGCGCCAGACGGTCACCGCTGTCGTCACCGGCAAGCCGGAAAACATGGGCGGATCCAAAGGCCGTCGTGAAGCCACGGGACGCGGCGTCATGGTCGTCACCGACGAAGCCCTGAAGCGCCTGAACCTGCAGCGCGAGAGCACTCGCGTGATCGTGCAGGGATTCGGCAACGTCGGCTCCAATGCCGCGCGCCTCATGCACAATGCCGGATACAAAATCATCGGCATCGCCGAGTACGATGGCGGTCTTTACAACAAGAACGGCATCGACATCAATGCTCTCACCGAACATCGCGCCAAGGCCGGCACCATCAATGAATTCAAAGGCGCGGAGGCTGCCAATCCACACGAGCTTCTCGTCTCGGATTGCGATGTCTTGGTTCCTGCGGCTACCGAAAACGTCATCACCACCCGCAACGCCGACAAGATCAAGGCGCGCATTCTGGTCGAAGGCGCGAACGGTCCAACGACGGCTGCGGCCGACGAGATCCTCGCCGACAAGAAAATCTTCGTCATCCCCGACATTCTCGCCAACGCAGGCGGCGTTACCACGTCGTACTTCGAGTGGGTGCAGGATCGCCAGGGCTATTTCTGGCAGGAGTCGGTAGTGAACCAGCAGCTCGATCACATCATGCGATCGTCGTTCGATGCCGTCGTTGCCTACGCCCAGCAGCACAGCGTAAACAACCGCATCGCGGCGTACATGGTCGCGATCGATCGCGTGCAGGCGGTTATTCGCCAGCGCGGCATCTACGCATAGCGATTGTTTTTTGTTTGTCTGGCGCGGACATTCCTCAGATCCCTTGTCCGCGCTTTTTCTCTCACCACAGAAATTCCTAGGCACAGAGCAACCAATCGCTGGCGGCTCGTCATCACGAGCGACCGAAGGTCGCAAGGAATCTCCATTTGATCGCGTGGCGCGGACCCTCGTGCCCACAACCGCGGCCGAGCGGATGACTTAGCAGAGCGTGAATGTACTGAAAACAATGGGCTTGTTAGTTGCTGAACTCCTCCTAATTGCGAGCATCAAGAGACTAGAATGGATGGGCGAAGCTGCTCTTGTCCCATCCGGCAGGTCCGGCAGGAAGTTGCCACAAACCTGACGGACGGGAGTTACAGTGCTGTGATCCCTTGCGTTGCCATCAAATCAGTAGGTGAGTAATAATGCGGCACGGGACGTGAACACGCGTCCTGCCGTTCTTTTTTTGTGAATCTGCCGAACTACATCACGCTGACCCGGATCTTCAGCATTCCCATTTTCATGTGGCTGCTAACGACGAAGCGTATCGTCGGCGCCCACGGAGAACAGGAACTGCTGGCCTGTGCCGTGTTCATCGCTGCATCGATCACCGACGGTATCGACGGCTACATTGCCCGCCGCCGTGGGCAGATCACCACCATGGGAATTCTGCTCGATCCGCTCGCAGACAAGCTGATGATCGCAGCGGCCTACATTACGCTGGTGCAAGTCAATCCTCACATCGTGCCCGCATGGATGGCGGTCATCATCATCGGACGCGAATTCCTGGTAAGCGGGCTGCGCTCGATCGCCGCTTCCCAAGGCTTCACCATCGAAGCCAGCGACTTGGGCAAATCGAAGATGGTGGTGCAGATCGTTTCCGTGGTGGCGGCGATTCTGAATCATCGCTGGGATGAGTGGCTTTTCTTCAACGGCAAGTTTGTTTTTTCCGTGAAGCTGGTCGCGCACATGGCGATCTGGTTCATGGTGGTACTGTCGCTGGCATCCGCGATCGATTATTTTTGGGCGTTCTGGCGAAAGATTGACCGTCAAGTGGTCCGGAGCCAGCGCCGGCGTGCCTTCATTTTGAGCCGCCGCCGCAAACGCGATGTCGCCCCGACCTAATCTCGATTTTCGTCTGCAATCGGAAGCGAATGAATTCTCTCCTGAAGAACGCCGAATCCTGCTCACGCTCGCGCACGACGCGATCGCCGGTGCACTAGCTGGCCATCCGGTTAATACGACACCGCCGACCGAACATCTCGCCGAGCATCGCGGGGCCTTCACCACCCTGACGATCGCCGGCGAATTGCGCGGCTGCGTCGGATACGTCTTCCCCAGCTACTCGCTGTTCCGCACCATCGCCGAAACCGCCGTTGCGGCGGCGATGAACGACACGCGCTTCACGCCGCTTACGCCGGAAGAACTGCCCAGGCTGGAGTACGAAATCAGTGTGCTCTCACCGTTGCAGCCGATCGATCCGGAAGATGTGGACGTCGGGAAACACGGCCTGGTCGTAACTTTCGGCGGGCGCCGCGGTCTACTGTTGCCCCAGGTTCCTGTGGAACATGGATGGAATCGCGAAATCTTCTTAGCGCAAACCTGCTTGAAGGCTGGATTACCTGCCGATGCGTGGGAACGTGGAGCGACGCTGCAGGCATTTACTGCGGAAATCTTTGCAAGTGAGCGAAAAACGAGCCACGGATCTCACGGATGATCACGGATAGGTACTCAATGTGAATCCGTGAAAATCAGTGAAATCCGTGGCGTGGTTTTATTGGCCCTTTACGCGCTCAACCATGTCGCCCAGGTCGATCGTCTCCAGGGCATTGCTGACCAGGAGCGTGGAGCTGGTCGGGGTTACGCGCACCACCACCAGTTCGCCGACGATCTTCGACGGCAGTTCGGTGTTTTGCTTTTTAGGCAACAGCGAGAAGCTAGCCTTATAGTTCTTCTGGGTGTCGTCGTAAATATCGTGATAGCCATAAGAGATGGCATCGACCGCATCGATCTTGCTGGAGTCGTAACTGCGCACGGCGCGGAAGTGATCACCCACCTTCACGCCCTGTCCCGACCCGGCGTTGATATACACGGCATTGCGATAACCGATCTGGCTGTCAAAATCGCGTGCCAGCACAATGCGCGCGGTTAAGTCCGAAGTTCCCGGAGGCGCGAAACGCACCGGCGAGGGAAGCGGAAGAATCACCGCTTCCTTTTCGGCGAGCGGCACCACGATGTCTCCAATGGTCATGCTTTGGCAGCTGAACTCGATCTGCGCGATGGCGATGCTGCCACGAATGCCTGTTACTTTCACGTGTCCAATATCCGCGTAGGGCTGACCCATGGCCTTCACATTCTTAAATTGTCCAGGGAAAAGCTCGTACTTGTTGAGGTCCACCAATTCGCGGATGACAGCGTAGCTCTTGCCTTCTTCATAGCCACCGCCGGAAAGAAATACAGTCTCTTTCTGCGCATAGAGAACTTCGCTGGGAGTGTCGAGGCCGGCGACCACGATATTGTTTTTCGGAATCGCTTCGCGGGTGACAAAACCGGCGCAATAAAGATCGTTGTAGGTAGCCGGTTCGGGGTGAATCACGTGGGCCGCCGCCGACGTGGTCACCGTTGATTCTTGGCCCGAAGCGGCCAGTGCGCCAAAAAGCAGGACGAGCAGAGAGATCTTCTTCATGTTCAAAGGCTCCAGGTACCCGGCTAGGCCAGGCTGGGCAGCTTATCGGGTTCGTCCCTGCTGCCATGTTAGTAACCCACCGAAAAAGGTGGGTGACTGGAACGAACGCAAGGATATCGTCATTTGGGCCTAGTTGTAGTTACCTAAACGGTACGGAACTGTCACGAAAGTTCAGTTACTTTGCTGTACCTGATTGCATATGTCGCGGTGCATCTGTAATATTGCGCGGTTCACGGCCTGCAATGACTTCGGACAGTTCAACTTACCAGCCGCGGCCCTTCCCGCAGCGACTTCCACGGGTGTGCGTCGCCATTTTCGGATCCAGTCCACAGGAGATGGTCGAAAAGGCAGAGGCGATCGCGCACGATAACCCCTTTATGGAGTTCAGGTTAGACTACCTTACCAACCCCATGCAGGGGCTCCCGAAGCTGAAGGCTTTCCTCTCCCAGCATACCTATGTCCAGGCTATTGCGACCTGCCGGCGGGTTGCTAGCGGGGGCAAGTTCAAGGGGTCGCTTGCTGCCCAAGTCGAGGTTCTGAGCAAGGCAGCCGATGCCGGATGCCAGTACCTCGATGTCGACTTGCAAAGCGCCCGTTCGCTCAAGCCAGCCGAGATCCAGAAGTTAAGGGCGAAGGCCGGCCTGGTGCTCTCCTACCACGACTTCAAGGCGACCAAGAAGCTGAACGAACTGTTCGCGGAAATGAAGGTCTTCCCCGCCGACATATACAAGGTGGTGACGACCGCCACCAGCCTGGCCGACAACGTCGTGATGATGCGTTTCCTCGAGGAGCAGAGTTCACAGCATTCGCTGGTCGGCGTTTGCATGGGAGAACAAGGGATCATCAGCCGCGTGATCGGAGTACGGGCGGGCAGCGTATTCACCTTCGCTGCTGCCAGCGCCGGAGAAGAAACCGCTCCCGGGCAAATTGCTGCCAAAACGCTCCGCGATGTCTATCGCATCGACCAGGTGGACGCTGCGACCAAGATTTACGGCGTGGCGGGCGATCCGATCCAGCATTCGCTTTCGCCGGCGATGATGAACGCAGCGTTCCGTCGCGAAAACCTGAACTCCGTCTACCTGCCGTTGCACGCGAAAAAGATTGAAGACCTGGTGAATTGCATCCGTGGGATTCCCCTCCATGGTGTCAGCATTACGATGCCGTACAAGGAATCAATCCTCGAACATCTCGACAACTGCGAGCCGCTGTGCCAGCGAATTGGCGCATGTAATACGGTGATCCGCGGGCAGGATGGGAAGCTGTACGGTTTCAACACCGACGTTGCCGGCGTGGTCCGGCCGATCGAGCAGCGCATTCATCCCAAGGGCGCGAAGATCCTGGTGCTGGGCGCCGGAGGAGCCGCTCGTGCTGCCGTATTCGGATTGAAAGAGCGCGGCGCGGAAGTGTTCATCCTGAATCGCACACCGGCCACGGCGCAAAAGCTGGCCCGGCACGCACAGGCCAAGGCCATCAAGCGCGACGATCTGAAGAAAATGAGCTTCGATGTGATCATCAACGCCACGCCGGTCGGCATGGGCGGCAACGGCTCTCTTCTCAATGAGAAAGAACTGAACGCTCGGCTGGTCATGGACATGGTCTACAACCCTGTAGAGACCAGGCTGCTGCGCATGGCGCGCGAAAAGGGACTGGCCGTAATCAGCGGCGTCGAGATGTTCGTCCAGCAGGGCGCGCGACAATTCGAGATTTGGACCGGAAAACCTGCACCCGTCGCGGAGATGCAATATGTGGTTGTGTCGGCGCTGAGGGCTCGTGTAGCCGCCGAGCCAAAGAAAGAAGAGCCAGCGCAGGTTGCTCCCGCCAAAAAAGCTGAGCCTGCCGCGAAGAAGCCCGCTCCCGAGAAGAAAGCTGCGGCAAAGAAGGCTGCTCCGGCCAAGAAAAAGTTAGCGAAGAAGTAGTCTCCAGCCCATCGGTTTCTGTCGATCAATTCAGTAAAGAGGACAACAAAGAAAAGCCCACTCGATGGCGAGTAGGCTCCGTTGCCTTTCATCACGATGCAAGGACGCGCGGCCTCGAGGCGACGGGTGCCGCAGCGTTTGCACTCGATGGCATTTTCTCTGGCTTGGCAAAGATCTTCGCGGTGAAGAACAACGTCGAGAACGTCAGAGTCAGCAGCAGCACCTGGCGCCATCCGCTCACCATCGAAGCATTTCCCATCATGGTCAGCCCGAAAAAGCAGAAGAATAGATGCGCGCAAAACACCTGCAGTGACGACTGGCCAAGCATCACCAAGGGCCGCACGGCGAGCGTCTTCACGAACGATTGCGCGCGGATCAGAAGAATGGCGAAGGCGCTGAAGTCGATCAGGCGCACTCCACCGAGATGCCATTTGTCGAAATTGACTTCCAGGCGCCCCAGTTCCACTCCGTTGCCGACTGAATAACGCAATACCAGGAAGACCGCAACGATCAGTAGGGCTGGGAATGTAAGCTTCTTTGCCCAGTCTTGCAGATTCAAATCGTTCTTCGCCCAACGCACACCAAACCACAGACCCAGCATCCACAGGAATTGCCACGCCCACAGATCGAACGATCCCATTTCGTTCAAGGGAATAGAAACTCCAAGGTGCGTGAGGAGTCCGTAGGCAAACTGGCGCAGTCCGAATTGAGCCAACAACCACAGTGCGAAACTTCCGCCCAGAACGTACTTCCAGCCAAGCCGTGCCGCCACAGTCATCACCGCTCCCGTCAGCAGCAGGAAGATGATGTACATGGGGAGGATGTCGAGCAACGGCGGCCGGTACACCAGCAGGGCCGCGTCAACGCCCGAGCGCAACGGGCCCACGGCAAAATAAAAGTCCAGCAGGTTATGCAGTCCCGGACGATTGCCATGCTCGGCAATTGGGACGGCGATCAGAAATGTCGCCGCCATCAGCAACGCATGATAGCCGTAAAGGCGAAGGGTACGCAGACCGAGTTTGTGTTTCATCGCGGCGAATCCATCCCGCTCAGCAACACGAAAATAGATCCGTCCGGTGAATAGCGCCGAGAGGAAGATGAAGCCTTCCGCAGCCGAGAAGAATCCGATGGGCTGATTCACGTACACGCTGGCGACTGTAGGCAGATGCGTGAGGGTAATCCACAGCAACATCAATCCGCGCGCCGCGTCGAGTTCAAGTCTGCGTTCCAACGATTCTCCCACCAGGAAAGGGTTCAGGCGAAGTGGCGTTCGTTGATTGGATGAAAACCGCGCGGAAGTGATTACGAATGTTACAAAGCTTTACCTTTCTTGACAGAATGTTTTGCGGCCTGGGCAACCTGTGTAGACTCGACACTCATGCACTGTGTGACTCACAAATGAGGACCGAATACATGAGGAACCCTGCATGGCGAGCAGCGCTGCTTATTTCCACTGCCGTTGCCGTGGTGCTGCTCCTGAGTGGGTGCAATCGCGAACCGCTTATCGACCTCGATGTGCGATTTTGGCACTTGCGAGCAGCGGACGCCGTCCTCGATATCAGGCAAGTCGACCAGAACAATAATCTTGGCGACACCGTCGCGAAATACGTTGATCAGCTTCGGTTGAAGGCAGTCGCGCGGGGCGGTAGCGGTCGGATCTATTTCGGTTCCGGAACGAGTGCACCTGAAGTTCACGTGCTGCTGCTTGCGCAGGAGCCCGTGATAAGCGATGCCGAGCTGGCGATCCCCAGATCGGGAGATGTTGTTTATCTCCTGCGGAACCAGCAATGGGAGGCATATCCAGAAGAAGTTATGAAGCGCGCCGAGCAAAGAATCCGGATCATCGCTGACCCGAACAAGAAAGGCGCCTTTGAACTAAAGATCACGCGAATCCGGAAGGAACCGAACGGATTCAAGTACGCTCCGACGCTTGACGAGGACGTACAGCAGCCTCCGTTGGAGCAGGCGAAGTAAGGCTCTCAGCCCGCTTTTTTTCGCTGTTCGAGCGTCAGATCGGAATACATGACCACCTGGTTGCGTCCGCGCGATTTGGCTTCGTAGAGCGCAGTATCGGCGAACTGAATCAGGTCGCGCTTGAAGCGCGCATCGGTTTCATACATCGCTATCCCAAGACTGATGGTCAGGTGCTCGATGGCGCTGGGTCCTCCGGCGAAGAACCGCGCCTGCTCAATACTGTGCCGAAGGCGCTGCGCCACGCGCACGGCTCCGGGACCACTGGTTTCGGGAAGAATGATCACGAACTCCTCACCGCCGTATCGCGAAACCGTATCGACCTCGCGCATGTCCTTGGTCAGCAGGGCAGCAACATCGCGCAGTACCTGGTCGCCGACGTGGTGACCGTAACGATCGTTGAGTTGCTTGAAAAAATCGATGTCGATCATGATGAGGGCGAGACCGGTCTTCTTGCGTTCGCAACGCTTGATTTCCAGTTCGAGTTGCTGCTCGAAATAGCCCCGCGTCTTCAAGCCAGTGAGGTAGTCCGTAAACGCAAAGGTCAGCAGGCCTTCATTGGCATGCTCGCGCGTAAGCAGCGATTCCGCCACCAGCGCCAGCGTCCAGAGCAGTTGCGCATCCTCCGGCGTCACAACATCGCGCGAGTTGAAAAACAGCTGCATCGAGCCGAGGGTTCGATTGCTCACCAGCAGCGGAACGATGAGCACGGAGCTCGCATCCATCGAACGCAACAGGGCGTCTGCCTGGGTGTTGTGTCCGCGGCGGATGAGCAGTGGACGCCCGTACTTCGTTACCCAGAAGTTGAAGATGTTCCCATGCGGCAAGCTCGCGACTCGAGGATCCACTTCGCCACGAGTGACGCGCAGGCTCACCAGTTCCGTGGTTTCGTCCCAGAAGTAGATGATCGCTTTGTCGTAAGAAACAATCTCGGCAGAAAAATCGCAGAGCATGTTGAACGCGGTTTCCAGCTGCATGGGAAGACCGCTCAGCATGCTGAGGCGGAGAATGGTGTTCACCTCACGCCACCGCCGATGGTAGGTCACTTCAGAAATTTCTGAGAAGACCTGGACCACGAACTGCTCGGGCGGACAAGAGTCCTGAAGCTCGGAATTTAGAGACATCGGAGAAACTTTTATCGTGCTCATCTAAGGCCGTATCAAGCCCGGCCGGGAGTCGCGCACGGGAACAGGTCCTGTGCGGGAACCAGCAAACTCCCTGCCATCAGACGGAAAAATCATGCTCGACAGCAAGGAAGTCGCTAGAAACCTGCCTCTGCGGAGGTGCGTCAGACGCGCAGGGGCCTGAGTCCGCCTCTTTCCCTGTTGGATGCAGGGAGGTTAGGTGCTCCACCTGAGTATCAGGATGGATGATATTGGGCAACTCGGTTCCTACCGGGGAGACTTGGTTACATTGCCCTTGCTAGACGAGGTACCGATCGACTGACAGAGCTTATTCCCGAGTTGAACAACCTGAGCTGGATTACAGTGCATCAGGAATGATGCAATCAACAGGCCAATCTCGTTTCCAGAGGATAGGTGCAGTTCAAACGTTTCAGTTGCCCAAAAATCGATAGAAAACTGCGGGAGGCTGCATCAATCCTGTTGCGGATGACACGACCCATGCGCTAGGATGATTTCTGGGCGTTGCCCTAAGCTGTCTCCATTAGTACCTAGCCTTTTCTTTCCGTCATCGAGGTAGGCCCCTTGATTTCCACTCGCCGAAGCTGAAGGGATCAGCTCGGTCATATCCGGAGAGCTCCACCATGGCGTGGTACGCATATTGTATTGCCGAGCAGAAAGCTTTCCTGAATGGAACTCGCGCTCGTCGACCCTTTTCCATTCCCAGCATCACCGGCATCGAAGGAGCCCAGGTATTCGGGTATCCCAGCGGTGATTTTGCCGTAATCGTCAGCAATTACACCGAGGGCACGCTCGATCAGAAGGCCGCCCTTGATCATGCTCACGTAGTCAGCGACTGCTTCCGTACCAGCACTGTTCTGCCTTTCCGGTTCGGAACCGTCTTCCAGACAGAAGACGCCATCCGGCGTGCCGTGCGAACTAATCGCAAGGCACTGATGGACAGCGTGAATCACCTGCGCGGCAAAGCGGAAATGCACCTGAAATTGGTCATCCGCGATGGTGCAGTGCGAGAAAACATCCATGCGGCGGTGGCGGCCACCATCGGTGGCGCTTACCTGACCCAAATACGGGAGCGAGCCGCGATTCAGCGGGACCGGCAATCGAAAGCAAAGTCGCTTTCCGTGCAGGTACATCGCCTGTTCAATCCACTGGACGAAGAAGTGAGCTGCAAGAAAGTAGATTCAGGAGGGCTGCTGATCGATATCGCTCACCTGATCGATAACACGTCGGTAGAAAAGTATCAGAACCGGTATGTGACGGCGGCACGACAGTTGAAGGATTGCCAGATGGCGCTCAGCGGTCCGTGGCCTCCCTATCACTTCATGCCGGTTAAATTGAAAAGCGCGGGAAACAGCTAGCTTTCATGAAATTGCAACAAGAGATCCGGTCCGAAAGGGCCGGATTTGTTTTTAGTACCTCAGTTTTTCAGTATTCCAGTATTTCACTGGAGTACTGAAATCATACGCCACGGTTGCTGAAAAGTCACTGCTGTTACTCCGAAAGCACACCCCAGAATCTACTCTGAAGAGGAATTCTGCATCCAAAGATTAAGCAGAGTAGCACCCGATAGCGGTAGGTGCGCATCCTCTCTTTCCATGCCGATACCCAAAGCGAGAATCCTGGTGGTCGATGATGAGAAAAACGTTCTCACTACTATCCAGGCCATTCTCCAGGAGGACGGGTTTGAAGTCGATGTCGCCCATGACGGAAAGCCGGCAATTGAATTCATTCGCGCGCGCCACTACGACCTGGTGCTAACCGATCTGAAAATGCCGGAGGTGGATGGGCTCGCCGTCCTGGCGGAAGCACGAAAGTCGTCTCCTGACACCGTGACCATGATGATGACTGGATATGGCTCTCTTCCCTCCGCGTTGGAGGCGCTGCAGCTGGGAGCCTACGACTACCTGCTGAAGCCGATGGAGGTCCCGGAACTGAAGCACGCCGTGAAGCGCGGACTGGAGCGGCACCAGCTTTCGGAGATCGACACGTTGTATCGCATCAGCCGGGCGCTGAGTAGCACGTTCGATGAGCATCAAATCGCCCTCGATATCGAAGATGCAACCAGGCGCGTGCTGCGGCTGGAACATGCGAGCCTCGCCTGTATCCACCACGAAGTCATGGCGGAAGTACTGCAAAACTCAGAGGTGCTGCAAAAACTGCAATCCGGATCGATCGTCACCACCGAGGACGATATTCCCGCGCTGCTCCGGTGGGCAGATGCACACGGCGTAGTCTCGGCGGCGCTGGTTCCGGGACGCTGCAAAGACGACTTGGTTTGCGTGTTGCTGGCGCACAACGGATCGTCGCCGTTTGAGTTCCACGCGTCTGCGCGGAGGTTCATGGAAGCGCTGGCGGGACAGGCGGCACTGGCCGTCAACAACAGCCATCTGTTCAGCGAGTTCAAAAACAACAATGAGCAACTGCAGGCCGCGAATCAAAAGCTGCGCGATCTCGACGAATTGAAGTCTCGTTTTCTGCGGATGGCAACCCACGAGTTGCGCACGCCGCTGACCCTGATTTTAGGGTACGACACAATGCTCGCCGAGAGCGCCCACGCCCGTCTCTCCGAGGAAGAGCAGGGAATGCTTGCCGAAGCAACGCAAGCCTGCCGCCGACTGATTCACCTGGTGAATTCCATGCTCGACATCCATCGCATCGAGGCCGGCAAGATGGAATTGCTGCTGGCTCCCTGTGACTTGGTTCGCATGGCGGGACGGGTCGTTGCATTGTTCCAGGCAGAAGCGCGGCAGAAAGGGGTTCACCTTTTCCTGCAGGTGCCGGCAGCAATGCTGCAAGTGGTGGCGGATAGCGAACGCGTCGAACAGGTGATGGTCAACCTCGTCGCCAACGCCTTGAAATTCACCGACGCCGGAGGCGCCGTCCGGGTCAGTCTGAATTCGACGCCCGCGAACGGAGTCGAAGTCGTTGTCAGCGATACCGGCATCGGCATTCCGCAGGAGTCCCAGTCGGAGATCTTTGCCGAGTTTACCCAGGTGAAGCGATCGGGGCAGGAGAAACACCGCGAAGGTTCCGGTCTCGGTCTTGCCATCGCCAGGCGAATCGTGGAAGCACATGGTGGCAGGATTTCGGTCTACAGCGAAGTGGGACGAGGTAGCACATTTCGGTTTCAGATCCCGAAGCGGGAGATCTCGGCGCCCGGTATGAAAGCGATCTCCGCCTGAGGGTTGGGCAACTCAGGACGTACTTTTTGCCATCTGGGTGCTCAAAGAGGGAATCGGAGTAGAATATCTGGAAATCACGAAGCTCATTTGACTCGAAAATTGCCTTCAGGCCGATCACGCCTGAACTCCACCGCGCCGCTGCTTACGAAGTAAGAAGTACTGGTGATGTGAAGGGACGCCCGCTGATTGCGGATTTCCCAGGGAGCTTTTGATGCCGTCCTCAAAGATACGAATCCTGATCGTGGACGACGACCCGAGCATGTCGCGGTTCCTGAGCGGGTATCTCATCCGGCAAAATTATGACGTTAGTACCGCCGCGAGCGGTGAGGAAGCGATTCGCGTATTCCGGGTATACGACCCGGCGCTGGTGCTGCTCGATATGGCGATGACCGGCATGGATGGCCTCGAAACCTTGGAACGTCTGAAGCAGATCAAAGCCGACCTGGCCGTGATCGTGGTTTCCGGCCAGAGCAATCCGGACCTGATCTTCCGGGCATCCAAGCTCGGCGCCGATGACTATGTCGCCAAGCCCTTCGAGCCTAAGGACCTGGAACTGCGAATCGCGCGCGTGCTCGACAAGCAACGGCTAGTCTCCGAAGTTACGCAATTGCGCGAACAGGTACGGCGGCAGAGCGATTTCAGCATGCTCTTCGGCACCAGCCCAAAGATGGAAGAGGTGAAGTCGACGATCGAGCAGGTGGCGGATACCAACGCCACGGTGCTCATCCGCGGCGAGAGCGGCACGGGCAAGGAAGTTGTGGCGCGTATGGTATATGGCCATTCCCTCCGCCATGAGAAGCCTTTCGTAAAAGTGAATTGCGCGGCCATCCCCCACGAGTTGCTGGAAAGCGAGTTGTTCGGGTACGAGCCCGGCGCCTTCACCGGAGCTACCCGTCAGAAGCTGGGCAAATTCGATCTCGCGAACCAGGGCACGCTATTCCTGGACGAAATCAGCGAGATGCATCCGGCGCTACAGGCGAAGCTGCTGCATGTGCTGCAGGATGGAGAATTCGGGCGCCTGGGCGGCAAACGCGATATAGCCGTGGATGTGAGAGTGCTGGCAGCCACCAACAAGCCGCTGGAGCGCGCAGTGGAGGAAGGCCTGTTCCGCGAAGATCTTTTTTACCGGCTGAACGTTGTGACCATCCACATCCCGCCGTTGCGCGAGCGGCGCGAGGAAATTCCTGTATTCCTGGAGTTCTTCCTGCGGAAATACAGCGAGTTCTACGGCAAGAATCCTCCGCCATTCAGCGATTACGCGATCGGGCGCATGATGGAATACAGCTGGCCGGGCAACATCCGCGAGCTGGAAAATCTCGTAAAACGATACGTTATTGTCGGGAAAGAGTCGCAGATCATTCGCGAGCTTTCAACTCACAAACCAATCCTCTCCTCGACCGACGGAACGAGCCCGATATGGGGGTTGAAACCCAGCGACGACACCAGGCCCGGCGACGGATCGCGAGCCGCAACAGCCGTCCCCGTCGTCCCGATTGTGCAGGTTCTGGAAAGTGACAAGGAACTGCCGTCGTTGCTTGAGATCGGCCGCCGAGCCGCCATGCAGGCTGAACGCGAAGCGATTGAACGCGTGCTCGCGCAGACTCGATGGAACCGTCGCCAAGCTGCCAAGATTCTGAAGATCAGCTATAAGGCTCTCTTGAACAAGCTGAAGATCATCGAGCAGCAAACCCAAGGCCAGAACAAGCAGCAGAGTGCCTAAGCTTGGTATTCGGATACCAATAGTTCCGGGTCACAGCCTCGCATTCAGGGCAAAAATAGGGCCAAACAAACTCAGAAAATGATGACAATTGAGCCACTAAGCTCAGGCGGATGAGCCTCTTGGATCAGTTCCGGCAGAATCCACAACGGCAGGGCCAGGAATTTGGCGCTGGGAGTGCAACTCCCAACAACAACAAAAGAGGCCATTTGAATGAAACAACCCTCTTCCTGAGAAAATCTACTTGTCCCTTTTCGCCTTCCGCCACTTGAGCGGACGGCGTCTTGCATCGCCTACCCTTTGAGTTTCCCCTCCTATTGCCTCTTTATAGCGGTCCACAAGGACCGCTTTTTTTATTGCCCGGGGCGAATGTAACGATCCCGCAGCAGGAAGCATCCAAGCTGGTGCGCTTCCACGCAAGAAATTGACGCACCTGAAGCAGCGGCGTATGATTCCCTCTTTTGCGCGCACTGTTTCAGTGGGTCGAAGGCGGTTGCGCGAGCGCTAGTGAGCGGACAAGGCAATGGATAAAAAGAAGTTGGAACAACTCAAAAAACGACTGGAAGACCGGCAGCAGGAGTTGCGCCGGCAGGTCTCGAACCGGGAACAGGACGGCCGAAACCAGGGCGAAGACATAGCTCAGGATATCGCGGATCGTGCCGCCAGCTCATACAACAAGGAATTCCTCTTTACTCAGAGCACGAACGAACGTCAACTCCTGGGGATGGTGGATTCCGCTCTCTCTCGCATTCGGGAAGGTAGCTACGGCGAATGCATCGCCTGCGGCAACGAGATCAATCCGAAACGGCTGGAAGCAGTACCCTGGACGCGCTACTGCATTGAATGCCAGGAGAAGCTGGAGAAAGGCCAACTGGAGCAGGCCGCAATGTAGTTTCAAGAATCGATGGAATCCAGCCGCCGGCGAAAGTCGGCGGCTTTTTCTTTGTGCTCCGGCGAACATTCGTCCCGCCGTATAATGCCGCACACGCCGGGGTAATGTTCAACGGATGAGCTCACAAGCTGAAACAAGAAGCGTCGGGCCAAAGGTTCGCGCTGACGAAACATCATCGCCGTGGTTCAGCGATATCGCTCTGCTGCTCTTGATCGCACTCGCGACGGTGATCGTGCACATCATCACTGGCCGGAACTATGGGTTCCATCGCGACGAACTCGCAACGTTGGAAGACGCGCGCCACCTCGCATGGGGATACGTCGCGTATCCCCCGGTCACGCCCTTCTTTGGACGTCTGTCACTCCTGCTTTTTGGAACATCGCTGGCTGGCTTCCGCCTTTTCGCCGCGCTCGCCGAAGCCGCTGCCGTAGTGCTGACCGGTTTGATGGCACGCGAAATGGGCGGTCGCCGCGGCGCGCAACTGATCGCCGCAATAGCGGCAGTTCCCTTCTGCCTGGGCGGCGGCGCATTGATGCAATACGTCTCCTTTGATTACCTCGCCTGGGTCGCGACCGCATACTTCTTCATCCGGCTGTTGCGAACCGAAAATCCGCGCTGGTGGCTCGCGATCGGTGCTGCAATCGGTTTCGGCCTGATGTCGAAGTACAGTATCGTGTTCTTCGTCGCGGGAATGCTGGTGGGAATGGCTCTGACCGACGCGCGCCGCTACTTCCTGAGCAAATGGTTCTGGTACGGTGTGGCGGTAGCATTCATCATCTTTCTGCCAAACGTCATCTGGCAGGCGCAGCACAGTTTCATTTCTCTCGATTTCCTGAAACACATTCACGCACGCGATATACGGGTCGGCCGCACCGATAACTTCATTCCGGAGCAACGAAACTTCCTGCTGCTGGCTGTGCCATTGTTCGTCGCAGGTCTCTACTTCTACCTGATCGCTCCGGCCGGCAAGCGCTTTCGCGCAGTGGTGTGGATGTATATCGTGCCGCTGGTTCTGTTCATCATAGCCAAAGGCCGGAGCTATTACCTCGCGGCCGCTTATCCGATGATGTTTGCCGCAGGCAGCGTATGGGGAGAACATTGGCTCGCAGGCATGAAGCGCGTTTGGGCCAATGTCGTACGCGTGCTGGCATGGCTCGCACTGCTGACTGATATTGCGATCGTCGCCTCAATTACACTTCCGATCTCACCAGTGAACTCAAAGCACTGGAATGTCGCCAGCAAGATCAACGGCGATCTGGTGGAAGAGATTGGCTGGCCGGAACTGGTACAGACCGTGGCACAGATTCGCGATTCGCTGCCTGCCGAAGATCGGGCACGCTTGGGTGTGCTGGCCGGCAACTACGGTGAGGCAGGAGCGCTCAATCTGTATGGCCCGAATTATGGGCTGCCCACAGCCATCAGCGGAATCAATTCGTTCTGGCAGCGCGGTTACGGCGATCCTCCACCAGAGACGCTGATCGTGGTGGGAATCTCCTCGGACTTTCTGCAACGCAACTTCGAATCGTGCCAATTGGCCGCTCACGTCTGGAATCGTTATGGCGTGCAAAACGAGGAAACGAAGGACCATCCCGACATTTACGTCTGCCGCGGACTCCGCCAGAGCTGGCCCGCGTTCTGGAAAGACTTCCGCTACTACGGATAGCTTACTTGCTTGGTAGTGACAATAAATTGAAAGAAAGTTGCCCTTCGACCGTCATGTATCTGCGCCCGAGAGGGTGAATGGAAACAGCTCCAGCTTCGATCAACGCCAAGCCGTGGTACGCCAAGTCGCGCTGGCTGAGCGCCGTGGAGCTGGCGCTGGGCACATTCATTGTCATCGGCCACAACGTGTACCACGTCGTACCCAATGAAGTGCCGATCCTGTTTGTGCTGGGCCTGCTTTCGTTCCAGCTACGCAACGGCAGCTGGAAAGCTTTGGGACTGAACTGGCCGAAGTCCTGGCGCAACGCCCTTCTGCTGGCTCTGGCCGCTGCGGCGCTTCGCATCTTACTGGGACAGTTCGTTGTCGATCCAATCACTGCGCACTTCTGGCCTCCGGCAATCGCGCCGAAGGGCGCCGAGAACATCGCTCACAACCTGAGAGTCGCGCTGGAATACCTGCTGCTCGTATGGACATTCGCGGCCTTCGGCGAAGAGATTTCCTATCGTGGCTACCTGCTGAACCGGACCGCCGACCTGGGCAGGCGTTCGACCACTGCGTACTGGATCGCCACGGTGTTTGTCTCGGTCCTCTTCGGATATGGTCACTATTACAAAGGCCCCGCGGGAATCATCGATTCAGGTATGGCCGGACTAGTCCTGGGAGCAACCTACATCCTGTCGGGACGAAACTTATGGGCTTGCATCCTTGCACACGGATTCATCGATACTTTTGGCATCTTATGCCTCTACATGGGATGGGCAACGTAACGCCGCGTCTTCATTTGCCTGGGTGATCTATACGGAACTTTCCCGTTTTTGATCTCGTACGAAGCCATAGTGAGTTCTCGTCTCAAGAGCGCGCGACACTCGTCCGCGTGAGTGCTAATTTTGATTGAGCTGTGACGGAGGAAAGAAAGATGCGCAACCGTGTGCTTCTGGGGATCCTGGTAGCGTTGGTGCTCTGCGTGACTAGCTGGGCTGTCGTGCCGCAGTGCGCGCAGGACATACTCGCGAAATCGAAGCAGGCTTCAGGCGGTAAGGCGTGGGATAGCATTCGCACCACCTACTCGAAGGCGAAGATCGCGACCAGCGGTCTCACCGGCGAAGGCGAGTCGTGGCAGGACAACCTGACTGGCAAGTACAAAGAAACCTATCAGCTCGGTCCGACTTCAGGCGCCGATGGCTTCGATGGCAAGCAAGTCTGGTCGCAGGATTCCTCGGGCCAGTCGCGTCCCGAAGGCGCCGAGAACGCTCGCCAGGGCGCAGCGAATGAAGCCTACCGCGGAGTGATGGGCTACTGGTATCCCGAGCGCTGGGATGCGCAGATCGAGTGCCTCGGCGAGAAAGAAGATCAGGAAAAGAAGTTCGAAGTGCTCGAGATCACGCCGAAGGGCGGACGGCCGTTCCAGATGTGGATCGACCCGACCACCTATCTGATCGACCACACCGTGGAGAAACAGGACATCGAGACGCGCTCAAATTACTTCTCCGACTACCGCACGGTGAATGGAGTGAAGGTGCCGTTCACAGTGCTGTCGACCAATGGTGATCATCCCTACGACCAGCACATCACGTTGGAATCGATGGAGTTCAACCGGCCGATACAAGCAGCCAAGTTCCAGATGCCGGCGCCACCGCCTCCCGATTTCACCATTGCCGGAGGCAAGACTTCAACGACGGTTCCCTTCGAGCTGTTGAACAATCACATTTACCTGCAGGTGAAGCTCAACGGCAAGGGACCCTTCCGCCTGCTTTGCGACACCGGCGGAGCCAACATCATTTCTCCGGCATTGTCGAAGCAGCTCGGGTTGAAGTCAGAGGGCGCGTTGCAAGGCCGTGGCGTGGGCGAAAAGTCCGAAGACGTCGGCCTGGTGAAGATGGAAAGCTTACAGATAGGCGACGTGACGCTCCAGAACCAGGTGTTCGCCGTGTTTCCGATGGAGACGTTCTCCGCTGTGGAGGGCGTGCAGGTGAATGGCCTGGTCGGCTATGAAGTCTTCAAGCGCTTCGTAACCAAAGTGGACTACGAGCACAGCATGATCACGTTTACCACTCCGGCGTCGTTCAAATACAGCGGCAGCGGCACCGTGGTTCCTTTCATCTTCAACGAGCATATTCCACAGGTGGACGGAGCAATCGACGGAATGAAAGGCAAGTTTGACATCGACACCGGCAGCCGCTCGTCGATTGACCTGCTGGGGCCGTTCGTCGAAGCGCATGACCTCGTCAAGCGATACAATGCAACTTTGGAAGCGGTAACCGGATGGGGCGTGGGAGGAGCCGCGCGCTCCCTAGTCACACGCGCCAAAGTACTGACGCTGGGGACCGTGGAGGTGCCGAATCCGGTGACCGAGCTGACGTTGCAGAAAAAAGGAGCTTTCTCGAGTGCCTACGTCGCCGGCAACGTCGGAGCCGGCGTGCTCAAGCGTTTCAATGTCACCTTTGACTATCTACACCAGCAGATCATTTTTGAGCCGAATGCCAACTTCAATAAGCCAGATGTCTTCGACCGCTCGGGCATGTGGCTGAACATGGCAGGCGATGCGTTCGAAGTGATGGACGTCGTAGTCGGCGGACCGGCGGCCCAGGCTGGACTAAAAGTCGGTGACAAGATCCTGGCAATCGATGGACGTCCGGCGAGCCAGGTCTCGTTGCCGGCATTGCGCGTGCGCTTCAAAACCGATGCTCCGGGAACCAAGGTGCATCTGACCGTGCAATCCGGCGCGGAGAAACGCGAGACTGATCTGGTTCTGCGCGATCTCGTGTAAATCGAACTCCACTCCCCTTCAGCAGACCCGGCATGCAGTCGCCGGGTTTTTGTTTTTTGATCCCACCGAAGAACATACAGGTTCGTTCATCGTGAGACCGGCATCCTCTCTTTGCATCTAAGACTGAGCTCAGAGTTATGTTGTGAGGTGAGCCACGGCTTCCATGCGACCACCGTGCGACGAGGCGATCCTGCGATCCGCAGCCGTGGCATCGCCGTGCCGGCCCGAAAGCCGCACCTGGATCCTGGCTGCCACCATCCTCGGCTCCAGCCTCGCATTCATCGACAGCACGGTCGTGAATGTCGCACTACCAGCGATTCAAAGCACGTTTCATGCAAATGTGGTCGATGTGCAATGGGTGGTCGAAGCCTACGGCCTTTTTCTGGCCGCGCTCATCCTCGCAGGTGGATCGCTTGGTGACCTATTCGGACGTCGCGCGGTGTTTATCTCAGGCATAGCGATTTTCGCCCTGGCATCAGCCGGCTGTGGACTAGCGCGGAATATCCACGAACTGATCGCCGCCAGAAGCATTCAAGGCATCGGAGCGGCGCTGCTGGTGCCGGGCAGCCTGTCGATCATCAGCGCCTCGTTCGATGAAAAGAGCCGCGGGCACGCGATTGGAACGTGGTCAGGTTTCACCGCGATTACCACCGCCGCGGGACCCGTTCTTGGCGGATGGTTGGTGGAGCACGCGTCGTGGCGCTGGGCGTTCTTCATCAATCTGCCACTCGCCACGGCGGTGATTGTGATCTCTCTGTGGCATATTCCCGAGAGTCGCAGCAGGACCGCCGGAAAAGTAGACTGGCTGGGCGCGGTGATCGTGACGGCAGGATTGGGCGGCGTGGTCTACGGCTTCGTCGAATCCACGAACTTCGGCTGGCGTGACCCAATCGTCGCCGCGAGCCTGCTTGCCGGCACTGGCTTGCTCGCACTCTTCATCCGAGTAGAGCGGCGAGCGCGCTCGCCCATGGTGCCGCTTCAGCTCTTCACGTCTCGCGCGTTCACCGGCGCCAATCTGATGACGCTGGTTCTCTACGCCGCCATCGGCATCTTCTTCTTTCTCTTTCCGATGAACCTGATTCAGGTGCAGGGTTATTCGGCCACCAAGGCCGGCGCCGCTACTCTCCCCATGATCCTGCTGATATTTCTGCTGTCACGCTGGTCTGGAGGGCTGGTCGCCCGTTATGGGCCGCGCATGCCGCTTATCATTGGGCCTCTGATTGTGGCCGCAGGTTGCGTACTCTTCGCACTGCCAAGTGTCGGCGGGAATTACTGGACGACATTTTTTCCGCCAATCATGATCTTCGGCATCGGACTGGCCGTGACGGTGGCGCCGCTCACCACCGTGGTGATGAACTCGGTGGATCGCGATCATGTAGGCGCGGCGTCCGGAATCAACAACGCAGTGGCGCGCGTGGCAGGAGTGCTGGCAGTCGCCGTCTTCGGCATTGTGATGGTGAACTCTTTCAGTTCGCGCCTGGATTCGCAACTGGTCCGACTATCGTTGGACGATGAAACGCGCCACCAGATCCGGGTGAATGAAACCAAGCTCGCCGGATTGCAGGTTCCTGCTGGGCTTGACGACGCTCCACCGGCCACGAGATTCGTCTATCGGTTCAGCAGGCATTCGTCTTTGGATTTCGCGTGATCGTTCTCATCTGCGCAGGACTGTCGGCGGCGAGCGCCGGGGTTACGGCGAAGATGATTGTGGATCGCAAGAACTAATGGCTCCAGTTTTGCGAATCGAAGAGAAGACAGTTTACGCATCCGAGGTAATTGCGAGAGGCTACTTACGCCAAGTATGATCTCGGCACTATGGAAACCATTGACCGCGCGGAAGAGTGGCGAAGGCTGAAAGAACTCTACTTGCAGAAAACGGACGAGGAACTTGAGGAAGTGGCGGCCGACGGATACGAACTGACTGATGTAGCGCGCCAGGCTCTCGAGGGAGAAATTGCGCGTAGGGGGCTGAAGATCGAGTTGCAGAAGGCACCGCGACCAGCAACCGAGCCATCTGGAGACAGCCTTCCGGATTTCGAGCAAATTGAGTTGGTCAGACTGGTACAAGTTTGGGATCGACTAGAAGCGAAGAACACAATTGACGCCCTTAATAGCAGCGGCCTCCCGGCGTTTATTGGACCGGACAATGTAGGAAGAGTTGAAGATTTCAAGGGCAGCTTTGATCGAGGCGTAGACATAAAGGTGAGATACGTCGATAACCAACGTGCACTCCAAATACTGTCCTGGGCTTCCCCTGCTGAAGGAGGTAGAAGTGATAGTGATGACGACGTCCAATTTGCGCGGTGTCCGAAGTGCCAGTCAGAAGAAATCGTATTCCTCAGTCTCGACGGAGATGCGCCTGATGAGCGCAACGCCAAGTTCAACTGGAGATGCGATGCATGTGGTTACGAATGGAAAGATGACGGACTTGAAGCAGAGCGCTAACCCGCGCGATCTGGCATTCGGCAGCTGAGGACCGCTGCCTTACGTAGGCTGGCCTAAGCCTAGCGGAATTGCTCACGCGCCAGCGGCGGCTTCGACTTTCGGCGGCTCCGCGACTGAGTGCTGTTGCCAGAACGTACGTAATCGACGGTTCAACGGCTCGGAGTAGAACTTGGCAACAACTGTGCCCAAACATCCGGCCGACACCAACACGACCACATAGAAGACAGGTGTCCAAATCATTTGTGCACCAACGGCTTCGAAGATCTGGATGCCCCACAGTACGAGGAACGCATGCGTGAGATAGACCTCGTAGCTGTTGCGGCCGAACCACCGGATCGGCGCGCTTAACCAGCGGCCGCTTCGATTGCGTTGAGCAATCGCGATTTGCAGCAGGCAGGTACCGATCGCCAGGCAGGTGACGTCCAGCCCAACTTGATAGATGTGCATGGCGCGAACCAGTGGACGCGCGGTCATGATGAGCAGCACCAGCCCTGCGCCCGCTACTTGCAGGGTGACCAGTTGAGCACGACGCAAGCGAACGCGTGCGGCGATCATGGCGGCGATGCAGCCAAGGGCGATCGCGTCCATGCAAGAAAGATATCCGTAATCAGCCCATAGTTCGTTGTGAGTAAGGACGGTTCGCGCGAATGGCCCGACGATCACAAAACCCAGTAAGAAGACGATGAATGCTGTTCGCGCTTTCGCCAGCCGACAGATCAGCGGGAAGAAAAGATAGAAGACTTCTTCGACCGAGAGCGACCAGAGAACATCCCAATTTGGGGGAAGATATCCGCGTTGCGACTCCAGCCAGTTGATGTGAAAGCTGGCTGCCGCCAACAAAGCACGCGGCAAGCTGGTGTGCGCCTTAATGATGAAACCATGCACGTGAGCGCGATCAAGTACGCTCAACACGGCAAGCAGCACAACCAGCAGCGGCACGATGCGCGCAAATCGCAGGCGGTAAAAATCGGCAACGCGGATGTTCCCGAGGGCGCCCCAGCGGCGAAGTGACATCGTCGTGATCAGAAATCCGGAGATGGCGAAGAACACCGTCACGCCATTCGCGCCATTCCAAAAGAGGATCGCCGCCAATTGACGCGGCAATAGCCTTGCGAGCGGTGACTGACTGCCTCCCATGTGGATGTTGATGTGGTGAATGACAACCGCCGCGATCGAGAGACCGCGCAGGACATCGATGCCGTCGAAACGGTTGCTGGGAGCCGAGTTCACGGCTCTGAATAGAACACAGTCGCCGAGCAGGAGTCCAGAGATCAGCTAGTGAAACGAATGAAGTTGGGATAGCTGCTGGGCCTGAGCGCGGGCAAAGGAACCGCACAATCACGGAACGTTCCTCGCAGCAATGGTGGTGGTTGGAGAGCAGGAATTGTGCATGCAACGGTCATCGCGCTGTGCTCTTCGCTATTCGCGCAGCTGCTGCTTCGCAACTACCGGAAGATTCCGTTCGCCTGCGCGTATCCGGCGTTCGGACAAGCGAGCGTAGTGCTCGCATTGCTATACGGGATCGGATTCTTCGTGTACGTTCTGGGCATCGCGCGACTAGAATCGTGGGCCTTACCCAGCGTGATTGCAAGTGGAGTCTTGATCCTCGTCCTCTCGGTCACTTGCTTTCTATTGCCTCGATTAGGCAGAGCAGAAGAAGACATTCGTGAGGCCGTGAGGTTCGATGAAAACACAGCGGGTGCGTTTGAATTGCTCGGCCTGAGAGATGGAAGTTAAAGCGCGGGCGACCTCACCCGCGCCAATTGCAGTCATGCTGCTACCTTGCTCCGCAGCTTGCTGAACAAATCGATCAAGCCGCGGTTGTACTGCGGAATGTCGTCAGGATTGCGGCTGCTGACCAGGTTGCCGTCGTTGACCACCGGCTCGTCTCGCCAGTCGGCTCCTGCGTTTTTCAGATCGGTCTTCAAAGACGGCCAGGATGCGATCCGCCGTCCGCGCGCTGCTCCAGCCTCAATCACCATCCATGGTCCGTGACAAATGGCGCCTACAGGTTTTCCCGCGTCGAAGAACGCCTTCACGAACGCCACTGCTTCGGGAATCATGCGGAGTTTGTCCGGGTTGATTACGCCGCCGGGAAGATGTAACGCGTCGAAGTCCTCCGGGCGTGCCTGTTTGAGCGGCAGGTCGACTTTCAACTCATCGCCCCAATCACTGATGTTCCAGGCGCGAATCTTGCCTTCTTTCGGCGAGACGAGTGTCGTCTTGGCGCCCGCCTCTTCCAGTGCTTTGCGTGGCTCTGTGAGTTCGACCTGCTCGACGCCCTCAGTAGCTAAGATTGCGACCCTTAAACCTTGAATACCTTGATTTGCCAATATCTTCTCCTTTCTCTCCGGTAGTTAGTTGTTGAACTCGGCGAACTCCGGCGCTGAAGACCCCACCCTACGCAAATGGAAGCGTAGGATGGGGCGCCCGCGCGCAGGATAGTCATCCGTTAAGCTGCGGCTGCGTTTCGCCATGGATCGAGCACGACCTTGGTGCAGTGATCTTCTTTGTCACGGAACACCCGGTACATCTCCGGTGCGTCGTCGATGGACACTCGGTGGCTGATCACGAAGCTGGGATCGATCTCGCCCGCCTCGATACGATTGAGCAGAGGCTCCATGTAGCGCATCATGTGCGTCTGGCCCGTCTTCATAGTCAGAGCCTTGTTCATGAACGCGCCCATCGGAATCTTGTCGTCGAAGCCGCTGTAGACGCCCGGAACGGACACGGTTCCACCTTTACGGCAGGCCCGGATCGCCTGTCGTAGCACGCCAGGACGATCGTTCTCGGCCTTCACGGCCTGCTTGGCTCGATCTACCTTGTACATGAACCCGGTATCGTGGGCTTCCATGCCAACGGCGTCGATACACGAATCGGGGCCGATGTTGCCGGTCATGTCTTTGATCGTTTGCACTACATCGTCCACTTCTTCGTAGTTGATGGTTTCGGCTCCGCCCTGCTCGGCCTGACGCAGTCGATAGTCGAAACGATCAATGGCGATCACGCGTTCGGCACCGAGCATGAAGGCGCTGCGAATGGAGAACTGTCCGACCGGACCGCATCCCCAGACCGCAACCGTGTCGCCCGCCTTAATGTCGGCGTTCACTGCGCCAAAGTAGCCGGTCGGAAAAATGTCGGAGAGGAAGAGCACTTTGTCGTCGGGAATACCCGCAGGGATCTTCAGGGGGCCGATGTCGGCGTAGGGGACCCGCGCGTATTGCGCCTGTCCTCCGGCGTAGCCGCCGAGCATGTGCGTATAGCCGAAAAGCCCCGAGGGCGAATAGCCCATCATCTCTTCGGCGATCCAGTAATTCGGATTGGAATTATCGCAGCACGACCAGAGCTGCTGCTTGCAGAAGAAGCAGTTTCCGCAGGCAATGGTGAATGGGACAACCACGCGGTCACCCACTTTCAGCTTCTCGCGATTGATCCCGCCACCCACTTCGACCACCTCACCCATGAATTCGTGACCCATGATGTCGCCCTGCTCCATGGTGGGAATGAAGCCTCCGTAGAGATGCAGGTCAGAGCCGCAGATTGCGGTGCTGGTAATGCGAACGATCGCGTCGCGCGGATTCAGAATCTTCGGATCTGGGACGGTCTCGACGCTCATCTTTTCTTTGCCCATCCAACAAACAGCTTTCATGACACGCTCCTTCTGGCTTCGACGACTTCTCGGAAGCGGTAGTCACCCCGCGGCGGTTTGGCAGGATTCATCGTCCGGAGAACGCCAACCGCGGCGCTGCGCCGCCCATGTGACTGGCCATCGGTGGTGGGAATCTCTCCTGTTTCGATCAGCGCCTTGGCCCG
This sequence comes from Terriglobia bacterium, assembly GCA_963826275.1. Classification (GTDB taxonomy): domain Bacteria; phylum Acidobacteriota; class Terriglobia; order Terriglobales; family Acidobacteriaceae; genus JAJPJE01. Next base: position 184,444 of record CAWGWI010000007.1, on the reverse strand, counting down.
TCGCAAATTCTGACGAAGAACGAAGTTCCCAGCCTTGTTCAGCAGGCGTGCAGCAGAGGCTACTCCACCGGGAGCGGAGCTGAAGTGCAGGCTGGCCAGCACCAATGTGCCACGATCCCCCGAAGCACGCCTGAATTGAATCGACCCTTCGACGTCAACGTCCGAGCCCGGAAGAGAACGCCAGGCGATCGACTCATTTTGGCGGTCGCTGTAGATCTCGGCATCCCAGCGAACCTGCCCACCAACTGGAGTGCGCGAATTGAAGCGGTAAGTGCGTTCCCCAATCTTGTTTACGGATTCGATATGTGGCATGTAGAGAGGCATGTTTTCAAAGTCGCGCCAGAAGCGGTACGCCTCTTCGGGCGAGGTATTCAGGATCAGGCTTGTGTGGGCCACCGCCGGCGAGGTAGCACCATTGACACGGCTTCCTGCATACGCGAGCAATCCACCAGCAGCAGCCATCGCGATTCCTGACCGGGAACGTCGCGTCAGACCCACCACTGCGAGTGTTCCGCCGCCGAGCAGCGCACTCCACTTGGGGATCGACTTGGAACGGCGTCTGGTCCGAGCGTCGCGCGAGAATAGACTTTCGATTTGATTCATACTCATTCGCCTTTTGTGGGGATGATTGCTCAGATGCGACGGTCAAGGCGAGGATGTCTTTGCCTGCACAGCGCATGCGGGCCTTCTCTGCTTTTCTGAGGCACACCTTTGTTCCGAGGCGCACCCAAGTGCTTCATGTGGAGTTATCCGGTACACCGATCTGCACAGAGACGGCGGAGATGACAAAACCTAAGTGACACTGACAAAGATGATCGGCAGGCGAGGCGACACAACTGATGACTCTGTGCTTCTAATTGCAGAAGGAGCGCCGTACCAATAGGCTTTTGCGAGCAACCGGTGTCTCGGCTCTCGCATCCCACGTAATCTGCGGATTTTCCGTTTAACTGCCAGTCCAAAACGCGTTCCGCGCCGCTTACTTTGAGGTTTGACTCGTTCAAGGATTTTTTCGTGGGGCAAAGTTGAAAAAAGAAGGGCATATTGTGCCAGCGATCGCAAGGCTGCCGGGAGACGAACTCTATTCTCTGTTTTCCTCTATTGTTGAATCTTCCGACGACGCCATTATCAGCAAGGACTTGAATGGCGTAATCACCAGCTGGAATCCCGCCGCTACCCGGATATTCGGCTACTCGCCAGAAGAGATGATCGGCCAGCCCGTCCTCCGCTTGTTCCCCGATGAGTTGAAGTATCAGGAGGAAGAGATCCTCCGCAAATTAAGAGCGGGAGAGCGAATTGAGCATTTTGAAACCATTCGCCTGCGAAAGGATGGGACCCGCCTGCACGTTTCCCTGACGACCTCGCCGCTTGTGGGAAGGCATGGGCAAGTCATTGGCGGCTCGAAGATCGTGCGCGACATCTCTGGCCGTAAGACCAGTGAAGAAGCTCAGTCCAGGCTGGCGGCCATTGTTGAATCGTCGGACGATGCAATTATCGGCAAGGACCTGAATGGAATCATCACCAACTGGAATCAGTCTGCCACCCGCCTGTTCGAATATACGCCCGAGGAAATTCTCGGAAAATCGATCCGCACGTTGATTCCACCCGAATTGCAGACGGAGGAAGATTACATTCTCGGACAGGTCAGGCGCGGCGAGCGCGTTGAGCACTTTGAAACCCAGCGACTTGCCAAATCCGGCAAACGCCTTACCGTATCCATCACCGTGTCCCCCATCAAAGATTCACGTGGCCGAGTCGTCGGAGTTTCGAAGATCGCGCGCGATGTGACCCAGAGAAAACAAATTGAACTGGCGCTGGTTCAAACCGAGAAACTGGCGGCAACCGGCCGCATGGCGGCGACGATCGCCCATGAGATCAATAATCCACTCGAAGCGGTGGTAAACCTTATCTTCCTGGCGCGTAGTCATCCCTCGCTGAATGAATCCGTCAGGAACTATCTGGTGACGGCGGAAAAGGAAATCGAACGAGTTTCGCTGATTGCAAGGCAGACGCTCGGTTTTTACCGTGAGACGACAACTCCCACGCCCGTGGTCGTTCACGATCTGGTGAGTGATGTCTTGACTATCTACCAATCGAGGTTCCGCTCGCGTTCAATCCATGTAGAGACCTCTTTCGAGCCTGTACGCTCGCTGACTGCTCGAAAGGGTGAGCTGACACAGGTTCTGTCGAACCTGATCTCGAATTCGATCGATGCCATGCCTGATGGTGGCTGTCTTCAGCTGGTCGTCAGGGAAACATCCCACCAGAATGAAGGGATCGAAGTCGTAATCAGGGACCAGGGAGCGGGGATCAAGCCCGAAGACTTGTCTCATCTTTATGAGCCCTTCTTCACCACCAAGAAGAACGTTGGGACCGGCTTGGGCTTATGGATCGTAAAACAGTTCCTGGACAATCATCTCGGCGAGATTAAAGTGCTAAGCAACGTGAACGGAAGCGATCGCGGAACGACATTCACCATCTTCCTGCCGTTTGCGAACTCGTTTGAATCCGAACCGGACCGCAATGCAGATCAGGCGCAATGGGCTCCGGCTGCGGGAGAGAAATGCTAGGAATCAATTCGTGGTTCTGGCTCGGCGATGCAAATTTCGGCGACCGCATTGCAGCAGAGAAAGCATCCCGCACAAGCGTGCCGCCAAAAGATATGCCCCGCATCCTGGTTGTCGACGACGAAGAATTGATCGCCGATACTCTGACCGAAATCCTGAAGCGAAACGGGTTCAATGCCATGGGAACGTACAGCGGTAAACAGGCGTTACAAATTGCCAGGCGCTTCAAGCCCGACTACCTACTGGCTGACGTTCTCATGCCGTTCATGAATGGCATCGAACTGGCGATTCAGATTCGAAAAAGCAACGCAAAAGCCCGGATTCTCCTCTTTTCCGGCCATGCGAACTCCGTCGACCTGCTGGACGAAGCGCGCCTGAACGGGAACGATTTCGACGTCGTCGGCAAAACCCATTCACCCTGACCGTCTGCTCCAAATTTTGCGCGATAAGCGATAGCGTGCGTGCGACTGCACTCGAAATAGCGCGGCTTGCTGAGCGCTGGTTTGATACGCATCTTCTTTGCTTGCCTCTCACACGAGACTGTGACCAGCTTTGTGACATCACCAATTCTGGGCGAGAGTTTCCTTCAACATAGGGGTTGACGTAGTTGGTCGCAGCGCCAACAAGCCGCTCCCCGTGGTAATCTGTCCATCTTCAGAATAGAGGTCGGCCATGATCCGTTCCTTGCGGATGTTCCTGGTTGTCGCTTTCCTCGTAGCTCCCACGGCTCTTCTCGCAGACAACCTCAGTTATGTGAGGCTCGATTCGAACGTCGTCGAAAGCCGTACTCAGCTTTCCCCACAAGATGCCAGTGCGCGGCTTGCCATGCTGAAAAATCAGCTGACCAGCGCTGGATGTGGAGCCAAGGAACTGAAGGAGCAGAGTGTCCCCGGGCAGCAATTGCCGAACCTGGTCTGCATTTTGCCGGGCGCGGAGCCTGGAGCCATCATCATCGGAGCCAATTACGACTACCCCTCGACGAGCGAAGCCGCGCGCCTGGATTGGGCTACGGTTAGCATGTTGCCGTTAATGGTGGAATCGCTGAGCACGGTGCCGCACCGGTATACATTCATCTTCGTAGCTTTCAGCGGCCGCGACCAGACCACGGGCTCTGCCTACTACCTGCAGCAGTTGAGCGACGCCCAGCGCGTAGGAATTCGCGCCATGATCGACTTGAACCAGCTCGGCCGCGGGCCGGCCATGTATTCCATCCCCCAGTTCAAAAGCCCTGCGGGAACCGAACGCGTTACCAATCTGTCGGGCGACGAAACTGCCGTTCCCCGGGATAACGTGTTGAGCAAGCTTCTTCCCGCGTCCGCCAGGGCCATCAAGCAGAGCGCTCCCGCTGAGTTGAAAGAAGCATCGCTTACCGATGCACAAGCATTCGATGGTGCTTACATTCTGGCGCTGACGGTGACATCGGCGGCTACACCGTCTAACGGCTTGGATCAGAAGTCCTACTTCGATACCTACAATCTCCTCTGTCTGTACACACTGGTGGTCGATCGGGCACTCGCTCCGGCGGAAGCTCCGAAGCCCGTCACCGTGGTTGCGGAAAACAAGACGCCGTCCCCGGCATCAGGCACACAGACACCGGCCGCGGCTATGCCTACAAACACAGCTACGGCGCCCCCGGCGCATTCGCTCAGCGCTAATAGTTTCGATCGCGGCGCCGGTAACGCCCAGAACACAATCACGGCCTCCATGCCGGCTGCGCCCAACGGCACTCCTCTTATCCGCGCCACCACCCGACTGGTGCAAGTGGATGTGGTGGTCTCCGATAACAAAGGACAGCCCATCACCGGTTTGAAGGCCGGAGACTTCACCGTATTGCAGGATGGAAAACCGCAGCAGCTGAAGGTATTCGAAGCGCACGCCCCGCGCTCGACCGAACCCAAACCGGCCAAGAATCCAGCGTTGCCCGCGAACACATACACAAATCTGCCGCGCGATGGCGCCGAAAATACCTGGAACATCATCCTCGTCGACCTGCTGAACACGGAAACGAAAGACCAGCAGATCGTACGTGACCAATTAACCAGGCTCCTGAACAGCTTGCCGGCGGGCAGGCCCGTGGCCCTGTTTGAGCTGACCTCGCGTCATTTGGAGATGCTGGAAGGTTTTACCGACGAACCCGGAGACTTAATCAAAGCGGCGAAGGCAATTCGTCCGGAGACATCGCCGGTACTGATCACGGAGGCGGAACACGAGCACGAAATCGGCACCATCGAGAGCGCTGCCAGGATGTCGGAGGAAGGACATACCGGCGGCGTTGGTGCCGTACCCCAAGGTAGCGTTACCCAGGCTGCGCAGGAGCAGATGCGCAATCGCGAACAGGCCGTGCGAAACAATGAAGCTTTCAAAGTTGACCAGCGCGTCCGTTATACCTTGGACGCTTTCCAGACGCTTACCCGCACCGTGGCGGGATATCCCGGACGCAAGAACCTGATCTGGCTCTCTGGCGCATTCCCGGTGCGGCTCGAACCCGATAGCAACTTCACCGAACGCGAGTGGCAGAACGCGAGCGACTACACCAAGTCGTTGATCAATGTTTCCACGCAGGTCGCTTCGGCACGCATTGCGGTGTATCCGATCGACGTGCGCGGCATGATGACCCGCGGCATGGCCATTAGCACCGGCACCTCCGAAGGCGCCAGCTATTCGCAACCCGGAGCCATGGCGCTGAACAATCCTTCCAGTCCCGACCCGATGGGCGGATTGCTGAATACGCAATCGGCGCAGAACTCCAACGAGTTCGACGCCATGCGCGACATTGCCGATCAGACCGGTGGGCATGCCTTCGTCAATGGCAATGATTTGAAGGCCGCGATCGCCAGCAGTCTCGACAACGGATCAATTTATTACACCGTCGCCTACACTCCCGAAAAAGACGAGAAGATGACGTATCACCGCATCGAGGTAAAGCTGGCGCAACCCGCTGCGAAACTTTCTTATCGCAAGGGCTACTACACGGAACTGCCGGCGAAAGCTGAGCAAGCCACCGGACTGGCGGCGCTGCAAGGCGCCATGAATCCCGGCACGCCGCAGTCGACTGCTCTCTACGTTACGGTTGCGGTCCTGCCGCCGGATGCCAACCACAAACAGGTACGCGTGCTCTACAACATCAATCCGAACGGCGTGACGTTTGCGGATATCCAGAACAAGGGAAAACACGCGTTAGTGGATTGCATGGTGGTCGCCTACAACGCTCAGGGAATCGTGGCAGCGCACAGCTCCGACACGCTGGATGCAACCATCGGTCCTGCGCAGTTCGAGCAGATCATGAGCCGCGGACTGCCGGCGCAACAGGAGCTCGATCTTCCCCCCGGAAACTACAACCTGCGTTTCGGCGTGATGGATCGTACTTCGCAGAAAATCGGAACCGTGGACGCGCCACTCGTGGTCAGCGCGCAGGTCGCGTCGAAATAGTGAAAGGATAGAGTCGGCAGGTGCCTCACTCGTGCGAAGCAACGAGTGGGAGCAAGTGATACCGCAATTCGTTTCGCCTGCCACTTCTTCACCTTCGCTACCCAACAACACCCACCGAAAAAGGATTACACCTTCATTACACTTCGATGACACGGCTCTTCTCTGAGCCGCTTACTCTCCTCTCGTTACGTCATTTGCCGAGGAGTGGAAACATCATGAAGGCCTTTGCTGTACCCCTGTTACTGATGCTCATTTTGTCGCTGGTTGCTTGTGGAGGCGGATACGGCGGGAATTCCAGCGGTACCACTACCACCACGAGCGGCGTCGATGGCAATTGGACAACCACCATGCTGAACTCGAGCGGCGCGCAGGTGATGGTTTTCACCTCGGCCATCAGCCATAGCGGCACCTACACGGTGACCGCAACCAACGTGCAGTTCACGACGGGAATGGCATGCTTTCCCACGGGAGCTTCGGCAACCGGAGCGGTCATGCCAAGCGGCAATGCGAACTCGTTCGGCATGACGATTCAGAGCGCGAACACGACAGGTACAATGGGCACCACCGTACTGACGTTGCAGGGCTCAATGACCAACGCCACTGTGTCCGGCACCTGGACGATGAACGGCATCACTTCCGGATGCAGCGGATCGGGCTCCTTCACCATGACAAAGATGTAATGTGCTTACCGCGCTCCTGATTCCTCTTGTGCTGCTGCGGTCCGGGTCAACGCGCCAACGCACCAGGCGTCAGTTGGCCCGGATCTGAATGCTTCGTGCTTCCCACTCATCGCTGCCCCCATCGGCCCAATGCCGGAGCGCCCCTAGCCTTTCTCCAGCGTCTCGAGCCACTTCTCAACGACTTTTTCCAGCGAGGCTCGCTTGGATTTCAACTCGTCCATGCTGGAAAACAGTGCCAGTCTTCGTCCGTCGGCGTAATCGCCTTCCAGCAACCCTGACTTGTCATTCACCCGAGCGCCTTTTGGAAACACAAGGCGAATACAGTCTTTCCGGTACAGATTGAAGACTACGATGTATCGCTTGTATTCCTTGGGATCGGAGGGCGCCATTTCTGCCGCGTAGAAGAACGTTGGCGCATTCCACTTGATCTCTTCGCCAATCTCACGATCCACAGTCAAAATGATCTGCCGCAGAGCCTCGACCACGTCCGCGAGCGGGTGCTTGAGCCGTTGCATGTAAGCGTTGACTTTGTCCGGCTCTGACGCCTTCGTTAACGTACCCCTGTCTGCCTTCGACGTTTTCGCCGTCGTACTCTTCTTCGCTTTCACAGCTCTCATAGGTCGGCTCATCTCCGCGCTACGCCGCCACCGTCTCTGTCTGCAACTGCATCAGCCGCAGTTTTCCCCCGATCCACGCCGTCGGCAGCGCAATCGCAGCCAGCGTCACCGGATACCAGTGTGGACCGAGGTTGCTGTTCCACGCCGCCGCTGCTCCAAGAATGCTTACCGCGAACCCCACCACTCCTCCTACCAGCGCGTGCCCCATCGGGCGATTGGGAGCAAGTCGCGCGACCACGTAACTGGCAATCACGCTGTAGACCGTGCGGTACGCGGTCGCAAGCAGCAACAGCTGGCTCGACCACACCTTGTTTAACGCGGGCGCCAATCCAACCGCGTGCAATCCAAAATCCGTTCCAAGGGAAAGGACTATTCCCACGACAAATCCTGCAAACAGCGCCACGACACTCCGCCCAAGGCTTCGCGGACGAACCTCAGAATCCGATTGTGCACTCATTCCTTCACCTCGTGATCCGACAGTTCTGATTTCAGAAGCTCCCCTAGACGGTCATAGCCCACTGCGGATCCTGTGCTCGAAGTAGACAGCCGAGTCTATCCGCGCAGGAACTCCCGCTAGCGGAAGCGATCTATTTTGGCTTCTTCCCACCCAGAATGGAGTTCAACGCATTATTCAGCTGGTTCTGTGGTTGGTTCTGCTGCTGATTCGTATTCTTCTGATTCCCTGTCTGTTGTTGCTGGCCGGTGAGCGCTCCGATAACTCCCGATACTCCGCCATGCGTCAGTTGGCTCGGGTTCGCCAGGCTGGGCAGCATGTTCTTCATCTTCATATCCGCGACCGCCTGCATGTCTGGTGCGACGTGTGGCGAGTCCAGGCTGCCCGTGATCAACACCGGGATCACCAGTTCGCCATTCTTGTTGGCGAGCGCGGTCTGCATCATGCCACCAACTCCGTTCCCGCCCACTGAACCGCTCATATCTTTCGAGAGCACCGCGTTCGCCTTCATGTTCACGGTGTTGTTCACCATGTTGATCGTTCCCTGTGAAGCAAGCGTCGCGCCCGAGAGGACGGCCTTCAGATCGTTGGTCTGGGCAACGCCGTTCACCACGTTGAAATTTCCGGAAAGCGACGTGATGTCCGTATAGCCCTTGTTGGCTGTCTGATTCATGTTGAGAAATTTCCCAACCGAGGCAAGCTGATTCATGATGTCGAGCTTGGTGAACTTTCCGTTGGTCAGATTGATGCTGAGGGTTCCGTTCAATGTTCGGGTGATATCTTCAGCGCTAGCCGCCTGGAATTTCGCATTGGCATTCGACGCCAGTAGTCCATACAACATGTTCTTGGCGGAACTCACCGACGACAACAATCCATTCGCATCCACGTGCTGAAACTTCGTGTTGATCACGACCGTGCTGGGGTTGGTGCGCGTATCGAAAACGACGGTGCCCGTCTCCGTTCCCGTATACAGATTCGCAGTTAGCGGCGATGCCGTGATCACGCCGCGATTGATCGTCACTTTCGACTGCACATTCGTCAGTACCAGGTTGTCATAGGTGAGCGTGCCCACGTTGATGTTTCCATTGCCGGTGGCGCGCGAAAGAATACTGTCGTTCGCCGCCGGAGCCACTGTCGCGTTCGCGCGCGGAATGAGCGACCAGCTTTCGGCCTTCTTCTGGTGTTGTTGCTCAGGCGGCGCTGACAGCAGCGCTTGCAGGTAGTTCAGGTTCAGCTTGTTCCCGCTGATGTCGAATTGGACGTTGGGCGCGTCCGACGTGTAGTTGTTCAGCGTCAGTTGCATGTTCACGCTGGCATCGCCGGCGCTGGGCGTGAACTGATTCGTGTGAATCGTGGTCGGAGTCATCGCCACCTGCAGGCTGGGAATCTTCACCGGCTCGCGCATCTGGCCCGACGTGAGCTGCAGATTCGTTCCCGTGATGTTTCCATTCAGCGCAGGACGATCGACCGCGCCTTGCGCGTGGATATTCGCGGTGAGCTGCCCAGCGGCGGTGGTGCCGGGAGCCAATCCCACCCCGAAGGAAGAAGCGAGGCGCACCACTTCGGCGATCGACACATTCTGTGCGGCCATGTTCATGTCGAGCTGCGCCGGAGTAGGCTTCGTATTCACGCTGCCGTTCAGCGAAACCGGCGTAGAACCCAGCTTCAGTGTGCCATTCTCGATTTGCAGTATCCCGCTGTTCGTGTCGTCATGGGCTTTGACATCAAGCGTGATGGGATACCCGACGTCGACGCCGCGCACATTGGCGTGGTCCAGCTTCAGCGTTCCATTGGCGGCCATGACGCCCTTTTCGTTCTTCGCCGTGAGTTTGCCGGACGCGACGCCGTTCACGCCCTGCAGCGCCGCGCTTTGGGCAACCATCTGCATTTCAGCAATGGGGACATTCGTCAGAGTGATCGTCCCATCGAACGGCATGAGAGCGGCATTGTTGCCCTCGGGAATCGGTCCGGCATTTCCATTCACTTCGATGCGCTGATCGGATTTGCCGCCGACGCGCACGGCTGCGTCCAGGTCGAAGGTCTTGCCGGGCGCGAAGTCGTTCAACTTGGCATCGATGTTGTCGTAGACAGCATGAGTGTTTGCCTGTTGATCCAGGTAGCCGACCTTGCCGTCGTTAATCGTCAGGTGCGCCAGAGAGAACTGGCTCTGGCTCTTGGGGGCAGCGCTCTCTGCCGGCTGCTGCTGCACCGGAGGCTGTTGAGATTTGGCTTGCGTTTCAGCGGGCTGACTCGGCGTCTGTGACTTACCGAGGCTGGCGTAATTCCACTCACCTTGCTTATTGCGTACCACCTGTATCTGTGGACGATCCAGCGTCAGCGACTCAATCTGCACATCCTTGCGCAACAACGGAAATAGCTTCACGCTTACATCGATCTGTTGCACGGTGGCGAAGGGTCCCGGGCCAAAACGCGGATCTTCTCCGATTGACACGTTGCTGACCTTGACCGAGGGCGGCAGAAGCGATGCGCTCAGGTCTTTGAAATCGACCGGGCGGCCGAGCGCGTCTTGCAGCTTGGACTGAATCTGGCCGCGGTAGCTATTGAGATCGAGAAAGTGCGGAACGATGGCCAGGAGCACCACCACCAGCACCACAAGTGCGGCGACAACAATAAGAACTTTTTTCATAAAACACCCTAAAGGCGCGGGATAAAGCGCTCCTCAGCTGAAAAAGGTGACGCTTACCGGGTTGGAATCTGCGGGAGGCATGCCCGGTTGCACATCAGAGTGGCCCCAGACGACGAAAGGAGAGTAATCGACGGAAAAACGATTGTCGAGAGGCGTCGCGTCGGCAATTGTGCAACGTATCGCAACGATCGCAAGCAGTTCGACAGATGCAATGCCTGCAAACACTCCGGTTGATATAGTACCGGCTGATGGATCCTGCCTTTTCCATAGAGATGCTGCGGGGCGATGCGGTGCAGTTAACGCTGGGGCTCCTGGTCCTGGCGAGCGGCATCGCCGCATGCCTATTGTTTATCCCGCGTGCCAAAAGGCGCGATTTTACCCTGCTGTACTTCGGGTTGGCGGCTGGAATGTATGGTGCCCGGTTGCTGGTCACGACGGAAACGCTCTTTAGGATGCTGCCGGGCCTGGCGCCAGCATTCAAGGTCACGAACTGGGTCATCACCGGCTTGATTCCAGTCCCGCTCGGCCTTTTCTTCGGCGAGATCGTTTCGCCTAAATGGAGAAAACTGGTGTGGGTGGCGGTGGCCGTCGAGTTCGTCGAGGGCATTGTTTACATCGCGGCGCATTTGCTCGACCGAGGGGCAAAGCTTACCACCACAATCAACAGCATCATGGTGCTGTTAACCCTTCCGGCGATGCTGTTGTTCTTCCTCTCCGTGAAGAAAGCATCGCGCGAGATGTGGCTGCTGCGGCTCGGATTCTCGGTGTTTCTTGGCTTTGTCCTGTACACGAACTTGGCCGGCTTGAAGGTGATAGCCGGAAATCCGTCGATCGAGTATCTCGGATTCGTATTCCTGCTCTGCTGCCTCGGCTATGTCGCCGCGGCACAATCGGTCCAGAAGGAAGAACGGTTGGCGGCGATCAACAAGGAACTGGAAATCGCGCGGCAAATCCAGGCAGGACTGTTGCCCGACCACGAAGCAACAATCGCCGGTCTAAGGATCGCAACCAGGTACGTGCCCGTCTCCTCGGTCGCTGGGGACTTTTACGATTTTCTACAGTCAGACGGCACCGGCCTCGGAGTGCTCATCGCCGATGTCGCCGGACATGGTGTCCCAGCTGCGCTTTCGGCATCGATGGTGAAGATCGCCATCCGCGCGCAAGCGGAGCGGGCACAACGGCCGGCAGAAGTTTTGGCCGGCATGAATTCCATCCTCTGCGGAAATGTACAGGGGCAATTCGTAACTGCCGGGTACGTCTATCTGGACGTCGAGAAAAACCAACTCGCGTACGCGGGTGCCGGTCATCCTCCGCTTTTAGTTTGGCGAACACGCAACAAGAAGGCGGTGGCGATCGAGGAGAATGGCCTCTTCCTTGGCGCCTTCCCCAACTGCGCCTACACGGCCGTGACCTCAAACTTCGAGCCTGGCGACCGCTGCGTGCTCTATACCGACGGAATTCTGGAAGCGCCGAATCCCCACGGCGAGGAATTCGGGAACGAGCGCCTGCGGGATTTTTTGGCATCGAAGGCCCAGTTGCCAGCGCAGGAATTCTGCGATGCCCTGTTGGCCACAATTGAACAGTGGTGCGGCCGCAGCGCAAATGAAGAACAGCATGACGATCTGACGCTGGTGGCTGTGGACTATGTTTAGCTCAATCGGCAGCATCTACCAGCGAGGCAAATCGACCGTTCCGCAGGCCATGAGGCCCTCGGTTTGACGCTGCCGAAACGCGCTTGTTACACTAAGTGGTCTTCATTCCAAATAGTTAGGACCACCCATTGCGCAGTACCGAACGCCATCAACTTAAACAAGATCAGTTTGCCACCACTACCGCCGAGACCTATAACTGGGCGCTCGCTCATCAGAAGCAGGTCATCATGGTCACCGTTGCCGCGGTGGTCGCCCTGGCCCTCGTGCTCGGTGGTTACCTTTACGTGCAGCATCAAGGCCAGCAGGCCGCCTTTCAACTGAACCAGGCGATGCGGACCTACACCGCCCCAATTCGTCCAGCGAATATGCCGGCCCAGCCAGGCGAGGAATCGTTTACCTCCATCGCGGAGCGCGCCAATGCTTCCCGTCCAAAGTTCCAGGCTGCCGCCGATGCCTATCCGCACACCGACGCGGGCAAGATCGGTCTCTACATGGTTGGCATCACCCAGGTTGAAGCGGGCAACAACACCGCTGCGGAAGCCACCCTCCAGAAGGCTGCAAGCGCAGGCGGCAAGGACCTGGCGTCCTTAGCGAACCTTGCATTGGCGAATCTTTACGCCAGCACCGGCAGGGAGCAGAGGGCAATCGACATTTACAAGAAGCTGATCGACAAGCCGACGAACACCGTCAACCAGTCGGCCGCGCGCATGGCGCTGGCCCAGGTTTACACCACAAAGGATCCCGCCAGGGCTCGCGAACTGTACGAGCAGATCAAGAAGGATGATCCGAACTCCGCCGCGTCGACCTTAGCGAACAATCGCCTGGAGACGCTAAAGTAAGAAGCTCTAAAGCAGATTCACTACAAACTGAGCCGCGCCTCCGAGCGCGGCTTTTGTTTTTTAAAGCAAAACGGTGTCTAAAGAAGCAGGTATGTTTAGAAATGGTAGAGGGCTGATGATTCTCAATTACCCAATTACCAATTTCCTCCGGTGCTATGCTGTTGAGTTCTTACAGGTACGTGAGACATGACCATCTTCGAGGCTCCTACTTACGATCCGCGGCGCGCGCGGCGCCGCAACTTCATCATCGCTGGAGTGGTTGTATTCGTCCTGATCATCGCCGCGCTCGCGTGGCTCTATCGAAACTATCCCGAAGAGCGCGTGGTCCAGAAGTTCTTCACCGCTCTCCAGAATAAGGACTACGAAAAGGCCTACGCCCTCTGGCAGGCTGATCCGAACTGGAAGCAGCATCCGCAGAATCCCAACTACACCTTTGGCGATTTTTATCAGGACTGGGGACCGGGCGGCGAATGGGGAGTGATTCACAACTTCCGTATTGTTGGTTCGGCAAATCCGAAAAACGGAGGCAGCGGCGTAGTGGTGGTCGTCAGCGTGAACGATCGCAAGGAAAAGCAGGCACGCATGTGGGTGGAGAACAAAACGAAGACGATTACGTTCTCACCGTACTAGCAGTTAGTAATTAGTAATTAGTAATTAGCCCTTGAACGTACGCTTCTGGAAATCGGCTTGCTGCAAGGCTAAATGCTAATTACTAAGTACTAATTACTGCCTCCCCACCATCACCTTCCCGCCCTTCATCACGAATACCACGTTCTCGATGGCGGCAATATTGGCCGTCGGATCGCCCTTCACCGCAACAATGTCGGCAAACTTGCCCGGCTCAACCGTGCCGACCTGATCGGACAATCCCAATAGTTCGGAAGCGCGAATCGTGGCCGCCTGGATCGCCTCGACGTTGCTCATGCCAGCCTTCGTCAGCGAGAAGAATTCCTTGCTCACGTAATCGGGATCGTCGTCGACTCCGTATGCGATTTTCAGGTGATGCTTGCGGGCGATATCGAATGAGGCTTGCTGGAATTTCAGGATCTCCTCGCCCTTCCTCACCGTGGCCGGGTCCGCGCCGAGCGAAGCTCCCACCTGAACTCCATGCTGGAACGTATAGAGCGTGGGCACCAGCCATATGCCTTTCTGCTCCATGATGCTCGCGGCTTCGTCGTCCATGATGGTGCCATGCTCGATGGTGTCGACTCCGGCGAGCGCCGCGGCCTTGATTCCCGCGGTGCCTTCGGCGTGGGCCATCACTTTCTTGTGCGCGCGATGCGCGATCTCAACGGCTGCGGCCATTTGTGCCTCGCTGAGTTCTTCCACGTTGTAGTCGCTGAGCGGATCCATGACACCGCCGGTGGCCATCATCTTGATCCAGTCGGCACCGTACTTGATGTCGCGACGAACCGCGGGTCCAACCTCTTCGACGTTGTCGGCTATGTTTGGCCGTCGGGGCATCGCCTGATCGGGAGCGAGAACATCCGCATCACCGTGGCCGCCATTCAGCGAAAGAAAATTTCCGGCTGAAACGATGCGCGGACCCTGAATGATTCCCTTGTTGATCAGGTTCCGCAGCGCCAGCTGACCGTAGCCTAGATCGGTTTCGCCTGCATCCCGCAAAGAAGTGAAACCGTGCGCGATCCATATCTGCAGGTTGTGATATCCCCACAACGCGCCTTCCGCCGATGAGGTTCGCAGGCCCGCAGTCGGCGACTGGTCTTTGGGATTGCCGAGAATATGCGCGTGGCAATCGATTAATCCCGGAAGGAGCGTGACGTCACCGAGGTCAATAACGTGCGCACCCGCAGGCACCGCGCCGGAAATCGCGCGGACACGATCGCCTTCAATCACGATCACAGGATTCGATTGCATCTTCCCAGAGCGAACGTCGAGAAGACGCGCGGCTTTGACTACGGTGACCGGTTCAGATTTTGGTTGGGCAAAAGCGGCCTGGCTGATTATGGCAATGGCGAGCACGGCTCGACAAAGCGCTGACTTGAACATTCAGTTCCCCACCTAGACACAGAGTGCGGTGATTGTAGCAGGAGAACGGAGGCGTCTCATCGCATCCAGTCATTCAACATCTCTCCTTCTCACCATGCGATTCCCTTTCCTTCCCGTAGTATTGTTTCGCAGGGTTCTTCTTTGCGAGTTCCCGCGAGACTAGCCCTATCCGCGGTATGGAGCAGAATTTATGGCGTTCTCTGGTACCCATCCAAGTCTGCTTAGTGCGCTGACAGCACGAAACTACATCGATCCCACACCGGTGCAGCGGGCAGTCCTTCGACCGGACGCGGCAAATCGCGATCTGCTGGTGTCGGCCCAGACGGGCTCGGGGAAGACTGTAGCCTACGGTCTGGCGCTGGGCGCCACGCTGCTGGGCGATGCCGAGCGGTTTCCTCGAGCGCAGCAGCCCTTGGCACTGGTCGTTGCGCCTACTCGCGAATTGGCGTTGCAGGTTCAACGTGAGCTGGAGTGGTTGTTCGCGAACACCGGCGCGCGCGTGGTGTCTTCCGTCGGCGGGATGGACATCCGCCGAGAACAACGCCTGCTCGCGCAGGGTGCCCACATCGTAGTTGGTACACCGGGCCGGCTGGCCGACCACCTCGATCAGAAACATTTAGACCTGTCACAGATCCGATCCGTGGTGCTCGACGAGGCCGATGAGATGCTTGACCTCGGTTTTCGTGAGGAGCTCGAGGCGTTGCTGGATGCCACGCCATCGGATCGCCAGACGATGCTGTTTTCGGCAACTCTGCCGAAAGGCATATTAGGTCTTGCTAAACGTTATCAGCGGAATGCTCTTCGTCTCGCCCTTTCGCGGGAAAATGAGCCCCATCGCGACATCGAGTACCGGGCGTTTCCCATTCGCCCTCGCGATAGTGAACACGCAGTAGTGAACTCGCTGCGATACTTCGACGCGCAAGGCGCGCTGGTGTTCTGTTCAACCCGCGAAGCGGTACGTCACCTGCACGCCAACCTGCAGGAACGCGGGTTCTCTGCGGTTGCACTCTCTGGCGAACTGAAACAACACGAGCGGACAAACGCGCTGCAAGCATTGCGTGATGGGCGTGCGCGCGTCTGCGTCGCGACTGATGTCGCTGCACGGGGACTCGATATGCCCGATCTCGGGTTGGTGATCCACGCCGATTTGCCACAGAATCGTGAGGCGCTGCTGCACCGCAGTGGCCGCACAGGACGGGCGGGCCGCAAAGGATTGTCCGTCATGCTGGTGCCCGCGCCGCGCCGCCGAGCGGTGGAGCGATTGCTGGAGGGGGCGAAGATCAAAGCGACCTGGTCGCCTGCTCCTTCTGCCGATGCTATTCGCGCACGCGACGAGGAGATGCTCGTGCGCGAAATCCTTACTATGGCGGAAGCTCCGGCGGAGGAGGATCTGGCCGCGGGCCGACTGCTTCTCGTACAGCGAAGCGCTGAAGAACTGGCTGCGATGCTTGTGCGTTCCCGTAGAGAACGATTACCTGCACCTGAGATATTGAACGAACCTGGCTCGGACGGAAACGAGGCTTCGGCGAGAAAACAACGGTTTGGCGGCAGACGAGCATGGGAAAAACGCGGCGACAAGCGGGTCAAAGGGCGATCCAAACGCTATCGCCGCTAATGGAACAAACTCCAGCGGAAGATCACCCAGTCCGAGACACTACAGAACCGCTGTGCTCGACGGCGCGAAGTGATTCATCGTCTTCGCCAGCGAGTCTTCGTTCTCCACGTTCAAGCATGTCTGGCTGCGATCGATCTGACGCATGAGCCCGCATAGGACTTTGCCGGGACCAACTTCCACGAACGTCGTGACACCAGCGCCAATCAGCTTGCGCATGGACGCCTCCCACTGAACTGCGCCCGTTACTTGACGGATCAGCGCATCGCGGGCACGATCAGGTGAGTCGATGATCTCGGCATCGGCGTTGGTGATCAGCTTGTGCTCCATGGCGCGAAAGGCGAGCGCTCGTAGATCGTGCTCGAGGCGATCCTGCGCAGGCTTCATCATCGCGCAATGGAAGGGTGCACTTACTGGGAGAATAACGGCACGTTTCGCGCCCTTCTGCTTCGCAAGCTCGGCGGCGCGTTCGACAGCTGCTTTGCTGCCGGAAATCACGATCTGGTCGGGAGAATTGATGTTCGCGGCCTGGCAGATCTGTCCCTGCGCGGCTTCGTTGCAGACTTCACGCACAACATCGATCTTCATGCCGAGAATAGCGGCCATGGCGCCTTCGCCTATGGGCACGGCTTCCTGCATGTACTTGCCGCGATTGCGCACGGTACGCACCGCATCGGCAAAGTCCAGGGTTCCGGCGGCTACATGCGCCGAGTATTCGCCGAGACTGTGTCCGGCAACGAATGTCGGAACCAGGCCTTTGCTGTTAAGCACACGGAACGCAGCCACAGAAGCGGTAAGAATCGCGGGCTGGGTAATTTCCGTCAGGCGAAGTTGATCTTCCGGACCTTCAAAGCACAGTTGCGACAGTTTGTAGCCGAGGGCGGCATCGGCTTCGTCAAAGGTTTCTTGCGCGACGGGATAAAGTGCGGCGAGATCTCTACCCATGCCGACAGCTTGGGATCCCTGGCCAGGAAAAAGGAAAGCAATAGTTTGATTGCTGGACATGATTGGTCGTACTTTCTGAACGGCGGGTGCCCCATCTCTGCCTTCTGTTGGCAGAGGTGGGATCGCGAAAACTTTACGCTTGCGCCGGCGCCATACGGGTCGACGCGATCTCTTCTTCAATCTGCTTATTGATCTTACGGTCGGCGTACTCGGCGGCCACTCGAATCGCGTTCTTGATAGCGTTCGCGTTCGAGCTACCGTGACCGATGATGCATGCGCCCTTCACTCCCAGCAGCGGCACGCCGCCGTATTCGGAATAATCGAGCCGCTTCTTGAAGTCAACGAACGCCTTGCGCGATAGCATCGCGCCGACCTGGCTGCTGATGGTCGCGTTTAGCGATTCTTTCAGCATATGGCGAACGGTCTCCACCAGGCCCTCGGAAATCTTCAGCGCGACGTTGCCGACAAATCCGTCGCACACGATCACGTCGACGTTGCCGTTATAGAGGTCGCGGCCTTCCACGTTGCCGACAAAGTTCAGCGGTAGATTCTTGACCAGCGGATACGCGGCGCGCGTCAACTCGTTGCCTTTACCCTCTTCTTCGCCGATGGAAAGAATTCCTACGCGCGGACGATCCACATCGAAGATCTTGCGCATGTAGATTTCGCCCATGATGGCGAACTGCTCGAGGTTTTGCGGCTTTGAATCGACATTCGCGCCGACGTCGAGAAGAACGGCGGCCGTCCCTTTGGCCGTGGGAAAAACGCTGGCCAGCGCTGGACGATCGACTCCGGGCAACGCACCCAGCACCATCTTGGCGGTGGCCATCACTGCGCCGGTATTGCCCGCGCTGGTGAAGCCGGCGGCTTTGCCGTCGCGAACCAGGCGAAGGCCAACGCGCATCGACGAGTCCTTCTTGGCGCGGACTGCCTGCGCGGCCTTTTCGTCCATGCCAACGACTTCGCTGGCATGAACAATCTCGATGCTCTTCTTGTAAAGGTGCCAGGATGGATGTTCGTGCAACTGGCGGCGCAACTCGGCGCGGATCACGTCTTCTTTGCCAACCAGAATAACGTGCACATCGTAGCCCCGAACAGCTTGCAGCGCGCCTTCGACCTCTGGTACAGGCGCGCCATCCGATCCCATGGCATCAACCGCTATGACGGTGGGCATTGATCGCTCGTCAGCCCCCTAGCTGAAGTAACCCCGGCCGGGCCGGAGTTGCGGATCGCTTAGCTTGCCTTTTCCTTTACTTCCAGAACTTCCCGCCCCTTGTAGTAACCGCACTTGGAGCAAGCCCGGTGAGGCAACTTCGCCTCGTGACAATTCGGACATTCGGACGTCGACGTCGCCGTCAGATGATCGTGAGCGCGACGGGTGCTGGTACGCCGTTGAGAGTGGCGCCGTTTAGGATTTGCCATGACAATTCGAACCTCTGATTCAGATTTCGCGTTTCTCTCGCGAGAGGGCCCAGCTTCTTAGCTGGACACACAAAACTACTTTCCCGGACTTCCGGGGATAACTCGTTCTTTACTGACCGAGCTTGTTGCGAAGATCCCCAAGGGCGTGCCAGCGGGGATCAGGATCGCTGCGCGCACAGCCGCAGTCGCCCTGGTTCAGGTTCTGCCCGCAACTGGGGCAGAGTCCTTTGCAATCTTCACGGCAAACCAGCTTCAGCGGGACTGCCAATAGTAACTGCTCGCGCAGAACGTCTTCCAGCAGCAGTCCATCGCCCTGGTAATAGCCGATGTCCGCGTCCTCTTTTGCCAGGCTGATCTCTTCTTTACCGGCATCCGCGCCCTGCGGACGGTACAGCAGGTCGAACTTCTTCTCAACGTCCTCGTACACCGGATCAAGACAGCGGGCGCAAGGCAGTTCCAGCTTCGTCGAGAACTCTCCCGCCAGGCGTATGTCCTCGATGTTCACCTTATGGCCACGGTTCTCTTCCAGGACCGAGGCTCGGACATCCGCCTTCAGCGGAGCCGATTGCTTCGCGTCCGGGCCGAGGTCGATCGAGCCGGGCTGCCACTCCTCGTGGAATGACTGCTGATCCTCGTGGAGATGCAGTTCGCGTAAACTTATGAACATCTTAGGGCACACTACCCCAGCGACGTCTGGCGCTGAGGACGCAATACTCAAGAATAAAGGTCGGCTTACAGTAGTGTCAACCGATGCGGATCGGTCCGGACGAAGGCTCGGAGGCATAATCAGCTCCTGCGTTCGCCCCTAGACTAACCCGATCGGCAACTGTGGATGGAACAACTTCTGTGAGAGGTAACCAGTAAATACACGAACCCCAACCCTACGTGAAGCACACGTAGGGTGAGGATCGTCCAGATCTTTTCGGGCATTCACATTCGGCTAAAGATTCGACTCCGTGCCGGTTGCGCGCACGTCATTTGCCGCCGAACGTCCTTGCTTGACTGCCGACTGCGCCGTCTGTCGAATGGACTCGACACCGCGCTGTACCCGCTCGCGGCCGTGCTCAATACTGTCGCGGGCTGAATCAGCCAGATCGTTGGCGGTATCGGAAAGACGGCCGCGCGTTTCGTCGCCGCTGCTCGGAGCAAAGAGAACGCCCAGTCCAACCCCTAATCCAAGTCCAAAGAGAAATCCCTTCATGCTACCTCCTGATATGCCAGTGAATTCGATTGAAGGCTATGACCTGCTGCTGCCGCTCAGCCTGCGCCGAACGCGCGGAAGCACTGGTGCGGCATACCTCTCAGAGATGCAGCCCTTAACCTGCGCGTTTTCCATGAATTCTGCCCATCGCAGCGAATCAGCTCTGTCCCACATTGGCACTGGTCCGGAGGCGTGGAACACGATCCAGAAAACAGTCGGGGCGTAACCGTGACTTGTTACACTGTCCGTCATGATCGACGGGTTCGCCACGTCCGCCGGCACCACACGATTTCGAGACCGTTTCCCGCTGCTCGCCAACGCTGGACACTTCCGACAACCGCAAGCTCCAGGCGTGAACGAGCTTTGGCTGTCGTCAATCGGACTGGGCACCTACCTCGGCGAAACCGATGCGGCTTCCGATGTTTCCTATACGCAATCGATCCTGCAGGCACTCCGCTCGGGCATCAATGTGCTCGACACCGCGATCAACTACCGGCACCAGCGCTCGGAACGCAACATAGGATCTGCAATCAAGCAGCTGATCGAAGCGGGCGAGCTGCAGCGTGACGAAGTCCTGGTCTGCACCAAGGCCGGCTACCTGCCATTCGACAGCGAACTCCCGGCAGATCAGCGCGACTACCTGCGCAAGGAATACGTGGAAACCGGAGTCGCTCCGACCGGCGAGATTGCAGGCGGCATGCACTGCATGGCGCCCAGCTATCTCGGCGATCAGCTCGAGCGCAGCCAGCGCAACACCGGACTGCAGACGCTGGACATCTTCTATCTGCACAATCCCGAATCGCAATTAGGATACGTAACTCCCGACGCTTTTCGTGACCGCTTGCGCAGCGCATTCCGCTGGGCCGAAGACGCGGTCGACGATGGCAAGATCCGGTGGTACGGCATCGCTACCTGGAACGGACTGCGCGTCGCTCCGGGCGATCGCAGCTACATGAACCTAGAGCTAGTGATCGAAACGGCGCATGAAGCTGGCGGGAACGACCATCATTTTCGTTTTGTGCAATTGCCACTGAATCTCGCTATGACCGAGGCTTATGGTCTCGGCAATCAGAGCCTGCGCGGCGAACGCGGATCGGTATTGTCGCTCGCCGAACAATACGGAATCGCAGTCGTCGCCAGCGCTACGCTGCATCAGGGCCAACTTACTCGCGGAGTTCCGGACAAGTTAAAAGAAGTGATCGGATTGCCGACCGATGCCGAGACTGCCATACAGTTCGTGCGCTCGGCTCCTTCGCTCGCGTCGGCGCTGGTCGGCATGAGCCGCCCTGATCATGTGCTCGAAAACATTAAAGTGGCCGCCCGGCCGCTGATGACCATCGAAGAATGGGAAGGACTTTTCTCTCCGGCAGAGTCCTGAAATTTTTATTTTCCGAAGAGGCAGTAATGGATCGCAGGTACAAGTATGCTCTTGCGGTCGCAGGCGCTGTTGCAGGCGCAGCGACCATCGCCTACGCTGCGCGCAAAACTGAGCCGCTCGTCACCGTTCGACAGGTCGATCTGAATCGTTACGCAGGCACATGGTACGAAATCGCGCGCTATCCGAATCGCTTTCAGAAGAAGTGCGACAGCGATACCAAGGCAATGTATCTGCTGCGCGGTGACGGCACCGTCGGCGTCGTGAACAGTTGCCGTAAATCCGACGGCACCATCACTTCGAACAAGGGCACCGCAAAGGTGGTTGACGCGGCTACGAACGCGAAACTGAAAGTTACCTTCTTCTGGCCGTTTTCCGGCAATTACTGGATTCTCGATCTCGCGCCCGACTACAGTTATGCAGTCGTCGGCGAACCGAGCCGCAAATATCTTTGGATCTTAAGCCGCACCCCGCAGATGGACGACGCGACCTATCGCGCGATCACCGAGCGCATACGCTTTCTGGGCTACGATCCCTCACGCCTGATCAGAACGAAGCAGAGCGCTCGCTCGCAAACCAAGACGGGTTGAATGTTCGAGCGGCGCGGACGACCTCGCCTACATGGCGCGGCCGACCTCTGCGGCTCTGTGCGGGACAGGGCTTGGAACTACAATATGGACAGCGATGTGGCGGCGGAGCTCATGGAACGACACAGTCAGAGCTATCGACTGGAGTTCGATGCTACCAACAAGATCCTTCGTCGTATAGTCGAAGGCGCGGTTACCGACCAGTTTCTGTTGGATGGCTACGTTGCAATCCGCATAGGCTGCGCGCGATGCTGTCCCCGTGTTTGCATCGTCGACTACACGGCAGCGACCGACATTGCCATCTCGACCCCAGGCGTCCGTCAACTGGCAAACACAAAGCCGATCTTTCCGATGGACTGTCTCACGCTCAACGTCGCTCCTCAGAAGTTGATGTACGGACTGGCGCGAATGTTCCAGACGTTCTCTAGCGACTCGCGACCGAACTTCCGAGCGGTTCAAGCCATGGACGAGGCGCTGGATCTGATCGGAGTCAAATCGCCGCACTTCTCCCCGCTCGAGCTGGACATGAAGCGAGCTGGGTGAAGCAAAAATCGAGAACCTACGGCCGGATCGCCCAGGCCAGCCCGTCCGGCTCGCCGCCCACGTCGATGTGTCCCGTTACCGCGAATGTCTTCAGGTCGACTACAACGACGTAGTTGTCGGGGCTACAGGCGATGAAGGCACGGCTGCCATCCGGATCCATCAGAATGCCCGCGGCTCCGTGGCCAATTGGCACTCGCTTGAATTCCTTGCGCGAGGCTGCATCGTAGACGACTAGATTGCCGTCGCGCAGACTCGAAATCAGCACCAGCTTTCCATCGGGAGTGAACTTCAACCGGTTCGCGCCGAAAATCTTCGCGTCGAGCGTGGCCGTCACGGTTCGTGTCTTGAGATCGATAACCGAGAGCGTGCCGTCCTCGGCATTCGCGGTCCACAGCTCGCGTCCGTCTGGCGACACGTCAAAGCCCTCGGAGCCTTTGCCAACCGGAATGACCGTCTGATTCCAATCCATGCGCGGTTGATTCCCTCCCGGCGGCGGAGGAGAGCCTGCGAGCCCGGCGCCGCACTCCCGAAGGAGGAGGTCCCATCGGCGGAAGCGTGATCTTCTCCAGGATGCTGACCGTCGCGGAGCTCACATTCGTTGTGTAGACCTGCTTCTCGTCCGCGGTGACGTAAAGCATGTGAGTCCGGTTCTGGCCGGTGCCCATAATCCAATCGATCTTGGCGGACGCGGGATCATAGCTCGCGACGGCCTTCGCGCCTTCCGCGGTGAACCAGACTTTCCCTCCAACAAAGAAGAGTCCGTGTGGACCATTCAAGGCGCCGGTGTCGATGTCGGGCAGCGCTTTCTGCGCGACGAGATCGATCACCGAAAGAGCATGGTAGCGGCCGCCGCCGTAGATCGAGACATACGCGGTCTTTCCATCGGAAGAGGCGATCACCTCGTGCGGGTCCGGACCAACGGGAGCGCGTGCGACCACCTGCAGCGTCTTCGGATCCACGATGGCAAGCGTGTGGTCATGCTTGGAGAGCGCCAGCAGCGACCGGCTCGGCGTCGATTGCGCGACAACTCCGATCGCGGTGAAGAGGGAGATTGCCAATGCGGCGAGGGCAAACAGCATTGCAGGAATTGTTGATCGCATCGTTCTGCTCCAGTGAGTTCGGACGGCAGCCCTCAAGTGTAATCCTGAAGGCGTTGGGGAGCACCAACCCGCGGAAGCGGGCCGGCCATCTCAACTTATGTTCCTTCGCATCGCTTCCTTAACCACTCCAACTACGCTTCTAACTGCAACTTGCCAAGGTGACATAGAGCCGAAAGGAGCCTCTCATGAAACCTCTTTCTGAACAGCTTCAAGACTTATCCCAACGCGCCAAGAAAATCGAAGATTCCGCTGCCGCAACCCGCCAGAAGAATCAGGCGGAGCTCCAGCGCCGCCATGATCAACTCCAGTCTGACATTGAATCCACGGGAAAGAAGCTAGAGACCTCTGCTGCGGAGGCCAAGGACAACGTCCGCTCGGGATGGGCCGATATCAAACGACGGATCGACGAGCGCCTCGCGACTGCGAACGCGAAGATCCAGGAACGCAAAGCCGAGCGGGATCTGAACAGGGCTGAAAGCCGGGCACAGGCCGCAGAAGACGACGCGGCAGATGCCATTGCGTTGGCCGTATACGTTCTTGACCAAGCCGAGTTCGCGGTGGTCAACGCTGCG
Organism: Terriglobia bacterium; assembly: GCA_963826275.1. Taxonomy (GTDB): domain Bacteria; phylum Acidobacteriota; class Terriglobia; order Terriglobales; family Acidobacteriaceae; genus JAJPJE01. The sequence goes on along the minus strand of CAWGWI010000007.1, from coordinate 160,195 downwards.
CTCGATCGGGCCGTCGCCGACAGCCTTCGCGCTGCTGCCTGATTTTTGGAAAGCCGCCTATTGGGCGATTCCAACGTGTGGAAGAGCTGCCCTTTAGGGGGCCGCATTCAAAATTGTTGCTCCAGCGGCTTCAGCCGGAGTCCCGCGCCCGCCGCACACGTGCTGTTTCCTGTTGGAAGATCCAGGATACCCCCTGTCCCGAAGTCTACACAGCCTGCATCCAACTCGCAGCTATGAGCTTGCAGCCGACTCCAACCAGGAACTGGAAAAATTTCCTGAGAGAGCTGCCTCCGACGGTCGCAGACTCGCGGTTGCCCTCCATCGTCGCCACTGCCGCAATCGGCGGACTGCTGGGCGGATCGATCGCAGCGGCGCTCGACGTCGGCGTCACCGAGATGCTCAAGAAGATACTGGCCATCGTCTCCCGCCAGAACACCTGGGTTCTTATCGTCATGCCACTCGTCGGATTAGCGCTTTCCGTTCTGGTGCTTTACGGATTCGGTTTGAGCAAGGAGACGCAGGACTCCCCGCCACCGGAGGCGAAGGCGCGTCGCTCAGGCTGGGCGCATCCATTTAGAACTTTTCCCCCTCGCTCCGCTCGCGCCGATCTGACCGGCGATCTGGTGACGTTCGCCGGCGAGGAGCACCGCTTCCCGTGGCGTCTCGCGCCGATCCGCCTGGTTGCGATCTTTGCCACGGTCGGTCTGGGTGCGGCGATGGGAACCGAGGCTCCCGCGGCATACCTCGGCGTCGCTATCGGAGCGGCCCTTGGAGATCGCTGGTGGCCTCGCCTGATGCGACCGTTAGCCGTTGGAGGCGGCGCGGCCGGGGTGGCCGTGTTAATGGGAATTCCGCTGGTCGGCACCGTATACATTCTCGAGTTAGGTCGTCGCCATCACGCTCCGCTCAATATCGAGCGCGTGACTGCCGCACTGGTGGGCGGATTCGTCGGATGGCTCGTGCACATTTCGCTTGGTGTCGATCTGATCCGCCTGGTTATTCCCAAAGAACCGCCGCACACCTTGTATCAAGGACTGATCACCGCGCTGATCATCGGGGTGCTTTCCGGTTCGATCACTTCGATCTCGGGAGCGGCGATCTATCGAGCGAAAGGTTGGCAGGCCCATCCGATTGTCCGGCTCGCGCTCGGCGGACTCGCCCTGGCAGCTGCCGCAATCACTCTTTCGATGATCGCTGCTCCATCGGCCGCTGTCGGCCCCGGCGGCGGAGCGATCACATGGGCAGAGACCACTCGCGCCTCGGCGCTTACCGTGCTCGCGGTCTGTCTGCTCCGCACCGTTGCCACCACGTCTTCCGCAGCAGCAGGCGGATGCGGCGGCCTGTTCGTGCCATTTATGGCGATCGGTGATCTAGCGGGACGTGTGTTCTCACCGTCGCTCGGAGTACCGGACGATCTCGCCGGCGCCGCCGGTGCAGCGGGCGGAATCAGCGGAGGCTATCATTTGCCTTTCACCGCGGTCGCATTGGTTCTCGGCCAAGGTGGCCCCAAACTCGCGATGCTTACTTGCCTGGCGACGGTCGCGGCGGCAGGCTTCGCGGGCACGGGTTCAGCATGGCTGCTGGATCGACTTCTCGGCCCTGGCCCCGCCATTGAGTATCGCGCTTACCCACCACAAGAGTGATTCACTCAATCTTTCGCAAAAAGCGGAGCTCCGACGGACGCAGTCACTGGTAAACTCTTCCCCTATGAATGCCAGCACCGCCCCCGTGTCGGTACTCGATGAACGGCGTCGTAACGGCGCCTTGTGGCTGGGATTGATTCTCGCCATCGTGTCGCTGTTGAGCCAGGGGCTTTTCTTTGTCAAAGTTCCGGGCCAGAACGCGCTCCCCTGGCTTAGCCTGGCGTTGGCCACGGTCGCTGTGATCCTGGTTTTGGTCGGCGTGAAACGCGTGTTTTTCCAGCCGCAGCTTTACCGGGGCAAGGTTGCAGGCTCGATCGTCACCGTAATCTCCCTATTGCTGTTTGCGGTTACGGTTTTTGGATTTGTGACCGCCCGGAAAATCCCTGGCCCCTCGGGCGCTCCGCAGGCTGGGCAGAAAGCTCCGGATTTCACGCTGGTCGATACTGACGGCCAGAGCATTTCGCTGGCGAATTTGCTTTCCACTCCGATAGGGAACACGCATCCCAAGGCGGTGCTGCTGGTCTTCTATCGTGGCTACTGGTGACCATTCTGCAACCTCGAGTTACGAGGTATTCAGAAGAACCTGAAAAACTTCGAAAATGAAGGCGTCCGTCCGGTAGCCATCAGCGTGGATACACCTGAGGTTTCGCGCGATCTCGCGAAGAAGGCGGGATACACATTCACCATTCTTTCGGATCCGCAATTGGAGGCCATTCGCCGCTATCAGCTCGTGCACGCTGGTGGCGGACCCGACGGCCACGACATAGCGCGGCCGGCAGAGTTCCTGGTGGACTCATCAGGCACAATACGCTGGACCAACTTCACCGAGGACATACGGGTGCGCGCGAGGGCTGACGAGATGCTTGCGGCCGCCCGATCTATTCCATCGCGCCGCGACCCATAGTGTCAAATACCGGCCACAGCCCCGTGCCCGAGGTTCGCCTTCCTGTGGCTGACCTGGGACGCGGATGTTCCTGATTTGGATTGGGAGATCCCGAGGGGGGTACCCCCACCCACCCTGTCCCGCATAACAAAGGACTTAGAGGCATGGGATAAGGCTTGTCCCGGCAAACAAAGGAGTTAGTCCCATTGTCCCGGATAACAAAGGACTTAACTGCAGTAGTCAGTGGCCAACAATCAGAAAAAACCGGAAATCGAAAGCCGCCAAACCGGAGAACCGGAAAAACGCGAAGCCAGTAAACCGTCCGATCCCAAGCCTACTTCCATTGTGACAAATTCAAGGGGACCTACTGGACACTTCGGCGAGCTTTATTTCTCCTGCGAGATGAGACGCTTAGGAGGAAAACTGCGATTTTGGGCTATTGACAACATTTTTTGGTACACCTGGCGGAACGAATCCGCAAAGGGCGGGAACCAGACGGTGACGATCGGTTTAGTTACTGGGTGGTTCCGAAGCTTCTACTGACCCTGATTGTTGTGGAGCGTTCGCAGGCGTACTTCCCTTTGATCGGGTGGCGAGGAACATCACGCGCCCGCTTACTTCTTCAGAGAACTCTTTGCTGTCCGATCCCAAGGTCAGGCGGACCCCTTCCACTGAACGTTCGCGAGGTACGTTCCCTAATGCACAGTTCACTTGGAGCACTGCATTTGTTGACCGCCCCAGCACTGACAAGAGACGAATTCGGAGCACGGCGACTCCGCCTGTGGGCATCGGACCTAAACCCAGCGGCATACGCCTCGGACCGAATGGAACAGGGCCGTGCGGAATGGTCTGCTGTGGAAGCGGGTTCGGCGCGACTCCGTAGGAATCGAAGCTCACTAGGTTACTCGCGATCCACACGCCGCTATCCAATATGTTTCCGTTGGGAGATTTGTAGGTGTAAGTCCCCGCTGCTTGCACCGCTTTGTTGTGCGCATCGAACATTCCCGCGCCGCTGATTTCGTAGCTGTCGCCGTTTGCTGATTTCGCAACTGCAGGACAGTTGCCTGAATCTCCCGGATCACAAAGGAACCCCGAGCCGACCACGAGAGTGTAATTAGCGGAGGTGATTTGCGCTTTAGCCGAACCTGCACACAAGAACAGGATCAGACTCGGCACAGAAGCCCATGCCATCAGGTTCAAGAGTAGGCTTTCGTTTGGCATAGACTTCCTCCTGTGCTAAGCGCAGACGTTGGCAGGCTGCGTTCCGAGCAGCTCTGCCGCTCACTGCCCGGAACGGCGAACCGACAGCTATCGACCTGGACTCGTCAGGAACGAGTGGAACACGTTGTTGGCGTCAATGTAATACCCGGTAATCGACGTCAAGTCGTTAATGCTGTAGGGGAGGGTACCGACCGAGCCGGGAGGATCGATCGTTACAAACTTACCCTCGGCGCTGCGAAGATAGCCGTGGAACACATAATTCGTGTCGACGTAGGTTCCCATTATCGCCCCCAAGTCATTGAGGCCTACGGGACAGTCCGAGGGACAACCTGTGCCTTGATAGCTGCCTGTCCCAGCGCCGGGAGCGTCGAACGTCGTAAACTTCCCCTCCGGACCGCGCAAGAAGCCGTGCTGCACGCTGTTCGCGTCAATGTAAATTCCCGCGGTTGCCCCAAACTGATTGAGTCCCATCGAGCAACCGGGACAGCCTGTGCCTTGGTAGCTACCTGTGCCCGCGCCCGGGACGTCAAATAGCTTCAATTTTCCATCCGCACTGCGCAGGAAGCCGTGGTGAACGAAGTTGCCCCTGTTGTCCGAGAAGCCTCCGGCGACTGTTCCAAATGCATTGATACTGAAAGCCCCGGTACCGTAACAACCTTGCGAGCCGTTGGTGTCGCACGAGTCTGGACCAACCCATGTCTTAAACGTCCCGTCGGGACGGCGCAAGAAGGCGTGAAACAGATAGTTCGAGTCCGTGTAGTACCCTACGACTGCCCCTTCGAGATTAATGGCCAGGGGCGTAGTACCGTAACCGCCCGCCCCCGGAACGTCGAACGTTGTGAACTTCCCTTCGGGGCTGCGCAGGAACCCGTGGCCGAAGCCGTTCGCATCCCAGTACTCTCCTGTGATCACCCCCAAGTCATTAATGTTGTTCGGACTGGTTCCGTTAAAGGAGCCTACGGTCATGTCCGCGCCGGGAGCGTCGAAGGCGGTGAAACTGCCCTTGGCACTCCGGAGGAACCCGTGGTAGACATCGTTGGCATCAACATACGCCCCTGTAATCACTCCCCAGTTGTTGATGGCGCTGGCAAAAGTTCCGTTGTAGTCCCCGGGATTCGTGTCCGCACCGGGAGCGTCGAACTTGATGATTTGTTGCGCATTCGTTTGAACCGTTGTTGCTAGCAAAGCGACTACGCCTACTACGATCGGTGACATCCATTTCAGAAACTTCATATCGCGCTTCCCTTTCAGATCAGAATCTGTCTCCCCTTCGGGCTGGAGATGGATTTGTTGCCAAACTCTGAACTGAGACCTGGGCGAAGTCATCCCTCAAATGGGTGAAACCGATCAAAAAACCGCCAGTTTTCTTTGCGAGGTTACAAGCCGCTTCAACAGGCAGTGCAATTAAATGCACTCTTCTCTGTTTTTGGTCGTTATGAGATACTTCGACTCCTCTCCTTGGTCGAAATCCGGTCCCACAGAATGGGGTTGCTATGGTGTCCGCCGAAGCTCTATCCAGGCTCCTCTATACGCTTTACGCTGCTCCGACGTCGCCCGAGCTGTGGCCTAAGTTTCTTGAAGAATTCGTCCACTTGATGGGAGTGTCTGGGGGCGGAATTGTTCAGCACGACATCGAACAGCAGAGGTTCGGACTCAGCACCTTTGTAGGGCTTGATCCGGCAGGTGTTGCGCTTTACGAGAAGTATTACGGGACGATAGACGAGTGGCGTACTGCCGCATTACGGAAATTTGAAGGTGAGGCTGTGTTTGGTCATGAGCTTTGCTCCCGAGCGGAACTGGAAAAAACGGAGTTTTACAATGATTTCCTAGTCAAGTTTGATTCCCGGCTGTATTGGACAATGGCGACAGAGAGAGGGACTACTCGACTAGAAAGCATCTCCCTATATCAAAGCTGGAAAAGCCCGTCTCCTGATCCAGACAATTTAGACCTCCTTCATTTGGTAGTGCCACATATTCAGGCCGCTCTGCGAACGAGAAAACAACTTGTGGCTGCCGAGACCGCAAATCGCGAATTTGAAGATGCGCTGAATTGTTTAGAACAAGGGATTGTGCTTTTAGACCAGTCTGGCAATTGCCTGTTTGTGAACGCTTCCGCGCAACGGATACTGGACCGGCGAGACGGAATATCAATTATCAGGTCCAAACTCTGGGTTAATTCTCCAGGAGAACGAGCACGGCTCACTGCCCTCACACAACGGTCCTGCAGGAGTGAGGTCATCAATCCAGGCGAGGCCGTGGCTATATCTCGCCATGGCAAGAGGCCACTGAATATCTCCGTTCGCCGCTTCTGTTCTGAAAACCCAAGAGTGCCCAAGAAAGCCATGGCGATAGTGTTCATTTCTGATCCCGAGCGCCGAGTGAAAGCACCGTCATTTTTGATGACTTCGCTGTTCGGCTTTACCGAGGCCGAGTGTAGGCTGGCTGGATTTCTGATCGCCGGATGTTCCCTAAAAGAGGCGGCGGAGCAGTGTCGAGTCACCTACGAAACAGTTCGTTCGCAAGTTAAGTCTATCTTCAACAAAACTGGGGTGAGGCGTCAGACCGAACTGATGCAACTCCTCTTTAAAATCGGACACTCCTAGAGGAGCTTAAAAGACTGGGTCGCTTTGCGAGTTCAAGACCTAATAGCGAGCGCTTTCCGTGAGTTTGAAGGCTGATCACCCATTTGGGGGATGACGAGAGGCAGAGCTTTCCTTAGTTTCTCCATTGAGAATGGCAACGGACAACTACTGACCCGCGTGGGGTGAGCCGTTGTAATCCGGTATCAGCAACCTCCTTGGAGGCAGTGCTTGAAAGAAAAATTTCCTGTCGGAACTCTGCTATCCAGCTTGACGTTAATGGCGATTCTAGTCGTAGCCATAGCTCAGCCTGGCATCGCGCAAACGAAAGACCTCCTGATCAGCGTGGCATTCAAAACCGATAACCCGCAGGGGAACTCTCCGCTCATCAGTGGCCCTGAACCGGCCGCTACATTTGCAAATCCGTTATTCGGAGAGGCAAACGTCTGGAACAATCTGCATTTCGCTTACGCGCTGAACACAAATCCATCATTTAACAACCTGGTGGACAGCACCGGTGTAGCAACAGATGTGAAATTCTCAATCACAGGAACAGTGGCGGCCACAGATTTCTGGCCTTGGGAGAGCGTTTTCGATCCGCTAAGATCGGGGATCATCGTTTGGAACAGCTGGACAACGGGATTAGGCGCCTTCGGTGCTGGTGAGAGCACGTCTATCAGCTGGAAGCTAACTGGCTTACCATCCAATACAACTTTTGACATGTGTTTTTACGGAAGTTTCACGGATATAGATCGTGGCTTCGATATGACGATTCAAGGCACGAAAATGAGCATTCCCACATTTGGCACCGCGTTCAATAGCCCGAGCGCACCACAACCACTGCCGAATTGCGTGCTGTTCGCGAACGTCGTTTCCGATGCACATGGCACCATCCACGGAGTGGGGGCCGGAGTACCTGGAGGAGAAACTCTGGACGCCCTGAACGAGGCCAACTGGTCAGGATTCCAACTGGTCCAGATCACAAGGCCCAGACAGAACCGGGGCATCCGCATGGGCTTCCAGATGGTGAATCGGTAGACGAGATTTTGTTATGTGTATTCGCGGGTCCTTCGGGTGACCCGCCGATGTTGCGTTTGGTATGTAACCCACCTTGTTTCTCGAGGCGATGCACTTGAGAGTGCCCGATTCCCGTGACTACAGCGTGCGCTTGAACAGTGGCGTAGCGATCAGCAGCGCGATGGTTGCGAAGGCGCCGAGGAAGAGCATGTCTCCGGAGACCGCGCTCAGGCTCGCGTCCTTCAGCAGCAGTCCTTTGAAGCCGTGCACTGCGTAGCTGAAGGGATCGACATAGGCGATACCGCGCAGCCACCACGGAAACGCGTGAATCGGGTAGATCGCGCCGCTGGGGAAGAACAGCAGCGTATTCATGACGCCGAAGGTGGCACGCGGCACCAGCGGATCTTCGACGCGCACCATCATCAGGAACATCATCGAGTTCAAGGCGAACGCCGTCAGAATGATCATCAGCATGAGGCCGAGGAACACGTCGGGGCGGAAGGTATTGCCCACACCGGCGAGCAGCGATCCGATGATGGTGATAACAATGCCGGAAACAACAGCCTTGATGGCGCCTGCGAGATTGAGGCCGAAGACCAGTTCGGTGCGCGTGATGGGCGTGACCAGGTAGCCCTCGTGAATGCCGCGCGCCTTATCGTCGATGTAGAGCATGCCGCCGCCGATCATCACCGAAACGAACATGGCCAGCGTGATCGATCCGGGCAGCAGGTACTTCATGTATTCGATGTAGGGGTAGAGCTCGACGGTATCGAGCACGATGTTCTGCAGGATTCGCGGCTGGACCACCGGTGCGTTGAGCGCGTCGGTGAGCTCGCCCATTTTCTGCTCGAGCGAGGAGCTCATGAAGTTGTCGCTGTTGTCGACGATGAGCGCGAGCCGCGGATGTTCCTGCGCATAGACGCGACGTGAGAACTGCGGCGGAATGATGACCGCGCCGTCGATCTTGCCGTTGCGCACGTCTTCCATCGCCTGACGATCGTTGTCGTAATAGACCGGCTCGAAGGTGCGAACGTTGGCCTGAACCGAGTCGAAGGCTTCGCGGACCTTCAGCGCCATGGTGCCATGGTCCTGGTCGACCACGCCCATCTTCGCGTCCCGAATTTTCCCACCGAAGGCGTTGCCCAGCACGATCAGCTGGACGAGCGGAAACACCGTCGCCACCAGCATCAGCGCCGGCGAGCGCAGGAACTTGCGCAATTCGCGTTCGACAATGGCCCACATTCTCATGGTCTGGTACCTGGCCTGTCCGGCATCATGAAGCTGAACGCCTTTACTTGCTCGTCGCGCAACTGGCGGCCGGTGTAATGGACGAATACGTCGTCCAGGGATGTACTTTGCACGGTGAGGGACTTCACTTCCACGCCCGCTTTGAGCGCCAACTCAACCAGCGACGTGGTCGTGCTCGGGCCGGTGCCGGTCATGACGCGATACATATTGCTGCTTTCGTTTTGAACGCTGTGAACGCCGGGAAGACTGTGTAGCTGCGCTTCCCAGTCCGAAGGCGTGTTCGCGAACTGCACCTCGATCACGTTCGAGCCGGGCACGGTCTGCTTGAGCGCCATGGGCGTATCGAGGGCGACAAGCTTGCCATGATCGACGATGGCGATGCGGTCGCAGAGGCGATCGGCTTCGTCCATGTAATGCGTGGTGATGAGCATGGTGAGCTTGCGTTGTTCCTTGATGCGCGTGAGCATCTCCCAGACGGCGACGCGCGACACGGGGTCGAGACCGGTGGTCGGCTCGTCGAGAAAGAAAATCTTGGGATGGTGCACGAGACCGCGCGCGATTTCGAGACGGCGGCGCATACCGCCGGAGAGCGTCTTGGTCTGGGCGCTGCGCCACTTGGTCAGGTCGACGAGTTCGAAGAGCTCGTCCATCGACTGCTCGCGCTCTTTTTTCGGAATGCCGTAGAGCTTGGCGTAGATGCTGAGATTCTCGTCGAGCGTGAGATCGGGATCGCTGGTCATGGCCTGCGGAATGACGCCCAGGCAGCGGCGTACGTCGTCGGCTTGCGTCTTCACATCGAAGCCCGCGATGTGGGCTGTGCCGGCGGTGATCGGGATGAGGGTGGTCATCATACGGATCAGCGTGGACTTGCCTGCACCGTTGGGACCGAGCAGCCCGAAGATTTCGCCCTCGCCAACGCTGAACGAGATGTCGTCGACGGCAGTGAAGTCGCCGTACTTCTTGACGATGTGCGACACCTCGATCGCCGGCGTGCTCGATGCTGCGCCGTTGTTACCATTCGGTTTTTGAATCTCAGCGACCATGTGGTTCCGCTCTCGGCTCTCGGCTTTCAGCTCTCACTTGTTCTGCGCTACGGGATTCGCCTGCTGCGGGAAGCCGTGCAACTCCGGAGCATTTGCCTGCGAAGTCGGCTTCTTCAGCACGTCGTTGTGAACCAGCACTTCGGCGGTCATTCCCGGAACAAGTTTTTGCAGGCTGTTATCGACCTGCAGCTTCAGGGCGATCGTCTTGATATCGCGCTTGGTGCGGCTGACGTCGCGCTGCGTGGCGAAGTCGCCTTCGACCGCCTTGAAGATCACGCGTCCCTGGACTTCGCTACCGGAAGGCAAGCGCACCGGCAGAACGTCGCCGATTGCGACTTTCTCGCCGTAGGTTTCGGGGACAGCTGCGCGCACCCAGGTATCGTTGAGATCAACGATGGTGACGATCGGCGTGCCGACGTTCACCACTTCGCCTTCACGAGCAGCGCGAACGGAAACGATGCCGCTGACCGGCGCGATCACTTTGGTATAAGCGAGACGCGCATCGGCTTCGGCGATCTGCGCTTGCGCGGTCTGCGCCTGGCCGCGCATCGCGTCCACCGTACGCACTGCCGCATTCGCCTGATTCACTCGCGCTTGTGTCGAAGCCAGATCGGACTGGGCGGACTGCACCTGCTTCTGCAACGAATCGACCCGCGCCTGAGCCTGTTTCAGCGCGGCAACGGCACGGTCGCTATCCTGAGGGGAAGCAACACCGGCTTTCGTCAGTTCCACCATGCGATGAGTGTCGAGTTGCTGGCGATCGAGATCGGCCTGAGCTTCCGCCAGTTGCGCCTGTGTGGATTGCACGCGAGCCTGAGCGCTGAGCACGTCGCTCGAGGTGTAGCCCTTGGTGGCGATCTCGGTGTACTGCGACTCGCCGACGCGCGAGCGGGAACTGGCCAGCGTGGCTTCCGCCTGCCGCTTCTGCGCTTCGAGTTCAGCGGAGTCGAGCACGGCGATCAGGTCGCCCGCCTTCACCGTAGTTCCCTCGTCGACCATGAGCTTCTCGATGCGTCCCTGGATCTTGGCGCTAACGATCACCTGATTCGCGTCCACCGTGCCCACGAGCACGAGACCATCGTCGCGGCGCGTGGTCGCCAGGTAATAAATGGTGGCGATGGAGAGCAGCACCAGCAGCAGGATGCCAAATTTGCTCTTCTTCATTGGATGACTCCAGTCTGCAAGCTCTGCACGATCCGTGCCCCGTGCTCGCGATCGGTAAATAACGCGGCCGCAACCACGTCGAGGACCGCGGCCTTTCGTGCTGCGATATGTTCGGGCAACAGCGGATCTGCTTTCAGAAAAATGCGTACTACAGGGACACTGATGAAATAGTGCACACACATGCCGACGATCGACGGCAGAAATTGCACGGGATCGACCGGGCGAAACTCGCCGGAGGCGATTCCCTGCTGAAACGTCCTTACGACTTTCTCAAAGAGTGGCTGGAAGTGACGCGTGACCAACCGCTTGAGGTGCGGAGAAGGATTTCGTCCGGCGCGCATCATCTCCAACTGAACCAGTCGCGGGAGGAACGGCGACTGCGCCAGGTAGTCGAAGTAAGCGGAGACATAACCGACGATCTTTTCGCCGGCATTCGCGTCGGAATCGAGGATCGGGACGACACGCTCGCGCAGCCCGGTAAAGGTGAAGTCGAGGACCTCGCCGTAGAGCGTTTCTTTGTCCTTGAAGTAGTAATAGAGCAGGGCTTTGTTGACGCCGGCGGCGTGAGCGATCTCGTCAGTGCGGGCGCCCGCCACGCCTTCCTGCGCGAACTCGCGAACGGCGGCCTTGAGGATAGCCTCTCGGCTGTGTTCGGCGTTGCGCTCGCGGGGTGCGGGAGAACGGCGGGATGGAGCGAGTGCCTTCATTTAATTAACTGGTTAGTTAGTATAACACCACACACGGCTCTGGCAAGGGCGAATCACGCCTCTGCCCCTGAAGTCTGTAACTGGCTCTAGCCTTTAGACTTATGACTGGACTTTGAGGGGACGTGTTGTCCTTCGGCGGTCCACAGCGTCTCCAGGTGCTGCGCGGCTTTCTCCACAACGCTGCTGATGGAAAGGAATCCTTTGCCGCTCTGATAGATCTTCTCACCGGACAGGGTCAGGATGGCGTAGCAATAGCAGGTTTTGCGGGGATGCAGATGCTGGATCACCATGATTTCCGCTACATGATTCCCCAACCGGACCGAGACCGACAAGCAGTTGTGAACCGGCGGAACGATCTGCAGACGGTGCCGCGAATGCCGTTTTTCCTTTTCGGGCTGCGGGTCGTCGTTAAACGGAATCGGTAGGCTGGCCATACAGAAGGTAAGATGACGCTCTTTCCTTCCGCAACAAGCGCCAACATGCGCCAGAGTCGCTGGATTGCCATTTTGGGTCTTGTGAGTATTACCAGTTTTTGTAGCTGTGCGCGATCAGAGGTTCTTGGTTTTGCTGAAGGCAGCAATGAAGAGGATGCCAAGCAACAGATCCACACAACCGAAAACAAGGTCGCTGGCATGCATCCGGTTCTGAAGAAAAAGCGCGATTACCACGATTCCATAACCGAATTTCTCGATCATTGCTGGGATCATGAAGGGTCGAAGGCGAACCGGATCGCGCGCGATCACGAAGAAGGCGATCTGCCATGCTAAAGCGGCGGTGACGAATCCGTAGTAAAAGCCCGGATGCGTAATCGGTGGTGGATCCTGGCGGCCAATCAGGTTGAACATGAAAAAGAGCGGCGTGATCACCAGCACGCCCCAGATGCCAGCGATCCAGAAAACGATTTTTGCGAATTTCACCGAAACGGTCCTCTATATTTAAGTCGCGGATACGTAAGTCGCGCTGTTTAGTCCCGCGTGTAGCGATTGCGCTTCTTGTCCTGGTGGCGCTCGAAGCCTAACTGAATCAGGCGATCGATCAGTTCTGCGTACTTGATCCCAGTGGCTTCCCACAGCTTGGGATACATGCTGATCGCGGTGAAGCCCGGCATGGTGTTGATCTCGTTCACATAGACCCTGTCAGTATCGGGATCCATGAGGAAGTCGACGCGGCCGAGGCCGGAGCAATCGACGGCATGGAAGGCATCGACGGCGAGCTTCTGGACGCGCTTCTGCTGCTTCTTGGATAGCTTGGCGGGGATGACGAGGCGTGAGCCTTCGTCGAGATATTTGGCGGCGTAGTCGTAGAACTCCGTGGAAGGAACGATTTCGCCGGGGACGGAAGATTTGGGATCGTCGTTGCCGAGCACCGAGCATTCGATCTCGCGAGCGCGGCGCTTCTTCTTTCCCTTCCCCTTCCCGCCGACGCCTTCTTCGACGACGATCTTGCGATCGAACTTCGCGGCTTCGTACATGGCGCCGTCGAGTTCCTCGCGATTGTGAACCTTGTTGATTCCGACTGAGCTGCCGAGATTTGCCGGCTTCACGAAGTAGGGATACTTGAGTTTCTTTTCGAGCCGCTTGCGAACTTCGACCGGATCTTTTTCCCACTCGCTGCGCAGCACGGTGACGTGCTTCACGATGGGCAATCCCGCGGCGGCGAAGAGGCGCTTCATCACGTCTTTGTCCATGCCGGCGGCGGAGCCCAGCACGCCTGCGCCGACGTAGGCGATGTCGGCAAGTTCGAGCAGTCCCTGGATGGTGCCGTCTTCACCGAAGGTCCCGTGGAGAACGGGAAAAATAATGTCGACAGAAATGAGGTGATCGCCGGCGCGATCGAGCTGACGATTGCTGTCGCTCTCAAACGGAATCAGCGAGCCACTGTCCGATGAAGGCACCGGGGGAACGAGCACCGATTCGCCCTTCGCGAGCACGGCGGCAGACTCGGTGTAATCGGGATCGCCGGCGCGCAGGTTGCGCTCGGAGTCTTTGTGCTCTCCACGCAACAGTTGCTCTGCGTGACCCGACGTCACCCAACGGCCATCTTTGGTGATGCCGATGGGAACGACGTCATACTTCTTCTTATCGATATTTTTGAGGACCGATGCGGCGGAAAGCAGCGAAACTTCATGCTCGCCACTGCGGCCGCCAAAGAGCACGCCAACTCGAACTTTCTTAGCCATTGCTCCTGAACATAATGCGTCAAGAGGCACCTGCGCAACTGTTCCAGGGTGCCTGGGTTGGAACTATCGACGGGAGGGCGACGCGGATAAGTTGTGGAAAATACAGGGACAGCTGCACTAGTACCCATGCCGATAGGTACTTAGGTACTCTATCCACCTTCCACCCAAGTTCCGCATCATAAGCATATGGCCCGGACGTTATCGGAAGTGATTCCGCTGTTCCAATGCTCCCACGAGTTTTCGTGGCCACGTCGTCTACCCAGTGGCGATTATTACCAGGTCTGCCTGCGATGTGGCGCCGAATACGGCTACGACTGGTCTACCATGCGCCGCACCGAACGAGTTGCGCGCGGAACCGCAGTGCAAAGCCGTGGCAATCTGAATCGGAAGTCGGGATGGAAGCCTCGTGCACGACGACTGGCTGTCGAAATTCCGATGAGATTCCGCATCGACGGAACCACCGAATGGACCGAAGGCGTGGTGCGCAACATTTCGCGCTCGGGCGTGCTCTTCCAGGGAATTTCCGGACTGGAGCACAACACGCGACTGGAAATGATTTTCGAGATGCCGGAAGAAATCTCCGGTCAGACGGAAAGCCAGGTGCTGTGCCAGGGACGCGTGATCCGAACCATTCCGAGCGGGAAAGAAGAGGAACCACCGTCAGTTGCGGTGGCACTCGCCGGATACGAATTCCTGCATCAACGCAAGCTGCCGAGAAATGCGGAGACGACGGCGTAGGGTTAGAGCAGGTCGGCGTTATCTATTGGCCTGAGTACCTGCGAGCAGCCGTTCCACCACAATCATCGTTGGGCTGTTTCGACTCGGGCATGCGCCCTCGCTCAACATGACAGGCAAAACTCAGAGAATCTTTTTCCCAAACGCTGACAGCGCTAACTCCACCGCCAGATCGGCGGTGCGGTTGTGTTCGTCGATCACCGGATTTACTTCGACGATTTCGAAGCTGAGCATGCGCGCGTGGTCGGCGATGATCTCCATCGCCAAGTGGGCTTCGCGGTAGGTTGCGCCGCCGCGAACCGGAGTGCCGACGCCGGGCGCGTCTTCGGGATCGATCCAATCCATGTCGAGTGAGATGTGATATCCAACCGTTCCGCGTCCCGCCATGCGCAGCGCTTCTTCCATGACGGAGCGCATGCCACGCTCGTCGATGTCGCGCATGGTGAAGACTTCAATACCGGCGCGGCGGATGTTCTCTTTCTCATAGCCATCGACATCGCGGATGCCGACGAGCACGCAATTTTCCGGCGCGACCTTCGGCGAATAGCCGTAGATGTTTGCAAGTTCTGGCAGACCGAGGCCCATGATTGCGCCGAGAGGCATGCCGTGCACGTTGCCGCTGGGGGATGTGTCGGGCGTGTTGATGTCGCTGTGGGCGTCGATCCAGATCAGGCCGATGCTTTGGCCCTTCTTGCGGTAGAACTCCGAAACGCCGGAGACCGTGCCCGCGGCAACCGAGTGATCGCCGCCAATCACCAGTGGCACCTCATCGGCCTCGAGCGTTTTCTGAACCAGGTCGGCTTCTTTTGTGCAGGTCTGGGTGATTTCCTTCAGGTATTTGGCGTTCGAAGCGCCTTCCTTCTTCTGTTCGGCGATGGCAACGGAGACGTTGCCGGCGTCTTCGACGTGATGGCCGATCTCTTCGAGGCGCGCTTCAAGGCCGGCAACGCGGACGGCGGATGGTCCCATGTCGACACCACGGCGAGTCTGGCCCAAGTCGAGCGGGACGCCGATGACGCGAATTTTGCGCGGCACCAGTCCCAGTATCTGCTGGGGCGGGTGCGGGACGTTGATTTTTGACTCGGTATTTGCGTCAGCCATGCAGGTGGTGACGATCCTTTCGTGCAACCAGAACCGCTATGGATATAAACGATGCAGCGTGCGAGCGAACGGAATGGTTTCGCGCACATGCTCCAGGCCGCAGATCCACGCGACGGCGCGTTCGATACCCATGCCGAAGCCGCCATGAGGCACACTGCCGTACTTGCGCAAATCGAGATACCACTTGAACGCCTCTTCGGGCAGTCCATGCTCGTGTATGCGTTTGATCAGCAGATCGTAGGACGACATACGCTGCGAGCCGCCAATCACTTCACCATAGCCCTCGGGAGCGAGCACATCCACGCAGAGTGCCAGCTCCGGGCGTTGAGGATCGGGCTCCATGTAAAAAGCCTTCACGACGGCAGGATAGCGATGAATCATCACCGGCCGATCAAATTGCGAGGAGATGTAGGTCTCGTCGGGCGAGCCGAAGTCGCCGCCCCACTCAAACTTGTTCTCGATCAGGCCCTTGGCGTGTGCGTCCTGCAGCATCTGCACGGCTTCGTCGTAGGTGATGCGCGGGAATGGTGCTTTGACGGTTTCGAGTTTCGCGATATCGCGACCAATCACTTCGAGGTCAGAGCGGCGCTTCTCGAGCACGCGCTGCACCAGGAAACTGAGCAGGCCCTCGGCCAACTGCATCACGTCTTCCAATTGTCCGAAGGCAATTTCTGGCTCGACCATCCAGAACTCGGTGAGATGGCGGCGCGTCTTTGATTTTTCTGCGCGGAATGTCGGGCCGAACGAATAGACCTTGCCAAGCGCCATCGCCGTCGCTTCGATATAGAGCTGTCCTGACTGGGTGAGATAAGCCTGCTCTTCGAAGTAATCGACTGGAAACAGCGTGGTGGTGCCCTCACAAGCGGCCGGCGTCAGGATGGGCGGATCGGTGAGGGTGAATCCCTGATTGTCGAAGAAGTCGCGTGCTGCTTTGATGATCTCGGCACGAATGCGCAGGATCGCGCTCTGCTTAGGCGAACGAATCCAGAGATGGCGATGCTCCATCAGGAAGTCGACGCCATGCTCCTTCAGCGAAATCGGATAGGGATCGTCTTCGGCGACCTTCTGCACCACTTGAATATCGGTGACATCGAGTTCGAATCCGCCGGGCGCGCGCTTATCGGCGCGAACCTTGCCGCGCACGATCACGCTCGATTCAAGTGTCAGGGTCTTGATGGTCTCGAACGTCTCCGGCGAGACTGCGGCCTTGGGAACCACTCCCTGCACGACGCCGCTGCCATCGCGGAAGATTGGGAACAGCAGCTTGCCACTTTCGCGCAGGTTGTAGAGCCAGCCCTGTATGGTGACGATCTGACCATCGTGCTTCGACAGTTCGGAGATGCGTGAGACCGGAGCTTCTGCGGTTGTGACTTGATTCGTTTCAGTAGCAGACATGTTGATCCTAGCTGTTAGCAATTAGCACTTAGCATTTAGCCAGTCAGCTTCGTCTTAGTAGTCAGAGCATTCGCTTTACGCCCGATTTTCGTGGGCGTGACCGTTCGCCGGCTAAATGCCAATGGCTAACCGCTAATTGCTGCTTGTGAAGCTTCCTCGAGCCTGCGGTAAGCAGCGCTCATGCCGGACGGAATATCTTTTTTGCCTTCGCCGTCGATCTCCATCAGCAGCGGTGGAACCTGCGGCGCGGTGCGCAGCAACTGCATCGCTTCCGCCCAGTTGATAGTGCCGTCCCCGGGCCAGAGGTGCACATCGGCATCACCTTTATTGTCGTGCACGTGGGTGGAGCGAATATGCGGCTTCAGAGACTCGAAGGCTTCGGCAACGTTGCTCATCATGTGTGCATGGCCGAAATCGAAGCAAATGCCTACGTCGGTGAAATGCGTGATGCTCAGAAATTCCAACAACCGTTCCGGCGTCGAAAGCTCGTTGGGGATGTTCTCCAGCAGCACGGTTACGCCGAGTGGCTTGGCAAAGGCTTTCAAGTGCTCGACGCAGGTCATGGCCGCATCGAGTTTCTTCTCGTTGAATTCTTCGCCGCCCACGCCAATGTGCTGAACGAGATATTTAAACGGAATCTGCTCGGCGATCTCGATGGCGCGCTTGATCTCGTCCATGGCTTCGATGCGCGGGCGCTTTTCGACTTCCGCGATATTGAGCGATGGGCCACCGCGTTTTCCCCATTCGTAGTCCATGGTCAGGGGAGAGTGGACGGAGTTGAGCTTGATCCCAGAGGTGCGAAACCAGTTGCCGATTTCCACGATGTGCTGCTTGCGGTTCGCATAATCGAAATGGCCGCGCGCGGCGAAAATCTCGATCGTTTCAGCCCCGGCCTTGACCATGCCGTCCAGGAGCCCGGGATGCAACCGTTCCCGGACGTACACATAAGTGGACATTGCCTTCAACATCGTTCGACTCACCCCGTTTTGCCTGCCGTTCAGCAAGGCTCAAACAATCTTTGAGGCTAGACCAGCCATCGCACCAGAGTCAAATGAAGTTGGGACAGTTTTGTCCTTGGATCATGGTGGGTTGAAATGCGCCTGGCGTTGCTGGGAATTGCGGCGAGTCGGTCATTCCAGCGACAAAAATCCCAGAAGAATGAAGCGCGATTGCCCGGACAAAATTGGTGTAAGGAAGATACGTACCGAAGGAGATCGCGGAGGCGTTGGCGTTTACGTTTACCAAGAATCCTACATAACTCGGATTGCTCGGATCTCCGGTAAACGAGGTAGAAATCGTCCCTGGTGTGCTTGGCAATCCTGGACCCGCATTACCCCCTATATATGCATTTCCTGAGGAATCGATAGCTACGGCATAAGGTCTGAAGTCGTTCACGGCGTACGCGTAGTTGGTGTATGGCAGCGAAGCCGGAATGATGGTCGAATACGAAATATTGCCTTGCCCATCCAGTTTAGTAAGGAAGAGATTTGTCCACGGATATGGCTGAATGCTGCCCCCGAGGGTCCCAGAAGTGACAGGAAAAGACGCGTCAGCGGTCTGACCAGCAAGATAAGCGTTCCCGCTGCTCTCAACCGCCAGTGCCATGGGAGATGTAGGTGAGTCGCTGAAATCCTCCACTTGCCCTAACAGCGTCGAATAGTTGAACTGGGATCCGTCCATTGACAACGACAATACGAAACCATAGGTTGTCGTCGCGCCCGAGTACGTTGTGTAAGAGTTCACCAAAGGAAAATCCGCAGATCCTGTGAATCCACCTATGATTGCATTCCCCTTGCTGTCGACCCCGAGCCCGAAAACCTGGTCATTGCCCGAACCGCCAACATACGTTGAGTAAACCAAGCGAGTGCCGGTAGGGTCGAGCTTCGCTACAAACACGTCAGGGTTGTGGTTGCACGCTGAGCAAGCGTGACCTCCCTGCACTGGGAAATCCACAGACGTGGTTGTTCCGGAAACATACACATTACCCCCACCATCCACCGCGAGACCTTTAACTAAGTCTGTCCCGCTTCCAGCGATCCAAGTTGAATACGTCAAGACTGGATCCACAACAAGAGGCAGCGCATGATCGTAGGAATTCACGACTAAGGAAATTCGAGAGCCGTTGAGATCGTACCGAGTCTGTACAAAGTGCTTCCCGGTCGAGGTTACCTGGTATGCAACAGGCTTCTTCAGATGCAGTTCACCACTGCCTACTCTCGCAACCAAATCGCCGGAAGGGTCAATTGAGAGTTGTTGTGCGCCTTCCGCCTCCAACACGATACTTCTGGGATCTGCACCAGGTGCAACGGTAAAATCGTGCTCCAGATCTTGGGCATTCCCATAAAAGACGACATCGATTCCGGGATAAAGATCCCTATACTTGAGTCGCCGGAACGTCTGTATGTGCGTGTGCCAGTGTTTGGGGTCTGAACCGATGAGATAGTTGACCTGCGCATCCTGACGGTCAACCGCCTCGATCTGCGAACCTCGAACGCCAATGAACTTTAAGGTCAGGCTCTCCTGTCTCGTGCTTGGCACCAAAAAATTCACTGAGTCGGGAGCAAATCGCACCCGCAGACTGCCTTCGTGCGCAACGTACTTGACTCTGTAGTCTTCTTGCCCGCGGTTCTCTTCGAACAGGATGGGAAGGTGGGCTGTCACTGGCTTCTGGCTGACTTCGGTCAATATGGGCAGACGTGTCTCTGCGTTGCATAGGTAAACAATTCGCACCACGAGTGCAATCGTGAACAGCCATCGCGTATGTTTCACGTTCTGTTCCCCAGAAACTCTTGATAGTGTTTGCTGCTTAGCCTCGAATCAGGGGGGCTAAGGAAGGGTATTCGAGAGCGTTTGAATATACCAAGGGATCACCAAGCTGTATACACGGATAGTGCCAAACCTGACCAGCGGCTCCTTCCCTACGACTGAGGCACCCACAAGGTCATCAGTCGAATCGCGTGCGCCAATATACTCCGACCGTTATTCTTGGCGAGCTGTAGCCGAATTCTTCCCGGAGGATACTACCCCGTCAAATGAAGTTGGGCGGGGCTTTTTGCATGGCCCAACGTAACAGGCATCGGCGAGGAGTCCGGCCCCTTCAGAGGAGGGAAAAGGCCGGGCACTCATTATTTCGCCGGGGCATACACCAGCAAGGTAAAGGTGTCAGGTTTTTCGGACGGACGTCCCTGACCGTTGGCCAGCTCGCGACTCTCGCAGACCCGCCTTTTTTGTAAGATCACCTAACCAGAATCCATTCGCCCTTCAACGCGATCTAATATCAGGATTTCCCTTTGGCGCGAGGGTTGTGGAAAGTAAACGGCGCCGCGGTCGAAAGATGAAGGAAGGAGATAATTAGATGGCGCAATACAACAAGAATCCGGAGGCTGTGTCCCGCCTTTCTCCTGAGCAATATCGAGTTACACAGCACGACGGGACCGAGCGCCCGTTTGATAACGCCTATTGGGATAACAAAGAGCCGGGTATCTATGTGGACGTTGTATCGGGCGAGCCGTTGTTCGCTTCCATTAACAAGTTTGACAGTCACTCTGGCTGGCCGAGTTTCACCAAGCCGCTGGAGCGTGAGAATGTTGTGGAGAACACTGACGCCAGCCACGGAATGACGCGGACCGAAGTTCGCTCCACGCATGGCAACAGTCATCTTGGCCATGTGTTTCCTGATGGGCCACGCGCGGAAGGCGGCCTGCGTTATTGCATCAACTCAGCCTCATTGCGGTTCGTGCATCTCGATGAACTCGAAAGCGAAGGCTACGGCGCCTATCGCAAACTGTTCGAATCCCAGGAAAAGGAGTCTTTGAAGTGAGCGCATCTACGGAACGTGCCATTCTTGCAGGCGGTTGTTTTTGGGGTATGCAGGATCTGCTGCGCCGCTACCCGGGTGTGATTTCCACGCGGGTGGGCTATTCCGGCGGCGATGTATCCAACGCGACGTATCGTAATCATGGTACGCACGCGGAAGCCATTGAGATCGTATTTGATCCGGCAAAAATCAGTTACCGGAAGCTGTTGGAATTCTTCTTCCAGATTCATGATCCGACGACGCGGAATCGCCAGGGGAACGATATCGGTTTCAGCTATCGTTCCGCGATTTTCTACACCAACGACGAGCAGAAGAGGATCGCGGAGGACACCATCGCTGACGTGGATGCCTCAGGGATTTGGCCCGGCAAAGTAGTGACGGAAGTGGCGCCGGCTGGTGACTTCTGGGAGGCCGAGCCGGAACATCAGGACTACCTGGAGCGCTATCCCGGCGGATATACCTGCCATTTCATTCGACCTGGCTGGACCCTTCCGAGCCGAAAAAAGGCCGAAGTGAACGGCGTCGTCGCAGACTGATCGTAATTGCTGGCAGCGTTCGAGCAAGATCGATCGGGGCATGCCGTCGGGCTCAGAGGTAAGTACAACGCGAAATAGAGCGTTGCCGCTTATCATGCAGGCATCGGTGTCGGCGGCTTGCACAAACAAGCCAGCGAGCCAGATTCGCCTACCGCAGTAATGTAGCACCCCCCGTTTCTCTGGACATTTATGGACGTGCACCTAATCGACGGCACATATGAACTGTTCCGCTACTACTTTGCGGTGCCGAAATCGTCGGACATCAATGGGCTCGATGTCGGAGCGGTGCGGGGCGTTTTGAACTCTGTCCTGTCCATGATCGAACAGGGCGCAACGCACATTGGCGTCGCCACGGATCACGTCGTCGAATCATTTCGCAACGAACTCTACCCCGGATACAAAACCAGCGAAGGTGTGCCGGTGGATTTGCTTTCCCAGTTCCCCATCCTTGAGGAAGGGCTCGAAGCCATGGGAGTGGTGGTCTGGCCCATGGTCTATTACGAGGCGGACGATGCGCTCGCCGCCGCGGCTGCGAAGGCAGCTCAGGATACTCGAGTGAACCAAGTCCTACTCTGCTCGCCGGACAAAGACCTTGCACAGTGCGTCGCGGGGACGCGAGTGGTTCAACTGGATCGCAGGCGCGAAATCCTGCGCGACGAGGCTGGAGTGGTTGCCAAGTTCGGCGTGAATCCGAAATCGATTCCCGACTACCTGGCCGTGGTCGGCGATGACGCGGATGGCTACCCGGGAATCCCTGGATGGGGACAGAAGGCAGCCGCCGCGTGCCTGTCTCATTACCCGCACCTCGAAAACATTCCGAAAAGTTGGCAGGAATGGCATTCCAGCATTAAGAAGGCTCGATCGTTATCGGAATCTCTCATATTGGGGTGGGAAGAGGCTCTGCTGTTTCGTACTCTTGCCACCTTGCGTCTTGATGTTCCGGTCTTCGAGGACGTCGCCGTTCTGCAGTGGAATGGCCCTCTGCCTGAGTTCGGGAGATTATGTAATCAAATGAAGTCCCCAGGCATATACGCGCGGTCGGTGGCAGCGAAAACCGGCGGTCAGAAGAAGTCAGCAGACAGGTCAATTCCGAGACAAAGCGGGGAACCTATCTAGTGAGGATTTGGAGGCGCGGGGCGGAATCGAACCGCCGAATAAAGGTTTTGCAGTTGTCGGAAACGATGTGATGCAACAGGCCTTCAATGACTTAGGCTGGTGTCCAGTGCTGCAAAATGATGCCGTATTACGTCATTAGACAGTTTTTGGACACCAGTTTGGACAGTAGTTTCCGCAGAATTGGCTCTTGAGACGATACTACGCAGGGATTGTCCTCAGTAGGGACAATTGCCCTCGGTATGTCTTTGTTTCTACAGAGCTTAATAAGCGGCTAAAATTTTCTTTGTAGACGGCTGGATTTGCATGTCAAGATTTCGGCCCTAACAGTTTTCAAAACAGAAGCGGCCCCGCCCGGTGTTACTAGCACCGAGCGGAGCCTGGGCGGATGCGTGGGATTGGCACGCAACGCGCTTCCTCCCATCTTATCAACCACGCGTGCCTCCACTCGGAGGCAAAATGAAACCATTCCAGTACGTTAGGAATGTCAACTGGGAATGCCTGCTCGCGGCTTTGGCTGTGCTGGCAGTCTCTAGTGCCTTTTGGACGGCAGTCATCGAGCTAGGACTCCGCTTGCGGAGGTACCAATGACAGCCGCTCCTAGATTCCGCCCTACTCAACGCGGGCTACGGATACTACGCCGTATTCAAGCCATCCACCGCGCAGATGCCGTGCGCCAACTCACCCTCTTCGAACCTCGCATTGTGAGTCGTACCCCGACATGGAAGCTCACGAGGAACGAGGAACCAAGAAATGACGACAATTCTAACGCCCAGAGAGCTAGAAGTTCTGCGTCTATATGCCATGGGATACGACAATGCGGACATAGCGAAAATGACGGGTGCGGCTAGTAGAGCATCGGTCAAGGTCACTGCTGGTAGGATTCGGAAAAAGCTAAACCTACCCGACAGGCTAGATATCGTATCGTTCGCGCTTGAACATAAGCTGATCTGTCCCTACTGTTCAGATCCCCCATTCTCGCCAGAAATCGCGTTCCGGACGTACATGGAAAACCAGGAAGAAGACGGAGTGCGAAAGTTTGCGCCCTCGTCACTTATCCCCGTCGGTATGCCGCACGGGTCACAGCGTAGGTATCCGCCGTGCACTCGTTACCGGAGTCACTCTTTCTCCTATAAAGGTCGGTGCGCCTGCGGATTTGTTCGGGAGTAGAGTGATCGTCAACTGAATCACCCACATGCGCGGGTACATTCCACAGCTTGCCAAAGTACCCGCGCAACTATTCCCGAAGCAAAACGCGAGATGGGGAGACGATTAATTGAGCCCCCGCAAAAAAGAGGAGCCCAACCCATAGGCTCCTCTTTTCACATACAAGAGTAAAAGTGATAGATGAGATGTTGATCGTGGAGCGCGGGTGGTCAGCGATGGGCCGCAAATGGGAAACGCAATATATTGTTACTCTGCCACGTAATACTCCGATTCCGCCCCGACCCAATAGGGGGCTTTTTGTTTTAGGTTGGGACTGCCAATGGCGACTGGATTCCTGAACTAGCAATTTTGGGAGTTGCACTTCGCCGCTGAATAGGGGTACACCGCTTTAGCACGGGCGTTGCTAATCGGTAACGCCGGGAGCAAACGGCTCTGGGAAGCAATAAATTGCTCAAACGCCGAGCGGGATTGAGTCTCGGTGCCGTTATCAAAGTAGGCTCTGAACGCTGAGGCCATGAATTACACGAATAGCGCTCTGAGCCTACTTTTCCCAATTGGGAGTTAACTGACTAGTACATACGATGTATGGCCGCAGTAAGGTTGGGTTGCCTCAAACGTGATGCCAGCCGCTAGATGCTGGTGCGCTGCCCTGGCTCTCCACCCTGTTCAGAGTGGCGACATCCTCTTGATTCCTAGCAGTCCGAAGTGTTCAGGCTTCACCTCCGCCCAGCACCCGCCGTGTCCCCACTTGTGAATTTCCTCTCTGCACTGATCAGGATCTCCGCCAACGTAGGTGATGAGGCGATAGAGAGTCTCTAGGCTAGAGACGCGCTTGAACGGAGCGACTACTGTGCTTGCATCATCGGCAAGACAGTGGATTGTGACCCTGTCTGCATACTGTGCGTAGTTGATGAGCACGCGCATGGGGAGAGGCAGGGTAAGCCAGCCAGTACCGGAATTTCAAGGGTTCCTTTAAAGCTGCCTGGGCTATCAAACTTCACTTGTCAATGATGACTCTCGGATCGTTGGTGCCGTGCGCTCCTTTTACATCGTATTTATAGTTGTTTGGGGTCGGGTTAGTTATAGGTCCGGAGTCCGCAAACCCGCCGTTGGCGGCGTGGAAATGCCAGTTCGCAAACGGTGAGGTTTTGTTTTCGAACACTATCTCCACCGGATGTGGCGCATTGTTGGTCCACGTTACTTCATCTTTCGCGTTCACCGACAACGTTACGGAATCATTATCCACGGCACCGTCGTCGTTTTTGATGCGGATTGGCTTTGGCATAGGGTGGCCGTCCTTTCATGAGGGGCCCGTTTACCCATGCTGAATTGGATGCTGCCAAATGATTCCCCGGAAAGTGATCTGCTCAAAGTGTGGCAAGACGTTCAACGGATGAAACTCCAGACATTTTTCCGGAATTGGGACATTGGCCGAAATACATCGCATTTCCACAGAAATCCGGAGTAGCATGTCAACACTCTCCTCCCCCGAGGAAAAAATGCGCGCACTTCGGATCCTCGCCATTGTTCTTGTTGTTCTGACTTTCAGTCCACTTCTAGCCCATGCAGATCAGGTTTATTCGGTTGATATGTGGGGCATCTACACCGCAACCACTCCATGCACCTCAAATTGCACGGAGACGATCACGGCTGACTTCCAGTTTACCTACGACCCGTCCCTGTGGCCCTTCGTACAAATAATTCCCGGCAGCTTTTCGTCGACCTCTTCTGGCTTCATGGGTCCATTGGTGTCGGACGGAACAACCCACGGCGATCTCACTATATGGTTCCTAGGCGGCGGCGGTGAGATCGATATATGGTGGGGAACCCCCTACTATTCTCTGCCGGGGTTCTTCCAGTTCGAAATTTGGGCTTGCAGAAGCGACCCCTGCACATCTGCCTTCGGGGAAAACCCCCTCCAATGGTCGTTTATGGCCCCGCAGGAATGGTCGACAACCATAAAGGCCCCCGAGCCCTCATCGCTGGCGCTCTTGCCTGTTCCTCTCATCATCTTTCTCTTACGGAAAAGGCGATCCGCTAATTAATTGCTCGCAAATGCGGCAATCATGCCTGTGCACGTATCAGCAGCCGAGAATGGGATCGTCGCAGATTGGGCTCCAGTGCTTGTCACAACCTGATCGTACCAGCCGGTAGTGTTACGAGAAGATGCGGCGCGGTTTGTCCAGCCCGCTAGAGATCCCCATGTCTCAGCAGAATTAAAGTTCTGGCTTATCGCGATGATCAAGTCGTTTGCATTTGTGGTGGCAGAAGTCGTTCCGGTTGCGCAAGAAGTTGTTGATGTGCTGCCATATGCAAATTGGCTTTGATCGAGAACCGTGGCTTTCCAGCTAGTAGAGGTTTGATATTCAGTCACAGCAATATCTGTGAAATTCGGCCCGGTAGTTCCACTCCATGTTACTTGAATTGTCTCAGCGCCCGTCGATGGAATGTTGCATGTATACATTGCGGTATTGAATCCGCTTCCAGACGATACCGGAATAGAGCCGACAGCCTGAACCCAAGTACAGGACACACCCGAAGAACTAGTCACCGAAATAGTGCCCGTTCCGGTTGTATTCTCGGTTTTGGATGTTACGACCAACAAATTGCCAGAGGTAATACTAGAACCCATGGCGCAGGTCGCTGTTAGGGAAGACGAGGCCGAGTTTACGCATCCTTGAACGGATGAAATGGTCGGGCCGGAAGCAGTAGTGCCAAGCGAGCCATTCCCAGTAAGCGAACCATTCCCAGAAATTATCTGGGGATAGGCGCTAGCGGCGATTAATAGAAATAGAATGAGTTTCTTCATTAGTAGATCACCACATGTGGCCAGAGCGGCAAGGTGGACGCGCCACCATCGTTGATGAGAATCATGGCTGACGTAAGCTGCCCCGTGGGGCTTTGGGTGAAGCTGGGCCGAACAAACGAAGTCATGTTCACGGTGGAGATAACACCGTCACCGGTTGGATTAGAGTTGTCGTTCGTCCATCCCGAGCCAGAAACACCGGAACATGCCTGCCCGCAACTTGCGACACCAACGCCCGCGTCGTTGGTTCCCGTTTGAGTCAAGCTAGGGGCAAGACAGCTTGTACAGTTCGAACTGTCTATGAGGGACCCACTCACGTCGAAGGCAGGCGTTCCCGTGGTGGAAAATTCATACATCCCAACCGGAGCACCGGGAGAGGATGAGGACATTGTTATAGAAATGCTTGTTGTGCCAGACGTGCTGCTGGTCGTATATGACATGTCCACATATCCAGTTGTGCCGTTGCCAGCAGCGCAATTGAGGCAGTGTATGTAGGTTCCCCCGCCCGACACTGAGCTGATTGTCTGGTTTACGCTGGAAATAACCCAAACAACGATGACGTGGCCAGATCCCGTAGACGATACCGTGAGATTGCAAGGATTCGTGCTGCACGGATTTAAGACTGGCTTTTGAATGAGTGTCCACGACGCCCAGCTTGGAAGAGAGCAGGTCAATAGTCCAAGAAAAAGTAAGAGCTTTTTAGTCATCTGTGATTTCCTCATCATGCTTTATCTTCCGGAGAGCAGCCGCCACAGCCCGTATAGAGTGCCACCTGTGGCCCCCGCGCCAAGGGCAGTAGCAGCACCTTTGACAGCGGCCGGCACGACTTCATTCGTGACAGCCTGTTTCACATTGTTGATTCGCGACGCCTGTCGAAACTGATTCATCGCGCTGTAGTAGTCATCGCCGCGTCCAACCTGGGCTGCGGCGTTGCCGATGTCTTTCTTAAATCCGACAACCATGTCTACCAAATCACGCCTGACGACGGGAGGCAGTTTGCTTGCTTCATCCGCCGACAATTGCCCAAGTAGCTGATATTCCTTTCGGGCCTCTTCATATGTCATCGGTCCCAACTTGGGATTTGTGATCCTGTTTAAGAACTTGTTTATCGTCGGACCCAGTTGAGTCCTGGTCTGCCAGTCCATTAATCGAACCGCCGCATCCCCAGCATTGTCCAGTGACACCGGGATCTCGTTTGCGTCGGCTGCTACCGATCCGAACATCTGCTTAGCCCGTTCAGCGCTCGGGATTAGTTCCCCGATTTTTCCGGGAATGGACGCCGCAGCCTCACCAGCTTCCGGAGCAACGAATGCGCTTGGAATAGTCGAGGCCTGTAATGCCCCGCCGACAATATTCTTCGTGCCTTGCCATCTCTGACCTGGAGTCGCAACCTGCCCACCGCCTTGAACCATTCGCGTTACACCCAATGGTCCGCTGCCCATGAAGTCGCCAACCTGCTCACCCTGTCCTGCCTGTAGCGGCTGCACTCCGGCTTTATGGAGTAATCCGCCAAGCATTGTTGTGTTGCTGCCGGTTTTCAAGTCGGTGGCGAAATCACTGGCAGCATTCGCAATGCGATCGCCGATGCCTTGCGGCTGAGGCGTTGCGCTGATCGTTGCAGTAGGGGCCTGCGAAGGCGCTGAGGCTACTCGCTTTCCGCCAATGTCACTGAAATCGATCTGCTGACTTGGCGGTGCCACTGGCTTGCCGCCGATGTCCGAGAAATCAATCGTTTGTGCCATTACTGCACCACCTTGAGATTGGGATCGCGCTGCCGTGCTAATCCGAGATTCTGCTGCGGAATGTCATGAAAATTGCCGTCAGAAGCCCGTATCCGCACATAACCAGCCTGCGGACCGCCCTGCGGTGCTGCTGTGCCGTACATTCTTTGTAAAACCGCATTATTTCCAATGCGGGAATTGGCCTGAGAATTCACTGATCCCCGAATTCCCTCAATCGCCGCGCTGCGGGCGGCCGGACTGGCACTTGTTGGAGCAAGTTGCAATGCTTGTGTGCGCGACGTATCGCTACCATTCCCGCCGCCCATAACTTTTGAATAGTCGTCTGCTACGCCAAGAAGGATCGCTGCGTATTTCGCTACGGGACCGCTTCCGGTTGCTGCCTGCATGACATCAGCAACCTTGTTAAATACGGGAATCTTGCCTCCGGGAATATCTTTCGCGGCATCATTGAGTTGATCTAGCGTTCCGCCTTTGTCGGTAAGCGACTTTGCAGAGCCGAAGAACGCAACATTCTGCGGCGAACTTGCAACCTTGAAATCAGCATCCGCCTTCTGTGCGTTCCATGTTGGATTTAACTTTTGTGCAGCACTAAAGGCTTTCTGTGCAAATTCGGGCTTACGCGAAGAGATGAGTTGCGACGGTGCGACCATTCCACTAACCAGCAGTTGTCCCGCCGCGTTCGGATCGCCATCCTGGATAGCCTGATCTGTTGCCTTCTTTGAGGCGTCCATCTGCAACTGAATGCTTTGTGCAGTTTTTGCCGTGGATAGCAGGCGGGTTGCACGCACCACATCTTTCGGATCGGCGTTCGGGTCGGCAATCTTGCTCTTGAGATAGGCCATCGCGGCAGGTAATTTGTCTCCTGCCATCTCTGCGGGATTCGTTTCCATCGCAGTCAATGGCGAACCTTTTTGTGCAGCCTCCATTTTGTCGAGATTGGCCCGTTGATTCGCTTGGTCGGTTTCGGCCTGCGTCTTTGCATCCTCCAATAGTTTGGAGTGTGATCGCAATGCGAGCCCAATCATGCTGAACGCCTGATCGCCAGGGTACTGTTGCGGAGAATTGGAAGTATCCACTCCGGCCGCTTGTAATTTCTGTAGCCCCTGCGTCCATCCTTGCTGTCTTAGTTCGGGCGGAAGCTTACTAATCTGGTCATGGATGCCCTGCGCTAAATCTGACTGCTGAACAGCTACCTCGCCCTTGGTCTTTAACTCGTTATACGCATTCATCCGCTGCAGATATGCGGCATTCTGGAGATTAACTACATCTTTCGGGAGAGCCTTGTACTGCGCAGCGAGTGGAACCGCTTTGGTTAGATCACCGCCCGCATCTTGATAGGCCTTCATAATGGCTTGCTGGCTCTGTTGTTCAAGCTGTTTCTGCTGAAGGTCTAGCTGCCCACCCTGGATCTGCTGTTGCTGCATCTGCTGCTGCCCCTGCATCCCCTTGATCTGCATAAATTTGGCATACATATCCAGCGGGCTCTCTTGCTGGGGCTGATACGGTGTTACGTGTAAGGCTGGCAATGGAATGCTACTCATGATTTCTTTCTCCTTGGCGTTCTGATTTTGGTATCCACAGCAACAAATCGCGCAGGGTATTCGTGGGACGGCCGGGATCGTCTGGAAACGCCTGCACGAGCATTCCCTCAACGACCGCATCAATATCAATCTGTTCCATGTACTCTGTTTCGCAGCGAGCGAGATCCTGCTCCGCTTCTGTCAACATCTCGCGGAGTTTATCCACCATCTTCGACGCCGCACGGAATTGCAGAAAGGCGTCTCTCATTTAGTACCGCCCCCCTTTTTCGTGAACCTGCCGATTACGCTCCTTGAGCCAAACATCTGGCGGAGTTTTCGGATCGTTGAGGTCCACGTGTGCAGTTGGAGTGGGTTTCTTGACGGGCGTTGGCGGTTTTGGAGCCCTGCTCGCCTTTGGTGTATCGCCAGAAATCTCGGCATCGATCCTTGCCAGCTCCGCACCGACCTTAGCCTCAGACATCCGGTTAAGACGGATCGCTACTTTCGGATTTTCCATCAGATAGCCCACGATCTCCGGATTTCCGAATTCAATCACCGCCCTGTCAACGTGGGGTCTAGTGGGGACCTGTTGTCCGTCGGCCATCAACTCTTTGAAGTCTTCACGTTTGGAGAACTCTGCATCGAATGCAGCGAATTTCTCGTTGAATGACCGCACGGTTTCCACATCTAGGCGGTAGTAATTCGCCGCGGCCTCTATTGACTGGAAACCATTTGCGGAAGGTGCTTGCTGCTGCTGAGCTTGCTGTTGTTGAAACTGACTCGTTTGCTCCACTGCCTGCGCCTGTAAGAATTGCAATTCCGAGAGCTGCGAGTTTCTGCGAATAAGTTCCGCCTGGGCTCTGGATGTGTATGACTGCTCAAGCTCGCCGACGTTGCCGCGATCCTGTGCATTGCGGATGCGCGTAAACTCTTCAATCGGGATCTTGTCGCCATCTTCGGCCAGCTTCCGAATATCCGTGGCCATTTCCGAGAGTCTGCCTGCTTTGGTAATCGCTCGGTCGGTGCGCCGCACTTCACTAACGATGTCATCCATCTTCCGTCGAGTTTTGAGAGACGGATCTTCGGGGACTTCCTGTTGTTCTACTGGCGGAGTGCTTTCTGCCGCCGGTACTTCCTGCTCACTAACGGGTGTTTCGGCTGCGACGAACGCTTCTTGCGCCATCGTTTCTGTCGATTCCATTTGTGCCAATCTCCTTTTGAACTTGTAGGTAAATCTTCTGCATGTTTTCGGGACCCAACCACGCTGCCGCATGGGCGATAACGCGACGGCAAACATCTAACTGCCCTTCCGTTGCGTCGAGCCTGAGCGCTGCTTTGTGAATCTTGCGTTGCCAGCCGCCGAGTCGCTTTCCGTGTGGGACAACGTTGCTCTGTAGTTCGCTCATGCCCACGCTGCCTCCATGTCTTTCGCAAGCTGTGTGTCGATTGCCGTAATTCGGTCACGAATGGTTCCAAGTTCCTGATCGAACTGCAGGAGCCGTTCTACAACTACCGCATGTTCTTCAGTCGAACTGTTCCCGCGCAGACCTCGCTTCAGCTCTATAATCTGAAAATTAATTGCCACTCTGCGCTCTTCGTGCGGTCGCTTCTGTGCTAATGCCGCCTGGATTATGAAATTGACACGCGCCTCTTTAGCCGCAATCACTGCTCGCTTCTCCGCTTCTGCTTCTTTGCGAAGCTTCTCGTCGGCTGCGGCCTTTTTGCGCCGCTCGCTCTCTGCTTCCTGTTCCTTCTCGGCAGCGACGCGAGCCTTCTCTGCTTCCTTCTGTGCTGCTTCCTGTTGTCGCTTTTCGCATTCACGTCGTTCCGCTAGGAATTGATCGAGGGTGATCCAACCGCTAGCCCGCAGATGTTCGATCTGTTCTTGCGTGTTTGCCGTCATGCTGGTTGGTATCGGGTCATCCTCTGGCCGCGACCCAGGTGGGTAGAATGAAATGCCTCTAGTTGCCATTCTGTTTTCTCCGTTCTTTAGTTCATCCACTTCAAGCCCATTTCTTCGCCGTAGTACTGCGGCATCCGGACAGGCTGCGTTACCGGCTGCACACACATGCGCTCAAGTCCGGAAACGATCAGGTAGCGCATCGCGTCCATGAGGTGATCGTTCGACTTCACGACCTTGCCTTCCTTGTCGCGCTGATAGAGCCGAAACTCCTGAAGCCAGTTCCCACAGGTGCGGAACACCTTGAGCTTTCCCACAGAGAGCAACTGCCAGACTTGATACAGCCCGGATTCCACAGCGTTAATCGCAGGCTGCAAGTTCAGACCTTCGCGACGGTACAACTCAATCAACTGTTCTCCGTCCGCCTGTTGACGTCCACGAGATGCAGGATCGATCACACCTGGAATCCACGTTCCGCGAAGCTTGATAGCCGATGCGTGCACAACTGGCTCCGCCTGTCCGCGATAGTGCTCATCGATCAGGTAGATAATTCCGTTCTCGGGATTGCGTGCGCCCCAGATGGCAGCCGTACGATTCCAGCCAATGTCCAGACCGTAAGCCTTCGGCCATTCCGGCGGGATGGGAAACGGATCGACCACGACGTCAGCTTCAGGAACCTGATAGATCGCGCCAGATCCCAACTGCGGTACACCCTTGCTGCGAGAGTCACGCTGATAAGGCGGAATGCTTGCGAGTAACTCTGCTTTCGCCGACTCGCTAAGGTGTGGAACGTCATCCCATGTTGCCTGAACACAGAACTTGCCAGCGTCTTCCGCTTTCGCTGCGAGGAAGTCTTTGACGATGTCCGTAACACCAAGCAAAGGCGTAAACGTAGTCATGACCAGTCCGCCGGTGTTCATGGTGCGGAGCAATGCCTCAACGTAGATCTCGCGGTCGCATTCCTCATCAAGCCAGATAATGTCCTTGTTCGTGCCCTGGAAAGCTTCGCGGCCCTGATCGTAGGACTTGAGCGTCAACTCGCTGAGACCGCCAGACACGTGCCGAACGTATATGGTCTCGATGGCGTCCGGAATGCCGGGCTTCGATGAGGTACGCACCAAGCAATCGGCGGGAATCATGCCAGTGCCATGCTCGGTGATCGGGCCCAAAAGGATGCGCTGGATAATGTCGCGAGTCGTCTTTGACGTATCGCCAGACGCCCAGCAACTGACAGGGCGATTAAACCTGCGGCCATCCCACCAGGCGGGACACAGTCCAGTCATGTGCAGTGTCAGCTCATAGCCGCCGACGCCTTCAGACTTGCCGATACGGTTGGCAGCGATGAACGCACGTTCACGGCGATCCGCACCAGCACGGAAGAACTCAAGATGCTTCGGATACAACTCCCTGCGAAGTGGGCCAGCATCCGGATAGTAGGAATCAAGCTTCGTATGCCGCTGAAGCTTGATCGCCTCTTCCAGTACGCGAATCGGGTCTAGCGTCATTGCACTGATCCTTCCGGCGCAATCGCCTCGGCGATCAACTTGCGCATCTCTGGTGACCGCAGGAGCTCAAGCGTGCGCATCTTGCGTTCTTCTGGAGTCATTGCCTGCCGTTCCTGGCCTTCGGCCTTGGCAACTTCCTCAGAGGTACGTACACGACCGTCTATGCGCTCCAAGAGCAGCTTGGCGGCCTGCACGTTCCCATCAACCGCGAGATCGACAAGTTTCTCAGCGAATGCCTTAGCCTTTGCGGCAGAGTTGGATTGCACGACCCGCTTAAGCTCTTTAGTGAGCAAGCTGCCAGACCCAGGTTTGCGACCGAGCGGATTGCCCGATTTTCCTTTCTGGAACATTGCTAATGACCCTTTCTGCCCTTGATATGGCGTTGCTGCGATGTCCCGAGAGCGCTGTGATTACGCGAGCGCTTCACGCTGCAAACTGCTGTCGTTTGTTGGAGCAAATGGACATCTGTTGGACATCTGCCCTGTAAGTGGCTGATTGCACGCGGCAAAATAGTGAATAGCGGTTCCCGTAACCAACATTCACGCGCTACTTCTACGGATTGGGGTGATCGGTATCCTGCTTGTGAGCCAATCGCATTCCAGGGAATTAGGGAATGCATCTGTGAGAGAGAAGCAAAACGGGGAGTTGACCCCGCTTGTTCATGTCCCACTGTGACGTTTGCTCTCGAAACTAGCTGAGCTATGCTCCGTCTCGTATTCTCATGTGTAAACTCTCCGCCCTTGATCCTCCGGTCTGGGGCGGCTTTTTGCTCCAGCGAAGTGTCATTGACTGACCCCCGCTGTACGACCTGTACTCTGTACCACCCCTAAGGGGGTGGGTACAGGTGTACAAGTCAGATGAGTTGTACCAGTTGTACTGGGTACAGGTCGGTACTCAGTACAAGTCACTGGGAAATAGCACAAGGAACCGCGTAATCCCCGCTCAGATTTCCAAGACCTGCCGTCATTAGCCTTCAGCAAACTGCAAAGAGCTGTCCGCCCCATCCTTGCTTCTTTGAATATTTGGTTTTGCGAGAGGCCGGGAGTGCGGGAAATAATCTCGGAGACGATGCCGATGTCATCTCTGCGATGAGTCACGGCCGGGGAATCAACAACCTCGAAATTCCCTGTCGCATAGTCGGGCTGGATGGTTAGCTTGAATTCCGCCGTGCCGCGACTCTTGAAGACATCGAGCGTCAGGAACCCGTCATCGCTTTTAATAAGAGAGCAAGCTACATCCACGCCAGCAGCAATCGCCGAGCTTCCTCGATACTTCGACAACTCATTCTTGCCACGATGATGCAAGAGAAGGATTGAAGTGCCCTGATTCGCCAGAGCACGGAACTGCGCCATGATCGGAGTCATCTCCGACGCTGAATTTTCATCTTTCGCAGCGTGCGCACCGCTAAGCGTGTCGAAGATCAACAAGCGGCCAGGTTTCGCTAAAGCCATAAGCCGAGGATCGCCAACCTTGGGGACATCTCCCATTCCTGACCACGCGGCCCACAAGGTGATTCCATACTTGCGGACAGATTCGCTGAACATGGTTTCCCATCGCGACTGAATGACCGTCTTCGGATTCTCGTAATCGAGAATTACGACTTCTGCGTGCCCGCATCTCCTGCCGAGGTATTCGTTTCTGAACGCGACAGCTCGTGCAATCGCCAATGCCTGCCATGTCTTGCCTTCACCTGGAGCACCAGCCATTTCCGTGATGCCGCTCTTGAGCACGATTCCCGGCACGAGCCACACTTCGGGATCAGTGGGAAGTTCAAGGGGATCGGGGAAGCGGGTCAGATCAATGATCGAGCCGCTCTGATAGTTGGCGATATGCTTACCAACTTCTGTGAGCCTGTCATTGAGTTCGGTGATTCCTTCGCCATCAATAGCGGCTGCAATTAGCGCGTTTGCTGCATGAACGGCGTAGGACTGGCCAGCCGCTTTGCGAATTGTCGCAGCGTAATAGTCGATACTCGGTCGCGGCGGGACACCGTCAGTCAATGAACAGATATATGCGTGACCACCGACAGCATTGAGCTGACCATGCTGCCTCAGTTCCTCGGCCAGTGTGATCAGATCGACAGGCTTGCCTGCACCAAGCATCTCGGATATTGCCCGATATATTCGCCTGTGCGAATCCAGAGAGAAGTCTTCTGCAGTGAGTCCCATTGCACCGCTAATTGCGCGGTTATCCAACAGCACAGCACCGAGGACAGCCCTTTCGGAATCAATACTCGCGGGTAATCCGCGTTCACTAGAACGGGATGTCGTCATCAGTGATGTTCACCCCGTGATAGTTAAGAGTTGGTGTTAGCGGTTTCTGTTCTTGCTCGGGAGCCTTCCGGTCGGTCTTTGAAACCTCAATCGAGTCGGCAAGAATCTCGTAGGTCCGCC
Organism: Terriglobia bacterium; assembly: GCA_963826275.1. Lineage (GTDB taxonomy): Bacteria > Acidobacteriota > Terriglobia > Terriglobales > Acidobacteriaceae > JAJPJE01. The sequence continues at coordinate 124,781 of CAWGWI010000007.1, read as the reverse complement.
GTTTGTTATTCTCTTTGTCGGTGTACTCAACGTGTTTCAGGCGGCCAGTGACCGCGACAAACACGCCCTTGGTGATCTGCTCTGCGCCAGCGCATGTATTCGGCCAAGCGACCACGTTAAAGAACTCTTTGGGCCAGCGTTCCTGTGAATCCTTCTTTAGTCCGCCACCCTGACAAATCGTGAACCGGAAAGGACCGTTATGCCGTTCCGCTTCATCCCATGCCTTACCAGAAAGCTCGACCTTGTTAACGAACATTCCTATCGTTTCTCCTTGCCACCCTCGCGATGCTGGGCCAGCCAGGTTTCAAGTTCCGACGATCCCCATTCGAATCGGACGTATCTGCCGAGCTGCAAGTGCGGGATCTGTTCCGTAGTCGCTGTACGTGACCGCACCTTGGAACGAACCCACGACTCGGGAACCTTCCAGCGTTTTGCCAATTCGGGTGCGTCGATTATTTCCATTACGCTCTATAGAACCTGCGCAGACATAGCTGCAGCCGATCCGCTCTCCCTTTTGTCCATTGCAGCGATCCGAGCACGCACATGTCTGACCTCGATCTGCCATTTGCCGTCTACTTTTGTGGCGGGAAGTCTCCCCGCCAGGATCAGGCTGTAGAGGTAGTTCAGGCCGTAATTCAAGGTCCGCGCCGCCTCTGGTGCCGACATCGTTTCCTTCACAGAGCCATCCTTTCTGGGGCATTCACTTTTTTCTTGCCCCCAGTAGTTATGGTTGTATATACTTTGCTAGGTTTTTAGTGAGTATAAAATGACGTATTTAAAACCGAGCAGAGAAAGGACTGAAAGCTTCCTGTTGGACCTTGTTAACTGGCGTACACCGGAAGAGCAGGACGCTGCTGCTGTTGAGCGCCTCCGAACCATCACGAAGGATTACTGGCCTGACCTATGGGAATGGGTTGATGCGCACTCAGAGCACGATCAGCAAAGGACCGTCGAAACAATTCGCAAAATTCGCTGGTACCTACGTCAGGCATGGGAAAGTTCCAACGCGGATGCACGCAACTGGTACGTGCAGCGTGCGCGTGAGTACCATCACTTCTATCTGAACCATCCACACACTCCAAGCGCTTTGCGAGTTGACGATCCGCAGAGGCGGGCGTTGATTTGGCAATTCAAACAGGCGCTCGATGAGTTGAATGCAGCAGATAGCGCCGAGGCTGCGCGACAGAAATCATCCTGGCTGAACTTGACTCGCGAATGGATTTTGGATCAGCCACCAACTAAGGCACCATTTAATGACGCGCTTCTTCATTTGCTCGACCTGGCGGACCTACTCAAGCGCTGCAGAAATCCACAATGCGAAGCTCCTTATTTCATTGGAAACGTCAGAGGACAACCAAGGAAGTACTGCAGCCCGGAATGCCACTTGCTACATGGCAAGCCGCAATCGGATCTCGATTACTACCACAGGAAGGGAAAGAAGCTGAGACAGGCCAAACAGAAGCAAGCTACGGAAAGGAATGTACGTGCGAAAACAAAAAGGTCAGATCGTAAGAATTAGCGGTCGCTGGTACGTCCGCTATTGGGAGAAACGAAACGTAGACGGTGCGATTGAGCAGAAGCGAGTCTCCTACTGCTTAGGCTCGATCACCACTCGCGGCAAGCATCCGCCTGCTGACATCGTGGACGAAGCCGAAAAACATATGTCCACGATCAACCGTGGTGCTATCCCTCCAGAGCGCATCATGACAATCGGTGATTTTGTCGATGGCGTGTACCTACCGTGGATCACACAACACAAGCGTCCATCTACAGCGAAGGCCTACCGCATTATTTGGGAAGAGCATTTCAAGCCCCTATGCGCTGGATCTTGGCTGAAGGAAACTCGAACCTATCACGTGCAGAGCTGGCTCGATTCGATCAGCAAGAAGAGCCTTGGTCGGAACACGCTCAAGCACATCAAGAGCGTAATTTCTGCGATCTTCACTCTGGCGAAACAACAGGATTTCTTTCAGGGTGAGAATCCCTCGCGGGAGACCGCGATTGATCCACACGCGAAAGAGCCTGAGGAGACTTACGCTTATTCGCTGGAAGAAATTCAACAGATCCTCTCTCTGTTGCCGGAGCCTGCCGCGACCGCTTTCGCAGTAGCTGCGTTCATGGGCCTGCGACACGGTGAAATTCAAGGGCTGCTGTGGGAGAACTACCGCAACGGCGAGGTGTTCGTTTCGCGGTCAATCTGGAATGGAAAGGTCACTGATCCGAAAACGCGCAAGAGTAGCGCGGCGGTTCCAGTCATTCGCCAGTTAGCAGACCGGCTGGAGATGCATCGGCTTCGTTGCGGTAATCCCGAGTCTGGACCGATTTTCCGCAATACGGCTGGCAAGCCTCTCTCGCTGGTGAATCTGTCCAACCGTGCGATCTACCCAACCCTCAACCGTTGCGCTCAATGCGGCAAAGCGGAAGCGGATCACAAGGAAACTCACGAATACAAGCGGGACGAACGCTATCCGGAATGGCACGGCTGGCACGCAGCGAGACGCGGCCTGGGAAGCAATCTCTACCGTCTGGGCGTAAACGATAAGGTCATCCAGGCGATACTGCGGCACGCGAACGTTTCGACCACAACCACCTACTACATCAAGACGATTACGGATGATGTCCGCGACGCGATGGATAAGCTCGAAAAGAGTATTCCGGAAAGCGAATTGGACACCTTCCGGACACTTAAGCCTGCCTCTAATTCTCGTATGTGATTGAGAAATTTGGAGGCGCGGGGCGGAATCGAACCGCCGAATAAAGGTTTTGCAGACCTCTGCCTTACCACTTGGCTACCGCGCCTTACTTGAAAAGATCCTTCGCCTGCGGCTCAGGATTTCGGCAGCGGGGCTCAGACACCCGCTAAGCGCCTCAACTTGCCTACCGCGCCTTGACCCTCAAACAGATCCCTGAAACACGGGATCCTTCGCCTGCGGCTCAGGATTTCGGCAGCGGGGCTCAGACACCCGCTAAGCGCCTCAACTTGCCTACCGCGCCTTGACCCTCAAACAGATCCCTGAAACACGGGATCCTTCGCCTGCGGCTCAGGATTTCGGCAGCGGACTCAGACGCCCGCTAAACGCCTCAACATCAAAAAACCCTCACTCGGAGGGGTCGGGTCGGCACCAGTCGAATTTCTGGAGCGGGAGACGGGATTTGAACCCGCGACTTCGACCTTGGCAAGGTCGCACTCTACCACTGAGTTACTCCCGCTCGGTAAAGGCAATTATATCGATTCGCTGGAAAAGAGGCAAAACAAAGGACCTACGCCGGGCGGAGTTTGCCATCTTTCAATTCGAATTCAATTCCGCGCCACAAGATCTTGTGACCTGCGAAACTAGCGACCCAGATCGCCAAGGCCAGAGCATCGCGCAGCGGAATCAGCCAGAAATCGCGGAGCAGTTGCGCATCGCGCAGGACTGCTTTTCCCCCAGCCCAGGCAACAACGCCGCGCATGGCTGCAGTAATTCCAAGCAGGATCCACGCCCATGCGGCGTGCGGCGAAAACAATATCGTCAGAACCGCCCACACGAATGGGAAGGTGATGACGAGCCCAGCGTATCCCCACGCGCGCGAGTCGCGAATCGTACGCGCCCAGCGTAACTGATGATCCAGGAACTCCCGCATCGTGTAATCGGGCAGAAAATGATCGACGACCACATCCGACACGCGTACTTCGAAACCGGCCTGAGAGATGCGTGCTCCTAGTTCGTAGTCGTCGGCAAGATAATCGAGCAGCGGTTCGAATCCGCCGATCGCACTCAGGGCCTTGCGCGAGAACGCCATCGTCGAACCTAACCCGAAGCGCACGCCCTGGAGTAGCCGCGCTGCCAGCACCGCCGGGCAGAAGTCCGTGCTCGTGCCGATCGATTCCAAACGCGAGCCCAAACTTCTCGCAGCGACACCGCGGTACAGGCATGTGACCATGCCGATATTTGAATCCGCGAAGGGAGCAAGCACGCGCCGCAGGTAGTCCGCGGGAACGCGAATGTCGCTGTCATTGACGATGAAGTGTTCGTAGCGCGAGGCACGCCCCATCTGCAGCAGGTTGCTGACTTTCACGTTGGTGCCGAGAATCTCAGGACAGATGAGCAGCTGAATTTTGTGTGAGGGAAATTCGGCGATGAGCTTCCTGACGAGGGAGACAGCTACGTCGTCCGGATCACTGACACCAAAAATGATCTCGTATTCGGGATATTCCTGCAGGCAGTGACTGCGGAAGCTCTCGTACATTTCCGGATCGGTTCCGCGCAGCGGTTTCAGAATCGAAACCGGCGGAGCGAACGATGAGGAAGAAATGCGACTTCTGCGGCAATCGCGGAGGAACGAGAAAATCCCGTAAAGACAGAGACAGTAATAAGCGATGCCTGCGGTTGTCAGTCCTGCCGCAAGCAGCGCAAGCAATTTCAGCACGAGATGCATGGAAGGTTACATTTTGCCTGAGAAGGCTACTCGTACCGCAGTGCTTCAATAGGATCGAGGTTCGAGGCCTTCCACGCCGGGTAGATTCCAAATATCAGTCCAATGGCGCATGAGGCGAAAAATCCCACGCTCGCCCAGAACATGGACATGCTGGCGGGAAGCGACGACCAGATCAGCCGCACCATCAGAGTGAGAAGGCCGCCTAGCACCACGCCAATCACGCCGCCCAGCGAGGTCAGCGTAATCGCCTCGAGCGTGAATTGCAGCAGCACATCTTTTTTGCGCGCTCCTACGGCTTTACGCACGCCGATCTCACGGGTTCGCTCGGTCACGGAGACGAGCATGATGTTCATCACGCCCACGCCGCCCACGATCAGCGCCACGCTGGACACGGCGAACATGAAGACGAAGACTGCGCCCGTGATCTGGTTCCAGAAATCGGACAACGACTCCTGCGTGAAGATCGAGAAGTTGTCGGGCTTGTCTGGCGCAACTCTTCGGCGACGTCGCAACAGTTCGCGCATTTCGTCCATCGCCTTCGGCATGTCATCGTGGCTGGTGGCCTTGGCCGTGATCCAGTGCTGTTTCAGTTCCGGATGCAATTTGCGGAAGGTCGCCAGCGGGAAGCGCACAATGTTGTCGTCAGGATTCTTACCGCCACCGAACGCGCTCTTAATGGGCGCGCTGACGCCGACTACGGTAAACAGCTTTCCCTCGATGTCGATCTCTTTCCCCAGCGCCGATTCATTCCCGAACAGCTCTTCCGCGGTATCGTGCCCGAGAATGATGACCGACGATCGATTTTCGTCCTCGCTCTCGTCGAAGAAACGGCCTTCACTCATCTGGATGTCATAAACTTCCTTCGCAGATGGGCTGTCCCCTTCAAGGATCGTGTTCTTCGCGTGTCGCCCGTTGTATTTCACCACATAGCTGCCGGTGTTGAACTGCGGTTCAAAGTACCGCACTCCGGCACTGACGGCTTGCACGTGCGGCAAGTCCTTCATCGCTTCGGCATCTTCCCAGGTAAGTTCTTTGCGGGTGCGCATCTCCTCGCTGGGACGGCTGAAGCTGAACACATCGATGTGGAAGGCCATGACCAGATTCGATCCCATTGACTTGATCGAATCAGTCACGCTCGAATTCAGCCCGTTTACGACCGAAGAAATCGCAATCACCACGGCAACGCCGATCACTACGCCGAGCACGGTGAGGCCCGAGCGCATCTTGTTCTTGGCGATCGTATCCATCGCCATGCGCACAATTTCGCCGTAATCGCGTTTCGTCATTGCCATTAGGTTTCTGCCCTCAGCGCAACAATGGGATCAAGCTGCGCCGCGCGCCGCGCAGGATATACACCAAAGAAAATACCCACGCTCGCCGAAACAACAAGTCCCGCCAGGATCGCCCAGAGTTTGATTTCTGAAGGCATGCCGATCAGCCCGGTGACGGTTTTGGCTACGATGATGCCCCAGAGAATGCCGAGCACGCCGCCGACTAGCGCCATCGTGCTCGATTCGATCAGGAACTGCCGCATCACGTCACTCCGGTTGGCGCCAAGCGCCTTTCGAATCCCAATCTCCCGGGTGCGCTCGGTAACAGACACCAGCATGATGTTCATGATCACGATGCCGCCGACTACCAGCGAAATGCTGGCGATGGCGATCATGGCGATAAAGAAGCTGCTGCTGATGCTGGACCATATGCTCAGGAAGCTATCGTTGGTGTCGATCGCAAAAGTGTCGGGCTTACCCGGTTGATCATGCCGCCGCGCGCGCAGGATGACCCGCGCCTCGTCCATCGCCGTTTGCAATTGCGAACCTACTCCCGCGGCCTTCCCGGAAATGCGGACGCTCTGGTGTTCGCCGTATTGCTTCATGTAGGTGGTGATCGGGATCAGAACGTAGTTATCGCGGCTCTGGCCAAGAGTTTTGCCCTCTTTTTTCCCCATGCCGATCACGCGATATTCCTGGCCATCGATGCGAATGAACTTTTCCAGCGGATCGATGCTTCCGCCCATCAGGTTTTCGAGAATGTCCTGGCCAATCACGGCCACATGGGAGGAGTTTTCCACGTCGTTCTCGGTGATACCGCGGCCCGACACGATTTCTTCGTCATAGATGGTCATCATCGAGGCAGTCATGCCGCGCACCATGGTGTCCGCCGATGCCTGATTCTCGTAGCGAACGTGGCCGCTGGAGTTCGTAATCGAAGCGCCTACGTAGCTACACTGCCGGCAGCCTTCGGTTACGGCGCGGTAGTCGTCCATGGTTAGATCTTTACGGCGCTGGCCTTCGAGGAAGGTGTCGATGTCGGTGACCACGCCCGGCATCTTGCCGATGATGAAGACGTCCGCTCCCAGGCCGAATACCTTGTTGGCTACGTAGCCGTTGATCCCGGCGACGAAGGTGACTACAGCAATCACCGCCGACACGCCGATCACGACGCCAAGCAGCGTCAGCACCGAGCGCAACTTATTCGCCCAGAGTGACTGCAATGCAATGCGGACGGCTTCCAGGGTATTCATACGGGTGTCTAGAAGTCTATCAGGGAGCCTGTGATCTTCCCTTCTCCTAGTTCAAAGACGTCGGGGCGCAGCAGTGGATACACGAACACGCTCTTCCCTCAACCAGAATACGCAATCGGTCTTACCAAAGTTCCTTCCGAAACGCCGTCCCGTCCATCTATATAATGTTGGAGTTGGCAGCCGGATCGGACGGTCGCCGGCACCGGTTCGCCGGTGCGGGAGGAAAGTCCGAACTCCGCAGAGCAGTGTGCCGGATAACGTCCGGGAGGCTGGCGTAAAGGCCAGTCGACGGCCAGTGCCACAGAGAACATACCGCCTTGGTTTCGGCCGAGGTAAGGGTGAAAAGGTGCGGTAAGAGCGCACCGCCCGCTCAGTAATGGACGGGGCATGGCAAACCCCACACGGAGCAAGACCAAATAGGGAACGAGCGGGCAGCAATGTCCGCACGCGCCGGCTCGGCGCGTCAACCGCAAGGCTCCCAGCAATGGGATGGAAGTTCCGGGTAGGTCGCTTGAGCCGCATAGTAATGTGCGGCCTAGAGGAATGACCGTCCTGCAAGCTTCGGCTCGCAGACAAAATTCGGCTTATAGATCCGGCTGCCAAGCTTCTCTCTACAGGTCCTTCGACTTCGCTCAGGATTTCGGCAGCGGGCTCAAACGCCCGCTAAACGCCTCAACTTACAGATCCGGCTGCCACAAACCTTTCCTTTTAATGACTCGCACAATTACAAAATTTGATTGTGACGCCGGTGTGACGCACTCCGATCGCTCAGCAGAAAAGATGCCATCGCTCAGCAGAAAAGAGATGATGATCTCCGTCGCCTTTCGACAGATAACTGGATGAAGACGGCCACCCTTGGCTGTGGAACATCGGGGTAGCGCAATCTAAAGTCAGAGCAGGCCGGTGCCTCGGAGAAGCTCTTGAAAACGAGGGTCGGAGCGATAGGGATCAAAGATCGGGTCGACGGCGAGGTATCCCATCCAGACGGCGTGATCGCTATACGCGGCTTGCAGCCATTTGAATGTGTCTACGTTGCTGTTCAGCGCTGCGTAGATCTGAGCCAACCCGTAGGGCGAAACGTAACGCTTCCTCGAGAGTGCTTCCAGTTCGTGCGCGATTCGGAGTGCTTCACGATTCCGCCCTGCCGCTGCAAGGGCAACCGCGACCTGCGCCGTGTAGAGCGGGCTATTCTCTGACAGAGTCGCAGCCCTCTTCAGCTCACTAACGCCCTCGCTGTGCAAGCCTGCCTGAACGTAGTCTTCGCCGAGCAGAAGGTGCGCAGCTGCGAAATTCGAATCCAGCTCAACAGAGTTTCGATTTTGTTCGATTGCACCGGAATAGTTATGTGCCAGGTAGTATCGAAGTCCCACCCACGTGCTGATCATGAGATTGAGAGGGTCAAGCTCCAGTGCGCGCCTTGCTTCGGCAAGCGCCTCGTCATGTCGGCTTTTGATGGAAAGATAATCTCCGTACCAGTGGTGCGCATTTGCATACTCAGGATCCAACTCCAGCGCACGCCTGAACTCGGCCTCCGCTTCGGCCCATTCCCAGCGATGGCTAAGCACCAAGCCTAGCGAGGCGTGGGCTTCAGCCGATTGGGGATCGAGTTCGACCGCTTTGCGAGCCGCGGCGTAAGCCTTCGGGAGCGACTCGGCCGGGGATTTGAACCCGTGCCACGCAAGTCCGCTGTTGCAGTCGGCCAGCCCAGAGTGAGCTGCGGCATAGGTTGGATCGCTATCGATCGCCTGCTGAAAATATTGCTCTGCCTTTTGCATGCTGTCGCCAGTTCGCTTGTTCCAGTAGTAGCGACCTTTCAAGTATGCCTCATATGCATCTGGCGACATTTGGCGCGCAGCAACGAGCCTCTCGTGCTGTCTTCCGCTAATCGTAACTTGGACCTTTTCGGCGATGGCTTCCGCCACATCACTCTGCAGGAAGAGCACGTCCCGCAGGTCGCGGTCGTAGATTGCTGACCAGAAGTGCTCGTCGTTCGATCCGCGAATTAACTGAGCGTGAACGCGGATGCGATCGCCCTCCCGTATAACTGATCCTTCGACAACTGCATCCACATTGAGGGCTTTGGCGATCTCTGGTACCGAGAGCTTGGTGTCCTTGAACTGCATGGACGAGGTACGTGATATGACTCGCAAGTCGTGGATGCCGGAGAGTCGTCCAATGAGCTCTTCGGTCATGCCGTCGGCAAGGTATTCCTGGGCTGGATCGCCAGAGAGGTTTTTAAGAGGCAGTACCGCCAAGGCCTTGATGGCGGGTTGTGGCGTGTTCTTTGCACCGCTCCTGCGATAGACCATCCACGCGAGGGCAAACAGTGCCAGCGCTACGGCTGCCCCGAGCACCAACTTTATGCGGGGAGAAGCGAACCTCTTTTCGGAAGCTACGACCGGAGGGTATGGAATGTCCTGAGCCGGTGATGGGAGGGGTTGCACTGGCACGATCAACTCGGCCAAGGCCGCCGAGCCCCCATTCTTGCAAATCACGGGTGCGGCAAAACGGTATCCCTTCCCCACGACGGTTTCCACGAAGCGAGGCTTCTCCGGGTCGTCGCGCAGCGCCAGGCGGATTTTTCGAATAGCAGTGTTAATGCTGTGATCGATATCGAGAAAGACATCCTTACCCCAAAGGTGCTCGGCGATCTCCTCGCGCGAGACTAACTCCCCTTGCCGTTGAACCAGCATGATCAGCAACTCCATGGGGAGTTTTTCAAGGCGTAGGAGGCGCTCACCCTTTTGCAGCCGATAACGGGACTGGTCGAGTGCGAAATCGCCGAATTGGAATTCCTGGGCCATTGATTGCCCTGACAGGTTCTGGATGAGCGTTCTCGAAATAATGCGCCATGATCCGCGCAGAAGCAACAGCATCAGCGACTTAGGGGTTCAGCAAATCTTTACCTCTACTTCACAGAACCTGCATTGCGTTCACCAGCGCGATGGAGGAAAACCGCTCGTAATAAATCAGAGTTTGGAGGTCAGTCATGCACGCACTTTCCACGTCTCTCGGCAAGTTTGTTTTGAAAACAGCACGTCTTTCACTCGTCATGATGTTGACTCTTTTGTGTGGGTCAATCGCGGCGAGTGCCGATGTCGTATTGGACTGGAACGTCATTGCTGTAGATACCGCCGTCGCGAACCACCAGAACCCATTCGCCCAGGCGCGCTTTGCAGCCATCGTTCAGCTAGCTGTATTTGAAGCGGTCAACGCCATCACTCGCGACTACAAACCGTATCTCGGGACCATCACAGCACCGCCCGGCGCATCCGCCGACGCCGCTGCCATCGAGGCAGCCTATCTGGTGCTCAGCACCTATTTCCCAGCCAGTGCGCCGACCCTCATCCCCGCACGCGCGAGTTCACTGGCGCTGATACCCGACGGCCAAGCCAAGAATGACGGCATCGCGACCGGTGACGCCGCAGCTCTAGCCATGATGCTTCTGCGCGCCAACGATGGGTCATCACCGCCGCAATTCAAGATCCCCGGCCCTCCGGTTCCGGGCGAATGGCAAGCAACCCCGAGCTGTTCGGTTGTGAATGGAGTAGCGGTCGGAATTGCCTTTCAGTGGCAATTCATAACTCCCTTCGGTATCCCGAGTGCTAAAGCCTTTCTCCTTGGTCCGCCGCCGGAACTCACGAGGAACCGTTACGCGAAGACCTACAATGAGGTGATGACGGTCGGGAGTATCAATAGCACCGAGCGGCCACCCGATAGGGCTAATGTCGCGCTCTTTTATGCTGCCGACTCGCCAACCCAGGCGTTCAATCAGGCCGTCCGACAGGTCGCAGTCAAGAGAGGGGACACGCTCTACGAGAATGCACGAGCTCTGGCACTGGTCAACATGGCCATCAGTGACAGCCTGGTAGCGTCATTCCTCAACAAGTATCACTACAACTTTTGGCGCCCAGAGACGGCAATTCATGCGGGCGACACCGACGACAACCCAAAGACCCACGCCGATCCTAACTACGCCCCATTCATCGTGACTCCGTGCTTTCCCAGCTATCCCTCCAACCACGGCAGTGCTGGCAATGCAGCCGCCGAGGTCCTGAGGCGTCTTTACGGTGAGGCCGGCCACTCGATCACGTTGACGAATCCTACGGTGCCCAACATCGTCTTGCAATATACGTCGTTTAATCAGATTACCGACGACATCTCCGACGCACGCGTTTACGGCGGCATCCATTTTCGAACCGACCAGGAGGCCGGCGCGGAGCTGGGGCGAGCTGTCGGCACTTCGGTTTATAAGAACAACTTGCGTTCCATGCACGATGAGGACTGAAGGATCCGCTCGAGAGAGACTCGCCATTCGTGTGCTGCGGTCTGTGATGTGCGGCTGTGGTGCACAAATGGCGAGCTCCCGCGGGGTCTCACGACAGAGGTTCGCCCGGCCACCGATCTACGCCTTCGGGATTCTGAGTGGATGACGGGCAAGCCGGAAGCTACCCACTCCATCCGTCCCCGATGAAACCAAAGCCCCAGGTGTGACGTCGGTGTGACGCAAAACCTGCCATGACTGTCAAAGTTGACAAAATTGACTGATTTCAGAAACTTGTCTATTAGCAACGCAGTCCGGCGAATTCGGCTTACAGATCCGGCTGCCAAGCTTCTTCTATAGGTCCTTTATGGTCCTTCGACTTCGCTCAGGATTTCGGCAGCGGGCTCAGACGCCCGCTAAACGCCTCAACTTACAGATCCGGCTGCCACAGATCCTTCAGGTCACAGCTCCTCCAGACTGCGCAGTCTCCCGTCAGAGTATTGGCCACCGGTATTCCTTGTTATCGCGCGTTCGGCGAAGAAGACGGTACTATGTCTGCACCTGCAAAGCTGCTGTTTCAGGTGCGCCGGCGTGCGAGCCGAAGCTCGCGCTGGACGACATAACTTGTTCATTGGGGACGTCCGTGAGAAATGGTCGAATCGCCTGGATCACAGAAAGAACGTCAGCCGTTCTGCTTGCCGCGGCTATCGCAGTTCCCTGTGCCGCGCAAATGAAATCCCATCCCGCGCTCGATATGACACCCGTGAAGCCGGAATCGGTCGGCTTTTCCAGCGAGCGGCTTGAACGGCTGCATCAACTGATCCAGGGCGAAATAGACAAAAAGGAATTGGCGGGTGCGATCACCATTCTCGCGCGGCACGGCAAGGTCGTGGACTATCGCACCTATGGTCAGCGCGATATGGCCGCGGGCACGGCCATGACGAAGGACACGATCTTCCGCGACTATTCGATGACCAAACCCGTCACGGGCGTCGCGATGATGATTCTCTACGAGCAGGGCAAGTGGTTGCCCTTCGATCCGATCTCGAAGTACATCCCCGAATTCGCAAATCTCAAAGTCTTCAATGGGGTGGACGCGCAGGGCAAGATGATCCTCGTCGATCCGGTGCATCCTCCAACCATGATGGAACTGATGTCGCACTCCGCGGGTTTCTCTTACGGCGGCGGAAACACGCTCGTCGATGCGATGTACAAAGAGAAAAATCCGCTGCAGTCGGCGAATCTGCAGGAGATGATCGACAAGCTCGCGACGATTCCCCTGAATTATCAACCGGGCACGCGCTGGACCTACAGCATGTCGATGGACATCGAGGGATACATCGTGGAGAAGCTCTCCGGCCAGCCGCTGCCCGACTTCATGCGCGACCACATCTTCGTACCGTTGGACATGAAGGACTCAGGCTTCTTCGTTCCGGAGGAGAAACGCTCGCGCTTTGCGACCAACTATGAGGACGCGCACGGCCATCTCGTGCCGACCGCCGAAACCGGCACGGACTATGCCAAGCTGCCGACACTTGCTTCGGGCGGCGGCGGATTGACCTCTACGGCGGAAGACTACTATCGTTTCGCGCAGATGCTCGGTAATGGCGGCGTGCTCGGAGATCAACGCATTCTGGCTCCCTCTACCGTGAAGCTGATGGGATCCAATCATCTGCCTGCCAGCCTTCTCACCGGAGAGTGGGGCATCGGCCAGCACGTGATGCGGCCCGGATTCGGCTATGGTTTCAACTGCGCTGTGATCTCCGATCCAGCCGAGGCCGGACTTCCTGATGGAAAGGGCACGTTCTTTTGGGATGGCGCCGCAGGCACCTGGTTCTGGGTGGACCCGACCAACGACGTGGTCTTCGTCGCCATGATCCAGCGTATGCACAGTTCCGGCAATCATGGTCTGCTGTACCGGAGCCACTCCACCGTATATCAGGCGCTGGTGGATCCTTCCAAATAGGTGCGGCGACTGCGAGGCGCCGGAGAACCCATGAAGAACTTTCAACAACGCTTCCTTCCGTTCGCTGCTCTTCTCTTAGCTTGTATCTCCAGTGTCCGTGCGCAGACGCCGACGCCGCCTCAGAACGCTGTCTCTGCACAGCAACCGTCTTCGTCCGCCCTGCAATTTGATCTCAAATCGTGGTCCGAAGCGACTGAACCGTTCCACATCGTGGGTCCTATTTATTACGTGGGCACACGCGAACTCGGCGTTTATCTATTCAAGACGTCCGCCGGCGACATCCTGCTGGGCGGCGCCGTGCCTGGGACCGCACCGCTGATCGAGGCTTCGATCAGAAAGCTTGGGTTCAATCCACAAGACATTCGCATTCTGCTGCTCAACCACGCCCATTTTGATCACGCCGGCACGCTGGCGGACATGCATAAGCTGACGGGTGCGAAACTGGAAGTGATGCAAGCAGATGTGGAATTGTTGAGATCCGGCGGCAAGACAGACTACCTCTTTGCCAACGATCCGAAACTTCATTTCCCTCCCGTGACTACGGACGTGGTCTTGAAAGATGGCGACACCGTTTCTCTCGGTGAGGTTCAGCTAACCGCACATCACACTCCCGGGCACACGCGCGGATGCACGACGTGGTCTACGACGGTCACCGACGGTGGGCATTCCTATTCGGTGGTGTTCCCCGACGGCACCTCGGTGAATCCGGGGACGCGTCTGGTCAAGAGTCCGTCATATCCCGGGATCGCCGACGACTACCGTCACACCTTCGGCATGCTCCAGTCGCTGCATCCGGACATTTTTCTTGCTTACCATGCCGAGTTTTTCGACCTTGAGGGGAAGCGGGCGCGCGCGGCCACGGAAGGTGTTCACGCCTGGGTTGATCCGGAGGGCTATCGTCGGCAGATCGCGTCCACGAATGCTCGTTTCGAACAGTTGGTAGCGCGAGAAGGCGTCACCCCGGGGAATCACTGAGCTTCGAGCGACTATTGACCGCTCTGGCAGGTTCCGGCCACCTGCTTCATTTCTTCAACCATCAGGGTCGGCGCCTGTGCTGCACTCTCTTCCGCTCCGGCGGTGGAGGTTATGGCGACGGAAGCCGGTGTCGACGTAACGATTTGAACTTCACGGCCGACGTGAGCAGCCGGCTTCGAAGTTTCATTGCCGAGCTGATAGATCCTTCCGTATTTGTCCGTCAGGGTGTAGTTGCCGTCTGAACCCTGCACGCATCCCTGCAACGTTCTCTGGGACATTGCCGAAGATTCATCCTGCGGCTGCGCGAAGGCCACGGGAGCCAGCATGGCTAGAGCAAACAAGAGCATCTTTGTCATGACGATATCGCTCTCCTGCGTTGATTGATCCTCTGATGGAGCCGCGGGTTTCCCAGTACACCCCTGAGTTGCTTCGTCTGGGCTGCCTTCTTTTGATGCGCGGTTGTGAACTGGCGAAAGCAGTTCCCTTCGGTCAGCGATCGTTGCTGCAGCTTGCAGGCGCCTGATCGAGGGAGGCTGTTTGCAACCGAGTTGTGGCAGACACCCACATCGTGACCTCCCACGCTGTCGAAAGTGGGAGCCCGGGTGAGCTGCTCCGTTTGATCAGTGCCCATCAGTGCGCGTCGGCCGCACCCGCTTGCGCTTGTTGAAGCTTCTGCATGTCCGCAGGAGTAAGTTGCGGACGATCGACTGCGATTGTCAGCTTGTCGATTGTGCCGGTGAAATTGAATGGAACCTGGTAGTCGTGATCGTCTATCGGCGAACCGGTATCGGCCCCGATGTCGAAGGTTTCCTCGATGGTAAACACGAACGGAATCGTCTTTTCCATGGTTTGGCGGGCGACTTCTTTGCCATCGACTTTCAGCACGCCGGTACCACTGCGTCCAACGCCGCTGACATTGTTGAAGGCGAGGGTGGCAAAACCGAGTCCGTCGTACTTGAAGTCGTATTCGATCGTGTGTTTGCCTGGAGCCAGAGCTTCCGGCGCTTCCCAACGAACGCGTTTCAGATCCAGCAGATTCCACACGAACACCGGCTTGCTCTTCAGCAGATATAGCCCATATCCGCCGAAGCGGCCTCCGTTGGTATTGATCATGCCTTCGGCCCCGACTGGTGGTATTTGAATGTTCGCCGTGATCGTGAAGGACGTATTTAGCAGCTGTGGTGCAGCACCGCCCGGAATACCGGTGACGGTCTCTCCCGAATATGTAAATACGTTCCTCCCCGCCG
Source organism: Terriglobia bacterium (assembly GCA_963826275.1). Taxonomy (GTDB): domain Bacteria; phylum Acidobacteriota; class Terriglobia; order Terriglobales; family Acidobacteriaceae; genus JAJPJE01. The sequence goes on along the minus strand of CAWGWI010000007.1, from coordinate 109,386 downwards.
AGAGGCTCGGGCGTGGAGCTACTACACGAGTGGCGACCGATGCATCGAGTGGAAGCACCTGGTATTTGGCGAACTCTCCGAACATCAGATCTGTCATCTCTTTTACCTTTTCAGGGTACTTGGCGGAGAGGTCGGTGTTCTGCGTCCAATCGTGTTGCACATCGTAGAGTTCGAATTTGAACGCGGTCGCGGGATTGGGGACGGCTGCCCCTGCCACATCCCAAGGCGGGCGGGTCGGAACCGCACTGAGCATCCAGCCGTCGTTGTACAACCCTTGCACGCCCATCATTTCGAAATACTGCGTCTTGTGTGTACTCGGGGCAGCGGCATTAGCTTTGTCGAAGGTGTAGGCCATGCTCACTCCTTCAATCGGCTTCTGTGCGATGCCATCCACCATCACCGGCGCGGGGATGCCGGTCACATCGAGAATCGTCGGCACAATGTCAATCATGTGATGGAACTGATTGCGGATTCCGCCGGCATCTTTGACGTGGCCTGGCCAGGCAACGGCCATACCCTGTCGCGTGCCACCGAAGAAGGAGGGGATCTGTTTCGTCCACTTGAACGGCGTATCGAAGGCCCATGTCCATGGCACTGCCATATGGTTGTAAGTCCGATTGGTGCCCCAGACGTCGTAAAACTTCATCTGCTCTGCAACCGGCACATCGATACCGTTAAACACCAGTAGTTCGCTCGGAGTCCCTTGTGGAGTGCCTTCCGCGCTGGAGCCATTGTCGCCACTGATGTAGATAATGAGCGTGTTATCCAGTTTGCCCATGTCCTCTACTGTCTGGATCACCCGCCCGATCTCGTGATCGGCGTACATCAGGTAGGCGGCGTAGACCTCTGCCTGCCTGATATACAACTTTTTTTCTTCCGGTGTGGTGGCATCCCACCGTTTCAGCAGCTTGTCGGGCCACGGTGTAAGCTGCGCGTCCTGCGGAACGACCCCGAGCTTCTTCTGGTTCGCAAAGATCGTCTCGCGCAGTGCATTCCATCCGTTATCGAACAGGTGCAGATTGTGCGCCTTCTCGATCCACTCCGGCGTGGGATGGTGTGGGGCGTGTGTAGCACCCGGTACGTAGTACATGAAGAAGGGCAATGACGGATCAATGTCGTTCGTCTGGTGAAGATAGTGGATCGCGTCGTCTGCCATTGCGGTGATCAGGTTCCAGCCGGGATGGCCTACGAACGGATAAATCGCGGTGGTGTTTCGGAACAGACTGCCAGGCTCCCACTGCGTGGTGTCGCCACCCATGAATCCGTAGAAATAATCGAAGCCCATACCAATAGGCCACTGATCGAATGGCCCGGCCTGGCTCGCTTCATAGGTCGGCGTGTTGTGGTTCTTGCCAAACCACGAAGTCTGATAACCGTTCTCCTTCAGGATGCGGCCAATCGTGGCGTTATCTTTTCCGATGACGCTGTTGTATCCAGGAAAACCGGTGGCCTGTTCTGAGACCACACCAAATCCGACGGAATGATGATTACGGCCTGTGATCAAAGCGGCGCGTGTCGGTGAGCAGAGTGCCGTTGAATGGAAATTCGTATACCGCAAACCCATCTTCGCGATTCGATCCATCGCCGGAGTTGGGATTACACCCCCAAAGGTACTCGGCGCACCAAAGCCGACATCGTCCGTCATGATCAGCAAGATGTTCGGCGCACCCTTCGGAGGTACAACTCGCGCGGGCCAGAACGGCTTTGATTGAAGCGTGTTCAGGCCAATTGTTCCTTCGAACTTTTGTGGCGGTGGCGGCAAGTACCTGCCGTCGATGGTTGTGGTAGCACTCGGCGAACCTGGTGTACCACTGATCTGCTGGGCGAGGAGCGCGGTGGAAGCAATCAGCAGAGCTCCCCCCAACACTTGGAGATTCCTCGATAAGTCTGGCATCAAGACCTCCTCAACCCTCGGCTGCACTTCAGCGAGGCTTCGCTGCAGAGCTCTTAGGTGAGCGAGCTAATGACAGACTCTGAGGAGGAAAACCGCAACTGTAGAACTACCAGAGCCCCCGCCATTTCGTTGAGGCTCAGGCTCGGGGACTTGGCCTTTCGCGGCGACCACTTGCTCCTCGCGAGCGGATCAACCCGAGCTATCGGCTTTAGCGGCCGAATTCGATCTCGATTTTGTCACCCGGGCGGAGTTTCACTTCGCGTCCTTTCTGAAAGAGAAAGAACGTTGTTGCGCCAGCCATTCCTGCATACCGGGCTGTGCCGGCACTAATGGCCGTACCACCGATCGCTTCCGAAAGATCGTCTGAGAGTTTCGCCGCCAACGCCGTCCCTCCCAGCTGAAAAACGAGGCGCTTCTTGCTGACCGTTGGACGCAACTGACCTTCCGCGCCCGTTTTCACAGCATTGCTGTCGGTGGCCGTAACGTTAGCGCTCACGATGGCTGCTGTTGATCCAGGCAGAATCATGCGATCGAATACCACGAACACCGATCCTGATCGCATTGGACGGCGGGCGTGTACCGTTTTCAAATGTCCTTCGAAAATCGTCCCTTCCGGCAGCACTGTCTTTCCTTCTCGAGCAGCCGGCGCTTTCAACAACGCACGAAACGAAGCTCCGGTCGGCAGCTTCGAGCTCACCTCGGAGTCCAGGGTCAGGGTAGCGTGCAGACCGTCGAGTGAAGCGGTAAGGCCCGACGTTTCTTCGACACGAACTGCCGGAAGGCTATTCGCACTCTGCGCAATGCTCGCGGCTGCCAGCAGTACAAGCGCAATCGCGGAACCGGCAGCGAGGTGAATCGTCTTCGAATATTTGGCGAGGTTCATGAGTCTCACTAATAGCTGGTGGATGATTTACCGGTTGTGAACGACTTCTCTACCCGCGCGTAGAACGCATTGTTCCCGGTGCGCAGATCTTTTCCGTACGAGAACGCTACTCCTACTCCGAGGACGCTGACTTTCGCTTGCACGCCAGTATCACAGAGCCACTTGGGCGTAGCCAGAGCAGCGGTTGTATCGAACATCTTGCCGGTGTCGACGAACGGGCCTAGTCTCAGGCGAAGCAGTCCATTGTTGTAGAGGTTCTTGTCGACCTCCCAATTGCCGAGAAAGTAGCTGCGTCCGAGAGGCGCGCTTCCCTTGATCCCGTCCCGAGTGCCGATGTGAGCGCGCAGCCACAAGTCATTGTCGCGTTCCAGTCCGAGCATGAACAGTTCATCAAAAGGTGCGTCGCCAAATGTCTTGCCCAGGCTGATGCGTGATTGCATCGTGTAGTCGTCGCCACGCGCTAGGGGCAGCCACTGGCTGTCGATCTCCGCCTGTAGCTTTGCGAACGTGTTCGACGGCTGCGACCAGATTCTCGCCAACTGCGAGCTGCCGTGCGTCTCGATCAGCAATCGTCTCTCCGGCACGCGCACCAACTCGTAGTTCACGCGTGCCGCCTGCTCCAGTTGATATCCGCTCAGCAGCAGGTTGGGCGTGATTGCCGTTCCAGGAACCACGTTGCGGTAATCGCGATGGGAAACCTCCGCGCTTGCCGACCATCCCCAACGTCCGCTATTAAATGACGCGATCCCGGCGCTCACCACTTCCCGCCGCAGATTCAGCGCACCAAGCACGGGTGCGAGACCTGAAAATGAGTCGCGAACGGCCCAATTCTCATTGCGCAAATCGAAACCCATGCTGTAGCGCCACTTCGGATTCGACCGCCACGGTCCCGACAGACCTGCTGCTGCTCGCCGCTTCTGCGCATCCCAACGCAAAAGCGAAACAATGTTAACCGCCGAATTCCCCAGGTTGTAATACGCGGGATAAATCGTCTGATACGGAGCTCCACCAAGTGTTGAGATCAGCGCCTGCAGCTTGCTGTCGCCGAATCCGTTCCGCTCTTGCGCATTGAAATTCACGTCGAAGCTACCATCCGGACGCGCTGCCATCTTGAAATCGTCAACGGGGAAAATGCCGAGCCCCCGAACGCGCGCCTCGCTGGTGAGGAAGTCGGGCAACGTAAGGATGCTCCCCGGTGCAAATACGAAAGCTCGATCGAGGAGCACCGCGCGAACTCGCGGGCTGGGATCGAAGCCAATGTTCTCGATCTTCGGTTTGCCGGCACGGTTCCAATATTTGAGGGACGCGGGTAAGTTGCCCTGGAGGTAGTAGATCGTCGCCAGGAAATTGTTGGCGTACTCATCGTGCGGATCGAGCCGCAATCCGGCGCGCAGCCAATGAACCGCGTGGGTGTAGTCTTTCTGGCGGAATGCGACGCCGGCGAGTTCAATCGGGAAACGTTTGTCGTTCGGTTGTAGCTGGCGTCCGGCAAGAAATGCAGTACGAGCCTGGTCCCATCTTCCTAGTTGCGCCAGTGCACTTCCGTAGTAGTAATCAAGATCGGCCGGGCGATTCTGCACTTTCTCGACGGAATTCACCACATCAGCCCAGCGTCCCTGCTCAAATAGTCTTTGGATATTCGCATCAGAATCGGTAGTCGTTCGAGCGAACGCACAAGCGCATACACACGCCAGAAGAAGAACGACTCGCAACCAGCAGCGCACTACTGCACGCTCGCAGGGACAGCCAGCAGCATCCAGTTGTGCGTGCCGCTCCATTCTTTTTCGAAGCTGACTCTCCCGGACTTCAACAATTTTCGCTGTGCTGGATCGTTCAGCATCACCAGGTCTTCCCGGTCATCCAATCCCGCAACCACCACGTAGTGCAGTTCACCGCGATTGGGTTTCAATGCGACGATTAATGGCCGGCCCTTCTGCAGATGTTGTCGCAAATCTCCCCACTCACCACTCAGGGCGAATGTGCGAAATCCGTTTTGCCGCAGATATGCTTCGAGCTTCGAGGCGTAAATGCCGTGCGCCTCGGGCGAGTACAGCGCGCGGAAGATCGCGTCCGGATCGGCCTGCTTCGTGGCGCCGTTGCGCTCCTGATTGGCCCAGTACTGCATCACCATGGCGACGCTCGCAGCTCCACAGCCGTCTTTCGTTTGTTTCACGAAAGGGACATCGAGCCAGAGCACCGCAGGCTCGGCGGCAAACAGCAAGCCGCAGAGACAAAGCAGAATCAGTCTCTGCGGCAGATATTTCCACATGAAAGCAGACTATCGGACGGCGACGATGATCAGCACCAGCACAGCGATCGCCAGAATGATCCAGATCAGATCACGATCGCTCAAGCTGCCCGCGGCAAAATCCGCTTGTGCCTTGTTCGCGCGTTGTGCCAGGTTCGCAAGCTCTTCGTCGCTCAAGCTGGATACGGCATTCTGCACCTGCTTGGGATCGATGCTCGCCGATTTCATCGCCTTCTCGGCCGTAGAGGTCGAGAGAAATCCGCGAACGGTAGTCAAATTGTTTTGCCGACTGCGCGTCGTCTCCACCAGTTGTTGCTGCAGATCGGAAGGAGAAACTACGTGGGTTTCGGCCAGCAGGCTTTGCGGAAGCGCGAATAGCGCAGCCAGCACCAATGCTGTGGCCGCTCGGGCACCCGTCTGTATCAAAGACATGTGTCGAAATCTCCTGATCAAGATTTGAGGTTCCAGAGTACCACGCGTGAGCTGCAGGCTACATCGGGTTGAAACCCGAGATCTTGTCACGAAGGTGCCTGCCGGGCGCTGACGGTCGATTGGTTACTATTGCGGAGGAAGTACCTGGATCTTTCCCATCATTCCTCCCGCCTCGTGCTGCATGATGTGGCACTGAAAGAGAAAAGTCCCCACAATATTCGGATCACGAAAGTCCATGCGCAGCTTGACCTTATGATAGGGGACGCCGGCTTCCGACCAGGGAATTTCTATCGTGTCGCGCAGAGCAGGATCGTTCACCGGCTTCCCGTCAACTTCCAGGACGCGGAAATGAATCTGGTGGATGTGGAAGACGTGGGACTCTTGCGATCGATTCTCGATCGTCCAATCCTCCACGGTGCCGGAGCGCAGCACGATGTTTGGCTTCTGACCCATGCGGAATGTCTGTGGCGTCTGCCCTTCGACCGTGATAAAGAAGCTGACGGGCGAACTGAAATCCGCTCCCTGCCTCGCCTCCGAGAAATACAGCGATCGCTCGGTAGAGGGTTTCACATCCTCAAGTTGCTGCTGATTCCGCAACGGAATCCCGCCGGTCGATTTCGGCACGCGATGCAGTTCGGGCGCGTCATCGCTCGGTACCACCGCGATCAGCGGGCGTACGGGATCGGACTCCCCATCCGGGCCGGTGTCGTGCGCCAAACTCACCAGATCGCCGGTCTCCCCGTTTTTTGGCGTGGTCACAACGAATTCGGCGCGTGCGCCCGGACCCAGTTGAACCGTCGTCCTGGTCTCCGGACCCGACGCAATCGGCACTCCATCCACTGCGACCAGCTTCACCTCCTGCGGCTTCTCGTTTACCAGGTATTGCAAAATCAAAATGGAATTGGCCGCCGTATTCGCCACGCGCCACAGCTGCTGTTGATCGGGCTTCACCTGCATCTGTGGCGTCACGTAGTTAGGAAATGTCACCGGCGAGTAGTTAACGGTCACGTCCCATCCGGGCTGGCCTAAGCCTTCCGATTCCGCGTTCGCGGGAGCGGTCGCAACCACCAACTGATCTCGTAACATGATCACCGCTTCCGGCATTCCCGCAACGGTAGGCACCTGAGTTTCAATTCCGTCGACGATCAGTGCTCCAGTTGCTCCTCCCAGCACCTGCGTTTCACTGGCTCCGTGGGGATGTGGGTGGTACCAGTACAATCCCGGAGACGCGTTCCGCGGAATGGGCACGTCGTAATCGAATGTTTGCCCAGGCTGAATCATGGTCTGGATGACTTCGTCCTGATGACAAACCGGCGCTGTATTGGTGCCGTGAAAATGAATGTTAGTAGCGTCCGGATTCATGACAGAAGCATCACATCCGGCCATTTGCTTCCCCTTCGGCTCCGTCCCCAATTCATTTTTCAGGTGGATCAGCAGGCGGTCACCCGGCTTCACATGAAGCGTGGGGGATTCCTGTCCGTCATCGGTGAGATAGCAATAGCGAACTAATCCAGCAGAATCGGTGACCCGCCGGAAGTGGAGAGTAACTTCCAGTCTCCCTTTTGAACTGAAAAGGTCGGCAGGTTGTTCAAGTGCGGCGCCGGCCTGACTGCGCGGACAGATCAGATCGGCAGAGTCGCTTTGTGCCGACAAACTCACCGGCAGAAAAATCGCAACAAGAAAACAGCACAGTAATCCTTCCCTAAGATTGAGAACACGCGAAAGAGGGATGGATCTGCGCATTGCCGGCCAGATGGATCGTGAGATGCCGCTGAGCTGCTGCTGGTTTGTTCCACCTGGACGCGGTCTGGTCGAGGTTGGTTTCCAGGGTGTTATTGCAGCGTTTTCACATAGGTAACGATTTGCCAGATCTGCGGATCGCCCAGCTTTGCCCACGAGGGCATTCCTCGCGCCATTTCGCCGTTGGTCAGCAACCAATGAGTTCGCCTTCGGTCGCAGTCTGAATCCGTTCTGTGTGCAGGGACGGATGCTTGTTGTTTCCGACGGCCTCTTTTCCGTGGCACGACGCGCAATGGTCAGAAAAAAGCAATTTCCCGGCAGACGCAGCTTCCTGCTGGCTATGAAACGGGTTCGTCTTTTGACGGTCTCTCTCAGGTACTTTCGCTAACCACGCGCCGTCTGCAACCTTCACCTCGGCCGCACCGACGAGCAGCCAGAAAAGAAATATGAGTGCTCTGTATCGGCATGCAGATTTCATTGGATCTCCGATCAATGGCCTGATTTGAAGTGACTGAAAACCTGCTGAATCTCGTAGGAGACCCCGAATCGGTAGAGCACTGGGACACTGTTGTCGTTCAATCCGAAATGAGGTCCAAAGGAAAGCGTGAAGCCATTAGGGAGTTTCCCAGTTGATCGAGGGGCCGAGATACTGCGAGGTTGCCTTCAGTCCAAAGCTGTCCGTCGCCGAAACCACCGTACAACTCTACTCCCGCGGCGAATCTCTCTCGACACAACATGCAGTCCTGAGCGCTTGCAGCGAGTGTCAGAGGGCGGCTTGCTCCGACGGCGTAACCGAATTCCCACGGACGCTTTCATCAAATTCTTTCTCAGCGATGAAATTCTCCGAAATTCCACCTTTGACGTTGCTCGAAAGGATCAGCTTCATTTCCAGTTCCCGCTCTACTCTCCTGGCGTGCCACGGCATTGGAACACGAAAGTCGGTCTGATTGCCGTTGCCGGTGATCTCCCGAAGGATTTGTCCGCGCTCGGTTGATTCTCGTATTCCACATACAGCACCGGATTGATGAAGTGCTCGCCCATCACGGACGAAATCGGTTCTCCCATCGAAATCCCGTAAAGATCGTGCTGTCGTTCGGGTAGTCTGTCCGTCCAGATAGAACTCGGTGGTCCACCAGCCCTTGGCTCCGTACTCTAATTCGAGGGCGGCAGCCGCGAAAGCTGTTGCCGTACTGTGGAGTTCCGATTGCGCTTCAGCGACTAAATGTCCAGGTTCCCTGGTTCTTCCAGTCCTGCGAATAAGTAACGAAGTAAGGAGGCTCTTGTGAAAAACAGACGCCGCTGCGAAATAACCATCAACGACACAGGCGCAAATCCCGAGACAACCTTATAGTCACCGCCGCTTGTGCTACCCAACAACCGAGAGTACTTATCCGTTCATCCCATAAGCGTTGCGTTGAGCCTTTCATTTATAGTTGCGACTCAGTCGCAACTAATCTACCATTAGCGTACGGTCCTGGTATGTTGCCGTCAATCCATGGCTGATGATTTCGTCGCGACACAATTGCGAACAGTTGCGACTCCGAAAGGTGCTGCTCGTGCCTCTTCCGCAGACTGAAATCCCGGGTCGCCTGCAGGCGCAACTCGCTCAGCGCGGTGTTCGCATGACACCGCAGCGACGCGCGATTCTAAGCGTTATTGAAACAGCCAAAAAGCATCTGGATGCGAGCAGTATTCTTCGCAAGGCGCAGCGTATGGATGCCTCGGTGGACCGGAGCACTGTTTACCGCACACTCGATTTACTGAAGCGCCACGGAGCGATCGACGAACTCGACCTGATGCACATGGAGGGGGAGCGTCACTTCTACGAGCGAAAGACGGGAAGGGACCATATCCACATCGCGTGCCTGCGTTGCGGCAAAATCACCGAGTTCGAAAGCGAACTCTTCGAGAATCTAAAGCGACAGCTCGAGCGCGACTGCAATTTTCACATTCTGGTTTCCCGGCTTGAAGTCGGAGGCTATTGCCCGTCCTGCCGCCGTTAGGGCGTGTCTTCTGCTGACCACATCTCTTAGCTCCGTCGCGACTGAGTCGCATTAACGGATCTGGTGCCGGGCGCCTGGTTCACTACCAACCTCAGAAATCAATCGGCGTCTTTTGGAGTCCCAGGGCCGGAGCCTCGCTCTCCGCGATCTCTACTGCTGGGATCGTAGCGTGCCCGGTTTCGTGAAGCTTGCGGACTGCCGCGTCCACCAGATCCTTGCGCAGGGCGAGACTGGCCTCGAGGAAGCTCAGCAGCTCCCCATCGCCCTCAAGGGTACGTGCCCACGAGGTTCCGCCGGCATTCAACGTGATCTGGTACTCGGGAACCTTCTGGTCGTAGGTTCCGTCAGCAACTCCAACGGCAATGATATGCGCGTAGCTTTCCATGCAGTTGGGATGATTGGCAGGAGGAGGGGGTTGATTTAGCTGTTGGCCATTAGTCCTCAGCTCTGGGCGTCAACGTCTCAGGGCTAAATGCCAATGGCGAACAGCTAAGGGCTGTTTTGTTACGCCACGCCGGCAGCTTCCGGGAAGCGCAGATGCGACTTCGCCAGGGCCTTCGACATCAGTTCTTCCACGTGGGCTTCGTCCCAGTTCTTGGCCATGGCAACTTCACTGACCAGCAGGTAACGAGCCCGCTCGAGCATTTTCTTTTCGCGGAAGGAAAGCGGCTTGGTTTGGGAGAGGAGGAGAAGACCTTTCAATACGGCAGCAACTTCCATCAGAGACCCGGTTCGCATCTTGTCTGAATTTTCTTTGAACCGGTACTTCCAATCGGAGTTGTTGCTGCATTCGCCATCGGTCAGGAAGTCCAGAATCTTCTGGATCTCACCATTCCGAATCACGGGCCTAAGCCCAACACTGGCGACGCTGCCGAACGGGACCGTCACTCGAAGGCTGCTCGACTGAATCTTGAGCAGGTAAAAGCGCTCGATGGTGGCTCCAACCGTTCTGGTTGTGACCTGTTCGATAACGCCAACGCCATGGTTCGGATAAACGACCTTGTCACCTACTTGGAAGTGCAGATTTCCATTCATCATGAGGGGCACCCGCTAAGTTGCAGGCTCAAACAGGGGGAAAGCACACCATCCATGGTATCGGACTCCGAGGGGGCAGTCAACTTGAGCCCCATTTTATGAGGGTTCCAGCACCTTCAGATATACCCCTATGGGCAGCAAGGTAACTGCTGCCGGGTTGCCCAGAACAGATGAATTTCTTTACGCCTAACCCTTGGCCATCCGCAGGTTTATAATCTTTCTTTGTGGCGGGGCGCTCCTTTTCGCCTCCAGGCGGCTGCCTGTCTGAAGCCGAGTAGCTCCCAAACATAGCAGCAGGTGCCCAGCGCTGCGCCTTTACCAGCAGCTTGGGTTGGCTATGGCCTTTTTACGGCCCAAATTGAATGCATGAGTCTGGAATCGATGCCTGAGCACATTAAGAGAAAGCTGGAAGAAGAGATCAAGACGCTGGAGCATGAGCTCAATCACGAGCTCCCCAAGGAACTGAAAAAGGCCGTCGCCATGGGCGACTTGAGCGAGAACGCCGAATATCACATGGCCAAGCAGCGTCAGGAGTTCGTCCGCGCGCGCCTCGGTCAGCTCAAGAAACGTATGGCCGATCTTTCCCTGGTCAATATGGCCAACATTCCGAAAGATAAGGCCGCACTCGGCTCTACCATTCGGGTGTACGATTCTACGAAGGAAGAAGAGCTCGAATATAAGCTGGTGACCAGCGAAGAGTCCGATGTGACCCAAGGCCTGATTTCCACTACCTCACCCATCGGCCGGGCGCTACTCGGCAAGAAAGTCGGCGACACGGCTGTTGTAGTCACTCCGGGCGGCAATCGCGAGCTCGAGGTCCTGAAGCTGGTCACCATTCACGACGAGGCATAATGAGCTGGACTGGGGCGGTCGGACGAACTTGCAGAGTGATCCTGTACGGAATCGTGCACGGCCTCGCCCTGACCAAGATCTCGCCCAACGTTCTTACGTTCATCGGATTGGTGATCAATATTGGCGCTGCCGTTCTGTTTGGCTATGCCAACGCGTTGAATCAGCAACGCATGTTCCTGTTTGCCGGGCTGGTGATCGTCGGCGCCGGCATCTTCGACATGGTCGACGGCCGCGTTGCGCGCGCTACCAACCAGGTTACGCAGTTTGGCGGTTTCTTCGACTCCGTCATTGACCGCTATAGCGACGTCGCGCTCTACTTCGGACTGCTCGTCTATTACGCCCGCGCCAATCGATTCTTCTATGTTGTGCTGACCGCGCTGGTGATGGTCACGTCGCTGATGGTCAGCTACACGCGAGCTCGCGCTGAGAACATGATCCCCCAATGCAAAGTTGGATTCATGGAGCGCCCCGAGCGCATCGTGCTGGTGATCATCGGCGCTCTCTTCAACCGCATGGCGGCCGTTCTGTGGGTGATCGCAGTACTCGGAAACATCACGGTGATCCACCGCATCGCCTATACGTACCAGCAGACCGAGAAGAAGGATCTAGGCCTTGAGCCCGCGGCCGAAGAACCATCCCGACGCACTCCACCACAGACCGAAGTTAGCGTGCGCTAGAAGAACACCGCTGGCGAGACCCTGAATCTTTCGCTGAGTCTCTTGATCTGCTCCTTGTTTAACTCGCGCTTGCCATTCAAGACCTCGGACGCAATGCTCTCGGTTCCAAAAACATCCACGAGATCTTTCTGTCGAAGACCATTGGCGCGCATCAGCTCTCGAACCACCTCGCGCGGATCGGCAGCCGGAAGCTGGTAGCGCTTGTCTTCATAGTCGGAAATGAGCAGCGTCAGAAGTTCCGCCAGTCGCGCTTCCTCAGCAGTTAACTGCTTCTTCGACTCCAGCTGCGACAGGGCGGAGATGTACTGCTCGTTCTGTATGTCTGCTCGCATAACACTTCCAATGAATCACAGTTAACGCCAGTGAGCAACTAACACTTCCCTCCTCAAGCTACCCAGACGTGCTACCAGCTACCCGCACTAACCACTAGCCACCAATCACTAACCACTGCAGTATCATGTTCTCTGCTTTGGAACCCAAGGATCCGAATGTCCAATCAACCTGTTCTGGTCGTCCACGGTGGGGCGTGGGCAATTCCAGATGATGCAGTCGACGCGCATCTCGCGGGAGTTCGTCGTGCCCTTTCCGCCGGATGGCTTCTGTTGCAGCGCGGAGCCTCCGCCACCGAAGCCTGTGAATCCGCCATCATGGTGATGGAAGACGACGAAATCTTCGACGCAGGTCGCGGCAGCTTTCTCAATCGCGACGGCCGCGTTCAACTCGACGCCATGATGATGGACGGCTCGACCCTGCGCGCTGGAGGCGTAGGTTGCGTCGAGCGAATCCGCAATCCCATCTGCGCCGCACGCAAGGTGCTGGAAGAGAGTCCGCATGTGTACCTCGTTGCCGACGGCGCCGAGCGGTTCGCCCAGCGTCACGGCATCAACCTTATCGAGAATTACGAACTCGTGATTCCGCGCGAAGTGGAGCGCCTCAAAGAAGCGAAGCGGACGATGGCGGAGGGCAAGACGGAAGAAATCTTTTCCGCGCCCACCATGGCTTCTGACACCGTGGGCGCCGTAGCACTCGACCAGCAGGGACGCATTGCGGCTGCCACCTCCACCGGTGGCACGCTGAATAAAACTCCCGGACGCGTTGGCGATTCTTCACTGATCGGCTGCGGCTGCTATGCCGACAACGAAAGCGCCGCCGTCTCCACCACCGGATGGGGCGAACCCATGATGAAGCTGGTGATCGCCAAGCACGCCGCCGATCTCCTCCGCCGCGGCACCGATCCCGAACAGGCCACCACCGAATCGATCGCCTACCTCAAACAACGTCTCAACGGCCACGGCGGGATGATTCTTCTCGATCCGCAGGGCCGCTATGGCATCTCGCACAACACTCCGAGAATGGCGTGGGCCCTTCGCACATCAGACGAGGAACAGTGGGGCATCGACCGGAATCAGTAGGGCCGGGCATCGGTCATCCACGTGTGTGGCGCACTTGCGTGGGGGCCGGCGTTTGAAGGTCTCTAAGACCGTGGCAACCCCCGACTGATTACCTGTGTTCAGTGGACGTATGCATGGGAGCTACGTTCGCGGCGAGGCCCTCAACAAGGGACACATGAACTCAGCAGTGCGGCGCAGGAACATCATTCCATCCGGAATACACATTGTTGCGATTGCTCTTTGGGTTTTTTGTCTCGCTGTTTCGATGATGGCTCAGCAACCGCAAGCGCTGGTCCTGTTTCGAAATGTTCGCATCTTCGACGGTAAGAGTTCCACGTTATCGGCTCCGTCGAGTGTGCTGGTGCGCGGCAACAAGATTGAGAAAATCTCGAGTGCGGCGATCCCGGTTGAAACTGGTCCGGGGACCACGATCGTCGACGGCGGCGGCCGCGTGCTGATGCCCGGGCTGATTGACGCGCATTGGCACGCATTTATGGCGGCGACGTCGATGATGCTCCTCAACAGCGCCGAGCCCTCGTACCTTCAATTCTTGGCCGCCCACGAGGCTGAAGCAACGCTAATGCGCGGCTTCACAACAGTTCGTGATCTGGGCGGACCCGTGTTCGGGCTCAAGCGCGCCATTGACGACGGCATCATGATTGGTCCGCGCATCTATCCCTCGGGCGCGATGATCTCGCAAACCTCAGGTCACGGGGACTTTCGTTTCGACTTCGAGGTTCCGCGAACGCCTGGCGGTCCTCTGAGTCACGCCGAGTCCGAGGGCATCGCAGCGATTGCTGACAGCCCCGATGAAGTGCGGCTGCGAGCGAGAGAGCAGCTGCGATCGGGCGCGAGTCAGATCAAGCTGATGGCGGGCGGCGGCGTCAGCTCACCCAATAATCCGATTGAATCGATACAGTTCACCGAACCGGAAATTCGCGCCGCGGTGGAGGCCGCGCAAAACTGGGGCACCTATGTGACGGTGCACGCGTACACACCAGCGGCCATCCGACAGGCCATCGCTGCCGGAGCCAAATGCCTTGAACATGGTCAGTTGATCGACGAGCCTACGGCGAAGTTGCTCGCAGACAAGGGTATCTGGTGGAGCTTGCAGCCCTTGCTGGATGATGAAGATATGCGCGACATGAGCCCGGAGAGCAGGAAGAAGGCGGAAGTGGTATTCGCGGGCACGGACAACGCCTACAAACTCGCGATCCAATACAAGATTAAGACGGTCTTCGGTAGCGACGTTTTGTTCGATGCCAAGCTTGCGAACAGACAAGGGGCACAACTGGTGAAACTCGTTCGCTGGTTTACCCCGGCCGAAGCGTTGACGACAGCCACTGCCAACAGTGGCGAGCTACTGGCACTCTCCGGCTTCAGCAATCCCTATCCTGGCAAGCTGGGAGTCGTGGAAGAGGGAGCACTCGCGGACCTGCTGCTGGTTGACGGCAATCCCCTGGAAAACCTCAAGCTCATTGAAGATCCCGGCAAAAACTTCCTGGTCATCATGAAAGATGGGCACATCTTCAAGAATCTCGTCGGGGAAAAGGGCGGCAAGCAAGAGTCTGGTCGCTAGCCCGGGTCGTGGAGAAGACTCGCGGAGAAGGGCTCGTCCGATTTCCATATTTCGGAATGATTTTCATCCGCAATGCCGGAGTGCGTAAGTTGCTGTACTATGTCCGGCCATGAAGAAGACCCTGGCGACTTGCGACGGCAAGCCCCATTCCTCATACGGCGATCTGACGCTCCATTTCAAAGGAAGATGAGCGAGGCCACCCAATGTTAATGAAGATCGGCCTCATGACCATCGTTGTCTGGGCGTCGTTGGTTTCGGCACAGACTTCCACACCCTCAAAAGTCGATGGCCAACCGCAGCAACTGACGATCAAAGATCCGGCGGAATATAACGCCTATATGAAGGTCGTGCAAATGCCGAATTCCGTGGAGAAGGCAGAGGCAGCGGACAAATTCCTGGCGCAGTTTCCAAATACTGTCGTCAAGGCAGAGCTACTCAAGACAGAACTGTACGTCTACCAACTAGTTAAAAATGAAGACGAAGAGGTGCGGACGGCAGAGCGCCTCCTGGAGTGCGAGCCGGCGAACCTGCAAATGCTCGCGCTACTCGCGTACACATATCGGGAATGTGCCAGCCGCAACGGCACTAACGCGAAGATGTGTGCAGACAACGCAATCAAGGTCGGACGCCAGGGCCTGGATGTAATAGAAAGGGCACACACACGACCGACGGGAATGACACCCGAAGAATACGGTTCTCTCAAAGCTCAGGTCAGGCCAATCTTTCAAGATGCAGTGAAGGCTCGTCATTAGGTGCCGTAAGGGGAGGCGTCATGAAATCCGGCTGGTTGGCGACTGCGTTCATCGTTTTATTGGCGGTTGCTTTTGTGATTGGCGCCCTCGCATGGTGGACACATACTCGCCTTATCTATCCCACTCCTGAAACCGAAAGTGTGTTTCTGAAGAACTACACACCTGCGCGCGTGGTCGACCGCTTTCGCGAGAACGAATCATTCCAGTCCATGCACCATAATGGTGCCGGGGCGGGCGATACTTTTGTAACTCACAATTCAGGATTTGAATTCTATATCGTCCTACGACGAGATAAATGGGAACCTCTGATGGAAGCCTTACGCGACGATGTCCTGCAGCAGCTTGCCAATGACGGTGCCAAAGTACTCAGCCAGACGGGAACCGCCTGCGACGGGTTCCAGCTTGATTACAGTATTGGCAAGAGCGTCGGTTCGGTGACCATCTCGCCGGTGGAGATCAGTCCGCCTTCGCAGGCCCAGCGAAATTATGCCCTTCCCCAGTGCACGAACGATGTAACTGTAAAGATCGAACAAACCGAGAAGTGGTTCCCAAGTGCATTGGTAAAATGCGGACTGTCCGCTTGTGACATCTGACTTTCCAGCGCATAGGTCGCCGGAACCCAACTAGCACGTCTGCTACTGCGTCATCCCAATGAACTGCGTTCCCTTGAATTTGCCTTTTTCGTCGAAGTTCCAGTTGAAGATCGCCGTCCCTTCGTGCGCGCAGGCGTGACAACCGTTGATCAGCGGATAACCGATGGTGAACTGTAATCCGCCGTCGGAGTCGTTTTGAGCAGTCGGCCAGGTTTTGCCATCGCGGTCGCCGGGCCAGACGTCCACCTTGGGGAACTGTTCCTTCAGGTCGTGGAACTGGGCACTCTGCTCAAGGCCCTTGTGGTCGAGGTGTTTCAAATCTTCGGCGTCGATGACGCGAGGTTTGCCATTCAGCAGCAAAAGTCCATAGTTCGTGTTGGCTCGGAGTGGATACGTTACCCATCCGAGGTCGACCGGTCCCACGGCGTGAAAACCCGTCAGGATCCCCACGTCGCCGCCGTTGCCTTGAAAGAGGGTACGCGTGAAGGTCACGGCATCATCACTCGCTCCCGCCTTTGTCATTTGCGTGATGAAGCACACGTTGAACTCAGGGGCCGGACCAGAATCGCAGGTCTTGTGGGCGTTGGCGACGAAGGTCGCCGGGATCCGCCACACGGCGCTCTCGCCTATTTTGCCGTTACCTTTTTGAGCTGTTGCGTTCGCCGCAAGAGCCAAAAGGAGCACAAAGAAGCTGAGAACACGAGAAAACTTCAGGATTGGGTGCATGGCTGGCGTCTCCAGGGAGGAACTACATTCTACATTCTTCTGGCTGTCTCAAAATGGGAACAGCCGTAGCGCCCCTCCTGCTTCGATGATTTCAGCCATCATCGCGGAATTCGGCATGTCGCTGCCGCTCCAGGATCACGCGTGGCCGTTCGGCCAGTATTAAACGTGGTGATTTCCACTTCTCAACGCTTGCACTACGCAACCGAGTGATGTACAAACATCGACCGCATTCCCTTGTAGCAAATCGCTTTATCCCGTCTGGGGTGACGGGACGAAACAACCAGCAGTTCTAGTTTCAGATGGTCAGCCGTTGCGGCTCGCGGCATACGCGAGACTTTGCGCCTGCGAAGGCGCAGGTTCGGAAAACGGCTGAAGAGGATGAATGATGAACCGTGCCGGGAAATTGTTGTGCCTGTTTGTGATTGCTCTGTCCTTGGGCCTGAACGCATTTGCGCAAGGCGCCGCCACTGCCGAACTCCACGTCACCGTCAAAGATTCGAATGGCGCCTTCATCAAGGACGCCAACGTCACCGTTAGCGATCCTGCCCGCAGCTACGAGCGCACCACCGCCATGAACGTCGACGGCCAGTATCAGTTCCTGTTGCTGCCGCCCGGCACCTACACCGTCACCGTTGTGGCTCCACATTTCGCAAAGACGGTGGCACAGAACGTGAACGTCACCGTCGGCCAGCGCGCTGAATTGCCGGTCGTCCTGAAAGTAGCCGGGGTGACGGAAACCGTGACCGTGGGCGCCGAGGCGGCGCTTGTCGAAACTCAGGCTAGCGGCTCGACCACAACCATCGACCAGACCCGTATCGATAACCTCCCCACCAATGGACGCAACTACATCAACTTCGCGCTTACGGATTCGCGTATCGCGCGCGATACCGCTCCTAGTATTGGCGCAGCACCTACCTCCGGACTGAATTTCGGCGGACAACGCGCCCGCGCGAACCTGGTGAACGTCGATGGCGCGAACGCCGTCGATAATTCCACCAACGGTATTCGCTCGACCGTCTCGCAGGAAGCGGTACAGGAATTTCAGATCATCACCAACGGCTACAACGCCGAATACGGACAAGCTTCCGGCGGCGTCGTGAACATCATCACCAAGTCCGGCAGTAATAACTGGCACGGCGATCTGTTTGGCTACCTGCGTAATCGCCACATCCAGGCGGTGAATCCGTTTAGCACTACGTCCGATCCCGCGTATACCCGCGTGCAGGCCGGATTTACGCTAAGCGGCCCCATCAAGAAAGATCGCACCTTCTTCTTCTTGTCGTTTGAAACTAATCAACGCAACGAAACCGGTTTCTCGACGATCGGACAGAACAATTGGGGATTCGTTCCCTTCGACGCCTCGCAGCTTGGTCCCAGCTTCGCGCCCCTCGGCGTAATGCAAGTGACGCCGGACCAGGCCAGTTTCTTTGGACAGATGGGCGCACTGCTCGCGAATCCCGCCGTACCCGCACCTGTGAAGGGACAGCTAGGAACCCTGCTCGGAAACTATATGGTGCTGGCCGGAGGAGGTTCGGGCATTGCTTTGAACGGCGCATTGCCTTCGCAGGCGATGGCCGGCCTGATTGCCGCGAACTTCGGCACCACGCCCGGTATGAGTGTCTTCCCCACTTCTGGCGCGCCTCTGCCCGCTTCGATGGCTGCCATGAGCAGCCTCATCGGCAATTTCCCGGTCGGAGAAGACACGAACATCGCTTCGCTCCGTCTTGATCATCGGCTGAACGCGAATCAGAATCTGAACTTCCGCCTCGGCTTCAGTCCCAGCCAGGTACATGGCATACAGGTAAACGCGCAGGGACCGCAGAACTTCGGCCAAAATGCGTGGTCACGCACTTCATCACAGAACTATCACGACTACAGCATTGGCGCGCAGCATACCTGGACGCTTGGTGCGAACAAGGTCAACCAATTCCAGTTCAATTATTCGTGGCGTTCGTTGGGTTACAACTTCTCCAGCGGACCGGGTGGCAGCGACGTCGCCGTGAACATGCCTGGCGTCGCCTTCTTCGGACGCGAGCCTTTCAGCTACGTGCGACGCACCGAGCAGCGCTATCAGTTCACAGATAATTTCACGCTGACCAAGGGAACGCACACGCTGAAGTGGGGCGCCGACGTCAACTTCCTGCCGCTCACCGCGGACTTCACCGTGAACTTTGGCGGCATTTACAACTTCGGCGGCATCACTGCCGGCCAGCTTGGACTGCCATCTACGGTTGCGATTCCCGGTCTGCCGCCATCAACGTTCCCGACTTCACTCCGGTGCAGGCTTACGGGCTCGGCATCCCTGGCGCGTTCATACAGGGCGTGGGCGATCCTCACGATCAGTTCCACAACATCGCGTTCGCCGGATTCTTCCAGGATTCCTGGCGCCTTCGTTCCAACCTGACGTTGAACTATGGCGTGCGCTACGACGTGGAATTGACTCCTACTTTCCCCGCCGTGAACTCAACCTCGCAAGCGGCGGAGGATGCATTGGGAATTACCGAAGGCATTCCGCGCGACTACAACAACTTCGCTCCCCGCGTGGGCTTGGCGTGGGATCCGCACAACGACGGCAAGACCGTAGTGCGCGCCTCCTATGGCATGTTCTACGATCACCCGTTGCTTGCGTTGGCCTTCGATTCCGCGGTTGCCGACGGGTCGCAAGCTCCGCAAGTGATTCTCTTCCCCGGCAGCCCGGGTCCATGCACGCCGACCTACGGGAATCTGAACGCCGCCAATGCTTTCCAGGGACTGCTCAGTTGTTTGCCGGCGGCATTCAATTACCTCCCTAATGAGCAGCGCTTCAACACCACGCCCAATGCTCCTTCGATCTTCACTGGTCAGCAATACCTCAGCTCCGGCGTGCCGCTGTCGCTGCAGCCTTTCGGTTTTCCGGTCGGAAAGAACTTCGTGTACGGCTACGCGAACCAGGTGAATCTTGCGATCGAGCGAGACCTTGGCCACAACTTCGCGCTCGACCTCGAATACAACTTCAATGGCGGGCGCCATCTGAATCGCCCGATCAACGTAAACGCCGTACGCCCCGATCTGCTCATGCAGAACTGGCAGATCGCCTCAGCCGCTGGCGATCCCGCTGCGCTGGCCTACGGTCCGGTGAACGGACCGCAATTGGTTGGAACGGTTGCTGCTCCGGGACAGCCGCAAGCGACACCTTGTGGCGTCGTTACCAACCCCGCGAGTCCTTATGCGGGAAAGGCCTGGGTCTCTCCGGCGTTCGTCAGCTTCTTCCGGCCGTCGGGAATCAACCCGTCGTACATCCCGCTATTGCAGGCAGCGGCGCCTGCCTGCCTCGGTCTCGCGCAACAGTTAGTCAGCGCGTATGGACTGGGATTCAACGGGGTTCCCATCCCCTTCAGCGATGAACCTGCGAACTTCTCCAATGGCTCGTCCGTTTATCACGGACTCACCGTCAATCTGCGCAAGAACTTCAGCAACCACTACCAGTTCTTCGGCTCCTACACGTGGTCGCATGCCATCGACGACAGCACCGACCTCGAATCTCCGCTCACTCCGCAGAACAACTACAACCCTGCGGCGGATCGCGGCAACTCGCTTTTCGATCAGCGACACAAACTCGTCTTCAGCGCTGTGTATCAGTCAGGAAAAGTGGCCAACTCGGGATTCAATCGCGTATGGAACAACTGGACGGTTGCCCCCATCTTCGAAGTAGCTTCCGGGCGGCCGTTCAATATCATCACCTACAACGATCGTAACTTCGATCTATCGCTCTCGACCGATCGTCCGAACGTCGTGCCCTCGGGAACCGCAGTGAATTCCTGTGGAGATACGGTGGTCGCTTCGAAGTTCTCGCCGACTGGATACTTCCAGCTGCCTTGCCCGGGTGATGGCCAATTCAACGGCAATCTTGGACGCGACACTGGCGTGAAGCCCTGGACGTTCTTCAACGACATCCGCTTCGCCAAGCAGATTGCGTTGACCGAACGGCTCCAATTGCAGGGGATCATGGACGTCTTCAACATCATTAACCGATTCAATGTAGCCGACGTGAACCCGCTCTATACCAACGCCGGCCAGCCAACCGCAGCTTTCGATCCGCGCCAATTCCAGTTCGCGCTGAAACTCAGCTGGTAGGAGTAGTCAACTCTTAGAGCTTGGGTGCCCCCACCCTCGGCATCGTTTGCCGTGGGTGGGTTTCTTGAAATCTTCAATCTGAAATCTTTAACCAAAAATGAATATCCGCACGTTACTCTGGATTTCACCTTCTCGATTCCCCCCTTGCACACCCGCCGGGGATCATCAAAACTAGTTACGTAAGCGTTACGCTCTATCCTCAAAGCTCCGCCGGGAGAGTACCCTGCACGGGACCACTCCAGCCCAGGACCGATGAACGAATTGCGCACGTATCAGTTCATATTCGCCGCAGCGGCCGTAGTCGGCACGCTGATGATTTACCTTGCGCTTCGCAAGCGAAAGACCGCGGACCAACTGGAGCGCGAACGCCGCCTGCGCCTCAGCCAGGTCGGGCGCATCACAGATGGCACCGTCATTGACGCGCAGGAGATGGCCAGCAGCAACGGCAAAGGAAATCCAGTTCAGCTGCTGATTTATCACTATGACGTTGCGGGCGTCTCTTACGAGGCCTCGCAGGACATCACCCTCCTGCGTCAGTTCGTGGACATTCACACCTGCCGCATTGGCCTGCCAACCTCGGTCCGCTACGATCCCCAGAACCCCGGCAATTCCATCGTGATTTCGGAAAGCTGGATCGGCCTTCGCCCACGCTAGGACGCCCTGTCGGTCGGAGCGCCAGCAAGATTGTCATTCCGCGACAGCATTTGACGTTCGAGCGTAAGCGAGAACTGTCATCCCGAACGCAGTGAGGGAGCCCTATCGTCTCCACAAAAATCCCAGCGCCCACCGAATTAGCCTGCCCACAGCCCCTTTTCCCGCAGTGACCAAGGTCATTACCGCCCCTGCCCGGTTCCGTCCTAAACTTCGCCGGAATGGACGCTCCAGCCCAGAATCCGATGCCCCCAGAGCAGGCGCCTCCGCCTGTCCCCGAGGTCATTCAGACCGTGCCGGACACGATCGTCTACGAGCGAAGCAGCTTTGGTAAGGTGCTGTTTCTCGTCGGCCTGGTAGTGGTCGCGGTCGTCTTGCTGGGTGCACGTTCAGAGGCCTTTCAAAAGGTTTGGGAGATCCTGACCGGCCATCAACTTGCCGCTGAAGGCAAGCCCGTCGCGGCGAGCACTCCGAAGCTTTCCGAGCACGTCCGTCAATGGATCGAATCACAGCCCCCACAGGCGCAGGCCGAGGAATTACTCTCCGACGCCATTAATCACGACGAAGGCGCAACCGATCTGATCATGCAGAAGCTTGATGGCTGGTACGGCCAGATCAAACTCACGCCGAAGCTCACGGATCTGGAGATGACAGCGCTCTACTCCAACGATCTGCGCGTGCGTGCTGCAGCGATTGAAGTCACCCTGGTCGCCAACGAGTTGCAAAAGACGCCCGACACCGCTTCCCGCCTGATCCAGATGGGCGAGGAGACCGCATCGAATCGGCCTTACGCCGCATGGTATCTGGGCATGCTGGCGAATCGCGGAGTCAATACCAACGATATTCACGAGCGGCTTGTTGCCTGGAGCCACGATCCGGATGAGCAGACACGCTTCTGGGCCGTTGAGGGTCTAGCACATATCGGCACCGACGATACCATCACCGCATTCCTGGATGTGTTCCGCAGCGATCCATCCGACAACGTTCGCGAACGTGCCGGATGCAGCCTGGCAAAATCGGGCATGCTGACTCGAGCACAGCGCATGCAGGCTGTTCCCGGCCTGATTGATCTTTCTGCCGACGAGTCGCTCGACGCCGCCACCCATGGCTGGGTGTTTCAGGCTCTACGCGAAATCACCGACGAGAGCCTGCCCAACGACACCACTCAATGGCGAATGTGGTACAACCAGCACGGCTCGGAGCGCCTGAACCAGTTCCAGCAGGCTGACCGGCAGTATGTCCTCGGCAACAGCTAACTTCGACACGCCTAAGAAACATAGTTTGTAACATTCCGCCAACTCGGGCATCTTTTCTGGTGGGGAACAACCGCGCCATAGCCGGTTGTTACAATATCTACGAATGTCCACAACGCCTCTTCCTCTGGCCGCTTTCATCGCCGGCCTGATCTCTTTTCTATCGCCGTGCGTTCTGCCGCTGGTTCCCGGCTATGTGTCGCTGATCTCCGGCGCCAGTCTCGATGACACTGCCCCCACCGAACAGCGTCTGCTGGGCCGCGTGATGATGAACTCGCTGATGTTCATCCTGGGCTTCAGCATCGTGTTCATTGCGCTGGGCGCGGCCGCCACCGGCATTGGTCAGCTGACGCACCAGTATTACAAGTACCTGACGCGCGTCGCGGGCGTGATCATCATCATCTTCGGTCTGCACTTAACGGGCATTTGGAAGATCAAAGCGTTTTACGCCGACAAGCGCATGCACAGTGTGAAGGGGAGCAGTTCTCCCTGGGGATCGTTCCTCGTCGGCTTCGCATTCGCCTTTGGGTGGACGCCGTGCATTGGTCCTATCCTGGCGACGATCCTCACCTTTGCTGCGTCGGAAGACAGCGTCGTAAAGGGCATCCTGTTGCTGGCTGTTTACTCTGCCGGCTTGGCAGTGCCGTTCCTGCTGACGTCGCTCGGAATCGATCGCTTCCTGGCTTTTTATTCGCGCTTCCGGCGGCATCTGCACACCGTGGAAGTCGTAAGTGGAGTTTTATTGATTGCAGTCGGCGTACTGGTGCTCACGCGCCATTTGACGATTCTGTCCGGTTATCTATCGTTCTTGAATCGCTTTTCGTTGTAGGAGTTTTGGGGTGAATCGTAATACCACAGTTCTAATTGTTGTAATTTTCGTGGTGGCGAGCATGTTGCTTGCGGGCCACTTCATTTCCAAGCGTGCTTCGGCCGCTCCCGCGGGAGCAGCACTTACGGCAGCGGATCCCGCCGGCAAAACGGCGCCGGAGTTCGAGCTCAAATCGATCGACGGTAAAAGCTACAAGCTGGCCGATCTGCGCGGCAAAGCCGTGCTCCTGAATTTCTGGGCCACCTGGTGCCCGCCCTGCAAGATCGAGATCCCGTGGTTCATCGAACTTCAGAAACAGTATGCGGACCAGGGGCTCGTCGTAGTTGGTGTTGCCATGGACGACGACACCAACAAACAGAAGGTCGTGAGCGACTTCGCGAACGAGATGAAGATCGACTATCCCATTCTGCTGGGCAATGACCAGGTCGCCGATCAGTACGGCGGAGTGGACGCTTTGCCGACAACATTCTTCATCGGACGCGATGGTAAGATCGTGCGGCGCGTGATGGGCCTCGCCGGACATAGCGAATTCGAAGACGCTATTCAGGCCGCGCTGCGAGAAGGACAGGCGGCGCAGGTTCAGCACGTTCCCCAGGAGACTGCTCAGGCCAAATGAAGACCAGTCCAGTAAAGCTGATCGCAACGCTTGCGTTTCTGGCAGCTACCGCTGCCGCACAACTGGGAACCCAGAGGTCGACTCGAGTTACGGTTGTGCCCATTGCTCCTGTCACCATGACTCGTGCGAGTTCCGCCAAGTTTGAGATCACCTTCCGCGTGGCTCCGGGTTATCACGTCAATTCGAACAAGCCCAACTCGCCTTTGCTGATTCCTACCGTCCTGCATCTGGATATGCCGACCGATCTCTCGGCCGCCAAGATCGATTACCCCGCCGGCGAAGATAAGACCTTCCCGTTCTCGCCCGACGACAAGCTGAATGTCTACACCGGAGACGTTTCCATTTCAGCCATGCTGAATACCGGCAAAGAAATCGTGCCCGGACGCTATCGCGTGCACG
This sequence comes from Terriglobia bacterium, assembly GCA_963826275.1. Classification (GTDB taxonomy): domain Bacteria; phylum Acidobacteriota; class Terriglobia; order Terriglobales; family Acidobacteriaceae; genus JAJPJE01. The sequence continues at coordinate 84,720 of CAWGWI010000007.1, read as the reverse complement.
GCTACCTCAAATACCAGGCCTGCGATAATCGCGCCTGCTATCCGCCTGCCCAGGTTCCGCTCGCATTCGATGTGCAAGTCGTGAAGGGCGGACCCAAACCGGTCCACAAGAATCCCGCGCAGAGCCCGCATGTGCATAGTTAGCTTTTAGCTCTCAGTTTTCGGCTTTTAGCTTTCGGCTTTTAGCTTTTAGCTTTAGGTTTAAGCCGCTAAGGATCCCTCAGGTCCGCATAGAGCTACCGCTAACCCCGTCGGCAATCTCCTCAACGGCTAAGTGCTAGCTGCTAATAGCTAACAGCTTGTTAGCTGAATCCTGACTCCTGCCGCTGCGAAAACGCATCCATTCCTTATCCTCCATCGCAAGGAGAACGAATGGATCTGCAACTTCGAGGACGTCGCGCACTGGTCACCGGATCGACGGCCGGCATCGGTTTCGCGATCGCGGCTGGCCTCGCGAAAGAAGGCGCGCAAGTGATCATCAACGGCCGCACGCGCGAGCGCGTGCACCAGGCCGTTCAGGAGATCCGAGAGCAGGCGATCAGCGCCGACCTGAAAGAGTTTGCGGGTGATCTCTCAAAACCGGAAGCGATCGAGCAGTTGATTCACAACTTCCCCGACGTCGACATACTTGTAAACAATCTCGGTATCTTCGAACCGAAGCCCTTCCCCGAAATCACCGACCACGAGTGGGAACGCATGTGGCAGACCAACGTGATGAGCGGCGTGCGACTCTCGCGCTACTATTTGCCGCGCATGTTGCATGCGAGCTGGGGACGCGTCATTTTCATTTCCAGCGAATCGGCCGTGAACATTCCCGTCGAAATGATTCATTACGGCGTCACCAAGACCGCGCAAATCGCTCTGGCCCGCGGCATGGCAGAAACCACGGCCGGAACTGCGGTCACCGTGAATACGGTTCTCGCCGGACCGACCATGTCGGAAGGCGTCACCGAGTGGCTGGACAAAGTCGCGCAGTCGCGCAATCTGAGCAAGCCGGAACTGGAGCGCGAGTTTTTCGCGTCCATTCGACCATCGTCTTTATTGAAGCGCTTCGCAACTCCCGAAGAAGTCGCGAACGTCGTTGTCTTCCTGGCGAGTCCGCTCGCGTCTGTGACCAACGGAGCCGCCATCCGCGCCGAAGGCGGGCTGCTGCGATCGATTCTGTAAAAAGCCAGCCACAGATCTCACGGATTCAACGGATGGTTTTTATACACGCGTAATTATCCGTGGAAATTCGTGTAATCCGTGGCTGGCTTTTTGCCTTGTTATACTCGCTAGTTATGCTACGTGTCCGATTCGCGCCGTCTCCTACCGGCTTTCTCCATGTGGGCAGTGCGCGCACTTTCATCTTCAATTGGCTTTATGCGCGGCGGAACGGCGGCACTATGGTCCTCCGCCTCGACGACACCGATGTCGAGCGCAACACCGAAGCGTCGGTCAACTCCATCTTCGAAGGCCTGCGCTGGCTGGGTCTTAACTGGGACGAAGAATACAAACAGTCCGAGCGTCTCGAGCTGCACCGCCGCGTCGCGCAGGCGATCTTCGCCAAAGGCCACGCTTATCGCGACTTCACGCCCGCACACGCCGGTGACGCCGAGAAGTCCGGCGCGCAGGGAACGTGGCTCTTCAATGCAGACGCGCGCAACATGTCTAAAGAAGAGAGCGATCGTCGCGCCGCTTCTGGTGAGCCGTTCGCATTGCGCTTCCGCGTACCGCGCGAGGGCGGAGAAGTGCGCTTTACCGACGCTGTCTACGGCGAACAGATAAAAGCCACCGCTGACATCGAAGACTTCGCGCTCCTGCGTTCCGATGGCATGCCAACGTATCACCTCGCGTCGTGCGCCGATGACGCCGATCTGCGCATCAGCCACATCATCCGCGGTCAGGATCATCTTTCGAACACCTTCAAGCACATCCTGATCTTCGAAGCCGCCGGATTTGCGCCGCCGCAATTCGCACACCTTCCGTTGCTGGTCGCCCCCGACGGCACGAAGCTGTCGAAGCGCAAGCATGGGCCGGTTGTCAGCGTGACCACCTATCGCGACGCGGGCTTCCTGCCCGACGCGTTTATAAATTTTCTGTCACTTCTTGGCTGGTCCCCAAAGAACGACCGCGAGTTCCTGCCCATCAAGGAATTGACCGAGCTGTTTTCGCTCGAAGGAATTAACCGCGCCAACGCCGTCGTGAATTTCAAAGAACCGGCCGTGACTCCGGAAGACACATTTGATCCGAAAGCACTCTGGCTGAATGCCGAGCACATCCGCGCGCTGCCACTAGAAGATTTGCGCGATCGACTCCTGCCCGTCATTCACTCCGCCGGATACAACGTCTCATCAGAGAAATTGCTCGCGATAACACGGCTGCTGCGCGAACGCATTCGTCTGTTGCAGGAGGTGCTGACCGTTGGCGACTTCTTTTTCGTCGACCAGTTGCCGCCCTACGATCCTGCGGAACTGATCCCGCAGAAGGGCGACAAAGAGATGGCATTGAAGGCGTTGACCAAAGCGCGCGACATTTTGCCCGGCGTCGAATTCAAGCACGATCCACTCGATCAATCCTTGCGCGCGGCCGCACAGGAACTCGGCCTCAAAGCGGGACAAATGTTCCAACCCATCCGCGTCGCCGTCTGCGGGAAGAAAAATGCGCCTCCGCTATTTGAGACCCTCGAAGTGTTGGGAAAAGAGAAGACGCTCGAGCGCATCGGGCAGGCGATCGAAAAACTCAAAAGTTAGCCACGGATTTTACGGATGTCCACGGACGAATTTGAAAAAGAAAATATCTGTGAATATCCGTGCAATCCGTGGCTGATTTTTACTCATCCGCCACTGGATTACTCAGCGCACCGATCCCGCCGCAAGTCACTTCCACCACGTCTCCCGCATTGAGCGGGCCGACGCCCGCCGGAGTTCCGGTGGCGATCACATCGCCAGGCAGGAGCGTCATCACCGCCGAGATGTAGCGAATCACCCGGTCAAGCGGAAAGATGAATTGCGTAGTATTTCCCTGCTGGCGCACTTCGCCGTTCACGCGGCACTCGACCGAAACTCCCGCCCATGGATCGATTTCGTCAGTTACGAGCGGGCCCATCGGGCAAAAAGTGTCAAAGCCCTTGGCGCGCGTCCACTGACCGTCTTTGTTCTGCAGATCGCGTGCGGTCACATCATTAAGGCAGGTGTAGCCGTGGATAAACGGACGAACGTCCTGATCGTCTGCAACGTGCCGGCAGCGCTGTCCGATGATCACCGCCAGCTCGCCTTCGTGGTCCACGCGCTGGGATAGCTTGGGACGCAAGATCTTCTCTCCGGGAGAGATGATCGCCGACGGCGGCTTGGAGAAGATCAGAACATCTGCCGGAAGCTCATGATCGAACTCTTTCACGTGATCCGCATAATTCCGGCCCACGCAGATGATCTTCGACGGACGGGCTGGAGCGAGCAGTTGGCTGTCCCCAAAGGGAATCGGCGCTATCTTCGAAGTAGGCGCGTCTTCGTCGGGAAGCTGCCCATTTTCCAGGCGGAAAAGGCGCGTGATGGTGTCGGTTCCGCCAACCGATTCAATGAGGCCATAAGCTGGACGGCCCTCGTGTGCGAAGAGGCAATATTTCATATTGCTGAGATGTTATCGCCTGCGCCGAGGAATTTGGGAATTTTGTGATGGCCTTATCGAATTGTCGATCCGCGACCTTGGCAGGCCACTGTCCCTGACCGCCCTCTTCCGGAAAGCTGCGTCGTTCCAATCTTGCTCGCGCAGTTCGTCCCAGCTATTCGACTTTCAGGGGCGCAATGACGCTGCCGACCGCATTCGTAGTCACATTGCGCACGATGAAGTGGACCCGATAGTCTCCTGGCGACAGCTTCAAGACGTTATTGTAGGCAAGGCCCTGCTGGTGGATGGCGGTCATTGCCTCTGGCGGTAAGTTCTTGCCGACAGTCTCAGACACTGTCGTGTTGATCTTGGTGTCTTTCGGGTTAGTGGCCACCGTGATCAGTTCCAGTTCAATCCGATTGTCACCCTGATCGACGAGACTGATCGTCTCCGGCGGCAAATAGATTTCGTACTTCACCTGTTTCTTGTCACCCGACGCCGTTACTTGCAGGAAGCGTGCCGAGAATGGCACCGAGGTGTAGGGCACGCTCGAGCGCGCCACCGCGCCGAGTTCGCGAGTATGCGCGTTCTTGTCTCCGGTGTCCGTGCCATAGAAGTAGCCGGTGCGCGCCCGGACATCCAGATCGGGCCGATCCACTTTCACTGCGAGCGAGCGCCAGCCCTGCTTGCTGTTCTTCTTGTCACGATAGTAGCTGAGCATGTAGTACTGCTCGGCGTCATTGGCGGCATCGCGGACACAGTTTGCAATGTCATTTCGGTTGTAGCAGCTCTTGCCGCCAGTCATCTTCGCAAGTGTTGCCATCGTAGATTGCGACACCTGGACACGCTCTCGCTCAAGTTGTTGCAGGAGCTTATTAGCATGATCATCGGCAGCTTCAGCGTTCAGGGTCATCAGGCCACGGGCGTCCACCGGGTAGACAACAATGTTGGCGCTGGCGAACTGCTCCATCATCGCGCGGAACTCTTTGCGCAGCGGATTCAGTACATCGTCGTCCACCACAGTTGCGCTCTCCGGCAACGGGGGCAATGCACCGGAATGCTGGCTGTAATAACGGCCAGGATCCTGGGTAGATCCGTAGAAGGCCGCCTTCGGCGAGATCAGTTCGCCCGTTCCGGTGATATCGAACGGGAACGACCCGGTGATCCAGATAAACGACTTCCTTCCTGGCAGGCCAGCAAAAGCTTCGGAAATTTGGCGCATGCTTTCCAGCGTAGCTTCCATATTGCGACGCAACTCAAATGCCTGTGCTCCGCTGGTTTGGTCCTGAAATGCAGCCAGCGCCTGCGCTTCGTCGGCTACGCGCTGCACAGCCGGATCGCTGAGATCAGCTCCCGACGTGCTGGGCCGTCCTGAGGGGCCCCCTGCCAAAATCGCGATCTCTATTTGCCTCCTGGTCTCGGGAGAATCAACCTTGGAGTCTGAGGCAGAGTTCGGCAGTACTCCGGTTGAAGCTCTGATCGCCTTCGCCAGCAGTGTGGGATCCGTAGTGATGTCGTTCAGCATGCGCACAGAACCATCGCGATACATGCCAAAAACAGCAACCTGACTCCCCGTGTTCATCGAGTTCGCCACGTAATTCAGCAGTTGCTGACGAGCGAAGGTCTGATCCAGAAATGGCGTGTTGATCGTATCAATGCCGATGATGATTAACCGCGCCGGACCAGCGGTCTCCAGTTCATTCGAAAACTCACCCGGTGTAGATTTCCGCTGCACCTTTGCGCCCGTCGTGATCAATTCCACCGTGGCGATCTTTTGCGGTTTACCGTCTTCCATCACCGAGAATTGTTCCGGCTTTAAACCGCCAACAAATCCCTGGTTGCTGCGAACTACCACCGGAACGAGCACGATGTCGGTTCTCGACTTGAACGCCGGAACCTGCGAATCCTGTGTCCAACCAGCAATCGGCAGGACGAGCGCAGAAAGGCAAAACACACCGCAAGCACGTTTCAGCATACGAATCCTTCGTGATGACCCTAACAGCTGTTATTCGAGAACACAGGAGTATGCACCTGTCGCGCTTTCGAACCAAGTGCTTTGGCGCAGATGGGACGAACTGTTGCTGGGAGCGTGACCGGAATTTCCAGGTTTGTCAGACGGCGACGGACTGCTGGTTCAGCCCGGCGGTAAAGAATTGGTCGACGTTGGCGAGGATTTCCGCTGCGGTTTTGGCTTCGTAGACCGCTTTGCGCAGGGCGCTGCCGCCGCGCACGCCGTGCGTGAACCACGAGGCGAACTGCTTCATCTTTCCCGGAGCGTCGCGGAAGCCTTCGTCGATCAGCATCTGGAAATAAGTGCGGATCATGTCGTAACGATCAGCCTCAGTGGGTTGATCGTAGCGGCCGCTGGCCGTGTATTGCGCAATCTGGCGGAAGATCCACGGATTCGATGCCGCAGTGCGGCCGATCATCACCGCATCGCAACGCGTCTGCGCGACCATCAAAGCGGCGTCTTCCGGCGAGCGGATGTCGCCGTTGCCGATTACGGAAATCTTCACCGCTTCTTTCACGTGCGCGATCCATTCCCATCGCGCTTCGCCCGCATAGCCTTGTTCGCGAGTACGCGCATGCAGCGCGACCGCCTGCAAACCGCAGCTTTCGGCAAGCTTCGCGAGTTCGACACAGACGATTTCACTGTCATTCCATCCAGCGCGGAATTTCACCGTGAAGGGAATGTTCACGGCCGCGCGCACCGTTTCGAAAATCTTGCCGATCAGCGGCAGGTCGCGCAGCAGGCCGGATCCGCCGTTGCACTTCACAACTTTTTTTGCCGGACAGCCCAGGTTCAGATCGACAGCGTCGAAGCCGAGGTCCTCGATCATCACGGCCGCGTCGCGCAGCACCTCGACGTTGCTGCCGAACAGTTGCGCCGAAATCGGATGCTCGTCAGGATAAAAATGCAGGTAGCGCTTCGCCTTCATGTCGCGCGAGCGCAGGACCCCGTCAGCCGAGGTGAATTCGGTCATGATGAGGCCGCATCCAGACTCTCGCCCGGTAAGCAGGTGGTCATCCGCAGGCCGCAGGTTCACATTGCGGATAAAGCGTCGAAACACCGTATCGGTAATCCCGGCCATGGGCGCAAGCACGGTCGCCGGAGCAATGCGCACCGATCCAATATGGAACGACTCAGGCACACGCGCGCCAGCGGGCGCTTCAGTGGCTGGAGCTGGGCCTTGCCAGTGCTTACGCATACGTCACATTCTACCGATGAGGGAGCAGGATTGTCCCAGCTGTCTAAGCTATACAAAACAAAGGGCAGCCGAGTTGGCTGCCCCACGTAGGTCGTTAAGACCTGAAAACCGGTTACTTCTTGGCGGGTTCGTTCTTGGCGTACTTGCGGCGGAAGCGCTCGATACGACCGGCGGTATCCATCAGCTTCTGCTTGCCCGTAAAGAACGGGTGGCAAGCCGAGCAAATTTCCACGTGGATGTCCCCGTGGTGGGTGGAGCGGGTCGTAAAGCTATTGCCGCAGGCGCAAAGCACGCGGATCTCGTTATAGGTCGGATGAGTGGCTGCCTTCATGACGCGTAAAACCCTTTCTGCAAAACGTCTATTGTACCGGAAATAGCCTGTTCCGGGCAATGTTCCTCGATCTGTCGTTGAGCTCTCTTTAGATGCCTGGGAGCGGCGAAAGTCGCAGGGCCGGGTTTCGCCGGACTAGGCTGCTTTCTTATGCTCTTGCACGCGCTGATGGAGCAGCTGTTTAGCCTTGTCTAACTCCTTCAAGCGAGACGCGCTCAGGTTGTGTCCGGCGCGATTGATGTAGAAGGTCAGCATGCGCATTCCGGACGCGGGTCCTTTGGGCGAGACCTTCTTCGACGCCAGGGTGCGGGCGATCGTGGCCGCATCTTTCTTGAACAGTCCCTCGGGCGGATGGGTGGCGTCGGAGGTTGCGGTCACTTCGGCGGACCAGCGCCGCGTCGTTCCCTTGCTATGAGATTTCTTCGAGGCTGTTTTCGCTGTCTTCGATTTCGTAGGCATGCATAGTTAGATGCCTCAGCCCGAATTTGTGCTTACAGCAAATGGAACTCACGCATCTACGAGCGTGCGTTCGGCATGCTCTCGGCTCTTTTCTTGATACCGTCAAGCCACTGAAACCGGAGCAGGCCGCTTCCGGGGACAATCAATCTCCAGTAACGGCCCATGCCGCGGCGAGTCAAGTCGTCAGTCGCCAGGACTCGCGTCTCGGTGGTGACCGTCGACCATCCATCGCCCGCATCTTCCGCCCTGAAGTTGAAAGCCATCTTCACCGCGCCCTGCTCCCGATAATCAGCGAACTCCTGGAGAGTGTGCAGCTGCAGGGGGCGTCCCGCACGCACGTTCGCACCCCCACACATGACGACTTCGTGCTCGTTTCCGCCAGAAGAATAACCAGACGCCGAAAACGCATCGAGAACTTGTTTATCCTGCGAAAGCGCCGGTGTCATGAATGCGCAAAGCGGCTGCGCGAATTTTCAGGAGCGTGGCCAAGGATTTCATGTCGCCGAAGGTTGACTGGCGAACAGCCTGCATCACCTGCTCCGGTCGGGCGTGAATGCGGACCGAATGCTTCTCGAAAAACTGATACTCCGGCATGACGTCATCAATGACCGTTTTGTGTTGCGCGACACGGTACATCGGGGCTGGCCAGAGTAAAGCCGCCATGGCCAGGCCCACACCACCCGCGAGGATGATGGCTCCGACGACTCGTTTGCGGATTCCAAGAAAACGGAAGGGAAGCACCAGGTTCGCCAGCCCACACACCGCCAGCACGATCCCGGAATAAACCAGCGTACTTAGAGGCTGGTATGCGGCCCAGTAGTTCAAAAGCAGAATAGCGGCGAGCGCCATCGCAGTCAGCAGGGTCCACCAAACAGTCTTCCGTGACACAGGCTCATCTCCTTGTGGTCGATCTTGAACCTCTTGAAGCAAGGATCGAGTCACGATCTGTTCCGTGGTACGAAAGCGACGGCGGTGTAAGTTCCGCTGTGTTCCGCTGTGTGTGTGAGGTCAGCCCGAAATGGGAAGTCCGATACCCCCTCCCCCTACCCTGTCCCGCATTCTAAAGGGCTTAGAGGCATCGGACGGGGCTTGTCCCGGCAAACAAAGGACTTAGTCCCATCGTCCCGCATAACAAAGGAGTTAGCTCGGAAGTCGATCAGTCTGTCAGTCTCTCAGTCGGAATATGTCGCCCTAAGACCCTATTTCTATTGTGACAAATTGCGGGGGACCTACTGGACACTTTCGCTAAATTTATTTCTGGGCTGGAATGAAGCAGTTGCGAGGACATCGGAGAGTTTGGGCTATTGACAGGGAATTTACCAGAAGCCGTTTCACCACGGAGACACAGAGACACGGAGAAAGGCGAATCTAGGGATCGCTCCTACGATACTCCGCGATGATCTGGATTGTCCCCACGATGTTCCGATTGAACTCACTCATCTCGTCGGCGGGGATCCAGTACTCCAAGTGCTCGCGCCCGCCAGCTTTTTGAATAGAAAACTTCTCCAGATATTCCGTCCGAACCTCAAACTGCAAGAACGTATCCGACGAATCCTGATTTCGGATCTTTCGTGTTCCAGTCGCGAGCAATCTGCTCGGCATATGATCTGGTGAGCACTGGATAGAAGATGGGCTGTTCCGGCAAGCGCGGTGGGAACGCGATGAATCCACTTTCACGAATGAGGTCGAGTTCCGCCTGGCCGACAGGACGGTAGAGGGTGGTCGTTAAGTCCATTTCAGAGGACCCATTTCACCACAAAGAGACGGAGAAAAGCACGACCGATAGCTATCGTCCCCAGCCGGCAGCATGTCTCTTCTGATTCGATCGTTTTCGCTCGAGATATGCAGGAAATATCTGCCAGGCGGTCGCGCCGTCGAGAGGCTTGAACGGTAGGAGATTGAAAGCGGCGATTGCCAGGCTGAGCATGCCCAACAGTACAAAAACCTCATTGGCAACATCGAAGGGCGTATAGCCGACGAATATGATCCAAAGAACCAGCGGTATTCCCACGACCGCTTGCGCGAGTACGCCACCCCAGGCGATGAGAGCGTGATCGTAGCGGCTCCATGGAGTTTGAAAACGGGTGAATCCAAAGATCGGGTAAAGCTCGATCTCGTAGACTTCGCAATGGCGTCGCCGGGCAACGAAGAGATGCCCGCATTCGTGAATCAGCAGAATACTGAAATAGGCGACAAGTCCAACCAGCGACTGCACTGGATTTCGTATTGCGCCCAGAAGGACGAAGGCAGCAATCGCCAAGACTGACCAGTGGACGTAGACGTTCACTCCGTCCACCCGAGTAATTCTCGTAAGTCTTTCGAGCTTCAGGTTTCCGGTTCGCATGCGCAGATTGTGAGTGACTGCGAGAAGTTTTACGTCATTCGGAGATAAAGACACAAGGTTACGATTGGGTCACTTATCCCAGAACAGCTCACGTCTTAGTTTGTGTGGCGCGGACATTTTTGTCCGCGCAGAAAGTTGCACCGTTCAAACGAAACATAGGGTCCTGGGGATTTTCGTCACAGACAGCTCGAATCGCATTCCCTGAGAATTAGCGTCTGTAGCAGCTTTTTGCGCGGACAAGAATGTCCGCGCCACACAAGCAAACCAACCCATATCTTTCCCCGAACGATAGGATAGCCGCGTGAACACCATCGATTGGCTGCTCGATTCGGACCCCGCAATCAGCTGGCAGGCGATGCGCGATCTAACCGACGCCTCGCCGGCGGCGATTGCGGCGGAGCGCGCCCGCGTCGCGCGCGAAGGACTCGGCGCGGAAATTCTCGCACGCCAGGAGGCGGACGGCTCGTGGCGACGTGCCGATGCTCCTGTCTGGTTGTCGACACTCTTAACATTTCTGCTGCTACGCGCAACCGGCGTTGACCGCACTGAACCTGCGGTCGAGTCGGCGGTAGCGCGCCTTGAGGCGAGCTTGCGATGGAACGACGACGGCCGCTGGGATTTGCGTCCGGCAGAACTCGGCGGAAACCCGTTCTTCGCGGGCGAAGTGGAACCGTGCATCAACGGAGGAGTGCTCGCGCTGGGCAGCTACTTCGGGCGTCCGACGGAGAGTCTCGCGCGCCGTCTCGTCGGCGAACAACTCGAGGACGGCGGTTGGAATTGCGAGGCGCCGAAGAGCAAGCGCTCGTCGTTCCACACCACGATCTGCGTGCTGGAAGGGCTGCTCGAGTACGAGCGTGCTGTCGGGTCCGCGCCGGAGATTGCGGCGGCCAGACGGCGCGGCGAAGAGTACCTGCTCAAGCGCGCACTGTTTCGACGGCTCTCCACTGGCGAGGCTGCGAATCCCGCGTTCCTCGAACTAGCGTTCCCGCCTCGCTACCATTACGACATTCTCCGTGCGCTCGACTACTTCAGGTCCGCGGGTGCCGAGCCCGACACGCGCATGAGTGATGCCGTGCGTGTCATCGAGAGCAAGCGGCAGGCTGACGGTCGATGGCTTCTCGATCGCGCGTACGACGAGGCACTGGCGTTGCCGTTCGGCGAATCAGTTGGCGAGCCGAGCCGGTGGAACACGCTTCGGGCGTTGCGGGTGATGAGGTGGTGGGAGGGAAGAGGGTAGAGGTTTGTGTGGCGCGGACACTCCTGTCCGCGCAAAAGGTGTAGAGCTTCCGCATATCTTGAAGAAGCAAGACGAGATGCTCATCGTCACTGACAAAGGTGATGGCGCTCCCAGAAGATCAACGTCGCAACCATGCTTTTTGCGCGGACAAGAGTGTCCGCGCCACACCAGCAATGCTTGATCGTAATTACAGCTATCGCCGGCGATTGCCGCACCTTCAGAAGCACGGAAAGCCGGTGTTCGTCACGTTCAGGAAACTGACACGAGAGCCGTTTACGAATGAAGCGTGTGAGCTGATTTTCAAACACTGTCTTCATGATCACAACGCGAAGTATCTGCTCCACGCAGCAGTGGTTATGCCGGATCACGTGCATCTTCTGCTGAGGCCGCTTGTAGATGCCAGCGGTTGGCCGTTCAGCTTGCCGTCAATTCTCAAATCTTTGAAGGGATCGTCGGCGAGAACTGTGAACAGATTCATGGGAACAGAGGGGCCGGTCTGGCAGGACGAGTCGTTCGATCATGTTTTGAGGAATGACGAGAGCATGCGCGAGAAGATGGAGTACATTTGGCAGAATCCGGTGAGGAAGCGATTGGTCACGAAACCTGAGGACTATGAATGGCTCTGGATTGAAGCGGGCTGGCTGAAAGAATCGTCGGAGATCCCGGGGAATTCGTGATAACAACTACTTTTCGCGCGGACAGGAGTGTCCGCGCCACACAAACAAAGCCACACAAACAAAACCACAGAAAAAGCACCGTAAAAAGGAAAAGGCCAACCATGTTTCCATGATTGGCCTTTATTTATGCCGGCAACGACCTACTCTCCCACACACTTTCGCGTACAGTACAATCGGCCCTGCGGGGCTTAACTTCCGTGTTCGGGATGGGAACGGGTGGTTCCCCCGCGGTAAGATCACCGACAACTTGTAGCTGTCGGCTATCGGCTCTCAGCTTTCGGCTAAGGCAATCGATAGCGCAGCAAACTTGTTTGTCAGCAGTTAGCAATTAGCTCTTAGCATTTAGCCCTTGAACCGCAGTGGCTAAATGCTAATTACTAAAGCTAAGAGCTAATTCAAAGAACTCTGTGGTCGATGCCACAACTGAATAGCATTGGATTAACTACTTCGGAGGTTGAAGGCTGGTTGGCCTTCACGCCAGGTAAATTTTATGGTCAAGCCGAACGGGCGATTAGTACTGGTAAGCGCAAGACATTACTGTCCTTATACCTCCAGCCTATCAAACAGGTGGTCTTCCTGTGCCCTTCTTCACCCTTTTGGGTTGGGAGATCTAATCTTGTGGAGTGCTTCCCGCTTATATGCATTCAGCGGTTATCACAACCGAACTTCGCTACCCAGCTGTGCCATTGGCATGACAACTGGAACACAAGAGGTTCGTCCATCCCGGTCCTCTCGTACTAAGGACAGGTCCACTCAAATCTCCTCCGCCCACATCAGATAGGGACCGAACTGTCTCGCGACGTTCTGAACCCAGCTCACGTACCGCTTTAATAGGCGAACAGCCTAACCCTTGGAACCTTCTACAGCTCCAGGATGCGATGAGCCGACATCGAGGTGCCAAACCGGAGCGTCGATATGAACTCTTGGCTCCGATCAGCCTGTTATCCCCGGCGTACCTTTTATCCGTTGAGCGATGGCCCTTCCATACAGAACCACCGGATCACTAAAGCCTACTTTCGTACCTGCTCGTCTTGTTGGACTCGCAGTCAACCACGCTTATGCTTTTGCACTCGACGGCTGATTTCCAAACAGCCTGAGCGTAGCTTCGCGCGCCTCCGTTACAGTTTAGGAGGCGACCGCCCCAGTCAAACTACCCGCCTCACCATGTCCCTCTCCCGGTTAACGGGAGTAGGTTAGAACCACAGAACTCGCAGGGTGGTATCTCACCGTTGGCTCCTCCAAGTCCGAGAACCTGGAATCAAAGCCTCCCACCTATCCTGCGCAGCAAGTGCCATAGTTCATGATGAAGGTATAGTAAAGGTGCACGGGGTCTTTCCGTCTAGATGCGGGTAACCGGCATCTTCACCGGTACTACAAGTTCGCCGAGCCACTCATTAAGACAGTCGTACGATCGTTACGCCATTCGTGCAGGTCGGAACTTACCCGACAAGGAATTTCGCTACCTTAGGACCGTTATAGTTACGGCCGCCGTTCACCGGGGCTTCAGTTCGAAGCTTCACCTTGCGGTTGACCTCTCCCTTTAACCTTCCGGCACCGGGCAGGCGTCAGCCCCTATACGTCGTTTTCGACTTAGCAGAGACCTGTGTTTTTGTTAAACAGTCGCCGTACGCGTTTCACTGCGGCCCCCTCGGGCTATGAACCCTACCGGGGCGCTCCTTCTCCCGAAGTTACGGAGCCAATTTGCCGAGTTCCTTAACAAGTGTTCTCTCGAGCGCCTTTGGATATTCTCCTCGTCTACCTGTGTCGGTTTGAGGTACGGTTCCCTTTCATTCTCCTTAGAGGTTTTTCTTGGCAGCGTGAACTCAACGGCTTTCCCCCATACGGGGTACTGCTTTGCGTCTCACCGATGACTCCCTGGCGGATTTGCCTACCAGAGACGGCTTACACGCATCGACCCACATAGCCATAGGTGGGCCCGTTTATCCTTCTGCGTCACCCCATCGTCAAACGAACGAAAGAGAGTTCCGGAATATTAACCGGATGTCCATCAGCTACGCCTTTCGGCCTCACCTTAGGAACCGACTGACCCTGAGCGGATTAACCTTCCTCAGGAAACCTTAGACTTTCGGCGCGGAGGGTTCTCACCTCCGTTATCGCTACTTATGCCGGCAGGGTCTCTTCCCAACCGTCGACGTGTGCTCTCGCTCACGCTTCTAGCTGTTGGGAATGCTCTTCTACCACGCATAACTGTTACGTTATGCATCCGCTGCTTCGGTATCCAGCTTGAGCCCCGTTGTATTGTCGGCACCGGACCGCTTGACCAGTGAGCTATTACGCTTTCTTTAAAGGATGGCTGCTTCTAAGCCAACCTCCTGGCTGTCTGGGCGTTCCGACATCCTTTCCCACTTAGCTGGAATTTAGGGACCTTAGCAGGCGATCTGGGCTGTTTCCCTCTCGACAATGAAGCTTAGCCCCCACTGTCTGACTCCCGTGCTGGTTGTTCATGGCATTCGAAGTTTGGTTGGATTCAGTAAGCTGGAAAGCCCCCTAGTCCATTCAGATCTCTACCACCACTGCAAATCACACGAGGCTAGCCCTAAAGCTATTTCGAAGAGAACGAGCTATCACGGAATTTGATTAGCCTTTCACCCCTACCCTCAGCTCATCCGAGCTTTTTTCAACAAACACCGGTTCGGTCCTCCAGTGGGTGTTACCCCACTTTCAACCTGGCCAAGGGTAGATCATCCCGCTTCGCGTCTATTCCTGCCAACTGAACGCCCTATTAGGACTCGCTTTCGCTACGGCTCGCTTTCGCTTAACCTTGCTGACAAGAATAACTAGCCGGCTCATTATGCAATAGGCACGCGGTCAGGCATTCCACTTGCGTGGCATAGCCCTCCCACTGCTTGTAGGCACAC
>CAWGWI010000007.1:0-65000 GCA_963826275.1 Terriglobia bacterium | reverse complement strand
ACTTCGCTAGACCTATGCGAACCAGACGGCCAGCACCGAGGACTTCAAGGCGATTGTCGAGAAACACATGTTGCCGGACATGGACCTTGATCACAATCACACCATGGACTGGTTCTTCAATGAATATGTGTACGGCACCGAACTGCCCCGGTATGACATCTCCGGCAGTGTCGAAAACGACGGACTACTTATACACCTCCGACGTACTCGCGCTAGCATTCACCCTCGTCCGCATTATCTGTCTCGGCGTGGCCGCGTACTGCCTGTGGCGTTGCGGACCGCGCTGTCCAAGCTCATCGAACACGACACCTCAGAATCAATTCCGGCTCCCGCGCATCCGCCTTCTTCTCCGCCGGCTCCACTCTCACCGTCCCCATCATCCCGCCATCGAGGTGCTGCATCGATGTGGCAATGGAATGGGAACGTTCCCACAATCCGCGGATCCCGAAAGTCCATCCTCACCGTGATGCTCGGATAGCTGCCAAACCCACTCCATGCGGCAAGATTGACCGTATCTCTCAGTGAGGGCGCCTCCCAGGAAGTTCCTCGCCGTCCCACTACCAGGAAGTGCAACTGGTGCACATGGAACGTGTGGACTTCGCGCGAGCGATTTTCGATCGTCCAGTCCTCTACGTCTCCCTGGTGGACGGTGATGTTGGGCTCGGCCTTTGGATCGAACACCGCTGGCGTGTGCCCATCCTCGGTAATGAAAAACTCGCGTCGCGCTTTTCGGATCAGCCGGATTCACCAGCTTCTCCGAAAAAAACAGCGTTCGCTTGCGGACGGGACGCACGCTTGAGAGCGGCTGAAATTCCAGCTCCGCCGCAGCCGCCGAAGAAGAAGCTTCAGCAGCTTTGGGACTGCTCACGTCGGCCGCTGCGACGATCGTCGCCAAAGGGCGAGATGGATCGATATCGTCCTGCCCTATGCGAAGTGCTGGCTGTTCACCCAGCCTTCGCGCCACCGGTCTGCCGTCATCATCGGCGCCGCGATACATGGAAAACGTAGCCAGTCGCCCGGTGACTCCCTCCGGCGGCCCGGTGATCAGGAATTCCGCGCGTCCGGCCGGTGAGATGAAAATGTTGGTCTGCTCCGAGATGTACCCTTCGCTGTCAGGTTCGCCAAAACGCAGCGGCACTCCATCGAGCGAAACCAATCCCAGCAATTGCCGCTTGCCGTCGTACTCCACCGCCAGGTTCATGTAGGTATCTGCCGAGGCGTTCAACACCCGCCAGAATTGGCGCTCTCCCGGCTTCATCTTGATCACCGCGGTCGGATACTTCGGGTAAGGCACAGGAATATTGTTGATGGAAATCTGCTTGGTCGGCCGATTTAGTCGGGCTTATCGCTAGCCCCAGCTGCCGGCATCTTCTCATCGCGGATCACCAGTAACCGCTCCGGCAGTCCGGCAACTTGCGACACCGCGCGCGACGTTCCTTCCACCACCAGCGCACCCGACGCGCCTCCCAGCAACTGATCTTCGCTGAATCCATGCACGTGCGGGTGATACCAGTAGAGCCCTGGAGGCTGGCTCTTCGGAATCCGCACGCGATATTCAAACGCAGGATCGCCCGGCTGGACTAACGTCTTCAACGTCTCGTCCTGATGGCACACCGGTGGAATTGCGAGTCCATGAAAATGCAGATTCATCGACGAAGCCGACATTTCGCCACCATCGCACGGATTGCGGCGCTGATTCCCCGTCTTCGCCACATGCGCGTGAGCGCCAGTCGCCGGCGGCAGCGAAATTTCATTCTTCAGATGAATGACGAGCGTGTCTCCCGGCTGCACGCGCAACGTCGGCGAATAATTTCCGTTTTCGTCGATGTAGCAATAGCGCGGATTGCCGTTCTCGTCGATGGAAGAACGAACTTTTAATGTCAGCTCAAGCAGTCCGTTCTTGCTTACGCGATCATGAGCGTCTTCGACGACGCTGCCCTCAGCCCGGCGCGGACACGCCTCTTGCGACGGAGATTTTCGGCGAGGGCTTGTCGGCACCCATGGCGCAGGTCCACGTCACCGAGAGTCCAATCAGAAGCAAAAAACAACGGTGAAATTTGCGAGCAATGCGGGCGACTTCGGTTTTTCGTTGCAAGGCTTCATTCTCCTTGCTCCCGCCGAGCGGGTCAATAACCGGGAGTACGGCCGGTTACTCCTTCGCATATTGCGCCAAACGGCAGGGAAAGTCTGTGACGAAAGGCTCGCGAGGCGAAGACTGGTAAGCCCCCGTCGAGGAGTCTTCCCTGCGCGCGCAGGCGTGGTAGACGGCACGGTTGAGCGGAGCGAATCCATCTATGCATTTGTTCGTTGGAACTTCCGCATCTCTGCGAGGATCATCATTTGTTCGTTGCATCTCTCGCATCTCTGCGAGGGGAAAAAAAGGGGCAGCCTCTGCCGCCCCCTCACTCCATCGCACTTCGATCTACTGCAGCGTTGCCTTTCCCGTCAGCGCAATATCCGCCGACGACGGTCCGACCAGCACGTCGAAGTCGCCTGCATCCGCCTTCCACTGCTTGCCCTTCTCGTCCCAATACTGGAACGCCCGCGGATTCAGCGCCAACGTCACGTGCTTGGTCTCGCCCGGCTTCAGATCAACTTTGCTGAAGCCCTTCAACTCCTTCACCGGACGCGGCACGCTTGCGTGTTTGTCCCCGACGTAGAGCTGGCCAATTTCCGCGCCTTCGCGCGAGCCGGTGTTGGTGACGTCGAACGACACGGTTACATCCTGCCCTTGCTTGAACGCAGCCGGCGTCACCGACAGGTTGCTGTACTTGAACGTCGTGTACGACAGCCCGTAGCCAAACGGGAACAGCGGCTTCACGCCGTCTTTATCGAAGTGACGGTAGCCGACGAACACGCCTTCGGTGTACTTCACGCCTTTGGGATCGCTCGCCACGTTGGGGTAGTAGCTCTTGTAGCTCGAGTTATCTTCCCAGCGCCGCTCGAAGCTCGCCGGCAATTTGCCCGACGGGCTGTAGTCGCCGAACGCCAACTGCGCCAGCGCCGTTCCGCCTTCCTGTCCCGGATACCACGCTTCCATGATCACCGGCACCTGGTCGATCCACTTCGCCATGTCGACGCCGCCGCCTGAGGTGATCACCACCGCCGTCTTCTTGTTGGCCGCGGCTACCGCCTGGATCAGCTCATCCTGTCCGAAGGGCAACGAGAAGGTTCGGTCCGATCCTTCGCTCTCCGTCGTCGGATCGAATCCCGCCAGCACGATCGTGGCATCAGCCTTTGCCGCGATCTGCTTCGCCTCGGGATCGACGAATTCGTCCGCCTTGATCATGCCGAACCCAACGCCGTCCCAGTAATCGGTCTTCACGAACTCCAGCACGATTGTGTGCGGCTTGCCGGCTTCGAACTTCACCGTCTGCTGATCGATGGCGGCCTTCGACGTCTGCAGAATCTGTTTGCCATCGAGCATCAGCTTGTATGTGCTCTGCTCGCCAAACCGCGCGACGTAGAGGTTGTATTCACCGGACTTCGCGGGCTGAATCGTGCCCGTCCAGCGCGCGCTCATCGGGCCGCTGGTGATCGTGAAGTGGGCTCGAGGATCCAGTTCGATATGCTCTTCGGGACGCGTCACCGCCGGCTTGCCGCTCCAGTTCGCGTTGGCAAAGTATTCGGCTTTCACACCGCCCCAGTCACCCGCTTTTCGGAGGTAAGTCGGTGTTCTCGATGACCTCCTCAATGCGCGGCACACCCTGGCGGTAATACACGGCGACCTGAGGTCCCAGGTAGCTGCTGATTCCTTCGAGATAGCTGACCGTCGCGAAGGGCGCCACCTGCGCCGAGCCGCCGCCGACCGGCACTCCCGGGATAGGCGTCCGGGCCGATCACCGCGATCGATCTTGATCTTCGTTTTGTCGAGCGGGAACACGCCGCCGTCGTTCTTCAGCAGCACCATGGCTTCGCGCGCGGCGTGCGAGCGCCACTTGCGCGTTTTGTCCGTTGTAGGTCGAGATTGCCAGATCCGTCTGATCGCGATCGAGCCAGCCCATCGTGATCGCCAGTCGCAGAATGCGTCGTACTTTATCGTCGATCATTGCCTGGCTCACCTTGCCGGACTTCACCGCGGGAATCAGCGTCTCGCGATTCATGAACTTGCCCGACGGCATTTCCAGATCGAGCCCGCCATTCGCGGCAGCGACGCCGTCGTAGGTCGCGTCCCAATCGGACATCGCTATGCCCTGGAATCCCCAATCCTTTTTCAGTATCTGGTTATTGAGGAAGTCGTTCTGCGTCACGTGCTGGCCGTTGATCAGGTTGTAGGAATCCATGATCGAGCCCACGTGCGCTTCCTTCACCGCCGCCTCGAACACCGGCAGGTAGATCTCGCGCATGGTGCGCTCGTCGATGATCGAGTTCGTATTGTGGCGATCGTACTCGGAGTTGTTGCCCATGTAGTGCTTGATGGTGGCGCTCACGCCCTGCGCCTGCATGCCCTCGATGTAGCCGACGGCGATGCGCGACGGCCAGGAACGGATCTTCGCCGAAGTATTCGAAGTTGCGGCCATTCATCGGAGCGCGATAGATATTCACGCCCGGTCCGAGCATGAAGTGCACGCCGCGCGCCCGCGCATCGCGTCCGATTCCGGCGCCCACCTGCTGTGCCAGCTCGGGATTCCAGGTCGCCGCCAGTCCGATACCGGCCGCGTAGGTCGTCGACGGCCCGTAGTTGCGCACGCCGATCGGACCATCCGACATCTTCAGTTCCGGCACATTCAGGTTCGGCATTGCGCGCACATAAAAGTCGCGCGTGCCGCCGATGTAATCAATCTTCTCCTCGAGCGTCATTTTGCTGAGGATCGCATCGACTCGCTTTTCAACCTCGGCGGGAGTCGGCTTGGTTTGGGCGATAAACGGAAGAGCAAACAGTAGAAGAGCGCAGACAACAACGGCACGTCGCATAGTTCGCATGTTCAACCTTGGCAACAAAAATGACGGCAAACGGCACGAATGCTAAATCGATTCACACGCGATAGCAACAAAGTTGAAGGAAAGAGTCGGTGGAATTCGGACTGAACCGGAATTCCTGAACTGGAACTTCGCCTCAGAGGTTAGAGGATTGGACACAGTAAGGGACGAGCGATGAAGGAGGGTTCGTCTCACCGTTGCGATCGTGTGCAACGCTTATCACCACAATCTTCCAGCGCAGTTCACCCTTGCAGGATGAGAAGCTCGTCCCGGCGAAAACACTCTCATAACTCATCGCACAGCCCGGCGGAGGGCATCCCGTCCTCCCACAGGGAAAAACCAAATGCCCTCACCGTTCCGGGTTAACTCAACCAGCCTTGCCGCAAACCGTCAGCACCGGGCAAGGCGCATGCGCAACAACCGCATTCGCCACTGACCACGGAATATGCGCGGAAGCATGTGCTCCCGTCCAACTCGCAGCATGAATGCCCATCACGATCAGGTCTGCAGCCGTGAGTGTGGCCTGCTTCACGATTTCCTCCGGAGGCATTCCCGTGGAGACGATGACATCCGGCGATGTCGGCAGGAGACCTGGCGGAATCATCCGCGTCAGTCGCTGCCTTGCAGTTGTGCTCCATCTCATCGTGCAGATAGAACGCCGTCACCATCTCCTCCGGCATCACGTGCAGCATATGCAATTGAGTTCCGCTTTCGCGCGCGAACGAAACTGCATACGTAAGTGCGTGCTGCGAGCCGGTGGAGAAGTCGGTCGCATAGAGGATCGAGCGGAATTGGCCATGCGTGAGCGTTTCAGGATCCACGCTCGGACCAACCGTCAGCACCGGGCAGCAAAGCAGCCGCTCTGCTTCTTCGGCCACCGATCCCATCAACAACTTGCGGAAGCCGGTTCTGCCATGCGTTCCCACCACCACCAGGTCTATGTGCTCGTCGGAAACGAGACGGCGTGCGACTGCCAGCACATCCCCCGCGGCGGTAAGTGTTTTTACCTGCAGGCCAGCCAGAGCAGGCGACTTGCGAATCTTCTCCATCGCTCGCTCGGTGAGTTCCTGCTCGTGCTCGCATTCCATTGTGGTCGGCGCCACCGGGTTGGGCAGCACCGGATCGAATTCGATCGTGTGCAGCAGAATAAGTTGCGATTGATGCTGGCGAGCCAACGACGCGGCGATTTTCACCGCAGCCTCAGAGCAGGCAGAAAAGTCAGTGGTCACCAGTATGTTTTTGAGAGTCACTTCGAGGGAAGGCGTGAGCGGCGCAGTATGGGCAGCACTCATGGGACACCTCCAACAGGCAGGTCAGATCCCTTAACTACGCCCACGCTAGCACTGGCGATTGACGATTGCAGTGATTGCGGTCACCGAAGCAAGCAATTGGTAATCGGAGATTGGGGATTTGGTGATTTAGTAATTGAGTCTAGATCCAGAGAAGTAGCCGCGCATCCTGCAGCAATCCTGCGCTCAGTACATTCCGAAACCAAGCTGCTATTCGAAACTCATAACAACCCAATGGCTTCGTCCCGCAGAAACGGCGGCCGCGACTTGCGCTTTGGCATTCGCTGGAATCCAAGTCACTTCACCGGGCTGCAGCTTCACCTTCTTTGCGCCGGTAGTTACCTCCACTTCCTGAAGAGCGACTACCAGGCTAGGCTTCGGCCCTGCTTCGACCGAACCACTGACTCGGCCCTCGCACCGGTTGCTGATCTATGGATGCATCAATTGTACCCAACCGCACTTACTGAGTCGGTAATGACCTCTTCTGCTTCGCAGCGCATATCCCTCACCCCGGTCGAAACACTCCGCCTTTCCGCCTCCACTTCCGCCCAACTCGCCCCGCACACCGACTTCGTACTCGCCTTCTTCACTTCAATCGTCAGATTCACAAACGGCGTATCGCCGATATTCGTCACCTTATGCGCCAGAGGCGCTTTCGTGAACTTCACGTCGCCATCGTTGAGCTTCATCTCGCGTCGGCGCGGCTCCCGGCTTCACGACTTCCACCTGCGACGGCCCGATCATGACGTACACATAGTCGCGATCGTGCTGATGCATCAGCGTCGACTCCTTCGGAGCGAGCACTACATGGAACACGCGCGTGTACTCGTTCTCCAGCACCAGTTGATGATGACCTTCCTCGCCAACCGGAACCGCCTTCTCCTCGCGCGCACACCACTCCCGCCAGAACGCAGAACAGGACTGCTGACACAACCATCTTCATGGCGCGCATTCTATGCGTGAAATTGTCCGCTTGGTTGAGATCTCGCAGGCTCGAACGTGGAACTTCGTCTTCAGATTACCCGATTACCATTTCCCCGATTCCCCGATGCCTCAGCTTCCGAACACTTGCATCCACAGATAGATGATCGTCGCTGCGGCCGCTCCGCCCGTCGCCGCTCCCACCCAGAAGTTCTGCAGACGCGTATTGGTCGTGCGCATCACCCTGCGGTCATTCGAGATGATCAGAATAAAGAGGAAGATCGGTATGGTGAGAATTCCGGCCAGGATCATCGACCAGTACAGCGCTTTCACCGGATTCATATGTATGAAGTTCAGCAGCCCCGCAACCAGCATCGCCGCCGAAATCAGCAGGTAGAAGCTCTTCGCGTCCCACGGATGTTCGCTCAGCCCGTAGCGCCAACCCATTGCTTGCGCGAGGTCGTAGCACATCGAAGCCACCAGCACCGGAATCGCCACCAGCCCCGATCCGATAATGCCGATGGAGAACAGCACTGGCCCCAGATCGCCGACCACCGGACGCAGCGCCTCGGCCGCCTGCCGCGCCGTCATGTCCGTCGGATGCGCCAGGTGAAACACGCTCGCCGACGCGATCATCACCGAGATCGCCAGCAGCGCCGTCACCAGCGTCGCGGCGTACGCGTCGAAGCGGTGCGGTTCGTGCTCCGGATCGGTCCGCGAGCTCGTCTGCCACAGCACGATATACGGCGTAAGGAACGACCCGAACAGCGCCACAATGCCCTGGATCATCTGCGAGTTGGTCCCGAAGTGCGGGGTAAACATGTTGCGGATCAGCTCGCCAATCGGCGGCCCCGTAATGATCGCCGACGCAACATAGATGTAGAGCGGCAACGACACGATCACCAGCGCCAGCGTGATCTTGCGATAGTCGCGGAAGATCAGGATGTACCAAACGCTGAACGCGATCGCCGCCACGAAGTAGAGCCGGTTCACGCCCAGAATGATGGAGAACGCCTCCGACACCGCCATCATGTCGGCAACCACCACGCACAGATTAATGATGATCGTGATCCCGGCGCCGACGAGCGCCAGCGGCTTCCCGTAACTCTCGCGCACCAGGTCGAGCACGCCCTTGCCGCGTCTCCACGCCGATTCGCGCCGTCACCGAAAACAGCGCCCACAGAAACGGAATGCAGAGCACCACAACCCATAGCAGCGAATAGGAATAGGCCGCGCCGATCACGGTCGCGGTCACTACCGCCGAAGGATCGAGGTTCGACGAGCCGCTGACGATTCCCGGTCCGACCTGCCAGAACCTGCGCCAAAGTCCGCTGGATCCGGAATCGCTCTGGTCGATCGGAAACGCCAGGACGCGCCCGCGTCCACGGTCTGCGGGACTGCCTTTTCGCGGTGTGTCACGTTTGAGGAAGTTCACGGCGCACAAAGTGGTCTTCAGTTTTGGGTTTTCAGGCGTGGGGCAGACACGTCTATGTATGTAGGACGCGAAACCTAAGCTGCAGGTTGGGTGAAAATTCACTAGAAATCCGTCGGCTGAGCTCAGGATTCTTACGGACAGAACGGGACTAAGCGCGCACGTTAAGGCCGGGTTAAGGGATGTCCGGCAGTCCGCGCGTCAAATCGCGCTCGATCTTGCGCTCGTGCCACAAGCGTATCGGACGCGAATACGTGATCGCGCCAAACGCCGCAATCGCCGCCAGCAACAGCGCGCTGCTGATCCAGACCAGCGCCACTGAAGCCTTCGTTTTCGCGATGCGGGCAATGATTTCGGCATTGTGCGGCGTCAAGCACCAGCGCCAGCGCGAGCGTCATCATCCCGAGTCCGGCCAGCAGCCCGGTGATGTTCTTCGCCCACTTGCCTTTCTCGTGATACTCGGCAAACAGGCCGAAGCCGTAGAGAATCAGCCCCGCAATGATGAAGAAATTCGCGCCTGCGGCAATCGCCAGCCTGAGACTCATTTTTGAATCGATGCAGATGGGCAGCAGCAGGTTGGAAAGTGGCAGTGGTTAGTGGCTAGTGGCTAGTTGCTAGTTGTCAGCACGGTAGTCAGTTGTAGGTAGCCAATCGTGCAACCAACCCAGGTGGGCAGGATGGGCACATTCCCTTGCCTCGCGTAGGGCGGAAACAGCATAGCCCGGGGCGTGAGCCCCGGGCAGAACTGCCCGAAACCCCACCGACCCAGAGAGGCGACAGCGCATTGCACGCGGGCGAGGGCGCCCGCGCCACGACGCCCGCGCCGCGACATCGGAAGCAACTACCCCACTCAAGCCAAAAGAGGGTTGAAGGTCCTTCGACTTCGCTCAGGATCTCGGCAGCAGACTCAGACGCCCCGTTTTAGCCCTAAACAAATGTGGGGAAGAGACCGGAATTTATTCGCCATTCGTGAGAGGTGTAGCGATGGGTGCTTCGAAGTTGGGAGGCTCGGATGCGGAGTGGTTCGGCTGACGCCGAGCCGGTCGAGGAGGATTTGCGCCAGGGAGGGCAGTTGCTCTCCTCGTCTTCTTCGGGAGCGGGAGGAAAGAGTTCGCGCACGCGGGCCATGTTGGTAGAAGCGAGCTGGAGTCCGTAAAGGATGATGCCAGCGGTTTTGCTTATCGATTTGGGTTGGCGCATGAGCCGCGGATGACGTTCATGATGCGAGCTGCACGGAGGCCGGATCCTCAAGCACGGAGAGCGATGAGGGCTGGTCGGGACGAGCGGCCGATTCTTCATGAGGGTGAATGGAAGCGACAGAATTCGTTGTCCGCGACGGGCGAGGTTGCGCGCACGGGGTTGCCCTCGGTTTTGACGTGAGTGCAGGGGGCGCCCCGAAGGTGGCTGGCTTTGGTTCGAGTCTGATTTGCGATCGTGACATTCGTTTTCCTCTCTTGGGAGTTCCCATGGGGTACCCCCTCCCCCTGTCCCGCATAACAAAGGAGTTGCGGGCTGGGATAGGGTCGCCCGGCAAATAGCGGAGCCGTCCACATACATCCCGCATAACGGAAAACAAACGGGTTGGCCGGAGGTCGTTGTCAGTTGCTAGTTGTCAGTTGTCAGAACAGAGCAAAAACAAAGGCCGATGCGATTGGCACCGGCCTGCCCACGTTAGCTTCGCGAACGTGGGGCACCACAAAGACAGTTGTCAGTTGCTAGTTGTCAGTGTCAGAAACAGCAAAAACGAAAGCCGACGCGGTTGGCGTCGGCTCGCTGACGTCTGTTTCGCGAAGGTGGGTCCAATCCCACCCTACGCAAAAGACGCGTAGGATGAGCCACCCAAACTTTGCCAATTAGAAACAGCAAAAGCCCGGAAGGGATCTGTGTCAGATCAATTCCGAGCTTCTATATCCAGCATAGCAGATTTTGAGGGGAAACATGCCACGCGGAAGTCTCGTGTTGCGAGTGAGATACGTGATTTAGGGGCTTGACAAGATTGGGCGGCGGACACGATGTGTGACATTGCGCACAGCGAGGTGTGATGCCGACGGTTTCTCTTGCCAAGACCAGCCTGCGTGTACCAGTTGTTGTTTACAACGAACTCTCTAGAACAGATGAATCTCGGCTCTTTATCGATATAAATACGAAACAGCGGCCGGTTCCCAATGAATTATTACTCGACATCAAGAAATTAGCGGAGTACGAAAATGATACTGAGCAACTTTTGGGCGAAGTCTTCGATCTTTTCCACCAAGAAAGCGACAGCGTGTTGTTAGGACTTACAAGCGCTTCTCAGCGCAGTCGGGGCAAGATATCGCGCGTCACGTTCAATGCTGCACTGAAGCCGTTATTTGGTATGTTTGGTGATAACGAGGCGCAGTCGATTTACGAGGCTTTGAATGCATATATGTCTGCCTTTGTTCTCGGCGCAAACGGCATCAGAGCGCGGGATGTAATTGCAAAACCGACAGTCTTCAAAGGTACGATGCTTTTCTTTGGAGAAGTCGCTCAAAGGGTCAAGGACAAATTTGGGAAATCGTACAGTGTCGATAATTTTCAGGAAGTTTTGGATCCTATGTTCGATCGGCTGAAGGCCTCGGTGCTTAAGAGCCCGAGCACAAGCTACAAGGACGTGAACGCCTCGCTTATAGCGGCTCTGAAACAGAGTCTTACTCTCTGAGAACGCTTCACTACCCATGTCTCTTCTGGCCGATGTTTTACGGCCTTTCTGGGTACCTGGACTAGCCGAGGTTTGTGGCCCCGTTAGTAAAGGCCTAGGCGGCTGGATCTTGGACGGAGAGTTCCAGTATATGAGCCAATACAGCAAGAGAAGTTCGTGCTGAATACTTCGCGCGTTGAGGAGCTCCTTTCAGCTGTCGCAGGTGACGTTAGCAGGATGTCGATTGCGAGCTTTGAAAGCATGGCAAGCATTACAAAGGTTCCACAATTCCCGAAATCGTTAGCATGGTTAGTAATCAAGTCGTACTACGCCGCATTTTTCGCCTCTCACGCCATATTGCGTATGCTGGGCACAAGCTGCTCGCAATTCGACAGGCAGCAGATGAATGTGGTCAGTAAAATAGCCGATCTCTATGGAATGTCCGGTGGCACTACTCCGGCCGCTGGCTTCTACAAGTGCACATACGACGTTCCGAGCAAACTATGCGCGGAAGTGCTGAAGAGTCAGAGAGTTTCTCACGAGGGTCTCTGGAGTGTGTTTGCTGGAAAGGTTGCTCAGTTGAGCGTTGATGTTTTATCCGTTAAGACGGAAACGACCTCGGTCGCCAGCGTGCCTCCGCGAAACTTAGTGAGTTAGCAGCAAACCTCTCATACAACGGCCCTAAAGGTAGTTGGCTTTCTTGGGTTCGTAATTCTGTTAATTACAACCACAAGCTCTCTTCGTGGTACCCGTACTCTAATCAACGCGTCTACTGTCAGGATCTCTTCAACACGAGTTCCGCGTGGGGTGGTGACCCTATGGACATAGATCTAATTTCACACGAGGGAAAAGATCTTCGGCGTTTTCAATCGACCACTAATTTCTTGGTTGGTTTATGTCGTGATCTCGCTGAAGAAATGTCTACCCGATGTTGGCCGGGGTATCGCTTCACGATTACGGCGATTACATTTTCCTCAATTTGTCCAGAAGTAGGACGCTTCAACCCCAGCGAGGGGTTCTCCTGCAGAGGACCTGATGAAGAGGGGTCCATCCCTCGCGCAGATCCTCGTCGACCGACTTCGCGAAGGACCCGACACATCCGCATTCGAGCCTCCCAACTTCGAGGCTCCCATCGCTGCACCTCTCACCAATGGCGAATGACACCAAACGCAAGGTCTCTCGACTCGGAGCGCGTCTGTATCGCGCTCCTCGCTCGAAATGACAGGTGTAAGCGGCCGCTGGTTGGGTGCGCGCTGTCGCCGGTCGCTGGGAGCAACGAAGTTTCATTGCGCGATCAAATTTCAAGCGCCTGTCATTCCGAGCGACCGTCCGCTGCGGGGTTGGCGATCCCCGTAGTTGGGATCGCGCGGACGGGAGTCGAGGAACCTTGCGTCTCCGGCTTTTGCACAATGAAGTGTTCCACCTCTGTCATTCCGAGTGACCGTCCGCTGCGGGGTTAGCGATCCCCGTTGTTGGGATCGCGCGGCGGAAGTCGAGGAACCTTGCGTTTCCGGCTTGAACCAGTCTTCCGCCAGATCGCGCCAGGTTGGATTGAATTTTTCGATCAACGTGTCCTTCTTGACGCGACTCCAGCGCTTCAACTGTTTTTCACGAGCGATTGCGCGACGAACGTCGTCGTAGATCTCGTAATATACCAGGCGCGTGCAGTTGTACTTGCTCAAAATCCTTCGAACACTTTGTTCTGGTGCTGCCACACGCGATTGCGGAGACAGCTTGTCATGCCCAGATAAAGCGCACGTCGAGAGCTGCTGATCATGAAGTAGATGTAGTAGATGTATTCCTTGCGGAACGTCAGTCGCCGAGAACTTCGGCAGTCTCAGCGGCTTGTGTTTCCGGCGCGGCTGCGAGCGCGTTTCTTTTACTGCGCCATAGCGTCGATCGCGGCGGGAGTACTCATCGAGAGCTTCGGCGAGATGCTCCTTCTTGAAGTCGGGCCACAGGACTGGCGTGAAATACAGCTCGGCGTAGGCGCATTCCCAGAGCATGAAGTCGCTGAGGCGCAATTCGCCGCTGGTGCGGATGAGCAGGTCCACATCCTTCACCTGGTCGCGATTGAGGGCGCTGAGCAAGGACTGGAAGCTCTGGCGATCGAGTTCGAAACCGGCGTCGGCGTCCGAGTCGCGAATTCGAATTCATCCTGCGCTGCGCCTGGCGCGCGGCCTCGACGATGCTGTCGCGCGAGGAGTAGTCGAGAGCGACGCGCAGGTGCAAGCGCTTCTCGTGGCGCGTGACCTCTTCGGAGTGCTCGATCTCCTTGACCAGCCATTGCGGAAGACGGTCGCGGCGTCCGATGACGCTGAGGCGCACGCCGTCTTTCAGGCAGCGTCCCATCTCCCAGCGGAGATAACGGTGGAACAGGCGCATGAGCGCCGAAACTTCCATCACCGGGCGCTGCCAGTTGTCGGAGGAAAACGCAAACACCGTGAGCGTGCCGATTCCCAGCTCGCGCGCAGCATCGGTGACGCGCCGCACGGCATGGGCTCCGGCGCGATGTCCGGCGATACGCGGCAGGCCGCGCTTCTTCGCCCAACGGCCATTGCCGTCCATGATGATGGCCACGTGCAGGCGGCGATCCAGCTCTGAAATTTCGCGGGTTTCCCTGTTCCATTTCGGTCGGTGAAGAATCCATCTAGGTAGTTGCCCCTATTCCTGTAGTGAACTTTGCAAGGCAAAGCATGCAGGCAAATTTTTTTACTGCCGCGTTTTCTTGATCAGCTCTTCCATGCGATTGAGATATTGCTCGAGCGCGCGCCGGCCGACGGCGGTGAGCCGGTACTCGGTCTTGGGCATGCGTCCTTCGAAATACTTTTCGCAGCGAATGTAGCTTGCCTCTTCGAGCTTGCGCGCATGCACGCTGAGATTTCCGTCGGTGGTGTTGAGCACCTTCTTGAGCTCGTTAAACGTAAGCGTCTCGTTCACTGCCAGCGCGCTGACGATTCCCAGCCGGATGCGCTCGTGGATGAGGGAATCGAAGTCGGGCCACTGGCCGTGATCAGATTGTTGCTCCGGCCTGACGCGAGATTCGCGCCCAGCCGAATCGATCTGCCGCTGCGCCTTCGCCCGCGATACCGGTTCCTGCCTAGCCACCGTGCCTCCTTGCAATCATCGTCCCGAACACAACGTGCAGGACGCCAAATCCCAGAACCATCCACCAGATCGCCCACGCCGCAGGAGTTATCAGCGCGAGCACGCCGAGGACGATGAAACAGCTGCCCATCGCCGGAACGATGCGGACGGAAAACGATCCGCCGCTGACCACCGAGGTTCCGTAGAGCAGAAGCCACATCCCCGGAATCGGCGTTGACCGCGCCGGCGCGAAAGAGCACCGCGGTCAGGATGACGGCGACGACAATCGGGGGAAAGAAACTCAGCGCGAACTTGCGTCCCGGTCCCGAGAACAACGGGATTCCGGCACGACGCGCCTTGCGCCGCATGGTCCACATCGCCACCGAGAAGGCGAGCACGGCGTCGATGAGCCAGACGGCCATCCAGCGTCCGAAGCTCGGTTGCACCAGCGCGACCAGCGCCGCAAGCAGCGCCGTAATGCCCATCGCCGCAGTTCCCCAGCCCGGCACAGCCGTGAAGGAGCTGGAGTTTTCCATGGTGCGGCGAATGTACTGCAGGTCCTCCATCATGCTGGAGGGCGGCTCGCTCGAAGGAGCGTCGACGACGATGGGAACGCGTCGGACTCGGCAGCGGCGAGAGCTTTGCATGCGGGGTAGAGTACCGTTCGCGGGCTGGGGCAGTCAAGTACTTTGTGGCGTAAAGTCTAGGCCCGGGTGATTGTGTTACTACCTGCTGGCCGACGTTACCTTCGTACATTGCCCAGGGGGACAGGTGTCGCCTACAGTGCTCTCAAGAGGCTGGCAGGTTCCTGGCATCCGTGTATGGGTGCTGCGCTCCTGATCCAAGAAGAGGGATATGAAACGCAAGGGGCTACGCAGATTTGCCGAAGTCAACAAGGAATGGTGGCTAGTCCTATCCCTGTTCCTGATTGCCGCCGTGCTGGACAGCATGGCGACGCGCAACCAGATGATGTTGTGCCTGTACGTGCTGCCGACGATGTTTTCCGCGTACTTCTTCGGGCGGCGGCACGCGATCCACACGGCATTCGCCAGCATCTTTCTGGTCGTCCTGAGCTGGACGCTGAAGTCGCTGCTGTTTCACGGCAGCACGACCGAACTGCTCGAACATAACTGGTATGACCTGATTGTCTGGGGAACGGTGCTGGTGGCGCTGGCGTACTCGATGGGCACGCTCTTCCGCGAATTGCGCGAGATGTATGAAGGCATGCTGCTGATCCTGGGACACCTGGTCTCGCGCGGCACGGATACACAAAAGCGCGCGCGGCAGCTTGCGTGGTTGGCGACCGCGATTGGACGCGAAGCGGGATTGTCGATGGAACGACTGGTGGATATACAGTCGGCTGCACTGCTGCAGGAAATCGGGACGATGGAAATCAGCCGCGAAGTTCTGGCTAAGGCCGGGCGCTTGACGAGCGCAGAACGCGATGTTCTACCTGAGAAAGCTAGTACGGCCGCAGCGTACGCAGCGCGAAGGGCTGCACTCGCTGGAGCGTGTGATTCCGATCATGCTTGCGGCTAATAATGATGTGGATTACTACGCGGCCAGCAAGGCGGGAGCGTCGCTGGAATCGCGAGTGATGGCGATTGCCAACGAGTACAACAATTTGATCAGCGACGCGGAAAACCGGAGCGCGCTATCTCCGCACGTCGCCCGCAGCATCATCTTGCGCGCTGCGGGTACGCGCTACAGTTTCGACGTGGTGAACGCATTCGTGGCGGCGTTCGATTCCGGCAGCCTGAACTGGACTGGCCGCGAACTGCCGAGTGCCAACGATTCCGCGCACGATAGCTACGAGCGGAAATTCGGCAAGCCCGGAGCGGAAGAAGAAACCAGCATCCGTCGCTCGCTCACGCTGGCGTAGCCGAGGTGCGCCGGCGGCGGAGCTCAGGCTCTGGACGCAGCACCTCGGACGAAGTGCAGAATCAGGGAGATGACTGCCAGGATCAGCAGCAGGTGAATCAGTCCACCGGCCACGTGAAACACTCCCCAGCCCAGAATCCACGCCACTAACAGAACTACGAACAGAATTGTCCAAATGCTCATTGCTCCTCCTTTTGTGCAAGCACCGTGTTAGAGGGATTCACTTACGCCAGGGTTGCACCCCAGCTCACGTTGCGCGAATAGAATGAAGCGATGATCAGTATTGGCAAGCTGCTGCTGATTTTCGGCGGAGTCCTCTTCTTGCTGGGCCTGATTGTTCTGCTGGCGGGAAGGTTGAATTTACCGCTGGGACGCCTGCCGGGCGACGTTGTCTTTCGAGGCAAGAATAGTGTCTTTTATTTTCCGCTGGCGACTTCGATCGTGTTGAGCATCTTGCTCTCGCTGATCTTCTACTTGATTGGCCGCTTTCGCTAGCTCGCATTACACTGGACTCGATGTCCCTGAGCGAACAACTGGGCTTTACCTTCCAAGCCACCCGGCGCATATGGACGGTGCGCGATTTGATGTCCGACTTGCGGACACGAGTCGAACGCGAATACACGGACGTGTGGGTGGAAGGCGAGATTTCGAATTTTCGTCCTGCCGATTCGGGTCATCTTTATTTCACGCTCAAGGACGACGGCGCCCAGATCCGCATTGTCATGTTTCGGTCGCAAGCGCGGCTGCTGCGATTCAAGCCGGAGAATGGCTTGCAGATCGTCGCTCGCGGGCGGGTCACGATCTATGAACCACGCGGCGAGATGCAGCTCTCGGCCGAGTACCTGGAGCCCAAGGGCGCTGGAGCCCTGCAGATTGCTTTCGAGCAGCTCAAAGCCAAGCTGGCGGCCGAGGGACTGTTCGATCAAGCTCGCAAGAAAGCGATTCCGGCGCTGCCACGGCGCATCGGGATTGTGACTTCGCCGCGAGGCGCTGCTATCCAGGACATCCTGAACATTCTGCGGCGGCGGCACGAGTCGGTGAACGTGCTGATCTTCCCTGCGCAGGTGCAGGGCGAAGCGGCTGCGGCGGAGGTCGGGTCCGGCGTGCGTTTCTTCAATCGCGCGAACAATGTGGATGTAATCCTGGTGGCGCGTGGCGGCGGATCGCTTGAGGATCTGGCTGCGTTCAATGATGAGACGCTCGCGCGCACCGTGGCCGGATCGCGAATTCCGGTGATCTCGGCGGTGGGCCACGAAACGGATTTCACCATCGTTGACTTTGTTTCCGACCTGCGTGCGCCAACACCTTCGGCGGCCGCGGAACTGGTGATTCGTTCTCGCCAGGAGTTGGAGGATCAGGTTGAAAATCTGCGGCGGCGTCTCTCGCGCGCGACCCGTTACCAGCTGCTTCACGCCAAGCAGTTGCTGACCGAACTCTCGCAGCACGGGGCGTTTGCCAGAATGCGAGACGCCATCTCTCGGCGTCAGCAGCGCACGGATGAACTGGTGTACCGGCTTCGAGAAGCGCTGAACGTTCAGCTCCGCATACGGCATCGCCGTCTGGACGTGGCTTCGGCGCGTGTTCGCCATCACGATCTGCGCACCCGACTGGGATTCATCCGCAGCCAGTTGGAGACGCGGAGCGGTGCGCTCGCTTCCACGATTCGGGCCCAGTTGCGGCAGCGGCATGCTCGCCTGGATCAGCTTGCGGCGCAGTTGAATGCGCTCTCTCCTACCAATATTCTTGAGCGTGGATATGCGTTGGTTTTCGACTCCGCCGGGAACCTGGTCAAGAATGCAGACCAAGTAAGTGCGGGAGAAGAGATTTCCGCCCGGCTGGCACACGGATCGGTGAAGGCCCGCGTCAACGAAGTGGAACGCTAGAGTCTGGTTACTATCCATTTCGCCACATAACTGTGCGTAAAAAATCCGTAAAAAACTGTCTCTACGTTATTGCTCCAGCAGCAGCTCTGGATTTCGATAGCGAATCATCCGGCATTGCGATAAATAACTAGGATCCGACCTCTTTGGGAGCGCTGTATTGGTTTCGGCTGCGGCGGTTCAATGACCCAATCACCCAATCGCGGAATGGCCCGGTAAGCTATGCCAGCTAACGCCGACAGGTTTCTACTCGAACTCTTCGCGATTTTTGTCTGGGCGAAAGTCTTCGGAGAGGTGTTCGAGCAGTTCTCGCTACCAGGAGTTCTGGGCGAGATCCTGGCTGGCGTGTTCCTCGGACCGCACGCCACTCGCCTGGTGATCCCTAGCGAATCCGTAGGGTCGCTGGCGGAAGTCGGCGCGATCTTTCTTCTGTTCACCGTAGGCCTGGAAACCCGACCGCTGGAGCTGATTCGAGTCGGGCGCACTTCGATCCGCGTCGCGGTGGCGGGAATCGTGGCTCCGTTTGTGCTCGGCTTCGGCTACCTGATGTTGCGAGGGCGAACCGAGTCACGAGTCCATCTTCGTCGCCGCTGCGATGATCGCCACCAGCGTGGGCATCACCGCACGCGTGCTGAGCGACCTCGGTGCGCTGAATACGCGCTCGGCGAAGATCATCCTCGGCGCGGCGGTTTTCGACGATATTCTCGGGATGATCGTGCTGACGATTGTTACCGGCGTGGCTTCCGGCGGAAGAGTGCAGTGGCTGCACATTGGTGTGCTGATTGCCGAAGCGCTGAGCTTTGCGTTCTTCATGATCTTTATTGGCCCGCGGATTGTGCGCGGGATGCGGCCGGGGCTGGAGCGCATGTCCACGCACGACGCGCCTTTGATCCTGGCACTCGCGATTTGTCTCGGTCTCTCGGTTGCGGCGACCAAGATCGGTATGGCTGCCATCATCGGCGCCTTTTTCGCGGGACTCGTGTTCGCCGACTACGCTCCGGAGTGGGGGCTCGGCGCCGCGCGCCCACGCCATTAACGAATTTCTCGCGCCATTCTTTTTCTTCATCATGGGGTCGCGCCTCGATCTTGCCATGTTCAACCGGTCGGTGCTGATCGACGCTGCGGTGATCTCCGTTTTGGCGATTATCTCGAAGGTGGTGGGCTGCGGACTTCCAGTGCTTTCCGAAGGACCTCGAGCCGCTCTGCAAGTGGGCATCGGCATGACGCCACGAGGCGAGGTTGCGCTCATCGTTGCTCTCATCGGCTTGCAGATGAACGTCATTTCGCAGCAGGCATACGCCGTGGTAATCATCATGACCGCAGTGACAACGCTGTTCGCACCGCTCGTACTACGATATCTATTCCGTGATGAACCGACGGACTCGACGCCTGCGCCGATGGACACGGAGGAAGTGGAACGCAGTCGCCTGGGCTGAACGGCGATCAGTCTGCCGGTGGCTCAATAAAGAGTAGGCAAAGTCAAGATGAAGGTAAGCCTGTGGCCTTCCCACTCGTTGCTTCGCACGAGTGGGGCACCCGCTGCGTGGCGGATTTATGCCCGGGCCTTTGTCGGATCAGTCACCTGAAGGAAGAAGCTCGGCAAAGTCATCGAGTAAATTGGGTTCCTGGGCGCGACGGTGCACGCCGAGCCGTGCTGCTTCGATTGACTGCTCAAGTGCGAGATTTGTGTCCGTCGAGCAAAACGCGGGAGCATTCCCCGAATCCTGTTGTACGTGGTTCCATATCATGTGGCACCCCCTGCGTCATTAGACGGCGAGTTTCGCGCGGATACAACGGTGGGTAGTCCGCGATTGCTGGTCGCCCGATTCGGACTGGGCGTGCGCCGAAAACGGTTAGGAATCAGGGGTTGTGAGTTCCTCGACGACTCTACGATCGTGGCGTTATACTCCGCGGCGTCATGGCTGGAACGGCATCGACCAAAACGGTGATTATCGGACACCTAACCGTAACTTTCCCCACCATCCTTCTAGTTGGGTTGACGATGTTCTATGGGCACTACATGTACGGCGGCCCATGGTTCTACACGTTGGCCAGTGTTGCTGTGGGATGGCAATGGTATTCATTCGCGCTCGGAAGGTGGAAGCACTCGCTGCGTTCTCAGGCCTTGGCGAAGCTGAGATCGATGCTCTCGCAGCAAGTTCAGGCCTCGAATGGCCTGGTGCTACACAAATTGGGTCCTTGTCGCTGCATACGGCGGCAGCCTGCCTGTGCGCACTCCATTTATCTCCCTGGCTTGTGGGGCGATGGTTCGCCTGGGGCATTCCGTTAACAGGGCATACAACTCAAACCTACTGGGCTGATGCCTATCTCCAACACCTAGAGGTGGTGACGATCATTCCGACATTTGTGGTTGGCTACTTTGCTTCTTACCGCTTCAGGAAGTTTGGCGAACTGGCGTGGCTTTTGCCGTCGTTGTTGCTCGCATACAGAATCGTAACGTTTCCACATCCAAGCTCCGTGTTTGCGACCACCAGGTCATTTCCATTTACGTACTTCTTTAGTATTGAGCCGTACATGCCGACTCTCCGGGACTCCCGCGGATCCGATATTTTTCGCGTGTACCAGCAGATGTTCGTGGTTGCGCCGTTGTACGCGAGTGTCGCGTACAGTCTAGGATCGGTTGCATTAAAATATTTCCCGCTCGCTATTCTGAAGGAGAAACAGCTGGATTTGCGCGTTGAAGGCGAAGGTGAGTCCACCTCGGATACTTTGGCGGAAAAGAGCGAATCCTCGGTAGAGGCGTGAGTGGAGGCGTGAATTGACCGAGAATTCGCTGCAAGCATGTCGCGAATAGCGGAACTGCTTGCGAAGGGTTTTCTCGCTAGGTTAGCGCGAGCGGATCTGGGGCGAAGCCGCTTTCGATGGAGCACTACTGTCGATAGAATTGCGCGGGCTAGATGGTGGGTGGGAATTGAGGACCACGGCACAAAACTCGCACTTCGTCATCCGCTAACCACCACCTGCCCCATTACGCCGTTCGAGTGAAACAACCTATTGGAGCGGGAATCCGCTCTGCTGTACACTCACCCGTTTGCCACCTCATTCCTCCCAGGAGTGTCATGCGACTCACACTGTGTTGCTCTCTTCTACTGCTGACTTCTCTCGCGTTTGCGCAAAGCGCTCCCCGTCCGAATAAAGCTCCGGCTTCTCCTGTGGCTCCCCGCATTCCGAGCTTCGATAAGACAGCGATGGATCTCGGGACCGATCCGTGTGTCGACTTTTACAAGTACGCATGCGGCGGATGGATGGCGAAGAATCCCATCCCCGGAGACCAGGCGCGCTGGGGACGCTTCGATGAATTGCAGGAGCGCAACTACGACATCCTGCATGCCATCCTCGAAAAGGCCGCGGTGGCCAGTGCCAAACGCGACGCGGTGATGCAGAAGATTGGCGACAACTATGCCGCCTGCATGGACGAGACCCACATCAACGCGCTGGGCGCGAAGCCGATCGAGCCGCAGATGCAGCGGATCGCTGCGATCAAGACGCGGCAGGATTTGATCAGCACGATTGCGTATTTGCATTCGCAGGGCGTGAGCGGACTGTTTGGATTCGGGCCGTCGCCCAATCTGCACGATGCCACGCAGATGATCGCCAATGTCGATCAAGGCGGGCTGGGGTTGCCGGATCGCGATTACTACTTGAAGAGCGATCCCAAGTCGGTGGAGACGCGTGAGCGCTACGTCGCGCACGTTCAGAAGATGTTCGAACTGCTCGGCGACAAGCCCGAAGCCGCTGCCGCTCAGGCGAAAACCGTTCTGCAAATCGAAACCGAGCTGGCGCAGTCGTCGATGGACCGCGCCGAGCGGCGCAATCCCGCCAAACGCGATCATCCGATGAGCCTGGTGGAGTTGAACGAGCTGGCGCCGAACTTTCAATTTACGCAGTACTTCACCGATAGCGGTGCGCCGAAGTTTGAGTCGCTGAATGTGGTTAACCCGGAGTTCTTCAAACAGGTGAGTCCGAAGCTCGATTCCATTCCGATTGCGCGATTGGAAAACTTACCTCCGCTGGCACCTGGTGCGAACCACGGCACCGACGCTCTCCGAACCTTTTGTCCAGGAAGATTTCGCCTTCGAGCGCAAGTACCTGAATGGCCAGAAAGAAATCCAGGTGCGCTGGAAACGTTGTGTCATCAGGACAGATCGCCAAATCGGAGAAGCGCTCGGGCAGCCCTATGTCGACGAGACCTTCGGCGTGGAAGGCAAGCAGCGCACGTTGAAAATGGTGAATGCCATCGAAACCGCCGCTGGGCAGGACTTCCAGGGTCTCGCGTGGATGACCGACACGACCAAGAAACAAGCCGATATCAAACTCAAGAGCATTCGCAACAACATTGGTTATCCCGACAAGTGGCGGGACTACACGAAGCTCACGATCAAACGTGACGATGCGCTCGGGAACTATCTGCGGGCGAACGCGTTTGAGGAAGACCGCCAGGTGAACAAGATTGGCAAGGCGGTGGATCGCTCGGAATGGTCGATGTCGCCGCCAACGGTGAACGCGTACTATCGTCCTCCGATGAATGACATCAACTTCCCTGCCGGCATTCTGCAGCCGCCGTTCTACGACAACAACATTGATGATGCGGTGAACTACGGTGGCATTGGCGCGGTGATCGGCCACGAACTGACGCACGGGTTCGACGATCAGGGCAGCCAGTTCGATTCTGTCGGCAACTTCAAATCGTGGTGGACGCCGGAAGATCGTGCCGAGTTCGACAAGCGCACGCAGTGCATCGCCGACCAGTACGAGAGTTACGTTGCGGTGGATGATGTCCATCTCAAAGGTAGGTTAACGCTGGGCGAAAACACC
The DNA here is from genome assembly GCA_963826275.1 of Terriglobia bacterium. Classification (GTDB taxonomy): domain Bacteria; phylum Acidobacteriota; class Terriglobia; order Terriglobales; family Acidobacteriaceae; genus JAJPJE01. The sequence continues at coordinate 42,095 of CAWGWI010000007.1, read as the reverse complement.
GCTGATAACGGCGGAGTGCGCATCTCGTACCTGGCGCTGCAGAACACGCTGAAGGAAAAGGGCGGCAAACCAGCGGCGATCGATGGCTTCACGCCGGAACAGCGCTTCTTCCTGGCGTACGGCCAGATATGGTGCCAGAACGTCACGCCGGAAAACTCGCGCGTGCGCGCAATGACCGATCCGCACTCGCCGGGACAGTACCGGGTGAACGGCGTGGTCTCGAACTCGACGGAATTCCAGAAGGCCTTCGGCTGCAAAGCCGGTCAGCCGATGGTGAGAGAGAACGCCTGCCACGTGTGGTGAGGCGATTCGCTTGTCTGAACCCAGGTTAGCGCCGAAAAGACCGCGCGAACCTGGGGCACCATTTCGTCTGCCACACGTTGCGATCCCACCATTCCCTCGCAGTGTGACCTGCCGCACGGAAAGCCGCGTCCATACGTGGTATCCGTGAGGGCGTTGGCGCATGGAACTCACCGCCCTAGCTCGCACGGTCCACGACTTCCTGGCTGAATCGCGGGATGCCGTCGTCGTGGAAGACGGAACCACACTTTTCGATTTGCAGACCGCGCGCTATTCCCTTTCCGCTGACCACGGCAAATGCGTGCTGCACCTATGGTCGGAAGAACGAAACTGCGTGCGACGCGTGCTCGATGCGGAACCGAAGAGCGAGGTGCTGAAGCTGTCGGTGCAGCGCCTGGGACAGCCGCGTCCAAATAAGCTGGAGATCTGCCGGGGTCGCGATCATCGCACGCCGTCGGCGAAGAAGTCGCAGCGCACTGCTTATCACAGGACGCTGGAGCGAATTCTTCGGCGGGAGTATCCGGGGGCGACGATTACGCCGCTCACATCGACTGTGGATCTGGAGCGCTCGTTCGGGCCGATCTATGCGCGAGGGGCGATCCATCAGGGAACCTCGGCGTGGGCTGTGCTCGGAGTGAATGAACACGAAACGCAAGCGTCGGTGGACGCGTCGCTGACCATCGGGATTTTGTGGCTGGACTATCTGCGGCAGCGCGAGGCTGAACGACGGCACGTTGCCGGGCTGAAGCTATTTGTTCCGATCAAGCGCTCGGCGATGGTACGCGAGCGCATGGCACATCTGAATCATGCCGCCGCGAGCTGGCAGTTGTATGAGGTCGACGCGAAGACCTCGACCGTGGAACAGGTCGATACCAGCGATATCGGAAATATCAGCACGCGACTGGTGCACTGTCCTGATGCGACTGCTACGCATAAGCGGTTCGCCGCATCGATCGAGCGGATTCGTGAGTTGGTGCCGGGAACTGAAGTGCACGTGCTCTCACCCGCAGAAATTTCGTTCCGATTATTTGGGCTGGAATTTGCCCGGGCTCGCGTGGCGTTTGCCGCTGGTTCGTTTCGTTCAGGTGAAGAAATAGTTTTTGGTGTGGGCGCGAATGAGACGGTGCTCAATGGCGAATCGGAAGCGTTCTTTCGCGAGATAACTGCTCGCCTGGCGATGTCGCGTCGAGCAGATGAGACGCGTGCATCGGACGCGTTGTGGAGGATGGTGCCTGAACGCTGGCTCGAGTCGTTGGTGATTCGCGATGTGCACGCGCTCGATCATCGGCTGAATTCGCAATTCGTCTACTCCCAGGTGCCCGCGTTTTCGGCCGCCGATCGGGCGATGATCGACGTGCTGACCTCGACGCACGATGGTCGTCTCGCGGTGATCGAATTGAAAGCCGACGAAGATATTCATCTACCGCTGCAAGGACTGGACTACTGGGCTCGAGTGCGGTGGCATCACGCGCGCGGCGAATTTCAGAAATTCGGCTACTTCCCCGGTGCGGAGCTGAACGAGCAATCGCCGCTGCTGCTGCTGGTGGCGCCTGCGTTGCGCATCCATCCGGCGACGGATACGTTGCTTCGCTACTTCAGTCCAGATGTCGAGTGGAACCTGATTGCCGTGGATGAACACTGGCGTCGGGAAGTGAAGCCGGTATTCAGGAAACGGAGTAAGAGTGGTCGATCGGGTAAACGATAATCGAAAAAGGATGCTCGCGTCGCGCGTTCAAGCCGGCAAAAGAGGCCGGCGCGCGGGCGCTCGCCCAGATCCTTCGCTCGCGATAAAGCTGCTCGCTCAAGGATGACAACTACCCTTTAAGTTGCTCACCTTGCACGCGCTATCATTGCTCAACTTCCGAGTCCTTCTTTGTGGCGGAAGATCCAGTAGTCTTTTGCTGATTCGCTGAGGTCGGGCGCGGCCTTTTCTCCGCGGAAGACGCGCGACAGGCCGCGGACGATGCGCCGCCAAGGCAACTCGCCAGTTTGGTCGGCGAAGAATGCCTCGCCGGTTTTGCTGGTGCGGTAGTACCAGCGCTTTAGGATCGCGAGCTGTTCCATCGTATCGAGCACTGTCGTTTTGCCGAGAACCGGAGCTGCGAGCGCTTCCTGCAGACGCGCTTCCATAGAGTGCATCTTGCCGCTATCCGCTGGCTGGTTCACGAGAAACGGAATTGGCTCGGAGATGCGGCCGGCGTCGATGTGGAACAGCATTACCGAGTCCGGCTCAGCGGCGGGCTGAATCATTAATCCCTTCATGCGATCGATCCGGGTCACGATCTCCGGCACCTGTCCCAACACTGGCTTCAGCTTTTCGATCTTCGCGTGCAGGGCCGCTGCCGTTTCGAATTCAAGATCAGCCGAGGCTTTCTCTCGGGCCTGCTCCAGTTCACGGCGAAGCGATTGGCCACTGGTGTCGAAGAACTCCTGCACGCGCACGACTTCGGCTGAGTACTCTTCGTCCGTGCAGCCTTTGAAGCAGGGAGCGAGGCACATCTTCATCTCCGAGTAGACGCAACCCGGAAATTTCGGATCGGGATTCAGTTCCTCTACACAGCGCCGCATTTTGAAGAAATCGAGCGAGTCGTTCGCAAATTTCTCCGCCGACACGCGGGAGGCAAATGGTCCGTAGTACTCGCTCGCGTTCTTGCCTAGCTTTACGGTCACCGAGGCGCGCGGATACCGGTTCTCCAGGTGCAGGTGCACGAGCGGCGCAAATCGTAGCCGCAAGCGATCGACATAGTTCTTGGGGAAGGTCTCACGCAGAGCCTTATAGAGGACGAGCTGCGATTCGAAGTCAGACCCGGTGGGAGAGTACTCGAGGGTGCGTACGCGGCCGCGCAGGTTCAAACGGCGCGTCTGTTCGCCTTCAGATCCGAGCAGCCTTACGAGCCGGCGGCGGAGATTGGCGGTTTTGCTGACGTAAGGCTCGGTTCCCGCTTCTCCGCGGAGCAGAAACACGGCGGGCTTCGCCGGAATGGCGGCGAAGAACTCTCGATCGTGATCGGGAACGAACTCTGCCTGGAAGCGCAGCACGAGGCGATTGTAATTTGTTTAGTTTTTCAGTTTTTCAGTTTTTCAGTCAGTACGTCAGTTTTTCAGTACCTCAGTTCGGTGGCACTCTGTCGAAGAAGAAATACATAGTTCCTTCGCTGCGCTCAGGATGACTTCGAGGAGAGGGGACGCATTTCGGAACGGTGGACGTCGGAGAACGCGCTGGAGACGAACTCTAAGGCCGACAGGTCGACGACTGAAAGCTCTAGTGACTCAACGAAATCGCCAGTTTACTCAGTCGTTTGGCGGCCTCTTCCAGCGTTGCATCCTTCTTACAGAAGGCGAAGCGGACTTGCCGGGCGCCATTTTTCGGGTCGTTGTAGAAGCTTGATCCCGGCACGGCAGCAACGCCGATTTCGCTGACGAGGTATTTACAGAAGGTCACGTCGTCGTTGAAACCGAAGGCACTGATGTCGGTCATGACGTAGTAAGCGCCGCGGGGAAGGAATGTGCGGAAGCCAGCTTTCTCGAGCGCAGGAACCAGTTTGTCGCGCCGCTGGCGATAGCCTTCCGCCAAGTCAACGTAATAACTCTCGGGGAGCATCAATGCTGCTGCGCCTGCGTCCTGCAGAGGCGCGGCCGCGCCCACGGTCAGAAAGTCATGGACCTTGCGGATGGCTGAGGTTAGCACCGGAGGCGCAACGGCCCAACCCACGCGCCATCCAGTGACGCTGTAGGTTTTCGACATGCCATTGATGGTGATGGTGCGATCGCGCATGCCGTCGAGCGATGCGAGCGAAACGTGCTCGGTGCCGTCATAAATAATGTGCTGATAGATCTCGTCGGTGATGGCGACCACATCGAACTCCACACAGAGGTCGCGGATCAGTTCCAGTTCGGCCTGAGTGAATACCTTCCCTGTGGGATTATTCGGAGTGTTCACGATGATGGCGCGCGTGTGCGGATTCATTGCAGCCCGCAGCTCTTTTTCGTCGAAGCTCCACTCACCTCTGCGGCTCCGCTGGCGGATGCAGCGTCACGAAGCGTGGCTGCGCGCCAGACAGGATCGTGTCTGGCCCATAGTTTTCGTAGAACGGTTCGAAGATTACGACCTCATCGCCAGGATCGGTGACTGCCATTAGTGCGGCGATCATCGCCTCGGTCGATCCGCAGGTGACGGTGATCTCCGTCTCCGGATCGACCGACATTCCCTGCGTCTGCTGCATGTGGCGGGCGACGCCGTCGCGCAATTTCTTGGCGCCCCAGGTGATCGCGTACTGATTGATATCGGCGGCAATCGCTTCTTGTGCGGCGCGCTTGATCGCCTCGGGCGCGGAGAAGTCGGGAAATCCCTGGGCGAGATTGACGGCGCCGTGAAGCATTGCCTGGCGCGTCATCTCGCGGATCACCGATTCGGAGAAGCGGCTGGCTTTTTCGCTGATTTGTTTGTGGGTCTTGGCTGCGCGGTGCATTTTGCGAGACTAGCACAGGTTGGTTTCACCACGGAGACACAGAGGCACGGAGAAATCAATTAAGAACGAAGAATTCAGATTGAAGATTGTATACAGTCCGTTCGCGTGTTTCTGCACGGAGCTTCAGGACCGTCCGTTTTGCTCTTTGTTGCGGCGGAAGTCTCGCGCCTGGATTTCGATGGTCTTGGTCATTTCTTTCAGGCGCATGCGCATCTGGTCGCCGATGCGTTCACCGAGTGTGCGCTCGCGCATCACGGAACGTGCTTCTTCGAGCGTGCGCGATCGGCCCATGCTCGGCTCTGCCGGCTTCCGCTACTGGACTCGGTTTGTCTGCCAGACAGGTGGTGACGATGGTGGTCTGCTCGTCGGAATAGCGCTTGTTGAGGATGTATCCGACGGTGTCGCGCTGCCACTCCGTCATTGCTGCGGACCCGAGGTCGTCGAGCAGCAGCACCGGGATGTCGAACACCGGCTTCAGGACGTCCAACTCGGTCGTCTGCACGGCGGGATCGTAGGATTGCCGAATCTGGCGCATCAGCTCGCGAAAATCACAAAAGAGGCAGGGGACCTCTTTGTCGAGTACGAGTTTGCGAAGCACCGCGACCGCAAGGTGAGTCTTCCCTGTCCCAGTACCACCCACAAACAGCAGACCTTGCCCGGGCAGATGCTCGTCGACAAAGCGACCGGCAACGAAGCGCGCGGAGTGCAGCGACTTGTATTCGTGATCGGAAACGCTGAGATCGGGGAATTCGGTCTGGAAGTTGTCGAAGTCGCAATGCTCATAGCGGCGAGGAATTTTTGCCGCTTCCAGCAGCGAACTTCCGCGTGCGCGCAAGCGGCATTGGCAACGGGTCATGCGACGCTCGGCACCTTCTCCCACCGGCTTCCATCCGGTGTCGTCGCAGAGCAGGCAAGCCGCCGTTTTCGTTTCCGTTTTCATCCTCTACCGTTTCTTTTCTTATCCTTTATCAAGGTGTCACGGCCGCAGCCCCGACGCAAGTGGGAGCCTTCGTAAACTTCAGGGGTGAGCTGTGCAAGAATCCGCATCCTCTGTGGACCGCGTTGGAAAAGCGTTCCCGTTCAGTCCAAAAACGCTTACCATCCTTGATTAATGCCAGGGGCGCAGGGGTCACTCTCTGCAAATTTCGCATCTAAGTAGCAGCAAATATGGAACGTTGCCTCTGCATTCACGCGCACTTCTACCAGCCTCCACGTGAAAATCCGTGGCTGGAGGCGATCGAGCAACAGGACTCCGCCTATCCTTTTCACGACTGGAATGAGCGGATCACCGCCGAGTGTTACGCGGCCAATTCGGCATCGCGCATACTCGACGGCGAAGGCCGTATCACCAAAATCGTCAACAACTACTCGCGGATCAGCTTCAATTTCGGACCGACGCTGCTCTCCTGGATGGAAGTAAACAGTCCCGGCGTATACGCCTCGATTCTGGAGGCTGACCGGCTGTCGCGGGAACGGTTTTCCGGTCACGGCAATGCGGTCGCGCAAGTTTACAACCACATCATCATGCCGCTTGCGAATCGACGCGATAAGGAAACGCAGGTTCGCTGGGGTATACGCGATTTCGAATCGCGTTTCGGCCGCTTCCCAGAAGGCATGTGGCTCTCGGAAACGGCGGCCGACGTGGAGACGCTGGAGGTACTGGCTGAGAACGGAATCAAGTTCACGATTCTGGCTCCGCACCAGGCACGGCAGACGCGGCGCATCGGGCGAGCCTGGAGAAATGTGGAAGGCGGCAAGATTGATCCGAAGATGCCGTACATGTGCAAGCTGCCGTCGGGAAAGCGGATCTCCATCTTCTTTTACGACGGACCCATCTCACGTGCGGTGGCTTTCGAACAATTGCTCAGTTCAGGCGAGAACTTCGCTAACCGTCTGATTGGCGGATTCAGCAATCGCGATTATCCGCAACTCATGAACATCGCAACCGACGGGGAAACGTACGGCCACCATCATCCACATGGAGACATGGCGCTGGCGTACGCGCTTGAATACGTCGAGAAGAACAATCTGGCGAACATCACGAATTACGGTGAATATCTGGCCAAGCATCCGCCGAATCATGAGGCGGAAATCATCGAAAACACGTCGTGGTCGTGCGCACACGGCATCGAGCGCTGGCGTAGCGATTGCGGCTGCAACTCCGGACGGCAGGGCTGGAACCAACAGTGGCGCAAGCCCCTGCGCGAGGCGCTGGACTGGCTGCGCGACGATCTCACCAAGCCGTTTGAAGATAAGGCTCGTGAACTTGTGAAAGATCCATGGGCCGCGCGCAATGATTACATCGAAGTGGTGCTCGATCGCGCGCCGGAGAACGTCGACGCCTTCCTCGAACGGCACCGGACTCACGAATTGAGCGATCGGGAGCAAGTCGCGCTGCTAAAGATGCTCGAAATGCAGCGCCACGAACTACTGATGTACACGAGTTGCGGCTGGTTCTTCGACGAAATCTCCGGCATTGAAACCGTGCAGGTAATGCAGTATGCGGCCCGGGCGGTGCAGTTGGCACAGGACCTGTTCGGAGATCATCGCGAGCAGCACTTTGTGGAACACCTCACACAAGCGCCTTCGAACCTGGATTCGTTCAAGAATGGCGCGCAAGTGTACGAACGATACGTGAAACCCGCGACGGTAAATCTGCTGGGCGTGGGCGCGCACTTTGCTATCAGCTCGCTATTTTTTGGGTTCGCGGATCACCGCGTCATCTATTCTTACGAAGCTGACGTGAAGGATTCGCGTGTGCTCCAGGCGGGGCGCTCGCAACTTGCGCTTGGGCGCGTGCTCATTCGCTCGCAGATTACGCGCAACTCCGCCGATTTGACGTTTGCCGTCCTGAACCTTGGCGATAACAACCTGCTGGCCGGCGTGCGGCGCTTCCAAGGGGAAGAAGCTTATGAGCGAACTGTCAGCGAAGTTCAGCAGGCTTTCAATCAGTCGGATGTTCCCGAATCGATCCGTACGCTGGACCGCAATTTTGAGGGCACTTCGTATTCGGTGAAGTCTCTGTTCCGTGATGAGCAACGCCGGGTGGTGGAGAACATTCTGGGTCATGTGCTGGAAGAAGCCAACGCGAGCTATCGTCAGATCTACGAGAATCACGCGTCGTTCATGCGCTTCCTGCACGAAATCCGGATGCCGCTGCCGCATGTGATGGTGGTGACCGCCGCTTTCGTCGTCAACGAAGCGCTGCGGCGGCTGATCGTGGAGGGCCCGCTCGATCTCGTCTCGTTTCGGTGCGCTTCTGGAGGAGGCTCGCCGCGACAATCTTCAGCTCGATGAAGCGCGGCTGGCTTTCGATCTGCGGGAACGGCTGGAAGGCCTGAGCGATGCCCTGGCAGCCAATCCGAGTGATCTTAAGCTTCTCTCCGAACTTGACGACATCATGAACCTGGTTCGCATGTTGCCGTTCGAGGTCAATCTGTGGAAGGCGCAGAATGTCTATTACGCATTGCTGCGAACGCTGTACCCAAGTCAAGTGGAACGCCCGGATGAGGACGCGCGAAGATGGGTGGAAGTGTTCCGCGGACTAGGCGATAAACTGCGCATCGCCGTTACTCTCCAGACACCTGCTGTGCCGCCGGGCGAACCGGTCGCCGCCTAAGAAGTCGCAACCATAGCTGGAATTGGCCTGCCCTGATTCCCAAAAGGGAATTGGGGCGTGCTTTTTGGGTGCATGATCGCTTGACTTAGCCCATCTGGCAGTACTAAACAGGCGGCAGGTGTCTTCCTGAAAGGCTGGCAATGGCATGAACAAAGGACATTTAGTTGAAAAAATTGCTGCCGATACCGGTATTAGCAAGGCGCAAGCTGCAAATACCATCGAGTCTGTTATCGAAGGTATATCTTCCGCACTGAAGAAGGGGGATCGAGTTACTCTCTCTGGCTTCGGAACATTCTCCACCTATCAACGCAAGGCCCGCAATGGCCGTAACCCGCAAACTGGCACCGTCATTAAAATCAACTCTCGCCGGGTTGCGAAGTTCACTGCAGGTGTCGATCTGAAGAAGGCGGTCAACAAGAAGTAACACCATTTCGTAATTTTCATAAGGAATCTCCCTACTCCCCGGGGAGATTTTTGTTCCAGCGTGAATTGCTTTTCCGATTACCTGATTAGCAAATGACTCAATCACGAACGGGTCAATCGCTGTTATCTTTGTCCTGACTTCATGGACGTTCTGAAAAAACTTTTTGAGCAGCATTTTCATGCGCCTCCGACGCTGGTGCGTCCTTTGCAGGGCGAACTTGGAGGCTCTGGGCGCAAAATCATCCGGCTCAGCAACGAGTCGGCTAGCGCCATCGGTGTGCTTTACGACGTGCGCGAGGAGAACGTTGCGTTCCTGGAGTTTTCGCGACACTTTCGTCGCCACGGTCTGCCGGTGCCAGAGATCTATGGTGATGCGGTAGAGCAGGGCGCCTATCTCGAGCAGGACCTCGGCGACGTCACGCTATTCGATTTTCTTTCAGCCAATCGCGACGGAGCCGATATTTCGACCGAAGTTGTCGAGGCGTATCGGAAGGCGGTCGAGATTCTGCCGCGCTTTCAGATCGAAGCCGGACGGGACCTGAACTACAAGGTCTGCTATCCGCGCGCGAGCTTTGATCGCCAGTCCATTGCATGGGACCTGAACTACTTCAAATATTATTTCCTGCGACTCGCCGGCGTTCCGTTCAACGAGCAGGCGCTCGAAGACGATTTCGGCCGTCTCACCAAATTCCTTCTCACCGCTCCGCGCGATTACTTTCTGTATCGCGATTTCCAGTCTCGCAACATCATGTTGATGAACGGGGAGCCGTGGTTCGTCGATTACCAGGGCGGACGCAAGGGCGCGCTGCAATACGACATTGCGTCGATCCTGTTCGACGCCAAGGCTGACCTGCCGCCGGATCTGCGCCTGCAGCTGCTCGACGACTATCTCAAGGCGCTCGCGCGGTATACCGATCTCTCGCGCGAAGCATTCATGCATCATTACTATGCGTTCGTTTACATCCGCGTGATGCAGGCGCTTGGGCGCCTACGGGTTTCGCGGATTTTACGAGCGCAAGGCGCACTTCCTGGCCGAGTGTTCCCTATGCCCTGAAGAACGTCCGCTGGCTGCTGCACAACGTCGAGCTGCCGATCGCGCTGCCGACGCTGACCGAGGCCATGCGCAACATGGTGGGATCGGAAAAGCTGCAGAGCATCGCCAGCGAACCTGACAAGCTAGTGGTACGCGTCGGCAGCTTTTCGTTCCATCGCGGGCTGCCCAAGGATGAATCCGGACACGGCGGCGGATACATTTTCGACGCGCGCAGCCTGCCGAATCCCGGGCGCGAAGAACGCTTTAAGGCGCTCACCGGCAAAGACGCGCCAGTTGCCGAATATCTGAATCAGCAGGAGAGCGTGCATCAATACCTTGCGCATGTGCTCTCGCTCGTCGACGCCAGTATTGCCAACTATCAGAGCCGTGGATTCAAGAATCTGAGCGTAGCTTTTGGGTGTACGGGCGGCCAGCACCGCTCCGTGTATCTTGCCGAGCAACTGGCCAAACATCTGCGCGCCAAGAACGGCATCGACATTGTCCTATCGCATCGCGAACTGGAGCGCATGGGGCTATGAAAGCGATGGTACTGGCGGCCGGGTTGGGAACGCGACTGCGTCCGCTCACCGACGATCGTCCGAAGGCGCTGGTTGAAGTTGCCGGACGTACGCTGCTGGAGATCACGCTCACGCGGCTGCGCGACTTTGGCATTCGTGACGTCATTGTCAATGTCCATCACTTTGCGGATCGGATGATCGAGTACCTGGCCGCGAATGCCAACTTCGGCATGAACATCGTGATCTCGCGCGAAGAAGTGCTACTCGACACTGGCGGCGGACTGAAAAAAGCTGCCTGGTTCTTCGCTCGACGACAACGAGCCGTTCCTGCTGCATAACGTCGACGTTGTCAGCACCATCGATATCGGGCGCATGCTGGAATCACATCAGCGTAGCGGAGCATTAGCTACATTGGCCGTGCAGCAGCGTGAGAGCTCGCGTTATCTGCTCTTTGACCGCGAAGGACGCCTGTGTGGACGCCGCATCGGCACGCAGGATGAGGTCGCCCGCCCTGCCGACGACAAGCAGGAGCTTGCGTTCTGCGGAATTCACGTGATCTCGCCGCGCATGCTGCCCATGATCAGAGAAGAGGGCATCTTTTCGATCATTGAGTCGTACCTGGATCTCGCTGCTCGCGGAGAGACGATTGCGGCGTTCCGCGCCGACGAGTACTACTGGCGCGATCTGGGCAAACCAGAGGAGATCGCCCAAGCGGCGGAAGACTTCAAACAGAATAAGATGGCGATCTAGCGCCATTTCCGGCCCGGACCAGCACATATCGCGCTGAGGGCGTATCATGGAGAGAGTGACGATAACAAGCGAACTACCTTCCAAAGCCCCGCGAACTGCTTCGAAAGTCAAAGGACCGATCCGCTGCCACAAGTGCCAGCTGAAGTGCCGCGATGCCGAGCACTATCTCAGCCACGCCTGCAAGCCTGCACGTGAGCCGGAGTGTTCGCCCTTTCCACGGCCAGACACCGGGTTTAAAGAGGTGCTATGAAACAGTATGTTCGTGCTTACGTGCTGGAATTCCAGGCAGAGCCTTCGCGCTTCCGCAAAGTGATGCGCTATCACTGGATGGTTTCTCTCGCACAGAATCCCGACGAGATGGTGTCATGGGGATTCGCAGCGACCTCCGAACTGGCTGAAATCGCCGCGCACAATGAAGTGAGAGACCTGGAGTCGGGAGCGACCCAGGGCGGCCGCTGCACCTTCGCCGTTCGCTGAACCGGCATTGCGCTTACTATTTCGTAATGGTATTTCGCACTTCCGGTCTAGTTGTCTTTGCGGTCTTCTATTTGCTTCCCGCAGCCTACGCCGCCTGCCCTACTGACGTGCGCACCGAACAAGGCTTGCGTACCGTTGAGGCCCGATGGGTGCAGGCCCTGATCAGCAAGGACCGCGCGACTCTCGACTGCATCCTCTCTTCCGACTTCATAGATTCCAGTATGAAAGGCGAACTGCGCACGCGCGCTGAGACTCGCATCCAACAATAGGTTGGTGCGTGGACCCATCTCGCCTTCGAGGCGAGCGGTTCGAAACGAATCGTCCTCCAGTTCAATATTCAAAGCAATTCATTGACGGGCGCGATTAACGGGCCTATCCTCCTCACGCCGACATCTCGGTTGCTCATTGCGCGGCTTCCCAGGAGAGACGAAATGGTCAGAACCGTGGTCGAGATCGTAATCATCGTCATAGTCGTCTTGTTCGCGATTCGCATGTTCATGAAGCGAGGTTCTTAGCCGAGATACCGCGTCCCAGAACAGATTCGAGATTCTCGCTTCGGCACTGCCGCCCGGTGTTATATTGCCGCGCATGTTCCGACGCGCGCTTTGTCTGCTCGTTCTCACTGCTGCCGCGTTCGCCCAATCCGACGGACGCGAACCCGCTCCGCGTTTCAACGCCAAAAGCCTGACCGGCGAGACCTACAACAACGCCACGCTCAAAGGCAAGGTTGTGCTGCTGCAGTTCTGGACCACATGGTGTCCGTACTGCCGCGGCGAACAACCGCTGGTCGATAAGCTCACGCAGGAGTTCGGCCCGAAGGGGTTGGTCGTTCTTGCCGTAGATGTCGGCGAATCGAAGAAGAAGGTGAAGCAGTACCTGCAAAGCAGCCCACGCGCTTGCCCCGTCATCCTGAACGAGGATACGAATTTGCCGGCGATGTTCGCGACCACGCAGTATCCGGTCTACGTCGTGATTGACCGCGACGGCAATATGGGCGGGATTCAGCGCGGTGCTGGAGGCGAGCGTATGCTGCGTGGACTGCTCGGCCGTTCAGGGATCCGGTCTGAAGACCGGCTTCGCCCGACCGAAGAAACCGAAGAATAACGGGCTGGCCAAAGCTGCGGCTGACGCGCAAATCAGCAATTTCCCGCTTGACAGTCTGAAACCATTTGGTTACCTTTATTCGTAACCATATGGTTTCCTTTCAACCCAAGCAACGCGATGCTGTTTTCCGGGCGATCGCTGATCCAACGCGCCGGGAGATCCTGGCCCTGCTGCGCAACGGCCGCCAAACCGTAGGGGAGATTGCTGGCAACTTTCGTATGAGCCGGCCAGCGGTCTCCAAGCACCTGCGGGTTCTGCGCAGTGCGGGCCTGGTTATCACCCGGCAGGACGGCACGTCCCGCCATTGCGCTCTAAACGCCAAGCCGTTACGAAGCGTCAACGAATGGCTGCACGACTACGAGGCGTTCTGGAGCGAGACTCTCCACAACCTGAAGAATTACATCGAGGAGAAGAAATGAATTCTGTAGCTGAACGTGAAGACACAATTGTGCAGGAAATCACGATCAAGGGCGCTGCTGAACGGATCTTCGCAGCCCTGCTCGATCCTGCTGAACTGATGGAGTGGTGGCGTGCCACGGGCAAGTTCGAGGTCACGCACATGGAAACTGATCTGCGCGTGGGCGGCAAATGGATGATGCGCGTAAAGGGCAACTGCGGTCCAACGGGCTATTCCACAGTAACGGGCGTATATCAGGAAATCGATCCTCCACATGCGCTGGTGTTCACCTGGTCGCGGCCGGAGGAGAACGAACCGGAGTCGACGGTGCGCTGGGATCTCAAAGAAAAAGACGGGGTGACGACGGTTCGCGTGACGCACTCGGGACTAGTGAGCGAGGAGTGGCGTGCTCGTAACAGCGGCTGGCCGATTGTCGTCGGGCTGCTGCGGGATTACGTGGAGGGAAACAGCTGAGTGCGAGTGCGCGGGCGGGGGCGCCCGCGCCACATAGTTCGTGGTGATTCAACATGGGCGGACAAGAATGTCCGCCCCACACAAACAGAAGCCGCCCAGCGGATAGTACCGAGAGGTTCAGCAGAATAGGTCGGTTACGCGACGTGCACGGCTTTACCGTTCATCATCAATTGACCTCGATTTTACTTTTCCCTGACAAGCGATTGTTTCGCTCTCACTACTTTCATCGGCGTGTCACTTCTGGACCTGTCGCCAGTCAGGTCTAAGTCAATTTCGCGCTGTCTCGCCTCCCTCGAAGTGAGTACAGGCCGCTCTTCCGCGATGCAGAGTCGCAATTAGGAGTCGTAACCATGAGAGCCATTTGCTTCCGGGGCCGAATCTCGCTGGTCGCACTCACCTTGCTCGCAACCACTACTCTGTTTGCCAGTTCCTTCAGCGGGCAATTCTCCACTACTCACGAATGTCGCCTCCACAGTTCCTTCCAACGGTGACGTGAACCCATACGGCGTCGCGGTCGTCCCGCGCTCGACCGGAGCGCTCGTCAGCGGCCATATCCTGATCAGCAATTTCAACAACAGCAACAATCTCCAGGGCACCGGGACGACGATCGTCGATATCTCTCCGAGCGGAACGCTAAAGGTATTTGCTCAAATCAGCGCCAACGGATTGCCGGGCAATTGCCCTGGAGGCATTGGCCTGACTACAGCTCTTGTCGTGTTGCGCAGCGGGTGGGTGATCGTCGGGAGCCTTCCCACTGCCGACGGAACCTCGGCGACGGCGAAAGCCGGATGCCTGCTGGTTCTGAACAATCAAGGCAAAGTTGTAGAAACGTTCTCCGGCTCGCGTGATGGCGCCGCCATCAACGGTCCCTGGGATATGACCGCGCTCGATCTCGGCGGTGTCGCGGAATTGTTCGTCACCAACGTGCTGAACGGAACTGTCGCCGGCAACGGCAGTGTCGTGAATCACGGAACGGTCATACGCATTGCGATCACCTCTCCTGACGGTGACAAAGACGACCACGGGAACAAGCCGCGTGAACTGTTCCGTACTGTCATCGGCTCCGGGTTTGGACAGAAAACCGATCCGGATGCGCTGGTGATTGGTCCAACCGGAGTGGGGCTGGGCAGAGACGGTACGCTCTATGTTGCGGATACAGCCGCGAATCGCATCGCCGCGATTCCGAATGCGGTGTTTCGGCTCTCCAGTGCGGGAACGGGGAAGACAGTTTCAAGCGGTGGATCTTTGAATGGGCCGCTGGGCCTTGCGATCGCGCCTAACGGAAACATCCTGACGGCCAACGCCGGCGACGGCAACCTGGTGGAGACGACACCGGGAGGCAGCCAGGTCAACACTGAGATGATCGACACCAGCGGCGCGGGTGCGGGCACGCTGTTCGGATTGGCGGTGAAGCCCGGCGGCAAGGGCATCTACTTCGTCGACGACGGCGACAATACGCTCGACCTGCTGCACTGAGAAACAAGTAACTACAAAGGACACGAAGGGTCACAAAGACAAACTACTCGAGCCCGCCACTGCACGGGCGGACAGGAATGTCCGCCCCACACAAACTTCGATCCCCCACACATCCAAAAACAGGATGTGTGGGGCACCCTCAAGTACCTCCTTCAATGCAAGATCCCTCGACTCCGTCACGATCTTATCCCCGCACCTTCGCAAAAGTGACACGTGAGGGGACAGCCCATCCTCAGAAACTCGCAGGTTACGGTTAACTGCTCAGAGCCAATAGCTCAATCTGCGATAATCGAAAATCAACTATGAGCGCTGAAGATCACAAGAAGACCCGCGCTCCGGAGACGCTCTGCGTCCATGCCGGAGAAGAACATCATGGAACGAACGAATCGCTGACCACGGAGATCTCGCAGGGATCGGTGTTCGTGGTCCCCAACACGAACGAGCTGCGCAAGTATGCCGAGGGCGATTCGAAGGCCTATCTCTACTCGCGCTATGCGAATCCGACGGTGGCGGTGGCCGAGCGCAAGATTGCCGCGCTGGAAGGCGCAGAGAGCGCGGTGGTGACGTCGAGCGGAATGGCGGCGATCATGTCGCTGGTGCTCTCGACGTGCCGCACGGGCGACGAGATCGTGTCGATGCTCGACCTGTACGGCGGGACCACGCACCTGCTGCAGGACACGCTCTCGAAGTACGGCGTAACCACGCGTTTCGTCCCATACAACGAGTTGTGCAAGATCGAGGACTACTTCACGAAGAAGACGCGGCTGCTGTTCCTAGAGACGCCCACGAATCCGACGCTGCGTTGCGTGGATATTGCCGCGCTGGCGAAGCTGGGCCATCAGAAGCACACGTGCGTAGTGGTGGATAACACATTTGCCAGTCCAATGCTGCAGCGACCGCTGGAGCTGGGCGCGGACGTGGTGGTGCACTCGGCGACCAAGCTGCTGGGCGGACATAACGACGTAACCGCCGGAGTGATTGCCGGATCGGCGGACTGGGTGGAACCGGCGCGCGAGATGATGAAGCAGTCGGGCGGGTGTTTGGATCCGCTGGCCGCGTACCTGCTGATCCGCGGGCTGAAGACGCTGGGGATCCGCGTGGAACGGGCGACGGAGAACGCGCAGGAGATTGCGGCGTTTCTGGAGTCACATCCGAAGGTGTCGCGCGTGTTTTATCCGGGACTGAAGTCGAACCAGAGCCACGAGATCGCGAAAAAGCAGATGTCGGGATTCGGGACGATGCTGTCGTTCGAGCACAAGGGCGGCGGCGAGGGCGCCGAGAAGTTCATCGATTCCCTGAAGCTCTGGTACCTGGCGACGAGTTTGGGCGGAGTGGAGTCGACGGTGTCGTATCCGTTCCTGTCGTCGCATGTGGGATTGTCTCCGGAGCAGTTGGAGCAGCTGGATGTGTCTCCGGCGACGGTGCGGTTGAGTGTGGGGATTGAGAATGTGGCGGATCTGGTGGCGGATTTGAGGCAGGCGCTGGAGAGGGGTTGATGTTCGATCCCAGGTTAGCGCCCAACAGAAGGGCGCGAACCTGGGCGCCAGGAGTCAGCTGCATTCGGAGTGCGCTCTGCCGCTGCGCGGCTCGTGATGACAAGCAAAAAACCACTCCCCACTCGAGCCGAAAGACGGCTTGAATGGGCCACCCCATTCGTCATTGTGCCACCCGAAAACTGTTTGCGCAGCCGGGGTCAGCTGCGCCACGTAACTCGTGGTGGAACACGCGGGAACAACAGGTCTAGGCCGTTCGCTGCATTGACCCTGAAGTAAACAGGGTAGTACGATTTCAACTCGATCTGAGTTGAACAGGAGCTCAGGCCCGGCGAGCCGCAACGCGGGCCATTTCCAACGCGAATGATGCCAAGTAAGTTAATCTTGCCGCTCACGGCCGCGCTGCTCCTGGCATCGATCGCGTGCGAACCCGACAAATCCCAAAAGACCTCAGCCAAACCGCCCGCGCAGGCGAACGCCCCGACAGTCAAAAAACAACCGCAACAGCAAGCGCAGAGTTCGGCCCAGAGCGCGCAGCCTGAACAGGCCGCGACCGCGCCGCTGGCTCCGGCCGATCAGGTACAAGACCTGATCGCGCGCGTGGAGAAAGAATATGAGGCGGGACAGGCGAACTACCACGCCGGTCACCTGGACGCGGCGCGCGAGAACTTCGATCATGCGTTCAACCTGATGGTGGAGTCGAACCTCGACATCCGCAATAACCAGCAACTGCAAGACGAGTTCGACAAGCTGGTGGAACGCGTACACGACCTGGAGGCGATTGCGCTGGAGCAGGGCGATGGATTCACGGCGCAGAATGCCGAGCCGGCGCCGATCGATGAAGCGAATGCGGTGACGTTCCCGGTGGATCCGAACGTGAAGGCGAAGGCAGAGGCGGAGATACGGCATACGCAGTCGGATTTACCGCTGATGATGACGGATCAGGTCGCCAGCTACGTCAATTACTTTTCGACGCATGGGCGGGCCTCGCTGGAGTCGGCGACGATTCGCAAAGGCCGTTACGAGACGATGATCCGGCGCGTATTTAAAGAAGAAGGCGTGCCGCAGGATCTGATCTACCTGGCGGAGGCGGAGTCAGGATTCCTGCCGATGGCGCTCTCGCATGCGGGCGCGCGCGGTATGTGGCAGTTCATGGCCAGCCGCTCGGTGGATTATGGCCTGGCGCGCAACTGGTGGGTCGACGAGCGGCAGGATCCGGAGAAATCGACGCGGGCCGCGGCGCGTCATCTGAAGGATTTGTACGCGCAATTCGGCGACTGGTATCTGGCGATGGCGGCGTATAACTCCGGCCCCGGCAATGTCCAACAGGCGGTCATGCGCACCGGCTACGCGGACTTCTGGGAGCTCTACAAGCGCAACGTGCTGCCGGCGGAGACGAAGAATTACGTTCCGATTATTCTGGCGTTCACCATCATCGCCAAAAATCCGGCACAGTATGGACTGGATCATCTGACGGTTGATGCGCCGCTGCAGTACGACAAAGTGAAGGTCGATTATCCGATCGATCTGCGACTGGTTGCCGAGTGCGTGGACAGCACCGCCGAGAATATACAGGCGCTGAATCCGGCACTGCTTCGCATGACTACTCCGAAGGAAGGCAGCTATGAGCTGAAGCTTCCGGCGGGGACAGCCGATAAGTTCCAGACGGCGATTGCCGCGATCCCACGAGAGAACAGGGTTTCGTGGCGATTTCACAGGGTGAAATCGGGCGAGAGCCTGACGGAGATTGCGCGGCAGTATCACACGACGGCCGCATCGATCGCCGAAGTGAACGAGTTGGGTGACGACAAGGACCTGCACCAGGACACGAAGCTGATTATTCCGATCAGCGCGCGACGGGCCGCGGAGATGGAAGCTGTCTCCTATTCGAAGCACCCAACGTTGTACAAAGTCCGCAAAGGGGACACGGTGCTTTCGGTGGCGGACGACTTTGGAGTCCCGGCTGAGAAGGTACGACGGTGGAACCATCTTCGTGGAAATGCACTAAAAGCAGGGCAACATCTCAGAATCTACCGCTCGGTTGCGCATGCCGAGGTCGCAGAGTCGGCTCCCAAGGCACATGCGAAGCAAGCAGCATCCCGCCAGGAAGACGATGGTAAGCCTAGTAAATCCAATGGCTTACATCAGGCGTCGAACAAAAAGCCGGGGAAGATCTTACACAAAGTGAAGCCCGGCGAGACGCTTACCTCGATTGCCGATCACTACAACACCACGGTCGCGGCGTTGCGCAAAGACAATGCCAAAATCGGCGCGCACCTGCGCGCGGGCGACGTCGTTGTGGTTCGCGTAGATCCGTAAAGAAAAACACAAGAACAATTCCTCAACCTGAGTTAGGCTAGCGGGGAGAAAGCGCATCTCACGGATGAGTTTTCGCGATTGTCCGAGACGAAAATCGCTGTGCTATAATCCGCGCCGATTTTCGGGATGATATTCGTCACCCGTGGTAGTCGTAAACTTTCATACGAGTTCGAGCAGGACCAGGAGGAACGATGAGGTTTGATGACCTGACGCTATATGGCCGTGACGACGAAGCAGATGAGTACGGCGATTCCGACATCTACGACGAGAACATGGAAGAAGACCTCGAGGAGGAAGAAGAAGAGGAGGAGGAACCAGTAAGCGCCGACGATACAGAAGAAGTTTCTGAAGCGCCTGCTCCAGCTGCGGCAGCAGAGAAGCCAGCAGCGGCAGCGGCTCCCGCTCCGAAACCTCCTGCGAAAAAAGCAGCAGCAAAGAAACCTGCAGCGAAACCCGTGGCTAAGAAAGCAGCAGCCAAGAAACCTGCTGCCAAGAAAGCTGCGGCGAAAAAGAAACCAGCAAAGAAAGCAGCAAAGAAAGCTGCTAAGAAGAAGAGCGCTGCGAAAAAGGGCGGCTCTCGTCCGGCAGCGAAAAAAGGCGGAGCGAAGAAGAAGGCCGCCAAGAAAGCTGCTCGCAAGGGCGGCGCAAAGAAGAAAGCAGCGAAGAAGGCGCGTCGCCGCTAAGGCGATTGCGTTCGTTCAACGCGAACAGCGATTGGGCTTAAGACTGAGAAGCCGCGGAATTCCGCGGCTTTTCTTGTTGGCTGTCGGAGGATTGACGACTATTTCTTTCCGCGGACTGTTTCCAGGCAGCGTGTGTAGAGTTGCAGCAGGTGGTCGGCGTAATCTTCGGCGCGAACGGGCGCGCCAGTTCCCTGGAATCCCGCGCCTGGGCCGCTGGTCTTACCATAGCCGGTGGTCATAGCAACAAACTTCATCAGATCCAAAGCAACATCTTCATCCCGGCGTGGTCCGCCCGGGGTGCCTGGCAAATCGCTCATAAAAATCCTCCACGATGACTGCGCTCCGGTAACTGGGATGCGCACAGAATGCGCAACAGATACTGAAAAAATCATAGCAGACATAAGCGCACCGCGTTCCCCCACGGTCGTGCGCGCCGCGCGGAGCGTCTGGGACAACGAATTCATTCGTTCGCTGCGCGAACTTACCCGCTCGAGGGCGAGCGGGCTCCATCAAATTCCAAAACGCTATGTCTCGATCGAGACGTGGCATACGCGCCCGACGACGTAGTCCGCTGCACTCTCCCCTTCGGCCATGCGAATTACATCGACCGGATAGTCTGCGTTGTGCGGGCGCAGTACGAGATTCTTATCCGAGAGCTCCACATATTTGATAGTTGCGCCGCCATCCTTACGGACGGCATACATGTTGCGATCGTTCTTGCGATAGGGACGCAAGGAGGTGTAGTGGCGATCGATGAGCACCATGGCGCCGGGCATGAGGCGCGGGAACATGCTCATGCCTTCGCGCGCGTCGACTTTGATGAGCACAAATCGACGCCAATCACCGCGGCCAGTAGCGCCATCGGCACGCAGTCTGCGCAAGAAAGATGCTTTGAACTTGAGGACGTCGCGCACGTTCTCCTGCACGACGAGCGGCGAGCCGGCGGCAATCGCGCCATCAACGAGAATGACGTTCTCATAGCCGTCTTCAGCTTTCTCGCGCATGGCGAGACGTGGCGCCAGTTCGTCGTTCTTGACTAGATCGAAGAGGTTGAAGCCGCGCTTCTTCATCACTAGATCCATGGCCTGAAGGCTCAAACCGCGGTGGCGATTGAGGAAATTCGATATATGGGCCTGCTGAAACCCGGTTTCGCGAGCCAGTTGGACACCAGTTAACTCGCCTGCCTGGATCTGTTTCCAGAGAGCGCTGCGCAGACGCTCTTGTAAAGTTGTGAAATCAATAGACATAGAGTGCACATTTCCCGTTCTTGAACTGACGAATCAGTTCAGTGATTTTCCATCTTGTCAGCCATTCCATATGGCTATAGCATCCATTCCATTGTATAGCTAATTGCTAACTTTAAAAAGGTGAAGTAATGTTCAGCAGTCATGCCACTCTCGTCCATTCCCAACCAGAGAAGACAACCACGCCGGGCGGCGACTTGCGCGATGCCGAACGGCTTTTTCTGCTGTTCCGGGAAAAGGTTCGCAATTGCGAATTGCTCTCGGCGTCAACAATGCAACTGTTACAGGCACTTGGCTTTACGGGCAGACTTACGGTCATCCTGCATAACGGCATGGTGGTGAAGTCTGGGTACGAAGAAGGCTATTTTCGCCGTAAAGACGACATGCGGATTTGACCCGTACCGGCGTTCGCCGCGCCGGATGGAGTCGTAGACCAGTACCAACAAACTAAATAGCTCAGCCAGGTCATCGTAAGAGAAACGAGCCCTGCCATCCGCCCTTCGGAACATTTTTCGAAGAGCGATTGTGCAGGGCTTTCCTTTTTATACCGAATTGATACAGGAGGGAAAGATGCAAGAAGTACAGGGGAGAGTTGAAATGAAATATTGCGAACGCTGCGGCGCATTGTGGGTGCGGGCGATCGGATCTCGGAACGTTTATTGCTGTCAGTGCGAACGGCAGATGCGCGAATTACCGCTGGCCGGGCAACAGAAGGCCGGGATGCGACGGAAGAGAACCGACTCAAACGAGTTCGGCCTGCTTCGGGGTTCGGGCGAATTGGATACGACAACCTATGGAGGTGCCTTTTGAATAGCGAAAAGTCGCCGTTTCGTCCATACGCCCGGGTACGCAACTTCGACGATCTCGATCCCGATCTCGCGATCTACCGGCAGCGCACCATCCACTTCCTGCGCCGCTATTTCCAGATGTCGATGGAAGTGGGACGGGTGCCTTCCCTGCTCGGCCGCGAGGTGTTTCGCACGCGTGTTACGTCTTATCGCATGGGCACGTTCGAGGATACGGTCATCTTCGTGCACGACATTGAGCGTTGCCTGGAGAGACTGGATCCGGAGTCGCAGTCGCTGATCGTACGAATCGTCTTTCAAGACTATACCCAGGAAGAAGCGGCAGGGATCTTCGGTTGCACCCTGCGAACCTTGACGCGGCGCTTTCCAGAGGCGATCGATCGAATGACACAGATCCTGATCGATTGCGGCTTGCTGAAACGGATCGGCAGCATCAAGAGTCGCGGCAGGCTCGTGCCTCAGGACAATCCGAGCTTATACCTGGAAGAGATCGACGCCTGCAGCGAAGACGTGTACCCGATCGCGATGGCAAATACGTCCGTCTGTGCCGGCGCAGAAGTTTAGCCTCCTGCTTGCCCCATTCTTGTCCAATTCGGGCGAGGATGGGGCGTTTTTAGCTTTCTACACTTGAATCGCCGCACGACATTTTTCTTGTCAAGAGGTGATTTTGACGATTTTCCCCGTAAGTGATTGCTGCAATTCGAAATATAAATTTCCGGAAAGTGTCTAGTAGGTCCCATCAAAATTGCTATTCTGGAATTGAAGCTGAGAAAAACAGAATGAACCGAAACGAGCAGTCGAATCGCAACTCTCATATAAGCAGTACGAGCACGGAAGACGCTTGCGCAGATGCGGTAGAACGAATTCTGCAGGCAGTGCCGGACATCCTGGACGCCATGATTGAGAAGGCCAAGGGCGGAAGCCAACAACACGCGAAGTTCCTGTTTGACTGGGCGAAACTCGATGCTACGTTCAGCAACGAGGAAGAAGAGAGTTCGTGCCCATCGCTGGCGCAGATCTTGCTCGACAGACTCCGGGAGGACACGGGCGAAAGTGCCTCTGCGGGCACAACGGACGTGCTTTAGAATGAATCTTAGGTAATTGAGAGCTGAATGGAAGCACATCCGGTCGGGCCGATCCTTCCCGTGGCCGCGGAAAGAACAGAAGCAAGAGAAGGGTTTCGCGAGCACATGGATATCAGCTGGATCACTGATCGCATAGCTGTCGGCGGGGGCATATGGACACCGGACAAGATGGCGGAAGTGGCGCGCACCGGTATCACCCACATTATCGACATGCAAATTGAGTTCGACGATACGCCCCTGGCGGAACCACATGGCATACAGGTGCTATGGAATCCGGTGGACGACGACTTTCAGCCGAAGCCGCCCGAGGTTTTTCAGCGTGGCGTTGAATTTGCGCTGCAGGCTCTGGATGACGAAGAGGCGAAGCTGTACATCCACTGCGCCGCTGGGGTGCACCGCGCTCCGATGATGACGCTGGCGGTGCTGCGATCGTTGGGCTACGAGTTGAATGGTGCGCTGGATCTTCTGGAAGCGCGAAGGAACGTGGTGGATATGGCCGATGTATACGTTCGGTCGGTGGAAGAGTTCATGGAGAAGTACGATTCGGAAGAAGCGGCAAGATAGTACCGCTCTTAGCGATTAGCTGTTAGCACTTAGCCCCTGCACATTTTTCCTGACGTTGAGGAACGATGTTCAAGGGCTAAATGCTAAGAGCTAACTGCTAAATGCTGGAGATACTTTCGTAGGGTAAAGCGTAAAGCAATGATGAGGGCCATTTGGCGGGCAACCGCCGCGCAACGGTAAGATCGCAGTCTACGTCCGGAGAAACATCCGGGCGTCCAACTCCTAAACAAATTGAACAAGATCTGGCTGGCCTGACAGAACTGGGGCAGATGCTAGAGATGTGTCCGCCTGGACTGGGCGGTGCGACGGTATGCGACACGCTGATTCCCACGCTGTTGCGGATTCGCAACAAGTCGGGATTGCTGGTGCCGCTGCAGCTGAACGAATCGCAGCACCAGATTTCGCGCACGTGGAAGAAGCGCAACATTATTCTGAAAGCGCGGCAACTTGGGATTACGACTTACGTCGCTTCACGATATTTTATCGCGGCGATTACGAATCCTGGATCGGTAGTGGTCCAGGTGGCGCACGACCAGCGCTCGGCGGAAGAAATCTTCCGCATGGTGCATCGTTTTCAGGAGAATCTGCCGAATAAGTCGGGAGCCGACAAAAAACAGGCGGCACTATCATTTGTTGGTTCCGCACTTTCGATTACGGAAGCGATCGCGTCGAAAGATATCGTGGATGCCGACAAGTTTCAAGGCGGATTGAGCAAAGTGATCGACGGAGTTGTCGATTGCCTGAATGCCAGTAGCTGGGCGAAACAGAACTAGTTGTTAGTTATCAGTTGTTAGTTGTTAGTTGTCAGTTGCTAGTTGTTAGAGAGAGCAGTTGGCGTATAGCCATCAACAATGGCGTGCGGCGATTGAAGGACTAAGTACCAAGAGCTAGTTGTTAATTGCCTTTTCTGACAACTAACAACTAGCAACTGACAACTCCCTTTACATCAACTCTTCGTTCCAAGTTTTCCAGATGCTGCGCCACTGAGCGCAGGAACTGGTCGGCGACGGCGCCGTCGATCACACGGTGATCGTAGCCGAGCGAGATGTGGCAGATGGATCGGATGGCGATCGAGTCACCGCCACTCGCATCGGTCACTACGACTGGCATCTTCTTGATCGAACCGATACCCATGATCGCCACCTGCGGCTGCAGGATGATGGGCAGGCCGAACATCTGGCCAAACTGCCCGGGATTCGTGATGGTGAACGTGCCTCCCTGGACATCGTCGGGCAAAAGTTTCTTGGCACGGGCGCGATCGCCAAGATCGCTGATGGCGCGCTGCAATCCCAGGAAGCTCTTCTCTTCCGCGTGCTTGATGACGGGCACGATCAATCCCCAATCGAGAGCAACTGCGATCCCGATATTGATTTCGCGATGGTAGTTGATGTTGTCGCCTTCGACGGAGGCGTTGACGATCGGGAACTCGCGCAGGGCCTTCACTGCGGCGCGAGCAAAGAATGTGGTCGGTGTGAGCTTGCTGCCGGTGGTCTGCTCGAATTTGTTTTTCAGCTTGGCGCGCAGGTTCATCACATGCGTCATATCGATTTCGTAGACGCTATGCACGTGGGCACTGGTGTGTTTCGATTCGACCATGCGCTGAGCGATGATCTTGCGCATCGGCGTCATGGGGACGACCTGGCCGACGAGCGGCGAAGGCGCAGCCGGGCGCGGGAGCCTGTTTGGGAGCGGGAACAGCAGCAGTGAGCCGGAGCCGGCGCAGCGGCTTTCGCTCCGCCTGACTGAACGAAGTTAAGAATGTCTTCCTTGGTAATACGGCCGCTGAGACCGGTTCCCTTCACCTGCGCGAGATTGACGTTGTTGTCTTTTGCGATCTTGCGGACGAGCGGTGAAGAACGTATGCGACGCCCTTCGACGACGATCTCTTCCTCTTCTTCCGCAACGGGCGCGGCTGGAGCAGGAGGAGCGGGAGCGGCGACAGGCGCTTGCGGGGCGGGGGACGGAGCGGCAGCTGCTGCCGCAGGTACACCGGTTCCGCCGATGACGGCGACGACGGTATTCACGCCGACAGTCTGTCCGGCAGCGACGCGGATCTCGCTGAGCACACCGGCGGCGGGCGCGGGAATCTCGGCGTCGACCTTGTCGGTAGAAATCTCGAAGAGCGGTTCGTCACGGCGGATCTGATCACCGACCTGCTTCAGCCACTTGGTGATGGTTCCTTCAAAGATGGACTCGCCCATCTGCGGCATCATGACTTCCGTGCCGGGACCGGAAGCGGCGGGAGCGGAGCGAGCACGGAGCAGCAGGTGCGGCAGCGGCTGGCGGCGCAACTGGAGGCGGAGCTGACGGAGAAGGCGGAGTAGCGGCCTTCGGCCGGAGCGGCAGCAGAGGCGCCGGCGCCGTCGGCATCGATAACGCCGACGACTGTGTTGACCTGGACGGTGGCGCCTTCCTGCACTTTGATTTCCTTGAGTACGCCGCTCGCGGGCGAAGGAATCTCGGCGTCCACCTTGTCGGTGGAAATTTCGAAGAGCGGCTCGTCGCGCTGGACGGTGTCGCCGGGCTTCTTCAGCCACTTGGTGATGGTGCCTTCAAAAATGGACTCGCCCATCTGGGGCATGACGACGTCAGTTGGCATGTTTCCTCGTACGGATAGGATCCTAACCCCGGGCAAACACTACATTATAGCGGGTGGGGGCTGGGGTCGAGAGTGGGTAGCTGGTAGCAAGTAGCTTGAATCGCTGACCGTGCCCGGTGAATGCGTCAACTTGAGTTCGGACAAGCGTGTTGAGGCAGTCTGCCTAGCGAACGCGAAGGGTCAGCTGCTTCACGTAAATAGCGGTGATCCCATGAAGCAATCGAGTGCCGGACCGGCGCAGTCAGCTTAGTGGTTATGCTGGTGTTCGTGCTGCTCGGTGGCCGGCGGTGGACCTCCCGGTTGGCCCGGGGGCATTACGTGCTCGTGCTCTCCGGCGGCTTCTTTCCAGGCGCTTAAGACAGCGGGCGAAACTTTATCTACATTCTTGAGCAGGTGAACAATTCCCCAGGTCGTGTTATCCGAGAAGTGACCCGACCAGGCTGGCATGCCGCTCATGCGAATACCGTTCTGAATAGTCCAGTAGATCTGGCCGTCAGGATCGTCCATGGGATGGCGGACGAGATTGGGGGCGCGAGGCGAAAGCTTGGTTCCGAAATTCATGGCCTTGCTGTTCTGGCTGCCATGACACATTGAGCAGTGTTCTTCGTATTCCTTGGCGGCGTCGATCAAGACATCATCAGTGAGTGCAACCGGATTCGGGCCTTTGGGCGCGCGACGTTCAACCGATGCATCCAGCGACATGAATGCCATGTGACGCTCCATTTTCCCCGGATTAGGAATGGCACTGACGTCGAACATCCCAAGTTTCAGATACAGGTAAGATCCGCCGAAGATGGCAATCAAAGTGACGAGCACGCCGAGCACGAATCCCCGCATTCAGGCCTCCGAGAAACCCCACAAACGCAAGTGAACGATTGTCGCACGAGAGATGACCAGACGCGCAATAGGAACCGTGAACAATTTGTCATGAAATTGTCGGGTCAGGAGCGTACGGAGCGGCTCTCAATAGGCAGCGAGACGGCGAGCCTCGCGGACAAGATCGCTAACTTTGGGAAGGAAATATTCCTCAAGCGGCGGCGAGAACGGGACGGGTGTGTCCTGCGCGGCGAGGCGGACGATGGGACCGTCGAGTTCATCAAAAGCCTCTTCGTTGATGATGGCTTCGATTTCGCCAGCGATGCCGCCCGTCCGCGGATGCTCGTGCAGAACGATGACCTTGTTGGTGCGGTGGACGACGTCGGCGATGGCACGGCGGTCGAGCGGGAGCAGCGTTCGTAGATCGAGGATTTCGAGTTCGATGCCTTCTTTCGCGAGTTCTTCAGCAGCTTCGAGCGCGACATAGACCATGGCGGCGTAGGTGATCACGGCGATGGTCTTCTTCCCTTTTGCCTCTCGAACGATTCTGGCCTGGCCGATCGGAACGGTGTAGTCGCCGTCGGGAACTTCCTCTTTAATGCGGCGATAAAGATATTTGTGCTCGAAGAAGATGCAGGGATTGTTGTCGCGAATGGCGGACTTGATGAGTCCCTTGGCGTCGTAGGCCGACGCTGGGCAAATGACCTTGAGGCCTGGCGTGTTGATGAAGTAGGTCTCTGGATTCTGCGAGTGGAACGGGCCGCCGTGAACGTTGCCGCCGCTTGGTCCGCGAAGAACGATTGGAGCGGGCGCGCCCCAGCGATAGTGCGACTTGGCGAGCATGTTGGTGATCTGATTGAAGGCACAGCCGATGAAGTCCATGAACTGGAATTCAGCAACCGGGCGCATGCCTGTAAGAGCAGCTCCGAAAGACGCGCCAACGATGGCCATTTCCGCGATAGGCGTATCAATGATGCGCTCGGAGCCAAAGTGATCGACGAAGCCTTCGGTAACTTTGAACGCTCCGCCGTAGATTCCGATGTCCTCACCGATGCAGAAGACGGAGGGATCACGCTCCATTTCTTCCCAGATGCCCTGGCGGATGGCTTCGAGATAAGTCAGTTGCATAAAAGCAGCCGTTAGTAATTAGTATTCAGCAGTCAGCATTCAGTCCAAAAACTTGGATGCCGACTCCGCTGAGAACGGATGATTATGGCACAGAGGCGGAGTAAGCAGAGTTTTGACATGCGCCATGTCCGCTACAGGTGTCGATAAATAACTGTTCGGCTGCGGCAACGGCGTCCGCGTCACCACGCTATTCCATATCGCGCCAGTTTTTGCCGACGCCGACTTCGACCAGCAGCGGAACCCGCAAGGGATAAACATTTTCCATTTCGTGTTTCACGAGCTGACGAACGGTCGTCGACTTCATCCTCGGGGACTTCGAAGACGAGTTCGTCGTGAACCTGGAGCGTCATGCGCGATTTCAGGCCGCGCGTCTGAAGCTCGCGATCGATGCGGATCATGGCGAGCTTGATCAGGTCGGCGGCGGTTCCCTGCAATGGCGTGTTGACGGCAGTACGCTCGGCGAATCCGCGAAGGTTCGCGTTCTTGCCGTTGATGTCGGGGATGGGGCGCACACGTCCGAAGAGTGTGAAGACTTTGCCGTCGCGACGTGCCTGCTCGAGTGTGCTGTCGATGAAGCGGCGAACGCCACTGTACTTTTCGAAGTAAGCGTCGATGAACTGCTTGGCCTCGCGCGGCTCGATGCCGATCTGCTGGGAAAGTCCAAAGGCCGAGAGGCCGTAAACGATGCCGAAGTTGACAGCCTTGGCGCGACGCCGGTGCTCAGCGTCGATCATGAGCGGCGGCACACCGAAGACCTGTGACGCGGTAAGCGTGTGAATGTCATCTCCACGGCGGAAAGCGTCCACGAGCAGCTTGTCTTCGGAGAAGTGAGCGAGTAGGCGCAGCTCGATCTGCGAGTAGTCAGCAGCGAGAAGAACACAGCCCTCTTCGGCAACGAAGGCGGCGCGAATCTCGCGGCCCAACTCGGTGCGAATGGGAATGTTCTGCAGGTTCGGATTTCGTGACGAGAGGCGGCCGGTGGCGGCATTCGTCTGATCGAAAGTCGTGTGGAGGCGTCCGGTATTTTTGCGGCAAAGCACCGGCAGCGCATCGACGTAGGTCGACTTCAGCTTGGAGAATTGGCGATAGTCGAGCACCAGGCGAGGGACTTCGTGTTCAGCCGCCAGATTTTCGAGCACGTCCACAGCGGTGGAGATCGTCTTGCCCTTGCCGTATTTCACGGGCTTGGGAAGATTCAGCTGGTTGAAGAGCACGTCCCCGAGCTGGCGTGGTGAGTTGATGTTGAACTTCACCCCCGCTTTGTCGTAGATGTCGCGCGCCTTTTCGTCCACCTGAAGCTGAAGCCGTTGCGACATTTCCGCGAGGACATCGCAAGCGATCTTCACACCAGCGTGCTCCATGCGGAAAAGCACTGGCAGGAGCGGAAGATCGATCTGGTCATAAACTTTGGTGAGGTCGGATTCTGCCACTTCCTGGCGCAAAGCGGCGGTAAGGCGTCCGGTAACGTCGGCGGCTTCTGGCAATGTGCCGGAAAGCTTCAGGTTGAAGCGGCGCAACGCGACTTCGGGCAGGCGATGGCTCGAATATGTCGGATCGAGCAGATACGAATACAGCATCGGATCCTGATGCACGCCTTCGAGTTGGAGATCACGCTCGGCGAAGACATGCATCGCGGACTTCAGGTCGTGGATGGTCTTCGGGACGTTCGGGTCGGAGAGCAGCTGCTTCAGACGAGAGCCGACGTCGTTGGAGTTGAGTTCGGCGCTGAGGGCGTGACCTGAAGCGGGAGAAATCGCGATCGGAAGTGGAGCTATCCCACCCACGGCAAAAGAGGCCGAGGGTGGGGCACCCGGCTTGAATGGGCCACCCGACGTCGATGGGTCACCCGAAATTGATGAGTCGCCTGAAGAGTCTGCAAAGTCCAACATGCCGGAAGAGTGTTGCTCAGCTGCCGGCGCTTCTTCGGCTACAACCAATTCTTCTTCGTCGGGTTCAGGCGCGGCCTGAATGGTCGCATCGAGCGCGATGGCCAACGGCGCATCTTCGGAAATGTGGCCGAGGACGCTGTCAAGATCGGCAGTGGACTTAGCCTCGCGATAATCAACTTTGGTGAGATCGACTCCGGTGACCAGTTCTTTGATTAATGACGTGAACTCGAGCTCGGTGAAGAGCGCACGGAGAGCTTCGTTGTCGGGTTCGGCGGAACGCATGGAGTCGAGATCAAGCTCGACAGGAACGTGCGTATCGATGGTAACGAGATCGCGGCTCCAGAGAATGTTGTCTTTATTCTGCAGGAGCGATTCGCGGTAAGTTTTCTTTTCAACCTCGGCGGCGTGCTCGAGCAGGTTGTCGAGCGAGCCGAAGCGCTGGATCAGATCGACGGAACCTTTGTCACCGATGCCGGGCGCGCCGGGAATATTGTCGATGGAATCGCCGCGCAGGGCCATGACGTCGACGACGCGCTCGGGCGGCACACCGAGGATTTCCTCGACCTTGGCCCGGTCGCAAATCAGGTTGTCCTTGGGCGGATTCAGGACACAGACTTTGTCGTTCACCAGCTGGAGCATGTCCTTATCGCTGGAGACAACGAAAACCGGATGCGATTGCTCGGAAGCTTGGCGCGCGAGCGTGCCGATGACGTCGTCGGCTTCGAAACGGGGCATCTCGATGATCGGAATGCGGTAAGCCTCAAGCGCGCGGCGAATGTATGGCACCTGCTGCGCGAGGTCGGCGGGCATCTCGGAGCGATTGGCTTTGTAGCCCTTGTATTCGATCTCCTGAAAGCTCTGAGTCTTGAGGTCGAATTTGCGAACTGAAGTGACGGTTGCGGCCTGATCATCGCGAAAAGTTCGCTCAGGCGTATCGAAGATGGCGGCCAAGTACTCGGGATCGAAGTCGTCGCGCAACTTGCGGAGCATGTTGATGAAGACGTAGCTGGCACTGGTGGGAACGCCCGTCTTCGTGGACATGGGCCGCTGGCGCGCCATGGCGTGATAGGCACGGAAGATGAAGGAAAACGAGTCGATAAGAAAGATCCGGGGATGGGTGGATTGCTTGCCACTCGTTCGCTTCGCGGCGAGTGGGGCACCCGGGGCTGCCTTCTTCCCACCTTCGCCAACAACGGGCGAAGATGGGGCACCCTCTTTCGTGGTGACGGATTTTTTACGAGGAGCCAAGAAATAAGTTTAGCAGGCAATGCGGGAGATCCCACCCACGCCAACGGAAGGCGACGGCTGGGGGCACCCGGTTTTCTTACACGCGTGTAGTCGCGGGGAGGATGCGATTGCGTCCAGCCTGTTTTCCGGCGTAGAGCGCTTCGTCGGCGGCGCGAACCAGGTCGTCGCGCGTGGTTCCATTCTGAGGATACGAGGCAACGCCGCCGGTGACCGTAACTTTGTGCGAGACACCCGGAAAGTGCCAGTTCTCGATGACTTGGCGCAGCTTTTCGGCGACGGCGAGCGCGTGATCTCCGGTGGTTTCAGGGACGATAATGGCGAATTCTTCTCCGCCATAGCGGCAGGCGACGTCAGCTTTACGGAGTTGAGCTGAGAAGATGGATGAGACCTGGCGCAACACTTCGTCCCCGAGCAGATGTCCGAACTCATCGTTTAGCTTTTTGAACTTGTCGATGTCGAGCATGATGACGGACATCGATCCGTGATAGCGCTGGGCGCGCTCGAGCTCTTCCATGATACGAATTTCAAAGAAGCGCCGATTGAACATGCCAGTGAGCCCATCGACATAAGCCATCTGGCGAACCTTTTCGAAATAGTGCGCGTTCTGAATCGCGTTGGCCGAGATGTCGGCGACCGATTCCAGGGGAGCGATATCGGCGCGTTCGAAGGCGTTCTTCCGCGAGCTCTCCAGCGCGAGGACGCCGATCAACTCGCCGAGAGAGACCAGAGGAATACAAACTTCGGAGCGCGTCTCATGGAAACCGACAACATAATCGGAAGCGGTGGAGACGTCGTTCTCGACTACAGTCGCACGGGACTCGATGGCACGAGCGGAGAGGCCAGTGTGCGCCGGGATCGCCGCGCCTTCGGGAATGGCCGGAGTCAGGCGTCCATGATGAGCCTTCACGACCAGGGTGTTTTCCTCGCGCAAAAGCACGGAAACGTGATCGACCGGAAACGACTGCAGCAGCAGACTGCAAACTTTATCGAGCAACTCGTCGAGGTCAAGAACCGCAGTCGCCTGCTTGGCGATGTAGTTGATGGCTTCCAGTTGCGCGGCTTTGCGCTGCTCGAGCGAGTAGAGGCGCGCGTTCTGTAACGCGATGGATGCTTGAGTAGAAAATAGAATCAACAGGTCGGACGCCTCGGAATCGAAGAAATCCAACTGGTCGCTCTGGCAATCGAGGACGCCGACCACCTCGTCACGGACGATGAGCGGAATGGCCAGTTCGGAGCGCGTGCTTTTGATGGCGTCGAGGTAGCGAGGGTCTTTGGTCACATCGGGCGCGTAAATGGGGCGCTTGAGCTTGGCGGAGTTTCCGATGAGGCCTTTGCCGAGTTCGATTTGTAGCGGAAGGTTGCTTTCGCCCCAGCCGGCATGGGTGCGCAGATTCAGGGCGCCGGTCTCGTGATCGACCAGAAATATCGCCACCCGATGCAGGTGAAAATAGTCCTGCACGATCTGGACGATGTGATTGAGCACTTCGTCGAGGTCAAAGGTGGAGATCACCGCCTGACTGGCGTCGTAAAGTATGGCTATTTTCTGCATGTTTACGAGACGGCATCCGCCAACAACTGGCGGTCACGACAAGGGGAGAGCCCTGAGAAATACGCGTACTTTCCCTGGGAAGTGGAGTGTAGCAAGTCCGACACGGAGGCTCAAGGACCCTTAGTAACGTCGGAGGGTTTTCTCTTTCGCCAGAAGAGTTCGATGGCACCGTAGGCGACGACGCAAACCCAAAAATCGACGACCAGGCCCAGGTCAAAATGCGGCATACCATGCGAGGAAAGCCCCGCGTGGCGGGCTATAGGCGGCAAAATCGGCATGAGGAGCAGGAAGTAAATCGCATTACCGACCAAAACCGCCGCGAGCGACTTGTAGAAATTCTTGGGTAACATCCCTAATTACTTTTGACACCGTTTCTGGCAGGTTGGCTGTCTGTTTTTTAGGGTAATTGGAAGATACAGCTGAATCCCACCCAACCGACGACAGGTTGTGTGGGGCACCGCCGGTTTCTCTCTATAAGAATGTTAAGCTGCTAGTTTCCATGGCAATGCTGGAGTTGGACAGCCAGGTGCAGTACGTGAAGGGAATCGGCCCGGTGCGAGCCGAAGCCCTGGCTTCTAAAAACATCTCGACGCTCGAAGACCTGCTGTACTACCTGCCTTTCCGCTACGAAGACCGATCGAATCCGCGGCGCATTGTGGATCTGCGTGCCGGGGAGATGGCGACGCTGATCGCGGAAGTACGGACGTCGATACTGTTGCGCACCCGGCGGATGCCTATTTTCGAGATGACCGTAGGCGAGGTGGGTGACAACGCGCCCCCGGCGTTTGGGAAGCCGCGCGCCAGCATCAAGTGCATGTGGTTCAACGCTGCCTATCTGAAGGACAGATTCCAAGCGGGCGACATCCTGGCACTATACGGAAAAGTGGAAGAAGACAAACGCGGGCATGGGTTACAGATCATGCAGCCGCAGATTGAAGTCCTCGAAAAGGCGGGCGAGGAGAAGGCGGATCCGAAGGAATCGCTGGAAACGGGAAGAATTGTGCCAATCTACGAGGCCATCGGGAAGCTCTCCTCGCGCTGGTTCCGGCGGGCGGTGCGTACCGGGCTGGAGGTGCTGAATCCGGAGATTGCTGAAGTACTGCCGACGGCGGTGCGGCAGCGAAACGGACTCATTGACCGTAAAGACGCGTTCTGGAAGGTGCACTGGCCGGACCCGGATGAGGTGATCAGCAAACTGCAATCGTCGAGAAGCCCGGCACACCTGCGGCTGATCTTTGAAGAGCTTTATTTCCTCGAACTGGGCGTGGAGTTGAAGCGGCGAAGCATGCGCGCGCAAAAAGGCATCGAGTTCCGACTGGATGACAAAGCTCGCTCCGCGATCAAACGCATCCTTCCTTTTCATCCGACGTCGGCACAAAAACAGGTATTGCGGGAGATCGCCACGGATATGGGCGGACCTTTACCGATGCGTCGGCTGCTGCAGGGTGACGTGGGCTCGGGAAAAACGATCGTGGCATTCCAGGCGGCGATCATTGCGATCGAGAACGGATACCAGGTGGCGCTGATGGCGCCAACGGAGATCCTGGCATCCCAGCATTTCCTGAATGCGCGGCGGGTGCTGGAGCACGCGGGATATCGCATCGTGCTGCTGACGGGGTCGCTGGAGCAAGATCGCAAGCGCGCAGTGCGGCGGCACATCGCGGCGGGGGATGCGCAACTGGTGATCGGAACGCATGCATTGATCCAGGAGACGGTGGAATTCGACAAGCTGGGGCTAGTGATTGTCGACGAGCAGCATCGCTTCGGCGTGATGCAGCGACTGAAGCTGATGAAGAAAGACACGGCCGAAACCGGCGAACCAGACGTGCTGGTGATGACCGCGACTCCGATTCCACGGACGCTGGCTTTGACGCTTTATGGCGAATTGGACGTGAGCGTGATCGACGAGTTGCCGCCGGGACGTTCTCCGATTGCTACGAGGCGCGTGTCCGATGATCGGTCGGGCGAGGTGTTTGAGTTCGTGCGCAAGCAGGTTGCGGCGGGACACCAGGCGTATGTGGTGTATCCGGTGATCGAAGAGGGTGGCGAGAACGACCTGAAACCGGCGATCAAGATGTACGACGAGATCCGGAAGCGGATTCTGCCCGGACTGCGAATCGGGCTGCTGCACGGGCGTATGCCGGCCGATGATAAAGAAGTGGTGATGAGCCGCTTTAAGCGGGGCGACATCGACGTGCTGGTTTCGACGACCGTGATTGAAGTGGGCGTCGATGTACCGAATGCGACAGTGATGGTCGTTGAGCATGCGGAACGCTTCGGATTGTCGCAACTGCATCAGTTGCGCGGGCGAATTGGTCGCGGGGCGGCGAAGTCGTACTGCATCCTGATGACGAGCGGCAAAGTATCCGAAGTGGGCGACCAGCGCCTGGACACAATGGTGCGCACGCAGGACGGATTCGAGATCGCCGAGATGGATCTGCAACTCCGCGGTCCGGGAGAATTCTTCGGGACACGTCAGGCGGGTGTACCGAGCTTTCGCGTGGCAAATCTGCTGAGAGATCGCGACATCCTGGAAGCCGCAAAGAAAGAAGCTGCGTGGACGCTGAGCGGCGCGAAGGAAGTCCCCGGCGGAGAAGTCAGTCGGGCGCTGGTACATCTGCGAACGAACTGGCAGAGACGGTATGGATTGGTGGAAGTGGGGTAGGGCCGTTTCCGTCTCGCGTCTCGCGTCTCGAGCCCGAGTCTTGAGTTCCGAAAAAGTGCAGTTTACCAGTCCAGCCGCTGCAGATTCTGCGCAGTCAATCGTTGAATTACCAAATTGAAGAAGCGATCGGTTTGTGGATCGAAACAGACGCTGGCATTCGCAGTTTTGCCCGCGACATTTCTCGTAATGCCGCGATCGTCCACTTCGATGTGCATCGGAACGAGCCTGGTCAGAGTCGGATCAATCACCATGGCAACTGCCATCGGGTCGAAGAGCGTTGGCGTCGTATAACCCCACAGGTGATACAGCACGGTTAAAGAATCCGTCAGCGGCGAGCTTTTCCGAAACAGCCTGGCGCGCTTTACTTCGTCGAGCTTCAGCATCGCGGTGGCATCGAGGCCAGCCATGATAATCGGCACGCCGGAAGCGAAAAGCTTTCGCGCCGCCGCAATATCCTTGGTGATGTTGTACTCGGGAATGGGATTCGTACTCGTCCCGTCGTAGACGTCGCCAGTCGCCAGCGTTATATTGCCGCCCATAATGACGATTTGCTTCAACTTACGGAACGTAGCCGGATCTCGATCGATCAACGCGCCAACGTTGGTGAGCGGCCCAATTGCGACCAGCGTGATCTGACCGGGATAGCGATTGATTTGCTCGGTGTAGAAATCGATCGGAGTCTGTTGGCGAATCTTGCTGTGGTGAAACCACTCCGCCCAACCGTACTGGTTGAATTTCTCATTGCCCGTCTTCACACCAGCAACCACCGGAATATCGTCGCGGCCTGTCTCATACAACATGCGGCTGGCTAACTGCGCACGCAGATCTGTTGCGCCAAACGACGTTACTACGCCGAGGATCTCCAGTTCAGGGCTTGAAAGCGCCAGCGCGAGCGCATAGGCGTCATCGATATCATCGCCAATGTCGGTGTCGAGAATGATCTTGGTACGGTCCGCCGCTGAAGCAGCAGTGCTAAGAAGTAGAACTAGGAGCGCGACAAAAGATAGACGTAGTTGCTTTGTCATCAGATCCCTGTGTCTCTGGACGCAACAGCAATCATACCGCTGCTTTCACAACGCGCTGAGTTAGGCAGTTATCTATCGTCCTGGTCCTGCGGCGACCTTTTGGGCTGCCGTGCGGACGAGAGGTGGTGGAGGAGGATTGAATGCTTCCGTGTCGTGGCCCTTGATCGCAACTTTCATTACATCCATCCACGCGGGCAGAGCGGCTTCGGCGCCAGTTTCCTTCGGGCCCAGCGTTTTCTTTTCGTCGAAGCCCACCCAGACTCCGCAGGTCATTGAGGGCGAGAAGCCGACGAACCAAGCGTCGGTGAAATCGTTGGTCGTGCCAGTTTTTCCGGCGAGCGGATGCTTGATCTTGCTGGCCGCAAAGCCGGTACCATGCTGGATCACGCCCTGCAGCAAAGACGTCATGACGCGGGCGGTTCGGGCGCTGATCACGTCGTCAAATTGCGGGTAGTTGTCTTCAAGCACTCGGCCATTCGCATCTTCGACTTTGCGGATCATGCGCGGAACCGCGCGAACACCGTCATTGGGAAACGTAGTGAAAGCGCTGGTCTGCTCCATCAAGGTGAGATCGGCGGCGCCAAGCGCGACCGGAAGCACCGGCGGAATCGGCGAACTAATGCCGAACTTGCGCGCATAGTCGATCACAGTCTTGATGCCAAGGTCGGATGCGATCTTTAATGCGGGGATATTGCGGGAGTCGGCAAGCGCATGCCGGATGCTGATGTTGCCTTCGAACTTCCCGTCATAGTTGTGAGGCGTATACGGCCCTGAGGCGGTTGGGAAAGTGATGGGCGTATCCAGGATCATGTCATCAGGCGTGATCTTGTCCTGATCAATCGCCGCCGTGTAAACGTATGGCTTGAACGACGACCCAACCTGCCGCTGCGCCTGTGTAGCGCGGTTGAATTTCGAGAGATCAAAGTCGCGGCCCCCGACCATGGCTTTCACGTCGCCGCTGGAATTGTCGATCGCGAGCAGTGCGCCTTGCGCGCCGGAATCCTGCTCGAGCGAGACGTGAGCGGTTCCGTCGGGAGACAACGAAAGCACTTTGACATAGACGATGTCGCCGCGGGCGAGAATCTCGTTACACGACTTGTGTTTGGTCCAGGCATAGTCGGCGGGAAGTAGGCTCGCCCAGTGCTTTCCGAACTTTACGTCGGCGTGCGTCCCGTATACCGTCGTAACTAGCGCATGAACGTAGCTACCTTCGTGGACCGGAATATCCCAGTCAGGATGTTCGTACTTGGATATGTCGGCAGCCTCGGCATTAACGTTCGCCAGCGAAGCTTTCCATCCATGGCGGCGCTCGTAAGCAGCGAGCGCATCGAGCACGGCCTGATTGGCGGCAAGCTGCAACTCGGAATTCAAGGAGGTGTGGACTCGCAAGCCGCCCTCATGCACCTCTTCGCTGCCATATTTTTTCTCGAGATAACGGCGAACTTCTTCGACAAAATACGGTGCCAGTGAATTGGGATCGCTCTGGATGCGGAGCCGCAGCGGCGCGTTCTTGGCACGCATGGCTTCTTCGGCGGTGATCTTGCCGTCTTCCAGCATGTTGTTGATCACGATGTTGCGGCGGCGGACAGCCTTTTCCGGATAGTTGATGGGCGAGTATCCGCTGGGCGATTTGGGCAGACCGGCAAGAATCGCTGCTTCTTCGAGGGTCAGGTCTTTAGCGTGTTTGCTGAAATAGTATTCGGAGCCGGCTTCAAAGCCGTAGACGCCGTGTCCGAGAAAGATCTGATTGGCGTAGAGCGTGAAGATTTGTGGCTTAGTGAATCGGCGCTCGATCTGTATGGAGAGCAGAATCTCCTGGATCTTGCGATGGAATGTCCGCTCCGGCGAGAGAAACAGGTTCCGCGCCAACTGCATGGTCAGCGTGGAAGCGCCCTGGGCGCGGCGGCCAGAATCGAAATCGCGATAAGCAGCCCCGGCTGCACGCCAGAAATTTATACCCCAGTGCTTCTCGAAATCTTTGTCTTCGGTAGAGATGATGGCGTCGCGTAGCACCTTAGGAAGATCGTCGTAGGTGACGACGACACGGCGCTGCATGGCAAACGATCCGATGATCTTGCCTCGGTCGTCGTAGATTTCCGTAATCGAGCTGGGACGATATTGCTCGAGCTGTGTGATTTCAGGAAGATCGGTGGCGTAGACGACCAGCAGCCCTGCGAACGCGCCCACTGCCGCAGCCGCCAGCACGAGGAGTCCAAAAACGACCCACCCAACCAGGCGCTTCCCGGCAACATTTGCGGGAGGAATGTCTTTTACGAGAGGCGTCATCGCGCTGGTCCGGAGGGCAAACTGGGATCAGCATAGCACGGAGTGGAGGGCGAATCGGTGACCAAGCGGGCATGGTCGGAGGGACTAGCGGGGGTAGCTGGTAGCTAATTGCTGGAGCACCAAGAATCCCAGCCAAGAGAGGCAGATCCCTCGCTGCGCTCGTGATGACAACCAACAGAAGTTGGTTGAGAAATGGCAAGGCCGTCGGTTCTACACGCGGGCGAGGGCGCCCGCGCCACCAAATCACCCTGCGCTCGACCTGAATGGCAGGACGGTCGCGGTATGATCCGGCGGAAATTCAGTCCATATGTCCATAGAGACGAGGTCGTCGTGGAGGATCCAACGAGTCATCCCACAAAGACATTTGGATTTGAAAATGGGAGCGGAGAAGTCAGGCTGCGGATTGGTTGAACGCAGCACAGCTACGCGCTGACTGCAGCCTAAACAGGTATAGCCTACGCAAGTGATCTGCTTGGACCAGGGCGGCAAGTCATCACTTCCTACGTTTCAGTTGGTGGTGGTGTGACTATTTGTAACATAGCAGTTGAACTTGAGCGGACACAAATAGTGAACTCAGAGTATCCCCGATTCCGCGCTGCCGAGCCGGTTGGATGTTTAGAAGAACCAGATGGGAGATGACACGTGCCAATCTCCGGGGCGGAGTCGGAGTCTACTGACAATTGGGTCTCATCTTTTGCACGTCGTCGGCCATTG
Organism: Terriglobia bacterium; assembly: GCA_963826275.1. Taxonomy (GTDB): domain Bacteria; phylum Acidobacteriota; class Terriglobia; order Terriglobales; family Acidobacteriaceae; genus JAJPJE01. The sequence goes on along the minus strand of CAWGWI010000007.1, from coordinate 2,942 downwards.
GGACAAGAAACAACTATCTCGCCAGACGTCGTGTTCGGCCCCTTGCGCGTGCTGTCCGTGTGCGCTGATTACAAGTGGGATTGCGATTGTTAAGAGAGCCGAAAATACGGCGACGAGCGAAGCGTGGCAGCAGAGCGACAACGAAAACGCGTGAGGTTCAGTTGCGATCGGCGCCCGGAACCTTCCGCCTTTTTGCTCATGCGCCGGCCGAATGGGCACTATTCTCAACTGCGCTACTTCGGAAGGACCCGGAACCCATTGCTGGTTTGACTTGAACATCACCCTGTATCGTGTCTCGGCGCCATCGATCGAGTTCGACGTCGACGTTCGCTTCTCATACTGTGGCGTAGTAACTGGAATTCAGCAATACCCACTTCCGACATTTTCGTTATGACCACTTCAATCGTCCGCAGAAACAAAACCCCGACTTCGCGATGCGAAGCCGGGGCTAAATGTGTACCTGAAAGGATCTAGGCTTTCTTGCCCTGAGTCTCCAGAACCTGAATCGCGCGCTTCAGCTGATCGTCATTCTGCGGCGTGCGTTCCTTCTTGTCAGGTTCGGCGGGATTGTTCTCGTCCTCGTCGGGAAGAACAAAGTCATCGGCGTTGTCGGCGACAACGATGTTCGGGGTGATCGCTGTATCCTGGATCGCCTTGCCATTCGGCGTGTACGTGTTCTGGCAGGGCGTCGCCAGGACGGCGGCGATCGACGCTGCGGCTGTCCCGGCGCCGCCCGCCCTGCGAGTCGCGAGGTGCTGTTCGCGTTCGCGGGCCCGCGCGGCGAGGCGGTTCGCGCGCCTGTTCGCGGGCGGCGCGACGCTTGGCCTGGGTTTCTGCGCGGGCCGCGCGGCGCTTCGCGCGCGCCTGCACCCGTTCGGCGTGACGCTTGGCCCGGGCTTCCACATGGACGGCGTGATGTTCGCCGCGGGCGTGCCCGTCGTAGTGGCGGGCGGCGGCCGGACCAGCGGCCGGTCCGAGGGCTAGGAGGAGTGTGGTGAGGGTTGCTGCAAGCAGCTGGGGAGATCGCGCACCCTCCCGCTTTCGGACGCACGTTGCGGCTATCTGAGTCCGAGGGACGAAACTGGACGCTTTGGGATCGTCAGGCTTCCGACCAGCCGGCGGGGCGCGGCACGGGTGCCGTGGGCCGCTTCAGGCCGCGTCGTCGTCCGGCGCGTCGGGGAGCTCGGAGGCCGCGTCGTCGTCTTGCCCGTCGGACGCGTCCGGCGACCCGGGGAGCTCGGAGGCCCCCTCCTCCTCGCCCGTGTCGACGACGAGCGCGACCGCGCTGACGAGGTCCTCGTCCTTCAGGTTCATCACGCGCACGCCGTCGCCGAGCGGCCGTGCTGGCGATCCCGGGCGACGGCGGTGCGCTGAACCATGCCGCCCCGCTGATGAAGACGAGCTCCTCATGCTCGCGCACCACCGCGCGCCGGCGAGCACGTCCTCTCTCGGTGAGGCCGATCGTCTTCACACCTATTGCGCCGCGGTTGGTCTTGCGGTGACTCGTCGATGCGCGTGCGCTTGCCGTAGCCGTTCTCGGTTCACGCGAGGAGGTCCATGTCGTCGCGCGCGACGTCCATCGCGATCACCGAGTCCTCCTTCCGACGTCCATGCCGCGAACGCCGCGTGGTGTCGCGCACCCATCGAGCGCACGTCGGACTCCGCGAAGCGCACGGTCAGCCCTGCCCTGGAGCACGCATGATGATCTGGTCGTCGGCGACCGCCGCGGCACGGCGAGCAGCTCGTCGTCGTCGCGGATCTTGATCGCGATGATGCCGTCGGCTTTGATCGGGTGTTGTAGGCCAGCCAGCTCGGTCTCGACCATGCCGTTGCGGGTCGCGAACACCGAGGGCTCGCTCTCGGCGAAGTCGCGCGTCGGCACGGCCTATCCGCCGCCCTCGCGCAGCGGCAGGATGTTCACGAGCGCACGACCCTTGGCGGTGCGCTGGGCCTCGGGCAGGTCGTACACCTTCGAGCGGTACACCTTGCCGCGGTTGGTGAAGAACAGCAGGTAATCGTGCGAGGACGTGACGAACAGGTGCTCGATGAACGACCATCCTCCATGTCCATCCCGTCACGCCGCGACCTCCGCGCTGCTGCTGGCGGTAGGTGGCCAGCGGCAGCGGGGTTCGACGCCGCTCGAGGCGTGATCGTGATCACCATCTGCTGGTCGGCGATCCGGTCCTCGATGTCGATCTCGTCGCCGAGCGTGGCGATCTCGGTGCGGCGCTCGTCGCCGAAGCGCTCGGAGATCGCCGAGAGCTCCTCCGATCCACGGCGAGCACGCGCGACTCGTCGCCGAGAATCGCGCACCCGCCCGCGATCCTCTCCGTCACATCGGCGTCGCTCCTGTTGATCCCAGTCCGCCTCGAGCGCGGTCAGCTGCGAGAGGCGCAGGTCGAGGATCGCCGTCGCCTGGATGAGGCTCAGCTCGAAGCGGACGACCAGCTGCTCGCGGCGGCGTCACGGTCGCGCGAGCCGCGGATCAGCTCGATGATCGCGTCCAGATGGTCGAGCGCGGTGAGCAGCCCCTCGAGGATGTGGGCGCGCGCCTCCTTTTCGGAGAGCTCGTGCTTCGTGCGCCTGACGATCACTTCGCGCTGGTGCGCGACGTAGTTGTGGATCACCGCGCGCAGGTCCAGCGTTCGCGGCACGTTGTCCACGAGCGCGACCATGTTCACGCCGAAGGTGGTCTGCATCGGCGTGTGCTTGTAGAGCTTGTTGAGCACGACCTTCGGGATCGCGTCGCGCTTGAGCTCGATGACCAGGCGCATCCCGCGCTTGTCCGAGTGGTCCTCAATGTCGGCGATCTCGGTGATGCGTCCGTCTTTGACGAGATCGGCGATCTTCTGGATCAGCCCGCCGTCGCCACCCTTCTTGACCATGAACGGCAGCTCGGTGACGATGATCGCCTCTTTGCCCTGCTTGAGCGGCTCGATGTG
>CAWGWI010000006.1:0-152226 GCA_963826275.1 Terriglobia bacterium | reverse complement strand
TATCGAGCGGCGGAAGTGGATTCGCAATCGCACCCGCCGCAGTGACGTCCGATGCGCTCGACTCCTTCGCATCGCTCGACGCGACAATCGTGGCCAACGGACGGAACGGGTCGACGTCGTCGAGACCAACGCGCAACGCAGGTTGTCCCATCTTCCGCGCCGGGGCAGGTTTGCCGTCTTCGTCTGCGCCGCGAAACACCGAATGCGTGAGCAGGCGGCCGGTCACACCCGCAGGCGGACCGGTGATGACGAATTCCGCGCGTCCTGCCGGGGCAAGGAAGATGTCGGTCTCGTCGGGAACATAGTTCGCGCTGCCAGGCTCCCCATAGCGAAGCGGCACGCCGTCGAGCGAAACCAGGCCGAGCAGTTGGCGCTTGCCGTCATATTCCACGGCCAAACTCAAGTAGGTATCGGCCGAGGCGTTCAGCACTCTCCAGAACTGGCGCTCGCCCGGCTTCATCTTGATGATCGCCGTCGGATATTTCGGATACGGCACGGGAACGTAGTTGACCGAAAGTTGCTTGGTCGGCCGGTTCAGATCCGGTTTCTCGCTGGCCGCAGCCAACGGCATCTTTTCATCGCGGATGACCAACACGCGTTGCGGCAGTCCCGCAACCTGCGGTACCGTGCGCGCCGTTCCCTCCACGATCAGCGCCCCGGATTCGCCTCCCAGTAATTGATCTTCGCTGAATCCGTGCACGTGCGGGTGATACCAATAAAGCCCTGGCGGCTGGGTCGGCGGGATCTGGACGCGATATTCGAACGCAGGATCGCCGGGCTGGATCACCGTTTTCAGCGTCTCGTCCTGATGGCATACGGGCGGAACCGCGAGCCCATGGAAATGCAGATTCGTCGAAGATGCCGACATCTCCCCACCGGTGCACGGATCGCGTCGCGCGCCTGCCAGTTTTGCGTGGTGCGAGTGCGAAGCCGTCGCCGGCGCTGGCGAGATTTCATTTTTCAGATGAATGACGAGCGTATCTCCCGGCTGCACGCGTAGCGTAGGAGCCTGAAATCCATCTTCATCGAGGTAGCAGTAGCGGGCATAGCCGTTCGCGTCCTTGGAGGAGCGGACTTTTAACATCAACTCGAGCAGCCCATTTTTGCTGACCCGCTCGTGCGCATCTTCGACGGCGCTGGCTTCTGCGGGCCGCGGACATGCATCGCTCGCGATCGTGTTTCCGGCCGGCGTCGGCTCGTTGGCAGCGTGCGCGCAGACGCCCAGCGCCGATAGCGTGATCATGACGAGAACGCAGTCACAAATTCTACGAAGGTCGGGAATCATTTTCGAAACTGGTTGCAAGGACTCATTCTGCTTGCTTGACCCGGGCTGGTCAATATCCGGAAAGCTGTCGGCTTCCCATTCCACCCTGCATCTAAGCAGTGAGTGATATTTGTTACCGTTGGGATTTGACCGGAGATGCCAAGGTTTCACTTCCCCACGACGCGAATCAGGAGGAGACAAGTCGCTATGCAGGGAATCACCCCATTCCTGTGGTTTAACGATCAAGCGGAAGAAGCAGCGAAGTTCTATACCTCAATCTTCAAGAACTCATCGATAGGACGCATCAGCCGCTATGGCGAAGCCGGCCCCGGACCGAAGGGCTCCGTGATGATCGCCAACTTTTCGCTCAACGGGCAGGAGTTCATCGCCTTGAACGGGGGACCGCAATTCACGTTCACCCCAGCAATCTCCTTCGTGGTGAATTGCGAGAGCCAGGAAGAAGTCGATCACTACTGGGAGAAGCTCTCCGCAGGCGGCCGAACGGATCGATGCGGCTGGCTTACCGACAAGTTCGGGGTTTCCTGGCAGATCGTTCCCACGGCGCTCAGCAAGCTGATGAGCGGCTCCGATCCGGAGAAGGCCAAGCGCGTGATGCAAGCCCTGTTGCAGATGGACAAGCTCGACATCCAACGGCTGGAGGAAGCTTAGGCGCCTCCATGCCTTCAGCAACCTTGCCCCGTCCAGTGGATTGCGTTCCATTTCGGTTCGGTCGCTTCACGATGAGTCAGCAATCACTGCTCAGCTCTTGATCTAGGGCTATACTCCGTTCATTCTGGGGCATTGTATGGCCGTCACAGAGAAGCAGAGAGTTCGCTTCGGGCCATTCGAAGTTGACCTTCACTCCGGCGAACTCTTCCGCGACAGCATTCGCCTGAAACTCCAGCCCCAGCCCATTCAAGTTCTCGGCATTCTTCTCGAACATCCCGGCGAATTGGTCACGCGCGACGAGCTGCGCAAACGTCTCTGGCCAGAAGACACTTTCGTCGATTTCGAACAGGGACTGAACACCGCGATCAAAAAGCTCCGTCTGGCGCTCGGTGACGAAGCCGAAACTCCGCGCTACATCGAGACGTTGCCCAGGCGGGGGTATCGATTTCTCGCTGAAATCACGCAGCTAACACCAACTTTCGATCCCGGGGTCGTGACACTGCTGCCCGATCCGCCGATGGCAACCGTCGCAACCCCAGCACCGGTCGCGACCGTGCCTTCGCAGAAATTGCGGGTGAGGCTCATCATCGCCGCAGCAATACTTGTAGCTCTCTCCACCCTCTGCAAGCTTAGTTACCGCGAACTCTTCCCAATGCCGCCTCGCATCGTCGGCTCGCGGCAACTCACACGCACTCGTCTTCAAAAGACGCGCGGTTGTTATCTAGCAACCGATGGTAGTCGCGTGTACTTCCAGGAACATCGCGGCGGGCAGAAGTGGATGCTGGCACAGGTCGCCACAGACGGGGGCGAAATCTCCGACATTCCGAGCCCCGGGAACGTGTCGTGCTTGCTCGGAATCTCTCCCACGGGTTCTGAACTGCTGACGATTGGGTTCCTTCCGATTGCCATGACCGTACCACTGCCAACCGGACCGGCCCATCGTCTTCCACTTCCTGATCTCGGTCATTGGGTGGTTTTATCGCCGGATGGCAACAGCTTCTTGTACTCGGCCAACAACGATCACGACATGTTTCGTGGCAGTATCGATGGCAAGACGCAAACCCGCCTGTTCTCGCTTCCGAATATCTCCTATCCACGTATCTCGCCCGATGGAACCCGGATTCGATTTACCGTGATTCTCGACAACGCCAGACAGAGAAACATCTGGGAAGCCGGTATCGATGGCAGCGATCCTCATCCGCTGTTTCCAGAATTGAAAGGACAAACCTCCTTCGGCGATTGGACCGCGGATGGGAAGCTGTTCTTCTTCTTCCGAACTAGTGGCACCTCAAATACGCTTTGGGCGGTGCGCGAACACAGCAACTGGTTTGCGCTTCCCCGGCCACAACCCACACTTCTGTACGCCGGACCGCTAGAAATCCAGTCGCCGGTTTCCAGCAAAGGTGGAAAAGAACTCTATGCGATCGGCTCCGATCTGCGCGGCGAACTTAATATCTATGATCCGCAAACCGAAACGTTCGTACCCTACCTCGGTGGTATCCCGGCCTCTTACATAACGTTCTCACCCGATCGACAATGGATCGCCTTCGTCTCCTATCCGGATGGCACCCTTTGGAAAAGCCGCATTGACGGGAGAGAGAAAACGCAACTTACCTTCAGCCCGATGGGAGTTCTGGCCCCGCGCTGGTCGCCTGATGGAAAGTTTATTGCCTTCAGCGAGTGGTTTGCGGGAGAGCATCACGCGATCTATGTAGTACCTGCGGAAGGGGGCCAACCTCGCCTCCTTCTGTCTGGCCCGTTTGAACCAGCAGACCCGACTTGGTCGCCCGATAGTCGCTACATCGCCTATGGAGGCGCTTGTTGTGACAGCAAACTCACTCATGTCGAAGTTCTGGATCTGGAAACGATGCAATCCACCAAGGTATCGGGGTCGGACGGAATGTACAGCCCACGTTGGTCCCCCGACGGGCGTCATCTGGTGGCGGTTACATTGCCCGGATTCGATCTTATGCTCTATAGCGTTGCGCGGAAGCATTGGCAGCCATTTCCCGACGCTATGGGTTCGCCTTGGCCGGCGTGGAGCCACGATAGCAAGTACGTCTATGCATACTGGTACGGAAAAATCGTCCGCACCAACATTGCGACCAATACGGTCGAGGTTGCCGCCAGCGTTGAAGGCATTCCAGCGACAAACTTCCCTATGCGTTGGTTGAGTTGGTTCGACCTGACGCCCGACGATCGTATCGTGACCCTCCGAGATACCGGCACCGAAGACATCTACGCACTGCAACTAGAGTATTGATCTCAAGCACAAAAAAGCCCGGACGTACGAGTCCGGGCTAAGCGCAATACCGACGAGGATCCATTACTTGGCTGCCAGCACGACAACCTGCTCCTGGTGATAGTCGCGCGCCATCTTCAGTTCTTCCGGCGACACGAAGAACTCTCGACCTTCATCCGAGTACTTCAACCACGCCTGCGCCAGGAAATACTGATCTGCGTACTTGTGGAAGACCAGCTTCGGCGGAACTACGTCGCTGGCGACGCTCACAAGGTTTGTCGCTGCCAAAACCGCTGCCTTGCCGCTGACATTCTTGATGGCCATTTCGTTACCGTCATCAGCCGGACCGATGTAGTATGTCCCGGCTTCGAACGACTTCCCCGCCACCGAGAACGCGAACGGAATAGCAACCTTCACCGTACCGGTGATGCTGGTGGTTGCGGGAACCCGCAGCTCTACTGTCTTTTTCTGTGCGTTCATTGAGGGCGTATAACTGATCGCAAGTACCAGGGCGGCAGCGATCATCAATGTCATCCGTTTCATCTTGCTACCTCCTCACGCGATTTCTCGCGTTACGAGGCTCACTGTGAAACCGAACCAAAAATCTATCAATGGATGGCGGCTGGTCTCGTAATGCACAGCGGATATTCGCTGGATGGAACGGCGAAGCTGTTAAGAATTAGAGAGTTATCGAACCAGGAACACCGGGCTGACGGCCGACCTTCGATACCGTTTCGCCCGCAACGTCCGGAGCAGGTCAGCCAATGGCCATCTGGCGGACACAAAAAAGGGGCGGCCCGCGCCGCCCCCAACTCTGTCGTGCTATGAAATCACTCCAGCGTCACTTTGCCCGTGAGCGCAATATCGGCTGACGAGGGTCCGACCAGCACGTCGAAGTCACCCGCATCCGCTTTCCACTGTTTGCCCTTCTCATCCCAATACTGGAACGCTCGCGGATTGAGGGCCACGATGACGTGCTTGGTTTCGCCCGGCTTCAGGTCAATTTTGCCGAAGCCTTTCAACTCCTTCACCGGACGCGGCACACTGGCGTGTTTGTCACCGACATACACCTCGCCGACTTCGGCGCCTTCGCGCGAGCCGGTGTTGGTGATGTCGAAGGACACGGTTACATCCTGTCCCTGTTTGAAAGCTCCCGGCGTCACCGAGAGGTTGCTGTACTTGAACGTCGTATACGACAGTCCGTAGCCAAACGGGAACAGCGGCTTTACGCCGTCTTTGTCGAAGTGACGGTAGCCGACGAACACGCCCTCGCTATACTTCACGCCTTTCGGATCGCCGGCCACGTTCGGGTAGTAGCTCTTGTAGCTGGAGCTATCCTCCCAGCGGCGGTCGAAGCTGGCCGGCAGTTTGCCGGACGGGCTGTAGTCGCCGAAGGCCAGTTGTGCGAAAGCGGTTCCGCCTTCCTGCCCCGGATACCAGGCTTCCATCGCGACCGGCACCTGGTCGATCCACTTCGTCATATCTACGCCGCCACCCGAGGTGATTACCACCGCGATCTTCTTATTTACGGCGGCAATGTTCTGAATCAACTCATCCTGCCCGAGAGGAAGAGCAAAGGTACGATCGGAGCCTTCGCTCTCGTTGTTCGGATCGAATCCGGCGAGCACGATGGCAGCATCGGCCTTGGCTGCCAGTTGCTTCGCCTGTGGGTCCACGAACTCGTCGGATTTGATCATGCCGAATCCGACGCCATCCCAGAAGTCGTTCTTCGAAAACTCGAGAACGACCTGGTGCGGCTTACCGGCTTCGAAGTTCACCGATTTTTCGTCGGTGGCGGCCTTCGAGGTTTGCAAGATTTGCTTTCCATCGAGCATCAGCTTATAGCCGCTCTGCTCGCCCCAGCGCGCAACATAAAGCCGGTACTCGCCAGACTTCGCGGGTTGAATGGTCGCGGTCCAGCGTGCCGTCATCGGCCCAAAACCGATAGAAAAATGTTCACGCGGATCGAACTTGATGCTCTGCTCCGGACGGGTGACAACCGGCGCGCCACTCCAATTCGCATTGTTGTAGTACTGCGCGGTAACAGCCATCCAGTCGCCTGTCTTGGGAGAGGTGTATTCGGTGTTGTCGATGATCTGCTCGATCCGCGGAACTCCCTGGTTGTAGTACACGGCGACATCCGGCCCTACGTAGCTGCTGATTCCTTCGAGGAAGCTGACCGTGCGGAAGGGTTCGACCTGCGCCGAGCCGCCGCCTACGGGCACTCCCGGATACGCACCAGGTCCGATCACCGCGATCGACTTGATCTTTGTCTTATCCAGCGGGAAGACGCTGCCATCGTTCTTCAACAGCACCATGGCTTCGCGCGCCGCTTGCAGAGCGACTTGCGCATTGCGTGCGTCGTAGACGGAAATCGACGCGTCGGCCTGATCGTGGTCCAGCCAGCCCATCTCGATGGCGAGGCGCAGGATGCGGCGGACCTTGTCGTCGATCACCGCCTGGCTAACTTTGCCAGCCTTCACCGCGGGCAATAGCGTCGAGCGATTCATGAATTTGCCCGAGGGCATCTCCAGATCGAGACCGCTGTTTGCGGCGGCAACGCCGTCATAGGTCGCGTCCCAGTCGGACATGACTACGCCCCGGTATCCCCAATCCTTCTTCAGGACTTGATTGTTCAGGAAGTCGTTCTGGGTGGCATGCGTGCCATTGATCAGGTTGTAAGAGTCCATGATCGAGCCCACGTGCGCCTCTGTAACCGCAGCTTCGAATACCGGCAGATAAATCTCGCGCATGGTGCGCTCGTCGATAATCGAGTTGGTATTGTGGCGGTCGTATTCGGAGTTGTTGCCCATGTAGTGCTTAATAGTGGCGCTCACGCCCTGCGCCTGCATGCCCTCGATGTAACCCACGGCAATGCGCGAGGCGAGGAACGGATCTTCGCCGAAATACTCGAAATTGCGTCCATTCATCGGAGCGCGATAGATGTTCACGCCCGGTCCGAGCATGAAGTGCACGCCGCGCGCGCGGGCATCGCGCCCAATGCCGGCGCCCACCTGCTGGGCGAGATCCGGATTCCAGGTAGCCGCCAGACCGATGCCTGCCGCGTAGGTTGTCGACGGCCCGTAGTTACGCACGCCGATTGGACCATCGGACATCTTCAGCGCCGGCAAATTCAGGTTGGGCATCTCGCGCACGTAGAAGCCGCGCACGCCGCCGATGTAGTCGATCTTCTCCTCGAGCGTCATTTTGCTGAGGATCGCGTCCACCCGCTTTTCGACTTCGGCGGGCGTTGGTTTGGTTTGTGCGATGAATGGGAGAGAGAAGGCTAAGAAGACAAAGACAACGACGGCACGTCGCAGATTTCGCATGTTCGACCTTGGCAACAAAAATGACGGCAAACGGCACGAATGCTAAATCGATTCACACGCGATGGCAACAAAGTGTTGAATGACACGATTCGGCTGATGATCTTACTGATCGTACTAATTTTCATGATGGAACCAGCGATGAAAGGCACTCAACCATTTACTTGGGCTGACATTGTGGGCTTCCGGTCGTGCCGCTGCCCTGGAATGGTTTGCCTTCGGTCTACGCCACTCGGTGGCGCGAGGGAGGAACCATTCGTTGTAAAGCCCGGCGGAGGGCACCCCGTCCTCCCACAGGGGAAAATCTAAAATGCCCTCCATGCTCCGGGTTAACTTAGCTCAGCTTGCCGCACACCGTCAGCACCGGACACGGCGCATGCGCGACCACCGCATTGGCCACCGACCATGGGATATGCGCCGATGCTTGCGCTCCTCGCAGTCCTGACTTGTGTATGCCCATCACGATGAGGTCCGCATCCGTCAGCATCGCCTGCTTCACGATTGCCTCCGGAGGCACACCCGTGGCCACGATGATGTCTGGTTCCGAGGGCAGCAATCCCGCGGGAACCAGCCGCGCCAGTCGCTGGCGGCAGTTGCGCTCCATCTCGTCGTGGAGGTAAAACGCCGTGACCATCTCTTCCAGGATCACATGCAGCAGATGCAGGCGCGCGCCGCTTTCATGTGCAAACGATAACGCGTAACGAAGCGCATGTTCCGATCCGCCGGCGAAATCGGTCGCATACAGGATCGAGCGAAATTGAGCCTGACTCAGCCTATCGGCCCGCACCGACGGCCCGACCGTGACCACTGGACCCGACAGCAGGCGCTCCACTTCTTCGGCCACCGATCCCATCAGCACTTTTCTGAACCCGGTACGGCCATGCGTTCCAAGCACGACCAGGTCCACTTTCTCCTCGGCAGCAAGCTGGCGCGTGACTTGCAGCACGTCACCTACCGCGGACAACGTCTTCACCGTCACTCCGGTTAGAGCCGGTGAATTGCGAAGATCTTCCAGCACACGATCTGCGTCTGCCCGCACCTGTCGGTAGTCCCAGGTATTCGGCTGCATGGGAGTTTCCAGCATCGGCTCTGGAGGAATCGTGTGCAGAACTATGAGTTGCGATTGATGCTGGCGCGCCAACGATGCAGCCATCTTGACCGCAGCCTCAGAGCAAGGCGAAAAGTCGGTGGTCACCAGGATGTTTTTGAACGTAACTTCAACGGAAGGCGTGAGCGGCCCAGATCTGGCAGCACTCATGGGACACCTCCTTACACAGGCAGGTCGAATCCCTTAACTACGCGAAGGCTAGCACGGCGGATTTTGGGATGCAGTGATTGCGGTCACCGCGGCCATTCCGCTACATTGCGAAGTGCTCTGATTCGACGCTGGGGCTGCACTTGAAGGAAACCATTTCGGAGCCGAGGGCTAAAGTTCCCGGTCTGTCGAGACGTTGGCCAGAGATCCCTCTGGAACGCCACGCAACACACTTCGCCTGCTCTCCTTGCGCAGGGACAACATCGACTTGCTCGTTCGGCGGAACCAGAACACGTCGCAGCCTCCAAGCTGCCCTTCCACAACCATTGCCTTCGCGGATTGATTCATTCTCAGTCGTTCGCTGCGAATGGTGTAACCGCAACCACAGGATCGGTCCCGCTTCCGGCAGTCCCCGAAACCATGTTGGACGAGGTCACTGACTCAGCCGCTACTGCATCCGTTTCAAGGTGAAACGTTGGACCAGGCTGCTCCTCCCTGTGTACCGCCGTCACTTCCTCCACAGATACTGTTCCGGCTTCTCCGGCTGTACCCCCGCCCAACTCGCCCCGCACACTGCCTTCGTACTCTCCTTCTTCACTTCAATCGTCAGGTTTACAAACGGCGTTTCGCCGATATTCGTCACCTTATGCGTGAGCGGCCCTTTGGTGAATTGCACGTCGCCATCGTTGAGCTTCATCTGCATCGGGGCCGCGCCCGGCTTCACGACTTCCACTTGCGACGGTCCGATCATGACGTACACGTAATCACGGTCGTGCTGGTGCATCAGTGTGGATTCTTTCGGAGCGAGAACGACGTGGAAGACGCGTGTGTACTCGTTCTCCAGCACCAGTTGATGATGCCCTTCCTCACCAACCCGAACCGGCTTCTCCTGCGCGCCCACAGATCCGAGCAGCACGCAGCACAGCACCGCCGACAGCATCCTTTTCATGGCGCCGCAATTTTACGTCAGCTCCCAAACAGCTCCATCCACAAATAGATGATGGTCGCTGCGGCAGCTCCGCCGGTGGCTGCGCCTACCCAGAAGTTCTGCAGGCGCGTGTTGGGGGTGCGCATCACCCTGCGATCATTCGAGATGATGAGGATGAAGAGAAAGATAGGTATCGTCAGCATGCCGGCCAGGATCATCGACCAATACAGCGCCTTCACCGGATTCATGTGGATGAAGTTCAGCAGTCCCGCCACCAGCATGGCCGCCGAGATCAGGAAGTAGAAGCTTTTGGCTTCCCAGGGATGTTCGCTCAGCCCATAGCGCCATCCCATTGCCTGGGACAGGTCGTAACACATCGAAGCCACCAGCACGGGAATCGCTACCAGCCCCGAACCGATGATTCCAATCGCGAACAGCACTGGCCCGAGATCGCCGACTACCGGCCGCAGCGCCTCCGCCGCCTGTTTTGCCGTCATGTCCACCGGGTGCGCCAGGTGCAGCACCGATGCCGAGGCGATCATCACCGAGAGCGCCAGCATCGCCGTGACCAGCGTAGCGGCGTAGGCGTCGAAGCGATGCGGTTCGTGCTCCGGATCGGTGCGCGAGCTCGTCTGCCACAACACGATGTAGGGCGTGAGGAACGACCCGAACAGCGCGACGATCCCCTGGATCATCCGCGAGCCGCTGCCAAAGTGCGGCGTAAACATGTTGCGAATCAGTTCGCCAATCGGCGGCCCGGTGATGATCGCCGACGCCACGTAGATATAGAGCGGCAGCGAAACGATCACCAGCGCCAGCGTGATCTTCCGATAGTCGCGGAAGATGAGGATGTACCACACGCTGAACATGATGGCCGCCACGAAGTAGAGCCGGTTCACGCCGAGGATGATGGAAAACGCCTCGGATACCGCCATCATGTCGGCGACCACCACGCACAGATTAATGACGATGGTGATGCCGGCGCCAACCATCGCCGGTCGCTTGCCGTAGCTTTCGCGCACCAGGTCGAGAACGCCTTTGCGTGTCTCCACACCGATCCGGGCGGTCACCGAGAACAGCGCCCACAGGAATGGAATGCATAACACCACAACCCACAAGAGCGAGAACGAATAGGCCGCGCCGATCACCGTCGCCGTCACCACGGCTGAAGGATCGAGATTCGAAGACCCACTGACGATTCCCGGACCGATCTTTCCGAACGTGCGCCACAGGCCCGCGGGCTTTCCCGGCAAATCGCGTTCTTGAGGAAAGGCGAGGAGCCGTCCTCGACCGCGATCCGCGGGGCTACCCTTTCGTGGTTTGTCGGATTTCAGGAAGTTCACGGGGCGCTATTTGTATGTTGAATTTGTTAATTCCCAGTCAGGAGGGGAACTGGTCCTTGTATTTAGGACGCAAAAGGCAAGCTGCAGGTTGGAACTCGCGTCCCCGGTTCAGGTACTTAGCACGGATTAATTAAGGGATATCCGGCAACCCGCGCGTCAATTCGCGCTCGATCTTGCGTTCGTGCCACAGCCGGATCGGCCGCGTATAGGTGATCACGCCGAAAGCCGCAATCGCCGCCAGCAACAACGCGCTGCTGATCCACACCAGCGCTACGGACGCTTTGGTCTGCGCGATGCGCGCGATGATCTCCGCATTATGCGGTGTAAGAACCAGCGCCAGGGCGAGCGTCATCATCCCCAGCCCGCCCAGCAAGCCGGTGATGTTCTTCGCCCACTTTCCCTTTTCGTGGTACTCCGCGAAGAGCCCGAATCCGTAGAGGATCAGGCCCGCAATGATAAAGAAGTTGGCGCCTGCAGCAATTGCGAGCCTGAGATTCATGGGTGCATGGATGCATTTGAGGAGCAGCAGGTTGGAAAGCAGTGACTAGTGGTTAGTGGCTAGTGGTTAGTGGCTGGGCAGATTTGTGTGGGGCGGACACTCCTGTCCGCCCGCGCGGGCGAGGGCGCCCGCGCCACACGTTGGTTATTCGCCGTTGGTGAGAGGAGTGGGGATGGGGAGTTCTTGGATGGGTGAAGGGACGGGCTCGGAGGCTTTGGCGATATCCTCGCGGAGAGCGGCGAGCAGTTCTCCGGCGAGGGAAGGCCGGGACTCGTTTTCTTCTTCGGGTGGAGGCGGAGGAGGATAGAGTTCGCGGAAGCGGGAGAGATTGCTGGAGGCCAATTGGAGTCCGTAGAGGATGAGGCCGGCGTTGTGCTTGTCGATGGGCTGGCGCATCAGTTCGCGGATGACTTGCATGACGACGACCTGGACGGAGGCCGAGTCCTCGAGGATCGGAGGGCGATAGAGCGGCTGGCCGGGCATGACGACCGGCTCGTAGATGATGTGACTATTGTCTTCAACGCTCTCTCGAATGCTCCAGAAGATGAAAACGACCCTGGTCGTGAGCGCAAAGCCCTCTTGGCAATCGAGATCGGCACATCGTTTGCTTTTGAGCGAAAGGATAGACAAGCTGAGGTTTGGCTAAAGAAAGCTATTGCTCTTGATTCAAGGAGGTCGAGCCTCGCTTATCAGAATCTGGCACGTTTGTACCTGCGCAGGGATGCTGACGTTGAAGCATATCGCATGCTGTTGGAATGCAGGAGGCTTTTTCCTGAGGATCAGGACACGTATGTGCTCTTGGCGACTGTGTATGAACATCAGGGACTCATCGAGAGTGGCATTGCTGAGCTGGAGCCATTAGTCAAGCGAGGTAACGCGGAACCATCTGTTTACAGCTACCTAGGATGTCTCTTCGCTTACAACGAGGAGTTAGCCGATGCTGAAAAGGTGTTAAGAGAAGGCCATGCCAAATATGATGAAAACTACTCGATAGTCCACAATTTGGCTTATGTCCTGCTGATGCAGCAGAAGCTCGCCGAAGGAAAGCAGCTGCTTGAGACGTACAAAGACCGCCTTGAGCAGACAGCGGAAAAAGAACCCGACTACCGTCCCGCTTTGACCGCAACGTGGGGCTTGTTGTACTTGCTGGACGGAAGTATTGACATGGGGGTACGGCTATATAGGGACGCCGCAAAAGAAGCGTCCCGCGTCGGGAACCGACAGTTAGCCGGAGCAGTCATTCAGAAGATGCATATCGAGCTTGCTAAACACTCCCTCCGTCTAAAGGACTATGAGAGCGCGAAGCGAATGATCAATATGGGTTTACTCGTAAAGCGAGGGCGGGAACCATTCCGGATGGAATTGAAGCGTTTACAAAGCATAGAAGAGTTACAGTAACCAAGCCTCGGAGTGTTAATAACTGAATCATCTTGCCGCAAACCACGTCGGCCGCAAGAAAGCGCAGCCTGCGTGGGCTTCCTTGGTCTACCCATCGCTCACCGCCGCGGGTCATGCTGTCTCACTGCTGCACTACGCCATTGTATGTGTGGGCTGCGTCAATCTCCGACAACCCCTGCTGTTTCGGGAACTGGTGTTTCTGGCGCTGCGGCTGTGAGCGCCGTTTCCTTCACTGCTCCATAGCGTCGATCGCGGCGGCAGAACTCGGTCAGCGCCTCGGCCAGGTGTTCCTTCTTGAAATCGGGCCAGAGGACTGGCGTGAAATACAGTTCGGCGTAAGCGCACTCCCAGAGCATGAAGTCGCTGAGGCGCAATTCGCCGCTGGTGCGGATGAGCAGATCGACGTCTTTCACCCGGTCGCGATTGAGCGCGCTGAGCAGCGACTGAAAGGCTTCGCGGTCCAGAGTTTCGAGCTGCTGAGCCTGGCGCGCGGCCTCGACGATGCAGTCGCGCGACGAGTAGTCCATGGCGACGCGCAGGTGCAGACGCTTCTCGTGACGGGTAACGTCTTCGGCGTGCTCGATCTCCTTTACCAGCCAATTGGGAAGACGGTCGCGGCGTCCGATGACGCTGAGGCGTACACCATCTTTCAGGCAGCGTCCCATCTCCCAGCGCAGATAACGGTGGAACAAACGCATCAGGGCCGAGACCTCGGTGGCCGGGCGCTGCCAGTTGTCGGAGGAGAAGGCAAAGACGGTCAGCGTGCCGATGCCGAGTTCACGGGCGGCGTCGGTGACACGGCGGACGGCGTGGGCTCCGGCGCGATGGCCGGCAATGCGCGGCAATCCGCGCTTTTTGGCCCAGCGGCCGTTGCCGTCCATGATGATGGCGACGTGAAGAGTGCCGTTCGATTCTGCGATCAGCTGTGAGAGGCTTTCGTTCGATTCCATTTCGCTCGGTGAAGAACCCATCTAGGTGCTTGCCCCAATTCTGGTAGTGAACTTTGCCATGCAAAGCATCCACGCAAATTTTTTTGCTGCGCGTCTTTGTCTATTGCCGGGTCTTGCGGATCAACTCTTCCATACGGTTCAAGTACTGCTCGAGCGCGCGCCGTCCGACGGTGGACAACCGGTACTCGGTCTTGGGCATGCGTCCCTCGAAGTATTTCTCACAGCGAATGTAACCCGCTTCTTCGAGCTTGCGCGCGTGCACACTGAGGTTCCCGTCGGTGGTGTTGAGCACTTTCTTGAGCTCGTTGAAGGTAAGCGTCTCGTTCACCGCCAGGGCGCTGACGATTCCCAGCCGGATCCGCTCGTGGATCAGGGCATCGAAATCGGGCCACTGGCCGTGATCAGTCTGTTGCTCCGGCCTGACGCGCGCGTCGCGGCCAGCGGCCTCGACCTGCCGTTGCGCCTTCGCCCGCGATACCGGTTCCTGCCTAGCCACCGTGCCTCCTTGCAATCATCGTCCCGAACACAACGTGCAGGACGCCGAAGCCCAAAACCATCCACCAGATCGCCCAGGCCGCCGGAGTTACCAGCGCGATGGTGCCAAGAATGATGAAGCAGCTGCCCATGGCCGGAACGATGCGGACGGAGAACGATCCGCCGCTGACGACCGAAGTGCCGTAAAGGAGAAGCCACATGCCCGGGATCGCGTTCATCGCGCCCGCGCGATACAACACCGCGGTAAGAATCACGGCGACGAGGATCGGGGGCGTGAAGCTCAAGGCGAACTTCCTGCCTGGTCCCGAGAAGAGCGGAATGCCGGCACGCCGGGCCTTGCGGCGCATGGTCCACATGGCGACGGAGAAAGCTATGACGGCGTCGCCGAGCCAGACGGCCATCCAGCGGCCGAAGTTCGGTTGCTCGATCGCGACGAGCGCGGCCAGCAGGGCCGTCACGCCCATGGCTGCCGTTCCCCATCCCGGAACCGCGGTGAAGGAACTGGAGTTCTCCATGGTCCGGCGGATGTATTGCAGGTCCTCCATCATGCTGGAGGGCGGCTCGCTCGAGCGTGGCTCGACCACTATGGGCACGCCTCGGACTCGGCAGCGGCGAGAGCTTTGCATGCGGGGTAGAGTACCTTTCGGGCCTGGGTCAGTCAAGTACTTTGTGGCGCAAAGTCTGTTACCACCTGCTGGTCAACGTTACCTTCGTACATTGCCCGTGAGGACCTGTCCGCCATAGAGTGCTCGCACGAGGTTGGCTAGGGTTGTGGCACCCGTGTCGCGGGACGCAACCTGAACCAAGAGGGGACATGAAACGTTCGGGGCTTCGCAGATTCGCTGAAGTGAACAAGGAGTGGTGGCTAGTCCTGTCGATGTTCGTCATCGCGGCGATACTCGACAGCATGGCGACCCGCAATCAGATGATGTTGTGTCTGTATGTGCTCCCCACCATGTTCTCCGCATACTTCTTTGGGCGGCGTCACGCGATGCACACGGCGTTCGCCAGCATTTTTCTTGTTGTCCTGGGATGGACACTGGAATCGCTGCTGTTTCACGGCAATACCACGGAACTGCTCCAGCACAACTGGTACGACCTGATTGTGTGGGGAACGGTTCTGGTAGCTCTGGCGTATTCGATGGGCACACTGTTCCGCGAGCTGCGCGAGATGTACGAAGGAATGCTGCTGATTCTTGGGCACCTCGTCTCGCGCGATACGGGCGCCCAGCAACGGGCGCGGCGCCTGGCGTGGCTGGCCACGATGATCGGGCGCGAAGCGGGCATCTCAATGGAACGCCTGGTAGATATGCAGTCGGCCGCACTGCTGCAGGAAATTGGGACGATGGAGATCAGCGGCGAGGTTCTGGCGAAGGCTGGACGGCTGACGGCCTCCGAGCGCAACGTTCTTCCTGATGGCGCAAGCAAGAAGGCGCGTACGCAGCGCGATGGATTGCACTCGCTGGAGCGAGTGATTCCGATCATGCTCGGCGCGAATAATGAAGCAGACTATTACGCCGCCAGCAAGGGTAGCGCTTCGCTGGAATCGCGCATTCTTGCGATTGCGAATGAATATAACAATCTGATTAGCGATGCCGAGAATCGCAGTGCCCTGTCGCCGCACGTCGCCAGGAGCATCATCTTGCGTGCCGCAGGCACGCGCTACAGCTTCGACGTGGTGAATGCATTTGTAGCGGCGTTCGATTCCGGGAGCCTGAACTGGGTTCGCCAGGATTTGCCGCAGGCTAACGATACGGCGTACGAGCGGTACGAAAGCAAATTCGGCAAACCCGGCGCCGAGGAAGATAACAACATCCGCCGCACGCTGACGCTGGCATAGCCGCGGCCCTTCGAGGCTCTGCTCCGGCGCGGGTCTTCACAGCTAGAATGAAGGGATGATGGGTATCGGCAAGCTGCTGCTGATTCTGGGCGGCATCCTTATTCTGCTGGGAGTCGTCGTGCTACTGGCAGGCAGGTTGAACTTGCCTATTGGGAGATTGCCGGGCGACATCCTTTATCGTGGGAAGAATACGACTTTCTACTTTCCGTTAGCGACTTCGATTCTGCTCAGCATTCTGCTCTCGTTGATCTTCTATGTGATCAGCCGGTTTCGGTGAAGACGCCGGACACTTACGTAAGTAATCGCGAACAAGAAGACGAAATCACCGTCGGCGAGCGACCTCGCCAGTTACAATACGCGCCATCACATGGGATCTTTGTTCTATCTACTGCCGTATGGCTTCGTGATTCAGGCCATCGCCATCGTGCACTTTATACGGCGGAGGCCAGACACGTATTGGCTGTGGATCATTATCTTTGGCGGCGGATTGGGTGCGCTGATTTACATCGCGGTGGAAGCGATCCCCGACCTGGGACTGTTGCGCACCAGCTTCAAGGCGTTTCCGCGTCGTCGGCGCATTCACGAGTTGGAAGGACTGATTCTCGATAATCCTTCGGCGGGAAATCTCGAGGAATTGGGCGCGCTTTATCTCGAAGATGGTAGCTATACCAGGGCGAAGGAATGCTTCGATCGGGCGATCGCGTCGCGAGCCGATTCGACCGACACGTTTTACCGGCGGGCGCTTGCAGAAATTGAATTGAAGGATTGGAGCGCGGCGATCGGGGATCTGGAACGCGTCGTTCAGGCCGATCCCAAGTACGACTTTCATCGCGCTGCTGGACTGCTTGCGCACGTGTACGCGCAGGTTGGCCAGAACGATAAAGCGCAAGCCGCGTTCGCTCGAGTAACGCAGGTTTCGACTTCTACTGAGATCCAGTACTACTACGCGGCGTTTCTTGCCTCGCAGGGGCGGGGCGCAGAGGGTCGTGAGTGGCTACAGAAGATACAGGCCAAGAAACGAACCATGCCTTCCTTCCAGAAACGCCGCGAGCGTCCGTGGTTCCGCAAAGCCGCTGGTTTGAGCCGGCAGCTGGCACGATAGCTGCTCAGGCTTTCGCGGCGTCCCCGTCCTGTTTAAACTGAGGGAGATGTCCCTGAGCGAACAACTGGGTTTCACCTTCCAGGCTGCGCGGCGCATATGGAGCGTCCGTGACCTGATGTCTGACCTGCGCACGCGGGTGGAGCGCGAATATACCGATGTATGGGTGGAAGGCGAGATTTCGAATTTCCGCCCAGCTGACTCCGGCCACCTTTATTTCACGCTCAAGGACGATGGCGCCCAGATCCGGGTGGTGATGTTTCGCTCGCAGGCGCGGCTGCTGCGGTTCAAGCCGGAAAATGGGTTGCAGATCGTGGCTCGCGGACGTGTCACCATCTACGAACCGCGTGGCGAGATGCAGCTCTCTGCCGAGTATCTCGAACCCAAGGGCGCTGGAGCCCTGCAAGTTGCATTCGAGCAGCTGAAGGCAAAGCTGGCAGCCGAGGGACTGTTTGACCAGTCTCGCAAGAAGGCGATTCCGGCGCTTCCACGACGAATTGGGATCGTCACTTCGCCGCGTGGCGCAGCCGTTCAGGACATTTTGAATATTCTCCGGCGACGTCATGAGTCGGTACACGTGCTGATCTTCCCCGCGCAAGTGCAAGGCGAAGCCGCTCCGGCTGAAGTCAGCTCGGGCGTGCGGTTCTTCAATCGCGCAAACAATGTGGATGTGATCCTGGTTGCGCGCGGCGGCGGGTCGCTGGAAGACCTGGCCGCGTTCAATGACGAGACTCTCGCCCGCACGGTCGCGGGCTCGCGCATCCCGGTGATCTCGGCTATTGGGCATGAGACGGATTTCACTATCGTGGATTTCGTCGCCGACTTGAGGGCACCGACGCCGTCGGCCGCTGCCGAGCTGGTGATTCGCTCTCGCCAGGAGATTGAGGATCAGGTGGAGAACCTGCACCGGCGACTCTCGCGCGCAACGCGCTATCAGCTCCTGCACGCCAAGCAGTTGCTGACGGAACTCGCGCAACACGGAGCCTTCGCAAGGATGCGCGACGCGATCTCCCGGCGCCAGCAGCGAGTCGACGAGCTGGTGTACCGGCTGCGCGAGACGATGAACAATCAGCTGCGCACGCGGCACCGCCGACTCGATGTGGCTTCTGCCCGCGTACGCCACCACGATCTGCGTACCCGCCTTGGCTACATTCACAGCCAATTGGAGACGCGAATTGGGGCGCTCGCCTCCGCTACACGCGCGCAATTGCGCCAGCGACACGCCAGGCTCGATCAGCTTGCGGCACAGTTGAATGCGCTCTCGCCCACCAATATCCTCGAACGTGGATATGCCCTGGTCTTCGACTCCGCGGGGAATCTAGTAAAGAGCGCCGACCAAGTTCAAGCTGGAGATGACATCTCTGCCCGGCTTGCGCATGGAGTGGTGGAAGCTCGGGTTACGGAACGGAAGAAGTAGGACTGGTTTCATAAATAAGACTTGAGGTATGCAGAGTAAACCTCAGGGGCTAAAGCCCTCGAAAAGTGCGGCGCTAGCGGCGCGGCTGAAGCCGCGCCCCTTCAAATCGCCTTTATGAAACCAGTTCTAGGCATTGGTCAGTAGGCAGTCGGCCATTTCTGCCAGTTACTGAAGGCGCGTAAAGAATCGGTAAAAATGCTACCTCCACCGCGGTGCCAGCAGCAGCTTCTCTGGAATTCGATGGCGCATCCCAAAGGATTGAGATAAATAAAGTGATCTGCCCTGCGTCTTCAGGGCCGTGATGGCTTCGCATTTTCAACGATCTCAGTTGCGCAATGAGTCACGAATCGTATGCCGCAAAGTGCTGACAGATTTCTGCTCGAACTCTTCGCGATTTTTGTGTGGGCAAAAGTCTTCGGAGAGGTGTTTGAGCAGTTCTCGCTTCCGGGAGTTCTGGGCGAGATCCTGGCCGGCGTTTTCCTCGGGCCGCACGCCACTC
Organism: Terriglobia bacterium; assembly: GCA_963826275.1. GTDB lineage: Bacteria > Acidobacteriota > Terriglobia > Terriglobales > Acidobacteriaceae > JAJPJE01. The sequence continues at coordinate 133,002 of CAWGWI010000006.1, read as the reverse complement.
GCCTGGTGACTCCGAGCGAATCGGTGGGATCACTGGCGGAAGTCGGCGCTATTTTCCTGCTGTTCACCGTAGGCCTGGAGACCAGGCCGATGGAACTGATCCGCGTTGGACGTACGTCGATCCGGGTGGCGGTTGCCGGGATTGTGGCTCCGTTTGTCCTTGGCTTCGGCTACCTGATGCTGCGAGGTGAACCGAGGCACGAGTCCATCTTCGTGGCCGCCGCCATGATGGCCACCAGCGTTGGAATCACCGCCCGGGTGCTGAGCGACCTGGACGCGCTGAATACGCGCCCAGCCAAGATCATCCTGGGAGCGGCGGTTTTCGACGACATTCTCGGCATGGTCGTGCTCACCGTGGTTACGGGTGTTGCCAGCGGCGGTCACGTACAGTGGCTACATATCGGGATCCTGATCGCAGAGGCATTGGGCTTCGCGTTCTTCATGATTTTCATCGGCCCCCACATCGTGCGCGGCATGCGCCCGGGTGTGGAACGCATGTCCACACACGATGCACCGTTGATCCTGGCACTCGCGATTTGCCTTGGGCTGTCGGTGGCTGCTACCAAGATCGGCATGGCGGCGATTATCGGAGCGTTTTTCGCAGGACTCGTCTTCGCCGACTACGCGCCGGAGTGGGGACTCGCGCCGCGAGCGCACGCCATCAACGAATTTCTTGCACCGTTTTTCTTCTTCATTATGGGATCGCGGCTCGATCTTTCGGCCTTCAACCGGGAGGTCTTGATCGATGCCGCCGTGATTTCCGTGCTGGCGATCGTTTCGAAGGTGGTGGGCTGCGGACTTCCAGTGCTGGTCGAAGGACAGCGCACCGCATGGCAGGTGGGCGTGGGGATGACTCCCCGAGGCGAAGTCGCGCTCATTGTCGCCCTGATCGGCTTGCAGATGAACGTGATTTCGCAGCAGGCCTATGCGGTGGTGATCATTATGACCGCTGTCACGACGCTGGTGGCACCACTCGTATTGCGATATCTGTTTCGTGGCGAACCTACGGACTCCTCTCCGTCCGCGATGGATACGGAAGAGGTGGAGCGGAGCCCACTGGGGTAAGGCGCAGGAATTCAAGAACACGAGCTGTCTCGCTTCGAGATACTCCGTTATGGATAGTGTGGGACGGGAAGTGAATCATAACCCTGCAGTTCCGAACTAAGCTGCATGTTGAGCACCGCGATTTTTGGAAGCTCCCTCCGAACGATGGCAACTTCGCCGAATACCGCTGATTCTGATTTGCTAACTCCCAATATTTCTCTGGGTTGCGGGACTGCAGTTTAGGAACCGCGACAAGTAACGAACTGAGGTTGTAATGGCGGTGAAATGCGACGCCTCAATCGCCGCTGCTCAGGGCTTGAGGACGCTTGCACCGGCGGCGCGGAGAAGTCTCCTTGAAGGAGTAGACACCGCAGACTCGGCGGTCGCGGGTGCCGTTCGCAAGAGGTCACGCCTAGCTTGAGGATGTCCCAAAGTGCAAAAGGAGAAGAGCATGTTAAGAGATAGCAGTCGCCTAGTGATCGCGTTGTGTCTGTTGTTAACGTTGGCCAGTTTTGTGGCTTATGCGCAGGACTCCAAGCCCGTCCAGTACACCGCCACCGCCACGTCGACCCAAGAGGAAACAAGGGGGCAGATGTACAACGTCACTATCATCATTGATAGCTTCTCCCCGACGAGTCAAACGCAGGAACTGGTGAACACATTCGAGAGCGGCGGCAACAAAGCCCTGGTCGCGAAATTGTTGAAGTATCCCAGCCGTGGGCACATCAGCGTCTCTGGGTCTGGAAATAACATTGGATATACGATCGTGTACGCCCGCAAAATTGCAATGCCGGACGGTACAACGAAGATCAGGCTAATTACCAACACTCCGATGAATATGGCGAATTCCCTCAACACGCAGAATGTGGAGAACACATTCTCCGGAGCAATACTGGACATCAGCCCGGTGAAGGGGAAAAGCAGCGGTCAGCTCATCGAAGCGGCAGAGCTGCAATATGATAAGCAAAAGAAGTTGGAACTAGGTTTGGAGGGAGCTCGTCCCTGGACGCTCGGAAACGTTAGCGAGCGCGAAAAGTAATCTGTGCCTCGATGCGGCTTGGGGAGGGTGGCACTACTCGTATTGCGATATCTGTTCGAACGCAGCTCGTCAGGGTGACTTGGCGATCTCTTCGCGCCCGTTTGACTTTCTCGCGCTGACAGATCACGATTGTGAAAAGAGACAATCTGTTATGGCGCGAACCGCCAACCCAGTACAGCTGCAGTTTCAGACCATCGATACGTTCAACCTCTATATTCGCAAAGCTGAAGCAGAAATAGAGCAAACCCTTCATGGAGAAGGAACGTTTCTTTGGTCTAATGCCAATTCGAAAACCACCGAGGAGAGTCTCAGAGGGCAGATCCCGGCCGAATTCTGGCGTGGCACGAGTCCTGTGGAGGTGCCGGACGGTCTCATTCACGATTGGATCGGAGCGGCAGAGATTCCAGGCGCGACCGTGGACAACGTTCTCGCCGTTATCCAGAACTACGACAATCACAAGAATATCTACAAGCCTGAGGTGATCGACTCAAAGCTCATCAGCCGCCGCGACAACGATTTCCAAATCTACTTGCGACTCAAGAAGAAGAAGATCATTACAGTGGTGCTGGATACGGAACACGATGTTCATTATTTTTCCCTGGATCGCACACGATCGGGATGCAACTCCTACACGACGCGCATTTCTGAGGTTGAACATGCTGGAACACAGCACGAACAGGTGATGCCAGCAGATACAGGTTATGGATACCTGTGGCGTCTTCATTCCTACTGGCGATTTCAGGAGAGTGAAAGTGGCGTTCGTGCCGAATGTCGAGCGATTTCGCTGACCCGTGATATTCCCAAGGGCTTGGGCTGGATCATAGAACCAATCATCTACCGACTTCCCAGGGAATCGCTCGTTAACACGCTGAAGGCAACGAGAGAGGCAGTGTTATCGCGTGTCCTGCAGGGACAGGAACTGACAGCCTCGGGCAAGAACATATAGGAGCCCCACACATTCTTCGTAAAGCCAGGTAATTCGTGGAGCCTCGTTCGATATCAGACCGCTGCGAATCCTAATCGGCGCTCTAAAGGCTTCAGGCTTCGATTCTACGCGGCACGTGCGGATTTAACGCGAACGGATTTAGCCGGGCGCGAGGCGCTGATCTTCTTCTTCAAGGTGGTCTTCTTCTCGGCAGCAGCGCGCTCGGCCATACGATCAATGAGGCTATCGACCGGCTCTCCGCAGAGCTTCGCTACCACACTCAAATACTCATAATTCAGGTAGGCGATGGTGTTTGCGAGTTTGTTTTTCTTGGCCATGGAACTATTATCCGCGCTTCAAAACCCCACCGACACGTGGAGCGTAACTATTTGTCTCCTGGACCGTTTCGGGACTGTTTTCGGCAACGCCGGATTGGTGATCAGTCGCCCGAGGGAAGAAGCTCCGCAAAGTCAACAATGGACAGAGACTCATTAGTGCGCTGGCTCAGACGGAGCCGTGCCGTTTCTTTCGACTGTTCAATTTCGAGGACAGCACGATCCAGCGCGGAGGCGTTTGTCGATGCTTGTTGCACATTGTCCCAAATCATTGGTCACCGCCACCCACATTAGAGTTCGAATCTTGGATGGTGCCAAGTGCGGCTAGTCCGCGATTACTGCCCGACCGAATCGGACTAGACGAGCACGATCGAGCGACTCCGAAAAGGGGACACGGGTGACAGTACCCGGCTCATGATCTTCCCACCCGTTGCTTCGCAGGAGTGGGGCACCCGATGTTGGTCGCGTTGCGTGCAAAACCTAGTGGATGCGCCCCTCACCGGGGATGAAATTTTCGGTGCCATAGTGGTGATATTCGTGGCAGTGAGGGCATTCGAAGGACCCGACGTCTGGGTTGGGAACGAGTGCATCTGTGCTCTTGCCCGACACGTTCTCTCGCCGTAGTACAGGAAAGCGTTGCAGACAGGTTTTGCATTCTACGAGCCAGACCAAAGCCATGTATCAACTAGCCTCACGGACAGGATATTGCAATCTGTTCAGGTATTGAAGTATCGCGGTATCAGGCAGAAGCGTTCGGGTGCAGCGAACTGGGAGACTTTTCACAAAACGTTGAAAACGATGGCTGGCGTCAAGCGTGGCTTTACGCCGCTCGTCCCATGTTTCTCGCTAGCGTGAATTGGGAGTCTTGCGAGAAATAAACCTGCTGTTCGTCGCTTGCCAGCTACGACTCGCCCCGTTCCGCAGTTTGTCTGAAACAAGCTGCTGGAGCCTGTGTCTACTCTGCTGTACACTCACCCGTTTCCCACTTCATTCCTCCCAGGAGTGCCATGCGACTCAAAATCAGTTGTTGCCTTCTTCTCTTCTGCTCGGTTGCCCTTTCGCAGACTGCACCTCCCGCCAGCAAAGCTGCGGCACCGCGTATTCCCAGCTTCGACAAGAGCGCGATGGATCCGTCGGTCGATGCTTGCGTCAACTTCTTCAAATACGCATGCGGCGGCTGGATGGCGAAGAATCCAATTCCGGGGGACCAGGCGCGCTGGGGACGCTTCGATGAATTGCAGGAGCGCAATTACGACATCCTGCATGCGATCCTGGAAAAGGCCGCAGTGCCCGATCCGAAGCGCGACGCGGTGATGCAGAAGATAGGCGATAACTACGCCGCGTGCATGGACGAAGCCCACGCGAACGCGCTGGGTGCGAAGCCGATTGAGCCGCAACTTGCGCGCATCGCGGCCATTAAGACACGGCAGGACCTCATCAGCGCGATTGCTTATCTGCATTCGCAGGGAGTGAGTGGGCTGTTTGGATTTGGCCCGTCGCCGAACCTTCATGATGCCAGCCAGATGATCGCGAATGTGGACCAAGGCGGGCTGGGATTGCCCGATCGCGATTACTATCTGAAGACCGATCCGAAGTCAGTGGCAACGCGCGATGCGTACGTGGCGCATGTCCAGAAGATGTTCGAGTTGCTCGGCGACAAGCCCGACGCCGCCGCTGCCCAGGCGAAAACCGTTCTGCAGATCGAGACGGAACTCGCGCAGGCCTCGATGGATCGTGCGGAACGCCGCAATCCCGCGAAACGCGATCACCCGATGAGCCTCGCCGAGTTGAATCAACTGGCGCCGAACTTCGAGTTCACGCAATATTTCGCCGACAGTGGCGCGCCGAAATTTGAGTCACTGAATGTGATCAACCCGGAGTTCTTCAAGCAGGTGAGTCCTAAGCTTGATTCCATTCCGGTTGCGGATTGGAAGACTTACCTGCGATGGCACCTCGTGCGGACGGCGGCGCCAGCTCTTTCTGAACCTTTCGTACAGGAAGATTTTGCGTTCGAGCGCAAGTATCTGAATGGGCAGAAAGAGATCCAGGTCCGATGGAAGCGCTGCGTGATCCGCACCGATCGCCAACTGGGTGAGGCGCTTGGCCAGCCTTACGTCGATGAGACATTCGGCGCGGAAGGCAAGCAGCGCACGCTAAAGATGGTGAACGCCATTGAGAAGGCAATGGGACAGGACTTCCAGAGTCTCGACTGGATGACGGACACCACTAAGAAGCAAGCTGAGGTCAAGCTTGACGCGATTCATAACAACATCGGATATCCCGACAAGTGGCGCGATTACGCGAAACTCAAGATCAAGCGTGATGATGCGCTCGGGAACCTGCTGCGCGCGAACGCCTTCGAGAACGACCGTCAATTGAGCAAGATTGGCAAGGCGGTTGATCGCTCCGAATGGTCGATGTCACCGCCGACGGTGAATGCGTATTATCGTTCCGCGATGAATGACATTAATTTCCCCGCCGGAATTCTGCAGCCACCGTTTTACGACAACAATATCGATGACGCGGTGAACTACGGTGGCATCGGAGCGGTGATCGGGCATGAACTCACGCATGGATTTGACGATCAGGGGAGCCAGTTCGATGCGATCGGGAATTATCATTCCTGGTGGACGCCCGAAGATCGGGCGGAGTTTGACAAGCGTACGCAATGCATTTCGGACCAATATGCGAGCTATGTGGCTGTGGACGATGTTCACCTTAACGGCAAACTGACGCTTGGCGAAAACACGGCCGATAATGGGGGCGTGCGCATCTCCTACAAGGCCTTGCAGAACGCTTTGAAAGAGAAGGGCGGCGCGGCGCCGGATATCGACGGCTTCACACCCGAGCAGCGATTCTTCCTGTCGTTCGGGCAGATCTGGTGCCAGAACGTAACGCCGGAGAATTCGCGTGTGCGGGCATTCACCGATCCGCACTCGCCAGGCCAGTATCGAGTGAATGGCGTGGTCTCGAATTCAGCGGAATTCCAGAAGGCGTTTGGCTGCAAGGCCGGACAGCCGATGGTGAGAGAGAACGCCTGCCACGTGTGGTGAGGTCGGATCGCAACTACGGCAGCCGAGGTTGGCGTCCCACGCAGGGTAACCAGGAACACCACTCGACTGCCCCATGGGTGTGACCCACCGCACCGAAACGCACGCCCATCCGTGATATCGGTGAGATCTTTTACATGGATCTCACAACCCTAGCTCGCACCGTACACGACTTCCTGGCTGAATCGCGCGATGCCATCGTCGTCGAAGAGGGAGCCACACTCTTCGATCTGCAGACGGCCCGCTATTCCCTCTCCACAGATCATGGAAAGTGCGTACTGCACTTATGGTCGGAAGAACGAAATTGCGTGCGGCGCGTGATCGATGCACAACAAAAAAGCGAGGTGCTGAAACTTTCCGTGCACCGCCTAGGGCAGTCGCGTCCCAACAAACTGGAGATCTGCCGCGGGCATGACCTGCGTACGCCATCGGCGAAGAAGTCGCAGCGCATTGGGTATCACAAGACGCTGGATCGGATTTTACGGCGAGAATATCCGGGCGCGACCATCGTTCCGCTCACTTCGACGGTCGATCTCGAGCGATCGTTTGGACCTATATATGCTCGTGGTGCGATCTATCAGGGGACCTCGGCCTGGGCGGTGCTGGGCGTCAACGAGCATGAGACGCAAGCGTCGGTGGACGCATCGCTTACGATTGGCATTTTGTGGCTGGACTATCTGCGACAGCGGGAGGCCCAACGACGGCACGTTGCTGGCCTGAAGCTGTTTGTTCCGATCAAGCACTCGGCGATGGTCCGCGAACGGATGGCGCATCTGAACCGCGCAGCGGCGAGGTGGGAGCTTTACGAAGTCGACGCGAAGACCGCGACGGTTGAACCAGTCGATACCGGGGACATCGGCAACATCAGCACGCGACTGGTGCACTGCCCCGATGTAGCTGCTGCGCACCAGCGGTTTGCTGCGTCGATCAGCCGCATTCAGGAGTTTGTGTCCAAAGCTGAAATCCACGTGCTCTCGCCGGGCGAGATTTCCTTCCGTCTCTTTGGACTGGAGTTTGCTCGCGCACGCGTGGCGTTTGCCGCGGGTTCGTTTCGTTCGGGAGAAGAGATCGTTTTTGGTGTGGGTGCGAATGAAACGGTACTCAATGGCGAATCGGAAGCTTTTTTTCGCGAGATCACAGCTCGGCTCGCAATGTCGCGCCGGGCGGAAGAGACGCGCGCGTCCGATGCGCTGTGGCGGATGGTGCCGGAGCGCTGGCTCGAGTCACTCGTGATCAGCGATGTCCACGCGCTCGATCATCGGCTGAATTCGCGGTTTGTCTACTCGCAGGTGCCGGCATTCTCTGCGGCGGATCGCGCCATGATCGACGTGCTCGCGTCGACCCAAGATGGCCGCCTCGCAGTGATCGAACTGAAAGCAGATGAGGACATTCACCTGCCCTTGCAAGGACTCGACTACTGGGCGCGGGTTCGGTGGCATCACGCGCGTGGCGAGTTTCAGAAGTTCGGATACTTCCCCGGCGCGGAGCTGAGCGAGCAGTCGCCGTTGCTGTTGCTGGTAGCACCAGCGTTACGCATCCATCCTGCGACAGACACCTTGCTGCGCTACTTCAGCCCGGAGGTGGAATGGAACCTGATCGCCGTCGACGAACACTGGAGAGAGGGAGTGAGGACGGTGTTCAGGAAGCGAAGCAAACAATTCGTTAATGGGTGAATGGCAATCGAAAACCTGGATTCACTCGAGTCGCGCGTTCAAACCGGCAAGGCTTGTCCGTCGCCGATCCTTCTCGGTCTTTCAAGATGACCCACGGATTACATTACCTCGGCTTGCACGTTACTTGGCTCAATTCCCGAGCCCTTCTTTGTGGCGGAAGATCCAGTAGTCCTTGGCTGACTCACTCAGGTCCGGCGCGGCCTTCTCACCGCGGAAAACGCGGGATAATCCGCGCACGATTCTGCGCCATGGCAAGTCGCCCGACTGGTCGGCGAAGAACGCTTCACCTGCCTTGCTGGTGCGGTAATACCAGCGCTTGAGGATCGCCAGCTGCTCCATGGTGTCGAGAATTGTTGCTTTCCCAAATACTGGAGCGGCGATTGCTTCCTGGAGCCGGGCTTCCATGGAATGCATTTTGCCGGTCTCGGCCGGTTGGTTCACGAGAAACGGAATCGGTTCGGAAATGCGGCCAGCGTCGATCTGAAACAGCATCACCGAATCCGGCTCAGCCGACGGGCTGAATCATTAATCCTTTCATGCGATCGAGACGGGTCACGATCTCCGGCGCCTGCGCGAGCACCGGCTTCAGCTTTTCGATTTTGGCGTGAAGCGCGGCGGCGGTCTCGAACTCCAGATCGGTAGACGCCTTCTCGCGCGCTTGCTCCAGTTCGCGGCGCAGCGACTGGCCGCCGGAGTCGAAGAACTCCTGCACGCGCACAACTTCGGCTGAGTACTCTTCGTCCGTGCAGCCTTTGAAGCAGGGTGCCAGACACATTTTCATCTCGGAGTAGACGCAGCCGGGGAATTTCGGATCGGGATTCAGTTCCTCGACGCAGCGCCGCATCTTGAAGAAATCGAGTGAGTCGTTGGCAAATTTCTCGGCGGCCACGCGTGAGGCGAATGGGCCGTAATACTCGTTCGCATTCTTCCCTAATTTCACCGTGACGGAAGCTCGCGGGTAGCGGTTCTCGAGGTGGAGGTGCACGAGCGGAGCAAACCGCAGTCGCAAGCGATCGACATAGTTTTTCGGGAATGCTTCGCGGAGCGTCTTGTAGAGAACAAGTTGCGATTCGAAATCGGAGCCGGTGGGCGAGTATTCGAGGGTGCGTACGCGGCTGCGCAGATTCAGGCGTCGGGTGGCTTCGCCTTCGGAACCCAGCAGCCGCATGAGTCTTCGCCGGAGGTTGGCGGTCTTGCTGACGTAGGGCTCGCTTCCCGCGTCCCCACGCAGGAGAAACACGGCAGGCTTTGCAGGAATGGCCGCAAAGAACTCTGCGTCTTGTTCGGGAACGAACTCTGACTGAAAGCGCAGCACGAGGCGATTGTAATTGGTGGGGAGCAGTCGGTCAGTCTGTCAGTCACTGAGTCGGTCAGTCTATCAGTCTGTCAGTCTCTCAGAGTCTCTGCGCGCCAGAATTTCCGAATTGACGCTACACCTCCCACGAGTCCCAGGACGGCGCCAACTAAGAGCCCGCAGAGGTAACCAGCACTATCGTCGAGGTCACTCGCTCTCGGCCCAAAGTGCGCCCAGAGATACCAACCCAGAAGAAGCCCTCCAAATCCCAACAGAATTGTCGACAATGAGCGAAAACGCAACAGCGGTTACGGCGTGTTCCAAGTTTGAAGAACTCGACATCGGCTGTCGTCCCTTCACTTGCCTATTCGCAGCTTACCCAATCTCTCTGGCGGCTTCTTCCAGCGTCGCGTCTTTCTTGCAGAACGCGAAGCGTACTTGCCGGGCACCGTTTTTTGGATCGCTGTAGAAGCTTGATCCCGGCACCGCGGCAACACCGATCTCACTGACCAGGTGTTTGCAGAAGCTCACATCGTCGGTGAATCCGAAGGCGCTGATGTCAGTCATGACGTAGTACGCGCCCCGCGGAAGGAATGTTCGGAAGCCGGCTTTTTCGAGTGCCGGCACCAGTTTGTCGCGCCGGCGGCGATAGCCTTCGGCCAAGTCAGCGTAATAACTCTCGGGAAGCATGAGTGCCGCTGCGCCTGCGTCCTGCAAGAGGCGCTGCCGCACCGACGGTGAGGAAGTCGTGCACTTTGCGGATTGCCGAAGTCAATGCCGCCGGCGCAACCGCCCAGCCTACGCGCCATCCGGTGACGCTATAGGTCTTCGACATGCCATTGATGGTGATGGTGCGCTCGCGCATGCCGTCGAGGGTCGCGAGAGAAACGTGTTCGGTGCCGTCGTAGATGATGTGCTGGTAAATCTCATCGGTGATGGCGAGAACATCGAATTCGACGCAGAGGTCGCGGATCAGTTCCAGTTCCTTGCGCGTGAAAACTTTCCCGGTCGGATTGTTGGGAGTGTTGATGATGATGGCGCGCGTATGCTGGTTGATCGCCGTGCGGAGTTCTTTTTCGTCGAAGCTCCACTCGCCCTGCGAAGTTGCCGGAGGACGCAGAGTTACAAAGCGCGGCTGGGCTCCCGAGAGGATCGTGTCCGGCCCATAATTCTCATAGAACGGCTCGAAGATGACGACTTCGTCGCCAGGATCGGTCACTGCCATCAGGGACGCGATCATCGCCTCGGTCGAGCCGCAGGTAACAGTGACCTCCGTCTCGGGATCGACTTGCATGCCTTGCGTCTGCTGCATGTGACGAGCAATGCCTTCGCGCAATCTTTTGGCACCCCAGGTGATCGCGTACTGATTGATGTCGGCCGCAATCGCGTCCTGCGCCGCGCGCTTGATCGCTTCGGGTGCGGAGAAATCAGGGAAACCCTGCGCGAGATTTACGGCGCCATAAATCAAAGCGTGGCGGGTCATCTCGCGGATCACCGATTCCGAAAAGCGGCTCGCCTTTTCGCTGATTTGCTTATGGGTTTTGGCGTGATGCATTTTGCGAGACTAGCATAACGGCGATTCACCACAGAGCTGGAGAAATCAAGATTTGAGATTGAAGATTTCAGATTTAATATTGCGTCTGTGGTGAAACTAGAAACGGTCTTTGCCACGGGCGCGGTAATCTCTTGCCTGGATTTCGATGGTCTTGGTCATTTCTTTCAGGCGCATGCGCATCTGGTCGCCGATGCGTTCTCCGAGGGTGCGTTCGCGCATGACGGAGCGGGCTTCGTCGAGTGTTCTTGACCGGCCCATGCTCGGCTCCGACGCTTCTGCGATCGGACTCGGCTTGTCTGCGAGGCAGGTAGTCACGATGGTGGTCTGCTCGTCCGAATAGCGCTTGTTGAGAATGTAGCCGATGGTATCGCGCTGCCATTCAGTCATCGCGGCGGACCCGAGGTCATCGAGGAGCAGCACCGGGATGTCGAACACCGGCTTGAGCACGTCTAACTCTGTTGTCTGCACCGCAGGGTCGTAAGACTGGCGGATCTGCCGCATCAGCTCGCGAAAATCACAGAAGAGACACGGGACTTCTTTGTCCAGAACGAGCTTGCGAATGACTGCCACTGCTAGATGCGTCTTCCCTGTCCCGGTTCCACCTACAAAGAGCAGACCTTGTCCGGGAAGATGCTCGTCCACAAAGCGTCCGGCAACAAAGCGGGCCGAACTGAGCGATTTGTACTCCTGATCGGACAAGCCGGTGTCGGGGAACTCGGTTTGGAAGCTGTCGAAGTCGCAATGCTCGTAGCGGCGAGGAATTCTGGCGGCTTCCAGCAGCGACTTCCCACGCTCGCGCAGGCGGCATTGGCAACGGGTCATGCGCCGTTCTGCTCCTTCCCCAACCGGTTTCCATCCGGTGTCGCCGCAGAGCAGGCAGGTAGCCGTTTTTGATTCTGTCTTCATCGCTCTTATCCTCTTATCAAGGTGTCATGCCGTGGGCCCGGGCGCAAGAGGGCGGGCCCAGCAAAGTCAGGAACGAACTGTGCAAGAATCGGCATCCTCTGTGGACTGTGTTGGAAAAAGAGCTTCTGGCTTTTAGCTCTTAGCAGTTAGCAGTTGGCAATTGGTACTCCGCCCCTTGAACTCGACTGCGTCAGAGATCATGTCGTAGTGCTATGAACTGAGATGTTTCCCGCTGTGTGGCATCCGTAGGGAACAACTCCGAGGCGAATCGCTAACGGCTAAAAGCCAATTGGCGAGTGCTAATGGCCGCCTTTTTTGCATCTAAGTACCAGCAAGTATGGAACGGCATCTTTGTATTCACGCACATTTCTATCAGCCTCCTCGCGAAAACCCCTGGCTTGAGGCCATTGAGCAGCAGGATTCTGCGTATCCTTTTCACGACTGGAACGAGCGCATCACGGCCGAGTGTTATGCGGCGAATTCGGCTTCGCGCATCCTCGACGGCGAAGGCCGAATCACCAACATCGTCAACAACTACAGCCGGATCAGCTTCAACTTCGGGCCGACGCTGCTTTCGTGGATGGAAGTGAACACTCCGGGTGTGTACGCGTCCATTCTGGAAGCCGATCGAATTTCGCGCGAGCGCTACTCTGGTCACGGTAATGCGATCGCGCAGGTCTACAACCACATCATCATGCCGCTGGCAAACCGTCGCGATAAGGAAACACAGGTTCGCTGGGGAATTCGTGATTTCGAGTCGCGCTTCGGACGCTTCCCCGAGGGTATGTGGCTTTCTGAAACCGCGGCCGACGTGGAGACGCTGGAGGTGCTGGCCGAGAACGGAATCAAGTTCACGATTCTGGCTCCGCACCAAGCTCGGCAGACGCGACGCATCGGGCGAACCTGGAGAAATGTGGAAGGCGGCAAGATTGATCCAAAGATGCCCTACGTGTGCAAGCTACCGTCGGGAAAGCGGATCTCCATCTTCTTTTACGATGGACCGATCTCGCGTGCCGTGGCTTTCGAACAATTGCTGAGCTCGGGCGAGAATTTCGCCAACCGGTTGATTGGCGGATTCAGCAATCGCGATTACCCGCAACTCATGAACATCGCCACCGATGGCGAAACGTACGGCCACCATCATCCGCATGGAGACATGGCGTTGGCGTACGCGCTTGAATACATCGAAAAGAACAATCTCGCGCAGATCACGAATTACGGCGAATATCTGGCCGAGCATCCGCCGAACCATGAGGTTGAAATCGGCGAAAACACTTCGTGGTCGTGCGCACATGGAATCGAGCGCTGGCGAAGCGATTGCGGCTGCAATTCCGGGCGCGAGGGATGGAATCAACAATGGCGCAAGCCGTTGCGTGAGGCGCTGGACTGGCTGCGAGATGACCTGGTTCATCCCTTCGAAACCAAGGCGCGGGAGTATGTGAAAGATCCGTGGGCGGCGCGTAACGACTACATCGAAGTTGTGCTCGATCGGGCACCCGACAATGTGGACGCTTTCCTCGAAAGACACCGGAGCCGCGACCTGAACCAGCAGGACCAGGTGGCGCTGCTGAAGCTGCTGGAAATGGAACGTCACGAATTGTTGATGTACACGAGCTGCGGCTGGTTCTTCGACGAAATCTCCGGCATCGAGACCGTGCAGGTGCTGCAATATGCGGCGCGTGCCGTTCAGTTGGCGCAGGATCTGTTCGGCGATCATCGCGAACAGCACTTCCTCGAGCACCTGGCATCCGCGCCTTCGAACCTCGATCAATTCAAAAATGGATCAGAGGTATACGAACGCTACGTGAAGCCGGCAACTGTCAATCTGATCGGTGTGGGAGCCCACTTCGCGATCAGCTCACTGTTCTTCGGATTCACCGATCACCGCGTCATTTATTGCTACGAAGCGGATGTTAAGGATTCGCGCGTGCTGCAGGCGGGGCGCTCACAGCTGGCTCTCGGCCGCGTGCTGATCCGGTCGCAGATTACGCGTAACTCCGCCGACTTAACCTTTGCGGTCCTCAACCTGGGAGATAACAATCTGCTGGCGGGCGTTCGACGCTTCCAGGGTGAGGAATCCTATCAGCGAACGATTGGGGAAGCGGAGTCGGCGTTCAACCAGTCGGATGTGCCCGAGTCGATCCGCGTGCTCGACCGCAATTTCGAAGGCACGTCGTACTCGATCAAATCGCTCTTCCGCGACGAACAGCGCCGCGTGGTGGAAAGCATTCTCGGCCAGGTGCTGGAGGAAGCGAACAACAGTTATCGCCAAGTTTACGAAAATCACGCTGCACTTATGCGCTTCTTGCATGAAATCCGCATGCCGCTACCACATGTGATGGTGGTGACGGCAGCTTTCGTGGTGAACGAGGCGCTACGGCGGCTGATCGTGGAAGGTCCGCTGGACCTGGTACGTTTTGGCGCACTGCTTGAAGAGGCTCGCCGCGACAATCTTCAGCTGGATGAAGCGCGGATTGCCTTCGATCTGCGTCAACGGCTGGAGGCGGCCAGCAGTGCTCTGGCTGCGAATCCCACCGACCTGAAACTTCTCTCTGAGCTCGATGACACCATGAACATTGTTCGTATGCTGCCTTTCGAGGTGAATCTGTGGAAGGCGCAGAACGTCTACTACACCCTGCTGAGAACGCTGTACCCGAGCCAGGTTACGGGCCAGGATGAGAAATCTCGCCGGTGGGTGGAGATTTTCCGAGGACTGGGAGAGAAGCTGCGGATCGCCGTTACTATCCAGTCACCTGCTTCTCCGCCGCGCGAACCGGTCGCCGCGTAAAAAGTGGCACCCACAGCCGAATCTCAAGCGCCTCGATTCCCGAAAGAGAATTGGGGCGTGCTTTTTGCGTGCCTGACACCTTGACTTAGCCCATCTGGCAGGACTAAACAAGCCGCAAAGGTGTCTTCCTGAAAGGTAGGCAGCACATGAACAAAGGCCATTTAGTTGAGAAAATCGCCGCCGATACGGGCATCAGCAAGGCGCAAGCAGCTCATACCGTCGAGTCCGTTATCGAAGGTATAAGTTCGGCCCTGAAAAAGGGAGATCGAGTGACTCTCTCTGGCTTTGGGACTTTTTCCACGTACCAACGCAAGGCCCGTAACGGTCGTAACCCGCAAACTGGCTCTGTTATTAAAATCAATTCGCGCCGGGTTGCGAAGTTCACTGCGGGTGTCGATCTGAAAAAAGCAGTCAATAAGAAGTAGCGGATCCGACGCTCGTAAACCATCCGAGAAATCTCCCTCCTCCCCGGGGAGATTTTTTTGTCCATGCCGAATTGCTTTTCAGATTACCTCACTGCCAAATTAAACAATTCCACGTTCTCAGCCTGTTATCTTTGTCCTGACCAGCGGACTCATGGACGTACTAAAACAACTCTTCGAGCAGCATTTCCACGCTCCACCGACGCGTATTGAACCTTTGCAGGGTGAACTTGGCGGATCTGGGCGGAAGATCATCCGCGTGAGCAATCAAGATTCGACCGCCATTGGTGTTCTGTATGACGTGCGTGAAGAGAACGTGGCGTTTCTGGAGTTCTCGAGGCATTTCCATAAACACGGACTGCCGGTGCCCGAGATTTATGGGGATGCGATTGATCAGGGCGCTTATCTCGAGCAGGATCTCGGCGATGTCACGCTGTTTGATTTTCTCTCGGCGAATCGCGATGGAGCGGACATTTCGACTGAAGTTGTACAGGCGTACCGGCGCTCGGTGGAGATCTTGCCGCGCTTTCAGATCGAGGCCGGACGGGATCTGAACTACAAGGTTTGTTATCCGCGTGCGAGCTTTGATCGGCAGTCGATTGCCTGGGACTTGAACTACTTCAAATATTATTTCCTGCGACTCGCCGGCGTTCCGTTCAATGAACAAGCGCTCGAGGATGACTTCGGTCGGCTCACGAAATTCCTACTGACGGCGCCGCGCGATTACTTTCTCTATCGCGATTTTCAGTCGCGCAACATCATGTTGATGAACGGGGAGCCATGGTTCGTCGACTACCAGGGCGGACGCAAGGGTGCACTACAGTATGACATTGCGTCGATTCTGTTCGACGCCAAGGCGGACCTGCCGCCGGATCTGCGCCTGCAGTTGCTGGATGATTACCTAAAAGCGCTCGCGCGCTATACCGATCTCTCGCGCGAAACGTTCATGCATCATTACTATGCCTTCGTTTATATCCGCGTGATGCAAGCGCTGGGCGCGTACGGATTTCGCGGATTCTACGAGCGCAAGGCGCACTTCCTGGCGAGTGTTCCCTACGCGCTAAAGAATGTCCGCTGGCTGCTGCACAATGTGGAGCTGCCGATCGCGCTGCCTACGCTCACGGAAGCTATGCGCAGCATGGTGGGGTCGGAGAAGCTACAGAGCATCGCCAGCGAGCCGGACAAGCTCGTGGTACGCATCGGGAGCTTTTCGTTTCATCGTGGATTGCCGAAAGATGAGACAGGGCATGGCGGAGGGTACATCTTCGACGCGCGGAGCCTGCCGAATCCCGGGCGCGAAGAACGATTCAAGCCGCTCACGGGCAGAGATGCTCCGGTGGCCGAATATCTGAATCAGCAGGAGAGCGTGCATCAATACCTGGCGCACGTGCTCTCGCTCGTCGATGCGAGCATCAGCAACTATCAGAGCCGAGGGTTCAAGAATCTGAGCGTCGCCTTCGGATGCACGGGCGGGCAACATCGTTCCGTGTATCTGGCCGAACAACTCGCCAAACATCTTCGGGCGAAGCACGGGATCGACATCATCCTCTCCCATCGCGAACTGGAGCGCATGGGACTATGAAAGCGATGGTCCTGGCTGCGGGACTGGGCACGCGGCTTCGTCCACTTACCGATGATCGTCCGAAGGCGCTGGTGGAAGTTGCCGGACGCACGCTGCTGGAGATCACGCTCACCCGGCTGCGCGCTTTCGGGATTCGCGACGTCATCGTGAATGTGCACCACTTCGCTGACTTGATGATCGAGTATCTCGCGGCGAACAACGATTTCGGGATGAAGATCGCGATCTCACGCGAGGATGTGCTGCTGGATACCGGTGGCGGGCTGAAGAAAGCTGCGTGGTTCTTCGCCGAAGACAACGCGGACTTCTTATTGCACAACGTGGACGTGATCAGCAGCATCGATCTAGGTCGCATAGTGGAAGCACATCAGGGGTGCGGGGCGTTGGCGACGCTTGCGGTTCAGCAGCGAGAGAGCTCGCGCTATCTGCTCTTCGACGGGGAGCAGCACCTGTGCGGGCGCCGCATCGGTCAAGAAGAGGAGATCGCTCGCGCTTCTAACGAAAAGCAGGCGCTGGCGTTCTGCGGGATTCATGTGATCTCGCCGCGGTTGCTGACGATGATTCGGGAAGACGGTGTGTTTTCGATCATCAACTCCTACCTGGATCTCGCTGCTCGCGGAGAAACGATCGCAGCGTTCCGCGCCGATGAATATTACTGGCGCGACCTGGGCAAACCGGAGGAACTCCGGCAGGCTGAGAAAGATCTTGAGAGCGGTAAGCTGCTGTTCTGATTGAAGAGTTCGCTGCGCTCGGTATGACAGTCTTCGCTACGCTCAGACTGGGAAGAAAGCGTAGTGCGTGGTCGCTGAATTCAGACCAGGAGGGCAGGCTAAACAGATCTCTTGAAGCAGGAATCGGCACACAGCGCATTTAGGGCGTATCATCAAGGTAGTGACGATAACAATCGAAACACCCCCCAAAGCCCAGCGTACGCCCGCTAAGGTCAAAGGACCCATCCGCTGTCATAAGTGCCAGTTGAAGTGCCGTGATGCTGAACACTATCTCAGCCACGAATGTAAACCTTCGCCCGCGCCGGAGTGCTCGCCTTTCCCGAGGCCGGCGATGGGACCGAAAGAGGTTCTATGAAGCAATTCATTCACGGTTACGTCATGGAATTCCAGGCAGAGCCTTCACGTTTCCGGAAGGTAATGCGGTATCACTGGATGGTCTCCCTGGCCGACAAGCCCGATGAAATGGTTTCGTGGGGATTCTCTTCCACGGCAGAACTGGCCGAGATAGCGGCGCGCAACGAAGTACACGACCTTGAGTCCGGAGTGACCAAGGGCGGCCGCTGCAGCGTCGCGGTTCGCTGAGCAGCCGGATTCCTCCCGCTCCAGCGCGGGTTCATGGGACAGCCGTCCCAAATTCCCTATTCAAAGCAAATATTGACTGACCTGCTCCTGCGGGCCTATGCTCCTGACGCCGAGATCTCAGTTGCTCATCGCGCGGCGTTCCAGGAGAGACGAAATGCTCAGAACCGTCGTCGAGATCGTAATCATCGTCATAGTCGTCCTGTTCGCGATTCGCATGTTCATGAAGCGAGGTTCCTAGCGGCGCAGGGACCGCGTTCCAGAACAGATTCGAGATTCTCCCTTCACGGTAGCCGCCCGGTGCTATATTGCCGCGCATGCTCCGACGCGCGCTCGGTCTCTTCATTCTCATCAGCATGGCCGCCGCGTTCGCCCAATCCGACCGACGCGAGCCCGCTCCGCGTTTCAATGCCAAAAGCCTGACTGGCGAGACCTATAACAATGCCTCGCTGAAAGGCAAAGTTGTGCTGCTGCAGTTCTGGACCACATGGTGTCCGTATTGCCGCGGCGAACAACCGCTGGTCGATAAGCTCTCGCAGGAATTCGGACCGAAGGGATTGGTGGTTCTCGCGATCGATGTGGGCGAATCGAAGAAGAAGGTGAAGCAGTACCTGCAAACCAGCCCGCGCGCCTGCGCTATCGTGCTGAACGAAGATACGAATCTACCGGCGATGTTCGCGACCACGCAGTACCCGGTCTATGTCGTGATCGACCGCGACGGCAATATCGGTGGGATTCAGCGTGGTGCTGGTGGCGAGCGTATGCTGCGTGGACTGCTTGGGCGCTCGGGGATCCGCTCTGAAGACCGGCTTCGCGGCGTCTGAAGAAACAGAAGAATAACGGTCCGGCCAAAGCTGCGGCCAAGGCGCAAATCAGCAATTTCCCGCTTGACAGTATGAAACCGTTTGGTTACCTTTATTCGTAACCATATGGTTTCCTTTCAACCCAAGCAACGCGATGCTGTTTTCCGGGCGATCGCTGATCCAACGCGCCGGGAGATCCTGGCCCTGCTGCGCAACGGCCGTCAAACCGTGGGGGAGATTGCTGGCAACTTTCGTATGAGCCGGCCAGCCGTCTCCAAGCACCTGCGGGTTCTGCGCAGTGCGGGCCTGGTTATCACCCGGCAGGACGGCACGTCCCGCCATTGCGCTTTAAACGCCAAGCCGTTGCGAAGCGTCAACGAATGGCTGCACGACTACGAGGCGTTCTGGAGCGAGACTCTCCACAACCTGAAGAATTACATCGAGGAGAAGAAATGAATTCTGTAGCTGAACGTGAAGACACAATTGTGCAGGAAATCACGATCAAGGGCGCTGCTGAACGGATCTTCGCAGCCCTGCTCGATCCTGCTGAACTGATGGAGTGGTGGCGTGCCACGGGTAAGTTCGAGGTCACGCACGTGGAAACTGATCTGCGCGTGGGCGGCAAATGGATGATGACCGTAAAGGGCAATTGCGGTCCGGCGGGCTATTCCACAGTAACGGGCGTATATCAGGAAATCGATCCTCCACATGCGCTGGTGTTCACGTGGTCTCGGCCGGAGGAGAACGAACCGGAGTCGACGGTGCGATGGGATCTCAAAGAAGAAAACGGCGTGACCAGGGTTCGGGTGACGCACTCAGGACTGACAAGCGAAGAGTGGCGCACACGCAACAGTGGCTGGCCGATTGTGGTTGGGTTGCTGCGGGATTACGTGGAGGGAAACGGCTGAGCTCGGGATGGGCGGACGGGATCGCTTGTCCGCGGGCGAGGGCGCCCGCGCCACGTATTTCGTGGTGATTGAAATAGCGGGCGGACAGGAATGTCCGCCCCACACAAACGAAACCGAGAGGCAAGATTGGCTGTCCACACGAGCCTCTTCAGACCCGCTCGGGGGCGAGCGGGCTCGATAACCTCCATATCCCACACGTTCGCAAAAGCGGCGACGTGTGGGGCACCCGATCCCACCTCGCCAAAAGCAGGCGAGATGGGGCACCCCGACGACGTGTGGGGCATCCCGCCACGTACTCACTGATAGCTCGATCTGCGATAATCGAAAATCACCTATGAGCGCTGAAGATCACAAGAAGAACCGCGCTCCGGAGACGCTTTGCGTCCATGCCGGAGAAGAACATCATGGAACGAACGAATCGCTGACTACCGAGATCTCGCAGGGATCGGTGTTCGTGGTCCCCAATACGAACGAGCTGCGCAAGTATGCTGAGGGCGATTCGAAGGCCTATCTTTACTCGCGCTATGCGAATCCGACGGTGGCCGTGGCTGAGCGCAAGATTGCCGCGCTGGAAGGCGCGGAGAGCGCAGTGGTGACGTCGAGCGGAATGGCCGCGATCATGTCGCTGGTGCTCTCGACGTGTCGCACGGGCGACGAGATTGTGTCCATGCTGGACCTGTACGGCGGGACCACGCACCTGCTGCAGGACACGCTCTCGAAGTACGGAGTGACCACGCGCTTCGTCCCACACAACGAGCTATGCAAGATTGAAGACTACTTCACGAAGAAGACGCGGCTGCTGTTTATCGAGACGCCAACGAATCCGACGCTGCGTTGCGTGGATATTGCCGCGCTGGCGAAGCTGGGCCACCAGAAGCATACGTGCGTGGTGGTGGACAACACGTTTGCCAGTCCGATGCTGCAGCGCCCGCTGGAACTGGGCGCGGACGTGGTGGTGCACTCGGCAACCAAGCTGCTGGGCGGACATAACGACGTAACCGCCGGAGTGATTGCCGGATCGGCGGACTGGGTGGAACCGGCGCGCGAGATGATGAAGCAGTCGGGCGGGTGTTTGGATCCGCTGGCCGCGTACCTGCTGATACGCGGGCTGAAGACCTTGGGGATCCGCGTGGAACGGGCGACGGAGAATGCGCAGGAGATTGCGGCGTTTCTGGAGTCACACTCCAAGGTGTCGCGCGTGTTTTATCCGGGGCTGAAGTCGAACCAGAGCCACGAGATCGCGAAGAAGCAGATGTCGGGATTTGGGACGATGCTGTCGTTCGAGCACAAGAACGGCGGCGAGGGCGCCGAGAAGTTTATCGACTCGCTGAAGCTCTGGTACCTGGCGACGAGTTTGGGCGGAGTGGAGTCGACGGTGTCGTATCCGTTCTTGTCGTCGCATGTGGGATTGTCCCCGGAACAGTTGGAGGCGCTGGATGTTTCTCCGGCGACGGTGCGGCTGAGCGTGGGAATTGAGAATGTGGCGGATCTGGTGGCGGATTTGAGGCAGGCACTGGAGAGGGGCTGAGGTTAACCGCAGAGGACGCCGAAGGATCGCGGATTGATTCTCATCGAACTAGGTCGCTAAGCCAGCCCTGACGAAGAATCCGTCAGATCGCTCACAACTCGATTGGGAGAGATAAACGCCGTCCAAACAGTAATCTTGGAACTGACCTAGATTCCGCTTAGACTGCTTCACTGTGAGAACATCGATTCCACATACACAGAGGCATGGCCTATCAAACGCTCTCGCTCTGGCATCGGCTGTCTGTGCCGTTTCCATTGCGGCATATGCAAGCCTTCATCTCTTTCGCGATACATGGTGGGGCGTTGCCTGGTTTGCCGCCTTCGTGCCGGTAGGGAGTCTATTGACCGCTGTATTGAGCCTCAGAGACATCGTCCGGCGCGAGGCGCGGAAACAGGCAATCCTCGCATTCTTGCTCGTGGTTCCACCGTTTTGGGTAGCGTTGATAGTGGTTCACGGCATTACTCATTGACTGGAATACCTGTCGGCAAATCCCCTTCCCACCAACAACGTCGCCAGTAGCCAGCCGAAAACAGCTCAGGACCACCGAAAGAACAACTCCAGCGCAGGCGATGAACATCCTCACACAACAGGCGTAAGACGTTCGCTGCATTGACCCTGAAGTAAACAGGGTAGTACGATTTCAACTCGATCTGAGTTGAACAGGAGCTCAGGCCCGGCGAGCCGCAACGCGGGCCATTTCCCACGCGAATGATGCCAAGTAAGTTAATCTTGCCGCTCACGGCTGCGCTGCTCCTGGCATCGATCGCCTGCGAACCTGATAAATCCCAGAAAACCTCGGCCAAACCGCCCGCACAGGCGAACGCTCCCACAATCAGCGAACAGCCGCCATCGTCAGCAGCGAAGGCCGGAGCGGATCCGAGCGAACCTGCGGCCAAGTCAACCGAGCTAGCGGATCCGGTACAGGCGCTGATCGCGCGGGTCGAAAAGGAATATCAGGCCGGGCAGGCGAACTACCACGCCGGTCACCTGGACGCGGCGCGAGAGAACTTCGATCATGCGTTCAACATGATGGTGGAGTCGAATCTCGACATCCGCAATAACCAGCAGCTGCAGGACGAATTCGACAAGTTGGTCGAGCGCGTGCACGATCTGGAAACGATTGCGCTGGAACAGGGAGACGGGTTCACGGCGCAGAATGCGGAGCCGGCACCGATCGACGAGGCGAATGCGGTCACGTTCCCGGTGGATCCGAACGTGAAGGCAAAGGCTGAGGCGGAGATCCGCAATACGCAGTCGGACTTGCCGCTGATGATGACCGACCAGGTCGCCAGCTACATCAATTACTTTTCGACGCATGGGCGGGCATCGCTGGAATCGGCGACGATTCGCAAAGGCCGCTACGAGACGATGATCCGGCGGATCTTCAGAGAAGAAGGCGTACCGCAGGATTTGATCTTCCTGGCGGAGGCTGAGTCGGGATTCCTGCCGATGGCCTTGTCTCATGCAGGCGCGCGGGGCATGTGGCAGTTCATGGCGAGTCGCAGCGTGGATTACGGCTTGCAGAAGAATTGGTGGGTCGACGAGCGGCAGGATCCGGAGAAGTCGACGCGGGCGGCGGCGCGTCACCTGAAAGATTTGTATGCGCAATTCGGAGACTGGTACCTGGCGATGGCGGCGTACAACTCCGGTCCGGGGAATGTGCAGCAGGCGGTGCAGCGCACCGGTTATGCGGATTTCTGGGAACTCTACCGGAGAAACGTGCTTCCGGCAGAGACGAAGAACTACGTTCCGATTATTCTGGCGTTCACGATCATTGCGAAGAATCCGGCGCAGTATGGACTGGATCATCTGGCGGTCGATCCACCGCAGCAGTACGACAAACTGAAAGTTGATTATCCGATCGATCTGCGGCTAGTGGCGGAGTGCGTGGACAGCACGGCCGAGAATATACAGGCGCTGAATCCGGCGCTGCTTCGCATGACTACTCCGAAAGAAGGCAGCTATGAGCTGAAGCTTCCGGCGGGGACAGCAGATAAATTCCAGACGGCGATTGCTGCGATCCCGAGGGAGAACAGAGTCTCCTGGCGATTTCACAGGGTGAAGACCGGCGAGACCCTGACGGAGATTGCGCGACAGTATCACACGACGGCTGCATCGATCGCCGAAGTGAACGAGTTGGGTGACGACAAGGACCTGCACCAGGACACGAAGCTGATCATTCCGATCAGCGCGCGACGGGCCGCGGAGATGGACGTGGTCTCCTATTCGAAGCGACCGACGCTGTACAAAGTCCGCAAAGGTGACACGGTGTTATCGGTTGCCGATGACTTTGGCGTTCCGGCGGAGAAGGTGCGGCGGTGGAACCATCTTCGAGGAAATGCACTAAAAGCGGGGCAACACCTACACCTCTATCGCCCGGTAGCGCATGCAGAGGTGGCGGAATCCAAACCCAGGGCACATGCAAAGCTGGCCGCCGAGCGGGCGGGCGATGATCCTAAGCCTAGTACATCCAACGGCTTACACCAAGCAGCGAGTAAGAAGCCAGGGAAGATTTACCACAAAGTGAAACCTGGCGAAACGCTGACCTCAATCGCCGATCACTACAACACAACGGTGGCAGCGCTGCGCAAAGACAATGCCCAAATTGGTACGCACTTGCGCGCCGGCGACGTTGTGGTAGTACGCGTCGATCCATAAAAGAAAAATACAAGAACAATTCTCCGACCTGAGTTAGGCTAGCGGGAGAAAGCGCATCCTAAGGATGGGTTTTCCCGATTGTCCGAGACGAAAATCGCTGTGCTATAATCCGCGCCGATTTTCGGGATGATATTCGTCACCCGCGGTAGTCGTAGACTTTCATAAGAGTTCGAGCAGGACCAGGAGGAACGATGAGGTTTGATGACCTGACGCTATATGGCCGTGACGATGAAGCAGATGAGTACGGCGATTCCGACATCTACGATGAGAACATGGAAGAAGACCTCGAGGAGGAAGAAGAAGAGGAAGAGGAACCAGTAAGCGCCGACGATACGGAAGAGGTTTCCGAAGCGCCTGCTCCCGTTGCCGCAACCGAGAAACCAGCAGCGGCAGCGGCTCCTGCTCCGAAGCCTCCTGCGAAAAAAGCAGCAGCAAAGAAACCTGCTGCGAAACCCGCGGCTAAGAAAGCAGCAGCCAAGAAGCCAGCTGCCAAGAAAGCTGCGGCGAAAAAGAAACCGGCGAAGAAAGCCGCCAAGAAAGCTGCTAAGAAGAAGAGCGCTGCGAAAAAGGGCGGCTCTCGTCCGGCAGCGAAAAAGGGCGGAGCGAAGAAGAAGTCCGCCAAGAAAGCTGCTCGTAAGGGCGGCACAAAGAAGAAAGCAGCGAAAAAGGCGCGTCGCCGCTAAGGCGATTGCGTTCGTTCAACGCGAACAGCGAACGGGCTCAAGACTGAGAAGCCGCGGAATTCCGCGGCTTTTCTTGTTAATGGCGGAGGATTGACGACTATTTCTTTCCGCGGACTGTTTCCAGGCAGCGTGTGTAGAGTTGCAGCAGGTGATCGGCATAATCTTCGGCGCGAACGGGCGCTCCAGTTCCCTGGAATCCCGCGCCTGGGCCGCTGGTCTTACCATAGCCGGTGGTCATAGCAACAAACTTCATCAGATCCAAAGCAACATCTTCATCCCGGCGTGGTCCGCCCGGGGTGCCTGGCAAATCGCTCATAAAAATCCTCCACGATGACTGCGCTCGGTAACTGGGATGCGCACAGAATGCGCAGCAGATACTGAAAAAATCATAGCAGACATAAGCTCACCGCGTTCCCCCACGGTCGCGCGCGCCGTGCCGAGCGTCTGGGACAACGAATTCATTTGTTCGCTACGCGAACTCACCCGCTCGAGGGCGAGCGGGCTCCATCAAATTCCAAAACGCTATGTCTCGATCGAGATGTGAGACACGCGGCCGACCACATACTCGGATACGCTTTCCCCTTCCGCCATGTGGACAACATCCACGGGATAGTCTGGGTTGTGGGGGCGCAGCACGAGATTTCGTTCTGACATCTCCACGTACTTGATAGTGCAGCCACCGTCTTTTCGCACCGCGTACATGTTGCGGTCGTTCTTGCGATAGGGGCGCAGGGAGGTGTAATGACGATCGATGAGCACCATGGCTCCGGGCAGCAGGCGCGGGAACATGCTCATACCTTCGCGGGCATCCACTTTGGTGAGCACGAATCGATGCCAATCGCTGCGTGCGGTGGCGCCATCAGCGCGCAGCTTGCGCAGGAACGAAGCCTTGAATTTGAGTACGTCGCGCACGTTCTCCTGGACGATCAACGGCGATCCGGCGGCGATCGAGCCGTCAACGAGGATTACGTTTTCATAGCCATCATCAGCCTTTTCGCGCATGGCGAGGCGCGGGGCGAGTTCGTCGTTCTTCACGAGGTCGAAGAGATTGAATCCCCGTTTTTTCATCACCAGATCCATGGCCTGGAGGCTGAGGCCACGGTGACGGTTGAGAAAATTGGAGATATGCGCCTGTTGAAACCCGGTTTCGCGAGCGAGTTGTACGCCTGTCAATTCGCCTGCCTGGATCTGTTTCCAGAGAGCGCTTCGCAGACGTTCTTGTAAGGTAGTGAAATCAATAGACATAGAGAGCACATTTCCCGTTCTTGAACTGAGTAGTCAGTTCAGTGATTTTCCATCTTGCCAGTCTTACTAGTTGGCTATAGCATCCATTCCATTCTATAGCTTATTGCTAACTTTCCAAGGTGCAAGTAATGCTTAGCGGTCATGCCACTTTCGTTCATTCCCAATCAGAGAAAACAACCACGCCGGCCAGCGATTTGCTCGACGCTGAACGGCTTTTTTTGATGTTCCGAGGCAAGGTTCGCGCTTGCGAGCTGCTTTCGGCCTCGACGATGCAATTGCTACAGGCACTACACTTTACGGGCCGGATAACGGTCATCGTGCACAACGGCATGGTGGTGAAATCGGGCTACGAAGAAGGTTATTTTCGCCGTAAAGACGACATGCGAATCTGATCAGCGTCCCCGGTTGCTGTAGTCACTGGAACCGTGGGGCGGTATCACAAAACTAAATAGCTCAACCAGGTCATCGTAAGAACAACGAGCCCTGCCATCCGCGTTCCGGAGCTTTCCGGGAGGCATTGTGCAGGGCTCTTCTTTTTATACCGAACCGTCACAGGAGGAGAAGATGGAAGAAGTACAGGGGAGAGTTGAACTGAAATATTGCGAACGCTGCGGCAGTTTGTGGCTGCGGCCCATTGGATCGAGGAACACTTACTGTTGCGGATGCGAGCACCAGATGCGTGAGCTGCCGTTTGCCGGCTACCACAAGGCGGGAAAGCGGCGAAGGAAGAACGAGTTTCCGGAGACCGGCATCCTGCACGCCTCATGCGCTCCGTTGAGCGAAACTGCGCAGGCGGGAGGTGCATTGTGAGCTTAGAGAATCCGGCTGACCGTACCTGCTGCTGGAAGAGACCCTTCGAAGATCTCGATCCCGACCTGGCGATCTATCGCCAGCGCACCATACAGTTTCTGCGGCGCTATTTCCGGATGTCGATGGAAGTGGGACGCCTGCCTTCGCTGCTGGGGCGAGAAGTGTTCCGCGCACGGGTGACCTCCTATCGGATTTGCACGTTTGAAGACACGGTGATCTTCGTGTATGACGTCGAGCGTTGCCTGCAGAAGCTCGATCCGGAGTCGCAAGCGCTGATCGCGCGAATCGTGTTCCAGGACTATTCCCATGAGGAAGCGGCAGGGATATTTGGATGCACGCTGCGAACCTTGACTCGGCGTTTTCCGGAAGCAATCGATCGCATGACGCAGATCCTGATCGACTGTGGACTACTGGAGCGCATCGGGAGGATCAAGAGCCGTGGAAGAGTTTATGCGGCGGCGGCGAGCCTGGAACTTGAGGAGATCGATGCCAGCAGCGATGAACTATATTCAGTAGCAGTTGGGTCGAGTTCAACCTGCGAGGGCGTTCACGCCTAGCGATTCAGGTGCCCCATTCTCGGCGATTCAGTCCGGAATGGGGCATGTTTGTGCATCCACCTCTTCAATCGTCGCACGACATTTTTATTGTCAATAGGCAATTTTTGCCATTTTCTGCGTAAGTGATTGTGAATAATCGAAATATAAATGTCGGCAAAATGTCCGGTAGGTACTAGTGAAATTGCTATTCTGGAATTGAAGCTGAGAAAAACAAATGAATCGATACGAACAATCAAATCAAGACACAAAAACGAGCACGGAAGATGCTTGTTCGGATGCGGTAGAGCGCGTTCTTAGAGCAGTACCGGAAATCCTGGATGCCATGATCGAGAAGGCGAAGACCGGAAGCCAGCAGCATGCGAAATTCCTGTTTGAGTGGGCGAAACTGGAGCCGAGTTTCAATGACGACGAAGAAGAAGCGGCGCCATCGCTGGCGAAATTCCTGCTCGAAAAACTCCGAGAGGACACGGGCGAAAGTGCTTCTGCGAACGCAACGGATGTGCTTTAGAATGAATCTGAAGAAGGTGAGCACTGCATCGAAGAAGTTCCGGTCTGGCCCGACTCCTCCCTGTGGCTCGGCCAGGTTGCAGGGATAGGATTAGCGGCACATGGACATGAGCTGGATCACCGACCGCATTGCGGTCGGCGGAGGCATCTGGACGCCCGAGAAGATGGCGGAAGTGGCACGAACCGGCATCACTCACATCATCGACATGCAGATTGAGTTTGACGATACTCCGCTGGCGGAGCCGCATGGTATTCAGGTTTTGTGGAATCCGGTGGACGACGATTTCCAGCCGAAGCCGCCGGAGGTATTCCAGCGCGGCGTGGAGTTTGCTATGGAGGCACTGGACGACGAGGAAGCGAAGCTCTATATCCACTGCGCCGCGGGAGTGCATCGCGCTCCCATGATGACGCTGGCGGTGTTGCGCACCCTTGGTTATGAACTGAACGATGCGCTGGATATGCTGGAGGCACGAAGAAACGTGGTCGATATGGCCGACGTTTATGTGCGGAGCGTGGAAGATTTTATCGAGAAATACGATCCGGAAGCAGCGACAAGATAAAAACGCTCTTAGCGATTAGCTGTTAGCACTTGGCCCCTGGGCATTTTTCCTGACATTCAGGAGCGATGTTCAGGGGCCAACTGCTAAGTGCTAACTGCTAAGCGCTCGAGAGATTATGAGTAAAGCTATGATGAGGGCTCCTTGGCGGGTAACCGCCCGGCAAAAGTAATATCGCGTTCCTCGTCCGGAAAAGATCCCGGGCATTCAACTCCGAAACAACTTGAAGACGATCTGGCTTGCCTGAAAGAACTGGGGCGGATGCTAGAGATGTGTCCGCCTGAACTGGGCGGTGCGACGGTATGCGACTGGCTGATCGGCAGGCTGCTGCGGATACGCAACAAAGCCGGCTTGCTGGTTCCGCTGAAGCTGAACGAATCGCAACGGCAGATTTCCCGGCGATGGAAAAAGCGCAACATCATTCTGAAGGCGCGGCAGCTGGGAATCACGACGTATGTCGCTGCGCGATATTTTATCGCATCGATCACGCATCCGGGATCGGTGGTTGTCCAGGTGGCGCATGACCAGCGCTCGGCGGAAGACATCTTCCGCATGGTGCATAGATTCCAGGAGAACCTGCCTGTGTATCTTCGCGAGGGAGCACTGGTCACGTCGCGCTGCAACGTCGGACAGCTGGTATTTCCGCTGCTCGATAGCCAGTACAGAGTGGAAAGCGCCGCGGACTCGAATGCCGGACGCGGGCTGACGATAACGCACCTGCACTGCTCCGAGATCGGACGCTGGGGGCATGCTGGATTGGAAGCGCTGGTTTCGCTGCGGGCCGCGGTTCGGCCTGGCGGCGAGATTGCGCTGGAGAGCACTCCGAATGGCGCCGGAGGAATCTTCTACGACGCGTGGCAGCGTGCGGAGGAAACCGGATATGAGCGCCACTTCCTGCAATGGTGGCTAGAGAGCGGGTACCGGCGCGAAGTCGGCATCGCGGATCTGACGGATGAAGAGCGCGAGCTCATCGAGCGCTGCGGACTGGACGAAGGGCAGATTGCATATCGTCGCGAGATACGGGCGAACTATCGCGGACTCGCCGCTCAGGAATTTGCGGAGGATCCGGAGAGTTGCTTCTTGTCGAGCGGCGATTGCGTATTTGACGTCGACAAGATTCAAGAAAAGTTGCGGGGCTGCGACTCGAACAATGATGGTGGCGCATTCGAGTCGCGCGACGGTGGGCGGCTACTGGGCTGGTGGCCGCCCGCCCAAGGGCATGAGTATGTGATCGGAGTGGATCCCGCTGGAGGCGGGAGCACCGGTGATTTTGCTTGCGCACAAGTGATCGACCGAAAGGATGGACGACAGTGCGCGGAACTGCATGGGCACTTCACTCCGGCTGAACTGGCTGCGAGAGTGGCTGCCCTTGGGCGCGAGTATGGCGACGCTTTGATTGCCGTGGAACGCAACAACCATGGGCACGCGGTTCTGGCGCATCTGACGGCGGCGAAGTATCCGAACCTGTTCAGCCAGGGCAATCAGCTGGGCTGGCTGACGAGCATCGCTAGCCGTCCGGGGATGATCGAGCGCCTGGCGATCCTGGTCGCAAGCGATGCGGACTCGCTGTATAGTCCGCGCCTGCTGCGCGAGTGCCGTAGCTTTGTGCGCCATGCGGATGGCTCTTCGCGAGCCGCTGCCGGAGCGCACGACGACTGCGTAATGGCGATGGCCGTCGCGCTCGCAGCACGTGAGGAAGCCAGGCCGGTGGTACCGACGAAGGGAGAGGCCTTCGCGGGTTACGTGGTATGAAGGGTGCGGAGGGTCACTCGAACCAGTGACCCTCCACACAGAGCGAATGTGCATGGACGGACGACAATGGCCCGATTCCTCGCAATAGACGGGGTCTTCGGGCCATATCGTTTGCCAGTGAAAGCAGTCCAACACGTACGCAAGATGCGCGGTGGCGCGCAGGCGCATTTGATGCGCGCCTCGGACCATCATCTTTATGTAGTGAAGTTTCAGAACAATCCGCAGCATCTGCGGGTGCTGGCGAACGATTACTTCGCGACCAAGTTGGCGGAGCAGATCGGTTTGCCGGTCCCGCCGGTGGACATTGTTGAGGTCAGCGAGTGGCTGGTGGAATATTCGCCGGGGCTGCGGATCGAAATGGCCGGACAGATTATTCCATGCCAGCCGGGACTGCAGTTTGGATCGCAGTATGTGATCGATCCGCTGGAAGGGCGCATCTTTGATTATTTGCCGGAAACGTATCTGACGAGAATTCGCAACATAAAGGATTTCGCGGGCGTGCTCGCGCTGGATAAGTGGACGTGCAACGCGAACGGGCGTCAGGCGGCGTTCTGGAAAAGGAATCGGGATTTTGAATAAGTCGGGAGCCGATAAAAAACAGGCTGCACTATCATTCGTAGGCTCGGCACTTTCGATTACTGATGCCATCGCTTCCAAAGACATTGTCGATCCCGACAAGTTCCAAGGGGGCTTGAGCAAGGTCATCGACGGAGTGGTCGATTGCCTGAACGCCAGTTCATGGGCGAAGCAGAACTAGCTCTTGGCCATGAGCACTTAGCTCTTAGCAGTTAGCCGCGAAAGCCTTTGGCTGAATGCTAAGAGCTGCTTACATCAATTCTTCGTTCCACCCTTCCAGATATTGCGCTACGGCACGCAGGAACTGGTCGGCGACTGCACCGTCGATCACTCGATGATCGTAGCCAAGCGAAATGTGGCAGATCGAGCGAATTGCGATGGAATCGCCGCCGCTGGCGTCAGTCACCACAACGGGCATTTTCTTGATAGACCCAATCCCCATGATCGCAACCTGCGGCTGCAGGATGATGGGCAACCCAAACATCTGGCCGAACTGGCCCGGGTTAGTGATGGTGAATGTTCCACCCTGTACGTCGTCGGGAAGAAGTTTCTTGGCGCGGGCGCGATCGCCAAGATCGCTGATAGCACGCTGCAATCCCAGGAAGCTTTTCTCTTCCGCATGTTTGATCACGGGTACGATCAATCCCCAATCGAGCGCGACCGCGATTCCGATGTTGATCTCGCGATGGTAGTTGATGTTGTCGCCTTCGACCGACGCATTAACGATTGGGAACTCGCGCAGAGCTTTCACTGCAGCGCGCGCGAAGAACGTCGTCGGGGTGAGCTTGCTGCCGGTGGTCTGTTCGAACTTGTTTTTCAGCTTGGCTCGCAGGCTCATCACGTGCGTCATGTCGATTTCATAGACGCTGTGCACGTGAGCGCTGGTATGTTTCGATTCGACCATGCGCTGGGCGATGATCTTACGCATGGGAGTCATGGGCACAACCTGGCCGACCAATGGCGAAGGCGCCGCGGGCGCAGCAGTCGGTTTTGCCGGAGCAGCAGCAGCGACAGGAGGCGCAGGTGCTTTTGCACCGCCGGACTGAACGAAACTCAGGATATCTTCCTTGGTGATGCGACCGCCGAGGCCGGTTCCCTTCACCTGCGCGAGATTGACGTTGTTCTCTTTGGCGATCTTGCGCACGAGCGGCGAAGAGCGAATGCGCTTGCCTTCTACCAGCATCTCTTCCTCTTCTTCGGCGACAGGGACAGCAGCAACAGCGACCGGAGCCGGAGCAGGCGTAGGCGCCGGAACAGCAGCAGCGGTGGGAGCACCAGTTCCGCCGATCACGGCAACTACGGTGTTCACGCCGACCGTCTGTCCGGCGGCCACGCGAATCTCGCTGAGCACACCGGCAGCAGGCGCGGGAATTTCAGCGTCAACTTTGTCGGTGGAAATTTCGAAGAGTGGCTCGTCGCGACGGATCTGATCCCCAACCTGTTTCAGCCATTTGGTGATCGTTCCTTCGACGATTGACTCGCCCATCTGCGGCATGGTGACTTCGGTGGCCGGACCGGAAGCGGCTGGCGCAGGAGCGGCAGCGGCGGTCGTAGGCGCAGCCATTGGCGGAGGAGAGGCAGCAGACCCACCCAAGCCAGAAGAAGGCTTGGATGGGGCACCCGCCGGGGAACTCGCAGCGGCGCCAGCGCCATCAGCATCGATCACGCCAACGACGGTATTGACCTGGACGGTGGCCCCTTCCTTCACTTTCACTTCTTTCAGCACACCGCTGGCGGGCGACGGGATTTCGGCATCAACCTTGTCGGTCGAGATCTCGAACAGCGGCTCGTCGCGCTGGACACTGTCGCCAGGCTTCTTCAGCCACTTGGTGATGGTGCCTTCCACAACGGACTCCCCCATTTGGGGCATGACGATGTCAGTGGGCATGTGTCCTCGTACGGGAAATTCCCCAACCCCGGGCAAACACTACATTATAGCGGGTTGATGGTGTTGCGCGGCCCGGCTAGCCGGGGCAAGCAGCCTTTAGCAGTTAGCCATTAGCGCTTAGCCCAAACAGGTTCATTGGCGGGGCTGAGAACAGAATCTTATGCGGCTAAATGCTAACTCGCTGCTAAGTACTCAGGGACTAATGCTTGTGCTCGTGCTCTTCTTTATGTTCGCCGGGCTGAGTCGGCTGAGCGGACTGGCTGGTCGGCGGCATTACGTGCTCGTGCTCCTCCGCCGCTTGTTGCCATGCAGTCGTGACGGCGGGCGAGAGTTTGTCGACATTCTTGAGCAGATGCACCAGTCCCCAGGTCGTATTCTCCGAAAAGTGACCAGACCATGCCGGCATGCCACTCATGCGAATACCATTCTGAATGACCCAGTAGATCTCGCCATCGGGATCATCCATGGGATGTCGGATCAGGTTGGGAGCGCGAGGCGAAAGTTTTTTGCCGAAGTTCATGGCTTTGCCATTCTGGCTGCCATGGCACATAGAGCAATGTTCTTCGTACTCTTTGGCGGCGTCGATCAGAACATCGTCGGTGAGGGGAACCGGATTCGGGCCTTTGGGCGCACGCCGTTCGACGGACGCATCCAGCGACATGAATGCCATGTGGCGCTCCATTTTCCCTGGATCGGGAATGGCACTGACGTCGAAAAGCCCAAGTTTCATATACAGGTAAGACCCGCCGAAGATGGCAATCAAGGTGACGATCACGCCGAGCACGAATCCGCGCATTCAGCCCTCCGAGAAATCCCCACAAACACAAGTGCACGATTGTCGCACGAGAGATGACCGGACGCGCAATAGGAACGGTGAACAAATTGTCATGAAATTGTCGGTTCCGGGGCGCGCGAGTGAGGTCCTCAATAGGCAGCGAGGCGGCGGGCCTCGCGCACGACGTCTGCGACCTTTGGCAAAAAGTATTCTTCCAAAGGCGGTGAGAATGGCACGGGCGTATCCTGCGCGGCGATGCGAACGATGGGGCCGTCCAGATCGTCAAAGGCCTCCTCGTTGATGATCGCTTCAATTTCACCGGCGATACCGCCAGTCCGGGGGTGCTCATGCAGGACGATGACTTTGTTCGTATGACGGACGATGTCGGCGATCGCGCGGCGATCGAGCGGGAGCAGGGTACGCAGGTCGAGGATCTCGAGTTCGATGCCCTCCTTCGCAAGCTCTTCGGCCGCTTCGAGCGCAACGTAAACCATGGCCGCGTAGGTGATCACGCCGATCGTCTTCTTCCCGGTCGCTTCGCGGACGACTCGGGCTTCGCCGATCGGGACGGTGTAGTCGCCGTCGGGCACATCCTCTTTGATACGGCGGTATAGATATTTGTGCTCAAAGAAGATGCAGGGATTGTTGTCGCGAATGGCCGACTTGATCAGACCCTTAGCATCGTAAGCAGAGGCGGGGCAGATGACCTTCAGGCCGGGTGTGTTGATGAAATACGTCTCCGGATTCTGCGAATGAAAAGGTCCACCATGAACGTTGCCGCCGCTGGGCCCACGAAGCACCACCGGGGCGGGCGCACCCCATCGATAGTGCGACTTGGCGAGCATGTTGGTGATCTGGTTGAAGGCGCAGCCGATGAAGTCCATGAACTGAAATTCGGCTACCGGACGCATTCCGGTAAGCGCGGCTCCGAAAGAAGCGCCGACAATCGCCATTTCGGCGATAGGCGTGTCGATAACGCGTTCGGGGCCGAAGTGATCGACGAAACCTTCTGTAACTTTGAAGGCGCCACCATAGATCCCGATGTCCTCGCCGATGCAGAAGACAGTGGGATCGCGTTCCATTTCTTCCCAGATTCCCTGGCGGATGGCTTCGAGGTAGGTAAGTTGGGGCATGAACTAAAAACCTGCCACGGATCGCACGGATCACACTGATTGATGCGCGCCGCGGAATTATTCCATATCCCGCCAGTTTTTGCCCACGCCGAGTTCAACCAGTAGCGGAACCCGCAGCCGATGAACATTTTCCATCTCGTGTTTCACCAGCTGACACATGGTGTCGACCTCATCTTCCGGGACTTCGAAGACCAGTTCGTCGTGCACCTGGAGGGTCATACGCGATTTCAGGCCGCGTTCGCGAAGGTCGTGATCGATGCGGATCATAGCGAGCTTGATCAGATCAGCAGCGGTGCCCTGAAGTGGCGTGTTGACGGCGGTACGTTCGGCGAATCCGCGAAGATTCGCGTTCTTGCCATTGATGTCGGGAATGGGGCGCACACGTCCAAAGAGCGTGAACACGCGCCCATCGCGGCGAGCCTGCTCCAGCGTGCTATCGATGAAGCGGCGAACGCCGTTGTACTTCTCGAAATAGGCGTCGATGAATTGCTTGGCCTCGCGCGGCTCGATACCAATTTGCTGCGAGAGCCCGAAGGCGGAGAGCCCGTACACGATCCCGAAATTCACGGCCTTGGCGCGGCGGCGGTGCTCGGCATTGATCATCAGCGGCGGAACACCGAAGACCTGCGAGGCCGTGAGGGTGTGAATGTCGTCGCCGCGACGGAAGGCTTCGACCAGCAGTTTGTCTTCGGAGAAGTGCGCGAGCAGTCGCAACTCGATCTGCGAGTAGTCGGCGGCGAGCAGAACGTGTCCTTTTTCGGCGACGAACGCAGCGCGGATCTCGCGGCCAAGTTCGGAGCGAATCGGAATGTTCTGGAGATTCGGATTTCGCGACGAAAGCCGTCCGGTAGCGGCATTGGTTGCGTCGAACGTCGTGTGGACGCGGCCTGTATCCTGGCGACAGAGCGCGGGAAGTGCGTCGACATACGTAGACTTGAGCTTGGAAAGCTGGCGATACTCGAGCACCAGGCGCGGCACTTCGTGCTCGGCGGCAAGGCCTTCGAGAACGTCGACGGCGGTGGAGATGGTTTTCCCCTTACCGTACTTCACGGGCTTGGGAAGATTGAGCTGATTGAAAAGCACATCACCGAGCTGGCGCGGCGAATTGATGTTGAACTCCACACCGGATTTCGCGTAGATCTCACGCGCCTTCTCGTCGACCTGGCGCTGCAAGCGCTGCGACATTTCGGCCAGCACATCGCAATCGATCTTCACGCCGGCGTGTTCCATGCGAAAGAGGACGGGGACAAGCGGAAGATCAATTTCGTCGTAGACCTTATTCAGCTTGGACTCTTCGACCTCTTTGCGCAGGGCGGCTGTGAGGCGCCCGGTGACGTCGGCGGCTTCGGGCAGCGTTCCGGAGAGCTTGAGGTTGAAGCGGCGCAACGCGACTTCGGGCAGACGGTGGCTCGAGTAGGTCGGATCGAGCAGATATGAATACAGCATCGGATCGTGATGGACGCCGTCGAGCTCGAGATTACGTTCGACGAAGACATGCATCGCGGACTTGAGGTCGTGGATGGACTTGGGAACCTTCGGATCAGCGAGAAGCTGCTTCAGTCGAGAGGTGATCTCGCCGGAGTTGAGCTCGGCGCTGAGGGCATGGCCCTGTGTTGCTGAGAGAGCAAGGCGAAGCGGCGTACCGTTCCCACCCACGCCAACAGAAGGCGAGGGTGGGGCACCCGCAGTGTTCCCATCTCCGGCTTCGAAGTTCAGTGTGCCGGAGACGGACTCTTCGGCTACCGGCGCTTGTTCGGCGATAACCAATTCTTCTTCGTCTGTTTCGGGCGCGGCCTGAGTGGTCGCATCCAGCGCAATTGCCAGCGGAGCGTCTGCCGACATTCCGGCGAGGATGCTGTCGAAATCGGCAGCTGACTTTGCCTCGCGATAATCGACTTTGCTGAGGTCGACGCCGGTCACCAGCTCTTTGATTAATGACGTGAACTCGAGTTCCGTGAAGAGCCCACGTAGGGCCTCGTTGTCGGGCTCGGCGGAGCGCATCGATTCGATATCCAGTTCGACGGGAACATGCGTATCGATGGTGACGAGGTCGCGACTCCAGAGGATGTTGTCTTTATTTTGCAGAAGCGATTCGCGGTACGTCTTCTTTTCGACCTCGGCCGCATGCTCGAGCAGATTGTCGAGCGAGCCGAAGCGCTGGATCAGGTCAACCGAACCCTTGTCGCCGATGCCGGGCGCGCCGGGGATGTTGTCGATGGAATCGCCACGGAGGGCCATGACATCGACAACGCGCTCGGGCGGTACTCCGAGAATCTCTTCCACCTTAGCGCGATCGCAAATCAGGTTGTCCTTGGGCGGATTCAACACGCAGACCTTGTCGTTCACCAGCTGCAACATGTCCTTATCGCTGGAGACGACATACACCGAATGCGACTGCTCAGAAGCCTGGCGGGCGAGAGTGCCGATAACGTCGTCGGCCTCGAAGCGCGGCATTTCGATGATGGGAATTCGGTAGGCCTCGAGGGCACGCCGGATATAGGGCACCTGCTGCGCGAGATCGGCAGGCATCTCCGAGCGGTTCGCCTTGTAACCTTTGTACTCGATCTCCTGGAAGCTTTGAGTCTTCAAATCGAATTTGCGGACCGAGGTGACGGTTGCGGCCTGATCGTCGCGAAACGTTCGCTCTGGAGTATCGAAAATAGCAGCCAGGTACTCGGGATGAAAATCTTCCCGCAGCTTACGCAACATGTTGATGAAGACATAGCTGGCACTGGTGGGGACTCCCGTCTTCGTCGACATCGGCCGCTGACGCGCCATGGCATGGTAGGCGCGAAAGATGAACGAAAACGAGTCGATGAGGAAGATGCGAGGGTGAGGGGACCGTTTCGCTGCCGGTTGCTTTTTTCCACCTTCGCCAGCTACCGGCGAAGATGGGGCAC
The DNA here is from genome assembly GCA_963826275.1 of Terriglobia bacterium. GTDB lineage: Bacteria > Acidobacteriota > Terriglobia > Terriglobales > Acidobacteriaceae > JAJPJE01. Next base: position 95,803 of record CAWGWI010000006.1, on the reverse strand, counting down.
CCTCTTTCGTGGTTACGGATTTTTTACGAGGAGGCAAGAAATCAGTTTAGCAGCCCCCGACACCTGATTGCCTGCGGGTATCGCGTCTACAGGTGGGGAGCGGCAAGAATGCGGTTGCGTCCGGCCTGTTTGCCGGCATAGAGAGCTTCATCGGCAGCGCGGACCAGATCGTCGCGCGTGGTTCCATTCTGAGGATACGAAGCGACTCCGCCGGTGACCGTCACATTTCGCGATACTCCGGGGAAGTGCCAGTTCGCGATCACCTGCCTAAGCTTCTCCGCCACCGCGAGAGCGTGTTCTCCGGTTGTTTCGGGGACAATGATGGCGAACTCCTCTCCGCCATAGCGACAGGCAGTGTCCGCCTTGCGCAACTGGGACGAAAAGACAGTTGACACCTGGCGAAGAACCTCATCACCGAGCAGATGGCCGAATTCGTCATTCAGGGCCTTGAACTTGTCGATGTCGAGCATGATGACGGCCATGGACCCGTGATAACGCTGGGCACGCTCGAGTTCTTCGACGATACGAATTTCGAAGTAGCGGCGATTGAACATGCCAGTGAGGCCGTCGACATAGGCCATCTGGCGAACTCTTTCGAAGTAATGCGCGTTCTGAATGGCGTTGGCGGAGATATCTGCGACGGATTCCAGGGGAGCAATATCAGCTCTTTCAAACGCATCCTTGCGGGAGCTCTCCAGCGCCAGCACGCCGATCAACTCTCCGAGGGAAACAAGCGGAATGCAAACTTCAGATCGCGTTTCCCTGAATCCCACGACGTAATCCGGTACGGTTGAGACATCGTTTTCGACCACAGTCGTTCTCGACTCAATGGCGCGAGCGGCCAGTCCCATATGTGCTGGAATCGCAGCCCCTGCGGGAATTGCCGGGGTGAGCCGTCCGTGATGAGCTTTTACGACCAGCGCATTTTCCTCGCGCAGGAGCACAGAGACGTGATCGACCGGAAACGATTGCAGCAGGAGCTGGCAGACTTTGCTGAGGAGTTCGTTCAAGTCGAGAACGGCAGTTGCCTGCTTGGCGATGTAGTTGATGGCTTCCAGTTGCGCCGCTTTGCGCTGCTCCAGTGAATAAAGCCGCGCATTCTGAAGCGCGATAGAGGCTTGCGTCGAGAACAGGATCAACAGGTCGGATGCTTCCGAGTCGAAGAAATCGAGCTGATCGCTCTGGCAGTCGAGGACGCCGACGACTTCATCGCGCACGATGAGCGGAATGGACAACTCCGAACGGGTGCTATGGATCGCATCGAGATAGCGGGGATCCTTGGAAACATCGGGCGCATAGATCGGCCGTTTCAGCTGAGCCGAGTTGCCGATCAGACCTTTGCCCAGTTCGATCTGCAGCGGAAGATCGCTGTCACCCCAGCCTGCATGCGTACGCAGACTGAGAGCGCCACTATCGCGGTCGGCAAGAAATATCGCCACACGATGTAGGTGGAAATAGTCCTGCACGATCTGGACGATGTGGTTGAGCACTTCGTCCAGGTCAAAGGTGGAGATCACCGCCTGGCTGGCGTCATAGAGTATGGCTATTTTCTGCATGCTTGCGTTACGACATCCGCCGGTTAGCGGTTACGGCCCTGGGGAGAGCCCCGAGAACATACGTGCGATTCCTGGGGATTATGAGTGTAGCAAGTCTCACCGGGAGCCTCAAGGACCCTTGGTAACGTTCGTTGGTTTGCGGCGCCGGGAAAGCAATTCAATCGCTCCGTAGACAACTACGCAGACCCAAAAATCGACTACGAGACCCAAATCGAGATGGGGCACACCGTGAGAAGAAAGCCGCGCGTGGCGGGCTATCGGCGGAAGAATCGGCATCAGGAGAAGGAAGTAAATCGCATTACCGACCAGCACCGCCGCCAGTGACTTGTAAAAGTTCTTGGGTAGCATCCCTACTTACTTTTGACACCGTTTTCGCCGGGTTGGCTGTCCGATTCCTAAGGTTTTGAAAAGATAACCCACTGGATCTCGAAGTTTCCGAGATTGTTTTTTCTTTCCCGAATCTGATCCGTGCCTCTGGAAGACAGGACAGTGCCGGGTTCCGTAGGGTAAGGGTGCCATTAAGAATGTTAAGCTGCTAGTTTCCATGGCAATGCTGGAGCTGGACAGTCAGGTGCAGTACGTGAAAGGGATCGGCCCGGCGCGAGCCGAAGCCCTGGCAGGCAAGGGCATTGCCACGCTGGAAGACCTGCTCTATTATCTGCCGTTTCGTTATGAGGATCGGTCGAACCCGCGTCGCATCACCGATCTGCGCGCGGGAGAAATGGCGACGCTGATCGCCGAGGTACGCACTTCCATACTGCTGCGGACCCGCCGTATGCCGATCTTCGAGATGACGGTAGGCGAAGTCGGTGATAACGCTCCGCCCACGTTCGGGAAGCCGCGCGCCAGCATCAAGTGTCTCTGGTTCAATGCCGCGTATCTGAAAGACCGGTTCCATCCAGGCGATGTGCTGGCACTCTACGGAAAAGTTGAGGACGATAAGCGCGGTCGCGGCTTGCAAATCATGCAGCCCCAGATCGAAGTGCTGCTGGAAGCTGGCGCAGAGAAGGTGGACCCGAAGGAGTCGCTGGAGACGGGGAGAATCGTTCCCATTTACGAAGCTGTCGGTAAGATGACCTCGCGCTGGTTCCGGCGTGCCGTGCGCACCGGGTTGGAGGTTCTGAATCCCGAAGTGCCGGAGGTACTGCCAAGCGCGGTGCGGAAACGAAATGCGCTGATCGACCGCAAAGATGCGTTCTGGCGGGTGCACTGGCCCGATCCCGATGAGCCCATGGGGAAGTTGCAGGCGTGGCGAAGCCCGGCGCATCTGCGGCTGATCTTCGAGGAACTGTATTTCCTGCAACTGGGGCTGGAACTGAAGCGCCGAAGCATGCGCGCGCAAAAAGGCATCGAGTTCAAGTTGGACGAAAAGGTTCGTGAGGCGATCAAGCGCATCCTTCCCTTTCATCCGACGGCGGCGCAGAAGCATGTGCTGCGTGAAATTGCCGCGGATATGGGTGGCCCACTGCCGATGAGGCGCCTGCTGCAGGGCGATGTGGGATCAGGCAAGACCATAGTGGCATTTCAGGCGGCGATCATCGCCATCGAAAACGGCTACCAGGTGGCGCTCATGGCACCGACGGAAATCCTGGCATCGCAACATTTTATAAATGCGAGGCGTGTACTGGAGCAGGCCGGCTATCGCATTGTGCTGCTGACGGGATCGCTGGAACAGGATCGCAAACGCGCGGTCCGGCGGCACATCGCGCGAGGCGATGCTCAATTGGTGATTGGAACTCACGCGCTGATCCAGGAGACGGTGGAGTTCGATCGACTGGGGCTGGTGATCGTGGATGAACAGCATCGCTTCGGCGTGATGCAGCGGCTGAAGCTGATGAAGAAGGATACGGCCGAAACTGGCGAGCCCGATGTGCTGGTAATGACGGCGACTCCGATTCCGCGCACGCTCGCACTGACGCTCTACGGCGAGCTGGACGTGAGCGTGATCGATGAGTTGCCACCGGGACGGTCGCCGATCGTAACTCGGCGCGTGTCGGACGACCGGTCAGGTGAGGTTTTCGAGTTTGTGCGCAAGCAGGTGGCGGCTGGACATCAAGCGTATGTCGTTTATCCAGTGATTGAAGAGGGCGGCGAGAACGACCTGAAGCCGGCGATCAAGATGTATGACGAGATTCGCAAGCGCATTTTGCCGGGACTGCGCATTGGACTGCTGCACGGGCGTATGGCTGGCGACGATAAAGAAGTCGTCATGCAGAGATTCAAACGTGGCGAAGTCGACGTGCTGGTTTCAACAACGGTAATCGAAGTTGGCGTAGACGTGCCGAATGCGACGGTGATGGTGATCGAGCATGCCGAACGCTTCGGACTCTCGCAACTGCACCAGCTGCGCGGCCGCATCGGACGCGGCGCGGCAAAGTCGTACTGCATCCTGATGACGAGCGGCAAGGTTTCGGAAGTGGGCGAGGAACGCCTGGAAACCATGGTGCGCACGCAGGACGGCTTCGAGATCGCTGAAATGGATCTGCAACTGCGCGGACCCGGGGAATTTTTCGGTACACGTCAGGCGGGGATGCCGAGCTTTCGGGTAGCGAATCTGCTGCGAGATCGCGAGATTCTCGAGTCAGCAAAGAAAGAAGCTACGTGGACGTTGAGCGGCGCGAAGGAAGTCCCAGCCGGCGAAGTGAGCCGGGCACTGGTGCATCTGCGAACGAACTGGCAGAGACGGTATGGATTGGTGGAAGTAGGGTAGGGGTAGTGATCACCGTCCAGGACCGACGCCCACCTTCTGGGCGACCGTGCGCACCATCGGCGGCGGAGGATTGAAAATCTCAGAATCATGGCCCTTGATCGCGACCTTCATCACGTCCATCCATGCTGGAAGAGCGGCTTCGGCACCGGTTTCTTTCGGCCCGAGCGTTTTCTTTTCGTCGTAGCCGACCCACACTCCGCAGGTCATCGAGGGTGAGAATCCGACGAACCAGGCGTCGGTGAAATCGTTGGTAGTGCCGGTCTTCCCGGCCAACGGATGCTTGATCTTGCTGGCGGCGATTCCCGTGCCGTGTTGAATTACGCCTTGTAGTAGCGATGTCATAACGCGAGCGGTGCGAGCGTTAATCGCGTCCTCGAATTGCGGATAGTTGTCTTCCAAGACGCGGCCGGAGGCATCTTCCACCTTGCGGATCATGCGCGGAACGGCGCGCACGCCATCATTGGGGAACGCGGTGAATGCGCTGGTCTGCTCCATCAGTGTGAGGTCAGCGGCGCCAAGAGCGATCGGCAGCACTGGCGGAATCGGCGAAGTGATTCCAAATTTGCGCGCATAGTCGATCACCGTCTTGATGCCCACGTCCGACGCCAGCTTCAGCGCAGGAATGTTGCGCGAGTCGGCCAGCGCATGACGAATGGTGATGTTGCCCTCGAACTTGCCGTCGTAGTTGTGAGGTATATAAGGCCCTGAAGCGGTGGGAAAGCTGATCGGCGCATCGAGGATGATGTCGTCAGGCGTGATTTTGTCCTGATCGATCGCCGCCGTGTAGACGTAGGGCTTGAACGACGACCCAACTTGGCGCTGCGCCTGGATGGCACGATTGAACTTGGAAAGCTCGAAATCGCGCCCGCCCACCATGGCTTTCACGTCGCCGGTGGCATTGTCGATGGCCAGCAGCGCTCCTTGTGTGCCCGAATCCTGCTCCAGAGAAACATGCGCAGTGCCGTCAGGAGAGAGGGAAAGAACTTTGACGTACACAATGTCGCCGCGAGCAAGAATCTCGTTACACGACTTGTGTTTGGTCCACGCGAAGTCGGAGGGTTGCAGGCTGGCCCAGTATTTTCCGAACTTCACGTCCGCATGGGTGGAGTATACGGTCGTCACCAGAGCGTGGACATAGCTTCCATCGTGAATGGGCATATCCCAATCTGGATGCTCATACTTCGAGATGTCGGCGGCTTCCGCCGTGACATTAGGTAGCGAGGCCTTCCATCCGTGGCGCCGCTCGTAGGCAGCCAGTGCATCCAGCACCGCCTGGTTCGCAGTGACCTGCAACTCCGAATTCAATGACGTGTAGACGCGCAGACCGCCCTGGTGCACTTCTTCGCTGCCATATCTCTTCTCCAGGTAACGGCGAACTTCTTCGACGAAATATGGCGCGAGCGAATTGGGGTCAGTCTCAATACGCAGACGCAGCGGTGTGTTCTTGGCGCGCATGGCCTCTTCCGCCGTAATCTTCCCGTCCTCCAGCATGTTGTTGATGACGATGTTGCGGCGACGCAGCGCCTTCTCCGGATAGTTGATCGGGGAATATCCGCTGGGCGACTTGGGCAGACCCGCCAGCAGTGCGGCTTCTTCGAGCGTCAGATCCTTCGCGTGCTTGCTGAAGTAGTACTCCGACCCAGCCTCGAAGCCATAGACGCCATGTCCGAGAAAGATCTGGTTGGCGTAGAGCGTGAAGATCTGCGATTTGGTGAAGCGGCGCTCGATCTGGATGGAGAGCAGGATCTCCTGGATCTTGCGATGAAACGTGCGTTCCGGCGACAGAAAGAGATTACGCGCCAGCTGCATGGTGAGCGTGGAGGCGCCTTGCGCACGGCGACCGGTGTCGAAGTCGCGATAAGCGGCTCCGGCGGCGCGCCAGAAATTCACGCCCCAGTGCTTCTCGAAATCCTTGTCCTCGGTGGAGATGATGGCGTCGCGCAGCAACTTGGGGAAATCGTCATAGGTGGCAACGACGCGTCGCTGCATGGCGAATGATCCGATGATCTTGCCCCGGTCGTCGTAGATTTCGGTGATCGAGCTGGGACGGTATTGTTCGAGCTGCGTGATCTCAGGAAGATCGGTGGTATAGACAACGAGAAGCCCCGCGAATGCGCCGACTGCGGCAGCCGCCAGCACGAGGAGCGAGAAGACGACCCAACCAACCAGGCGCTTCCCTCCTAAGTGAACTGGAGGAAGGTCTTCGACTAAACGGGTCATTGCGCAGTTCCGGGGGGAAACCTGCGATCAGCATAGCACGGAGTGGAGGGCGAATCGGTGACCAGGCGGGCATGGACCATGGGACAGGTGGTGACATTCGTCGTCGCTGCTGGCCCGCTCGTCCACACGCGGGCGAGGGCGCGCCACCAACCAAATCATTATTCTGCGCTCGATCTGAATGGCAGGACCCTCGCCGTGTGGTCAGCCGGAAATTCGGTCCATATGTCGAGAGACACGACTTCGTCGACGAGGATCCACCGAGTGAGCCCGCAGAGGCATTTGGATTTGAGAAAGGGTGCGGAGGAATCGGGCTGAGGATTTGTGGATCGCAACACGGCCACTCGCCGGCTGCAGCCTAAACAGGTGTAGCCTACGCAAGTGATCTGCTTGGACCAAGTCGGCAAGTCATCACTTCCCCAGTTTCAATTTGTCGTGTGTTGTTACTATTTGTAACACGGCAGAGGAGCCACTGCGCCCCTTAAACAAAAACCCCGACTCCGTGGTGCGAGTCGGGGTCGTGCTTTTTGGCTGAAGTTGTTTAGGCTTTCTTACCCTGGTTCTGCAGAACCTGGATGGCGCGCTTCAACTGATCGTCGTTCTGCGGCGTGCGCTCCTTCTTTTCAGGTTCGGCAGGATTGTTCTCGTCCTCATCGGGAAGGATGAAGTCGTCGGAATTATCGGCGACAACGATATTGGGCGTGATGGCCACGTCCTGAATGGCCTTTCCATTCGGCGTGTAGTACTTGGCAATCGAGAGGATCAGCGCGGAACCATCCGGAACATCGATCAGCTTCTGGATCGAACCTACGCCAAAGGTCTTATCGCCAACGATGTCGGCACGATTGTTTTCCAGCAACGCACCGGCAAGGATTTCTGCAGCGCCAGCCGTTCCTTTATTCACCAGAACCGCCAGAGGAACATCGGTGACCTTCTTTTGCGGGTCGGCGGTAAAGTTCTGGCGCGGGTACTTCTGCCCTTCGAGATAGGTGATGGTGCCGTGATCGAGGAAGAGATTCGCGGCAGTGATGCCTTCGGATTCATCACCTTCGGAGTTGTCGCGCAGATCAAGGATGATCTTCTTCGCGCCCTGTCCCTGCACCGACTTCACCTTCGACGCCAGTTCCTGGGCCTTGCCCTTGGTGAAAGTGTCTACCTTTATATAGGCAATGCCGTTCTCGACCATCTTGTCGGTGACCGGAGGCATTTTCACGTTGTCGCGGGTGATGGCGAGCTTCAACGGCTCAACCCGGCGAGCGCGCACAACGGAGACGTTCACGTTCGAACCGACCTGGCCGGAAAGCCCAGACTCAATCTCGGCGAGCGACATTTCGCGCGTGCTCTTGCTCTCGACGGCTTCGATGATGTCTCCCGAATCCAACCCTGCCTTGTCGGCCGGACCACCTGGGATGACCGAGATGACCGCGGCGTAGCCGAAACGCTTGGAGACGGTGGCGCCGATCGAGCCTTTGGCATCGGACTTGTGGGCCTTGTAATCCTTATATTCGGCCGGGGTCAGATAGCTGGAATTCGCGTCAAGCGACTCGAGCAGCCCGTGCAGAGCGCCGTCGGTCACCTGTGGAATATTGGGTTCTTCAACGTACTCGGTGCGAATTCGCGAAAGCACTTCGCTGAAAACGCCGAGTTGGCGATACGCGCCGTCGTTGGATGCGGCTTTGACATGCAATCCGCCGACAATGGTAAAGACGACGATCGCTACAGAAACAGTGAGGACAAAAATCTTAAGCTGTTTGGACATGAACACTACTCGGAAGAACCGATACCCCCGCCAGAGCTGCTCACCCCACTCAAGCCAAAGGATGGCTTGAATGGGCCACCCGAAGAGGAGGAAAAGCTGCATCCATTATAGACCGGTTTGATGCAGACAACCGGACCTGCGTGGACACTCAATTCATATCGACGTGATTGGAAATAAAAGGTTTCGGAATCTTTCGCTGCACTGAGAACCCGGTTTGACACTCATGGCCGTCGCCCTTAGAATCGAAGAGCAGGAAAGTTCTGCGCAATCAGCCACTTCCAGTCGATTCTCGTCTGGTTCCTCTCCGAAAAAGGCGGTGTAGCTCAGGTGGCTAGAGCGAGGGTCTCATAATCCCTAGGTCGTTGGTTCGAGTCCAACCGCCGCCACCAATCTTAAGTCTCTAATTTGACAGCACTTGCCAAGGCACGGCAAGAACAACTTATTAGTGTCATCAAAGGCGCGTGGAAAAAGATGCAAACCAAACCTCGACCGATTAGGCCTGCACGGCGAAAGAGATCGAAAGCGAGGAGCCTGGCCGCTAAAGCCTGAGGCTGTCGCTTTCCCTGCGCTCAGGACTGCAAGATCCTCGTCAACGGGTGTGTCCATTATTTTGTGTAAACGACCAGATTGAGATACAGAGTGGTATGGCGATATATCGCGAGAAATCCGGCCTAGCCCATCACTCGTCGTTCCGAGAATCGTGTGTCTGATACGCCTAGTCCGAATGTTCGGGCAGCGGTGCAGCTGCCGGACTCACGTCCCGAGGGATTTGAAATGTCCTGTTCCAGCTAACTGGTTCCACTGGTCCAATAATGAACACCCAGGAAACAAAACCGATCAGCGTTACTGCCGTCATGATCACGAACGCCCCCGAGAAATGGCCGGTACGGCTCACCACGTAACCGGTGACTACTGGAACCACAACTCCGGCGAGGTTGCCGAATCCGTTCTGAAAACCCGTCCAGCGACCTGCCGCCTGCGGACCCGCAAGCCTCTGAGTAATCGCGTAAACGTTGGAGGAGAAAGCGCCGAAAAACGCCATGCCGACCCAAAGCAGCAAAACGCATGCAGCAGGACTGGCAAAACCGCAAAGTCCTAGTAGGATTCCGCTCATGGCAATCCCTCCGCCGGTGACCGTCTTTCGCACCCGCGTCGGAGATCCGCCTGCCTGGATCCATCGGTCGGACAACCATCCGAACAGCGGCGCGCAACAGGCACTTGCGAGGTATCCGGTACCACCTATTCTCGCCATGCTGGTAATCGAGAAGTGCTGTTGGCGAACCAGGTAAAACGGGAGCCAAGTCAGCAGAAAATAGTTCACATAGTTTCCACACCAAAGACCGAGGCATGTGCCCCACGCGGACCGCAAGCTCAGGAATTCGCGCAGATTTGGTGCGCTGCTCGCTATCGAAGGAGGCACCACGTTGGTCTTCGGCATGTACTTGATCCATGCGGGCAGCCATAGGAGGCTGACAAGACCAAGTCCGATGAAGAACGCTCTCCAGCCCAAACGCGCGACCAACATGCCGCCGAAAAACATGCCGAATCCAGGCCCCAAGGACAGTCCGGCCGCGATTATGGAATTCGCCAGGCCACGGTGCTCCTCGGGATAGTTGAGGGCGATGATTTTGGAGTAGGCCGGGTAGCACACTGCTTCGCCCAGACCGACTATCAGCCGTAAGGCGAAGAGAGTTGCGAATGCGTGAATGATTCCAGTCGCGGTTGTTGCCGCCGACCACAACAGGAAACCCCCGGCGAGCAGCCAATAGACATTAAGGCGATCAACCAGCCAGCCATACACGGGCTGGAGACAGGCGTAGGTCCAGAAGAACGCCGACAGCAGAAATCCCAATTGAGTCGGAGTGATCCTCAGTTCGTCTTTGAGTAATGGTGCGGCAATCGAAAGGCTTCCGCGGTCGATGTAATTCACGAATACTGAAATGCCGAGGAGAGCGAGAACCCATACGAGTGGCCGGGAAGCGATCTGTGCTCCGACGTTCTGCTCGTTGTCATGAAGACTGCGGGCATTGTACGCGCCTACCCATACATCACAATGACCTTTCGCAACCTTTGTTTGCGGGCGCCTAAGAAGATGATCATCGGCGATAAGCAGCGTGGGCGCGCGAATTATAGCTAGTACAAGCTACGTTGCAAGACAACTGTAGGGAACCGGAGACTATCACTCACTAATCGGCCCGCTCGTTCCTACTGTACGGGCGGGGTCTCCTATAGGGAAGCCGACGCTGTTCAGACTAAATATCACGAAATCGTAAAGGCTTTGTAATTCAATCGCGTATTGCGAGTTGGGTTAGCTTCTGAGTGTGTCTATATGAAAGAAGTCAAATAAGTGCTGTAGGGACGTAGTTATGGCAAAAGTGATTCGGTTCTACATTCCAGAAGGATTCAAGCCGCCGGTCAAGTGGAGCGTGCTAAGAGAAAACGGCAAGGTGCTGGAGTTTCGTGTCGAGGTGATGAAAAAGTCCGCATAACATCCGACATGAACGATGAGACTCAGGATCGCCGTCAACATCCGCGAGCAGGCGATACTTTAACGAAGATCGAGGATTTAACATATTCGGTTCTCAGGAAGTCGATCGCCAACGAACCGGATGCCATGCAGCACGAATCGGCACGAATCCGTGGCGGTTTTCCTCACCCTGTCTTCCTATTGGTTCCGCTCGTTGCGATCCCGATTATCGCTATTCTGTTTGCAAAAGCGTGTCTGGTGACAACCTGGCGCTCGCCCAAGAACTAACGGTGCCTGATAAACCCTATGGGAAGTGAGAGCTTCTGCTTCGAACGGAGATTCCCGCCCTCTATCTCATCCTGACATAGGTGGTGGTATGCCGATATATCAACATCTATCTTGCTGCGATGCTAAGATGCACCTTAGGCGCAACATATGAAATCGAGCCTGTGCTTTGTCCTTGCCCTTCTGCTGCCAATCGCAGTCCTGTCACAGAACGTGGGAAACCGATCGGCTTCAAAAGCCAATCGCATCCTGATTCAGGAACTAGTCATCTCTGGTGCGACAACCCTCAATTCCCAACAACTAAATGAGATTGTCAACAGTCTGACGGCTCTTGAGATGGATGCGAATGGCAAGGAACTGAAAGAACGCCTTCGTGACAGCTTTCAACAGCATGGTTATTTCGCCGCAAACGTAAAGACTGCCGAGATTAAGCCGCTCGACCCACTTGCGCGTCCAATGCCAGTTCGCGTCGAAGCCGATGTAGATGAGGGTCCGCGTTTCAGATTCTCGCCGATCAAGTTCGTCGGAAACCACGTCTTGAGCGCAGAACAACTTCAGGCACAATTTCCGTTTCACACTGGCGACCTTTTTGAGATTGGAAAGGTTCGCAGCGGCCTAGAGAGCTTGCGCAAACTTTACGGCTCGATGGGCTATATGAACTTCTCTCTCGTGGATAAGACCGACACAAACTCTGGCGGAGGTTCCGCCGCGACGATTAGGCTTACGTTCGAGGTACATGAAGGATCGCAATACCGCATGGGAAAGTTGGACTTGACTGGAGATAAGGAAGTGGCGCTGCAATTACAAAACCGTTGGGAACTTGAACCCGGTAAACCGTTCGATGCTGAATATCTGGAGAGATTTGTCGAAGAGAACAGGACCTTGCTAGGAGCAGATTTCAATGCGGAGTCAGATACAGATTTTTCTCTCGATTGCCGTGAGCTTACAGTGTCCGTTCAGATTCATATTAATTTCCATTAAAGTTGACTTACTGGAGATAAGGAAGTGGCGCTGCAAATACAAAACCGTTGGGAACTTGAACCCGGTAAACCGTTCGATGCTGAATATCTGGAGAGATTTGTCGAAGAGAACAGGACCTTGCTAGGAGCAGATTTCAATGCGGAGTCAGATACAGATTTTTCTCTCGATTGCCGTGAGCTTACAGTGTCCGTTCAGATTCAACTCGATCTCACCCATCCTCTGAAGCCCATTCCCAGCAAACTCGACTGCGATGCCGCACAAGAAGCCAAGCCTGACTCCGCAAGGCGGTAACTGTTGCGAACGGAGAATACCACTCCGTATCTGCCCTACCGCTACTACTTCGATCTGGAGATGGCCCAGATGATCACGACACGATGATCTTGCGAGCTTCCCCATCGGGATCATCGGCCATATGGCATTCGTTGTCCCAGATCATCGTCTTGTTGGTTTCCGGGTTGGTCGGCTCCCACTTCAGGCCTGGCAGGCTCGGATTTCCGGTTGTAGCAAACGCCGCCCATGCTGATGCCATCTTTTTCGCTAGCACTTGCGCCTCGTGTGTGTTGCCCGTTCCTTGTTCGCAGCGCTTGGTATTGTCGAAGCAGAATTGAAGTTCGGCGGTGTGCCACGCCCCCGGCAGGCCATCGAGAATGGGAGTCTGCCAAGTGAAATAGTACGTGTACGCTGGCGCACCCCGGAGTTCGTGCTTCAGCTTGGCCATTTTTACCACGTTGTTGCGCATGGAAAGGCCGTTCAATCCGGGAGTGCCGCTGCACATGTACGACAAGGTTTGGATCTTCTTTTGCGGGTACGCTTTCTTCAAAGTTGCAATAACGGCCGTCGCCCTTTCGTTGCCGTAGGCTTTGGCGAGGCTCGCATGCCACTCTTCTTCGGTCGGGCGCAACGACATGCGATTGCCTTCTTCGCTCACGGAGCCGATCAGCATCGGGACATGTTTGGATATCTCCGGAGCGGCGTCAAAGAACGAGCGCATATTGATCACCTTGCCGTCGACGCACGGTGACCAACCCACTCGGGGCGTGCCGGGAGCTCCCGGTCCCATAAAAGCTCCCGGAGGATTGATCTTGCCCGCAGCTGCGTTGCCGGCAGCAACCAGCTTCGCCCATTCCATTTTCTGAAGCGATGCGACGTCGTTCGGCGCGAGTCCAAGGTCTTTCATCACCAGGCGGGACAGTTCCTTCTGCTGCTCTTTGCTGGGTATGTTGCCACCACCACCCGATTGCGCCGAAGCGCGATGGAAGAGGCCTGCAGCCGAGGGCATACCCATGAGCGTTGTCACCTTCGATCCGCCACCAGATTGGCCGTAGATCATCACTCGATCGGGATCGCCGCCGAAATTCTCGATATTGTCATGGACCCAACGAAGTGCCGCCACCAGATCGGTCACGCCGACGTTGAGGGAGTCTTCATACGCGGAGCCACCGATGTCAGAGACATCGAAGAATCCGAGAATGTTGAGGCGGTGATTGACCGAGACCTGCACGACATCGTGGTGGCGCGCCATCTGCGCGCCATCATGCGAGGGGAGTTCGTAAGAAGAACCGAAACTGTATCCCCCGCCGTGAATGTAAAACATCACCGGACGCCTGCCGGTCAGGCTCGGTGTCCAGATGTTCAACTTGAGCATGTCTTCGCTTTGCCAGCCGTCGTCCCAATCCTGGAGAAAAGTTTGCTCGATGCTCGTCCACGGATGCAGGTTTTGAGGACAGTTTGCGCCATAGACTAGCGCTGGATATTCATCGGTCCACGGCACCGGTGGTTTAGCAGGAAGCCAGCGGTTTTCACCGGCCGTGCTCTGGCCGTAGGGAATGCCTTTAAATGTGAGGACACCGCCATCGAGAAATCCGCGCACTTTGCCGTATTGCGTCTTTGCAATCGCTGAACGAGGGGTCGAGACGTTCCCCGGTTCCTGGTGGGCCGCCGTCTTGACACTGTCGGAAGCGTTAGCAAACTTACTGGCAGTGATGCTCACGCCCGCCGCGGCGGACAAAATCAGCGCCTCTCGGCGGGTAAGAACAGCACGGTTCGAAGAATCAGCCATTAAACTTTGCCTCCGTCGGATGGAGCGGTCCAAGTTGAGTTTGACTAGAGTAGCCGATAGACGCCAATTACCACGTAGGGTTTGTCTTTCGGCATTGGTTGCGGAATGGTCAACGTTCCCAAAAAAATCGAGTGATTCAGCCAGTCATAAGGGCTGTCGGAAGAAGCCTCGAAGTCAAAGACCGATCGCGCGTAGACACCGGCTTTGTCATCTTTGTTCTTTGGCGTGTGCAATAACACGTGATTGATTACTTGTATTAGAAAGCCATCATTGGTTTTCAACGTATACCGTGCGTTGAGTTCCGTGTCACCATCAGGACGCGTCAGCTGCCAATCCGCGCCCCCGGGGACTACTACACCCTCAATGTTCGGTCCCTTGAAACTGCCGCCGGTGATCGGAATGAGCCGTCGTTCGCCGAACTTACTCTTGCCGATATTCAACAATCCGCCGATCGTTACCTTCTCATCGAAAACGTGCTCAGCGTGCAGTTCGAGATGCGTCACCTCAACCGATGCAGACGAGTCCTGAGACAAAGTCGGAATTGAGAGGACCAGACTTAGACTGGACACAAGAAACGCGATAAGAAAACCTTTTCGGCACATTGGATCTCCATGAAGAATCGGCAGCAATCGCAGATCTTCCGCTTTTTGTGTACGCCCTGCCCGCTGTAATGACTTCATCCGGCGGTAGCGGTCGGCTGTGGTTCGATTTTCTACGCGGACCAGACTACCCGAGAGATGTTTCCTACGACAAAGAGTTTTTGACATGCCGTCATTCCGGATGGAGCGGCTATGCCGTAGCGACTGGGCGAGAGAGAGCCGCACACGGCACACAAAGTTCTTTTGGGTTCGGAAGCGCCTGTGAAGAGACTACAATGTCACGCGCAATCAAAACTTGGACCCGCGCACATGTCGCGGAACATCAGGGGTTAATCAAGAATGGTGACTCGCCGTGAATTTGTGCACGGTACTGCTGTTTCTATTGCATTGGCGCTAGCTCCCCAAAGCCGACTGCTTCTTGCGCAACCTGGCGACGGAGGTACTTATCGTAACCCGATTCTTGGTGGAGATCATCCCGATGCCAGCCCAATCCGAGTGGGCAATGACTTTTATCTGACGCACTCCAGCTTCGACTACGCGCCAGGCTTGCTGATCTGGCACTCGCGAGACTTGCTCAATTGGCGCCCAGTCGCCGCGGCCTTGCACAAGTATTACGGCAACGTATGGGCTCCGTATCTCTGCGAGTATGAGCGGCACTATTACATCTATTTTCCGGCCAACCAAAGGCTCTGGGTTGTACACGCCGAACATGTGACCGGGCCGTGGAGCGAACCGGTCGATCTAGGGATCGACGCGATTGATCCCGCACACGTGGCGCAAAATGGCCGCCGCTTCCTCTACATGGCAGGAGGCCGGATGGCGGAGCTAACACCCGATGGGCTCGCCGTGAAAGTTCCTCCGCGCGTTGTGCTTGAGCCTTGGCAGCTGCCGACTTCGACACGGATGGAGTGTACTTGCCTCGAAGCGCCGAAACTCCTTCAGCGAAATGGCTATTACTACTTGAATGTGGCCGAAGGGGGCACCGCAGGTCCGGCAACAAGTCACGCAGTCGTCAGCGCCCGTAGTCAACACGCGGAAGGACCTTGGGAGTTCTCTCCCTACAACCCGATCGTGCGCACGCGTTCGCGCGACGAACGTTGGCTGAGCGTGGGTCACGGCCGTCTCGTCGATACACCTGCAGGCAAGTGGTATATGACCGTTCACTCTTACGAGAACGGATATCGCACTCTGGGCCGGCAATTGTTGTTACTTCCGATCGAGTGGACCGCCGACGGCTGGTATCGCGTGCCACAGGGCGTCATTGCCGACTCGGCGATTGAGGTTCCGATCCCGGGTACCGCACAGCATGCATTCCTGGACCCTTCCGACAATTTCACCTCGCCAGAGTTGGGACTGCAGTGGAGCTTCTGGCACGAATTCGACACGTCCAGGTTCACCGTCGGAAGCGGTGCGCTCACTCTAGAAGCGCGAGGCAAAGCTATCTCTGACACTCCGGTACTCACGACCGCCGTTGGCGGCCAGGCCTACACCGTTGAGGTTGAGGTGGAAGTCGAGCCGGGGTGCGAGTCCGGCTTGCTTCTTTTCTACAACCCCGAGCATACGACCGGCATTCTTATTGACTCCGATGGAATCGGTGCACGTCTCGGTACCGGCTTCATCCCAAGCCGTTATGAAAGAGGTGCTACTCGCGCCACGCTCCGGATAGTCAATGACCGCCAGGAGGTAGACTTCTATTTCCGCGTACCCGGGAAAGCATGGCAGCGTACGCAGGAGTCTGCGGAAATTTCGGGGATGCAGCACAACGTGCTGGGAGGCTTTCTAGATGTTCGTCCGGCACTTTTTGCGTGCGGCTCCGGCAAAGCAACTTTGCGTAATTTCCGTTACTGGCCGGAAGTCAAAGCGCCATCATGAGATTCGGTCAACTTCTGTTGTTCGTGTTGTGCGTCAGTGCGTATTCATCAGCGCAGCCAGGCAGCCAGCTTGAACTCGGCCGTCTACAGAGTGGCGCAATCGTTTCTTTCGTCCGTTCTACGTCAGGCGACTGGGGCATCGAGATCGCGGATGGTCCGGCGCCACGTATCTCTCAACCCAAACCCGCTAGACTCGAAGTGTCTCCGACGGAAGAAGAAACCCGCGAGCTAGCGACTGGCTACAAGATGGTTCGAAAGTCGGCCGAGGGAGTCGATGCCCTCGCCGAAATCCCATACGGCGACAAAGTTGTGTTTCGAGTTCAGGATCACTGGGCGCTAAGCGGACCCGTGCTTTCTGTGCGCAGGACAGTTGAAGTTGTTGGCGGCGCGCCCGGCGGTTTCGACTCCGCGATCGTATTCATGGTGGATCGCGCAGTTCCTTGGGCCGCAGTGAACTATATGGCTCCGGGCGCGTTGTACGGCGATCCCACATACAACGGCGAGCGCTCCCCCGGTGGCACACTGAACTATGCCGCGCATCGTTTCCAGATGCGCGAGGACTTTCTCCCGGCCCCGTTGTTTGCCCTCTCATTTCAAAATGGTGCCTCGGTTGCTGTGCTTGATCCCGCGCCTCGCGGCGATTCGACGTTCGAAGAGACGAAGCTGACGAAAGATGTAATGACCGATGCGCGTTTTCAATTTGGTGCTCTCGGTGCATGGCAGGACACCGATGGTCCAATCCAATTCGGTTTCTGGCTTCCGGGCTCCGTAACTGGCACGTACGTGGGAGGCCATCCAGATGCAAAACCCAGAACCGTACGCCGCTATCACCCAATCACTCAAGGAGTAACTCACAGCTACGAAGTCAGATTTCGCTTTGGCGCCAACGAGTCGTTTCGCGATGTAACCCGCGATAACTGGCGATGGGCCTGGAATTCTCTTAACCCTGCAGTCACCTATATTGACGTCGAGCAGATGCGCCGCGTTCTAATCGATCACCTTGCCGCCCAAGCGGCGACCATAGATGGCCGTACCGCCATTCCCTTCGTACTGTCTACGGTCACGGACAAACTCCAGTGGAATTGGACGATGGTGGCGATGGGCTTCGTCGGCAAGGAGATCGAGTGCGCGGACCAATTATTGCGCGAAGGTGACCGGGACGATACCGAGCGGGGCAAGAAGATGCGCCAGACCGGCTTGGCGATTATTTCGTCGATGATCGCTGCGCTTCCAACGGTGCCGCTTCAAGGCACTGGCTACGACCTTTCAACCGGAAAGCCTTGGGATCACATCTGGCTTGCTTCGTGGTTACGGAACGCGACGGAAGACATGCGCGTGCTGATGCGGGCCTATCGACGTGAACGTTCGCTCGGACGAGAGCATCCCGAATGGTTTACCTGGGTGAAGTCTTATGCCGACTGGTTGATCTTGCAACAGCGCGATGACGGCTCTTTCCCGCGCCGCTGGAAGCCCGGAACCAGTGATGTTGCCGAGCCCTCAGGCACGACGAGCTATGCACCCGTGCCGCTGCTGGTCATCATGAGCGAAGAGACAGGCGATCCGAGATACACGCAAGCCGCTATTCGTGCCGCCGACTATATCTGGTTGAACTACGGATCGCGTGGCCTCTTCGTCGGAGGAGCCAGCGACAACCCGAATATCACGGACAAAGAGGCAGGGATGCTCAGCATGGAAGCATTCCTGAGCCTCTACGACTCAACGAAAGATTCGAAATGGCTGGACCACGCCAAGACCGCTGCCGACTTCGCTGAAAGCTGGATCTGGATCTGGAACTTGCCGATGCCCCTCGATGCGGATGATTCGCAACTCTATTGGAAGCAAGGCGTGCCAACCATCGGCGCGCAGGGCATAACCGCGCTGGTCGCGGGCAGCGCAGATGAGTATCTGGATTGGGCGGTGCCGTCGTACGCAAAGTTGTACAACTATACGCACGATGAGCACTATCTCGACGTGGCGCGTATTCTTCTGCACGACACCAAGTCCATGGTCGCCCTTCCCGGACGCCAGTACGACATGAAAGGTATTGGCTGGCAGCAGGAGGGCTGGCGGTTCGGTCCTGGCGGCCCCGGCCGCGGCGTTGGAGGACACCGCTTCTGGCTGCCTTGGATTTCTGCAAACCACCTTTACGGAATCACCGGACTGGAGGAGTATGATCCAGCTCTCTTCAAGAAACTCTCCACCAGACCGAACTCGTCACAGTAATAGGACCTCTCCCTGGCGGCTCAAGCTCTCAGAGGCTGTAAACGGTTGCATACGATGATGATGCTCGGGAGGCACCTGCCGACAGAGCACCAGTCAAAACGGGTCTAAAATCCTTGCGATGCGTCTGTCGCCCTACGAGAAAACAGCCCCGACACTCGACCCCGGGACCGAACAGCACGACGAATAATGGCGATCTGGCCCATGCGACCTTTTCGACCGAATGCCTTAACCAGCTTTCTTCATGAGAAGCTGGCGGCCATTTATATCGGCTTGGTTTCGTGAACTCTGGAAGAGTTTAGGATCAAGCTTGTTGAGCATCTCGCTCAGCTTTGCGACGGTTGCATTCGTTGTTGTTTCTCCGATGTGCGCCATTTCATCGGCCCGAGTGAATTCCGATATATCAAACGACGTCACATCGGGCGCAATCACGAAGTCTGCCGGCTGCACTCCAACGGAGTTCATATTGTGGCCTTGAATCATGGTCTGTCGCATGATCACTTGAACGGTTGAGAAGAAGCCACGGCTGCGCGAGCGCCCCCTGGAGCGGATTTCTCCAAAATCTTTCTCCAGCTTTGCGGTGACACTCGATGCAATGACAAAGTTGCATCCCTTGGCGACCAGCACGTTGGCCGGAATATTGTTGAGCAAACCGCCGTCTACCAATGCCTGCCCTGAGCGAATGATAGGAAGTGAAAGCGGAGGAAGATTGATACTTTCCAGGACACTGATCACCGCATCGTCGGCCTCGCGCACCAGCGGTTCTCCTTCGACGAGATCGACGGAGATTGCAAACAATGGAAGAATCAGTTGCTCCATCCTGGCATGATCCAAGTATTTCCGCAGCATGGAGTCGAACTGGTTTCGTCTGTACTTGTAGAGCAAATACCAGTAGCCGCCTCCGGGCAGCTGTCGAAAGAACCACGATGGCCGTAAATCGGCCTTGAAACGATGGACGATGTAATCAGGATCCAAGCCCGCTGCGTACATCACTGCCGGTCAGTGCCCCGGCGCTTGTGCCCGCCAACATGTCGATGTAAATGCCATGTTGCTCAAGCGCTTTGAGCACTCCGAGATGAGCCATGCCGCGAGCTGCGCCACCTCCGAGTGCTAAACCGATCTGAATGCCTCGCAAATGATGAACGATGCGTTCGAATCCGTGCTGTAGCAAACTGCCCTGGTTTGGTCCCGGAGCGTCAAAAGTGAGCTTAAAATCTCGTTCGGCGAGTTCATACAACTCCGGTACATACGGAGCGAATGGGGCGTTGGCGTCGAGAAGCCACACAATCCGGATCTTGTCTCGCCATTTGGGAATGCCCTTCTCTAGTTCTTGGAGGAGATGTACTGCTGCTTGCGCATCTTGCGGCCGAACACACCAAAGCGCGATGTCAACGTAACTCAAGAACCGCATCATTGCCTCTGGTGGATGATCGGCGCGAACATCCACCAGAAGTCGTCTATCGCGGCCCAGTCTTTAGGAATGCTTTGTCGCTCGTCATCTCCAGCAAGCAGCATAAAGGGGATATCTACGTCTGGTTTCCATCGCTCGTCGTCGCCAACAATACAGGGAGACTCGTCCAAGTCTCGAAGTCGACGTGCCAATCGACCCACGAGCGGACGACTCGCCTCAGTGTGATGAACGATGCCCACGACGGACGGCTGCGGGAGGGAACGATCGACTTCCATCACGTATTTTTTGAACCTGGTCGCTGCCAAGCGGAACATGGCGAGTTGAAAATCTGCATGCTTTGAGCTCAGCCGAAGGAGGTCCGATAGTGTCAAACGTATCGTTGTCGAAGGCTCAGTAGCCTGGACTTGCATGTGAGAGCGATCCGATAGACCCACGGCAAACAATCCAATGACAGACCCTCGGACAAGAGTATCCTTTAGAAGTTCCTTGCCCAGCGAATCGTAAAGCGTTACCTGCAACCGACCCGTGATGATGAATGACACGTGGGTGATTTCTGAGTCGACTTCAATGACAACATCCCCAACGCGAAACTCGACCCACTCAGCCGTGTTCGTGATCGCCGCAAACGTTTCCTCGCTGAGACCTTTCGCCCAGTCGAGCCGACGGAGTTCTGTATAAAGCCGCTCACCTTTTGGAGAGATTGGTTTTTCGTCACTGTCGTCCATATTAAGCTGCTTTGCGATGCATCTCACTTTGCTCTTTAGCTCGCCAAGTCCACTGATCAACTTCGGGCTTGTCTACTCCGTTCTCACATGCGTAGTTCATGCAGTCAATCTGCATGTTGCGCAGTGTTTCTTTGGCGTGGGCACCCGCAACTTGTAATGAAGGCACCCGATCGATCACATCGATTGCCAGGCTGAAGCGATCGATCTCGTTCTTGATAGCCAGGTCGAGGGGCGTATTGATGTTTCCTTTTTCCTTGTAGCCGCGCACATGCAGGTTTTTGTGATTCGTTCGGCGATATGTCAGCCGATGGATAAGCCAGGGATATCCATGGAAGTTAAAGATGATGGGTTTGTCCTTCGTGAAGAGGCTGTCGAAGTCTCGATCGGTCAAACCGTGAGGATGCTCCGTCGAGGGAACTAGCCTATAGAGATCCACCACGTTTACGAAGCGAATCTTGAGTTGAGGGAAGTATTCACGTAACAGCATCACCGCTGCCAGAGCCTCTTTGGTGGGAATGTCGCCAGCACAAGCCATGACTACGTCAGGCTCTGAGCCTTCGTCATTACTCGCTTTTCTCCAGATGCCGAGGCCTTTGGTGCAATGCCCAATCGCCTCGTCCATGGTCATGTACTGCAGGTGCTTCTGCTTGTCGGACACGATCACGTTGATATAGCCCGTGCTCTTCAAACAGTGATCGGCCACACTGAGTAACGTATTGACGTCTGGGGGCAGATAGATGCGGCAAACATCGGGGCTCTTGTTAACGACCAAGTCGAGGAAGCCGGGGTCTTGATGAGTAAAGCCGTTGTGATCCTGTCGCCAGACTGTGGAAGTAATGAGCAAGTTGAGCGACGACACTGGAGCACGCCAGCTTAGCTCGCTCGACGATGCGAGCCACTTGGCGTGCATATTGAACATGGAGTCGATGACATGGACGAAGGCTTCGTAGGTGGAAAAGAACCCATGTCGGCCCGTGAGGAGATAGCCTTCATGCCAACCCTCAAGCGTGTGTTCCGAGAGCATTTCGAGCACTCGACCATCGGTGGATAGCTCACCGCCATCGGAATCCTCGGGCAGATAATCGGCGAGCCACAACTTCTTGCTCACCTCGTAAATCGCGTCGAGTTTGTTCGATGTATTCTCGTCGGGGCCGAAGACGCGAAAATCCTTGGGATTGTCGCGCATGATATCGCGCAGGAATCGACCAAGAGGACGAGTGTTCTCAGCCGCTGTCTGCCCAGGTTGTTCCACCGCGATAGCGTAATTGCGGAAATCGGGAAGACGCAGAGCTTTCCGTAACAATCCGCCATTCGCGTGAGGATTGGCGCTCATTCGCCGTGTACCCTGCGGCGCCAGCGCCTTTAGTTCGGGGATTAGGTGGCCACGTTCGTCGAAGAGTTCCTCCGGTCTGTAACTGCGCATCCAGCTTTCCAGCACTTTCAAGTGTGCCGGATTGTCTCGTATGCTCGCGAGCGGAACCTGGTGTGCACGCCAGAAGCCTTCAGTCTTGTGTCCATCCACTTCCTTCGGTCCGGTCCAACCCTTGGGACTACGGAGCACGATCATGGGCCATCGCGCTCGTTCGGCTTTGCCACTACTGCGCGC
The DNA here is from genome assembly GCA_963826275.1 of Terriglobia bacterium. Lineage (GTDB taxonomy): Bacteria > Acidobacteriota > Terriglobia > Terriglobales > Acidobacteriaceae > JAJPJE01. Next base: position 73,337 of record CAWGWI010000006.1, on the reverse strand, counting down.
TCTTTCCTGAATGCGGCGAATCTCCAAGACACAGTCCTCCAGTGTCGCAGCCATTTTCTGGTGCATAACCTGAGGGTCATCGCCTTCCACGAAGTATGGCGTCCACCCGTAGCCTTTGAACAGGTCCTCTAATTCTTGGCGAGAAATGCGGGCGAGGAGCGTCGGATTGTTGATCTTGTATCCGTTCAGATTGAGGATCGGCAGTACCGCTCCATCGCGTATGGGGTTCAAGAATTTGTTGGAATGCCAAGAGGTGGCCAATGGCCCGGTTTCTGCCTCTCCATCACCCACGACTACTGCAACCAGCAGATCCGGATTATCAAACGCGGCTCCGAAAGCATGCGAGATGCTGTACCCTAACTCGCCTCCTTCATGGATGGAGCCCGGGGTCTCTGGAGTGCAGTGGCTACCGATGCCGCCTGGAAACGAGAATTCCTTGAAGAAGGCCCGCATTCCATCAATGTCCTCGCCCTTAGCAGGATAGATTTCAGAATAGGTGCCTTCGAGATACACCGGACCGAGCACACCCGGTGCTCCGTGACCCGGCCCAGCTAGAAAGATTGCATCTAGATCGTATTTCTTGATAAGGCGATTCAGGTGAACATAGGTGAAGCTCAGGCCAGGACTCGAACCCCAGTGTCCTAGCAGCCGACTTTTGACGTGAGCGGAGTTCAAAGGCTCGCGAAGCAGAGGATTGTCTCGCAGATAAATCATTCCCACCGCCAAGTAATTGCAGGCCCGCCAATAAGCGTCTAGTTTCTGAAGCTCCTCAGGAGACAGTCGGTCCGGCGTGCGTGGAGTGCCTGTATTCGCTTGCAAGTTCACATCGCTGGCTGCTGCTTGCATAAGTCCTCCCTCGTTAGGTCTTTGGGATTGCCGAAGAGCAAGCCCTGTAGATTTGTTAGTTGGATTACGTCAGAACCAAAGCGCATGCACTCACATGTTCCGGTTGGCTGCGCGTCACCGCACTCAGATGCTGCTATGCGGACTACGTGTAGTCCCAATTGACCTTGCTTGCTACTGGGGAAATTACTAGCAGAGGGCTCGCGGTTTAAAGTATCAGGGGCAGCTCAGCCGAACAGTTCATTCCTATTCCGAGACACGATTCGAGAGTGACTCAGGATCTTTCCACATGGTCCAAGCTGTCTTCTCTTATCTGACGTTCCGCTCTTCTCAGCGACACGAGCTACAACTAAACCCAATTTCGCGAAGCGCCACTAGCAGTTTTCCCAGTATCCGGCCCCGGTGACTGATCCTATGATTCGAGGCATTGAAGCGAGATCGTCGATTGCGCGATTGATTGCTTGGAATGGCTGGTCGCGCTCCCTGCACACCAGTTAAAGATTCGTGTTAGCGAGCAAGAATAGGGGCGTTCACGATGAAAAGGATAGCCCTCAAAGCATGGCAGAACGGGTTGAGACGTCTCCTGGCCGGTGTCGTTGCACTCGTACTTATGCCGGGCGACGGATTGCTGATTGCACGGCCGCAAGACTCTTCTCAAGAACAAGAATCGCCTCAGGAGGCGGCAGCGAAGCTTCCGCCCGAGCAACTCGATTCTCTAGTTGCACCGATTGCACTCTATCCTGATCCGCTGCTGAGTCAGACCCTGGTGGCGTCCACCTACCCGCTCGAGATCATTCAACTTCAGCAATGGCTGCAGAAAAACAAAGACCTCAAAGACAAGGCTCTGGCTGAAGCTGTCGAGAAGCAGGGCTGGGATCCCAGTATTCAGGCTATGGCATCTCTGCCTGACGTCGTGAAGCAGATGTCAGAGAACATTAAGTGGACCACAGATTTGGGTAACGCTTTCCTTGCGCAACAGGGGGACGTCATGGAGGCGGTTCAGCGCATGCGCAAGAAGGCGAAGGATGCGGGCAATCTGAAAAGCAGTGAACAACAGAAAGTCGAGACCAAGGTAGTCGAAAACAAATCTGTGATCATTGTCGAACAGGCGAGCCCGCAGGTGGTGTATGTCCCGAGCTATAACCCGACAGTTGTTTACGGACCACCAGTCTATCCATATCCGCCGATTGTCTATCCACCAGCTGGTTACTATGCCGCAGGGATGGCGATCTCGTTTGGCGTTGGAGTCGCGATGGGCGCGGCGTGGGGTGGAGGTTGGGGCTATGGAGCTGGCTGGGGCCACAACGATGTGAACGTCAACGTCAACAATAATTACGTAAAGAACTACAACCGACAGAACGCTAACAATCAGATTGGCAACCGCTCAGGCGGAAATAATAACTGGCAGCACAATCCGCAGCACCGCGGGGGAGCTCCTTACTCCAACCAGAGAGTTGCTAATCAATATGGTGGCACGGCACGCGGAGATTCAATGGCCACTCGACAGGCAAACGCTCAGTCGCGGCAGGCTAATGGAAGCAGTCGCGCGATGGGGTCGCCGTCGGGGAACGCAAATCGAGCGGCAGAGCGCCAAGCAGGAGGAGCCGACCGCGCGGCGAGCAGAGGTTCGGCCGGAGCCGGCACAGGCGGCGGGGGCGATCGTGTTGGCAACCGCAGTGTTCCGAATACTTCGAGCGCCAGGAGCACAAGTGCATTCTCTGGCGGGGCAAACGGCATGAGCGGGAGCGGTGCTCGAGCCAGCGGCTCGAGAGGTGCTTCAAGCATGGGGCGCGGTGGTGGCGGCGGAAGGCGCAGGTGAGAGCCACATGGAGACGAATAGCATGTTGCCGAAAAGACCGATAACGAGTTCGCCTGTTGTGAGTGTCGCCGTCATCGTATTGCTAATTACCGCGCAGCTCTCGTTGGCGCAACAATCGGCTGCGCAATCAGCCCATGCAACAGCGCAAAAATCGTTTGCCACGCCACAGAAAGCGGTCGCAGAACTTGTGAAAGTAGCCGGAGATTACGACGTGCCGTCCCTGCTGGCGATCTTTGGTCCGGATGGGGAGGACTTCATTTCCTCGGCTGACCCCGTGCAAGATAAGACCAATGTCATGAAGTTCGCGGCTCTTGCCCAGGAAAAGAACACGCTGAGGATCGACCCGTCCAAACCCGATCGCGCGGTCCTCGTGGTTGGCGATGAGAAGTGGCCTTTCCCGGTTCCAATCGTCAAGAAAAACGGGGGATGGATCTTTGATTCAAAGGCAGGCCGAACCGAGATCTTGTATCGCCGCATCGGGGCAAATGAGCTAGACGCGATTCAAGTTTGCCGGGGCTTCGTCGATGCGCAGCACGAGTACGCCTTAGCAATTCATGATGATTCCGGAGTGAATCAGTACGCGCAAAAGATTATCAGTACGCCAGGAAAGAAGGATGGATTGTATTGGAAGAATCCGGATGGCACGCCGGGTGGCCCGATCAGCGAGCCTGTCGCGCGAGCAATCGAGGAAGGCTATTCCGTCGACAAGCGGTCTGCTTATCACGGCTATTACTTCGATGTTTTGAAAGGACAGGGGCCGGCCGCTCCGATGGGACGACTCGACTACGTGATTCAGGGAGCAATGATCGGGGGCTTCGCACTCATCGCAACTCCAGCCGAATACCGTGTCACCGGCGTCAAGACATTCATCTGCAACCAGGACGGCATCGTCTACCAGAAAGACCTGGGGCCTGAGACGCTTGATATCGCCAGGAAGACCACGCTCTACAATCCTGACAAAACCTGGCAGCGCACGAATGATGAGTGGCCCGCTTCTGCTCTAGTCACCACGGCAGAAAAATAACCTTTCGAAGATGGACTAGTGCTCGGCAGGTGACCCGTTGCTACTTACTGGCTTGACACTGACATTCCTCAAACAGTTCAGCCTCGGTATATGGCTTACCTCTCCTCTGTTACTGAGTTTGGCGGCGACAATTCTGCTGTTGGGGCAAGCCGCCGGAAAGAACGAGGGATGGTCACGATTCGACAGCTTTTATTGGTCATTCATTACCGCAACCACGGTAGGTTATGGCGATCTTCGCCCAGCGAAACAGGCATCCAAACTGATTGCGATCGCAATCGCGTTACTAGGATTGACATTTACAGGAATCCTAATCGCGGTGGGTGTGCGCGCAGCTACCTTGGCTCTGGCGGTGCATGACGCTGCAGCGAAGATGCGGTAGACGCGCTCGGTGACGCCGCTCGCAGAACGCGTTCGGCACTTGGACCGTTTACTGGATCGCTCCGATACTCGCGAGCAGGCTCCGCTCATGCCACATCTTTTGTAACCTTCGGCGATTCTTTTTCCCGGCCCCCTATTCCGCAGCCATTACAACAATGCGCATAACTCAGGGTATCAAGCGGGCCTTGCCGCAGATGTGTTTGAGCAGCCGCTCTCCTCCGAGTGACAACGTACAACTCAGGCGAAAGAAATGTCAGTCGCAGGGTAGGCAGCTCGCGTCTTTCGCTTAGCTTTCTTCTTGTGGAACCGCCTGGCTCTCGTGTCTATCTCAGGGAGCTACTGGGGTAACCACCGACATATGGGCAAGACTGGTGGATTTCAGGAAAAGGAGTCGACAACGCCACTTGGTAGTTGTTCCTTCGAAACTTACGTGAAGACAACCGATGAAAAAGGGATGCAGCCTATATCTGGCAAGCTATGAGAGGCCACACCCCCATGGGTGGATGTTACGTTTCTAAATTGTGAGTGTGATAGACGATTCGTTTCAAAGTTTGTGATTTCTGTTCCAGATTCGTAACAAGACTTCAGGTGTGAAAGGTGCAGCACTCGCGTCGATTTGTGCAGAAAGAGACGATCGCGAGACTGCGTCGGATGTTTCCTTAGGATGTGCGTCCCACGAATGGGTGGAAAAGATCTTTTTCAACCCAGGTTAACGTCCAAAAGAAGGACGCGAACCTGGAGCACCAGGGAAAAGCGGACGGATATCACGGCCGTTCGGGGGAACGGTCGTCAATCGTGCAATCTTGCTGTCGCGAAATCTTCTCCACGCACAGTCGAATCCGTGTGCTCGCATTAGCGATTAACTCCGAACGTTGAGCAACGTCGGCAACGTAACCGTCTGCCATCTGAATGGTCGCCAGAGCATTGCGAATGTGGTGATTAAGGTAGCCCACCTCCTTGAAACGCTGCTGGAGGCGTTTTTCCCGAGCATTGAGAAACACCCACATGAAGAGAGCAAACAAGACTCCCTCGATCGTATTCTCCACCAGACGTTCGCCCACCCAACGCCAATGAAATACCGCTACAGAAGAGTCTAACGACATGCCAATAGCGCCAATTAACACCCCCCACATAACCGCTCTCGGGACAACACTCCGCCTTTCATAATGCTTGAGCAAGAGATTCGTCGACCCCTTCTCTTGCTGACGCCTGCAACTCTGATTAATCGAGACAGGAGCCGTTGTCTTACGCATCGCTTGAGCCATCTCAGCCTCCCTAAGGATTAGGGAAGATACAAGAAGTCAGGCGCGTCAATCGGCAACTGCGGCAGAAACTTGGGGAGAATCATCAGAACCAGAGAGGAGTTGCAATTCTTCTTGGCCGAGGGTGAACTCCGTGAAGCCACAATCCAAACAAGCCCGAACATCTGACCACATCAACACAGGCGGTTTCGTTAGATCCTTCAACTTGCGATGAACGACGCTCATTTCTGCGCGAAATTCGCTTTGATTGTTCGAGGTGCATATCTGGCAAGCTATGAGAGGCCACACCCCCCTGGGTGGATGTTACGTTTCTAAATTGTGAGTGTGGTAGACGATTCGTTTCAAAGTTTGTGATTTCTGTTCCAGATTCGTAACAGCATTTCAGGGGTGAAAACCACAGCAGTTGTGCTGAATTGTGCAGGAAGAGACGACCTTCCCCAACAGAACTGGCGACACGTGGAACTGGGTGCATCGGGTCGGGGTAACGTCTCTCTTTTCCAACTTCTTCATGCACAGCGCGGAAACGGATCACAGCCATGCAGATATAGCTCAGTCTTACAGATGAACCAAGCGGGCGCAGAAAAGGATGGTAACAATCCTTGGCTACAGCAAAGCGTACTGATCGAATCGCTACGCACCGTGTGGTCTCGGGTTTTCCGAGACCCCGTTCACCTGTCCAAAAAGTGCCTGCACTGACGCAGCAATGAGCAGAAGCGTTCCGATAACTGTAGCAGCCGCGCCTGCTATCGCGGGAATTCCGGTGGTGTTGATGGAGATCTGCAATGATGTTCCGGAAGCGGGATACACGGCGTTGAAACCGACCGTACCGTGGCAATATCCGAAGATCAATGCCAAACCGACACAGAGGAATACGACGGATGCGATCACGGTCCGCTCAGAGTTCATACGTGCTCCTCAGTCAGAAAATATGCGGAGAATCCTACGCCGCCCGCGCACGAATCACAACCACCTGAAATCAGCCTCTTGCCCTCATAACCCTTCGTCGTTGGTTCGAGTCCAACCGTCGTCAGCATTTTTGATCATGAGCCACGGATTACTTCCGTCTCTTCCGCCAGGCCTCCCGAAAGCAGCCTCAGAACGTAACCCGCAGTGCGTAAGCGTATTTGGCCGGAGATTGGCTGGGTAGATGGACGTGAAGACCGTCTCCGCGCTGCTCGAAACTCAATTTGGCTTCGCTGCCCAGCAAAGAAACAGCTTGAACTCGTTCGCCGCCGATGCTCTGCGCGAGCGAGCGAATCACTGCTTCGCCGTCAGTTGGCCATGCCAGTCCAATCGCGTACAGCGTGCCGTTTTTAGTAGTAAAGCGAAAGTCTTCTGGGGTGTAGTTGGTGACATCGGTATCGTGGAAGGCCCCAGCCGCCGGCTTCGTCGGACCCTCACCATAAATCTTCCACGGACGAGTACCGTAGATCGCCTCTCCGTTGAGATTCAGCCAGTCGCCAACCGCAAGCAGGACCTGCTGCACCGGTTGGGGTATGGTGCCGTCCGACTTGGGTCCGATGTTCAGCAGCAAGTTGCCGTTCTTGCTCACGATGTCGATGAGTTGATGAACGATAAATTCCGGTGATTTGAACGTGTCGTCGTTAATGTAGCCCCAAGACTTGTTGCTTACCGACGTATCGGTCTGCCAATAGGAGGGGCGTATGTCACCGAGTTGGCCACGTTCGATATCAAGGACGGCGGAGTGCTCCTGCATTGCGTAGTCCTTGAAGTTGATCACGCCAACGTGATCGCCGTATTGCAGAGAACTGTTGTAATAGAAGGCGGCAAAGCGCGTCAGATTCGTACGGATGGAGGGCTGGCCAATCCACCAGTCGAAGTACACGATATCGGGATGGTATTTCCCGACAAGTTCCGCCGCGCGCGCAAGCCAGTCGTTTGCCCACGCCGTCGAAACGTACGTGAAGTCGTTGGCGAGGGGCGTCCCCCACTTGTTTTCCAGCCATGTATGCGCTGGGCCATAGAAGGCGGCATATTGCGGATCGTTGACGTCAGAGGGGATGGTGCGGCCCACTCCGAGGAAGAAGTTGTGTTCCACGCGATGCGAGGAGACGCCAAAATGCAGTCCCTCAGCTCGAACCGCGCTGGCCAGTTGCCCAATGATGTCGCGATGCGGTCCCATCTTCGCTGCGGTCCAGTCGCTCAGGCCGCTGTCGTACATCGCAAAACCGTCGTGATGTTCTGCAACCGGCACAACGTATTTCGCACCAGCTTTTTTGAACAAGCTGGCCCATGCCGCAGCGTCGAAGTGCTCGGCTTTGAACTTCGGGATGAAGTCTTTGTAGCCGAACTTGTCCTGCGGTCCATACGTAGCAATGTGATGCTGGTATTCCTCCGACCCTTTGCGATACATGTTTCGGGGATACCATTCGTTGGCGAAAGCAGGCACCGAATAGACTCCCCAGTGAATGAAGATTCCGAACTTTGCGTCCTTATACCACTCCGGCGCCTCGTACTTCTGAAGTGACTCCCAGTCGGGTCGAAACGGGCCGTGTTGATCAGCGGTGTCTACTTCTTTCAGAAGCGTGGCGCGTTGCGCGTCATACTTCGCGCTGGCCTTCTGCCAAGCCTGATCAATGCTTGCCGGATCCTCCGATGCCGTCGGAGCCGTGGCAGTCTGGCCGTGAATACTGGAGATCGCGCAGAGAGCCACGGCAATAGCGCCCAATTTGCGAAGCGACCGCAATAGTAGTGATTGCGAAATCATTATGAAGTCCTTTCGTTGTCCTTACGCCCCAAGCTTCGAGCGCGCGTCAATCTAAACGAACCAGAATCTTCTTGAACCGCGATGGACTCTCGCTCCACGAGCGCAATGCCTGTGGCGCTTCTTCCAGGGGAACCACCAAACTCACGGCCCGGTCCACCGGGAACTTCTTTGCCTCAAGCAGCGCGATGACGGCGCGAAAGTCCTCGGGAAGCGCGTTTCGCGATCCGAGCACATCCAATTCCTTTTGGACGAACAGCCTGGTCTCGTAGCTCACTGGTTCTTTCGCGTACCCGATGTAAACGACTCTGCCGGTGAATGCGACTTCTTCCACGGCGGCGCGGAAAGTTGCGGGTGTGCCAATCGCTTCGATCACCACGTCGGGACCGCGTCCACCAGTCAGATCCAGCAATCGGCCATGCATGGATTCTTGCGCGCTGTTGATGGTGTGGGCACCGCCTGCAACTCGTGCAAGGTCCAGCTTTTCGTCGTCCACGTCAACACAGATGGTGGTTGCGCCACGAGAGCTCGAAGCTGCGACGGCGCCCAGACCGACTCCACCGCAACCCAGAATCGCGACCGTATCGCCTGCGGCTACGCGCCCGCGGGCCACAGCATGAAATCCTACCGTCAAGGGTTCAACCAGGCAGAGTTCTTTCGGCGTGAGTTGAGCCGGATATAACTTTTCGCGCGGCATCACGATGAATTCAGTCAGCGCACCATCTCTTTGCACGCCGAGAGTCTGGTTGAATTGGCAGGCATTCGGGCGTCCCCGTCGACATGAGGCACATTGACCGCAGCTTGTATAAGGAGAGAGAGCAACATCGCTTCCGGCAGCAAGTCCACCGTTACGACCAGCCTCGACGACGGTCGCACATACTTCATGACCCGGAATCCGCGGGAACGAGACGAGTGGGTTCAGTCCGCGAAAGGAGTTCAGATCACTTCCGCAAAATCCGACCATCCGAACCTTCAGGAGTATCTGTTCATCCGTGACAACTGGCTCGGGGACGGTTTCGATGGATGCTTCCCCGGGTTTCTGGAGTATGAGTGCTTTCATGTTTGAACCCGCATGATTGACTTGTCAGCGTATTCTTCCCGCGGCTGAATGAACAGCCGAACAGATTCCACTGAAGGCTAGCTCCCCGCCGCAAGTGTGAATGGTGTCACTCTCATCGCTGTATGGCCTTTGTATTGGAATGAGACTCGCGCTTCATAGTGCCCTGCCGGCAAGTGTCCCAAGGGCACGCTCGCCAGGATGGAAGCTGCACCGGTCGCATCCGGGGGCACCTGGCTCGCGGGAGTTCGAAATACAAACTGCCCGTCTCGCCAAATCTCGAGGTTCACTGCAATGGGCGCGTCAAGCGGCGGCGCAGGATAAGCGACCGCATAGAACATCAGTTGTCCGCCGGCGTCAGGGTTGATGACATCCGACAGTTCCGGTATCACCTTTGCGCCTCGTGCCTGAAGCGGGTCCGAAGCACTGGGCGGTCCATAGACCGGATCTATCCGCCGGACCACGGCTAGATCGCTCATGGACAGCGGCGCGGGCACCGAGGCTTGCTCCACCACAAGCACCGAGCGACTTACGCTCGCCTTCATGCTCTCCCTGTCGACTGCGGCCGTCTCTAAGGTGTATCTGCCTGGCGCCAGCAAGAATGGAGTTGTGAAGCTAACCATTGCTCGCTGCGACTCGTCCGCCTTTGCTGCCGGCAATTCGTAGGGAATGTCCTTACTGATTTTCTGGACTATCTGACCTTGGTCGTTCCTGATCAATGCGGTTACGCAAACGTGAACCTTGATCCACTGTTTGTCTTTGTCGATCGTGAGATCCCGCAAGGGTGACTGAAACACAAATGCCATCTGCGTTTGTTCTGGCCCCGCACGAAACTGCAGCGCGTCGGCGTGGAAACTGAACTGATGAAGAAGCGGCTTGGTGTTGAGAGCTTTCAGGGTCGCCATTTCGAACGGATAGATCTGCCGGCCATTGAGCAAGGGCAGCGCGTAGTATCCATTGCGCGCAAACACAGTAGCCCCCGGACGCGAGACCTTCACCTCAATCTTCCGAAAGCTTCCGTCCGTCCCGGGATTACTTGGCGAGTAGCTCAACTCGTAGTGCGTGCGCACGTCCTCCATCGCCCGCCGGAGCGGTTCGCGTAGATCAAGAGAATCCGGCAGTAGAGCGCCGCCCGTGCCTTCGGCTAGCTCGGAGAGGTTTCCACGAGTATTGGCATGAAGCGAGTTCGCGGCGATTTCGGGGGCCATCATTTGTGAAGGCGTGACGGTCTGGTCGCGACCTTTCACAGCGGCGAGTTGCTGGTTCATGCCCTCCAGCGCGGCTTTGTTCAGCAAGCGACGGGAATTCGCCAAGTCCGTGTCCTGCGTCTGTCCACGACTATCCGAGTGGTACTGCGCGTATCCGGCAGTATCCACGGCGTAAATGCTTACGTTCGCGCGATTCGCTCTGCTAATCACGGTTGCGAGCAGTTCGTGGGTGTCAGCATGTACCGGTAACCCTGCCGTAAACAGGAGAACCACCTTGCGCCCCGGAATCTGCGCTTGCGATTGCACCAGTTTCTCCAGCGGCCACAAGTAGTTCATGCTCTGCTGGTAGACGTCCTGCGATTCGTTCGCCCAGTCCAGTTCCATCATCTGGGCGATCGCCTGGGCTGGGCCGGTCGCGTTGCCCGTCGTGGGACCACTTGCCGGTTCGAGCGCGACGGGGCTCTCCGGCGCAGGAGCAGGTGTAGCTTGGCTCCCGTTGGCCTGAGCGATGGCCGTGGGCGAGGTTGCGCCCACGGCCCGTTCCACCGCCGTCGAGATCAGCTCGGGATCGTTTGTATACGACTGAATAGGCCAAAGCTCTCCGAAATCCAACCGGAAGACGCCGACATAGGTGTTTGGTTGAAACTCGTCGTGGACGAATTTGCGCATGGCATCCAGCGCCAATTTCCGCCCGCGCGGATCCAGGCTCGCCACCACCACCGAAACCACGCTAAAGTCGCGCAATTCGTTTACGTCATGTTCGGCAGCCGGAACCTTCACCGAAGACGCAGTAACCGTTGTGCCTGCCGGAGCGGTCGGCGATGGTATCGGCGTCGAGTGACCATCGAAAAACTCGAAGTGCCGGATGGTCTGCGGAACGCCATTTTCAAACACCTGAACTTCCCCGGGCCGCAGATCGCGAATGATGTGAGCTTTCTTATCGCGGACGACCACATCGAGGAGCACTTCGGAGACGGTGGTTTTCAAACTCGGCTCAGGCGCTTGAGCGGAAAGCATTAACGGAAGAACAAGCAGCAAGCAGATCACATGGCGCATGAGAATACTGTCTCCGAATGTACTGCTGATTTTTTCAACGCTGAGCCGCTAGTCCACGGCGCTCACGGTGCCTGGACCGAGATTGCCTTACCGGTGTATTCAACTGTTTTCTCCGCTTGAGACACGGCGGCACCGGAACCATGTCCAGTGGAAACCCATGTGATGTTCAACTGTATTCCGGCCGGCATCTCAGGATAACTCCCCTTGCGCTCCCCAATCGTCAGTGTTCCCGTGGATTCCGACCAGCGCAGCGGGATGACCGAATGGGCGCCCTTTTCGTAGTCGTAGCTGTCGCCCGAGTCCTGATAGAGATCGAAACTGCCGTCTGCCCCGCGATAGATTCGCAGTTCGATCGGGCCAGCCGGTTTTTCGTCGGCATATTGAATTTCAGGGCCCAAGGGCAGAATTGCACCAGCCCGGACATATAAAGGAATGCGATCGAGAGGCGCGTTCGCATCAATTTCAACACCGCCCTTCTGGGAAGTTCCGGTCCAGAAGTCGTACCACACCGGCGACTCCGGCAGGTACAAGGTTCGGCGCGAAGCATTCGCCTGGAGTACGGGGCTGACGAGAATCGCTGGTCCGAACATGAATTCATCGCCAATGTCGCGGGTCTTAGGATCAGTGCGCCAGTCCATTACCAGCGGGCGTTGAATGGTGTAGTCATCGTTCGTGACACGCCATGCCAGCGAATAAATGTAAGGCATGAGGCGGTAACGAAGCTTGTCGTAGTCGATCAGGATCGGCTCAACCTTGTCGAAAGCCCAAATCTCATTGGCTGGTCTGTGTCCATGGGTGCGGAAGATTGGGCAGAAAACTCCGTACTCAAACCAGCGCGCGTAAAGCTCCTGAAAACTGGGATCGGCCAGGGGATTGTCATGGGGCGGCCAGTAGCCACCTATGTCGGTTGTCCAGTAGGGATATCCGGATAGCGCGAAGTTCAGGCCGGCTGCGACCTGATGCCGTAAACCCCAATACGAGCCGTAGACGTCGCCGGACCACACGGTCGCTCCGACTCTCTGTTGCCCGAGGAACGCTGATCGCGTCAGCAGAAAAACGCGCTTGCGGTCGGTTGTGGCCTTCCAGTGTTCCTGGATGCCGAGAGTGTGCATGAGCGGGAATACATTCGTGTACTCCGCGCCGTTACCGATTGCGATTTGCTTGTTTTGCAGGATCGCATCGCCCATGTGCGGCCAGAATTCTTCCGGTTCGGCGCTGTCCAGCCAGAACGCGTCCCACCCTTGCGAGAACAACTTGCCCGCCAGGTTATTCCAATAAAACTCGCGCGCTTTCGGATTGGTTGCGTCGTAGACGTGCGCGTTGGGAACGTCCCAGTGGTTCTCGGTCATGACTTTGAAATTCTCGGACTTACTGTCAAACATTCCCCAGACCGAAAGCATGGCATGGACGTGCTCATCGTGCAGGCGGTTGAGTTCACCGGGCACATCAGGAAACTTGTCCGTGAAAATCGGGTCGCCCTCTGCCTTCCACCAGAACCAGTCCTGCACGATCCCATCGAGTGGGATTTGTTCCTTGCGGTATCGTTGCGCGATTGCAAGAACCTCGTCCTGGGAGACGTACCGATCCTTCGACTGGAAGAAACCGTAGGCCCACTTCGGCAGCATCGGCGCGTGCCCGGTAAGGTTGCGGTACTCGTGCAGGATCTGGTCCATCTCCGGACCGTAGATGAAGTAGTAGTCGACCGCATGACCGGCAAGCGAGGTCAGGTTTAGTTCGAGCGGGAAGCGATTGTCGACGTGGGTCAGCGAGGCGGTATTCCACATCAACGCATAGCCTTTGGTCGACAACAGCAAAGGGATCGCGACGTCGGTATTGTTCTGCCCGAGTTCGACCGTCGCACCGCGGTAGTTGAACAACCCACTCTGGTGCTGGCCAAGTCCGTAATAACCCTCGCTGAAATCCGGCGCAAAACGATCTTCTACGTGAAATGTCTTTTCGCCGTTCAGTTCGGCGGCGTCATATGTGCGCGGAATCGAGTTTCGCTCACGCAGAAGTCCCTCGCCTCCTGCGGTGCTGTACTGTACATTGCCCCATTTGAGCGAGAGTTCCACTTTCACCGCATCGGTGGCTAGCACGACCGCGTCGGCTGTCTGTGAAATCTGGAACTTCGCGCCCGGGCACGACTCTTTCTTATCGAGTATCCATGGCTGATTGCGATCTGCTTTGCCGGGTGACTCCGGGGTTGCGACAAAATGAATGACGGATGGGCCGCACACAGAAATATGCAAACTCTCTTGCCCTATGGTGGCAGTCATGCCGTCTGGCGCCGGAGCATATTTGACCGGCGGTAACTGGGGCACATCCCATAACTGCGCGTTTGCCGTCTTTGTACAGCCGAAGAAATAGAACGTAAAAAGAAGAAGCGTCCAAAGATTCCGAAATTTCAGGATCGTTACCCTCATAGTCCCTTTCCGAATCATCTTTTCTTACAATTCCCTTCGTGCGACGACATCTGCTTCAACTCACCAACTGAAGTCGAGCAGCGATACTCCCTGTACGGGTTCGGTGAACGTCAACTCGATCGCGTCGCCCTCGACCACGACCCATCGCGGGGACTCGAGTAACTCCAACTGTCCTGCCGCCTTGAGACGCTGGTATTGCGCCGCTGAAGGATTCGCCGGCGATCCCATTGTTTGCCATTCAGTGTAGACGTTGCTGTGATCGTGATCGACGCGCCAGTGCTCCAGTAAGGCCCGTGACACGTCCCGAGGAAGGCCTTTGATCACAACGCGGATTTTCGCCGCGGGAGCCCCGCTGGAGTCATCGTGATAGTTCCACACCAGGACATCGACTCGGTGGGCATCGCGAGTGGCGATCACGTTTACGTCTGATTTGGTTCGCACACTCGACTGCAAGAGATTATCGAGATCGATCGCGCCGTCACTTTCAGCGGCAATGCGTTCTCCCTTCAGCTGACCGAATAAGCGGAAGGCATTCAGCAGCGGCAAGTCAATGTCGTCGGTTGTAAAAGCGCGAAGACCGGCAAAGACGGGCTGCCCGGGAAAAGTAAATGCCCACGCGATCGAGCCTTGCAGGTTGATGTGGTGACGCTGAGCGAGAGCTATCGTCCCGTTTAGAAGCTCTGCCTGGTAGCTGGCATATTGCGAAGTCAGCCGATAAGTGTTCTGCGGATGCGAGGTTGCATCGCACGCTGCACAACTCTCTGGATCTGATTCGCTGAGGACCACCGGCAACTGGCGAAGCGTGGGGAACTTCTCGATGATTGCGAATCCCTCGTCAATGTCCCGTAGATTCGTCCCTATATTCAGTTCCGCCTGACCTTCAGCTAGATCCGCTTTCCCCTTTGCGTGGAACGAGATGAAATCAAGGGGAACGCCTTTCTTCCCGGTTGCAAAGTTCTGGCCGTTTGCACAGTGATCCAGGAAAAGGTGAAGGAAGTCGGCGGCATGTTGGTTCGCCGGACCGGTGCTGGCCGGCCCGCCCACGCGCGCACGCGGCAGAGCCCGTCTTACTGCGGCGACGGTATAGTCGTAAAGTTTGAAATATTCGTCTTCAGTTCCATGCCAATAGAAGATGTCGGGCTCGTTCCAGACCTCGAACTCCCACTTCGCAACTTCAGCCGCTCCGTAGCGGTCAACCATGTGCCGGACCCAGCCATATACAAGATCCGACCACTCGTCATAGTTTTTTGGTGGATACGCCCAGCCGGTCGCGAAGTCCTTGGGCCAATGATGCTGGTAAGGCGCGGGATGAGTAGACAGCGCTTCCGGCATAAAGCCGATTTCCACGAAAGGAGTTATGCCAGTGGCTTTATATGTGTCAAAGATCTTGTCGGCGATGGCCCAGTTATAAACCGGTCTGCCGGAGGCATCGCGAGTGAACGCATTGGTCGAACCCCATTTCAACGCGGGCGTACCGTCGCCCGAGGTCAGCAAATTATGCGTTCGGTCGTGTACCGGATAAGGACTGAGCTGTGAGAGTTTTGTAAGAAGACTTCGCCCTTCGTCGCTATAGGTGTAGTTCGGCTCGTCGTGTCCAACCCACGCCCACACCGGCTTCAGCTGACCTATCGTTTTCGACGTATTGACCGTAATCGTGACCAGTTGCTGCGCCGGTAACAGCGTTGCCGTCAGCAGCAGCGGAATAATCAGAAGTTGTCTTCTTCTTCCCAGTATTAGTGCAATTCGAGTGATCTCCGGAGTTCGGAAAACGTTTTCTATGTGTAGCATAAAAACGTGTGTCACGAAATGGCCGAATGGACTAAGATGCCGTTGCCAGAAATTCAAAACTTCATTGTAAGCAGTCTGTATTGACGAGGGAATAGTACTTCAATGTCGACCACAGATTCGTCTTTCTATAGTCCGGTAAACGGTTACCCAAATGTAACATCCAGAGCTTCTCGTCGGACCGCATCGTGTCTTATGCGTCCGATGCTGCTGATTGTCGCTCTGGCTGTGATTGCCCTGACTGCACCTGACAGCGCCGCGCAAAGCATCGCACTGTCGGTTGATGCATCAAAGCCCGGCGCAAAGATCGACCGAAACATCTTCGG
The DNA here is from genome assembly GCA_963826275.1 of Terriglobia bacterium. GTDB lineage: Bacteria > Acidobacteriota > Terriglobia > Terriglobales > Acidobacteriaceae > JAJPJE01. The sequence goes on along the minus strand of CAWGWI010000006.1, from coordinate 57,431 downwards.
CCAGTTCGCCGAGCACCTTGGCCACGGGATTTATGAAGGCATTTGGGTTGGTCCGGATTCGTCAATTCCCAATACACGGGGGATCCGCAACGATGTGGTGGCAGCGCTCAAGGCAATAAAGGTGCCAAACGTTCGCTGGCCCGGCGGCTGCTTCGCCGATGAATACCACTGGCGCAACGGCATCGGCCCGGCGGACAAGCGAACCGTGACCCTCAATCCCAACTGGGGCGGTGTCATCGAACCGAACTCTTTCGGAACACATGAGTTCATGGACTTCATCGACCAGATTGGCGCCGAGCCGTACGTATCGGTGAATGTTGGGTCTGGTACTCCGCGAGAAGCGTCCGAATGGCTGGAATACATGACCACCGCTCAGCCTACGACGCTCCAGAAAGAGCGTGCCGCCAATGGCCATCCCGCGCCTTATAAGGTGCCGTACCTCGGTGTCGGAAATGAGAGCTGGGACTGCGGCGGGAATATGTCGTCGGACTACTACTTGAGCCAGCTCAAGATCTACAGTCACTTCGTTAGAAACTACAACCCCGCACAGCAGGATAAAGACCAGATGCTGAAAATCGCCGTCGGCCCGGGTGGCGACGAGCCCCGCTACGTCGAATGGACTGACACCATCATGAAGGCCTGGCAACATCACCAGTGGAGCTGGGATATGAACGGGCTTTCTATGCACTCCTACACGGTCGGATCATTTCCGCCGGTGTACAAGTCCGTGGGATTCGGCGAGGCCGACTACAGCAAGATCCTGCAGCTGACTTTGCAAATGGACGGCCTGATTGGCAAGTATTCCGCCATCATGGACAAGTACGATCCCGACAAAAAGATCACGCTTGTCGTGGATGAATGGGGCGCCTGGTACGCGCCGTTGCCCGGCTCGAATCCGGGATTCCTGGTTCAACAGAACAGCATCCGCGACGCCGTCCTAGCCGCGCTGAATCTGAACATCTTTGCGCGCCACGCCGAGCGCGTGCGCATGGCCAACATTGCCCAGATGATCAATGTGCTCCAGGCAATGATCATGACCGACAAAGAGAAGATGGTCCTGACACCGACGTATCACGTCTTCAAGATGTATTTACCGTTCCAGGACGCCACGTTTGTGCCAGTCTCTTTTGATGCCGGCACCTACAAGCACGGCGACATCACCCTGCCACGCGTAGACGCGATTGCTGCCAAGGACACGAAGGGCAAGCTCTGGCTGGCCATTACCAATCTCGATCCGAATCAGCCGGTTGAAATCGACGCAAGCGTCTCTGGGATAAACGCGAAATCGGCATCCGGCGAAACACTCACCGCGCCCAAAGTGGACAGCGTGAATACGTTCGATGCTCCGAATACCGTTGTTCCGAAGCCCATCTCCGCGAAGGAGCAGGGCGGCAAACTGGTTCTGACCGTTCCACCGAAATCGGTGACTGTCGTTTCGGTTGACCAATAACTTATTACCGCAGGCACGGGCAGGAGTTCCGTTCCTCCCGCTGGAACTCCTGCGCGCACGCTCTGCAAACAGGTGCAGGGCGAAGTAAGGAGAACATCAATGAAGCAGCTCGCATTCTTAACCCTTCTCATCGCAATGACTTGCTACGCGCAAGACGCGGGCACCTTCCAGCCCGCCTCCACGAATGTCTGGGGCGCAAAGTATCCCAGCGTCGATAGCACGGGCAGAGTGCAAATCCGAGTCAAAGCTCCAGACGCGACCAAAGTGCGCGCCAATTTCTGGAGTGGCCCGAAAATCGACATGGCCAAGCAGGACGACGGATTCTGGACGGTCACCACGCCGCCTCTGGTGCCGGGGCTCCACTACTACACGCTGATCATCGACGGCGCCGAGGTGAGCGACACCGGCAGCCAGGCATTCTTCGGCGGAAGCAAATATGCAAGCGCGGTAGAAGTTCCAGAACCCGGATCTACCTATTATTCAGCTGAAAATGTGCCGCACGGGCTGGTTCGCGAGATCTGGTACAACTCGAAAGTTACCGGGACCTGGCGTCACGCGCTGGTCTATACGCCGCCAAACTACGATACGCAGACCAAGGTGCGGTATCCCGTGTTGTATCTGCAACACGGAGGTGGCGAAGATGAAACCGGGTGGACCAGGCAGGGCCACGCGAATTTCATTCTCGATAACCTGATTGCTGCCGGCAAATCGAAGCCAATGATCATAGTGATGGCGTATGGCTATGCCCGGCGGGTCGGTTACGTTGAGCCTGATTTGACCGGGAAACCCTTCGGCTCGCCGGAAATGATGAAGGCGATGCAGGATATGGCATCTGCCTTCGAGGATGACCTGACGCAGGTCTTGATTCCCTATGTCGACTCTAATTTCCGCACGATTGCGGATCGCGATCATCGCGCGATGGCCGGCTTATCGATGGGCGGCATGCAGACTTTCCAGGTCACGTTCGACCACCTCGACATGTTCTCTTACATTGGCGGATTCAGCGGCGCCGCCGGACCGCTGGTACTTGGCAACCGGTCGCTTGATGTGAAGACGGACTTGAACGGCGCATTGGCTGATCCGGCTGCGTTTGCAAAGAAAGTGCATTTGCTTTGGCTTGGCGTCGGAACCAAGGAGCCTCCCATGATGCTGGCGGGGATCCAGAGGCTGCACACTTCTCTGACCGAAGCGAAGGTGGCTCATGTCTACTACGAGTCGCCGGGCACGGATCACGAATGGCAGACGTGGCGCCGTGATCTGAACGATTTTGCGCCAAGACTCTTTTAGAGAAGATCGCTTTTAAAAGCTTTCGATGCGAGCGGCATGCCACGCTCGCATCAGGAGATCATCGTACCGTGCATTCAAAGGCTACGAATTCAATCGTGACAAGACAGTTGTTGCTGACAGCCATTCTCCTAGTCTCAGCAATCGCTTCCGCTCAAACTCAGCCGGTTACCGCGACGATTGACGCGTCGAAGACCGGCCCTCCGATCTCGAAATACATTTACGGACAGTTTTTGGAGCACATCGGGGGACTGGTCAATAACGGCCTCTGGGCCGAAATGCTGGACGACCGGAAATTCTACTTTCCGATCACCTCGCATCCGCCCGCCGAACCAGCCGGGCCGAGTTGGAGACGCACCGCTCTGCGTCATTGGATCCCGATCGGCTCCGATGAATTCGTGACGATGGATGCGAGCCGTCCCTACGTGGGCGATCACACGCCCATGGTGAAACTGAGTGCGACCGAGGCGCGTGGCATCCAGCAAGCCGGACTGGCCGTACGCAAGGGAAAGGCTTACACCGGGCGCATTGTTCTCGCAGGTAATCCTGGCACGATTGTGAAGCTCGCTCTCGTCTGGGGGGATGCGGCAAACGATCGCCAGACTGTCACGATTACAAAGCTCGGCGCCTCCTACGCGAAGTTTCCGCTGCACTTCCGGGTGCAAGGTGACAGCGATAATGCGCGATTGGAGATCGTTGGAACCGGCCACGGCGCCTTTCACGTCGCTGCCGTCTCATTGATGCCTGCCAACAACGTACAAGGGTTCCGGGCCGAAGTAATTGCTCAGCTCAAGCAGCTGAATTCCGGTGTGTATCGTTTTCCCGGCGGGAATTTCCTTTCCGGACACGAGTGGCGGAATGCAATCGGCGATCCCGATCAACGTCCGCCGATTATGGATCCGGTGTGGCATGCGGTTCAGCCCAACGACGTCGGTACCGATGAATTCATGACGCTGTGCCGACTGCTGAATGTCGAGCCTTACGTGACCGTGAATGCGGGCTTTGGAGACGAGTGGTCCGCCGCCCAGCTTGTCGAATACGCCAACGGCGCAGTCACCACGCCGATGGGGAAATTGCGCGCCACGAATGGCCATCCGGAACCGTATCACGTGAAGTTCTGGGGAATCGGCAATGAACCGTGGGGCGAATGGCAATTGGGATTCATGCCAGTTGCGCAGTGGGAATTGAAACACGACATGTTTGCCAAGGCGATGCGAAAGGTTGATCCCAGCATCAAGCTGATCGCAGCCGGAGCTATGCCGGATGCGATGACCGGCTCCGGGCAGGGCAAGCGCATCAATGGCCAGATCGTTCCCGACTATCTTTCTCCCGCCGATTGGAGCGGCAATCTGCTCGCCCACTGTCTCGACAATATCGACCTGCTCAGTGAGCACTACTATTCCTCCAGCAATCAGCGGTTCGATCTCGCGAAAGGCGAGAAGGTCAAGATAGAGAATCAGTCCCTTATCGAATGGGAGCGTGCACCGGCCACGCAGGTTCGCGTGAAGTACGAGCACTACCAGGAATACCTGAAGCGCATTCCCGGTCTCAAAGCCAAGCCAGTGCCCATCAGTCTGGATGAATGGGCCTACATCGGCGCTCCACCGAATTCTTATAAGGTAGTTCCCGCCTACGCCTGGGCGTTTCACGAGATGTTCCGTCATTCTGACTTGTATCAGCTAGGCGCGTTCACGTTTGCTACCGCGATGGTCACGGCAGACCGAACTGATGCCGTACTGAGCCCCACCGGGCTTTTGTTCAAGATGTATCGCCAGCATTTCGGCACGATCCCGGTGGAAGTTTCCGGAAACTCTCCGCAGCCAAAGCCGATCTATCCAGCCGGCGGCGACCAGCCCGCAGTCAATCCGGGCAGTGATACGTATCCGCTGGATGTGAGTGCGGCCCTCAGCGAGGATCGCAAAACGCTTACCTTTGCGGTGCTGAATCCATCGGATTCCGAGCAACAGTTGAAGCTCTCGATCGCCGGCATACAGCTCTCGAACCAGGGCCATCTGTCACGCATGGCGCCTTCGACGGTGGACGCAACCATCACTTTGGGGCAGAAGCCCGGAGTTACCGTAGAGGAGCAAACAGTGACATCGCTGCCCGACTCGATGCCGGTTCCGCCGTTTAGCGTCAGCATTTATTCGTTTCCTGTGAAGTAGTTCGTCTGTTCGAACGCGCCGAGGAGTGTGTAAAGGTTGGACAAGTTACCTTCGAGCAACGTAGTGCCGCAAAAGCGGATACGTTTGGGCCTGATGCTGGGATCGATTCTGGCAGCTGCAACCGTGCTGTCAGCTGCAGAAACGTCCGGCCCTGATCTCACACTCAGATACGACAAGCCGGCTACCAAATGGACCGAAGCATTACCCGTCGGCAATGGGCGTATCGGCGCCATGGTATTTGGCGGAACGGAAGATGAGCGCCTGCAGATCAACGAAGGAACCCTGTGGGGTGGAGGTCCGCACGATTACACGAATCCCGAGGCGTATGCGCACCTTGACGAAGTTCGGAAGCTGATTTTCGCCGGCAAGGTTTCCGAGGCCGAAAAACTCGCAGAAACCATGATGGGCCGACCGAAGCTGCTCATGCCGTACCAGCCGTTTTGCGACATGAGGCTGCATTTCGGCTGGCACGCACAAGCGACCGCCTATCGGCGGGAACTCCACTTAGATGATGCAATTGCGGAGACCGCCTACAAGGTAGGCGCCATCGATTTTCGGCGTGAAGTATTTGTCTCTTACCCGGACCAGATCCTGGTGATGCGAATCACGGCCAAACAGCCAGGGCAGATCACTTTCAGCCTCGCGATGGATTCCCCACAGTCCGGAACACTCGTCGAAAGCTCTGCCAACGATACATTGCAGCTGACGGGCCAGATTCAACCGCGGCAAAATCCACCGTTCTCCTGGACAGGCTCGTGGGACCAGCCAGGAATCCGGTTTGCCGCAGTGCTTAAAGTGTCCGCGGAAGGCGGTTCCGTTCACAGCTCCCTAGGACGTCTGGAAATCTCCGGCGCGAATTCGGTGACGATCCTGTTCAGCAATGTGACCAGCTTCAAAAATTACCGGGATATCAGCGGCGATGCATTAAGCGCGGCCCGAGCCTACCTGGAGCGCGCGTCGAAACTGTCGTACGAACAGCTGCGTCAGAACCATGTCAACGATTTTCGCCGGCTGTTCTCGCGGTCGCAGTTAAGCCTCGGCGAGAATCATTCAACGGACGCTACGGACAGACGTCTACAGACTTTTGCCGAAAACGACGATCCCAGCCTGCTCGCGCTCTATTTTGAATTCGGCCGCTATCTGTTGATCTCCTCTTCCCGCGCGGGAGGCCAGCCCGCCAACCTTCAGGGGATATGGAACGAGGACCTGCGTCCCGCGTGGAGCAGCAAGTGGACGACGAATATCAACCTGGAGATGAATTACTGGCAGGCAGACGCTGGCGATCTCTGGGAGACGGAAGAACCACTGTGGAGTCTGATCCGCGACTTGCGTGTCACCGGCGCCGAAACCGCTCGCGTGCAATATCACGGCAAGGGATGGGTCTTACATCACAACAGCGATCTGTGGCGCGCAAGTACGCCCGTGGATGGTCCCTGGGGGATCTGGCCAACCGGAGGCGTGTGGCTTGCCAACCAGATGTGGGATCACTACACATTCAGTGGAGATCGGCAGTTCCTGCGGCAACAGGCATACCCCGCGATGAAGGAAGCGGCGGAATTCGCGCTGAGCGTTCTGGTGAAAGCGCCAGCCGGAACCCCCTTTGCGGGGCGTCTGGTTACGACTCCATCGACGTCGCCGGAAAACCAGTACTTACTGAATGGCGAGAAACATAGTCTGACGTACGCCCCCACCATGGACATTGAGCTTATTCGAGAGCTCTTTGAAAACTGCCGGCGCGCGACAGAAATCCTTGGAACGGACAGCGAGTTCCGGGCCCAACTGGAGCGAACCGAAAAGAACCTGCCACCACTGCAAATTGGAAAGCGTGGACAACTGCAGGAATGGATAGAGGACTATCCCGAGGTTGAGCCGGCGCATCGGCACGTGTCACATCTCTACTCGCTCTACCCGGGACATGACATCAGTCTCCAAACTACGCCCGACTTCGCGGCTGCCGCAAAGAAGAGCCTGGAACTGCGGGGCGACGGTGGGACCGGATGGTCCACGGTCTGGCGGGTAGCCCTTTGGGCACGCCTTCAAAATCCCGAGCACGCTTATAACAACCTGAAGATTCTGATCACAAAAAGCACCCTGCCTAACATGTTCGATCTCTGCCCGCCGTTTCAGATCGACGGCAATCTCGGTGGCCCAGCGGCGATTACGGAGATGCTGATCCAAAGCACTTCCGACGAGATTCTCGTGCTCCCTGCTCTGCCGCGCCAATGGCCAAGCGGCAGCCTGAAGGGAGTGCGCGTCCGGGGCGGCGCCAAGGTGGATATCACATGGAAAGAGGGACGGCTGACTGAACTGAGAATTCAATCGAATCACGGGAGCACGTACCACGTGCTTTATGGCGATCGGGCTGCCGAGGCTCACCTCGAAGCCGGCGAGCCCGTCGTGATGAACAGCTTGCTTCAGAAGACCGGTCACTGATCGGGGCCTAAAGGATTTGATAGTGAGGTATTTCGAGAAAGGATAAAGGATATTCGATGAGGAAACTATTCTGTGTGATGACGCTGGCGTTGACGATCGCTCTCGGACCTCAGCTCCTCGCGCAAGTACAGACTGACGTGCCAGCAGCGGTGCCCGGTGCGAAGCCCGTTACGGTGGAGCACATCAAGGTTCACGGAACAGCTCTCGAAGGCAATCTGGAAGGTGACGCCGTCGATCGTGACGTGCTCGTATTTCTTCCGCCCAGCTATGCCAAGCAAAAGTCGCGGCGCTACCCAGTCGTATACGCGCTCCATGGTTATTCCATCGGCGCCGAGCAATGGAGCCATGAAATACACGTGCCGCAAACGATCGAAGGCGCCTTCGCTCAAGGCGCGAAAGAGATGATCGTCGTGCTGCCTGATTCGAAAACTGTACACAACGGTTCCATGTATTCGAGTTCGGTCACGACTGGAGATTTCGAGCAGTTTGTTGCGCGCGACCTGGTTGCGTACATCGATTCTCACTATCGGACGATCCCAGATCGCAAGAGTCGCGGCCTGGTTGGCCACTCGATGGGAGGTTACGGCGCAACTCGTATCGGCATGAAGCATGCGGACGTGTTCGGCAGCCTTTACATCATGAGCCCGTGCTGCCTCTCGCCCCGACCGATGGGACCTGCGAATCCAGAAAACGAGAAAGCACTCGAAGCGGTGAAGACAGCAGAAGACTCAGCCAAGCTGGGATTCTTCCAGCGCGCCCAGCTTGCCAGCGCAGCGGCGTGGTCCCCGGACCCCAAAAATCCGCCGCTCTACCTCGACCTTCCGACGAAGGACGGCGTTGCCCAGCCTGATGTCGTGGCGAAATGGACCGCGAACGCGCCACTGGTGTTCGTCGATCAATATGTCGATAATCTGCGCAAGTACCACGGCGTTTCCATCGACGTCGGCGATCAGGACGGATTACGCTTCGATGCCGGCAAGCTGCATGACATTCTGGATAAATACGGAATCGCGAACAGCTTTGAGATTTATCCGGGAACGCACACCAGTAAGGTGGCAGACCGTTTCCAGAATCACGTCATGAAATTTTTCAGTGAAAATCTTTGCTCTCAGGCAGGTTGCCGCTAGCGGCAAGTCGACATTTTAGATGGAGGACAAATGAACTATTTCAGGAAGCTTATCCTGACCGTACTCAGCGCCTGCTTCGCGCTGGCAACCCTCGGTGCCGTTGCACAAGACAATTCGAAACTGCCTTACATGAATCCCAGTCTTACGCCTGAGCAGCGTGCCGCCGACCTGGTGCACCGCATGACGCTCGCGGAGAAGGCATCCCAGTTGGTGAATCAGGCTCGCGCCATCCCTCGCCTCGGCGTTCCCTCTTATGACTGGTGGAGCGAAGCATTGCACGGCGTGGCCACAAACGGCACGACAGAATTCCCCGAACCAATCGGGCTGGCGGCGACCTTTGACGCTCCGCGCATTCATGAGATGGCCACGGCGGTCGGCATCGAAGGGCGCATCAAGCATGTGCAGGCCGAGCGAGCCGGGCATTCGAATATTTTTGAGGGCCTCGACTTCTGGGCGCCCAACGTAAATATCTTTCGCGATCCCCGCTGGGGCCGCGGCCAGGAAACCTACGGAGAGGATCCGTTCCTGAGCGGACGCCTCGCGGTTGCCTACGTCACCGGCATGCAGGGCGACGATCCTCACTATTACCGCGCGATCTCGACCCCGAAACACTTTGCTGTGCACAGCGGACCCGAACCAACGCGTCACTTCGCCGACGTGGACGTAAGCAAACATGATGAACTGGATACCTACACACCTGCATTTCGCGCTGCCATTGTCGATGGTCATGCCGGATCGGTGATGTGCGCGTATAACGCGATTAATGGCGAGCCAGCCTGCGCCAATCAGTTCTTACTGCAGCGCCTGCTTCGCGGTTCGTGGGGATTCCAGGGATATGTAGTTTCGGATTGCGACGCCGTTCGCAACATTTTCCACGGCCATCACTACCGCCCGACTCAGCCACAGGCCTCGGCTATTTCCTTGCAGCGCGGGATGGACAATGAATGCATCGATTTCGCCAAGGTGCCGGACGATCACGACTACAGGCCTTATATCGAGGCTGTTCAGCAGGGATACCTATCTGAAAACGACATGGATACGGCCCTCATTCGCCTGTTCACCGCGCGCATGAAGCTCGGCATGTTCGACCCGCCGGAGGCCGTTCCGTACAGCAAAATCAGCGAGAGCGAGCTGGATAGCGCCGCGCATCGCACCCTGGCACGGCAGTTAGCAAACGAATCCATGGTGCTGCTTAAGAACGATGGTGTACTGCCACTGAAGTCCGCGCAGCGCATCGCAGTTGTGGGTCCGCTCGCGGATCAGACCGCGGTCCTGCTTGGCAACTACAACGGCATTCCAACCCACAGTGTAAGCGTGCTCGACGGTTTGAAAGCTGAGTTCCCGAATGCGAAGATCACTTATGTACCCGGGACCCAGTTTCTGTCGACGCAGGGCAATCCAGTGCCTGCTTCAGTCTTGACTACGCCTGAAGGCAAACCGGGATTGAAAGCGGAATATGGAAGCGGCCTGCGTTTCGGTGGAGGCAAGCCGACGCCGATTACGTCGCGCGTGGAACCTGGCGTGGACTTGAGCGAAACCACTCTTCCCACGGAAGCAAAAGGAAAGCCTGAGCTCTCGGTGGAGTGGACTGGTTCGCTGAATCCCAATCAAACTGGCGACTATCTCGTCGGCATGAAGTCCGAGGGCTTTGGGCGCGTGTCGGTCGACGGCAAGCAAGTGGCTCAGATGTTCGGCGGAACGAACCTCGGCAAGGTTCACCTGGAGAAGGGACATCCGGTGAAGCTCGAAGTGGTCTACGCGCAGACGCCGAACAGTAAAGTAGGAGCACAGCTCCTCTGGGTTCCCGTCAACAACGCTCCCGATCCTGCCGCCGTGGCAGCCGCGAAGAACGCCGACGTCGTGATCGCAGTGGTCGGAATCACCAGTCGTCTCGAAGGCGAAGAGATGCCGGTCGATCAGCCGGGCTTCGCTGGCGGAGATCGCACCAATCTCGAGATACCGCAACAGGAAGAGGACTTGGTACAGGCGGTGGCCGCAACCGGCAAGCCTCTGGTGGTGGTTCTCATGAACGGCAGCGCGTTGGGCGCGAACTGGGAGAAAGCTCATGCCAACGCCGTCGTGGATGCATGGTACTCGGGCGAAGAAGGCGGGGCTGCGATCGCCGAAACGCTAAGCGGGAAAAACAATCCTGCCGGGCGGTTGCCAGTTACGTTCTATAAGGATGTTCACCAGTTGCCTCACTTCGAGGATTACTCGATGGAGGGACGCACCTATCGCTACTTCAAAGGTGAGCCGCTCTGGCCTTTCGGATACGGCCTCAGCTACACCACCTTTTCGTATAGCGGTCTCACATTGCCGCCCGCGCCGATCAATGCAAATGATCCACTCGACGCTTCGGTGACGGTAACGAATACCGGCAAGGTTGCTGGCGATGAGGTTGTGCAGCTCTACCTGAAGTTCCCCGATGTTCCCGGAACGCCGATTCGGGCTCTTCGCGGATTTCAGCGTGTGCACCTGGAGCCGGGCGCCAGCCAGAAGATTGACTTCCATCTGAACAGCCGTGATCTCAGCATGGTCACCGACCTGGGCGACGTCATCGTGGCCCAGGGCAAGTACACCGTTTCGGTAGGCGGGGGCCAACCTGATACCGGAGTTCCGGCAGTTAGCGGCAACTTCGAGGTGAATGGGCAGGTCATGCTACCGGAATAATGTCGCGGCAACAGGAATGACCGTGAACAGGCCAGCGACATTTATCAACCAGAATCGCTGCCGGTAGAAACTCTGCTGGCAGCGAATGACTGATTCGGCCTGTTCTTGTCTGGATAAACGGTCGCCGCCAGTGTTCTTGTAATTTTTCGTAACGGAAAGAAGGCACTTCATCATGCAACCGAAGATTCTTCTCCTCTTGGTATTGATCGCGTGTGTGGCGATTGCGGTCGGGGCACAATCGGCAAACTCCCTGTGGGGACTTGGCCAACCTTAAGATCGATAACGTGGAGATCACCAAGACCGCAGTGGTCCCAGCCGGGACCACTGCGCCGCCCCCGTTTCCGGGGCTACCCGGCATCGGCCCGTTACCCGCGCATTGTCGCTTGGATGGCGTGATCAATCGCCGCAAGGGTGTCGGAGGTGAGGAGTTTGGAATCGGCTTCGCGGTATCGTTGCCGGCAAAGGACGCGTGGAATGGCGACTTCATGATGCAGGGCGGTGGCGGTGGGAACGGCGTGGTCGCCTATCCCCTGGGTGCATCGCAAGCGGGCGACAAACCGGCGCTGACGCGCGGATTCGCAGTCGCCAGCACGGATACAGGACACAGGGCGAAGACCGGTCCGTTCGACTTCTCGTTTATGCGCGATCAGCAGGCATTCCTGGACTTTGCCTATCTTGCTAACGCCGAGGTAGCGGGAGTCGTAAAGCAGATCATCGCGCACTACTATTCGAAACCAGCGACCTACTCGTATTTCGTGGGCTGTTCTACAGGTGGGCGCGAAGGGATGATTCTTTCGCAACGTTATCCCACGGTCTTCAATGGCATCGTTTCCGGCGATCCCGCAATGCGCACCGGATTATCGAATCTCGCGATCAGCAAATGGATTCCCGTGGCATACAACCAGGCTGCACCCAAAGATGCGTCGGGAAAGCCGCAGATCGAAAAGTTCATGACCGACGGCGACCGCAAACTGTTCATGGATGCGTTGATGAAGAAGTGCGATGCGAAGGACGGAGTGGCCGACGGCATGATCTTCGATCCGGTGGGCTGCGATTTCGATCCCAGCGCACTCGCCTGCAAAAGCGGTCAGACCGATGCTTGCATTCCGGCTGACAAGCTTGCGGCGATCAAGAAGGCGTTCGCCGGACCGAAGAATTCGTATGGCACGCAAGTCTATCCAGGATTTCTTTACGATGCAGGTATCGCATCGGCCGGTCCTATTCCGGGGCTGCTTACACTCCGAGCTAACGGGCTCTTCGGTCCGTATCCGACGGCAACGGAAATCGACGTAGATAAAGAAGCGCTTCATGCCTCCGATCCGCTGGTCGAGCCGGCGTCGACAAATCTATCGACGTTTTCCGGTCACGGCGGCAAGATCCTCTTTTTTCACGGCGACAGCGATCCGTGGTTCTCTCCGCTCGATACGCTCGAGTACTACAAGTCCTTGGCCGCGACGAACGGCGGCGCAGATCAGGTTCGTGAGTGGAGCCGGATGTTCCTGGTGCCGGGCATGAGCCACTGTGGCGGCGGACCGGGGCTCGACCAATTCGACATGCTCGGCGCGGTAGTGAACTGGGTCGAGAACGGAGTTGCACCGGACGCCGTGATCGCGACGGGACGAGCATTTCCGGGCCGGAGCCGTCCGTTGTGTGCATATCCCAAACACGCCCAGTATGGCGGTCAGGGAAACACGGAAGATGCCAAAAACTTCATCTGCCAATGAGTGGCGATTTTTGAGTTCGAGAGAGTTCATGATTCCGGCAGGTAGAGGAGATTCGTCTTGAAGAAAATCAGCCGTCGCCAATTCGTCGCGAGCGCAGCTGTTGCTGGCGCAGCCGCCGTTCTTCCCGCTGGAACCTTCGCTCTGCAGGACGTGTCGCCGAAACCAGTTTCGCCTTCGGCGGCAAAGCAGATCAATCGCGAGGTAGTCTCGCGGCAAGCGGTTCCATTTCCGATGAACAACGTTCGGCTTGGTCCGGGACCCTTTCGCGCGGCGGCGGAAGCCAATCGCCGGTACTTGAAGACACTTCCTCCTGACCGGTTGCTTCACACGTTTCGGTTGACTGCGGGACTGCCCTCTTCCGCGGAGCCGCTGGGCGATTGGGAAAAACCTGACTGTGAGTTGCGTGGCCATTTCGCTGGTGGGCATTACTTATCAGCGTGTGCGCTCGCCTTCGCGAGTTCGGGCGACGAAGAACTGAAGCGCAATGGCAACGTGATGATTGCCGAACTTGCAAAGTGCCAGGCGCAGTTCAAGAACGGCTATCTGAGCGCGTTTCCTCCGGAGCTCTTCGATCGCCTGCGCGATGGAGTAAATGTCTGGGCGCCCTACTACACCCTCCACAAAATCATGGCCGGGCACCTCGACATGTATCTGCTTACCGGCAATCAGCAAGCGTTGGGAACGCTGGAGAAGATGGCGCAATGGGTCCGCAGTTGGGTCGACCCACTGAGCGAGCAGCAGATGCAGCGCGTACTCCTGGTGGAATACGGCGGCATGGGCGAGGTGCTCAGCAATCTGTATGGCGTGACCGGGAAACGCGAGTATCTCCAACTGGCGCAGCGGTTCGATAAGAAGTGGTTCTTCGATGCATTGGCGGCGCACCGCGACGAACTCAAGGGCCTTCACGTCAACACCCATATTCCGCAGGTGATTGCCGCCGCCCGGTTGTACGAACTCACCGGCGACAAGCGCTATTGGAACATCGCCGACTATTTCTGGAATGAGGTCACAAGCGAACGCTCTTACTGCACTGGAGGCACCAGCAATTTTGAGCTGTGGAGATCGGACCCCGGCGTGCTCTCAACACAACTGAGTTCGCAGACCGCCGAAGACTGCTGCGCCTACAACATGATGAAGCTGACCCGCCATTTGTTCAGCTGGTCGCCGCAGCCGCAGTACATGGACTACTACGAGCGTGCGCTGTTCAATCACCGCATGGGGACCATCGATCCCGAGACCGGCACGACCGTGTATTACTTGCCGCTGGGTAACGGCTACTCCAAGATTTACGCCAAGCCGTTCGATTCGTTCTGGTGCTGCAACGGCACAGGAGTCGAAGAGTTCGCAAAATTGACGGACACCATCTACTTCCACGACGATGATTCTGTTTTCGTGAACCTTTATATTGCGTCGGAAGTAAGCTGGCCGGAAAAAGGCCTGCGCTTGACCCAGCAAACCTCATTCCCGGAGGAGCCGAAGACTACCTTGCTGATCGAGGCAGGCAAACCGGTGAACGTCGATCTGAAATTACGTATTCCCTATTGGGCGAAGAGTGGCAGCGTGCAGGTGAATGGGCGCATGCTCCCTGCTTTCGCAGCTTCGGGCAGTTATCTCGTGCTGCGTGGTCCCTGGAACAATGGAGATCGCATCGATTTGAGCCTGCCAATGCATCTGCATGCTGCTCCCATGCCGGATAAAGACACTCTGCAGGCGGTGATGTATGGTCCACTAGTCTTAGCAGCGCGACTGGAGGAAGAGCCCCGCGACACGTGGTACCGGCACTTTACTGCGCAGGAAAAGCAAGACCCCGCGCCGATGTTGGAGTTCAAGGGCAAATCCGGCGATCCCGCGAGTTGGCTTGAACCCGCCGGACCGCTCGCGTTTCGGACGGCCGCACAAACTCAGAGTGTGACATTCGTGCCTTTATCAAAGATTGTTCACGAGCGGTACTCCGTATATCACGAGATTCACGACGAGCGTTCCTAATGCAAACGCAACTAGCGACTGCACGAAGCTGCGACGTTATCGTAGGCAGCAGAGTTAGCGAGACTAGATCTCAGTGAACATTCGAGAAATTGCCAAACGTGCCAAGGTGTCGACCGCTACGGTCTCGCGCACCATCAACGGCATATCGACCGTCGATCCGCGCCTGGCAAAACGCGTCTGGAAAGTAATCGACGAATCCGGGTACCGCCCGAATATCCAGGCTCGCGCCCTCGTGTCGGGACGGAGCCACATCCTTGGGTTGGTCGTTTCGGAGATCACGAATCCGTTTTTCCCGGAGATCGTTGAGGGCTTTGAAAACCTGGCCGTCGCACACGGATACGAGATCATGCTGGTTTCTACGGTTCACGATCCCACGCGCATGGATTTGTCTGTCCGTCGAATGACGGAAAGGCGCGTGGACGGCGTTGCCGTGATGACGTTCGGAATGGAAGACCTGCTGCTCGATGATCGGGAATTAAGCAATGTGCCGCTCGTGTTTGTAGACGTCGGACCGAAGCGTCCGCGTGTCAGCAATATCCGTATCAATTATCTAAACGGAATCCGACAGGCAGTCCAACACCTGGCAGCACTGCGGCACCAACAGATTGCCTTCATCTCGGGGCCGCAGGAGTTGAAGTCAGCCAAATCTCGCCGTAACGCTTTCGAAAAAGCCATGAGCGAAATTGGACTGGACGTGATCGAACCCTTGATTGTTGAAGGTGACCACACGGTGGAAGGAGGAGTCGCGGCAATGCAGTCACTGCTCTCTTTACCCATACCACCAACGGCTGTGATGTGCTCAAACGACATGACCGCGTTAGGGGTAATGCGGAAATGTTATGAAGAAGGTTTGAATATCCCAAAGGATCTATCGTTGGTGGGCTTCGATGACATCAGGCTCGCGCAATTTGTTTCGCCTCCGCTTACAACGGTTCGGATGTCGCAATCCGAACTGGCTCGCCTGGCCTTCCATTCATTACTCACAGAGATCGAGCGCGAAACACCTGCGGAGCATGGAACCGAGTACCTGCTTGAGACGAGCCTTGTCCTGCGCGATTCCACGGCACTGGCATCTGCATCGGTTGCCCGCGAACTCAAGGGCACTCGACGTTAATATTTCGGAAGTTGCGTGTGATCGCCGAGTCCTGCAATCAAAGCAGCCAATAGGCCAATAAAAAAAGGGGAGCCTTGCGGCTCCCCAGAGTTTTTCTAGTCTGTTTCTACCTAGAAGGTCACCTTCAGGGCTAGCTGGGTGTTGCGGTGATCGTCGAAAGGATTACCGAAGCCGCCCTTCTTCGCCTGGATGTTGAAGGTGGTGGGCGTTGGTGTCCCATTGCCAAGAGCACCCAGATCCGAGCCTCCCGCCTGATAGGACAGGACGTAGAAGTTCTTGTCATTGGTGACGTCGTAGAACTCGGCACGGAATTGCAGTCCAACTCGCTCCGTGACCTTGAAGTTCTTATACACGCCCAGGTTCCAGTTCCAGTTGATCGGTCCGACCATGGTATTTCGTCCCATCATGTTCGATGGGAAGCTGCAGCCCTGACCATAAAGCCCAGTGCAAGTTGGCAGGTTCGACCACGCCTGAGTCCCATAGAAGGGGCTGTCGGGGAACGGAGTGCTTGTTCCCGGAATAACCGTCGGACCAGCATAGCCAGCGGCGATCACAGGAATTGACTCGTAATTGAACAGATTGCCCTGCCCCGCCAGGGGCGACCCAGGATTGCCTCCGTTCGGATTTATCGCACCATCGGTGATCGCGCGTGGGCAGTTGTAGAACGAACTGCTCAGCGAGCAATCGAACACGCTGTATGGATAGCCCGTACGGAAGGTGAAAATCGGAGCAACCTGCCATCCACCGATTGCCTGTTTCAGGATGCCATTCGAGGAGTTCTTCCCGAACGGCAGGTCGTATACGACGCTGACGGAAATGCGGTGCCGAGCATCGTAATCCGAGTTGCCTTTGTCGAGTGATGGGTTGAACGGATCAAGATAACCCAGAGCATTCCCCTGCAGTTCATCGCTGAAGGTCGAGCTCAGAGTATCGATGGAATGCGACCACGTGTATGTTGCGTTCACCTGCGCGTTCTTAATACGCCCGCGGATTCCTGCAACAAACGCGTTATACCACGAATCGCCAACCGAACCGCGGTTGTTGATCGGTCCATACTGGCCGTTCAGGAAAAAGTTATTGGGGTTGGTGTCGCCCAGATACAACGGACCGTATCCTGGATCGTTGTAGTTGGCGATGCTGTACTGGTGAATGCCGCGGGCGCCGTTATATCCGAGGCTGACCACTGCATTTCCCCAGATCTGCCGTTCAAGACCCAGGTTGTACTGTTCAACATAAGCGGTCTTGATGTCCTGGCTGACGTTTCGCAGGCTCACCGCAGGAAGAATTGCACTGCCTGTCGATCCTGCAAGCGGTCCGGCGTTATCGGTGGTGATCGGAATCGAGGCGCCACCCAGATTGGCTGGCGTGATCGCGACTACACCATAGTTCGGTGGATTCTGAATCACGTTGTAGGTGACGTTGTTGAAGTTGCGCTCGTAGCTGATGCCATAGCCACCACGCAGTGCGAGTTTGCCATCCCCAAAGACGTCATAGGCAAAGCCAAAGCGCGGGCCGAGGTTGCCGTAGCGGGGTTTCCACAATCCACCGACCGAGGAATTCGGCGCTACTTCTACATTGCCGTTACGGATCTGGTCGAAGATATCGCTGCCGCTTCCGTAGTAAAAGTTGGAGTCGAGCTGAGGATTACGGTTGTGCTGCACACCATAGTATTCCCAGCGCAGACCGAGATCCAGGGTCAAGCGCGGCGTGACTTTCCAGGTGTCCTGGCCATAGAAAGCGAGATCGTTATACAGGTTGCTGCGTGAGAACGACGGCGGCGTAACAGGGAGATTCAGCGTGCAACCTGGTCCCGGAACAGCCGCGCCGGCGGTGTAATCGTAAGGGCACGGGAACTTGCCCTGGGGATAAACAGCAGCCTCGAACTGATCGATGGTGCCGTTAATCAGGTTCTCGAATGCGTCCGCGTTGCTGCTGCTGCTGACCGTTTCAACCGCTGTCTCGTAGGCGCCAAAGACGCGATTGTCCTGCGTGTAGATGTACTGTCCGCCGAAACGGAAGGTGTGCGGGCCGTGAGCAACGCTGACGTCTTCGTAGAACTGCGCGAGGTTTTGCGGTCCACCGAAGGGAATCGAATTTCCCGGGCTATACGGCAGATATCCGGGACCTGCAAACTGCGTGCCGGCAATACGGGCAGCAGACGATCGCAGGTAGAGTGTCGGACCAACCGGCGCCGTTCCCAGCGGTTGCTGGTTATTCAGCCGACTCCAGACCAGACGAGTGTTACTGACGATCGTGTTACTGAACGTGTGCGTCAGAGACAACATTACGTTCTGATCGTAGTTGGTTTGTCCGGTGTCGTAACCGGCATAGGGGCTGGTGGCAACGAAACCAGGAAAATCGGTCTCATCGTAGAACGAGTAGCGTCCGAACAACTGCGTCCTGTCGCTCAGATTGAAGTCCACGCGGGCGACGTTCATGAACGTATTCTGCGGAGCCCCACCACCGGAATCGCTCGGGGCGTTGTAGCTGTACTTGTCAAGCAACGGCGTAGTTCCCGGCAAGCCCGCAAGATTCGGATCATTGGCTGCATTGATGGCGAGCCCAGAGTTCGCAAGCGTAACAACACCCAGCGGCTGCAGGTTCGGGCGCAGCTTGCCGTAGGTCGAGTAAAAACTCTGGGTAGCAGGAGATGTCAACCCGAGGAAGGCTGGATCCAGCACTTCCGTCGTCTGCGCACCGTTACTGCGCACACGCACCCACTCGGCATTGTCAAAGAAGAACAGCTTGTTCTTCTTAATCGGTCCGCCCACAGAGAAACCAAATTGGTTACGAGTAAAGACCGGCTTGGTGACATCGTTAACCGCGTTTTCATACGTGTTCGAAGCCAGCGCTGAAATGCGGTTGAACTCATATGCGGAACCGTGGAGTTGGTTCGTTCCAGACTTGGTCGCCACGTTCACTACGCCACCGGCAGCGCGGCCATACTCCGCTGTCATGCCGTTCGTGATAACGCGGAATTCCTGCACCGAATCCAGCGGAATTGTCTGCCCTACCGTTGCAGTGTACTGATCGACGTTCTCGGCGCCATCCAACAGAATGGAGGTGCTGGCCGAACGCTGGCCGTTGATCGAGTAACCGGCGCCGCGCCCATCGCCCATGCCTGCCTGAGAATCCTGCTGCACGTTCGAAGCCGTCGCAACCAGATCGTACGGGTTGCGGGTCAGGGTCGGGAGATCGACTACGTCCTTGGAAGTGATCAGCGTGGAAACTTCCTGATCGACGGTGTTAACCTGCGTCGCGCCAGCACCGGTGACTTCCACAACGCTGCCTGAACCGGAAACACCCAAGCTGATGTTGGCTTCGTTCTTCGAGCCTACGGTCACGACGATCTGCTGTTCGTTCACGGCGAAGCCGCTCGCTGCGACGGACAACTGATAGTTGCCCGGACGGAGTGCGGTGAAGTCGTATGAACCGCCCGCATCGGTCGTTCCCGTGCGGGTCAACTGCGTCTCCTTGTCGACGAGTGTCACTTTGGCATTCGCGACGACTGCCCCTGTTTGATCCTTCACTACTCCACTGACCGATCCCAATCCGGCCTGGCCGTAAGCCAAAGCCGAAATGAGCCCAATCAGCGTGAGTAGCGCAAAACTTCGAACAAACGATTTCATGCTGCCTCTCCTGAAAAGACTATTTCGTTCAAACATTTCCAAACTCAGCCGAAAATCTCGAATGGCCAAGTTGGTTGTGAGTTGCTGTGAGTTTTGCTGTTGTCCGACTGGTATTGCAGTCAAAACTCCGACCAAGATTCATTTGTGTGACAACGACGGAGGCTGGCATCCACCCCTGAAGGTTCGTTGTCCATCCCCAGCCAGATCCTGTGTATCCCAGCATCTACTTTGCAATGGACGATCCAAACCAGAACTGATGAGGTTTCAGTGACTTACACGAGAATTCCCGAAAGGAGCTACGAAAGCTGGAAGGTGAAATCTAGGCGGTCAAAGCTGCAATATGAAACTCCGGGGAGAGATCCTGTATTTTGGTTGTTCGGATTTGTAAGACTAGATCAGCAGGAGAGTAAAGGACGCGATGTTCCATATTCTGGATATTTCTCGAATGTGGTAGGACACATCGCGCCCTGATTCGGACCTAATCCGCTGCAAACGTTTCGGTGCCGACCCATGAGTCAGCAATTGCGCCAAGGTTTTTCTTGTAGGTGCGCGACACCGTGAATTCTTCTCCTCCGGCGAGACGAAGCAGATACTCTCCTGTGAGGCACGGCTGAATTTCTTCTACATACGCCACGTTCACAAGCGCCGAGCGGTGGATGCGAATGAACCCGTAGATGCTTAGCTTCTCCGCGAGCGTGGAGATGGATTCGCGTACCAGATGCGAACCTGCCTGCTGCTGCAGGAGAACGTAATTCCCTTCCGCCTTCGCGGCCAGCACTTCGCTCGGATCAATAAATACGATCTTTCCTTTCGCCTTAATTGCGATCTTCTTTGGCGTACGGGAGGCTTTTCCCAAGTCCGGCATGGCACTCACCAATTTGGCGGCGCGTTCGGCTTCATTCCTGCGCACAGCCACATTCAATGCTTCATGGATGCGCTCTTCGGAAAATGGTTTCAGGATGTAGTCGACCGCATGCTTCTCGAATGCAGCCACGGCATGCTGGCTGTAAGCCGTAACGAAAATGACGGCAGGCACGGGGAGATTACGCTTCAATAAAGTGTCAAGCATCTCGATGCCGGAAATTTCGGGCATCTCGATATCGAGAAGGAGCAGGTCAAACGGCTCCTCCTGTAAGCGATCCAGAGCTGCGACTGCATCTCCCGCGGTTTCCACCGCCTCAACGTCCTTTCGCGGCCTAACAATATTCTCCAGTGCAGTGCGAGCAAGCGGCTCGTCATCTACGATCAGTATGCGCATATACTCCCTTTCTTAAATCAAGGCGCTGGAAACCTGGTCCTTGCCTGCGGCCGCCCCTGACCCAAGTACCGGCAACAACACCGTCGCTGTGGCGAGCGTTCTGTCTTCTGAAAGCTCGAATGAAAACCTCGCTTCTCCCGAATAAAGGTAGCGAAGCCGTGCCCGCGTATTTTGCAGGCCGGTTCCTGTTCCCCCTTGCCGTTTACCACCCACGGTATTTCGAACACGGAGCTGGAGAAATGTTTCCGTCAACCGTGAAGAGATTTCGACTGAGCCGCCATCACGTGAAACGGCGATGCCATGCAGGATCGCATTCTCAATCAATGGTTGCAGAATGAGCTCGGGCACCAGGAGAGTCTCCGCTTCCGGAGCCAAGTCCCAGTGCACCTCAAGTCGCTGCCCAAGACGCATCCTTTCGAGCTCAAGATAGGATTCAGCAAAGCTGACCTCTTTTGTCATCGGAATCAGCTCTACGGTCTGGTACTCCAGCGTAGTTCGCAGCAGGCTGGACAATCGCAGAACCATCGCTTTTGCGCGGCGGCTGTCGGTCTCGATCAGCGTCGAGATGCCATGGAGAGTGTTGAATAAGAAATGAGGATGCAGCTGGCTCTTCAACGCCTGTAGTTCACTGGCGGCGAGAGCCTGTTGCAATTCCAGTCCTTCCACTTCCTGCTGGTGCGCGCGCTGAAAATATTCGTAAGCTTGCGCGGCAACGATGATTCCTATGTAAGTCCACGCCTGAGAGGCGAAACGGTAGGTAATCTGGATCAGGCTGTGTAACGATCGCGGTGCGAATTGCTGCGTAACGGAATTCCAGGGAGGAAGCAGTGTCCAACGTACGCAGGCAAACGCGATCATGAACGGACCGAATCCGATAACGTAGGCGGCGATTCTTCGTGCGGCTCGGTCTTTGGTGATCGGGTAGCGGTGCCCGAGAAGAAAGATTGGCGGTGTCAGGATCGCGAACGTGAGACACCACGCCACATCCATCATCAAATTTTGCGAGAAATGAGGAGTTTGGCGTCCTTGCTCCATGATCCGCACATGGTGCTCGGTCGCGAGCATGGGTGCGAAGCCCAGCCAGAACAGCATAGACCACAAGTAAGCCAACGCGACTTTACGGATTCGCGGCAAACAGAGCTCCCATCAACGATTTTAGCCGTTTCTGGCTGCTGTGAACTGGCCTGGTCCCAGCATACAACTAGATGCTTCTAATCAACAAAATGCCGCTATTAAATAGGGAGGTCTGCCGTAAGATCCCTTATGCTCATGCAATTCCGAAGCTATCGTCACTGGAGCCATGTCGATGAGACAGATTTGCCGCTCTTGCTTTGCTCTTCCCGTTTTGTTCGTTTTCCTGGTTGTCGCTAACCCGCTGTGGAGCGCTTCCCCGGCACCCCAGGAGCCGGATAAACCCTTTGTTGCTGAGTATTACTACAAAGCAAAATGGGGATACGCCGACGAGTTCATCGCGCTTTTCAAGAAGAACCACTACCCGCTCCTTCGCAAACAAATGGAACTCGGCAGAATCCTGAAAGTCACTGCGGCGGCGCCGCGCTATCACACTACAGAAGACGGACGTTGGGACTATAGGATTACGATCGTCTTCAAGAATGCCGCGATTGCTAATGACGACTTCGACACCGCGCCGTTACTCAAACAGCTATTTCCCGACCAGGCGACCTATAAGCGCGAGGAGCAGCGACGGTTTGAGATCCTGGAAGCGCACTGGGATCTTCCGATTAAGGATGTAGACCTGGATAAGCCATGAATCTAGCTGAAGGAATGCGTTGTGATTTCGACTCGTAGAGCATGCCGCGCCGCTCTTTGGACGCTGTTCGTTATCGCGCTGATCTCCGTCGCGTCCGCTCAGAATTCGTCCGTTCAGAACAATCAAGTGTATTCGGAAAAGATCCGTCCGGGCTGCCTGTCTGATTGCACTCCGCGCTTTGGTATTGTTTCCGCTTTCGGCAGCGAGGCTGAATTGCTGGTCGCAAAGACCACGGACCGGCGCGAGTACCACGTGAATGGAAATACATTTACGACGGGAATGCTAGAAGGAAATCCTGTCGTGATTGTTCTCACGGGGCAGAGCATCGAGAACGCAAGCATGCTCACACAAGCTCTCATCGACCATTTCAGAGTTCATCATTTGCTCTTGAGCGGGATCGCCGGAGGATTGAGCGACGCGAACCACATTGGCGACGTCATTGTTCCCGAGCGATGGGCGCTTCCTCTGGAAGGATATTGGGATGGAAGCAGCGATGTGCCCGCGCCTTGCGGCACACCCGGCGATCTCTCTTGCCTGGGCGAGAAGTTATCGAGTCATACGAGCACACCGAATTCGGATTACGCAGTGCATACCCCAAGCGGACGCGTCGGCACTGGACTCTTCATGCGCGACACATTCGTGATGACCGCGGCCAACGCTCCCAAAGGAGAGTTTAAGTTCGATTACGAGGTCGATGCTGAGATGTTGAGGGTGGCTCGCACGATCAAACCGGTGCTCGATCGCTGCGGGCCGAAGAATCCCTCGCAATGCGTATCTTCGCAGCCGCGTCTCGAGATAGGCGGACGAGGCGTAACACTGTCAACATTTCTCGCCAACAGCAACTATCGACAATACCTCTCGCAAACGCTGGACGCTCGCTCGGTTGATATGGAGACCGCTGCTTTTGCCCACGTGGCGTATGCGAATGGGATTCCTTTCATCGCGTTTCGTGCGCTGTCGGATCTGGCCGGCGGCAATGATTATCAGAATGTCGGCGCCTTCTTCGGCAGCGGGCTGGCCGAATCGAATGAGTCGCGCGTGACCCTGGCATTCTTGCGGGCATGGGTAGAGGCGCATCCGAGCCGTGCCGCGTACCCACCGCACAAGCACTGACTACATCGTACTGACCTGAACGATGTTCGCGCAGGGAGTACCGGGAGTGAACGTCGCTGAGATCAATCGATCCATCGGGAACTGATTACGCTGATCACCACAGAAAGTGAAATCGTTACCGACTCCGGCATTGATCAGAGTTACGACAGTGACCACGACATTGCCGTCGATGACGGTGATCTGCACGATGCTGACCGTGCCGAAGATTACTGTTGAGGGTCCGGGATTCGAGAAGGCACTGACAAAGACCTGCCCACAACTCGTCAATAGAAGAGATGCGAATAACAGCGAAATCAGGCAGAGACGCAGCATAACAGCCGCGAGCGGGAGGGAGACTTACAAGAAATTAGACCGCCGCGTTACCCGAATGTCAACGCGCCGGGTCATCTGTTCCGGATTGGATCAATTCCCGGTGAGATGAGTGGTTTCCCGGCTTAAATCCGGCTCCGGATCGCTAAAATCAGCTCAGGGCAGTGTTGCGTATTTCGCGGCCGAGGAAATTCATGCGCTGGGCTCATCGCTGTGTAGTGGTCTCAATCTCTGTTCTACTCATGGTCTTCGCCGCTTGCGGAGGAGGAGGCTCCAGTTCCCCTTCTCCAACTCCGGCGCAACCGGTTGAGCCCGCAGAACCGCCAGTGCTCACCGGCACTCCCGATCAAAACGCAGACGCCTTGATTGCGATCATGACACTCGACGAGAAGATTCAGCTCGTCCACGGCGCCGGATATACCGGAGGCCCAGAACCGCGTGGTGCGGCGGGTTATGTCCCTGGAATCGCTCACCTCAACATTCCTGATCTCTACCTTGCCGACGGAAGCGTAGGCGTAGGCAACAGCGTCGGACAAGCAACCGCGCTACCGTCTTCGATTGCAAGTGCAGCCAGTTGGGATCCGGGCGAAGCGTACAAATACGGCCAGGTGATCGGCGCCGAATCGAAGGCGCTGGGAATGAACGCGAACCTGGGCGGAAACATTAATCTGATAGGACGCGAACCCCGTTGCGGCCGCACGTTTGAGACTGCCGGTGAGGACCCGCTGCTCGCTGGTCTGATCAAGACGCAACACCTGAAAGCCATCCAGGATCAGAACGTTATTGCGGGCATCAAGCACTTCGCCCTGAACGACCAGGAGACCGCGCGCTTTACGGCCGACGTGCAGATCGACGAACGTGGCGCGCGCGAAAGCGATCTTCTGGCGTTTGAGATCGGAGTGAAGAATTCTGGCGTGCAGTCGGTCATGTGCTCCTACAACCTGATCGGCGGAACCTACTCCTGCGAGAACTCGCACCTGCTCACCGACATTCTGAAGAACGACTGGGGATTCCAGGGATTTGTCATGTCCGACTGGGATGGAACGCACAGCACTGTGAAAGCGGCCACGGCTGGACTGGATCAGCAGCAGCCCGGCACCGGCTATTTTGAAGGAATAAAAGACGAAGGGATCAAGCAGGCAATTCAAGACGGGCACATGCAGGCTGCGACGCTCGATAACATGGTACATCGCATTCTGCGCGCGATGTTCACCGTTGGCGCGTATCAGCATCCCACGCAAATAACCAGTATCGCTGCCGCTACGGATGCAGCCATCGCGCAAGAGATGGAAGAGCAGGGGGCAGTGTTGCTGAAAAATGCGGCCAGCCAGCTTCCGCTCAGCAAGAGCGTGAAATCGATCGCTGTAATCGGATCGCATGCCGACATTGCTGTCCTTTCCGGAGGAGGGTCGGCACAGGTTACGCCGGTCGGCGGTGCGGCGATCAGCAGCCCAGCGCCTTGTCCTCCATGCTGGGGCAATGTCGTTTGGGATCCGTCTTCCCCGCTCCAGGCAATTCAAGCCAAGGTCCCGGCCGCTGCCGTGAAATTCGACGATGGCACGAGCACCGCGTCGGCAGCCGCTCTCGCTGCGGCCTCTGATGTCGCGATCGTCCTCGTCAGCCAGTGGGAGAGCGAGGGCATGGACCTTCCCGACCTGAGCTTCTCGGACAATCAGGACACACTGGTGGCAGCCGTAGCGGCTGCAAATCCGCATACAGTCGTAGTGATCGAGAGCGGCGGCGCGCAAGTAATGCCGTGGCTTGCGAACGTCGGAGCAGTGCTGGAAGCGTGGTATCCGGGACAGCACGGCGGTGAAGCCATCGCTAACATCTTATTTGGCGACGTGAATCCCTCCGGTAAGCTTCCTATCACGTTTCCTGCAAGCGTCAACGATCTGCCGCATCCGACCATCGCTGCGCCACCGGCAAACTCGACTTCGCCCTTTCCGGTCACCTACGACGAGAGCTTCCTGGTCGGATACAAGTACTACGACGCGAAGGCGATCACGCCGCTGTTTTCGTTCGGTTACGGACTCTCCTATACGACATTCACTCTGACTAACCCACAGCTCACGCCAGGTTCACCCGTGAGCAACGGCTTCAGCGTATCCGTCGACGTGAACAACACCGGAGCGGTGGCGGGTGCAGAAGTCGTGCAGGTGTACCTCGGACTTCCCGTAAGTACCGGGGAGCCGCCGAAGCGCCTGGTCGGATGGCAGAAAATCAGCGTGCAACCTGCACAGACGCAACGAGTGACCGTGCAGGTTGACGCCACTTCGTCGGCGCATCCTCTTTCTTATTGGGACACGACGGCCGGCGGTTGGCTGATCGCGAACGGCGACTACACCGTATACGCCGGCAACTCGTCACGAGACGCTGACCTCAATACCGTAGGCACCTTTCACGTGGGTCCGTAGTCGCGTTAGTTCGCTCAGTGCGCCGTGCCATTGAAATAGCTCTGCGCCTGACGCCACGCTTGAACTCCGACAAGATCGCCGGTTGCCCGGCCAACCAGGTCGCCCAGACGAAAATGGATCCCTCCATAACGACGTGAGATTCCGGCTTCATTGGCGCCGTCGTGGAACGTGCTCCAGCGCAGAGTCACGGGTTGCTTCGGAGTTATCCCGGGTTCAATGGTGGAGCTGCCGGCTGGGAACGTGACTGAATCTCCGAAACGTTCGCTCCCCGTGAATAACGCGAGGATTGTGGCTCCGGCTGCACTAAACGTGCTGTGTCCCGAAATATACTCCGGAAATGGCGGCGTGGGGAAAGTGCTCGGCTGATAAGGGATCCAGTTGGCGCCATCCATCATGATCGTGCCTTTTCCTGGACCTCCCCATGATCGAATCTGTTGCCCGTGGAATAAGAAAGGAATTGCGGTAACGGGTCGAACGGAATCGATGACGCGCTTCGCGTCCCACGATGCGATGCCCGCATCGAAGACGGCATTGGTCAGGGCGAAAAACATTTTCACGTCCTGATCGAGCGTGTGGTGATCCCTGGCGGAAACGAATTGGCCAAACAGGTCCCAATGACCGGGCGGAAGTTCTGAATGTGGTCCGTTCGCCCAATACTCTGCAATCATCTTCTGCTGATCGGTGAGATTGGCAGCGAAGTCGATTAGTTCTCTCGCCTGACGCCTGTATTCGGCCGATCCAGCCAAAGCTGGTCCAACCCGCGAAATCAGCGGCAGGAATTGGTCGGGTGACGTCATCGCAAACGGAACTACTTTGTTCCATTGCGCACCGACGAATACCTGCGTGATCACAGCCGTTCCATTGAAATAGGTAAGCGGCTGCCAGTGGTTCGGATCTTTGATCGTAGAAATGTCGCTAACCGGCACGGTGCTAGGTGAATTCACCGGTTGATATCCCGTGTAATCGGCATAAGGAACGCCGCTGGGAGTCATATCTCCCAACTGATTCGAGCCGTCGTGGTGGCGGAAATCAAGAACAGCCTGACAGGAAACATTGCCGATGCCAGAAGCCGTCGTAGTGTCAGTGGACACATCGTTGACATCGTATCCGAGCGTTGCCATCAACGGGTCGAATACAGAACCCTTGTCCCCCGGAAAAAGATCAACGGCTGCGCGATACGCCGCAAAGCTAACGGCCTGATTCTTGTTGGAAGGCGTGCGTTCATTGGCCGGCCTGCGCAAACTCCCACCGAGTTGAGTGCCCACTGCGCGATTGTCATACGCCACCCAGGCGTCGAACATGCACGTGTGCACGATTGCCAAGGCTCTGGCCACCATCGGCGGCCCTAAGGTGCTGTCACGCACACCTTGCAGTATGGCTTGATTCCACTGGACAACAACATTCGGCTGATCAACCGCGCGAAGCTGCGCACAAGCGGCCAATAGAAGGATGACCGCAAAGTAGTTCCTCAACAGATTTATACGGGGCAACGCCCACCTCCCCGAAGCGGCGAGGAAGAATACCAAAGGTTCAGAGTACAAATGGCTGTGAAAATTCCATCTTTTGCAAAATGTCTCCAATTAAAGACGGCTCTAACCCACGGGTTAAGCAATCTCGCTGCGCGCCTCATCGTGCAACGGCGGAACTGCGTCCTGTATTCGCCCATGCAATCAATCCCGGAACAAACGGTGTCGAAAGATCCGGATGGCTGGGGCGTACACGAATCGTGAATCCATGTAGTCCGCTTTCATGTGGCGTGGCCTCACCTAAATAAACAAAGTCTCCCCCGCTGTTTGTTTCCGGATGCATGGTGATGGCACGACCTTCACTGATTTCGCCACGGGTATCGATCTTCCCGAGATAAAGCTCGACCATTACATCCTGCGGCTGCAGTGCGCCTAATTGCACATGTGCGCGAACGTGGATCGTCGCAGCAGCCAAGCTACCCGAGGGTGCTTCCTCAATTTTGCCGATACCAACGTTGCGCCATTCGTTGGCGATTCGTTGCATGGCAGCTGCCAGCGCCCGAGTCCGGCCGGCGTTGTCTGCCGCCAGCAGCCGAAAATGATCGGCGTTGGGGATGTAGTACCGCTCCACATAATTGCTCACCATGCGGTGTGTGTTCACGAAAGGGCAGAGCGACCCGATGCAGGTCTTCATACGATCGACCCACTTACGTGGAATGCGGTCAGCGCCGCGATCGTAAAAAGTCGGAACCACATCACGTTCGAGCAAGTCGTAGAGCGCCTCGGCCTCGACCTGGTCCTGGTAATTCAGATCCTGATACGCCTCGCCCTTACCGATCGCCCAGCCGATCTTGTGCGAGTTGGCTGGATCGTCCCAGACTTCATCCCACCAACCGTCGAGGGTACTCAGGTTCAAGACGCCATTAGCAGCAGCCTTCATCCCACTGGTTCCGCTGGCCTCGTTCGGACGCAGCGGCGTGTTCAGCCACACATCAACGCCCTGCACCAGGTAGCGGGTGATCGCCATGTCATAGTCTTCGAGAAAGATGATGCGTCGTCCCAACTCCGGATCGCGACTGACCTCGGTGATGTGCTGGATCAGTTGCTTGCCTGCTTCGTCCTGAGGATGCGCTTTGCCCGCAAAGATGAGTTGTACGGGCTTGGTTGGATTGGTGAGAATCCGCCGTAACCGTTCCATGTCGCGAAGGATCAACGTGGCGCGTTTGTAAGTTGCGAAACGCCGCGCAAATCCGATGGTCAACGCATCGGGATCGAGAACTTCGTCGGCAGCCTCGATCTCAGCCTGTGGCGCGCCCCGGCGCATGCGCTGATCGCGGACACGACGCCGCGCCCAGCCGACTACTCGCTCACGACGCCGCTCATGAGTTCGCCACAATTCCTCGGCGGGAATCGAATACGCACCGCTCCATACGTCTCCATTGGCCGGTTCTTCGCGCCAGTTCGGCCCTAGATAGCGATCGTAAAGCTGATTCAGTTCCAGCGAAATCCAGCTGCGGAAGTGAACCCCGTTGGTGACATGACTGATCGGAATCTCGTCCACCGGCACATTGGGCCACAGCGATTGCCACATTTGCCGGCTCACTTCCCCGTGTAATTTGCTCACGCCGTTGGATCGTGACGCCAGCCGCAGTGCCAGCACCGTCATGCAAAACTCACCGGTGCCATCGGTCCGACCCAGGTTGAGGAAGTCAGGCTGGGACAGGCCGAGTCTGCGTGCGGTTTCGCCGAAATAGCGATTCATCAGCTCGTCGGAAAAATAGTCGTGACCGGCCTTCACCGGAGTATGCGTGGTGAACACCAGGCTAGCTGCGGCTAGCTCGCGCGCCTCGCGGAAGTTCATCGCGTACTTCTGCATCAGCGACTCCACATGCTCAAGGGCGAGGAAGGCTGAATGCCCCTCATTCATGTGGTACACGCTGGGAAGCAGGCCCAGGGCGTTCAGTGCGCGGTAGCCTCCGATTCCGAGAACAATCTCCTGGCGAATGCGCATTTCGCGATCACCGCCGTACAACTGGTCGGTGATGTCGCGGTCTTCCGTGCGAGAGTTCTGATCGAAGTTGGTATCCAGCAGGAACAAGGGAACGCGTCCCACCTGGACTCGCCACACCTGTGCAAACACAGGATGATCGCGGAGAGTCACTTCCACGACTACCCGCTTTCCGTCGTTTCCGGAAACCAATTCCAGGGGAAGGTTATGGAAGTCGTTGTCCTCGTACGCCTCCTGCTGCCAGCCGGACTGGCTTAGGTACTGGCGGAAATATCCCTGCTGATAGAGCAGGCCCACGCCAACCAGCGGCACGCCAAGGTCGCTCGCCGATTTCAGATGATCGCCCGCGAGAATGCCCAAGCCTCCTGCGAAGATGGATAGACACTCCGTCAATCCGAATTCAGCGGAAAAGTAGGCAATCAGCGGCGTTTCTGGCTTATCCGCCAGTGCTTTCTGAAACCACGTCCCTTCGTGGTCCATATAGGACTGGAGATTTGCGACAACGCGACGCATGTGCGCGAGAAAGGCGTCATCCTTTGCCGCGGACTCCAGCCTGTGTTGTTCGATGGAACCCAATAAGCGAACCGGATTGTGTCCCGAGGTCTCCCATAAATCGCGATCCAGTCGGCGGAACAATTCGATGGTGTCGTGACTCCAGCACCAGCGCAGGTTATAGGCAAGCACACGAAGAGGTTCTATTTCGGCGGGGAGACGAGGAATGATGCTAAAGGTCTGAACAGGGCGCATAAGAAAGCCTTACCTGACTATCTTGCGCTTTCTATGCCTGAACGCACCTCTCGTCAAGTTAAGCATCCGTGAATGATTTACCGTTTCGGGAGAGTTCCAGGACGGCAACTCGCGACGGCAGCATGCCGGAACCTGAGGTCTTATTCCGCTCAGCGAATCCGATTCTCGTCGCGAAGGCGCTGCATCGCGAGCTCCACCTCTTCCTCCTTTACCTGGTGAAACCATTCCGTGATCTCGTCCGGGCGCAAACTCGACAATAAAGGATGATGCAGCTGGTGAATGAGGCAACCGACGACTTCGCAGATGACTTGCATGTACTCGGAATTCTGCTTGGCGAGTTCTCTGCATGCGATAAATCCAATAGCGAATCTGTAATGAACAAAGATGCCAATCGCAACGGTCGTTGTCGTCTCTCAGAAAAAGAAAGTTTAGAAAGTCGACACTCAGCTGTATGAACGCACCGGGCACAATCAATGTCATAAGCGACAACTCGATCGCTTGGGCGGATGACTCCCATTCCTGGTCGTCCCTTGAAATGCCTTGCCAGTAGCCGAAAATGGAACATTGCCCGAATGGACGTGTTCCTTTCGAAAAGTTAATGCCGGTATTCTTCGTCTTGTTTCTTCTTCGTCCGGTCGTCTACCATTCCGACCCGCTATGAACTGGAACGGACCACGAAGTCTTGCAGCAGTCGTCATCTTCCTTGCCACCTTCGCCGGAGCTCACGCTGCCTCCGAGCCAACCGTGACCATCGAGAAACCGAAATCGCGGATCACGGCAGGAGGAGCTTGTCGAATTGTGAGTGAAGGCACGTTGTCTGGAGTATGGGGCCCGAGTTCATTGCCGACGCTTGCGTTTACAATCGGACCAGCATCGGCAATGGCCGACATGATGCATGCGAACAAGGGAAAGTACACCGGACCCGGTAAGTACCCGAATGTGGTCATTGCTGTGTACCTTGGAAAGACTGCTTTGGAAGATACCTATGCCGGCCTCGGTACTGTGACTTTGAACGCCGACGGTCAGACCGGATCCTTCGCTCTAAACACCGGCTCCGCATCCGGACACTTCGACTGCGGCCAGCCGCCGAGGCGCGATTGACTGCTTGTCTCCCCGCGCTGCCTTAGCACCGTTTATTCATTGATAAATTTCCCTGGCCGACGAAACGGTGCGCCGATCTCACTCACTAGATAAGGTTGGCTCCCGGATGACAATGCAATGGCCAGGGCAGCTGGAATAAACTTGCTCCCCAGCGGCACAGTCGGCAGTAGAATCTGGGCCATCAGTGTCACACCGTTTCTAAGCACCGCGAACGATCACTGTGGGAGATTCATCGATGAAAACTAGGAACACGTTGCTCTTGGGGCTCTGTCTGCTGTTTCCTGTCGTTGTCTTCGCCGACTTCCAGTATGACGAGATGACCCAGGTGACTGGTGGCTCAATCGTCAGCATCGCGAAATTTGCAAGCCACTTCAGCAAAGACGCGCGCAGCATCACCGATCCCGTCAATTCCACGATTCTTGTCAAGGGCAACCGCATGGCGCGGATTAATCCCGACAGCACTGAGATCATCGATCTCGATAAAGAGACCATCACCACCATCTATCCCGATAAGAAGACGTATACCGTGGTCACCTTTCAGGAAATGAAGCAGGCCATGGAAGATGCCATGAAGAAGGCTCAACAACAGCAGGCGGCCAAGGAGCCACCTACCCCAACGACGAACAACACTCCGCCTCCGGAAATGAAATTTGATGTGAAAGTTACAAATACGGGCGCGACCAAGGACGTCGCTGGACTCGCTGCGAAAGAGTCCATCCTCAAGATGACCATGCAGGCGAAAGACCGCCAGAGCGGGCAGACCGGAAACATCGCCATGGCGAATGATATGTGGATGGCGCCTGAGATTCCCGGCTACGAAGAAGTGCGCGAATTCAATAAACGCTTCGCCCTGAAGATGGGTGACATGATGGCCGGTGTGTTGCCGTCCTTCAAGTCGGCGATGCCGGCTATGCAGCCCGGCATGGTCTCGGGAATGTCCGACATGGTGAAAGAGATGTCCAAACTGCAAGGCGTTCCTGTTTCTCAGACCATGCGGATGGGAACCACTGCCGACGGAACTCCGCTGCCCGCCGCTTCAGAGGCGCCGCTGCCGAAATCCAATGGACCGAGCGCCGGCGACGTCGCCGGCCAGGCAGCGACCAATGCGACCAATGCCGCAGCCAACGACGCGGCTTCGACTACGGAGAATAAAGCTGCCAGCCACATGGGAAGCTTTGGCAGTGTCGCCACCAGCCTCGGTGGATTTGGCGGATTTCACAAGAAGAAGAAGGACCCGGCACCGGATCAGCAACAACAGGCGCAGGCTGCTGGAGCAGCGAACCAGAACTTTGCGGTGTTGATGGAGTCGACTACGCAGATGACGAAGTACTCTTCGGCATCGCTGGATTCCGGGCGATTCGGCGTCCCCGCCGGATACACGAAGACTCTGGCCGAAGTCCAAAAGAAGCAGCAGTAGGTTACATTCCTCGCCGACGCATTCTTATCTGCACGCGGAACTGAAAAGGCAGACCCGCATCGGTCTGCCTTTGGTTTCTTTATTGTCTAGCCGGATCGGCTATTTCTTCTTCGCGATGAACGCGCCCTGCACTACATAGAGGCGGATAAATAGGCCAAGCTTGGGGACTCTCGCGAATCCTGGGTTAACCTTTCAGTAACGTCTTCAGCTGCTCGTACTCGTAAACCTTCCTTCCCGACGCTCGGAGCACCGCCGCTGCGACCATCGCGCGCGCAACTTCTTCGGCGTTGATGGCGCGGTATTTGCTCAATCCGTCGATAAGGACCGGCGATAGCACCTTCATCAATACCTCGGCAACTCGCTCTGCGGGCCGCCTTTCCTCGCGCGGGCCTACCAGGAGGCTTGGGCGAAAGATGTGAATTCCCGTGAACGGCAGCGCCGAAACTGCGTCTTCCAGTTCGCCTTTCGTTCGCAGGTAAAAGTTGCGGGATCGGGCGTTCGCGCCAACGGAAGAGACCAATAGGAACTGTTGCGCGCCGGAAGCGGCTGCCTTGTTCGCGAGTGCGAGCGGATATTCAAGGTCCACGCGGCGGAAAGCTTCCTGAGAACCGGCCTTCTTGATCGTTGTGCCAAGCGCACAGAAGACATCCCCGGCTGGTGGCAGATCGAGGAAATGCAGTTGGTCGAAATCGACCAGGCGCTGCTCCAGTTTCGGATGTTCTACTTTCATCGTTCGCCGGGTAAGCGCCACGACTTGCGAGTACCACTCCGAAGCAAGCAATTGACGTAGAACAAAGCCACCAACCAGCCCGGTTGCTCCGGCCAGCCATGCCGTTCGATGCGTCGTCTGGGGCACCGTCTCTGCCATGCCTCAGTGTACGCCGCCTCCCCGGCGCCAGTCCGGACCGGAGTATCGGTTCTGGCCACCTTACTCCGGATTATTGCTTCTAAGTTTTTGCCATGCTGAGCGTGTGGCGCGTGTCCTCGTTCCCTCAACGTTCTTCCAAATGGCGAGACTGTCCATGAAGATAGTTCGAATTGTTAGTGACACTCCCTCTGACGCTGCTGATCTGATCTCTTTTCTGCAAGGCCACGGTTTCACGGTACAAAACGATCAGGTTGTTGATCCGAGTGAACCGCTGCCTGATTTCGAGATCGACTTGCGCGTGCTTCCCGTCGATACCGCCCTTCAACTCGCGCGTGAGATGGCGTCCAGCGATGTCGACGTCTTCGTCGGAACTGGGATTTTTCCGGAAGTGCCGCCACCTGCCGTTACCGTTGCTCCGCTTGGAACGATCGAGGCTCCAACTGAGATTGCACCAGTCGCGATGGAGCCTGCCCAGGTAGAGTCACTCGGAATGGAGCCTATCAGCCTAGAGTGGATCGAGAACGACGCACTCCGGCTCGATCCAGTCGACGTCGAGCCAGTCAGTACCACACCACTCGAGATTGCACCAGTCGCGGTCGAGTCATTCGCCATTGATCCGGTCGAAGCAGATCCAGCCACTTCCGTCCGAGAGCCTGCGGAAGATCCCTTCCCCGTGGTTGCAGCCGCACGTCTGCGCGAAAGCATTGTGCAGATGTTAAGAGAGGCGCGGTTGACGGGCCGCGAATGCCTATCGCTGTGTTCGGCAGAACTGCTGAACGGCCTTGAGCAGACCCGCCAGCATTTGGAGCAGGCACGTGTTTTGCTGATCCGCAAACGGACGGTCATTGAAGCACGCGCGGTGCGTGCCCGCTCGATGGTGGAGAATCATCTCCGCTTCGATTCCGCTTCTCAGAACGCCTGGATCCGCAGTGCTTTCGCCGGTGCAGGGCTCATGGTCGTGCTGATTGCTCTGATGCTCTGGAAAGACCAGCGATCTGCGTCCGCTACCATCCCGATGTCGGGCGCCGCCTCCAGCTCAGTTGTAAAATCGCCAACGCCTGTCGTCGCTACCCCAAGTTCGGGGACATCGGCCACCGCTACTCTGCGCCACAAATCTTCCGAGCGGATTGAGATCGTCGACGACAGAGAAGTGGTCATCCATCATTTTGATCGTCAAGCGCCGAAGACGACCACTGTTGTCGACGCGAAGTCGGGGATCAAACACATCTCAGATATGAATTAGCTGTTCGCATTCGCCGGAGGCGGTTTCTATGGGACGCTTCGTGGTTTTCGATCAGGAAACAATAGGTAAGTTGCCTCGCGATCTGAGGGCTGTGGCCGAGTTGAGATTTGGACTCTACTCCCGCGACACTCTGGATTATCTCCAACCGATCCTCGAAGCGAACAACGAATCACTGATCATGATTCCCGCCAGGGTCCGCGGTGGCGTCTGCATGATGCACCTCCGCCCCGTGCCTAAACCCCAAGTATCTCTCGAAGAACCAACTCTGCTCTCTGAGCCAGAGTATGAAGCCACCGGCTTCCTCGGCCTTTCTGACAGCGTCTATGCCGTCGAGCCCAAACCCCGGCGACGCTGGTGGCACCTCTTCTGGTCGTAACCTCCCATCGCCAGGCTGCCGGCGCACAGCAACTTCATCCTCCGTTTTGGGTTTCATTAACCAACCGGTTAATTAGGGGCTAACCTGGTTGGAAAGAGGGTTAGTGATGATGAGTAAGAGGCGGTATACGTGTGCCCTGCTGATTCTGCTGATGAGCGCCGCTCTCGGCCTTTCAGCGGCCACTACATCGGATAGCGACATGCAGGCGAAGATCGCCGACGAGTTACAGAAGAAATCGCAATTCAACAACGTACAAAGCAAGGTAGAAAACGGAACGGTGACGTTGACCGGTACCGTCAGAACCTATCAGCAGAAAGTCGACCTCGAAAAGAAAGTCGCCAAGCTCGATAAGAAGGCGAAGATCAACGACCTGGTGATCGTGAACACTGAGCCTGTTCCCGATCAGAAGCTGCAGGTCAAGTTGCAACAGGAACTCGTTGACAATCGGATCGGCTATTTCAATGTGTTCGATTATCTGAAGGTGAGCGTTGATGACGGCATTGCCAGGCTCGAGGGCGAAGTACGGCTTCCCATCGACAAGCAGACTGCTCTGGCAGCAGTGAACAACACCGAAGGCGTGAAGGGTGTGGTGGACGAAATCAGAGTTTTGCCAGCCTCCTTCAGTGATGATCGCATCCGCTTCGGCGAACTGCGCGCCATCTACGGCGATTCGACACTAGGCCGCTACGGCACCGATCCCAAAGCGCCCATTCGTATCATCGTCGACAATGGCCACGTGACACTCAATGGTTGGGTGCAATCGGACATGGATCGCATCATCGCCGGCATCCGCGCGAACCAGGTGTTTGGCGCCTTCAGTGTGAAGAACAACCTGACTGTCAACCGAGGCTGACACAACAGCCAGATCCGAAACTCGAAGGCACAGCCGAGCGCTTCGACTGTGCCTTTTCTTTTTACAAAAATTAATTTTGCCGTACTTCGCTCATTCTTATCTTCGAGATACCTCGTACTCACCTACATTTTCGTACGCTCGTTCGAAAATTTCCCTTGCCACGAAATCAAAGTCATGGCATCTTCGGAATGCGTAGGAGAAACGCCCGTTGAAATACATAATGCACATCTCGGTGCTTAGGCAGTGGCTGCCGAACTTCGGTAGCGATTGCAAACGGGCGACGTCTGCTGATTATCGCTAACTCCTCGGCGCTACTTCCTACGCACAATCGCACAACCTAAACGCTGGGTAGCGAAGATCGCGGTTACTTCGACATTTAAATCGACCACGTTCCGCAGTCGCGTGTTCTCCCAGCTATTTTCGGTCGGTGGCGTAGACCAGGGTTACTTCGACTCATAATCGGGAGGTCGCAGGTTCGAATCCTGCCGGGTCCATATTGGGGGCCTGTAGCTCAGTGGATAGAGCACCAAACGTGCCCTAGTCGCTTGTTCCCCGATCGATCTTCACAACGCGCGGACAGCAGAGTCCGCGCCACGACTCCGGCTCGCGTCGGTTAGAAGGAAACGTATGCAGTTCACGATCAAGAACGGTACGCCGCAAGGCAATGAGTCGTTGTGCAAGACCTGTATTTGGGTTCACATGCAGACCGGCTATCGCGAGAGCGAAGAACTGATGCATTGCAGCTACGACCGGCTCCGTCTGATTCCCTTCCCGGTGAAGACGTGCACGGATTACACCAACCGTGCGCACCCGAGTTGGGAAGAGATGCAGAAGCTGGCGTTACCTGTGGAACCCAAGTCGACCAAGGCCGTTCGCGGCTTTGGCACTGAACAGCCGCAAGAAACAGATAAGAGTTAATCCCGCCCGCAGCGCTGCTGCCGGGGGATCGACTCAACCCTGCCGGTGGCGAAGTCGAGGCGTTTAGCGGGCGTCCGAGCCCGCTGCCGAGATCCCGAGCGTAGCGAGGGAACTCTACTCGTCGCATATTCCCCGGCACAGATTTCTCCGTGGCGCACGCAACCACGTGTCTCCCGGAGTCCCGCCAGGCCCGGTACCGGGCTTGGCGATCATGAAAGGAGGCCGAACATGGCCCGCTTGAATGTAACGAAGTTGAATGAGCTGATTGGCTGGAGCCGTCCTCGCACGCACGAGGGCGCGCCCGCACGCAGCCTCAATCCCGAGCAACAGTTGCGGCGCTCCGTGCTCGCCTGCCTGCTCTGGGAGAACCAGTTCTACGAGGACGGCGTGGAGATCTCCGGCCGCATCAAGGAACTGGTTCCGCAGGTCGCGCCGGAGAAGGTTGCCGCGCTCGCCGTGGAAGCTCGCATTGCGATGAAGCTACGTCATGCTCCGTTGCTGCTCGTTCGTGAGATGGCGCGTCTGGCCTCGCATCGCGTGCTGGTGGCGGAGACGCTCGAGCGCGTGATCCAGCGTGCCGACGAGCTCTCCGAGTTCGTCGCCATCTACTGGAGCGATGGACGCGCGCCGCTCTCCGCGCAGGTGAAGAAGGGACTGGCCGCAGCTTTCCCGAAGTTCGACGAGTACGCGCTCGCGAAGTACAACCGCGACTCGCCGGTGAAGCTGCGCGACGTGCTCTTCCTCTCGCACGCCAAGCCGCGCGACGAGGCACAGGCAGAGTTGTGGAAGCGCCTGGTCGAGGGCAAACTCGCCACGCCCGACACCTGGGAGGTCGCACTCTCCGGTGGCGCCAACCAGCGCGAGGCGTGGACGCGTTTGCTCGGCGAGCGCAAGCTCGGAGTCTTGGCCGTGCTGCGTAACCTGCGCAACATGTACGAGGCCGGCGTCGACGAGGATCTCGTGTTGCGCGCATTGCGCATCATGAAGTCGGATCGCGTTCTGCCGTTTCGCTTCATCGCTGCCGCGCGTCACGCGCCGCAGTGGGAGGCGGAACTCGAGTCGGTGATGCTGCGTGCCGTCGAGGGACAGACTGGTTCTAACGAAGGAAAGCTGAAGGGCAAGACCGTCCTGCTCGTGGACGTGTCGGGCTCGATGGTTGCCATGCTCTCCCGCCGTTCGGAGATGCTGCGTACCGATGCTGCGTACGGACTCGCAATCTTGCTGCGCGAGATCTGCGAAGACGTCAGCGTCTACAGCTTCTCGGACCGCCTGGTTCGTATTCCGGCGCGGCGCGGGTTCGCCCTGCGCGACGCCATCGAGGCGAGCCAGTCGCACAACGGGACTTATCTCGGCAAGGCGCTCGGTAATTTGCGTGAGCCGTACGATCGGCTCATCGTGATCACCGACGAGCAGACGCACGACTCCGTGCCGAACCCAAAGGCAGAGGGCTATGTGATCAACGTGGCCAGCTACAAGAACGGTGTCGGCTACGGGCGCTGGACGCATATTGATGGCTGGAGCGAGTCGGTCATCGAGTACGTCCGCGCGCTCGAGAGCGACGACGTGGCACCGAGCGCTTGATTCGCGGCTGGGGAGAACCTGCCCTGGCCGCGGTCAATTCCTGTTGTTGCTTCTTGGTTAGCTTCGCAAAGACCAGTTCGTATGACTCGCGTATGAGCGCACGAATGTCGTCGGCGCGAAGCGCATTCAAGTCTTCGAATGCCACCCACATCGCTCTCGCCATGTAGGGCGCGGGAATGACGCTGGG
The DNA here is from genome assembly GCA_963826275.1 of Terriglobia bacterium. Taxonomy (GTDB): domain Bacteria; phylum Acidobacteriota; class Terriglobia; order Terriglobales; family Acidobacteriaceae; genus JAJPJE01. The sequence goes on along the minus strand of CAWGWI010000006.1, from coordinate 18,216 downwards.
GATTTCCGTCAGCTCGGCGAACCTCTCCGGCGTGCATTTAAATGCCAGGTGATTCGTGGCCGAGGGCTCGAGAGCAACGACGGCGAACATCTTGCCGCCAATCTTGAACACCAGATCATCTCCCCACTGCACGGTCTCCGTGGCGTGCGGCAGCGAAAGACAATGCTCGCGAAGCCAGTCGATGTTCATGGCCACCTCAGAATTCGAATAACTATACGGAATATTGGGCGCTGGTTTCTGTAATAATCAGGGGATGAGTGAAGAAGCCGCCAAGACGAAGACGTGCCGCGCGTGCAACGGAACCGGCAAGATCAATGAGCAGAAGAATGCGGCAAAGCGCCGATCCGATTTGATGAATCCAGTCGCTTTCTCCGCCGCTGGTCGTAAGCCCTGCCCGAAATGCGGAGGCACCGGAAAAGTCTAGATCAATGGACACCCTTGTAGCATTCTTCCGTTCGCTTACTGCCGACTACACAAGCCGATGATCCGAAGTCACAACCAATACTCTATCGCCGGGTTGAATTAACGGGATCCGCTGGGCTGCATTCGGGTCGGCTGCTTGGCGCCCAGCCAGCCGATTCCCACACAGAATCCAGAGCCAGCGAATGACTTCTCCGAAGTTCAGATTCATGGCATTCCTCACCAGTCGCGCACGACGCGTCTTATACGACTGTCCCTCGGCGGGTTACCTTGTCAATCTCTCGTCAGCGCCTCTCTTCTGCCATGTTCCATGCTTTTCCGCTCCTGGACTGCGAACACGATCGCTCCTCCTTCCTCACGTGACGAAAGTCCAATGCTATTCGCTCTAAGGTTACCTGCCCTAATGCGGATAACTTCGGTTATCTTCGACGTTCCTCCCTCAGGGAAAGTGTGCGCTTCACGGTGCTCCTTTGGGCTTCGCCGCTACTTTAAGAGGCAGAAAATGGGTAAAGAGACCCTTGGACGTTACGAACTCGTTGGCGAAATAGCCCAATACCGGGTTGGCACGATCATCAAAGCCACCGATCCGAAGACCAAGCAAACCGTTGCGCTCAAGACTTTCCGACTGGACGCAAACGAAGGCTACGACCAGGAATTGTTGAAACGCTTTCGCGCGGAAGCGGAAGAAGCGCGCGCCCTCAGCAGCCCGAATATCGTTGCGGTTCTCGGCACGGGCGAAGACAAGGGCGTCTTCTTTGCCGTGCTTGAATTCGTCGATGGCATCCGCATCTTCGACATGCTTCTCAGCAAAAAAGAGATTTCCACCGGCGATCTCGTCGATATCTCGCGCCAGGTCTGTTCGGCGCTCGATCATGCTGCCAGCAAGAAGATCATGCATCGGAATCTGAAGCCCGCCAACGTCATGATCGAGTGGGATGGCGGGGTCAAGATCATGGATTACGGCGTTCCCTCGGGTGTTGAGGTGGGTGCGCCGGGTCCCAAGAACATTCCTCAGCTTCTGTATTACATGGCGCCGGAGCAGATCCAGCGCGCTCCTGTTGATGTACGCGCGAACATCTACAACTGGGGCGCGATGCTTTACGAATTAATCTCCGGACAGAAAGCTGCAGCCGCAGAAACCAGGGAAGAACTCTGCAAGAAGATTCTAGGAGAAGTACCGCCGCCTCTGTCACAGGTCGTCCCTGGAGTGCCTCCCGGGATCAATCACGTGGTGATGAAAGCTCTCGCTAAGAGCCCAACTGATCGTTACCAGACAGGCGCCGAGCTCATCAATGACATCGAGAATTACAAGCAGTTTGGGCAGGCAGTTGTGCCCGCGGCAGCCGAAGCGGCACCGGTGCGTCCACCAGTGATGCCCCCGAATATCGGGCGTCCAGAGACTTTTTCGCCACCGATTGCGGTGAAACCGATTGCCCCGCCCCCAATTCGTACCGCTCCAAGCGCCAGTCCGTATGCCGCGAATCCTGTAACCCCGGAGATGATGACGGCGCGCTCCGCAGCGCCCCCTGCAGGTTACGCCAACTTTAATGCTCCGCCGGTCAACCCAATTCCACTTGCACCGAAAGCTAGCGCCTCGGCGCAATCCAGCGTGGCCGTCGCCCCCGAGCCAATACCTGGTACCGTCGAAGCGCAACAACCGAAGCCAGAAGCAAGAGTAGTGCATCCGCTAGTGGTGGCTGCGCCGCGGAACAAGCCCGTGATCGACAGCACCGTCCGAATCTCGACACCGCCTCCCGCGCCTGTTGAGAGACCGGCGCCCAGGGTAAGCACATCGGCTCCGGTTTCGGCCGCTCCTGCGCCGATGCCTCGGCCGAAACCAAAGAAGTCGAGCTTTGACTTGGCAGATCGCAAGGACCAAGCCATCGCTGGTGGCGCAGTTCTGCTGCTCCTGATTATTGCTGTCCTCATCGGACTGCAGTTCGGGCACAATCACGAGGAAGTGATACAGCCCAGTGCAGGCAACGCTCTTCCGGCAAAGCCCGAGCCCGTTGTTGCTGCTCCTGCCCAGCTGCCTGCTCAGTCTCCGGAGGTCCTGGCCGCCGAGCAACAGCAGTCGGAACCAGAGGTCGTCTATTCCAAGAAGGACAAGAAAAAGAAGACTGCAGTGAAGCAGGTCGCCACTGCTGCGCCGACTCCAGCTACTGGGGAAATCACCATTACTTCGATTCCGACCGGAGCACAGGTCCAAATCGACGGCAGAACGGATCCGAGCTGGGTAACTCCGTATGCGGTTACCGTCTACCCCGGAGCACATTCGGTGGTTGTTTCCAAGCCAGGATTCTCACCTCAATCGCAGAACGTGGACGTGATTGCCTCGAATCGGGCTGTACTTTCCTTGAACCTTTCCGAGATGATAGCGATGGCCGCCGTCAACAGCGATCCGGCCGGCGCTTCAATCTACGTGGACGGACGTGATAGCGGTAAGGTCACTCCGGCGCAGTTCGCGGTTAGCAAGGGCTCCCACACCATCCTGCTGAAAAGACTGGGCTATTTTGAGATTTCGCAACCCTTGGAAGCTATGCTTGGCCAGACCGCTCACTTGTCAGCTTCCCTCAAGCCAATGGGCGACGCTAATGAGGTCCGTAGCACCAATAAGCTGGGCAAGCTTTTCGGTGGCGGCGGAGCCAAGGACGTGGGCGTAGTGAAGATCAAGACCACGCCTCGGGGCGCTCAGATCTCGATTAACAATCGGATGATGGACCGGGCAACGCCAGCTGAGTTCGCTGTTCCAGCCGGGAACTATGAAATCATTCTGAGCGCGCCAGGGTATAAGCCGCTCCAGAAGATGATTTCACTTCAGCCAGGCGATCGCCTGAATCTGGACGAGGTCTTGGAAAAGTAACAAAAAGAGCCGGGAAAGATTGGGTCCGAAATGCTAACATCGGAAGCTAGTCTCACCGGCTATGGGGATATGTTCGCGTAGTTGAAGCAGTTGCTTTGCACTTGCCGTACCTCCCCTCCAGCAACATAATCCCAGCCTGGTGGAAGGTGGTGGGCCTTCCTATGACGTGTCCGAAGTGCGGAGCAAGCAATCCAGGGCTTGCGACGCGTTGCACACAATGTGATAGCGAACTCCCCGAATCGCATTCCGATTCCACTTGGGGTGGTGGCGGGAGAGATTCCTCGCCCAGTCCGGCGCCGGTGTCTGCGCGCGCCGACGCCGTCACTCGTGCATCATTCGCAGGAAATTCGGGTAACGTTCCCACTGGCCTCGGAGTAAGTCGCGCCCGAGCCCAATCGACATCTGAAGTTGATTTCGGTCCGCGCTATCGCGTCGAGAAGCTTCTTGGTCAAGGCGGCATGGGCGCTGTCTACAAAGCCTATGACCTAGACCTGAATCGTACGGTTGCGCTCAAACTGGTCCGCCCGGAGTTGATGGTCCATCCTGAGGCGATGCTGCGCTTCAAGCAGGAACTGCTGCTAGCCAGCAAGATTTCCCACAAAAACATTCTTCGTATTCACGATCTAGGCGACGTTGCTGGAACAAAGTTCATTTCCATGGCGTTCGTGGACGGATCGGATCTCTACCACGTTCTGCAATCCCAGGGAAAGCTGAGCATCGAGCGCACGCTGAATATAACCAGGCAGCTCTGCGCTGCGCTGGAGGCAGCGCACGGTGAAGACGTCGTCCATCGAGACATGAAGCCGCAGAACATCATGCTCGATAAGGACGATCACGTTTACGTCTCCGATTTCGGTCTCGCCAAATCGATCGAGAGTGAAGGCGGCATGACCATGACTGGGGAATTGCTGGGCACCCCCCGCTACATGGCTCCCGAGCAGATCGAATGTAAGCCTGTCGATGGCCGCACCGATCTGTATGCTCTCGGACTGATCATGTACGAAATGTTGACCGGCGACGTGCCCTTCCAGGCCGAGTCAACGTTCCAGTTGATGTACAAGCGTGCCAACGAAGCGCCTCCAGAGCCTAAGCAAGCGAATCCTGAGATTCCAGACTGGCTGAACCAGGTGGTCATGAAGTGCCTGGAGCGCGATCCGGCGCGTCGGTATAAGTCCGCGCGCGAGATTCTGAACGATATTGAACTACAGCAATCGCCGTCCGGATTTTCGCCGAGCATGTCACTCCGCCTGCCGCAGATGGCCGTGAATGTCCCGATGAGCAAGCGGCTTTTCGCAGGCATTGTCGCCGGGGCACTGGTGGTGACCACGGGCATCGCGGTCGTGGGCTATCGGTACATGCATCGCTCTTCGACGGAGCAGGTGGCCGCCGTTCCTGAGCGCCGCGTTGCGGTCTTGCCCGTGAAGGTTCTCGGGGACGAAGCGCAGTTGGGATACGTCAGCACAGGCATTACGGAGGCTCTGATCTCCAAGTTATCGCAGTTGAAAGAGCTGAACGTAGCATCTCCCTTTGCGGTTCAAAAAGTGAACGCGAACAGCACCATTCCCGAGATCGCGAAGAGCCTGGGTGTCAGCTACATCGTGCAAGGAAGTGTGCAAGGGTCAGGCGACGACGTGCTGGTCGTGCTGAACCTACTCGACAGTCAGGGAAAACAGGTAGGACAGGCGTTGCAGCCATTTTCCGGCAAGCGCCAGGACTTGCTGACGCTGGAAGACAACATGTTCAGCGCGTTGCAACCGGCGCTGTCCACCTCTTCGCAACCGATGGTCGCGTTCCATCCCACCGAGAATACAGCCGCCTATGAGCTCTACCTGAAAGGCAGGAACACATTTACCCGCGGAGAGATGGATCCAAAAAACGTTCAGTCGGCAATCGGCTATTACGAGCAGGCCACAAAGACAGATCCGAATTTCGCCTTGGCCTATGCAGGGTTAGCGGATGCTTACCTGCGCGTTTATAAGAACAGCAAAGATCCCGGTGCAGCCCAAAAGGCTCTGGCTGCCGCGCAACAGGCGAATCGAATTCAGGGTGCGGACAGCATTCCCGAGGTGCAGTACACGCTAGGGAGCGTCCTGAATGCCAGCGGTAAAACCGCCGAGGCAGTTTCCGTTCTGCAGGACGCGTTGAAACTCGCTCCGAATTCCGACGAGGCCTACCGACGATTGGGAGATACCTATCGCTCAGCCGGTCGCAAAGACGAAGCAATCGCTGCGTACAAGAAGGCGATCGAGCTGAACCCGTATTTCTGGTTCAACTACAACCTTGTTGGGAACGACTTATAATCGCTTTCGGCCTGTATGACGAGGCGCTCGCAGCCTACAAGAAGGTCATTGAACTGGATCCGACAATGCCGCCGCCTATTCGAATATGGGCGTGATCTACTTCACCAGAACAAGTGGAAGGACAGCGGTCGGACGCAATGAAAAGTCCCTTGCGCTGAAGCCCACGCCGGATACGTACTCCAACCTGGCGACCTCCTACTTTTATCTTCGCAAGTACGACGAAGCCGTTCGAGAACTACGAAAAAGCGGTAGAACTTAGTCCCGAGGACCAATTCCTGATGGGAAACCTCGCGAGCGGCTACTGGTGCGGGTGGAAGTCGCAACGAAGCGCTCAAAGCCTTTGACGATGCGATAGTCCTTGCTGCGAAAGAGATGCAGGTCAACCCGCGCGATGCAAGCGTAATGGGGAGCATGGCGCTGTATTACGCTCAAAAAGGCGACCCCAGCAACGGTCTGATGCTCATTTCGCGGGCACGTGCAATTGACCCGGATACTGCTGATCTTGCTTACTATGATGCGGAGATTAACTATCTGGCAGGAAACAAGAAGGATGCGGCGTTAGCGCTGCGAGACGCGCTAAAGAAAGGCTACTCTCTCGAACTAGCCAAGGCTGATCCGTGGTTCAGCAACGCGTTCCAGGAGCCAGAGTTCCAGACGATGTCCTTAGCGCGCCTCCGCACGCCACCCGCACCTCCGGCACCCTCGAAGTGACCTAGTAGACGGGTTCACGAAAGACTGGCAACTCCCAAAGCGCGTTCTTAAGTCTTGATCAAAAGTGAAAAGCCCGATGTTTCTCCATCGGGCCTTTTCGATTTGCACACCGCAACATCCCCGCGGTTAACCCTTTGGAGCAAAGAAGCGCTTGCGGAAAGCAACCAGCAGTCCAGTTCCTAGAAGCGCGAGTGAGCTTGGCTCAGGAATGGTAGCGGTGAACGTAATCGGACTGCCGTCTGGATTCAACCATCCTCCGGTCCCGATTCCCTGGATCGCACAGTTTTCGCCGCTATCGTTGCAAGGGTTCAAGTCGATCATAAGAGTTCGGCCAAACGGAATGCCAGTATCTCCAGGCCCTGCTTCAAACACGAGGCTAGTGACGTAGGATTTATCGGTCTGGGGGTCGAAAACGCTATTAACTGTACATGTAAAGGCGACACTCGGATTGCCTGGAGAATCGCAAAACACGTTCGAGGCATCGATCTGCGCAGCGGAATCGAGAGTGAGCGTGATGTAGTCCCAACCCGATTGAGTAAGGCTGTTGTTAAAGAAGCAATCGACGATGGGAAGGCCAGTAGAGGGATCGATGCCTCCAGTATCCCCATTCGGGGAGGAAGCCTCAAACTGGAAAGTATTTCCAAGCACCTGTTGAGCGACGTTGCCGTTGCAAATCGGGTCCTGTGCGCGCCCATGCTGCGCGTGCATCAGCGTGGTACAGAGAAATAGAAAACTCATTCCTACCAGAACTCGGAGCGTACGCATCTCGGGGGTCCTCACTTGTCCTGAGTCTCTGCAATCGAATCCCCAAATGGAACGATATGGCAGAATTAAAATCTCTTTACGGTTCAGTGAGTTAGGACCGATACACAAGAGGGTTTTCAGGCTCCGTCCCCCAGTCCTTGCAAAGTGGAGCAGCTTAGCTGCAAGTGTTTGCAGCTACTCACCTTCTGGCCCAATCAATATCTCCTGAAACCGGCATGTTAGTGTCTCGTCCAAAATCGGTATTGGTTATCGCTTGTCTTTGTTGGTTCGTCGCTGCTTTTCTCGCAATCACGGGAATACTGGCGACTCTCGGAGTTCAGCCACTGCACTCCGGGGCATTCCTCCTGGAGGGCTTGGAACTGATGGGGCCAGTTATCTTCTTTCTGGCCGCCGTTGTGACCGTCGCGACGGGCTTCGCCCTCACAAAACGAATGCCTTTTGCTCGCCGCCTTGCGATTCTCCTGTTCGCACTGATCGGTTTCGCTGCGATACCCGCCCTCTCGTCAGCAGTCGTTGAATTTCGTTGGCTCACGCTCACGGAGGAAGGGCTGAAGCTGCTTGTCTGCGTTCTGGTGATTTTCCAGCTCATGCAGCCCCATGTTGTCGATTATTTTCAGCGTTAGTTCCAGCGAAGAAATCTCGTCCGGAGGCAAATGAGTCTTGTACCCTTATTTTCGTAATGCCGAGAGTCCTGCTCGAAATCTGTTGCGGTTCCATTGACGACGCCATCGAATCGCAAGCCGGCGGCGCCGATCGTGTCGAACTTTGCTCCGCCCTTTTTCTTGGTGGTCTTACGCCTTCGATTGGAGCAATTCTCGAGTCCAAAGCCCGCGTAACGATTCCAGTCATGGTCATGATTCGTCCCCGTGCTGGCGGTTTCTGCTACAGCGAAGCGGAAATGGCATCGATGGAACGTGACGCAGGGCTCGCGATCGCGCATGATGCCGATGGCCTCGTCTTCGGCATCCTGCAACCGGATGGCACCGTTGACGTCGAACGCTGTCGCCGCATTTTGAAGCGCGTTTCCAATCGACAGGCCGTCTTTCATCGCGCGTTCGACGTGACCCCTGACCCTTTTGTTGCACTCGACCAGATTGTTGATCTCGGATTCACCCGCATACTCACCAGTGGCCAGCAGGATTCGGCCCTCGACGCGTTGCCCTTTATCCAGCGGTTGATCGATTACGCTGGTGACCGGATCGAGATTCTGCCGGGCGGGGGAATCAGTCCCGCTTCCATTCCACAGGTTGTTCGGGAAACTGGTTGTCGGCAGGTCCACCTGACCGCATTCAAGACAGTCCTCGATACTTCCACACGAGCTCGGCCTCACGTAACTTTCGGAGGCGGTCTTGAGCCCCGTGAAGATCAATTCCAGATGACAGATCGCGACCTTGTGCGCCGGATCAGGCAATCTGTCGGAGCAGATTCCTAGTCTCCTCTCCTGATGGCTCCTTGTTATCGGGAATCCGGGGGGATAATAACGGCAACCTGCTGCTAGCTCGGGATTTTCCCCGTTACTCATGCACAGTAATGTGACTTTAGTCACATCGGCTTGTCATCGAAACTCAGCTAAGATTCCCCCATTCATATCGGGCAATGTGGCCGCAAATCGGAGGACCTCCCGTCCGACTGGGCTGCGGGAAATGGAATTGTTTGCTAAATCGAAGTCACTATCGCAGTTCTTTGGTGGCGGCTTCCACCGTACTGGTGGTGATCTATTCCTTCGCGGCCGGCTTTAGCTCGCCTTCCGATAATCTCACTTTCTTCGCGGATATTGCGCAACCAATTCTGATAGGTCTGGTGCTGGCGGCGTTCGGTTGCAATCTTGCCGGGTCGCGAGGAAGCGCTCGAAAGTTTTGGTTGTTGATGACTGCAGGAGCCGCGCTCTGGCTCTTCAGTTCGGCGATGTGGGCTTATCTGGAACTGGTTCGCCATGTAGACATCAGCGCACCCACATATCTCGACATCATCCTCTTCCTCCATCTGGTTCCGATGATGGCCGCGCTGGCCACTGTTCCACATGAACATCGCGAAGTGCCGTCGCTGATCGGAATGCCTCTCGCGATGATCGCCGTCTGGTGGATGTATCTCTATTCTTTTGTCGTGATCCCCTGGCAGTACCTGATGCCGAACCGGCTTCAATATGGTTCAAGCTTTAACGTGCTGTATGTCACTGAATCGCTCGTGCTCATCGTCGGCTGGCTGCTGCTCTGGTACCGCTCAAACGGCGGTTGGAGGAGTCTCTACGGCTCTCTGCTGCTGGCCTCAGTCGGATACACCATTAGTTCGCTGTTCATTAACATCGCGATGGATCGTGGCGATTACTACACCGGCAGCCCGCATGACATTCCGCTGATGCTTGCTGTTGCCACCATGGTATGGGCAGCCTCCCTCGAACCGCGACTGGCGCCCAACCGTGAATCGCAAGTCACCGAGGATGAAGACGCACAGCGTGCCAACTGGATCAGCCGCCTGGCGATCTGTGCCATGATCTCGGTTCCGGTAATGGCCGTCTGGAGTCTGGAGTACAGCCACGCCCCGGGTCCTGTCCGGAATTTTCGGATACTCGTCTCCTTCATCGCCGTGGTCGCGCTTGCGATTTTGCTCTTCGCTAACCAGCAGATTCTCAGCAGCAAACTTCGCAATTCGCTGGCGACGGTGCGCGAGTCGTTCTTCGAACTCGCTCGAACACGTGAGGCGCTCGAATATCGTGCCACCCATGATGGCATGACGGGAGCCATGAACCGCAGCGCAATCCTGGCTGCGCTTGAACGAGAGCTGTCGCGCTCCTCGCGATCTGAGTTGCAGCTGGCGGTGTTGCTGATCGACTTGGATCACTTTAAATCGATCAACGACCGCTTCGGACACGCTGCCGGCGATATCGCAATTGTTGCATCGTGCACTCGCATGCAGGACTGCTTGCGCGCTCATGATTATGTTGGTCGTTACGGCGGAGAGGAATTTCTCGTCATCGTAACCGACTGCGATCAGCCGGCCGCCGAACATATTGCCGACCGAATCCGCACTCGTATTTCCGAGCACCCCATTACATTGAATGCGAATCCGCTCTTTGTCACTGCCACCATTGGTTTAACCATGTCGCGCCCGGAAGATGTACCGGAATCTCTGTTACGTCGCGCCGATCTTGCCCTTTACGAAGGAAAAGAAAAGGGCCGCAACTGTGTGAGTCTCTCCGGCCCCGAAGTGGGCCAGCCGCGAGGAGAACAGGCTGCGTTGCAACACAGGATCTAGCACTCTTCCCACTGCGTCCTAGCCCAACAAAAGCGCTCTCACCGCGCTCGTGTCTTCGCTCCTTTGGCTTGCTTCGCCTTCATCAACCGCAGATTCTTCTCGATCAAGGCATACCGCTGTTCCACGCATGCGTAACTGCGCAGCGGATCTTCAGGCGTATTCAGCACGTAATCCAGCAATCGATCCACGGTGCTCGTCGCAACGTGCAATCGCGTATCCGAAGAACCGTAATAGATCAGTACGTCGCCGTTCTTGCGCGCCACCCAGCCATTGCTGAACACAACATTGGAAACGTCGCCGATGCGCTCGTCTCCCTGTGGCCCCATGAAGTATCCCGCCGGACGATGCGTGATCACCTGCGGCCGCTCCAACTCACACAAGAACATGTACAGAACGTAACGCAGACCTGCCGCCGTATTGCGAACGCCGTGCGCTAGATGCAACCAGCCTTTCGTAGTCTTGATCGGCGCCGGTCCCAATCCATTCTTTACTTCCTTGATGGTGTGATACTCGCGGTTGTCCATGATCACTTCTTCTTCGACCACCGCATTCAGCATCGAAACGCACAGTCCCCAGCCGATTCCGCCGCCTTTGCCTGCCTGTATGAATTCGTCTTGCGGGCGCGTGTAGAGCGCGTACTTGCCGTTCACAAACTCCGGATGCAGCACCACGTTGCGTTGCTGTGGAGACTTCGTCTTCAGGTCCGGCAATCGCTCCCATTTCTTCAGATCCTTCGTTCGCGCCAGGCCACATTGCGCCACCGCAGACGACGTATCCCATAACGGCGCCTTCGGATCTTTTCGCTCCGTGCAGAACAGGCCATAGATCCATCCGTCTTCATGGCGCACCACGCGGATGTCATACACGTTCACATCCGGATCGCCCGTCTCCGGCATCAGGATCGGATAATCCCGGAAACGAAAGTTGTCGATGCCATTCGCGCTCTCCGTTACGGCAAGAAATGACTTTCGATCCGCACCTTCCACCCGCGCCAGCACCAGTATCTTTCCCTCATGCTCGATAGCCCCGGCATTGAAGGTCGCATTGATTCCCATCCGCTCCATCAGGTGAGGATTCGTTTTCGGATCGAGGTCATAACGCCAGAAAATGGGTGTGTGCTCTGCGGTGACCACCGGATTCTGATATCGATCGAAGATTCCATTCCCATTCTTCAGTTTTGAATTCTTCCGCCGGATCAGCTTCTCGTGCTGCTGGAATAATTGCCTTACCTTCGTTTGAAATTGAGCCTGCTTCATTTTGTGCTCCCCGCCTCTTTCACTTTGTGTTGTCCGCCAGAATTCGCATTGTCCAGCCGCGCCATCACCTCAAAGCACATCCGGCTGTTGTGATACGGGCACTTCCACGGATCCACCTTGTACTGATCATTGCTCGGAACGCGCTCCCGCGAAACCTTCCAGAACCATTCGCCGTGCTTATGATCGACGATGTACTTGTCGATAAACTCCCATGCCCGCTCGGCGGCTGTCCGAAAGTGCTCCTTGCCGCTCAACTCGTACGCATTCAGGAATCCGACTACCGCTTCCGCCTGCGGCCACCAGTGCTTATCGGTGTCGATCATTCCAGTGCGATTCGCTTCGTACAACAGCCCGCCATCCGTATCGATCGCTTCGTCATAGACAGCCTGCGCCATCTTTACCGCTTCTTCCTGGACCTCGCGCAGCAGCGCCGTATCGCCGAGAATCTCGGCCGCTTCGCACAGCAACCAGCTGCCCTCGATGTCGTGACCGTACGAGATGTGATCAGACTTCGGCCTCCAGTCTTCGTCGAAGAACATGATGAAATGATGAGTCTTGCGATCGATGATGTGATCAAGAAACAGGCGAATCAGTTCACGCAGTCGCACTCGCAACTGCTCATCGTCCCACGCTTTCAGCAGCGTCGCGTACGCCTCCAGCACATGCAGATGCGTATTCATGGACTTCTTTTCGTCCATGTCGACAGCGCTCAGGCGTTGCTCGCCGGCGAGAGTCCAATCGCGCTCATAAGTCTCAAAGTAGCCGCCATGCTTCGGATCGTAGCTGGCGCGCTCGATTGATTCGTAAATCTGTCGTGCCGTCGCCAGCGCCTCTATGTATCGTGTGGCGAGATAGTATTCAGCCAGTGCATACACTGTGAATGCCTGGCCGTAGATTCGCTTCTTGGTCTCGACCGGATGTCCCTGGTAATCCAGCATCCAGTACACGCCGCCGTGCTCCGCATCGAGAAAATATCGCGAAATGTATTCATATGCGCGTCGCGCCGTATCACGGTAAATCGCGTCGCCATAGACCTCAAACGCCCTCGAAAATGTCCACAAGATCCGCGCGTTGAGGATCAGTCCCTTGTCGGCCAGAGGATCAATCGTCAGATCGTTCGCGATCTGCCCGCGGAACCCGCCGTATTGATCGTCGATTGTGTATTTCAGCCAGAACGGCAAGATGTTGGACAGCAGTTCGTTCTCGACACGCTGACGCAGGCCCTGCATGGTGCACTCCCGGATGTGCATGACGCGTGAAGCCCACCAATTCTAGTCTGGCGGCTACCGTGTGCACAGCCGCGATGTCACAGAATCGCGTTCGGCAGCGCTTTTCAGAACGCTTGAATCTCGGGCATCGACAGCGGCGATCCGATTGTTCTGGTTCAAGTTGCTCTCTTCCCGCATCCATTCCAAAGCAGTAGCAGACGAAATTTGAAGGAGAGCAGCTCATGACCTTGGAAGACGCGCGCCGGGTGATTGCCGCCGCCGAAAAGAAAGCAAAAGAAATTGGCCAGCCTATGAACATTGCCGTCGCTGACGAGGGCGGCAACCTTGTTTCTCACGTGCGCATGGACGGCGCCTGGCTCGGCAGCATCGACATTTCCATCAACAAGGCCTTCACCGCTCGGGCTTTCGATATCGCGACAAAAGATCTGGCCACACACTCACAATCCGGCGGACAATTCTTCGGGATTCATGTGTCCAACCACGGGAAGATAATGATTTTTGCCGGAGGCATTCCGCTCAAGAAGAACGGTAAAGTCGTTGGCGCTATTGGCGTGAGCGGTGGATCGGGTGATCAGGATCACAGCGTCGCCGAAGCCGGAGCTGCTGCGTTTTAGCAATCACGTGATGGGAATCGCCTGGGCGGGAGCTCGCAGCACATCCTCGATCTTCCTGGCCATCGCCCGCAATGTGAAAGGCTTCTGCAGGAACGGTACGGCAGATTGCTTGATGCCCTGACGCAGCACGGCGTCGTCGGTGTAGCCGGACATGAATAGAAACTTCGTGTCCGGCCGGTCTTCGCGTAATTTTGCGGCAAGCTGATTGCCGCTCATGCCTGGCATTACTACGTCCGTAAGCACCAGCTCGATGTCTCTGCCGTATTCTTGCGAAAGCTCAATCGCCTCGCTGCCGCCCCGCGCCACTAATACGTGGAACCCGATGCTTTCCAGCATCGCGGTGGCCGATTCCCGAACCGCCTCATCGTCCTCCACCAGCAGTACGGTTTCGTTGTGCGCCGCAAGCGACTCAATGTCCTCGCCAAAGTCCTCCAATGGCAGAAACTGTTCTGTCGCCGGAAAGTACACGTCAAATCGGGTGCCCTCGTCCGGCTCGGAAGTGCACTCAATAAATCCTTCGCTCTGTTTCACGATTCCGTATACCGTCGCGAGCCCCAGTCCCGTTCCTTTGCCCTTCGCCTTTGTCGTGAAGAATGGCTCGAAGATGTGCGATTTGACCGGCTCCGCCATCCCGCAACCTGTGTCGCTGAGCGAGAGGCACAAGTAGTTTCCTGCGGGAATGGAGCCGTGTGTATTCGGTACATTCACATTCTTCGTAGCGATGGTCAGCTTTCCGCCTTCCGGCATCGCGTCGCGCGCGTTCACCGCAAGGTTCATGATGATCTGTTCCACCTGTCCCGGATCCGCCTTCGTGCTGGCCAGGTTCAGGTCCAGATCTGTCTTCAGAAGGATGTCTTCCCCAATCAGCCGTCCCAGCATCTTCGACGTATTTGCCACCGACTGATTCAAACAAAACACCTGCGAGTTGAGGATCTGTTTGCGGCCAAAAGCGAGGAGCTGACCAGTAACCTCCGTGGCTCTTCTGGCAGCCTCAAGGATCATCTGCAAGTGACGCTTTACCGGGCTGTCGGCGGGTAGCTTCAGATCCGCCAACTCCGCGTAGGACATCACCACATGAAGCAGGTTGTTGAAATCATGTGCCACTCCGCCTGCCAGCTGCCCAATCGCCTCCATCTTCTGTGCTTGCTGAAGCTCTTCCTGCAGGAGCTTGAGTTGCCCTTCCGCGAGTTTGCGCTCGGTGATATCCATCACGACGCCGTTGGTGCGGATTCGCTCTCCGGATTCATTCGTGCTACCGCTCCCTCGGGCATACACCCACCGGATGCCCGTAGGCGAAGCTACGCGAAACTCGAGTCTAATCTCCGAATCCTGCGGTTGGCGCCAGATATCTGCCTCGAGCATCTTGTGATCTTCCGGAACAATGCGGCTCAACAGATCGGGGATGGTTATTTTGGCTTGCTCGGCAGCCCCAGAATCTCTTTGCCGCGTGCATTCGTTACGAGTTCCCCGCTTAACAGGTCATAGCTCCACACAGCGAGTTTGGCTGCATCCATCGCCGCATCCAGCCAGCGCTTGCTCTCCCGCAACTCGTGTTCTGCCTGTCGCCTCTGGCTAATGTCCCGAACAATCCCCTGTAACCGGCCGTCCGGAAGCTTTCTGCCGGAAAGTTCGCCAATCACTGGAGTTCCATCCTTGTGTCGAAATTTCCACTCGGACATCACCGTCTTGGATTCAGACAGGCGACCCACTTCGATAGGTATCCGCGGAATCTCTTCTTGTATTAGAACGTCGGCGATGGAAAATCCCAGGATTTCTTCTCGCGAATAGCCCAGCATTTCCGCGCCCGCTGAATTCACGTCCAGGTAGTGCCCGTTTGCGTCCGCAACGAAGATGCCATCCGACGCCTGTTCCACCAGCAGTCGGAAATGCAATTCGCTCTTCCGGAGCGCCGCACGGGATTCTTCATTCAGCGCCGCGCTTGTGTGCCGAAGTCTCCGCAGGACGAGGAAGAGCAATGCAGCAGTGATCGCCAGAAAGAAGATGCCCTTCGCAACACTGATCAGCAGGATCGTTTTCCGATCTGGGGCAAGCGCCGCCACCCCCCAGTCGGAAGCCACAATCCACAAACAGGAGACGGCAAAATAGGCAATCGCGGTGGTGAGAGGTTTGGATTCGAGTCCACGCACGAATTTCATGTGAACCCCGGTCAGGGAATAATGGATCCGTCGGTTCGTCTGGCGGCCTTTCTACCAGAAAAGCGCGGGTACCTAGCGTAGTTGCGGGATTCCAAAATACCTGTGAGGCAGATCACAAGGTCGGGTGACCATCCTTGCTGCGGGACGCATGTTATGCCACGTTTTTCGCGCCCGCTTCGCGCAGGTCAAGCTCATATTCCAACTGACGGAGAACGTTGTCGCTGATTCGACCCTGATCGCGCAGGCGTACCAGAGCGTCACGTTCTACCGAGAGGAGTTCCCGCGAGATGCGGGAATACTGCTTGTGATCTTCGGGACGGTACCCGATGGGTTCTTCTTCGCCGGCGCGGGTCAGTGTGTAGAGTTTTTGCTGATAGTGTCCCATCAGGTCGTCGTAGACGGCATCGGAATCAGTTCCATCGTTCCGCCGCGCTTCCTGAAGATATGAGATTGCTGTTTCCAGGACTTCGCGCCGCGCTCTTTCCTCTTCCATGTTCGAACTTGGCGTTTCTGCCACTCGCAGCAGGCGGACCACCCACGGCAGCGTCAGTCCCTGCAGTACCAGGGTTACCAGGATCACGCAAAATGCCAGGAAGACAATCAGGTTGCGCTGGGGAAAGGGGCTTCCGTCTTGCAACGTCTGGGGCAGTGCGATCGCTGCTGCCAGTGCGATTACGCCTCGCATTCCTGTCCAGCCCACTACCAGGATGCCATTGGGCGGTGGGAACCCGACACGATGGTGAAGGAATCGTCTGCGGATCCAATACGCGAGGTATGTTCCCGGGAACGCCCAAATCAATCTCAGGCCGATCACGAGCGCGCTGAACAGGGCTCCATAGAGAAAAACCGTGCTCCAGCGGAGATCGTGTAGTCCCGCCAGTACGTAGGGCAGTTGCAGGCCGATCAGCACGAACACCAGCCCATTCAGAATAAAAGTGATCGATTCCCAAACCGACCATGCGCTTAGCCGTACTCCGGGAGAAAAGAAACGCGAACTCTTGCGGCTGAGATAAATTCCGCATGTCACCACTGCCAGCACTCCGGAAGCGCGCAGTTTATCGGCAGTGAAGTAGGCCACATACGGCACCAGGATACTGAGGGCAATCTCGATGGGAGCATCGTCGACGCGCTGCTCGATCCAGTTGACAACCCAAGCGATCGCAAGTCCGATGCCGATTCCGCCCAGAGTCAGGTATGCCATCCGCAGGATCCCGCTCGTGACCGTTGGCGTCTCGCCGCGAAGCAGGATCGCAAGTCCGAACTCCAGTGCCAGCAGACCCGTCGCATCGTTGACCAGGCTCTCGCCTTCGAGCACGTCGACAATTCGTTTAGGCAGTCCGATCTTCTCGCCAATCGAGGTGGCCGCGATGGCGTCCGTCGGAGCGATCACCGCTCCCAGAAGCAGTCCGATCCGCCAGTCGAATCCGGGAAACAGGTACTGTGCCCCAACTGCGACACCGATCACCGTGAAGAAGACCAGGCCAATCGCGAGAAACAGAATGTTGACGATGTTGCAAGAGAACTCGCGCCACGAAGTAGTCCACGCCGCCGAGTAGAGCAGAGGAGGAAGGATGACAAAGAAGATCGTGTCCGGGTTGAGCGCGATTCTCGGGATTCCCGGCACCAGTCCCAAAAGCGCTCCGGCAATCACCAGCACGATGGGATAGGGAATCTGCAGGCGCCGCGCCAGCGTTCCAAACGCGACCACGAACAGAAGCAGCAGCAGAAAGACAAGCTCTACCGCCTGGACCCCGCTGTAACCGATCTGCGCCATCCCACTAGTAGTTTAGCGGCAGACACGCGGACCTGCACAGATTTGTGACTTCGCGGCTGGCCATGCATCTCATGTTTGACATCCGAAGAATCCAGTCACGCTACAGGAGTTTCAGGTGAATCAAGCTACCCAAACTGTCCATGAGTTCAAGGGAGTGCGTCTTGAAATTCGCAGTTCTCTGAGTTTCGACGAAGTGCTGCGGCGGCTTCAGGAGCAGACGGGCAGCTCTGCTGTAACGCAGATCAACGAGGTAGCCGCGAAGAGCGCATCGGTCGCGGACTTCGAGTCCGAAATCACTCGGCGATTTGTAGGCCCGAGCGGTTTTATGCTCTTCGCGAAAATCGAGCACGGTCCGTGGATCGCCACTTACGGTCTCAAGCGACGCGTGCTGCGCATCATCCTCGGTAATCCGCTACTCGCGATCACCATGATGCGCGAGGATCTCTCTGCCGGGCTTTTTGCGCCGGTCGAGATATTGCTGGTCGATGACATCCCTGGATCAACTCTGTACTACGTACGACCCTCGTCCCTCATGGTCGTCGGTGAGAACCCTCCCCTCAAGGAAGCCGCGCTGAAGCTCGATCACAAGCTGGAAAGCCTGATCGCAAACATCACTGGCCTGAGCGAAGGGTCCGGCAATCGAGACACGACAGCAACGTAGAGACAGCAGCGGCGGACGTCGATTCGCACCTTTTGATTCTGCAGGAAGGAACAGCTGGCGGAGGGAGAGGGATTCGAACTTGAGCGGCACTGACGGCGTAAGCGAAGCGAGAGCCGTCACGCGAAATCCTGAGCGAAGCCGAAGGACCATCCTGCGAATCTAGTGGCGGAGGGAGAGGGATTCGAACCCCCGGTACGGTTTCCCGCACAGCGGTT
>CAWGWI010000005.1:0-62576 GCA_963826275.1 Terriglobia bacterium | reverse complement strand
GGCGCGAGTCCACGAAGCTATTTCAGATCGAGTTTCTTCGTAAGCGGCAGGTTCTGGGACGATCCTCCCACCATGAACGAGTATGTCCCCGGAACGAGCTTCCAGCTATTGGCGGTGTCGTCGAAAATCGATAGGTACTTCGGATCGATGCTCAACTCAACTCGCTTGCTCTCGCCTGGTTTCAACTCAACCGTACTCCAACCCACGAGGCGCTTCGGAGGCTCCCCGGCACTTGCGGGCAGGGCTGCATAGACCTCGGTGACCTCCGCGCCGGCGCGCGAACCGGTGTTCTTCACCTCGAAGCTCACGCTCGCACCATTGCCGGGCGTCACCTTTAATCCTGAATAGGCGTAGGTGGTGTACGAAAGTCCGTAGCCGAAGGGGAAGAGCACGGGCTTGTTTTCCGCGTCATACCACTTATAGCCAACCTTCAGCCCTTCGTCGTACTGGACACTGAAAGTCGGCTTGGCCTCGCCGCTGCGCATTACGGCCATGCGACCCTGCGCTCCCGGAGGCGGAGTCACCAGCTTCGGATGCGGCAGGTCTTCTACGCTGCGAGGAAACGTCATCGGCAGTTTGGCACTGGGATTCACGTCACCGAACAGAACATTAGCGACAGCGTCCGCGCCTTTGCTGCCCGGGTACCAGGCTTCCACGATGCCGGCGACTTTGTCGACCCACGGCATGGTGACGGCAGTTCCCGTTTGAAGGACAACGATGGTGCGCGGATTTGCCGCAGCGACCTGCTCGATCAGCGCATCCTGGTTTTCAGGCAGCGAGAGGTTGGGCAGATCCATGCCTTCGCTCTGCCATTGGTGAGCGAAAAGGAGAACGACGTCGGACTTCTTCGCCAGCGCTGCGGCTGACGCCGGATCTGCACCGGAATCGAACTGCACGTTTGCGCCCGTAGCTTTCGCGGCCACTGCTTTCAAGGGGGAAGTTGGGAACCAAACATGCTCCTGCCAATGGTGAGGCGCTCCGGGAGGATCGACCTGCGCGGAGCCTCCGCCGGAGAGCATACCGAAATCGGCATGGGAGCCGATGATGGCGATGGAACGAACTTTCGCGCGATCAAGCGGAAGCACGTTGTTTGCGTTCTTGAGTAGCACGATGCTGTGTTCTTCCAGGCGGCGTGCGGTATCAAGACCACCTTCGACGTCCACAACAGACTTCTGCACGGAATCATCAACGATGCCGCTGGCGAATTCTGCCCGCAGAATGCGGCGCGCGTGATCATCCAACTCTGCCATGGGAACCTGGCCAGCCTGCACCGCCTGTTTCAGTTTGTCGCCGAAGAACTCGTCGAGTGGCTCTTCGTTGTCCAATCCGGCAGCCGAAGCTTTCACCGTGCTATGTGTCCCGCCCCAATCGGAGACAACGAAACCTTTAAACTTCCATTCATTCTTCAGCACATCGGTGAGCAGATATTTGTTTTCGCAGGCGAAGTCGCCATTCACGGCGTTGTAGGAACACATTACCGCTCCTGGGTTCCCGATGCCGACGCCGATCTCGAATGCCAGCAGATCGGTCTCACGGAGGGCGCGCTTCCCGATGATGGAATCCACTTCATTGCGGCCGCTTTCCTGATCGTTGACGGCGTAATGCTTGATATCGCCGATCACATGCTGTGCCTGCTCGCACTTGATCCGATTGCCCACGAGCGTTCCGGCGAGAATCGGATCTTCGCCCATGTACTCAAAGGTGCGTCCGTTACGCGGCTCGCGAGTGATATTCACACCTCCACCCAGCGTCATGTTGTAGCCCTGCGCGCGCAATTCGCGTCCAATCAGCGCCCCATATTCACATGCCGCCTGCGGATCCCAACTGGCCGCGGAGCCCAGGTTCGACGGGAGTGCGGTCGAATAACGTCCGTTCTCGGCGCTGCTGCGAACGCCATACGCGGCGTCGCTCATCTGGATGATGGGAATTCCGAGTCGCGGCACCCCCAGTACAAATCCGGCGCCGCCATTACCCAAATACGCATTGGGCCGCGGCTTACCCCATCCGGGCATCCCGTTACCGTGAACAAGATCGATCTTCTCGTCCAGGGTGAGCTCTTTCAGGACCATCTCAGCGCGTTCGTCCGGAGAGAGGCTCGGGTTCATCCACGGGTAGCTCTTGATCTTTTCTTCTTCAGCGTTGTGAAGACGATGTTGAGCGAACGCAGAGGGAAATGAGAGCAGCATCAAGGCAATTGCCAGCATCATGGCGGGCAGACGGGTTGGGTTGTGCATATTTGGTTGGTTGTCCTCGGCAGTGTTGAAGTCGCGCTACATAATACCTGCTAATGGCCGGGAACAGCCGGTTCTTAACATATCTTTAGACAGGCACTTGGGCGCCTTTTTCGGCCCATAGGGAACGTATTTGTTCTGAAGCGCAGGGAACTGCTAAGCTATCAGGTGAAGCGAATGCTGATTCTGGTCTCCAACGCGCCCTGCTGTTGTTGTCCGTGCATCTGTACGTGTGAACCTCGCGGGCGCTTTGAGGAGCCTCAGAAATAGATCCTTACAAACGGAATTCCTCGACGGCCTACGAGTTCAAATCGTAGGCCGTTCTGCTTTCAGAGGTGAACTGAGAACTGTAACGCCTGCGGTGAGTGAAAAGGAGACGCGATGAAAGTTGCGAAAGACGTAACCGAATTGATTGGCAACACCCCGTTGGTGCAACTGAATAAGGTCACCCGGGGGAGCAAGGCAACCGTCCTTGCGAAGCTCGAGAGTTTCAATCCGCTGGCCAGCGTAAAAGACCGCATTGGGGTGAGCATGGTCGAAGACGCGGAAAAGTCTGGCAAGATTCAACCGGGCAAGACAGTCCTGATTGAGCCTACCAGCGGAAACACCGGCATCGCTCTGGCTTTCGTCGCAGCCGTGAAGGGCTATCGGCTGATTCTGACGATGCCGGATACGATGAGCATGGAACGCCGCGTCCTGCTGAAGGCGTTCGGAGCGGAGATTGTTCTCACTCCCGGGCCCAAAGGCATGAAAGCTGCCATCGCGAAGGCAGAAGAGATTCTTGCCAATACTCCGAACGGCTACATTCTTGGACAATTCGACAATCCCGCGAATCCGAAAATCCACTTCGAAACGACCGGACCTGAAATCTGGAACGACACCGACGGCAAAGTCGATTTTCTCGTTTCTGGTGTCGGGACTGGCGGCACTCTCACCGGGGTTTCCCAGTACATCAAGCCGAAGAAGCCTTCCTTCAAAGCGATTGCCGTCGAGCCCACCGAGAGTGCGGTTTTGTCGGGCGGCCAGCCCTCGCCCCACAAGATCCAAGGCATTGGGGCTGGATTCATCCCCAAGATTCTCAGAACCGATTACATCGATGAAGTGATCCAGGTGTCCAGCCAGGAGGCCATCGATATGGCGCGGCGTCTGGCCGTGGAAGAAGGGCTGCTCATGGGAATCTCGTCCGGCGCTGCCGTAGTTGCGGCGCTCAAGGTTGCGAACCGTCCCGAAAATGCAGGCAAGATTATCGTTGTCGTCTTGCCGTCGTTTGGTGAGCGTTACCTGAGCAGCGTGCTCTTCGAAAATTTGCGAAACGAGGCACAACAGCTAACCGCCGTTGCGGTGTGACCTATGGCAACAGCTCTTAAATGGATTCGTGAAGACATCTCCTCGGTTAAGGAGAACGACCCGGCAGCACGATCGACACTGGAGGTCGTGCTTTGCTATTCGGGGCTGCACGCGCTGTGGGCCTTTCGGCTGAATCACTGGCTGTGGAACCATGGCTTTTGCTTCTTCGCGCGCTGGTTTTCGCAAATCGCACGATTGTTCACCGGGATCGAGATTCATCCCGCCGCTCAGATCGGGCACCGGTTATTCATCGATCACGGCATGGGAGTGGTCATCGGCGAAACTTCCGTCGTTGGCGATGATGTGACCCTATACCAGGGTGTGACTCTTGGTGGGACGGGCAAGGAGCATGGCAAACGCCATCCTACGATCGGCAACAGCGTGGTGATTGGTGCAGGCGCAAAGGTCCTGGGCAATATCGCGGTGGGGGATAACTCGCGTGTGGGCGCAGGTTCTGTCGTCCTGCGCAACGTTCCGGATAATTCCACCGTCGTGGGTGTTCCGGCACACATCGTCTTCCGGGACGGCAAGCGCGTTGTGATTACCGATCCTAAACAGATTGCGGATCCACTCTCGGAAGCACTCGCGGTTGTTGCAACCCAGGTGAAGGAGTTAAAGGAGAAGGTTAAGAAGTTGGAAGGAAATGGCCACGTCGATCACGAGGCGGTCAGTTCGCTACAGGCGGTCATCGAAATCGACTACCAGATCTGAGTAGCAGGAATTTCGCCGCGGCGTCACGTCGAAACATTTCTTTTTCGTACGACTGGCGATATGATGGCGGCGCAGTGCTAATCTGTCAGCCAAATTAGCAGAGCGCTTTTACTGCACCGCATTTCAACAACAACAACTCTAACGAAAAGCTAGCGTAACGAAATTCGCTCACTTTCCGGCTTTGGTTTCCCAACTATTTAGGATTCGGACATCCAGACGGCATACAGGAGGGTACCGGGTCCTGGCTTGAAGGGGGCGTGAAGTTTGAGGCATACAGTGCTCCCCCAAGAATCAGGGCAATAACCGCAGCATAGAGCTTTCGCATTTGTGGAGGTCCTCCATGGAAATGTTTGAAGCTGGAATGATTTTCTATCAGCTGGATATCGTCTTGAACATATGGTTGCTGGCAGTACTTTGGAGGGGGGATCGGCGTCCATATTTCTTTACCTATACGGCCTTTCGGCTCGTGGTGACCCTTGTACGCTTTCCAACTTTGCTGGCTGGCGGGATGGACATGTACGCGCGAGTTTACTGGCTTACCAGCTGTATTTTGATTTTTGCTTCGATCTGGCTGCTGTGCGATTTCTTCCCGAAGATGATGATTCCTATCAGCCTTGTGGCGGTCATATCGTCTTTCCGGCAACTGCTTTATCCGGCTCTGTCCCTGGAACGTGATGTAGAAATCGCAATATTTGTAGCTGCGTTCTATGTTCTGCTCCGCGACCGGAAAAATATGGTGGCAGCCGGCTTGGTCATCGCGACGCTGTTGTCGGCCATCAGTGAAAGGTACTCCGTGGTGATCAACGGCAACCTGATGCGGTTTCTTCCAAGTTTTGGCTACCTTGTCGCGCAGCTAATATGGATCTTCGGAGCGCTTAAACTGCGTAATTCAAGGGTTTTGCGACACGAATTTCTTCAATTGCACGTGCAGTAATTCACCTGCACCTTCGTCTAGCAAGCCTCTGGGAATAGGAATGTCTCGGGGGATTTATCTGCCGTAGGTGACTCGCCCGTCAACGAAGGTCTAATCTACAACCTTGATCTCGGTCAGCGACATCAGTGCTCCGCCACGGACGTGAGTATCTCTGAGCCAGGCACAGACTTGTAGTCTCCCCAAACTCCCCTGGACCCAAGATTTTTTGCCTACTGGACAGTCTCTTCTTGCGTATCTTTTAGCAGGTTAGGGATTCGGAATGACCATAGGCAGAAAGCTCAAAAACGTGCCGCTGATCTTTTTCCTGCTTGGTGCGGCCGCGGCAGCCTGCCTTTCCCAGGAATCGGTTCGCGTCAACGTCAACCTGGTAAACGTGGCATTCTCCATGCGCGATGATCACGGCGCGCTGGTCGATAATTTAGCGAAAGATCAGGTCGAGGTTTTCGAAGATGCCGTGCCTCAAAAGATCGCGTTCTTCGCGCGCAGCACGGATGTGCCGCTAACGCTCGGACTCATCCTCGACGTCAGCGGTAGCCAGGATCATTTCATCAAGCAGCATCAACACGACCTGGAAGTCTTCCTGAAAGAAGTTCTCGGTCCTCATGATCGAGCCTTCATTGTCTGTTTTGGAAACCATCTGCGGCTGGTCAGCGACTTCTCCGCTTCTAGCGATGATCTGATCGAACGGCTGAATGCCTTCAAGAAAGGCACCCGCAGTTTTTCAGAAGTCGGTCCCAAAGAGAGCCGCGAACTGGGTACGGCGTTCTACGATTCCATCTATTACTCCATCACAGACAAGATGGCGACCGGAACTGGCCGCAAGGCACTGTTGATCTTCAGCGACGGCGAAGATAATTCCAGCTCGCACGACATGATGACGGCGATAGAGACCGCCCAGGCTGCCAATGTGACCTTGTTCAGCATTCGTTATACGGAGCGCGAGCACGGTCGGCTCACCGCCCGCAATAAGTATGGAATCAGCGTGATGGAAAGAATTGCTAAAGAGACGGGTGGCGATCAATTTGATGCCGAGCAGACCGATCCCCACAGCTATTTTCGCCAGATTGGAGAAGAACTGCGGCATTCCTATGAGCTTGCCTACTATCCGACGAATCCAGTGAAAGACGATACCTTCCGCAAGATTGTTCTTCGACCAACTCAGCCAGGGTTCGCCATCCGATGTAAAACCGGTTATTACTCCCGGCAACCGGCGGCGGCCGGTGACCAATAGGACGGTTTCCTGTCACAATTCTTCCCATGCGCGCAGGGTACATGTCCAAAATCCTGCCTCGTAGGGTTATAAACTTAGACAATTGATAAAAATGCTGGGTTAAAATCGATCCACTCTGAAGGGGCCGAATCTGGGAGAGCTCGATTCTCCGCATCCCTTCCTTTCACTGGCTCGCGAGAGCCTTCATGCGCCGCTGACGTAGTGCCGTGATTGAAATAGTTTCCGCGACCACTCTGGCCAAGGCGGGATATGACTGTCTACGAGATCATTGAGCAGAAGGAACAACAAGTCGAGCGCTTGACGCACGAGATTGCAGCCTTGCGCGCCGCTGCGCGAATGTTGGAAGAGAGCCAGAGCGCGCACTCGGAGCCGGTTGTATCTCTGAGCACGGTAGGAGCTGGCAATGCCAGCAGGAGCGAACGGAAATCATTCAAACAGTTTCCATAAGCGTCCGATAATTTTCTGGAATTCCAGAGGCCCGGTATGCCTGATGTTCTGACGAACACGAATCAAGGATTGCCAATCTACCCGGTGAAGCGCAGCGCCCAACGAAAGGGGATGGGCAACCAGCGTCAGGTGAAGGCCCGCGTCGGCGCTGCCGGAGAAGCCGTGGTGGTCGACCTCAGCGAAAGCGGCATCGGTTTGGAGTTAGCAATGCCCCTGCAGCTGGGAAGTACGCTGCCGGTGGATTTCGACCTCCCCGAGAGCGGTGGCCATGTGCGCGTGGATGGCCGCGTAGTCTGGTCGAACGCGGGCCGTCGTGCCGGCATACGCTTCGAACGCATCCCCGACTTGGCTAGCGAACGCCTGAGACGGTGGGTAAGCCTGGGTTGGCAAGCGGGCAAGCAAGCATCCTCCACTACAGAAACTCCCGCTCCTCCTCAGTCTGCTTCCACCGCGACGGAGAGCCTAGAGGAACCGCCTACCCTGGAGCGCGCGGTTGTTCAGGTGCTGGCGAGGGCCATGGCGATCACCAAGGCCACTGGTGCCGCGATCGCCATCGGTCCGCCTGAAGCAATGGTGTGCCGTGCAAGCGCGGGGACTGCGCCGGATGTTGGCGCTCCCCTCAACTCCAATTCGGGCTTGACTGGGTACTGTCTGCGCAGCCGATCGACGGTGCGCTGTGATGACACCGACTCTGACGAGCGCGTGAATGCAGCAGCTTGCCGCGAGATGGATGTCAGGTCAGCCCTCGTAATTCCGGTCTTTTCCGGCAAGAACGCCGAGGAACTCAGCGGCATTCTCGAGGTGTTCTCGTCGCAGCCACGTGCCTTCACCGCCGATCACATCGCGAAGCTGGAAAAGTTGACGAGGATACTCGGCGTGGTGGCGGCCGATCTTGTCCCTGATTCTGAATCCGCGACCGCCGAAGCAGTTCCTTCAGCCGCGCCCAGCGTTGCGTCGTCCCTTTCTTTGTCGGTCGATGCTACCGCCGAATCCAGACCAGAGCGCGCTCATCTACCCCGAAAAATCGGGGATCGACCGGTGTCCGCGATTTCGCCTACGGCCCCTACAGGCCTGCCCCGCGCCGGATTCAAGTCGAACACCGCTGTAGGACAAGTAAAACCGTTAGCTCTTACGGCGCCCGTGGTGACCACACAAATTGCGGCCAAAGAAACTGCGGTCAAACTGGCGGAACTCAGCAAGCCTGCGGCACACAATGGAACCGAGGAAGCAAAGCCGGATGTGCGCTTGATCTCCCGCGTAGCAGATCATAATGGTTCCGAGGCCGCGGTCCTGCCTGAGCCGTCGTTTGTCATCGAGGGCCCATCCCTGATCGAGTGGTTGAGCGACTGGATGCTCAAGGCGCGTAATCAGAGAACCGCAGTCGGGAAAGCATTCCGAGCGCTTGGCATCATGGTCATTGCGCTCGAGATCTCAGCCGCGGTGTTCCTCTATACCCGCTGGGAGAAAAAGCGCGCAGGGGTAACCCAGGTGCGAGCGGTACAGACCCTAACTCCGCCACCGCCGGTGGCATCCGTGGTGCCTACAGCTTTGCCGTCTGAGTTGCTACCGGCCGTGACACCGCCTGCCAAGCACAAGAGGCCGGCTCCGGCCGCGCTTTCGCCCGAAGACGGTTCGGACGACGTGATTGTTGTAAACCGGGATGGGACGACACCTTCGAAAGCGGAAGCGACCGGAGAACCCCGAAGCGAGTCATCGAAGGGGGCCGCGACAACGGAAGGCGATCTTCCGGCTCCAGCCCCGATCGCAGGCCAGATGGATCTTGCCGCGATACGTTTGCCAGGTAGTCCGGCCAGGCCCTCGCTCGCCATCCGCCTTTCGAGTGGCACCACGGGTGGCAAACTGATCAAGCGAGTCGAACCCATCTATCCGGAAACGGCAAAGGCGCGCGGAGTGCAGGGAGAGGTGGTACTAAGCGCGCATGTCGGGACCGACGGCACAGTGAAATCGGTTCGCACCCTGAAAGGGAATCCTTTTCTGGCGAACGCTGCCGGGGAAGCCGTGAGACATTGGCAGTATCAGCCGATGAAGCTGAACGGAAATCCCGTGGAAATGGATACCACCATCACGGTTCAGTTTAAGTTGCCGAACTAGTATTGGCAGTCACACGCTTGCTTGCCATCGCCGAACCAACCAGTGCCACAAGCAGCAGCATATTCATCCAGGCGAACCAGTCGCCGAATCGCGAGTAAATGGTCTCGCTTCGGTAGATGGGTACTACCACAACCAGCGATGAAAACGGACTCGCATCGCTACGCTGTTCGGCGACAACGTGTCCTCGATCATCGCTGATAGTCAACAAACCCTGTTTCGCGGCACGGGCGATGGTGAAACCGTTCTCCACGCCGCGCATCACCGCCATGCGATCGTGCAGCCAGCGATCGGCATTGAAATCCCAGGCCGGTACAAAAAGAAGCGCAACATCCTCCTGCCCGTAGTGACGGCTGAGTCGCGGAAAATCCATGTCCTTGCAGATCGCCAATCCCTGAACCAATGTCCCAGAAGTGAGGATAGAAAATTCCGTACCCGGACGATCGCGTGCTTCAAATCCCGGGATCAGATGGTGCTTGATGTAGACCGTGACCGGGGCGTGGTCGGCACGATAAAGACGCGCTTCGTTCCGATAATCATTCACCTCTCGGTGATCAACTCCAACGAGGATGTTCACATGATTGGCGCTTGCCGCCGACTGGAACAGATTGTTCATCTCCGGAATCTGAGCATCTGAAACCGTGGCGATCTTTTCTGGGAGGACGATTGTCTGTGCACCCTGCGCTGCCAGGGGTCCGATCTGGTCAGCGTAGCTCCGCAGAATACGCATTCCGTCATCTCCGGAGAGCGGCGATATGTTTTCACGTGTGTCCGACGCAACCAGCCCGACGGTGACGTGTCCAAGTCCCCGCGCCGACGAGAACGCCCGCAACGAGCCCAAGGCGATAACCGCCGCAAATACCGCCGTCATCACCGCGGCGAAGGACTTCCGTCGTTGATCTCGCGAAGGATATGTGAGAAGCACGGCGATACTCGAAGGCAACAGAAACAGCAGGAACTCAATCCCCCACACTCCAGTGACGGAGGCCACCTGAATGATCGGAAGAAAGTTCATCTGTGTGTAGGAGAGATTCCCGAATGTGCTGTGCGGCGAAGTCAGAGCATTTAGGTATTCGTAGGTGACCCACACCGCCGGCAACGCGAGTGCTGCGCGCCAAAGCGATTCGCGAACTAGAAACGTCCGTGCCAGCAGCACGCCGAGCGCGAACACAATCGAGGAGGACACGACGACTACAACGAAAACCGAGAGCGGCAGCTTAACAACCCTGTACAGATAGTTCCACCACGTAAAGCCGCCGAGGCCCCATCCCGCGAATGCAACCGCAAATGCCGCGCGTTTGCTGACCCGCGACGCCAGCACCAACGACGGTAGCGGCGCGATCCATGTCAACCACCATACCGGATTGAGTCCATTTCCGAAGTAGCCGAGAGCGGCGGTTACAAAGACCGTTGCCACTCCGAACTGCCATGTCGAGCGCGAATCCAATTTCTGGTTCATCGTCACCGTGTCATGATACGTTCAGCTTGCATGAGTTGTTCCGGCGGATTTGCTGAATTCACGGATACTGCTTGTAGTGAATTAGTCTGCGGGAACTCTGCTTTCGACGCTATCATGTTCCACCACCTGTGGAGACAAATGCGACGACTAATCTGGCTGTGTGCGGTCCTGCTACTCGGAATGTCGGCGAAGGCCCAGGACTTTGACGTTCTCATCACCAACGGACACATCATCGACGGCACGGGATCTCCATGGTATTCGGGCGACATCGGAATTCGTAACGGACGTATCGCCGCCATCGGCAGTCTACACGGCGCGACGGCCCGAAAGGCCATCGATGCTCATGGCATGATCGTCGCCCCTGGATTCATCGACATGCTGGGACAATCGGAAATATCGATCCTCGTCAATCCGCATCTTCCCTCCAAGATCTATCAGGGCATCACAACTGAAATAACGGGAGAGGGAAACTCTGTTGCGCCTTTGAATGATGCCATCGTCCAGGCCGACCATATCGGATACGAGCATTACGGCATTACTCCGGACTGGAGAACGTTCGACCAGTATTTCGCTCGCCTCGAAAAGCAAGGCATGGGCATTAACCTCGCCAGCTACGTTGGCGCTACCCAGGTGCGCCGCATGGTGCTCGGCGATGTGGACCGCGTGCCTTCGGCCACCGAACTCGA
This sequence comes from Terriglobia bacterium, assembly GCA_963826275.1. Lineage (GTDB taxonomy): Bacteria > Acidobacteriota > Terriglobia > Terriglobales > Acidobacteriaceae > JAJPJE01. The sequence goes on along the minus strand of CAWGWI010000005.1, from coordinate 51,421 downwards.
GCAAATGAAACAGTTGGTCCGCGAAGCAATGCAGCAGGGAACCGTCGGGCTTTCGACTTCACTGCAATATGCCCCCGCGCCTTACGCTTCCACTGAAGAACTGATTGCCCTGGCTGGTGAAGCCTCCAAGTTTGGAGGCATCTACGCCACTCACATGCGCAGTGAAAGTGATGATGTCCTGACTGCCCTGGATGAAGCAATTCGCATTGGCCGTGAAGCCAACATCCCTGTGGAGGTGTGGCACATCAAGGCAGCCGGAAAGCAGAACTGGGGGCGCATGCCCGACATCGTGGCAAAAATCGATGCGGCCCGTACCTCGGGCCTGGATATCTCCGCCAACACCTACGCCTACACTGCCTGGTTCAACACGTTTTCGGCGTTCGTTCCACCCTGGGCACACGACGGCGGAGATGCCAAGCTGGTGGAGCGGTTGAAGGATCCCGCCACTCGCGCGAAGATCCGCAAAGAAATGGAAGATCCGAATGGCAAGTGGGATAACGAGTGGCAGGAGATCCCCGGTCCCGAGGCAATCCTGATTTCTGTCGTTCAGAATCCCAAGCTGCTGCCATTACAAGGCAAGACTTTGGCGGAAGTTGCCAAGTCCTGGAATAAGGAACCGATCGAAGCGCTCTTCGACATCCTGATCCAAGACCAGGCCTTCACCTCCGTTGCTGTATTTGGTATGTCGCAATCCGATGTCGACCTCGCCGTTATGCAGCCATGGGTTTCGTTCGACAACGATTCCCAGGGAACTTCTCCCGAGGGACTGCTCGGCAAGGAACATCCGCACCCGCGTGCCTATGGAACGTTTCCACGAGTTCTCCGCAAGTACGTTCGCGAAGAGCACAGACTCAGCCTGGAAGACGCAATCCGCAAGTTTTCGGCCTTGCCGGCGCAGAAGATGCGCCTGGCCGATCGTGGAGTCCTGAAAGAAGGCCTGTGGGCTGACGTGGTTGTTTTCGATCCGAACACAATCCACGACGCCGCCACTTTTGAAGATCCAAACCAGCTCTCGGTGGGCATGCAGTACGTGCTGGTAAACGGGGTGCCCGTGATCGAAGCGGGCAAGATGACGAACGCGCTACCGGGGAAGGTCCTGCGCGGCGCCGGATATCAGAAACAACGCCAGCCCGGCGCAGTGAGCGACCTGCAGCAGCAAATGCAAAAGTTGGCCGAGCCCGCCAAAGGCAAAGTCGGAGCGGCAGCAACGCTCCTGGAAACTGGCGCTACCGTCGATCTTCATGGTTCCAGGCATTTCCCGATGCAGAGCGTTTACAAGCTGCCCATTGTGATGGCGGTGCTTGCGCGCGCCGACTCCGGAAAGCTCGATCTGGACCTCAAGGTTCGCGTTCTCCCTGCTGACCTCGTCCCTCCGAATATTCACAGTCCCATTCGTGATCGCAATCCCAATGGCAATTTCGACATGACGGTCCGCGAACTGGCGCAGGCCGCTATAGTGGACAGTGATGGATCGGCGAGCGATGTTCTAATGCGGATGGTCAAGCCACGACAGGTAAGGAAGTTTCTTCACAGCATCGGCGTCAAGGGCATCAAGGTCGAGAACACCGAAAAAGAGATGGCAATCGACAACAAAGTCCAGTATGACAATTGGGCTACCCCTCATGCGGCCGTTACTCTGTTGCAGAAATTGCAGGCCGGTGAGGGGCTGTCACACGCCAGTCATAGCCTCTTGCTCAATTGGATGACAGAAACACAAACTGGATCTCACCGAATTCGCGGGCTTCTTCCCCATGGCGTCCAGGTCGCGCATAAGACCGGAAGCTCCGGCACCGAACGGGGCGTCACTGCTGCGACCAACGACATCGGTCTGGTGGAATTGCCTGGCGGAAAGCATCTGGCCATTGCCGTGTTTGTTTCCGACTCGGCCGCGGAGGAAGATGTCCGCGAAGCGGTGATCGCTCAGATCGCGCGCGCGGCATGGGATTGGGCAGCGCGACCAGCCGCAACTGCCCTTAACTGAGCAATCCCGATCGCTGGCTTACATCCTGCTCAGGTGAATGGTCCCGTCGCCCGACCTCAACTCCAGTGTGCTTCCACCGCTGTTAAGCTTGCCACGCAATTCGTTCTCGTGCCGCTCGCCCGAGGTCGTCACCGGAAAGTCGGAGGTGATCCGGCCATCTCCGGTATGCGCATCCAGGTCAGCGGAGAATCCCTCTGGAAGATGCACATCGAGATTGCCGTCTCCCGTTCGGAGTACCCACGAGTTGGTCGCCTTGGAGCCCGGTTCAACGTAAACAGACATATTCCCGTCGCCGGTGTGCAGCGTGAGTTCATCGAAGCGGCCGCGGACCTTCAGATTTCCGTCGCCGGTACTGGCGTTCAGAGGGCCGTCCAGCGCTCGCAAATCGACATTGCCGTCGCCGGTCTGAATCCGCGCCGTGCCTTTCACGGTGTCGACAACCACATTGCCGTCGCCGGTTCGGAGATCGAGATTCGTCTCGCGTGGGACGCTCACATCCACGCGAATCGAGCGATTAAAGCCAAAGGACATATGGTCCTTGTGAGCCATGCGGACTTCGACGCTTACATGGTTGCCGTCCTGGTGCTCGACAATCCTGATGTCATCCGGGATCCTCCAACCCTTGGTGGTAACGGTAGCGCGAACTTCTTTCGCGTCGGAACTGACGATATTCAGGTTGGCATCGTCGGTCACCAAACGAAAATCTGGCTTGCCGGTAACCGGGAAAGTCTTGTTCCACTCATCGGCAAATGCGACGGTAGCAAGACCAAGGAAAAACAGGGAAACGATGAGAATTTTGCGCACAAGTAGCCCCCTACTCTCAACCATGAGGATGAATACGCAATGCTTCGGACGTTAGTTCCACGCCCGCAGCTTAGACGCAGGGATATCCCAGAAGTTAGCCGGATGCGACGAACTGGATGCAAGCCAGCCGGACTCTACTACTGTTGGTCTCCTGGTTGCGCTCCCATTTCGGAAGGCTGTCCGCCCGGTGGTGGCGGAATGGTGATGTCCAAAGTCTTTACCGGGCCAAGCGACGTCAGTTGATCGCCCAGTTCCGAGGGATTTCCAACCACAAGCGTCGCCAGTTGATCCGGATGGACATACTTGTGCGCGACGCGGTTCACATCCGCGACCGTCACCTTTTCGATCCCGGCGCGATAGCGTTCCAGAAAGTCCGCCGGATATCCGTAAAACTCGTAGCGCATGCGCTCGGCGAGTACCTTCTCTTTATCGTCGAAGTTAAAGATAAACGAGTTGAGAATGGCGTCTTTCGAGCGTCGCATCTCTTCCGGAGTAGGCGGATCGGTGAGCAGGCGGTTCAACTCAGACTTCATCGCTTTCACCGACTCGGCCGTCGTCGCGCTCTTCGTCGCCATGGCGAAGCGTGAAATTCCCGGGTGATCCCACGATGTCCCCACGCCTCCTCCCACGGAGTACGCCAGCCCGAGCTTGGAACGAATCGTTTCGAACAGCCGGGACGAGAAACCGCCGCCCAGAATCTCGTTCATTACTTCCACTGCATAGTAATCAGGATTGTCCCGCTTGATCCCGAGAGCGACCATTTGAATCGAGCTCTGATTCACATCGTCTTTCGAGACAAAGTAGATTTTAGGGGGCGCGGGATTGAACGTTAAGGGCGCTTCAACGAACGGCTTGCCTTTGGGCCAGGAATCGAATGCCTGGTGAAGTTGCGCTTCCATCTCCTTCGGATCGAAGTCACCATAGACTCCGAGGATGATGTTCTGCGGCTGTACGGTTTGATCGTGCCAGCGGACCATGTCGTCGCGATTCACCTTGGCGACCGTGGCAAACTCGGGAATGCGGCTCAGAGGATTGTCAGGTCCAAATGCGAGGCGCACTGCTTCTCGGCCGACGATGGAATCTACGTCATCATTGCGACGCGCGACAACAGTGTCCATCTGTCGCTTCGCCAGGGTGATCTTATCTTCGCGGAATTGCGGTTCGCGCAGCACATCGAGGAACAGCTTGAAGACGTCCGGGAAATCGCCTTTCAGGCAATCGAATGAGAGGGAAGTCGAATCCGTGCCGTCGCCACTTTCAATTTTGGCCGCGCGTGCTTCGAGGAAGTCGTCCAACTCATCGCCGGTCTTTGTCTTGGTGCCGCCCGTGCGCCAGACGTCTCCATACATCGAAATCATTCCCGTCTTGTCGGCGGGTTCGTCCCGCGAGCCGCCGCGCACGCGCATCGTTCCCCCGATCAGGGGCAATTCGTGATCCACCTGCAGGAAGATGACCATGCCGTTCGTCAGCTGAATCCGTTGCGGTTGCTGCGGTTTGAACGGCGGCAAAGTTGGAATCTTGATCTGGCTGAGCACGGCGTTCTGTTGCGCTTGCTGTTGCGGAGCTTCGTTGGTCGCCTGTGGAACGGAGGTCGGCGGGGGCGCCTGCCGGGCCGGGGCAGTTTGAGCCGAGGCAATAGAAATCAGGGCAGAAGCGATGATCGCACCTACTATCGTCTTTATCATTTCAGTTCTCGTCCTCTAAGCGGCAAACCATCTTTCCATTACTGCGGTGTTGTCGGCTGTTGCGACGGAGGGGCTCCGGGTCCCTGCGGCATTTGCGCGGTCTCGATCACCCCGACGGTACGGTTCGTCTCAACAAACGTCGTATTCGCTACCCTGCGAATATCCGCTTTGGTGACCTTGTCGATGCGATCCAGTTGCCGGAACAGTTCTCGCCAATCACCGTATCGTGTTTGCATCACGGCCAGCGAGGTTGCCAGTCCTTCGTTGTTTCCTAACCCGCGGATGATGGATGCGCGCGACCGCGTCTTAAACATCTGCAACTCTTCGTCGGTTACGTCTTCCTTTTTCAGGCGATCAATTTCTTTGTGAATTGCGGTGCGCATCTCGGCATTCGTGTGGCCGGGTAGCGGCACCGCGTAGAACGCAAACAGATGAGGATATTTCTGTCCCGGCATACCGCTGAAACCGGCAGCGACCGCGGCTATCCTCTGATCGCGAACCAGCGACCGGTACAAGCGCGAAGTCCGGCCATTCGACATCAGGTCTGTGATCGCGTCGTACACGGCATCGTCTTTGTCTAGATAATCGGGCCGGTGGTAACCCTCCACGTAGAGTGGCTGTGCCGTTTCCTCCAGCGCCACACGACGCTCTGCATTTTGCGCTGGTTCCGCGGTGGTGCGCTCGTCTGGTTTCGGATGGCTTGGAATCTGGCCGAAGTACTTTTCAGCGATGGGCCAGAACTGGGCTGGTGTCAGATCGCCAACCACCGCGATCGTCATGTTCGACGGAGCGTAATACGTACGGAAAAAATTGATCGCATCGGTCGCAGAGAATGTCTTCAGATCTGAAGGCCAGCCAATTCCTGGATTTCGATATGGATTGGCAAGGAACGCAGTCGATACAAACTGTTCTACCAGGCGACCTGTAGGATCGCTGTCCACGCGCATTCGTCTTTCCTCGTAGACGACGTCGCGCTCCTTGTAAAACTCGCGCATCACCGGATCCGCGAACCTCGACGATTCCAGGTAAGCCCACAATTCCAGCCGGTTCACCGGCATCGAGTAGAAATAAACGGTTTGATCTTCCTCGGTGCCGGCATTCATCCCGACTCCACCGTTTTCCTCCACAATCTCGCCGAACTGGTTTCGCACTACGTATTGCTCAGCCTGGGTGACCAGATCCTTCCACTTCTTTTCCAGCTCAGCAATTTTCTGCGGATCACGATTTACGATCCGGTCCCGTTCCCTGATGTAGGCGGAATACGCCTCTTCGATCTGTTCCAGCACCACTTTCTCAGCTGCATAGTTCTTGGTTCCAATGGTCGGCGTCCCTTTGAACGCCATATGTTCGAACATATGCGCGAGACCGGTCTTACCTTTGGGATCCTGCACCGATCCGGCATCGACGAGAGTGTAGAACGAGAACACCGGCGCCTCGTGGCGCTCGCAGAAAACGATGGTCAGACCATTCGGAAGGGTCCGTACCTCCGTTCGTTTTTCAAACGAAGTGAGATCTTGCGCAAGGACGGGAAGGGCTAAGAGAAGGACTGCCAGCGGGACGACTCTCGACAACTTCATGCGACCTCCGTGCACGGAAGCACAGGCATCGAAAGTACGGCTCGCGCAGGAAGTTTGTCAAACCGATAGCGCGCTTATTCGGGATCGGCTGTTTTGTCGGCCGCCCGCTCTAGCAGTTCGCGAATCTCCGCAACCAATTTTGCGGGTCCCTGGTCCTTGGCAATCACCTCATCCGGACAGTCGGAACCAACATACGCGTAGGCGGGCGCCAACAGCGCGACTGGTTGCTTTTCGTGTTGTTCCTTTACGGCATTGCAGAGTTCGGTGCTGGCGTCGATTCCAGCGCTCAAGTCAATCACAACAAGATCATAGATCTGGCGCCGGCAACATTCGAAGGCTTCTTCCGCGGATGAGGCGCAGCTTACCTTGAAGCCGTGCATCTGCAGAATCATGGATCGAAGGCGCAGTAGAACAGTTTCATCAACCACGAGCAGGATGGTTCTTGTCGCTATATTCAAAAGAGAATCTCGGTCCCAGGGTTTACCAAATTATAAACCCCAGATCCACTCATATGTCGAAGACCCGGTAGGCTCTGGGCGGGTCCTGAGTCTGGAGCAGATGAAGCGCTACGTTGTACACCGGAATGCCGCTTACGGTCTTTCCCTCCCGCACCCCGTGATGGGCGTGGCCGTGCACGATGAAGTTCGCCCCATTGCGGTCGACCACCTCCGAGAGACGCGACGTTCCTAGGTAGGGGTAGATCTCAGGTGCCTCCCCGACAACGGTAGCCAGGATGGGGGCATAGTGCAGCACCACAATCCGCTTTTCTGTCCGGATTTGTGCCAGTGCGCGCTCCAGTTTCAGCGCTTCGTCCACCGCTGCCTGCACGATCAACTTGATCTGAGGTTCTCCGAAGGCAGTCAGCGCCCCGCGGCCGAACCCTCCGATGAAGCCTTTCGTCCCAGCGAACCCAACTCCGTCGCGCTCGTAGGCTGTGCCGTCGAGAACTTTGATCCCTTCGGCGGTCATCATGCGCATCAGCTCTGATTCCTGGCCGCTTTCATAATCATGATTGCCGAGCACGGCCACAATCGGGATTCGCAGCCGCACCAGCGCATTCAGCAGTGACTCCATTTCCTGTACGCGGCCATAGTTCGTAAGATCGCCGGCGATGATCAGCAGGTCGGCTTCGTCGCGCGCCCGCTCCATCATCGCGCGGATCCGATCGTAGGCCGGTGGAGAGAAATGAATATCGGCTACCGCGGCGATCCTCATGCAGCCGATTCCTCGCAAGGTTCCGTCAGTTTCGGATGCTTACGCTCTCGGTATTCCTGGTTCATATTCGGCATCCCCCATTCGTCCACGTCGATCGCGAACATCAGAGGATCAATCAGGCTTCCCCGAAAGGGCGCATTGCGGTTAGGGTTCCGGATTGCCGTTTGGAAACGAGTCGTCAAATCCTCCCAGATGCGGCTGGGCACGTAGTCGGCCTTCGCGGGATAGGCGTAATGAAACAAAACCAGATTCCAATACAGCACTTCCCAATGTTCACCTGCCAGTTGCAGAAGCCAGTCCCAGTCCAGCTTGCCGTGCGTTCCATAGATCACGTGAACGATGTCGGCCCCATCGAATCGCTCCCGCCGGGTAACAAATAGCTTCGAAAGGATGAGTTCCTCCGGTCCTAAAACACGCACCGGAACACCGAAAAGCTCCGAGACAGTTGCACGTTCGATCCACGATTGGTCCACCGTGACCACGCCATTGCTCATGCCGGTGATCAGATCGACATAGAACTCGCCCCGGTGCGCTTTGGCCAGCCAGACAGGATCGCTAACCTCGCACGTGAAGCCATCTTCCCGCAGGACTTGGAGTGCGCGTTGCGCATCCCCGGGTGCCATGAAGAGGTCCAAATCCTTGGTGTCACGATAGATGCCGGTGTGCGCCTGCAGGGCAAAAGCACCCGAGACGACAAAAGGAACTCCGTGGTCCGTGAGCAGTTGCAGTACTTCCTTGAACAGCTCCTTCTGGTCCGAATGGAATTGCGGCGGGCTGGAAGAGCTGACCGGTAGCAATTTCTCCGGCTCGCCCGGTTTTTCGTGATTTCCCGTGTCCTGCACCCACCCTTGGATGGCGAGTTGTTGATGACGGTTGTTGCCGTCGTTTCCGGCAAGTAAACTGGCCGACACTATCGACAGTCGAGAGCGCCTGTCTGTGCCGGGACACTCGGCATCCAAACCAAGCTGGAGGCAAGTGCCAGAAGTGGCCAAAGAAACCACCATCATCGAAGTGGAAGAGCGGGAACTGAAGCTCTCGAATCTGGACAAAGTCCTATATCCCGCGGCTGGCTTCACCAAGGCCCAGCTTATTGACTATTACGTCCGAATCGCCCCGGTTCTCCTGCCACATCTGAAGGGCCGCCCGCTCACCATGAAGCGTTATCCCGAGGGTGTTGAGGGCCAGTTCTTCTATGAAAAGAACTGTCCCACGCATCGCCCGGACTGGGTCACGACCGTGCCTGTTTGGAGCGGTGGCAATAATCGCTGGATGCAATATTGCGTGATCGCAGATCTTGCCACTCTGGTGTGGGCCGCGAATCTTGCCGATATCGAGCTGCATACTTCGTTATCGCTGGGGGCGAAAATCGAGCAGCCAACCTTCTTGATCTTCGATCTCGATCCGGGGCCGCCGGCGAACATCGTCCAATGTTGTCAGGTTGGACTTTGGGTCCGAGCCCTGTTCGCCTCGATGGGACTAGATGCTTATCCCAAGACTTCGGGATCGAAGGGACTTCAGGTTTACGTTCCTCTGCACACGCCCGTCACCTATGAGGAGACCAAGCCATTCGCGAAAGAGATCGCTCGCCTGCTCGAACGGCGCTACCCTGACCGGGTAGTCTCCGACATGAAGAAGGCGCTTCGCACCAATAAAGTCTTCGTAGATTGGAGCCAGAACGATCAGTACAAGACGACCATCTGCGTCTACTCTCTGCGCGCGAAGGAACGGCCAACCGCGTCCACGCCGGTGACCTGGGACGAAGTGGAGCGCTGCCTCAAGAAGGCAGATCCCGATCTGCTTGTCTTCGACTCCGCTGCGGTTCTGGAGCGTTCCGATAAGCGTGGAGATCTTTACGAACCGGTACTAAAACAGAAGCAGAAGCTCCCCGACATCTCGGTCCTGGAGAAGGCCGCGGAAGCATTGGACGGCGCCAAGGTCACCACCACAGCTTCATCCGCGAAGCCGCGAGCACGCAAAAAGGTGGCGACTGCCAGGAAGAAGAAGACGGCATAGCGCATGACGCAAGAGGCAAGTTCGAAAGCGAGTTCAGTTCCACGGATTCACGTCGGAACGTCTGGTTGGGGGTATCCGAGCTGGAAGCCCGCCTTTTATCCGAAAGACGTGCCGCAGAAGAAGTTTCTGCCTTACTACTCCGGCGTATTTAATGCCGTTGAGGTGAACTACTCCTTCCGGCAAATGCTGAAGGCCAAAACGATCGCGGACTGGCTTCAACAAACGCCGGAGCATTTCCTGTTTGCCGTGAAAGCGCATCAGCAGATCACGCATTTCAAGCGGCTTCGGAACGCGGAAGACTCGGTCAAGTTTTTCGCCTCCTCGGTGGAGCCCTTGTTTACCGCCGGCCGCCTCGGGCCGATCCTCATACAGCTTCCTCCGAATCTGAAAGGCGATGTCGGCCTGCTGCGAGAGTTCCTGAGCATCTGGCCGCGGGCGGTGCGCTGCACCTTCGAGTTCCGCCACTCCTCGTGGTTCAACGACGAGGTCTACGATATTTTGCGCGAGCGCAACTGTGCGCTCTGCCTTGCCGAAAATGAAGAGCTCAAGACTCCCGAGGTTATGACCGCAGACTTTGCCTATTTTCGATTTCGCCGGCCAGACTATTCCGCCGAAGATCGCCAGAACATCGCGGCGCGTTTGCGCGATCTCGCCGCCGAGCGCGAAATCTTCGCGTTCTTCAAGCACGAGGAAGATCCTCAGAGCGCGGTCTGGGCGAAGGAAGTTCTGGACGCTGCAGTTGCGAACTGATCACCCCGCCTGCTGGATATAGGCACGCATCATGCGCACTTCCACATCTTTTTCTTCTACATCCAGCAGCAGCAAGTCTCGTAGGGAGACCACGCCAATCAGCTTTCGGTTTTCGCAAATCGGAAGATGACGGAATCCATGCGCCTTCATCAGGATCATGCACTCTTCAAAACTGGTCTCCGGGGAGACAGCCAGCGGATCGGGTGTCATCACGGCGTCCACCAGCGTTGTGGACGCGTCCCGCCCTTCCGCAACCATGCGCACCATCAAGTCGCGCTCGGAGAAAATTCCAACCAGTTCGCCATAACGCAGCACCGGAACCGCACCGATATGGTGTTGCACCATGTAGCGCACCGCATCCATCACAAGTTGTCCCGAACTCACCGAGAGAATTTCGCGGCCCTTAATCAGAGTTCCGATCGCATGCATAATCTCTCTCCGAATTGATTTTTGCGAAGTGGCCGAGCCGGACTTTGCCCCACGTAAAGTCCGGAGGGGCGAGAGTATATGCCTACTTGAGAGCTATAGGGAAGCCTTATTGGTGGCCTGATTCCACTCAGTCTAGAAAAACAATGTAGGAACACGACCACAGAGCAGTCGGAATCGTGCCTCGCGGCCGCGCCGTGAACACCAGGTTGTAGTCGTCGGAGAGTTGTATCTGCTCCAGCACCGGTGGACCGGAACGGCTTTGAACTACCGCCAGGTATCGCAGAAAACCATCCAGATCCCAATCGGCCGGCAAGCCCGGGGCGACGAACGAAAGCTGCGCTCCCTGTTGCGAGAAGTGCCACGCCAGGGAAGCCGCCAGGCTCACGGCACGCTCGTAGCTCTGTTCGGCCACCTGTCCGGGTTCCGGATTGTCGAATACAAAGCGCAGCTTGCGTTCGTCTTCCCGCGTGAACTCGCGTATCTTCAGCGATCCCGTTTTTGCCGTCGCCTTCCAGTCCAGGTGACGCGCCGGATCTTCCGACGTGTATTCGCGAATCCGGTACAGGTCGTACCCTCGTCCCGCGACATAGCTTTCGTATTCTCCGGTGATGATCGGAAGGATGTCGTAAAACTCGTCCGTCGGTTCCACCGAGGGATATACGATCAGCTCTTTTTCCAGGCGCACTCGCCTTGTCTTCGCCAGGAACGAGAAAGGAAAGCGGGTTGCCAGTCCAAATGTGTTCTGTGTAAGCCGTCCGCGCTTGGGGAAGCTCAGCTTAACGTCAGCCGTCATCCGCTGCCCGGGTGGCAGGAAAGGGAAGTAGACGGGCTCGCGCAGAATCCTCGACGTCTCTGGATCGACTTTCACTCGCCGCATCGAAATGTCGGGAACTTCGAGCCACTCCTGTCCCGCCGGCGCTTTCGGAGGGAATCGGAAAGTCACTCGCCGCCACTCCCACTCACGCCGCCGCCGTTTCTCCTTCACTGGGACCACCGAGATCGAAAACACCGGGAGTAGGCCGCGCGTGTTTTTCAGAACCAATCGCGCGAATGCTTCGGTATTGGCGAAAACGCGCTCTGGCAGCGCGACGTCAAGCTGCAACGAACGCAGGAATGCGGTCGAGGCAATGCCGGACACAAATATCGCCGCGAGCATCGCCGAAAGCACAATGAACAACAGATTGTTTCCGGTGTTCAGGGCTGCTACACCGATCACGACCACCATGCCGACATAAAGCAGGCCTGCGCGGGTTACCTCGAAATCCAGCACGTCGCGGACGTGCAGTACGGAAACTCGTCGCGCGAGATATGGGACGGTCGTCGCGCCCACCCACGCCGCGAGCAACAGGGCCGCCGAAGCGAGAATCGCGGTCGCCCACAGATTGCCTTGCTGTCGCGTCACCGTCGAAAGCAGCGCTGCTCCGAAGGCCAATGCCAGGCCAATCAGCGCCAGGAAAAAACGTAGCCACGCTTCCCGGTCCAGCCCCGCGAATATCGACTTGAAAATGTTTTTCATGTCGAAGGAGACACCCAGCGTTCCGCTTTCTCTTTTGCCTTGTCGAACTGCGCAGCGATTTTCGGGAAGCGTTCCCGGATTTTGTGAAGCAAGCGGTGCGCCCACTCATATTGCGTGGAGAGGATGAATAGCCCGATCAGCAGGAACAGAATTCCCTGCAAAACAGGGAGGAACAATCCGGCGATACCGAGCACGATGAAAATCCAGCCCACGACTTCAATTGCGATTCGTTTCATCCGCGCGCGCATGCACAACTATGGTACCCGACTTCGCGCATCAGGACGTGGCGTTCGAGTTGCTCTTCTTCTTGCGCCAGAGATAAACCGCACACCCCGCAAGAAGCGCAATCAGCAGCAGCAGTTCAACCCGCTTCACCGTTGCCAGCAGGCGCTCGAGTTGGCTCCCGAACAGGTATCCGAGGCTGGCGATTACCGTTACCCACGTGGCCGCTCCCAGGAAATTGAAGAGCACAAACTTCCGCCATTCCATGCGCAGCACGCCCGCCAGCGGTCCAGCAACGATGCGAGCTCCTGCAATGAAACGGGCCGCAAAGATAGCCCCGGGACCGTACCGATTCAGCAGTTCTTCGCCGCTATGAATGTGTTCTTCCTTCACGTGGAAGAAGTTCTTCCAACGTTCCAGCAGCGGACGTCCACCCTGCCTTCCAATCAGGTACCCGAGGTTGTCTCCGAAAGTGCACGCCAGGGTTCCCACCACGATGATCCACGGGAGCTGCAATTCGTGGCTCTTGAACGCGAGCACGCTTGCCAGCAACAAGACGGTTTCGCCGGGCAGCGGAACTCCGGCATTTTCCAGCAGCAGAAACGCAGCCACGCCCCAGTATCCCCAGTGGACCAGGAATTGCCGAATGTGCTCGAACATGTGTTGCATGCGATCTCGTTGAGAGTACCAGACAGGAAGTCGACGATTGGGAGGGCCGTTTATTACGAGGTCAGAAAACGTGAGATGGTTTGATTGAATTCTTCCGGCGCTTCTTCATAAGGAAGATGGCCGACGCCCTTCATCATTACCAATTGCGAATTCGGCAGCCGCTTTTGAACCTCATATGCGGACCTTGCCATCACTGCCCGGTCACGATCGCCCCAAATTAACAGGGTTCGCATCCCATGGAGGTCTTCGAAAGCCGTTCCCAGCTTCTGCAAATTGGAGTGCCAGCTTCGAACTACGCTAATCGCATAATTGAATGTCTGGGGATGAGCAAGCGGCGCCGTATAGCCTTCCAGTGTCTCGGGCGAAATTTTCCGAGGATCTCCATACATTCGGCTCAAGAATATCCTCTGCATCTTCTGAATCGCCGGGAATGCGCAGCGCAGAGCGAATCCGCCAAGCGCGGTTGCTCCCAAGCGAGTGATCAGTTGTCCGTGTCCAGACCATGGATTTACCGGATCCACCAGGATCAGGCTGCGAACACGTCCGGGCTGTTTCTTCTCACAAAGAACCGTCAGTATCACCGCCAGCGCTCCGCCCAGCGACGTCCCTAAGATGTCTGCGCGATCCATACCCATCGCGTCCATGAAGCGCAGCATGTGTTCGGCACGCACCTCCAGATCGGTATCGATATCCTTGACGCGCTCGGAATAACCCGTCCCGGGAAGATCGGGCGCATAAACGGCTGCTATTTCTGAGAGTGGTACCAAATTGTGACGCCACGAGAAGGAATAACCCATAAATCCGTGAAGCAGCAGCAGCCGCGGTCCGCAGCCTGCGCGCAAATACCGGACGCACATTTCTGAGTTCCAGTCGTGGGCGGACACTCCAGGCAGCTGGCGCATCCAATCTTGATCGCCTATGTGGTCGATGTTGCGTGGCAACCTGCTGTGGTTCTCGCTACTGGCGATCGCCGGTGGTTTGTTCACGGTCTTCGTCTGTCCTTACCTGCGTGACATCGCTCATTTTCCCATCTGTTTCTTTGCCTTGGGCGTGTTAGCCGTACTTTTTTTCTACGGCTGCCACCACCAAAATGGGACTCAGCGAAAGGATCCAGCCAAGCACGAGACGGATCATCGGCCATGAATCTCCTCAATCTCGATTGATCGCACATTCCGGACCGTCTCACCTCGACCGCGAATGTCCCATCCACTCCGAACTTCTCTGCCTCGAAACCTGAGCTGAGGATTTAACCTATTCGGGGACAACTCCGAATGAACTTACGCTCCTTCGTTCTCATCGTTTTCATCGCCGCCCTTATCCCCGCATCTTTATTTGCGCAACCGTCAACGCAGACCATCAACGGCTGGTACATGCAGGACTCCGCCAAGGTTCCAGACGGGCCGACCGTCGTTTCCACCAGCGGTTTTCATCCGACTGGCTGGTACACCGCGACAGTCCCGGGCACCGTGCTCACCACTCTGGTCAACAACGGCGTGTATCCCGAGCCGTTTTACGGCGAGAACATGCGTGCCATCCCGGAGAGCCTGAACAAGACCAGCTACTGGTATCGCACCACCTTCGATGTGCCGAAGGACTACAAGGGTCGCCACGTCTGGCTGCATTTCGAGGGAATCAACTACAGCGCACAAATCTGGGTGAATGGTCACGAGGCCGGCACCATGCGCGGCGCGTTTATACGCGGCGATTTTGATATTACCGGATTCGTGAAGCCTGGCCGCTCCGCCGTGCTTGCCGTGTTAGTTTCGCCGCAACCTCATCCGGGCGTTCCGCACGAACACACCGTAGCTAACGGCGTTGGACAGAATGGTGGTGACACCGCCATCGACGGTCCCACATTTCTTTCCACCATCGGATGGGATTGGCTTCCCGCTGTCCGTGATCGCGATACCGGTATATGGCTTCCCGTCACGATGGACTCCACCGGTCCAGTCCTGCTGAAAGATCCATTCGTGACCGCGGATCTCGCCGATTCGCACGCGAGCGCTGATCTTCGCGTTTCAACCACCCTCGAGAACAAATCCGCGAAGCCTGTGACTGGAACCCTCACCGGGACGATTCAGCGGAAGAACTCGCAGGAGCCTGCCATCACCTTTACCCGGCCGGTGACCATCGCAGCCAATGGCACCCAGGCGATCGCGCTCGACACCAAGTCCATGCCAGAGCTTCACCTCAGCGATCCGAAGCTGTGGTGGCCCAACGGCTACGGCCCGCAAAACCTCTACACTTTGACGCTGCGCTTCGACGTGGGCGCCAAGACCTCGTCCATCGAGACGCGGCAATTCGGCATTCGCAAGATCGAGTATCAGGTTCCCGACTCAGAAAATCTCACCATCTCCGTCAATGGCGTGCGCGTGATGGTGCGCGGCGGTAACTGGGGCCTCGATGAAGGCATGAAGCGCGTGACGCGAGAGCGGTTGGATGCGCAGTTCCACCTGCACGCTCTCGCCAATCTGAACATGATCCGCAACTGGGTCGGGCAGAGCACCAGTCCCGATTTCTACGACATGGCCGACAAGTACGGCATCTTGTTGTGGGACGAATTCTTTCAGCCCAATCCGAACGACGGTCCCGATGTCGCCGACATTCCTACCTACATCGCCAACGTGACCGACAAAGTGATTCGTTATCGCAATCATCCATCGATCGCTGTCTGGTGCGCACGCAATGAAGGCTATCCGCCAAAGGAGCTCGACGACCAGCTCAAGGTGCTGATGGCCCGTCTCGACCCGACGCGGCTCTTTCAGTCAAACTCTGCTGACGGACGCGGCGTCTCTTCGCATGGCCCCTACTACTGGCGTTCTCCACGCTTCTTCTACGCGCTGAATGAAAGCTTCAAGACCGAGACTGGCTCCGTTTCCATTCCAACCATCGAGTCGATCCAGGGCATGATGCCGCAGAAAGATTGGGAAACGATCAACGACGACTGGGCGCAGCACGATATGGCCGCGGGCGCGCAGCGCGGCGATGAGTTTCCCACCACGCTCGCCGAGCGCTATGGACATATTCGTAACCTGGCTGACTTCGTGCAAAAGGGTCAGCTTGCAAACTATGAGGCCTTCCGCGCCATGTATGAAGGCCGCAACGCCCAGATGTTCAAAGCCACCACCGGCGTGCTCACCTGGATGAGTCATCCTGCACAGCCCAGCTTTGTCTGGCAGCTCTATCATTATGATCTCGATCCCAACGCCGCCTTATATGCCGCGAAGAAGGCCGCCGAAACCGTGCATCTACAATTCAACGAAGCGAATCGCGGCATCGAGGTCGTGAACAATCGCCCAGATGCGCTGAAAGACCTGACTGTCCGGTTGCGGATCTATCGCTTCGACGGCACCCTCGATTCACATAGAGACTATGCTGTCGCGCAGGTTCCCCCCAGCTCCACCATCAAGGCTGCGCAGATCGAAGTAAGCGCCCGCATCACTCCCCTGTACTTCATCAAACTTGATCTCACGGACGCGAGTGGCAACATACTGTCCACCAATTTCTACTGGCAACACGTTGCGCAGGATCAGTTCGACGGCCTCATGGAGCTTCCCAGGGTCACGCTCGATAGCGAAGCCAGCGCTCACACCGAAGGCGACAAAACGCTGCTCACCGTGACGCTGCACAACAACACGGATCACATTGCTCTGCTATCGCACCTGCAGCTTCACCAAAAGAAGAGTGGACGGCGCGTCCTGCCTGTCTTCTACTCTGACAACTACATTTCGCTGGTGCCGGGCGAGTCCTCAACCGTGACGATTGAGGCGGCCACAAAGGATTTCCAGGGCGATCAGCCGCTGGTTGAAGTGGATGGCTACAACTTGGACGTGAAGCCTGTGGACGGCCCGGTCGCCATCGCGACGAACCTGAATGCGCAACCATTGCACTGGCCCGCCACCGACATCGTTCCAGATAAGGTCTACTCATCAGCAGCCATCTCGCCTAGCCTGTTCGAAGGCTCCACCGACATTGGCGCTACCCTAAAGGGCGACACTGTCTACGATCCTGCGACCGGCGAGTATCGCGTAGCCGGCGGAGGCGCCGACATGTGGGGTGCCACCGATGCCTTCCATATGAGCTGGGTGCGTGTCTCTGGCGATGGCACCTTGACCGCTGACGTGCGTTTCCCTTCCGAGGGTGGCGCTATCCCGCTGAAGAAGGCCGTCCTCATCGTGCGCCAGAGTCTCGATCCTGATTCCGCCTATATCGACGTCGCCATTCACGGCGACGGCCACATCACGCTTCAATACCGCGACACGAAGGGCGGTCAAACCGCCGACATCACCTCGCCGGAACACAACTCGACACGCTTGCGGATACTCCGCAAGGGTGACCAGTTCACGATGTATACCGGCTCGAGCAATGGCAAGCTGACTGCTTCAGGAACCGTGAAAATCGCCCTCAAAGATCCCGTTTATGTGGGCATTGGGATGTGCGCGCACAAGGCCGATGCCGTGGAGACAGCCATCTTCTCCAATGTGAGGATCGAGCCAGACGGGACGAAGTGACCCAAAGCTGATCGACAACCGGGGTCTTCACTGCCGGCATCCCAAACACAGGAATCGCTGGTGTTGGCGGCCTTCTGTCGCTTTGCTGCCTTCAGGGATGCCGAAGCCGAGCGATGTCACGCATTCCGCATCAGCATCGCAGCCCGGAGTGAATCCGGGCTGTTCCTTTCTAAGCGGCTGCCCGGGCTCATCCAAGACAGGACAAAAGCGTCGATGAACGGGTTCACATGCAGCTAAAAAGAAAAATGCCCGGACGCGATTGGAGGGGCGCCGGGCCAGAGGCTTGGACGAATAGCGAAAAGGATGCTTTCGCCATTCCCTCACTTCGATGTTGCAAAAGCCTCCCTCGACTCGGTTCCACACAAAAAAAACTGCCCATTCCCAATTCGGAATGGGCAAAACGGTACGTAGAGCTTCCTCCAGGCTTGGAAAGACTTGCTCTTCAACAGAATCGACTGGGTATACCCAATCGACGCACATAACAAATAAGTGCGATGAGAAAATACCTAAATTAGGGTCGAGCAGGATGTGCTTGGCGTCACCTTTGCCGGTATCCCAGGGACTCTTTAGTAACCTGCTGAACTCAAGTGAAACCGTAACTGTGGCCAAAGAATGCGAGGCTAAGTGCCAGAGACTCCCGCTATCCAAAGTCTGTTCTTGAACGGTCCTGCGGGACGCCTGGAAGCCATCTTGAATCGCGGCAGTGCCGACGCACGTTACGCGGCGCTGGTCTGCCATCCGCATCCGATGTTCGGCGGCACCATGCACAACAAGGTAGTGTTCCACGCCATGAAGGCGCTGAATCACTTCGGATTTCCGGTGCTGCGTTTCAATTTCCGCGGAGCCGGCCTGAGCGAAGGCGTCCATGCTGAAGGCGAAGGCGAACAGGATGACGTCCGTGCCGCTCTTGACTGGCTAGCAGGCGAATACGGCTTGCCCCTGATTTTCGCCGGATTCTCCTTTGGCGCAGCCGTCGGCATGCGAGTAGCGTGTCCGGACGACCGTGTAAAGGCGATGATCGCTCTCGGCGCCCCCGTCCAAGCCGACAATCGCACGTACGTATACCAGTTCCTGGAAGACTGCCGGAAATCCAAGCTCTTTTGCAGTGGAGACCACGATCAGTTTGCCCCAGTTGATGCCCTAACGGCCGTGGTCGCCGCCGCTGCCGAGCCCAGGCAGCTTGTCCTGATTCGTGACGCCGACCATTTTTTTGCCGGCCACCTGGCGGAAATGCGCCATGCGCTGGAACAATGGCTTCATTCGACCCTGCAAATCTGAGAGCCGAACCTGCATCTTTGCAATAATCAGCGGATAAGGATCGATCCGGGATGCCATTAGCCGACGAGCAAGGGGACGCAGCTCCTCCCGCGCCAACTTCCGATACACGGACGCTGGCCCGCGAGATCTTTCTCGATGCGTTGGCCGACTGTAGTGTGGCAGCCGCGTTTCAACGCAACGTCGAGTACGATCATGGCGTTTTGCGCATCGGGGAAGATCTCTACAATCTCGATGCGTACTCTCGGGTGCTCACCGTCGCGATCGGTAAAGCGGCACACACGATGGCGGAAGCCCTTGCTGGACAGATCGGCTCACGTGCTCAAGGTGTGATCGTTGCGCCCACTCCACCGGAACACTACCTTCACCGTTTCACCTACTTCCAGGGTGGTCATCCGCTTCCGAACCAGGAATCTGTCGCCGCCGCCCGTCATATCCTGCGCGAGCTTCAGCACCTCAACGAGTTCGCGTTGGTCGTCTTCCTGATCAGCGGAGGCGGCTCGGCGCTGGCGGAGAGCCCGCTCTATGAATCCATCACGCTCGACGATCTCGTCCAGACCTATCAGGCTCTGGTTCATTCGGGCGCTCCCATCGCTGAGATCAACGTCATCCGCAAGCATCTTTCTTCCGTGAAAGGTGGTCGGATGGCGGCGGCCGCGGTTCCCGCCCACGAGGTTTCCATCCTGATCTCGGACGTGCCGGAGAACGCGATCGACTCCCTCGCCTCCGGCCCGACCATGCCCGACTCGAGCACCGCCGAAGACTGTTATCGCATTGCCGCGAAGTATGGTTTGATCCCGCGCTTCGCGCCCAGCGTACGCGAGCTATTCCAGCACAACGCACTTGAGGAGACACCCAAGTCCGACGATCCGGCATTCGTGCGCGCCCGCTGGTGGCCAATCCTTTCAAGTGCAACCGCCGCCAAAGCCGCCGCAACCAAGGCTGCCGCCCTGGGCTTCGCGGTGGAAATCGATAACACTTGCGATGACTGGGACTACGCCGACGCAGCCGATCACCTGCTGGCCCGCTTAAGAGAATTGCGCCGGGGCGCTTCGCGTGTGTGCCTGATCAGTGCCGGAGAGATCGTGGTGCGAGTTGCCGGTGCCCCCGGCGTGGGAGGACGCAATCAGCAGTTTGCTCTCTACAGCGCCGACAAGATTGCCGGCCAGAACATCACGGTGCTGAGTGCCGGAACCGACGGAATCGACGGGAACAGTCAGGCTGCGGGCGCGGTTGTTGATGGCTCAACAATCGAAAGGGCGAGGCAGCAGGATCTCGATCCTGCCAAAGCCCTCGCCCAGTTCAACGCTTACTCGATTTTCGAAAAGTTGGGAGATGCAATCATTACCGGTCCCACTGGAAATAATGTTCGCGATCTCCGTATCTTGCTTGCCGGTTGATTCAAGCGGCTCGCCGCATGCCGCCGGTGCCGCTGGTTCGATTTCCGGCGATCAAACGTACAATCCACGTCAAAAGCACCGCCCCCAAAATTGCGACGAGGATTGTGTAAATCATCCCGCCGCGCGCTGAAAATCCCAGGGCGCTCATGATCCAACCGCCAATGATCGCTCCGGCGATTCCAATAATGATGTCAACGATCGTTCCGTATCCGCCCCCGCGCATGATCTTGCCAGTTGCCCACCCTGCGATCAGGCCGACGATAATCCACCATACGACTGCCATGTTGTCCCCTCCGATCCAGCTGGGCTCGGGAATGCACCCACTGGAATCCTCCCTGATAGGACGAGCACGCTACACGGCGGGTTGCCGATTACTTATCTTGCCATTCAAAACAGGCGGGTTATTCCTTCCTGCAAAACGAGAACACGATTTCCAATGCCTTCCCGGAATGCCTCTGATTCCAGTCTTTGAACCGGCTCTTCAATCGGCTCGTGCGAGAGCCGAAACGTTCCGTAATGCATGGGAATCATCCAGCGCGCGCCCAGATCAAGGAACGCCCGAACCGCATCTTCCGGGCTGGCATGAACGTTGCGAAAAGAAGCAGGCTGGTAGGCGCCAATCGGTAGAAGTGCGATTTCCGGACCTAGCCGTTCGCCGATTTCGCTGAAGCCCTCGAAATAGGCAGTGTCACCGGCGTGATAAATAGATTTCTTCCCGTGCGCGATCACATACCCGCCGAAGCCGCGATGCATGTCGCGGATGATTCTCGCTCCCCAGTGCTTGGAAGGCGTATGGGTGATCGTCAGTCCGCGATGATGGTGCGCCTGCCACCACTCCAGTTCGATGATTTGCCGAAACCCAAGGTCCGAAACCAGATCCCGGACGTGACTGGGCACCACCAGGATCGGAGCCTGTCCCAACCTCCGGCTATGCCGCGCAATCGCGCGCAGAGAGGGCCGGTGCAGGTGATCGAAATGAGCGTGGGAGACCAGCACCACATCGATCCGAGGCATGTCACGCACTCGCAGACCCGGGCGGCGTAGCCGCTTCAGCACGAACAGCCACCGCGCAAAATTTGGATCGATGACCAGGTTCTGACCACCGATTTGCAGAAAGAAACTGGAGTGTCCGATGAAAGTGATTCCCGTTTGGCCCGGACGAGCCAGAACCGGTACCCGAGCTTTTCCCGTGCGAGGAGTCAACACTGAATGCCGGACCAGCTTGGAAAACTGTCCTGCCTTTTTTCGTAACGTAATGTTCAACATCTTCTTCTTGGTTTAGACGTCTTTCGTATTACTTCGGATTCGAAGCCGCGCCCGCAATCTCTCTGCCCGGGTCTACGTGCTCTCAAGTATTTTTAAGTGCCGTGTAATAGGTTTGTTGTAATCCCTTCATTTCCTTGACTCAACTATTAGGGTCATATCTAATCGCCTTAGTCACGCGGGGGAAAGAACCTGAAATGAAAGTTGCTTTTCTAGGCTTAGGAATCATGGGTCGTGCCATGGCGTCGAATCTGGTCAAGGCCGGCAATGAAGTGACTGTCTGGAATCGCACTCCAGGCAAACAAGTGGATGGCGCCAGGTCTGCGCAAACTCCAACTGAAGCAGCTCAGGGCGCGGAAGTCATCTGGATGTGCGTTGCCGATACCGACGCTGTCGAGCAGGTTCTTTTTGGTGACAATGGCGTAGAGCAAGGGTTAACCCAAGGTGCGATCGTCGTCGATTCGAGTACCATTTCGCCCTCCGCGACCCTAAGCTTTGCCGAACGCGTGCGCGCCAAGGGAGCCGACTACGTCGACGCGCCGGTTACCGGTTCGAAGATTGGGGCGGAAAGCGGGCAGCTGGTGTTCATCGTGGGTGCGGAGCCTGCCCTCATCGAGCGGCTGCAACCACTGTTCAGCGCCATGGGCAAAGCCACACTGCGCATGGGCGGCACTGGTAAAGGTCAGGCGGCCAAGATCGGCATGAACCTTATGATTGCGACTATGTACGAGGGCTTTGCCGAGGCGCTGGTTCTTACCTCGAAGCTGGGCGTCGAGAGCGAGAACATGTTGCAGCTCATCCAGTCCTCGATGGTTCGCTCCGGAGTTGTTGATTACAAAGCTCCATTTGTCCTGAAGCGAGACTTCACCCCGAACTTCCCGCTGCGCCTGATGCACAAAGATCTGAAGCTCATGTTGGACGCCGCACGCGAGGGACGCGTCAAGCTACCGGCCCTTGAGACCGTCGAAGAGGTCTACGACATCGCCGCCGAGGAAGGCTTCGGTGACCGCGACTACGCTTCCACCCTCGAGTTGTTGGAGAAATGGGCAGGCGTAGAAGTCAAAGGCAACGGCGCATAAGCCATTGCAGAGCTTGTGTTCCTTCCTACGGCGTCTGCACCTTCGGATGCGATGCTGTACTGCCGTCCGTCAACCGTAATGCCCACTTGATGGCTTCGAAATACATAGTGCGGATGTCAGGATCGTCCCACGAGTCCTGTGTATGGCCGAGCGTGGAATAGAAGACGCGGCCCTTTCCATACATCTTGGTCCAGGCCACCGCGAAGTCATGATCCTGGCGATGTATTCGCGGATTGTTCGCATAATCCAGCCTGCTGGCATCCAGGCTCAGCAGCACATTTACTTTGTCCCGTGACCAGTCCTTTGGCTGGTAGATCTCGTCATACTTTACGAACTCTTTGGGAAAGTGCCGTACGGCAGGGAAGCTCGGGTCCTCATTGATGATGGGGGCCATGAACGTCATCCACGGGTGCTGATCGAAATATCCACCGATCATCTCCCCGTATTCCGGCCAGGTGTAATTCGTGTCGAGCGCCGAATGAATTCCAACGAAGCCCTTGCCATCCTCGCGGATGAACGAGAGGAAGTCCTGCTTCTGGCTGGGGTCCATTGATAACTCCCCGGTCGTGCTGGCGAATACCACGGCATCGAAGTAGTTCAGGTTCTTGGCGTTTACCGGAAGGTCTTTTTTCGTGAGCAACTTGGTGTCGGTCCGCATCTCGGTGTCCCACAGGCCACTGTTCTTTCCCATGGTGTAGATCGCATCCATGGCCGCGGAAATGGAGTCATGCTCCCATCCCTTGGTCTCGCCGATGACCAGCACGTGCTTCCGATGGACAGTGTCGCTATGTGGCGCGGGCGGCAGTGTCTCCGGGCTGGCTTGCGCTACCGCGAACGGGATGAGGGAGCAACAGACGACGAGAACAGCAAGCAAACTCGGGAACGCCTTGCGCAGGGAATACACAGCAAACTCCTCCGGGATATCGATGGGAATGGGCGGGAATCTCACCGCCGAGGAGTATACGTTACCCAGCTTTGGAATCTGTGATCAGGGCTGCAGGTATGAAAGCGTTGTGCGCGATTCGCCGCGGGCGCCGCTTGGCCTGGCACCACCAGTGATTGACCTGAATCAATCGATTTGCAGGACCTCTCGGGTATTTACCACATAGCAACGAAGGCACAACGATGCTAAGCTCCCGCCGCCCCGGTGACTCCCCTCACCTTCATCTGTGAGGCCTGTTCTAGGCCATTTCTTCCCGACACTTTATTCTGAAAGGCTGTGTTTGACCCGGCTTTTGCGACATGTTATACAATCCCGCTGCGTGTCGAGGACCGAACGAGTGTTCGATGTCCGAGAATTGGGGCGGGTCCGTCTTTTCAACCGGGAAGGCCGTTTTGGACTTCCTGCCGGGCATCTTCTGGTCTATGAGCCGGGAATCAAACCCTCGGCGGACCTGTACGCCCGAACCGTCTCAGCATCAAATTTTCTTGAATTCATTGCCGCACTCTTCGGAGGACATCATGCAAAACTGGCTCCTACAGAGCCTTATTAGTGCGCGTCGCATTCTTGGACGCGCTCGCGTCGCACCGATTGCGTTGGCCGCCTTGTTCCTTTCGACCTTGGCTGCTGCACAAACGGGAGGAACCGGTGAAGTTGGCGGAGAAGCTGCGCTGAAATTGCCGGATTTGTCCACGGTCAAATTCATCTTTGGCCTGAACGGTCACGCACTCCTGCTCATCGGTATTGCCTTCTGCTTCCTTGGACTTCTCTTCGGATTGACGATCTACCTCCAACTGAAGAATCTGCCGGTCCATCGCTCAATGCGGGAAATCTCCGAACTGATCTACGAGACCTGCAAAACCTATCTGCTCAACCAGGGCAAATTCATCCTGGTGTTGTGGGCATTCATTGCCGTCATCATTGTTGCTTACTTCGGATGGCTGTCGCCGGTACCGGGTAAACCGGTTGCATTGACCCTGCCGATCATCCTGGGATTCAGTTTGGTGGGAATTGCGGGTAGTTATGGCGTCGCATGGTTCGGGATTCGCGTAAATACCTTTGCGAACTCGCGCACTGCGTTTGCCAGTCTTCGCGGCAAACCGTATCCGTGCTATGCGATTCCCCTGAAGTCAGGAATGAGTATCGGAATGCTGCTGATCAGCGTGGAACTGCTGATCATGCTCTTCATTCTTTTGTTTGTTCCGGGTGACTACGCGGGACCATGCTTTATCGGATTCGCGATTGGCGAGTCGCTGGGCGCGGCGGCGCTGCGTATTGCCGGTGGTATCTTCACCAAGATCGCCGACATCGGGTCTGACCTGATGAAGATCGTGTTCCGGATCAAGGAAGACGATGCGCGTAACCCGGGCGTAATTGCCGATTGCACGGGCGACAATGCCGGCGATTCGGTTGGGCCGAGCGCCGACGGCTTCGAAACCTACGGCGTGACCGGCGTAGCGTTGATTACGTTCATCCTGCTGGCGGTGAAAGACCCGACAATCCAGGTTCAGTTGCTGGTCTGGATTTTCGTCATGCGCATTATGATGTTGGTCTCCAGTGCAGCTGCTTACTTCCTGAACAGCGCCTTTGCGCACGCCAAGTACGCCAATGCCGAAAACATGAATTACGAAGCGCCGTTGACCTCCCTGGTCTGGGTGACTTCGATCATCTCCATCGTTCTAACTTATGTTGTTTCGCGTCTCATCATCCCCGACCTCGGTGGCGATCCCACACTGTGGTGGAAGCTGGCCAGCATCATCTCCTGCGGAACGCTTGCGGGAGCGGTCATCCCCGAGTTGGTGAAAGCGTTCACGTCAGTGGAGTCGGATCACGTGAAAGAAGTGGTGACTTCGGCTCGCGAGGGCGGTGCGTCGCTCAACATTCTCTCGGGATTGGTTGCTGGTAACTTCTCGGCCTACTGGCTGGGTCTAACGATGGTTGCCCTGATGGCGATTGCCTATCGGGTAAGCACTCTTGGACTTGGTGCGAATTTGCCGGGCGGCGCGATACCGCTGATGCTAGCTCCGGCAGTATTTGCATTCGGCTTGGTGGCGTTCGGCTTCCTCGGCATGGGGCCGGTCACGATCGCGGTCGACTCGTATGGTCCGGTCACGGACAATGCGCAGTCGGTCTACGAACTTTCGCTGATTGAGCAGGTTCCGAATATCAGCGGCGAACTGAAGAAAGACTACAACATCGACGCGAACTTCGGCCGGGCCAAAGACCTGCTGGAAGAAAACGACGGCGCTGGCAATACCTTTAAAGCGACCGCTAAGCCGGTTTTGATTGGAACGGCAGTTGTTGGCGCGACCACGATGATTTTCTCGATCATCATGGCGTTGACCAATGGTCTGACAGAACACGTCAACAACCTCTCGTTGCTCCATGCACCGTTTGTGCTGGGCCTGATTACCGGCGGCGCAATGATTTACTGGTTCACCGGAGCTTCAATGCAAGCGGTAACGACCGGTGCTTATCGCGCGGTGGAATTCATCAAGGCGAACATCAAGCTGGAAGGCGTAGAGAAGGCCTCGGTCACCGACAGCAAGAAAGTGGTGGCCATCTGCACCCAGTACGCGCAGAAAGGCATGTTCAACATCTTCCTGGCAGTGTTCTTCGGAACCCTGGCGTTCGCGTTTATCGAGCCGTACTTCTTTATCGGCTACCTGATCTCGATCGCAATCTTCGGTTTGTACCAGGCCATCTTCATGGCAAATGCCGGCGGAGCCTGGGACAACGCGAAGAAGATCGTGGAGACGGTGCTGAAGGAGAAGGGAACCGAACTGCACGCGGCGACTGTCGTGGGTGACACCGTTGGCGATCCCTTCAAGGACACGTCCTCGGTTGCGATGAACCCGGTGATCAAGTTCACCACGCTGTTCGGACTGCTGGCGGTGGAGTTGGCGGTCAGCATTACTCACTCGCAAGGGTCTAAGGTGAGCAGCTTGCTGGCACTGGTCTTCTTCGTGATCTCGGTTATTTTTGTACACCGGTCGTTCTACGGGATGCGAATCGGCACGATTGCGAAGGCCAAAAGCGCGCAAGCGGCCGACTAACAGAAACCGATTACAAACAGAAACGCCATCCACAGTTTGGATGGCGTTTTTGTTTTGCCGGAATTTCTAGCCCGGGATCCGGGTGCCGGGTCACTGTCCCTTCATCTTCTCGCGAATCTGCTTCGCGAGCTTGTCAATTTCATCTGTTTTTCGAATCACATCAAGCGACAGCGTATTCTCATTTGCCCGATCCACGTTCTGCTTCAATTCGGTTGCCAGTTCCAGCAGTTTGTCGGTGTCGTGCTTCAGGCTTTCGAAGCGTTCCTTGTTTATCGCCTTCGCGCGGTCATGCTCCATTCGCTCCTGTTCGGGAGAGATAGGCGCGGACGGAGCGGCTCCAGGAATCTGGTCCGCGGGGAGACTGCCCTGCATGGCGTGAGCCGGGAACGATAAGCCAAATAGTAGGAGTGCTGGAACAACGAAGGCCAAATAGCCTCTAGGAATGCGCACAGATCGCCTCATTCGAGTGGAGTACTCTGAATTATATCCGCGAAAGCGCTGCGATGAGGACTCGGACGCGGGCTCTTGCGCCAACCAGCACACGCGATTTTCCTATCTAATTGAGAGTTGGATCGACTCCTTTGCTAGCTCTTATGGCGTTCTTGCCCCAGTGGAATAGCTTCTCCGAAGTGTTTCATCAGTCGCGCAGCGATGCCCTCGAGTTCGCGCGCACCGATGTCCCCAAAATCCTTATTATCCTGATCATCGCACTCGTACTGATCCGCCTTCTCAAGAGCGCGACCCGCCGGGTGAAGGCCTATTCCGGTTCGCAGACACTGCCCTCGCGGGTGCGAGCGCAACAACTGGCGACTCTCTCCGACGTTGTCTATGGGACGGGCGTCTTTCTCATTGCCTTTGTTGCGATCACCCAGGTTCTCGGCGTGCTCAATATCAACGTCGGCCCCTTGCTGGCCAGCGCCGGAATTGTTGGTCTGGCGATCGGCTTCGGAGCGCAGACGCTGGTCAAGGACGTGATCAACGGCTTCTTCGTCCTGCTCGAGAACCAATACGATCTGGGCGATACCGTAAAGCTCGCTGGCGTCCAGGGCTCGGTGGAGATCATGACCCTCCGCCGTACCGTTCTACGTGACGCCGATGGCACCGTGCACGTAATCCCGAACAGCCAGATCACCGTTGTCTCGAATCTCACCCGCGACTGGTCGCAAGTGTCTCTGCATATCTCCGTCGCTTACACCGAGAATAGCGATCGCATCGTCAAGTTGCTGCGCGAGGTGGGTGAGGAGATCTGGAACGATCCCTCATTTCGAGAGCAGATCGTTTCCCGGCCCGAGGTTCCCGGTATCGACCGGGTCAACGGGAATGAAGTGGATTATCTGATGCTGGTGAGGACGCGTCCCGGTAAGCAGTATGCGGTCACGCGTGAGTTTCGGCGCCGTATCAAAGATTGTTTCGAGAAGAACCGGATTCAGCCCGGCGGTCCAGCTCGGATGTATGTTGTCGATGCGACGGGCCTTCCTGGGCCCACCTCCAAATCCGCATAGCCCGCCACTCCCGAAGAGGGAAAACGGCAGCCACAACCAACGGTATGCCGTCTCACGGCGGAGCCGCCGGAGCATAATCTGCGCATGCAGACTGCCATGCACCCGACGCCACGCTGGCCGGTGAATGTGGGACTTTGCCTGGATCACCCTGACTCTCGCTCTTGCCGTTCACGTCGTCGACGAAGCCGCGCACGACTTCCTCACACTCTACAACGCGAATGTCAGGATCATCCGGCAGCGCGTGCCATGGTTGCCGGTTCCAACTTTCACGTTTCGCGTTTGGATCACCGTATTACTGCTCGCAGTCGCTTTGCTGCTGTTGCTTTCACCATTCGCATTTCGACGTCAAGGGGCAGGCGTGCGCTGGATTCGGCTTCTGGCTTGGCTTTTGGCAATCCTCATGACTCTCAACGGTTTGAACCACATTGCCGTCAGCCTTTACCTGCGGCGGCTTGCTCCCGGGGTTGAGTCGTCACCGCTGCTGTTGCTCGCATCCTCGTATCTGTTCTTCTGCTTGTACAAAAGTGCGATCCAGCCAACGTAAGCAGCCGAATTTACATCTGCGTTCGAGATGTTGAGCATCAAATGTGGCTGTGGACATGGTGGGCACGGTCATTGCTGAAATCCTGTCGGGCATCTTGCTGGTGAGCGTCTGGTATTTATGGTTCTTTCGCCATAACCGGCGTCGCTCCCGCGAACTCATTCAGCAGATCCGGACTGCCCTCGGGGGGCACGCGCAGATCGTTGCCATCCACTGGATCAGCCCCTCTCGCTTTCACCTTCGGCTGAGGCTGTTTCCGGAAATCTTCCGCCAGTGCTCGGTTGCAGTCCAGTTGATTCCCCGGGAGCTTCCATTGAGCTGGTTCCTGAGCTGGTGCAGGAATCAATGCGAGACGCTGACGTTTGAAGCCGACCTCGATGTGCCGCCCGGCTTCAGCCTCGAAGTACATAACCAGCGCTGGTCAGGGCGCTCCGGAAGACGGCGCCGGCGCCAGCAGCACCTCCATCATATAGAGACCTGTGGACCCTTTGTCTTGACCACGCGCACCGATTGGCAGCGCGAGATCACCACCATGATGAACGCCCTCGTTGCCTCGCGCGACAGCGATTTCCTGACCGTCTCTTTTCGCCGGACTTCACCGCATTTTGCGGCCAGCGTTCCCGTAAGTAGCGTCTCTTCCGAGCACACCGCGCGCTACGGAGAGTACGATATGTTCGACGTTTTACGGGAACTGGCCGACTGTGCCTCCGCCTCGCGTTTCTGACCCGCTGCCCGAACCTCACACCCATTTGTGATTTACGTCATACCCCCCTGCAACATGCCTCGCGCACAATCAACCGCGTGGCTGGGGATGGTGCCGTGGGAACGCCAGGCGCTCTTTCCCGCTGTGTGAGTCTCAAGTTCAGATTACGTGTTTTGCGCCGCGCGGCCGCACCACGCCAGCGCGGGGGGCACAAAGCAAACTGCCTGACCCGGGTGCAACACCGGCCTTAGCCGGCCACCCCGTCGAGGTTCGAATGGCAAAAGGTAGCGTCGTTATCGAAGTGGAGCGCTGTAAAGCCTGCGGGTTTTGTGTTGAGTTCTGTCCCACCAAGGTTCTCGCTCTCTCCACCGCTTTTAATTCCAAGGGATACCACGCCCCGCATGTGATCGCCCCCGAGAAGTGTAGTGGCTGCGATCTGTGCGGAATGTTCTGTCCTGATTTCGCGATCTTCGGGCACCGCGACGTGCCCGCAGAATCGGAGACGTCGAAATGAATGCCGATCCACATGGGGTTCTGACCGGAACCCACTTTATCGACGGAGATCACGCCTGTTGTGAGGGAGCCCTCGCAGCAGGCGCTCGTTTTTCCGCCGGTTATCCAATCACGCCCTCGACCGAAATCGTCGAGCGCTTCTCTTCTCGCATCCCTACGGTCGGTGGCACCTTCATCCAGATGGAAGACGAACTGGCTGCGTCGATCGCAATCCAGGGTGCGGTCTGGGGAGGCGCGAAAGCCTTCACTGTGACCTCCGGCCCAGGCTTCTCGCTGATGATGGAACACATCGGCTATGCCGTGATGACCGAGACGCCCTGCGTGTTCATCGACGTGCAGCGCGGCGGGCCATCCACCGGCTTGCCCACGCTTCCCGCGCAGTCGGACATGATGCAGGCGCGCTGGGGATCGCATGGCGACTACTCCGTGATTGCACTCTCACCGAACTCGCCGCAGGAGTGTTTCGACCTCACCATCACCGCCTTCAATCTGTCCGAGAAATATCGTGTCCCCGTCATGCTGATGATGGACGAAGTCGTCGGCCACATGACCGAGAAGGTGATCATTCCCGAACCCGACAAGATCTACGTGGAACCGCGACGACACACCACCAAGCCGCCGGGTGAATTCCTCCCCTACGAACCGTGTGACGACGGCGTGCCCGAGATGGTGCATGCCGGAGAAGGCTACCGCTTCCATGTCACCGGCCTGACCCACGATGAGCGCGGCTATCCGGCGATGACCCCGCCGGTGCAGGACAAGCTCGTGCGCCGCCTGAAATCGAAGATCGACGCGGCGAACCGCCAGATCAGCCTTTACGAAACAGAGAATCTGGAAGACGCCGAAGTGGTAGTGCTTTCCTATGGCATCACTTCGCGTGTGGCCCAACGCGCCATTGAACTCGCACGCGCCCGCGGAATCCGCGTTGGCAAGCTGCGCCTGATGACAGTGTGGCCATTCCCTGAGCAACTGATCCGTACTCTCGCGAAACGCGTCAGCGCGTTCGTTGTTCCTGAACTGAATCTCGGTCAAGTAGTTCTGGAGGTTGAGCGTGCTGCTGGCGGCCTCGCCCGAACCGTCTCCGTCACCCACGCCGGAGGAAGTGTGCACCGGCCAGAACAAATTCTGGACGCCATTCTGGAGGCGGCAAAATGAGTTTGACTACCATAGCTCCAGCCAATCCGGTTGAGCAGTTCCTGCGCACCGATCGCATGCCGCACATCTGGTGTCCCGGATGCGGTATCGGCACCACCGTGAATTGCTTTACGCGTGCCCTCACCGACGCCAAGGTCGATCTTGATAATCTGGCCATCGTTTCGGGTATCGGTTGCTCCGGTCGCGTAGCCGGTTACGTCCGCCTCGATTCTTTCCACACTACGCACGGCCGTGCCATTCCATTTGCCACCGGACTG
Organism: Terriglobia bacterium; assembly: GCA_963826275.1. Lineage (GTDB taxonomy): Bacteria > Acidobacteriota > Terriglobia > Terriglobales > Acidobacteriaceae > JAJPJE01. The sequence goes on along the minus strand of CAWGWI010000005.1, from coordinate 20,365 downwards.
AAACTCGCCAATCCGAAGCTGCAAGTTGTGGTCTATTCCGGCGACGGCGATCTCGCCGCGATCGGTGGTAATCACCTGATTCACGCCGCAAGGCGCAACGTGGATCTGAAAGTCATCTGTGTCAACAACCTGATCTACGCGATGACTGGCGGCCAGACGGCGCCAACGACTCCGGAACACGTGATTACCTCCACCAACCCTTACGGCACCTTCGACACCAGCTTCAACCTGCCGCATCTGGTGGAAGCCGCCGGAGCCGTTTACGTTGCGCGCTGGACGACATATCACGTACGCCAGCTTTCGCGGGCCATTGCCGAGATCTTCACCAAGCCCGGTTTCTGCTTTATCGAAATCATCTCTCCGTGCCCCACGCTCTATCAGCGGCGCAACAAAATGGGCGACGGTCTCGACACCATGAAGTACTACAAGGAGCGAAGCAAAGTGAAGAACGGCGCTCCGACCAGCGAAGTCGGCCTCGATAAGCAGGGCGACATCATCGTCGGCAAATTTGTTGATCGCACCCGTCACGAGTATCGCGAACTGATGCGCGAACAGATGCAGGAAACACTCGGTTCGCGATTCGTCGATCCGGTCGCAGCCGAATGTGCCGAGAACTGAGCACGAGGCAACGGGTGGGTGCGAGGAGGGCTTATGCAGCTAACAGAGATTCGCGTCGCCGGATTCGGAGGGCAGGGCGTAATTCTCTCTGCCATCGTAATCGGCAAGGCCGCCTCGATCTACGAAAACGGTTTTGCCACCATGACGCAGAACTTCGGTCCCGAGGCGCGCGGCGGCGCCTGCAGTGCCCAGGTCATTCTCTCGGATAATCCGATTCTCTATCCCTATGTCACTCGCCCGGAGATCATGGTCGTCATGTCGCAGGAGGCCTACAACAAGTTCGCGCCTGAACTGAAACCCAATGGACTGCTGCTGGTGGAGCAGGACTCTGGTGCGCGTTTCCAACATTTCGTCGGCCACCCGCGTTTTCAGTTGCCCGGCAACTCGCATCGCCGAGGGCCTCGGCAAGCGCATGGTGTTGAATTCCGTGATGGTCGGTTTCTTTGGAGCCGTTTCCAAGGCACTCAGTGCGGAAGCGCTGCGCTCTGCCATCGCCGATTCGGTTCCGGCGAGTTTCAAGGAGCTGAACCTGAAAGCCTTCGATCAGGGATATGACTTTGGTCTTAATAAACTGACCGGAGAACCGGCGCCCCGTCAGATTGAGGACGTGGTTACCACCCTCAACGCCTGATTAGAGATTCCGTTCAGCAAAAAGACAATTAGCGTAGCCCATTCAAGCCTTCTGTTGGCTTGAGTGGGGCTTTTCTGGTGACTACAAATCTCTACCTTCCGCTCTTCGCCTTCAACACCACCTGACGCTCGGAAGACGACATATCCCGCCACAACATCGTCAGGTTCTTCTCCAGCCACTGATTCTCGGGATTCACGTCATAAGCCCGGCTGAACCAGATGTAGGCAATGGTTTTATCCGCTGAGACGCATTGCCCGGTTGCATACATAGCTCCCAGATGCGACATCGCGCTCGGATTCTGTCGTCCCGCCGCCTGCTCCAGCAGGCTTCTGGCTGCTACACAGTTTCGTGATGGCCCATAGAGATACTTCTCCGCTCGTAGAACATCGGGGTCCTTGGCCGGATCCAGCTTCTCTTTCGGCGGCTCCTGAACCGGCTTCGGGATCGAAGCACTCAAAGTCTTGCCCGGAGTCTCCGACGCTCTCTGGACCCTTGGTGCCGCATTTGGCTTGACGCTCGCTGTAGGCCCCTCAGGCGCAGACTGCGGTTGCGCCGTCGAGTTCGAAGACGGCGCAGAATTCGCCGGTGCCGCCGGTTGAGTGTTCTGCTGGGCTGGCGCCGCCTGATTGGCTGCCGGAACTGCGCCCGGCACGGTTTGTTGCGGTTGTGCTGCCTGCGGTCCCTGGGGCGGTAGATCCATCTCTACCAGCGGATGCTGTTGCTGAATGTCTCCGCCCGTTGCAGTTTGAGGGCTTGCCGTTCCCGGAGCTGCGGCTCCGGGTTGGGGCGCATTCGCCGCAGGACCCGTGGCATCCGAACTCGACGCTGGTGGCGGCGCCTGCTCGGTCGTCGGCGACGACTGTAACCTCGCTCCCTGTTCGGCCACCATCTTTCGGATCGCTCGCCACTCCAGCCCGCCCACCACGATCAGAGCGATGATCGCTAGCGTCATCAGGAAGCGGAACGCACCTCCCTTGCGCGGTTCTTCATCGGCAAGCAGGTAGTCGGCTGTAGCGGTTGGGTCGGAACTCAGGCCAAGGAAGGATGGGCCGCTGATCGGCGCTACAGGTCCCTCGCGTAGAGTCTGTCTCGGTTCGACGACCCTCGGCTCCGCCATCACAGTGCGTGGAGCCTCTCGCGTTACCACCTGCGGGCGCAGCGGCGTGGCTTCCGGCTTCGGAGACGGGGCGTCGGTCAGGTCCGGCATGGTCACCGTGCCCGGGTCGACGACTTTTCGGTTATCCACCGTCTTCGAGGGTGGCGCGTCGAACAGGGAAACCAGTCCATTCCCGCAGTTGCCGCAGAATTTGTTCGTAGCCGGATTAATGTGCCCACACTGCGTGCAGACAAGTATCGATTCTTGCTCCCGCGCGGTTGGCATATCGAGCCCTTCCAGGGAACTATTAAAAGAACTAGTACCAGATATCTGATTCTGCCGCTCTGCCATCAGGTTGGACGCCTTCCCTGTACTTGTAAGCTATTGCTGTAGCTAATCTTTACTCAACCTCTGCCTGCATGTTAGTCTCGTAGGGTACCAAATCGATTGGAAAAATTAGCAGGAGTGCACAAGGTTCAGTGTTAGCCAGAGAGCAAAAGAAAACCATCATCGACAACTATCGCACGCATGCGACTGATACGGGTAGTCCGGAAGTCCAGATCGCAATTCTAAGCGAGCGCATTGCCGAATTGACGGAGCACTTTAAGACGCATAAGAAGGATCACGCTTCCCGGCGTGGGCTCCTCATGCTGGTCAGCAAGCGGCGTAGCTTGCTCGATTACCTCAAGAAATACGACTCCGAGCGATACAAGAGCGTCATTTCGAAACTCGGCATCCGCAAGTAGCTCTGCCATATTTCGAACCGACCTAACAATACGTCTCGGACCGGTGCGTTCACCGGCTCTTCGTCGCAGTCCATCTGCCCGAAAGCCGGTAACAGCTATTGAAGCAGGGATCTCTGGCCCTAAACTTCGCCTCCCGAATTACCTTGTGCGCGTCCGTGCGGAAGAAGGAAACAGATGACTCAGGAAGTCACCGTAAATCTTACCGGTGGTAAATCCATCACATTCGAAACTGGAAAGCTTGCCAAGCAGGCAGGCGGTTCCGTGGTCGCCAAGAATGGCGACAATGTCGTACTGGCAACAGCAACCGCCAGTCCCGACCCGAGGGAAGGAATCGATTTCTTCCCCCTCACGGTCGATTACCGCGAGTACACCTATGCCGGCGGGCGATTCCCCGGCGGATTCATCAAGCGCGAAGGCCGTCCGAGCGAGCGCGAAATTCTCACCAGCCGCTTAATCGATCGTCCGATCCGACCATTGTTCGCCGAAGGTTTCAAGAATGAGACCCAGGTTATCGCGTTGGTGTTGTCGGCCGACACCCAGAACGATCCCGACATCGTTGGCATCAATGCGGCTTCGGCTGCACTGGCACTCTCAGACATTCCATTCCTGGGCCCGATTGGCGCCGTGCGAATTGGCATGAAAGACGGCCAGTTCATCGTGAATCCTACCTACGACGAACAGCGCGAAGGTACCTTGCGCCTAACGGTTGCGGGAACGAAAGACGGAATCGTGATGATCGAGGCCGGCGCCAGCGAAATCGACGAAGAAAGTATCGTCGAGGCGATTGAATTCGCGCATACGGAAATCAAGAAGATTTGTGCTGCGATTGACGAACTGGTGCAGAAGGGTGGCAAGCCCAAGCGCGCAGTGACGCCGCCTGAATTTGATCAAGCGTACTTTGATCAGTTGAAGAGCAAGGTTGGAGCGCAGTTGGCGGACGCGCTCAACACCGAGAAGTATCCCAAGCTCGAGAGCTACGCGAAAGTCAAAGAGATCAAGACCGCGCTGAAAGCGGAGATCCCGAAGGAAGACGTAGAGGCGCTCTCCAAGCTTTCGAAATACTACGAGACATTGCGTGAGCGTATCTTCCGCGAGCAGGTCGTAGAGGATCGCCGACGTCCCGATGGACGCGCATTCGATCAGATCCGTTCGATCTGGAGCGAAGTGGGCGTACTGCCACGCGCACACGGATCAGCCGTTTTCACTCGCGGTGAGACCCAGGCGCTGGTTACCACCACGCTGGGCACGGGCGAAGACATGCAGCGCGTCGAGCACTTCGAAGGCGAAGCCAAGAAGCGCTTCATGCTGCACTACAACTTCCCGCCATTCTCGGTTGGTGAAGTAGCGTTCCTGCGTGGACCCGGCCGTCGTGAGATCGGTCACGGTGCTCTCGCGGAGCGCGCAATCTCGGCAGTTCTGCCGTCGGATGTCGACTGGCCGTACGCGATGCGTGTTGTCTCCGACATCCTGGAGTCCAACGGTTCTTCGTCGATGGCGAGCGTCTGCGGCGGCACTTTGTCGCTTCTCGATGCTGGCGTTCCCTTGAAGGCCCCGGTCGCAGGCGTTGCCATGGGATTGGTGAAGGAAGACGAGAAATACGCGATCCTGACCGATATCGCCGGCGCCGAAGATCACTACGGCGACATGGACTTCAAAGTCGCTGGAACGGAAGCCGGAATCACCGCTCTGCAAATGGATATCAAGGTCACCGGCATCACCGCGCAGATCATGCGCGAGGCGCTGGCACAGGCGAAGGAAGGACGGCTGTTCATCCTTGGCAAGATGAACGAAGTCATCTCCGAGCCGCGCACCAAGATTTCCGAATTCGCACCGCGCTTCTACACGTTGAACATTCCGACGGACAAGATCAAGGACTTGATCGGGCCCGGCGGCAAGGTCATCCGCGGCATCATCGAGGAGACCGGCGTGAAGATCGATGTCGAAGACTCCGGCAAGGTGAATATTGCCTCCAGCGATGCCGAAGGCGCAGCGAAAGCGCTGAAGATGATTGGTGAGATCACGGCAACCGCCGAAGTAGGGAAGACCTACCTCGGTACGGTTTCGCGCCTCGCTGATTTCGGAGCGTTCGTCGAAGTTCTTCCCGGCACCGATGGTCTCCTCCACATCAGTGAAGTCGCCGAACATCGCATTAAAGATATTCGCGACGAACTGAAGGAAGGCGATCAGATCCTGGTGAAGGTGCTATCCATCGAAGGCAATCGCATTCGTCTTTCGCGAAAAGCAATTCTGCGCGAGCAGCGCGCCAAGATGGAAGGCGGAGATGGATCCGAAGCTCCTGCCGGCGAACCAGTCACCTTCGAAGGTGGACATCCCGAGCCGGGCAATGAAGCCGATGAGGCCGTTGGCGCAACTCACTCCGATCGTCCAGATCGTGGACCTCGTCCCGGTGGTGGACGCGGCGGCGATCGCGGCGGACGTCGTGGCGGTGGTGGTCATCACGGCGGTGGTGGACGCGGTGGCGATCGCGGCGGACGCGGACGTCGCTAAGCGGTTGATAAGTGGCGCGGGCGCCCTCGCCCGCGTCAGAAGGACTTAAGGGCAGCCGCAATCGGGCTGCCCTTCTTCTCATAAACGGGCCCTATCTACCACACTCTGCACGCCTTCAGCCTCACCATTGGCTGCCCAGTTTTGCAGCCAAATGCCTGCTGGAATTCCGGGAAGTTCGCTTCCACGTTGTTCACCCGAAATTCGGGCAGAGAATGCGGATTCGTCGTGATCACCATGCGCGCAAAATCCGGCCGCCAGGTTCCACACCATGAAAACGCGTGCGCCAAAAAGAATCTCTGACGCGGTGTCCAGCCATCCGGACCTTTTTCGTCGAGCGATTTCCCGGCCTTCTTATAGGTGTCCTCCATCGCCATCATGGCGATTCGCAAGCCGCCATTGTCGGCCGTGTCCTCGCCCTGCGTCATCTTGCCGTTGGTCTTCACGCCGAGTCCGGGCACTTCCTCTGTGTACTCATCCGCGACGCACTTTCCGCGCTCTTCATATTTCGCCGCGTCCTGCGCTGTCCACCAGTCTTTCAAATTTCCCTTGGCGTCGAACTGGCGACCCTCGTCGTCGAACCCGTGCGTGATCTCGTGCCCGATGATGGTTCCGATCGCTCCATAGTTCACATCTTCAGTAAGCATGGCTTCGAAATCTGGCGGCTGCAGGATTCCTGCAGGGAAGTTGATCGTATTCAGCTGACCATCGTTGTAGGCATTGACGGTCGGCGGAGTCATGGTCCATTCGAGCCGATCGACCGGCTGCCCGATTTTGTTCAACTGCCGCTTGAATTCGAACGCCGTGGCCTGATGGACGTTGTCGACGAGGCTGGTGCGTGTGATGGTTACGCTGGAATAGTCTCGCCAGGTTTTCGGGTATCCGATCTTGGGCTCCATTGCGGCTAGCTTCACTAACGCCTGTTTCTTAGTTTCCGGACTCATCCAGTCGAGGCCGTTGATGTCATCGCCCAGGGATTTCTGAATGGCGGCGACCATCTCTTCGACGCGCTTCTTGCTATCTGGCGGAAACGCTTTTTCGACATAGGCCTGGCCGAGGGCTTCTCCGAGATCGCGATCTGCGAAGGCGACGCAGCGACGCCAGCGGGGTAACTGTTTTTCAGAGCCGGTAATCGTGCGGCCGTAGAAGTCGAAATTCTCCTCTTCAAAGGCGCTGCTGAGGTAGCGAGCGTGGCCGTGCAGCGTCCACCAGCGCAGGTAGGTTTTCCAGTCGCCGAGAGGTTCTGTCACCAGCACTTGTTGCACGCCGCGGAAGAAGTCCGGCGACGAAACGACATAATGATGTGGCGTCGGGCTGCTGACTGCAACCAGATACCCTTGCCAGTCAAACGCCGGTGTTAGCGCCTTCACTTGCGCGAGGCTCATCACGTTGTTGAGCTTCTGCGGATCGCGCCGGCTCACATTGTCCATCTGGACTTTAGCGAGTGCCGTCTCGATCTTCATGACGGTATTTGCGTCCGCCGCTGCCTGCTCCGGAGTATCTCCCGCCAGCGTGAACATGCGCTTCACATGCTCGATGTACTTCTCGCGTATTGCCTTCAATTTCGGATTGTCGGAGAAGATAGTAGTCACGACTGGGCATCCCAAGGCCGCCTTGATCGACCCCGGCGATCACCAGCGAGGCATCTTTGAAGTCCTGTTGCGATCCGAACCCGAGTAGCGCGGCGTTGGTCTGATTATCGCTGCCTGCCCACGCAGCCGGAACACTCTTATGCAGCATGGCGACCACCTCTGCGAGCTCTTTCTTGTCCTTCATGGCCGCGATGCGATCGAAAATAGGTTGAAGCGGCTTCAGGCCGTTCTTCTCGATCCCGCTCTCGTCCATGCAAGCCGCCCAGTAGTCGCCCACTTTCTGATGGACGGCGTCGCGTTGCGCGTTCGGGTTCGAAGCCTCCGTCATGGCGTCGCGGAGAATCGATTCGTTCCATATTTCCAGGTTCGAATCCGTTTCCCAGCGCGGCTGATCCGCCGGTACCGGGTTAGTGGCCATCCACTTTGAGCAGACGAACTTGTAGAAGTTGTCGCAAGGATCAAGCGAATGATCGATGAGCGCCGGGTCAAAGTGGGTGAGCGACGGCGCACCCTGAGATGAGCTTTGGCCGAACGCAAAGCTACAACTGAAAACCACACCTGCGAAAAATAACTTCGAAATGCGCATTGCCCCTCCAGGAGTTTTGAACATTAGCAGAATGGCCGGTGAAAGCAGCAGGAATCTGCATGTGCTGCCACAACATGGACGGGGCTTGGGACGAAAGGCGAGCGACTTCTCTCCAAACTAGCGTCACGAATCGGCCCAGTCCCGCGCGATTTCGTGTGCGAAAAATCTCATCCTGACCCACGTCGTCAAATCGGCAGAGCCGTCTACGCGTTTCGGTTAACCATTTGTGTTCCGCTGAACGACAACCTGGCGGGTTCCCGCCTCGATTCAGGCTATAGTTTCCTTGCGCCGCTTCAACGCACGAACGCACTTAAATTCTCAGCAAGGTTCGCGCACGATCCCCAGTCCATCGGGGTTAGAAGACCAGAATTCCAGGAGTCGCAGTATGGCGCTCAAAAAAGTCGTTCTCTACTTCGAAGACCAGCAGGACGCCCTTCGCTTTACGCTGGCTGCGGGCTCCCTTATCTCAGGCGAATATTCAGGCATGACCGGCCCACTTGCCAAGTTGACCGCGCCGCTTTCGCGCGCCGCGCGCATCACCGCCGGTGGACGGCTGGGAGAAGAAGGCAGTCCCGGCGAACCGTCGGACGATGTTAGCGATGATTCGTCATCACCCATCGTGCCGGTTGCAGAGGGCCTGGCCGAGTCCGCTTGAGAGTCTGAACGGTTGTAAAATCCTCGGATGGCGCACCAGTTCAATACGTCCTATCTTGGGGACTCGATCTCGCTTTTCCACTACTACAAGAAGCTGGGCGAAGGAGCCATCGCGCAGGTCACGGACGACCAGCTCTTCGCCACGCTTGATCCCGAGATGAATTCCATTGCGATCGTTGTTAAACACATGGCGGGGAACATGCGCTCGCGCTGGACCGACTTCCTCACCAGCGACGGCGAGAAGCCAGATCGTAATCGCGATTGTGAATTCGTTGATCCGGTCGCCTCCCGCGAAGCGCTGCTGAAGTGCTGGGACGAGGGCTGGGAATGCCTCTTCAATGCGCTCCATGCGCTCACCGATGCGGACCTCGATCGACGAATCACGATTCGAGGTGAGCCGCACTCGGTCATGCAGGCCATCAATCGCCAGATAGCGCACTACTCGTATCACGTCGGACAGATCGTGATGCTGGCGAAGCACCTTAAGAGCTCAGAGTGGAAGTCACTGAGCGTTCCGCGGAACAAGTCCGCCGAATTCAATCAGAAGGTGGCGACGGGCAAAGCCAGCCAGCGGTAGGTCCGGCTCCGCTTTCCCGTTTTGGGAGATCCGGGAGACCCCCTCCCCACCCCTTGTCCCGCATTCTAAAGGACTTAGCGGCATGGGATAAAGCTAGTCCCTACAAAACAAAGCACTTAGTCCCATTGGTCCCGGCAAACAAAGGACTTACGGGATCCTTCGACTTCGCTCAGGATCTCGGCAGCGGGCTCAAACGCCCGCTAAACGCCTCGACTTAGCTCGTTAGTCGATCAGTCTTTCAGAAACAGCCATAACTTCGCCCAATCGTTTCGTGGAAAGTATAGGGATACCTCGCTTGCGCTCGGCATGACAGATTCTCGCTACGCTCGGATACGAGCAGCAAAAGCCCGGAAGCGATCATGTGGTGATCAGTTCCGAGCCTCTACATCCAGCATAGCAGGTTTGGTAGGGAAATCGGACACGCGGAAGTCTCGTGTTGCGAGCGAGTTAAGCGTTTTGGGGGCTTGACAAGATTGGGCCGTGGACACGATGTGTGACAACGCGAACATCGAGGTGTGATGCGCTTCTTTCCCACCTCGCCAAAATCGGGCGAGATGGGGAACCCGGCCTTTACGTCAATTTGAAATGAGCACGAGTTTCGCTTGAGCCACGAGTGAAACCTCTCCAACCTTCATGCGCTGCCTGCTCGGCCTTGCGGATGAGATCTGAAATGTCTAGCTGTTCGCCATCAACGTCGACTTGGTCGCTATATTCCACCGCCTCAAGTTCATGGAGGCAGTGGTCGTCTTGGTCGTTTGTTTCAAAAAAGAGTTCTGCCAGACCGAGTTGATCTGCAATAAAAGTTCCTTCAGGTAGAAAGTAACTCAATAAACGGGTCTCGACTTCTTCCGGTTTCAAGTTGGAAGGATTTAGGAACACCCTGCTGTTTCGTTGCTTGTAGTTTGCAGCATCTCTGTAAAGGTAAGTGATTCTTATGTTTCTCATCACCTAATCTCCGACAAACACATTGCGGTTGTGATACTCCAGAAACTCACGTGCAGGGAGAAAACGGTCAGGCATTGCTATGCGGCTTTCAGCAAATTTGCCTACGAATTCTCTCAATGCCTTGTCCTTTGACTTAGATATTCTCGGAGAAACCTTTACATGAAAGTCAGGTGTCACCGTCAGGAGCCCTGCGTCGAAAGCGCGATCGTGTAGAGCATTCAAGCAAAGCCCATTGCGAGGGTTCGTTCTGTTCCTTTCGTCGGCGCGCCAAGGAACTATATGACTAGCATTCAGAAGGCTCGTAAGATTGATTCCAGTTATGCAACATTTCCCGTTGTAGGCAGCCAATACCGCTGAACGAAAAAAGGCCTGATTGACTCTTACGAGTACTGTCGTCTCGCGAGATGTCCCCTCCGGGAATCTACTGACTTCGGCCGTGAGGTGATTCATCGAGAATCTCGTGAGGAGTTGTTCACTCTCGAACGCTAGCCGGTTCCAGTCTCCATTAAATTCGTTCCAAATGAGTTCCTCTGATTTGGCGCCATGCGTTGCGCCACGAACTTTGCGCGCCCTTAAGGCAGGATCTAAACGTGCGAAGTTGGCGAGTTTCCAAGACACAGCAGACGGAGTTCGACCCAGCACCTTGGAAAGTTCAAGGATTTGAGGAGTTCTAATATGGATCTTTCCGAAAGGAATCTTGCAGTAGAGATTGAATGCAAGGATCAGCTCTTCTCGGGACCAATTCGCGCTCATTTTGGGTCAATAACGATTACAGCAGTTGTGAATATACTCCTGTGCTCCCAAATTAGTTCGTGATCTGATCTCGGCAGAGGCCATACTGACCCTCGAAGTGGCGATCAGTACAAATCAGACTGATCAGATGCAAGCGAACAACCTCCATCTGGTCATCCCTCTCCGGTTGCATGAAACCTATCTACCGTCACAGAGAAATTGGTTGATCGGCCTCAAGGGTTTCATCGAACTAGTGCGTGAGCGCCAAGATGAGGCGCGTCACGCTTTTGCGTAGGGTGGGGTTCTGCTGCTCTACGCTCCAAAGAATCTGAACCTCATCCTCTTCGTCCGTAAAGAACTAAGGGACCCTACGCAGGCTCTCTCGACTCGCGCGCGTCTCTATCGCTCCCTCGCTCGAAACGACAGATCCAGGCAGGGTACAGGTCTCCTAGCATCTAGCATCGTGCCAAAGAATTTGCCATCGTACCCCGCGACCTGAGATGCTTCTCCCGTCATTTTTCTGACGGGAGGCCAGCATTGAAACGTTTCATCTCGCTTCTGACTGCAATCGTATTGTTTTCGTGCTTTACCGCTCTTGCGCAAACGACGAACAGCAAGACCGTCGCCGAGCGCCTCGGGTATCCCGCGAACTCGCGGCTGCTGGTGATTCACGCCGATGACTTCGGCATGATGCACACCGTGAACAGCGCCATCGAAGAAGCGCTGGAGAAAGGCTGGGTCAACTCGGCCAGCATCATGGTTCCGTGCCCGTGGTTTCCGGAGGTCGCTGACTGGGCCAAGGCTCATCCCAACGCCGACCTGGGAATTCACATTACGCTGAACGCCGACTGGACCACCTATCGCTGGCGGCCCATCGCCACGCAGCCCATCGGCGCGAGCCTGCTCGATGCAGACGGCTATCTTCCGCTGACCACCGAATTTGTGAACAGTCACGCCAAGATGAATGAGGTCGATGCCCAGGCGCAGGCACAGATCAATCAAAGCGCAGGCCGCCGGCATTCGCCTCACGCATCTCGATCCGCATATGGGCACAATCGCCAGCACGCAGGATCTGCTTGCCGTCTACGTAGGATTGGGAAATCGCTACAAGTTGCCGGTGTTGCTCGAGCCGAAGACCGGCCGAGGTATCGAAGCGGGAAGCACAACTCCGGTTGGTATCGACGGAAACTTCAATACCGCGAACATCGCGCCGGGCTCGGTTGTGATGGACCGCATCCTGCAGCTGATGCCGGGCGTGCCGCAGTCACAATGGCTGGATGCCTACAAGAAGATGCTGGCGCCTCTGCCTCCGGGAACGTACGAACTGATCGTTCATCTCGCGCACAACGATGCGGAGATTCAGGGCGCGACTTCGGATCATCCGGATTGGGGCGCGCAGTGGCGTCAGAATGATTACGATTTGGTGAGCAGTCCCGAGTTCCAGAAATTTGTGAAGGATCAGGGATTCATTCTGGTGACGTGGAAGGATCTGGCAAAGGCAATGCCGGTTCACTGAAAGTGGAAGAGCGGCCCTTCGGGGCCGCGTTCCCGCAAACACTGGCAAATGAATTACAGAGCGCTGAACTCTACCCATGCTTTGGTCTTGCCAAAGTCCACGTTGAGTTCGCACTTCTTGGGGGCAATGTGTCCGAAGCTGACCTTCAGCTCCGAAACCTCGCCGCCCAGCGTGCCGATCGTCATGGTGGCGCGCGCCAGGTCCTGCGTTTGATTGTAGGCCTGGTCCACGTCCATGTTCTTGCTCACGATCAACGTCCACTCTTTCTTGCCGGGCAACAGGTACATGGTGTACGCGCCCGCGCTGATGGGTGTGTTCCCGAGCATCAGGGTGCTCTCCGTGAAGAGCGTCAGTGCTGAACCGCCCGGGGCCCATACTTTGTCCTGCGGCAGCCCTGTACGCGATGCGGGTACGGGAGTGTAGCGCGCGCTGACCTGTTTGCCATCGTCGAGGGTGCAGACGGCCGAGCCGCTCTCCTTCTCATCCGCTTGCGCCACAGCCAAAGGCGAAAGCACCGTGCACAGAATCAAGGCCAGAATCAGAAATCCAATCCATTTTGACTTTTTTAGGTAGCGCGCACAATTCATCGTAGACGTGCCTTTCTCAAGCCAGCCGCACAATATGCGCCTGAAATCGTGACAATCAGTAGTGGGAGTTCGCGATAACTCTCGCATAAAGTCTCTCGAAAATACAAGGAGTAACTCGCTTCTCGGAGTGAGTTATCGCGCACCGTGCGTTGTGTTATCTCAGCGCACCGTAAGAAGCAGCAGAACGATGAGCAAAACACTTGTCACCGCGAACAGCACGAATGTAAAAGGAGCCCAGAAATTCGGATCGTGAATTGGCCGGACGGTCGTCTTCATAAGGCCTCCTTTGGAGAGACAAACGAGACGTCTTTTCATCCACGATGAAGGTAAATCCGGCGGGAACGTTCGTCAGTGACAGCAGTCACCGTGCAGCTTATGCGTGAACCGGAGCGTGTACTTTCCTGGGCAGCAGTTCGCCAATGCGGCGAATTTCGGCGCCAACGCCGCGCAGCTTCTCTTCGATGCGCTCGTAGCCGCGGTCGATGTGATACACGCGGTCGATGATGGTCTCGCCTTCAGCGACCAGCGCGGCCAGCACCAGCGATGCGGAGGCGCGCAGGTCGGAAGCGAGCACAGCGGCGCCGCTCAACGGAGTCTTGCCACGCACAATGGCGCGGCGGCCTTCGATCTTTACGTTCGCTCCCATGCGCACCAGTTCCTGAGCGTGCATGAAACGGTTCTCGAAGATGTTTTCGGTCACGACGGAACTGCCTTCTGCCTGCGTGGCCAGCGCCATATATTGCGCCTGCATATCAGTTGGGAAGCCGGGATATTCCTCGGTCACGACGTCGGAGGCTTTCAGTCCGCCGAGGCTCAACACGCGGACCGACTCACCGTTGCGCGTGACTTTTACTCCCACTTCTTCGAGCTTGTTGAGCAGGGAAGTGATGTGATTCGGATCGCAGTTCGTGACCATCAGGTCACCGCCGGAAATTGCACCGGCAATGATGAACGTGCCGGCTTCGATACGATCGGGAATGATGCGATGCTTGGCTCCGTGAAGCTTTGTGACACCCTTCACCTTGATGGTGGAAGTTCCCGCGCCCTCGATCTTCGCGCCCATCTTGATGAGCAGGTCGGCCAGATCTTGCACTTCCGGCTCGCGCGCGCAGTTCTCCATCAGGCTCTCGCCGTCGGCGAGCACGGCAGCCATCAGCAGATCTTCGGTTCCAGTTACGGTGATCTTGTCGAAGACGATGTGACCGCCCTTCAGGCGATCGGCGCGCGCTTCCACGTATCCATGTTCCTGCGTGATCTTCGCACCCAGTTTTTCCAGTCCCTTGAGGTGCAGGTCGATGGGACGCGCACCAATGGCGCAGCCGCCCGGAAGCGAAACATGAGCGCGTCCGAATTTCGCGACCAACGGACCAAGGACCAGCGTCGACGCGCGCATCGTCTTCACGAGTTCATACGAAGCTTCAGGAGTATTCAGGTTCCGGCAGTTGATGGTGGTGCGATGTTGCGCGCGGCCATAGCCGAGTTCGACTTCGGCGCCCATCGCGACCAGAAGCTTGCGTTCGGTCTCGATGTCACGAACCTGTGGAACATTTTCCAGAATGACGGGTTCTTCGGTGAGCAGAGCCGCGGCCATCGCCGGCAACGCCGCGTTCTTCGCGCCACTGATGCGGATGGTTCCAAGCAGCGGACTGCCACCGCGAATTACAAACTTATCCATTCAAGTAAGACCGCCTGATAAGAGCTGAATGCTCATTGTACGGAAAATCACGAGCAGATTTGAAAACCGAGGTGCAATGAACCTAAAAACCTACGGGTGAGCACTCTGAACTAACTGGATCGCCTTTCGGACCCTTCCACCGGAAGTCTTGAGGCTCTTCGCGGCCTGGGCCTTCGAAGCGGATGTCTTCAGCATCACCAATGCGACTGGGAGCTTCCATCCTGCGGCTTTCAGCGCTCGCGAGGCCTCTTTGCGGTTTATGCCTGCTGCTTTTTGGAGGATGGTAATGCTCCGCTCGCGCAGTTTCTTGTTGCGCGGCAGCACATTCACCATCAAGTTGCCGTAGACGTAACCGAGCCGCACCATGGCTCCTGTGCTGATCATGTTCAGCACCAGCTTTTGCGCCGTGCCCGCTTTCATGCGGGTTGAGCCGGAGAGAACCTCTGGTCCGACGTCGATCACTATCGCAAGATCGGCCGCGTGCTCGATCGGGGAATGCCGGTTGCACACCACGGCGATGGTTTTCGCGCCCTTCTTCTTTGCGTACCGAAGCGCCGCCAGGGTGTAAGGCGTTCGCCCACTGGCCGCGATACCGATGACAACGTCTCGCTTCCCGGGCCTGAGCTTCGCCATGTCCTTCTTGCCGAGATTGGTCGAATCCTCCTCGTCCTCGACGGCTGAATGAAGAGCCTTGTCGCCACCGGCGATGACGTGCCTGACCAGCTTCGGATCAACGCCAAACGTAGGAGGAATCTCGGATGCGTCGAGCGCGCCCAGCCGGCCACTGGTGCCTGCGCCAACGTAAATCAAGCGACCGCCTTTGCGCAGTGACTCCGCTACCAGGTCCATCGCATGGGCGATCTCAGGCAACGCTTTTTCTACCGCGAGGGCGACGCGCTGATCTTCGCGGTTGATGGCGCGGGCGATTTCCAGCGCGCTCAGGTCATCGAGATTCATGGTCGCCGGGTTCTGCTGCTCGGTCTTGAGCTTCGCCAAGGAAGACTTGGCGGATCGATGCTTCATGGCCGGTGCTCCGCCCGCAGGGCGTCAACCACCGCATCGTGGAATCTTGGACGCACTTCTTTGATCTTTTGCGAACTTCTGTCGGGCCACGTGCGGTTACTCAGCAGGACGATCGCGAGTTGTTTCTCAGGATCGATCCACAACGATGTTCCGGTGAATCCCAGATGGCCGAAGGATCGCGACGAAAAATATTGGCCTGCCTGTGATGGAGGCGTGGGCTTGTCCCATCCCAGTCCGAAGCGGGTACTTCCACGAAAGGTCTGGTCCTGAGTTGTGAAGAGCTCAATAGTTTCGCGCCGGATCAGGCCGCAGCCGCCAGCCAACATGCATTGGGCAAATCGTGAGAGATCGACAGCCGGGGCGAACAGGCCGGCGTGCCCGCCCACTCCGCCGAGCACCCACGCGTTCTCGTCGTTGACTCCGCCCTGCACAATGCCGTTGCGAAAGTCGCGATCGTTTTCCGTGGGCGCGATCCGGGCCAGCAAATTCGCGGGTGGGCGGAAGGTAGTCTCGGCCATTCCGATCGGTCGGAATACTTCGCGAGTGCTGAAGGCATCGAGGCTCTCGCCGGCGATTCGTGCCAGGATTTCACCCAGCAAGATAAAGCCTACGTCGCTATACTCCGTCACACTCCCCGGTTCATTGACCAGTGGAAGTTTCATCGCTCCCGCCAGCAATTTGTCACGCGTGACAAAACGCAAGAACAGGCGCTCGTACGCGGGAAGTCCAGAGGTGTGGGTCAACAACATGCGGATCGTCACCGCGGAACGACGATCATCATCCCCGGCAAACTGCGGCAGGAACTCAATGATAGGCGCGTCGAGATTGAGCAGGCCGCGATCGAACAAGATCATCGCGCTGGCGGTTGTACCCACCACCTTCGTCAGGGAGGCAAGGTCGTAGATCGTGTCGGGCGTTACCCGGGGCGAACTGTTTTCGTAAGTAAACCGTCCCAGCCCGTGCAAAGCGACCAATTCTCCCCGATGGACGACTGCAGTCACTGCGCCGGGAAAGGCTTTTTCGGCGACGCCATTCTTCAGAATGGTAAAGGCGTCCGCAAAGTTGCGTTCTTGTCCGCTCAATGCAGTTTTCAAAAGTACCTGGCTGGATTCGCTCATTCGGTCGGGAAACGTGCTCAACTCAGTCTCTATAGAAGAACACCTTCACGCGGGAATGCAAAGCTGTCGCTGTTACCGAAGTATGCACTCCGCCGCAGAACGGTGGGTTTCGGTGTGCCTGCCGGGCTATGCTTGTGGATGCGGCAGCAACTCTGCCGGGTCTTGGGCAAATAAAAGAATGCAATCGATACGGAGGGCTTTGGCCCTGCTTTTTGTTTTGGTGTTTGCACTGGTTGCCGCCTGCACGGCTCAGGTCGCCGAAAGTGCGCCTGCGTCGGCAACCGTGAACCGCTTCGCGGCCGTCGACGCCATTCTGGAAAAGGCGGTCCAGGAACAGAATCCCCCTGGTGTAGTGGTGATCGTTGGACACAACGGCGAGACCGTTTACCGGAAAGCCTTCGGCTATCGCAGTCTCGAGCCGCAGCGCGAGCCCATGACCATGGACACGATCTTTGACATGGCCTCGCTTACCAAGTGCATGGTGACCGCCACGGGGATCATGCAACTGGTGCAATCGGGGCAGGTGCGACTCAACGATCCGGTCGCAAAGTACATTCCCGAGTTCGCCCAGAACGGCAAGCAGGACATCACCGTTCGGCAATTACTCATTCACTATTCCGGTCTGCCCGAAGATCTCGATTTGAAATCGAAGTGGGAGGGCTACGACACGGCGCTACGCATGGCGATGGAGACGCCGCCAGCTTTTCCGCCGGGTTCACGCTTCCTGTATAGCGACATTAACTACATCGTGCTCGGGGAGTTGATTCACCGAGTCTCCGGTCAGCCTCTGGATGAGTACGCCGCCAAGAACATCTTCGAGCCTCTGGGAATGAGTTGGACGCGCTTCAATCCGCCCGTATATTGGCGCGAGCGGATCGAATCCACGGAATACGACGAGCGCGGTGTGATGCTGCGCGGTGTAGTGCACGATCCAACTGCGCGGCGCATGGGCGGCGTTGCCGGACACGCCGGCATGTTCTCGACTGCAGACGACGCGGCAAAATTTGCGAAGGCGATGTTGAGCGGCGGCGCTCCGATTCTGTCGCCACTGAGCCTCGAAAAGATGACTACGTCACAGCAGCCACCGAACGATACCGTCGTGCGTGGCATAGGCTGGGACATCGACTCTCCGTTTTCCAGCAATCGCGGCGAGTTCCTGCCCGTAGGATCGTATGGGCACACTGGCTTTACTGGCACGTCGTTGTGGATCGATCCAACGACCAACACCTACATCATCATCCTTAGTAACGCGGTTCACCCGCGCGGCAAGGGGGGCAGTGTTGTCTCGCTGCGTTCGCGCGTAGCGACGGCAGTCGCGGCGGCACTCGAGCTTTCGCCCGACGAGAAAGATAAGCTGCGCTTGCAGCAGATCACCGGCTACAACGAATCGGCTAGCGCTGCGCGCCGTGTCATCGTGCGCAATGGCCAGGTCAGGACCGGCATCGATGTGCTGGAAGACGATAAATTTCAGCAGCTGAAAGGGAAGCGTCGCATCGGGCTATTAACCAATCAGACCGGCGTCGATTCGCAGGGTCACCGGACGATCGACGTTCTGGCGCACGTCCCCGGTGTGGAGCTGACTGCGATCTTCAGCCCCGAACACGGCGTAGCCGGAACGCTGGACACGCTCAACGTCGGCAACACGAAAGATGCGGCAACGGGAATCCCAGTCTATAGCGTGTATGGCGGAACGGATGCGAAGCGGCGTCCGTCGGCAGATGTAGTCAAAACGCTCGACGCGATTGTTTTCGATATCCAGGATGTCGGCGTCCGCTACTGGACGTACGAAACGACGCTCGGCTACTTCCTCGAGTCCGCCGCCGCAAACAACGTCGAGTTGATCGTGCTCGACCGTCCGAATCCGGTTACCGGCGTTTACGTGCAGGGCCCGATCTCCGATCCGGGACACGAGAGTTTCACGAACTACCATTCACTGCCGGTCCGGCATGGGATGACGATTGGGGAACTGGCGAAGCTGTTCAACTCCGAGCGCCACATCAATGCGCGTCTGACGGTGATCCCAATGAGAGGTTGGTACCGCGGCGACTGGTTCGATTCGACCGGTCTAATGTGGATCAACGGTTCTCCGAACATGCGTAGTCTCAACGAGGCGACCCTTTATCCTGGAATCGGTCTGATCGAGGGGACGAATCTTTCTGTGGGACGCGGAACCGACACTCCGTTCGAAGTAGTCGGAGCGCCCTGGATCAACTCGCAGCAGCTTGCCGCTTACCTTAACAATCGTGGCATCGCCGGAGTGCGCTTCGTTCCGGTCACATTCACTCCAACCTCCAGCGACTACACCAACCAGTTATGTGGCGGCGTCAACGTGTTTGTGCTCGACCGCAATGTGTTGGACGCCCCGGAGATGGGAATGGAAATCGCCGCGGCGCTGCACCAGCTCTATCCCGCAAAATGGCAAGCAGACAAAATGCTGGAACTCTTTGGGAATCAGGCGGTTTTTCAGGAGTTGCTGGCGGGCGAAGATCCACGGCGCATCAACGCCGAGTTGCTGGAACAGATAGAGGCCTTCGATCAGATCCGCAGGAAATTCCTGATTTATTGAAATCCGACGAGGCGAGAGTTCTACGGGTCTCCAGGGTTCTATACTGCAACCATCACCTTGCATCAGACTGAAGCAGGGAGGCCTCGATGACGCGTACCTTAGTTGCCGTGTTCGCCCTTATGCTGGGCGCTGTCGCACTTGCGCAACAAACAACCCCAACGGCTGAGAGTAAACAGGATCCTGCTCCGGCGCTCTCCACAGGCGATCACGCTACAGGTATTTCGATTCCAGCCGGGACGCAGATACCGCTGAAGTTGCGGCAGGCGATCTCAACCAAAAATGCCAAGCCCGGCGATGCGGTGTATGCCGAGACAGTATTTCCCGTGGTGTTGAACGATCGCATCATGATTCCCACCGGCACCTACGTGCAGGGACGAATCTCGGAGGTGAAGCGGCCGGGCCGCGTGAAAGGTCGCGCGGAAATCCTGATGCACTTCACGAGTCTCATTTTCCCGAACGGCTACACGGCAATTCTCCCAGGCTCGGTCCACAACATGCCTGGATCGGAAGGCCAGCATGTAAAAGGGGAAGAAGGCACGGTGCAGCAGAATCCTGACACGGGTAAGGACGCAGGAACGATTGCCAAGACTGCAGGAGCCGGCGCAGGAATCGGAGGCCTGGCTGGACAGAGCGTGAAAGATGCTGCCATCGGCGGCGGCGTTGGCGCAGCCGCAGGCCTGATCGCCACCTTGGTCACACGCGGAGCTGACGTGATGCTTCCGGAAGGAACGTCGGTACAAATGGTGTTGCAACGTCCGCTCACGCTCGACGAAGCCAAGCTGAGCAAAAGGCCCATGCCCTATTAATCATCGATGACTCTGGCTGAGGACAGGCACAATTGCCTGTCCTACGAGCTCACTTCCTCCTGTTACACTTTTCTGTCCGATGCCAGCCATTGCTTACTTTGAATGCTCCAAGTGTGGAGAGCATCTTTCTCCAGAAAAGCCGCAAACTCTTTGTCCCAAAGATGGCGGTTCGCTCTACGTCCGTTATGACCTTCCAAAAATTCGTGAAAGTGCCTCGCGCGATGCGATTGCCGCTGGGCCTGCCACCATGTGGCGATATGCGGCCGTGCTTCCCGATGCAGAGCCGGTCACGTTAGGCGAGGGTTTCACGCCGATGTTGCCCAGCCGGCACGATCGCAATGTATGGATCAAAGACGAAGGCTTGAACCCGACCGGATCGTTCAAAGCTCGCG
>CAWGWI010000004.1:0-83425 GCA_963826275.1 Terriglobia bacterium | reverse complement strand
CAGTCAACAGCAGGCTGCCCATGGAGGCCGCCTGTCCGATGCAGACGGTGGACACCGGGCTCCGAATATACTGCATCGTGTCATAGATCGCGAGGCCGGCTGAAACGACGCCACCGGGGCTGTTGATGTAGAACGAGACGTCCTTGCTGGGGTTCTCGGACTCCAGATACAGGAGCTGGGCGCAGATCAGCGAACTGACCTGGTCAAAAACAGCCCCTGTGAGGAAGATGATCCGCTGCTTCAGCAGGAGCGAATAGATGTCGTAGGCACGCTCCCCCCGGGCGGTCTGCTCCACCACCATTGGCACAAGATTATTGGAATAGATCTCAACGGGATCGCGATCCTTCATGGTGGACACCCTCAAGTCGGCACGCACCAATAGATAGGCGAAACCGGTCCGGACTCCAACCGGCCAGACGGCCAGTACTTCATTCCGTCGCCGCCGGCCGGTCGGTAGCCTCCGCGGACTGGTCAGTGGCGGCAGGTTGGTCGGTCGTGACCGCCGGTTGGTCGATTGCAGCCGCAGATTGGTCGGTGGTGGCGGCGGGCTGGTCAGTGATCGCCGGGGCCGGCGGCTCCTTCGCCAGTTCCTCCGGCGTGACCGTCTTCTCCTCGACCTTGCGCCAGCTCGAGGATGAAGTCGACACCTTCTCCTCGAACAAAGGACCGCGCAGTGCCTCGGCCGCCCGCGGGTTCTGCCGGAAGAACTCGAACACCTGCTGTTCCTGGCCCGGGATAGCGCATCGCCTCGGCGCGCATCGCCCGGGTCATCTCGTCCGGTCGCCACGGTGATGCTGTTCACCCGGCCGATCTCCGCCAGCAGCAGGCCCGAGCCGCACGCGGCGCTCCGCAATCGCGCGGTACTCGGCCTTCAGCGTCTCGTCGTCCTTCGTCCTTGTCGTCGTCGTCCAGCCGTCCCTGCCTGCCGATCTGCCTCCAGGCGCTGCCAGATCTGGCTGAACTCCTGCTCCACCATCCCCTCAGGGGAGGCGAACCTGGTCATGTCCGCGAGCGCATCCAGCAACTGGCGCTTCAGCCGCAGCCGGGCCATCTGGTCGTACTCGGTCTGGAACCGCCGGTTGATGGTCTCGCGCATCTCCGCCAGATCCTCGAAGCCGAGCTTCTTCGCCAGCTCGTCGTCGAGCGCCGGCACCAGCGGCACGGCTCAGCGTGTGGGCGGTGACATCGAAGCTTGCGGCCTTTCCGGCCAAGGTCGGCACGCCGTACTCGGCCGGGAAGGTAACCTCGATCGTACGGGTCTCACCCGGCTTCATCCCCTCGAGCTGCTCGCTGAAGCCCGGAATGAAGCCCGTGCCATCGATCTCGACCTCGATGCCCTTGCCGGTGCCGCCGGGAAACTCGGTCCCATCGATCTTGCCCGACGAAATCGACCGTGAGCACCTCGCCCTTCGCCGCGCCGCGGTCGCCGAGTTCATCGGCCGTGATCTTCGCCAGCGTCCGATTGCGCTGGGCGATGTCGGCCAGCGCCTTGTCGATCGGCCTCCGCCGCGAGCCTCGGCCTTCAGCCGGGTCAGCTGGATCGCGCTGAAATCCGGCGGCGTGATTTCCGGCAGCAGCTCGAGCTCGACCTTGAACTCCAGGTCCTTGGCCGCGCCGCCGCTCGGGTCGAGGCTCACCACGTCGACCTTCGGCTGCAGCGCCGGCCGCAGGCCGCGCTCGCTCAGCACCTGCTGGGTGGCCTCGCTGACCGACTCCTCCAGCACCTCGGCGGTGACCGCCGTGCCGATAGCGCTGGCGCACCACGGTCGGCGGGATCTTGCCGGGCCGAAACCCGGGCAAGGTCAGCGTCTTGCCGAGATTGGCCAGCCGGGCGGCGCGCTTGCTCTCGATATCGGCGGCCGGAACCACCACGGTGTAGGCGCGCTTCAGCCCCTCGGAGAGCGTTTCGGTAACCTGCATTGCTCAATCCTGTCGATTGTCCGCCCGCCTGCGTGGTGCGGGCGGAGGGATTTGAACCCCCACGGCTTGCGCCACCAGAACCTAAATCTGGCGTGTCTGCCAGTTCCACCACGCCCGCGCTCGTGTGCCCGCCCAGCCGCGAACGCGGGGCTTTAGCGCACGCTGCCCGGCGGGACAAGGAAGCGGATGGCGCTTTTCGGGGCTGCCCTTTGACCCGTGGCGTCCGCGGTGCGAGAACTCGCCCTGTCCATCCCGATCGCCCCAGGGAACTTGCGCGTTACTTGCTCACATCTTCTCGCTTGGCCCCATGCCAATCCGGTCACGCTCGTGCTAACTTGGTTTCAACCGGTATCATTTCGTAGGTGTACGCATGGCGCAGGCTAGCCGCAGCAAGGGGAAGGCCCGACCCAAGTCCCGCTCCGCCAACGGATCGCACGAACCAACTGCCACCGGCGCGAGACTACAGCATTGCCGCGGTAGGTCGCGCGCTCGACCTGCTCGAGGCATTGTCGCGTATCGGGCCGGCACCCCTGGCGGCCCTGGCCGACCAGGCGCGCTGCACCCGCACGGCCGGCTTCCGCCTGCTGCGCACCCTGGAGGCTCGCGGCTTCGCGATCCAGGACGAGGCGCGCGGGATGTGGCGGCTCGGCGCCCGCTGGGGCGTGCTCGGCCGCGCGGCGGCCGAACAGGGCGCACTCGAGGCGACCGCCATGCCGTTCCTGGCCGCTCTCGGCAAGACCTGCGGCGAGAATGTCTATCTTCGAGTACGCGACGGGCTGGAGAGCGAGACCATCGCGATCTACCAGGCCGACCCGGGCCTACGGCTCTACAGTGAGGTCGGCAAGCGCCAGCCACTGCATGCGGGGTCAAGCCGACTGCTGCTGGCCCACGCGCCTGAGGCGGTGCAGACCCAGGTACTCGCCCAGCGCCTGCCACGGTTCACGCCGGCAACCAGAACGGACGCCGCATGGATCGCCGCCGATCTCCAGCGCATTCGCACCCGCGGCTATCTGCTCACCACCGACGAGGTCGTCGCTGGCGCGGCCACGGTCGCCGGACCTGTGCGCGACGCGTCGGGCCAGGTGGTCGCTGTGCTCTCGGTCAGTGCCCCGACGATGCGGATGCGCCCACCGCGGCCGCGCGCCCTGCTGCCGATGGTCCTGGATGCCGCCGCGAAACTGTCCCACACCCTGGGTGCCGCCGCCGGGCACACTGCGACCAAGCCGGCTGAGGGGCGCAGAGGTCAGGGTCAGCCCTCCGCGATCGGCTCACGATACCACTGACGCCGCACCGGCCCTGGCCGCATCGGGACCGCACTCGATCTTTCGCTGATCGTCACGTCTCTTCCCTGACGCGCGATCAGCTCCTTACCAAGGCGCGCTCCCGCGCCGAGGCCTCCCGCCGCACGCGCGCCACGGCCGCCTCGCCACCACTGGTCGCGTGGTAGAGATCCAGCGTGTCGAGTTCATCGTCGCGCGGTGGCGCTATGGCGAGGTCGGTGTAGCTCCAGCGGTCCGGTGCCCGCAGCACCTCCCGCAGAGTGCGTTTCGCGTCGCGATAGACCGCGAGATAGCCCCAGGCCTTCGCCACCGTTTCAGCGGCATAGCGCGGGTAAAACACGAAGCGGCTCTCCAGAGGCGTGCCATGCCGCCTGTCGCGGCGGAACTTCATGCGGAACGCGCCGCCTTCCAGCGGATGCACTGCCTCATACAGGGTCATCAGCTTGAACCACAGCAGCGTCGAAAGCGCGGTCTTCGGCCGTCCGGACGGATGCGCCGCAGCCCGGCGCAGGATCGTGCGCATATGTTCCGGCGTGTAGTAATTCGCCCATGCCGCGCGATACGCCTCGTCCCATTCCGCGTCCGACATGCGCGCGTGGTGCGTCACGCGATGATGGAGATCGTACTTGTTCAGATCGGGGTCCATCCAGATGCCCTGTTCCCAGAGGATCTTGTGATCCTCAGATCCAGGCAGCGGTGTCAGAATGAAGAACTCCAGTATATCGAGCGGCAGTTCGCGCTTGATGATCTCGACGTCGCGGAGGATCGAGGCCTTGGTATCGGCGGGAAAACCGATGATGTAGCCGGCACAAGTGATGGCGCCGGCTTCGCGCCAGGCCTGCAGCATCTCGCGATACTCGGTGATGCGGTTCTGCCGCTTCTTTGCCCCCAGCAGGTTCTCCGGGTTGATGTTCTCCAGGCCGATAAACACTCGCCGTACGCCGGCGCGACCAGCCTTCACGATGAAGTTCGGAATGCGATGGCAGAGTGTGTCGACCTGGATGGTGAAGCCGAGATTGAGCCCTTCCTCCCGCAGCGCGATCATTCGATCAAATAGCGATTCCCACTGACGGTTTCGGGCGAAGTTGTCGTCGGTGATGAAGAAGCGCCTGATGCCCTGTGCGGCATTGTCGCGGATGATCCGTTCCAGGTCATCTGCCGATCGGAACCGGCTCTTGCGTCCCTGGACATTGATGATGGTGCAGAACGAACACTGATACGGGCAACCGCGGCCAAGATCGATGCTGGACAGCGATCCGGACGTTCGGCGTACGTGCTTGCTCGGCAATATCGGCGGCGGCTCGCCCTCCAGCGACGGAAGGTCGTCCATGAAATTGTATAGCGGCTGCAGCCTTCCCGCCCAGGCGTCACGGAACACTGCATCGAGCCGTCCTGCTTCGGCTTCGCCCGCGAAGAAGCTGATGCCCAGCGCCTGCCCGTCCTGCAATTCTGGCGGCATCTCCGGCAGCATTGCGAGACAGCCGGAGATGTGGAAGCCGCCCATGGCGACTGACCATCCCTCGGCAAGAAACGGGCGCGCCAGATCGACGGCACGTGGAAACTGATTGGTCTGCACGCCAACCAGAGCGATCAGCGCCTTGCCGCCAGCGCGGCTGATGTCGCGTATGATGCGGTCTGGGCGCACGCGCCGATTGGTTTCATCGTATGTGTGCAGGCGAATTTCAACATTCGGACCAAGCACGCCGCGTCGCTGTGCGTCCTCCGCCAGTCCGTTCAGGCAGGCAAGCGTGTTTGAGGGTATGGCCGATCGGATCCATTGGATCGGATAGCCTTCATTGTCGTAATGTGTCGGCTTGATCAGCACGACGTGGAAAACGCCCGCTGAACCGGTGTCGTGTTCGGCCATTAGGATGCCTTCCCGACATCATACGTGTACGTCCCCGCTAAGAATTATCGCGGATTCGTCGACGCGGCGCAACGGTTCAGGAAATGCCCGCCTTTTTCGCTTCGTCCAGCAGCGCGGGAACGCCCTCGGTGATCGTGTGGATGCCGAGAACGCTGGTGAGTTGCAGCACCTCCATGATCTCCGCCACCGTCGCACCGTGACCGAGCGCGTTGCGGATATGCGTGCGCAGGCCGGGCAGATAGAGGTGCGTGGTCGCCGCATCGATCGCGACATAGATCAGCTCGCGAATCTTTGGCGCCAGCGTCCCGTACTGCCACGGCACCGACGACAAGCGCGAGTAGGCGTCGAAGAACTCCGGCGAGTGTTGCAGGAGCTGTTCCCACACTGGATTCCAATAGCCGCGATTTTGCACAAACTCCTGCTTTAGCTTTTCCTGCTCGGCGGTAAGCGGCCCTTCCTTCACCTCGCCGCCACGACCGGACTTGCGCAGCTCATCGATCAGTATGGGCAGTCCGGTGGACATGGTGTGAATGCCGAGTACCGAGACGATCTCCAGCACCTCCATCACCTCGTCCCGCGTGGCGCCTTGCTTCAGCGCATTGGCGATGTGGATTCGCGTGCCAGGATTGTAGAGATGCGTCGTGGAGGAATCGATAGCGACGTAGATCAGCTCCTTGATCTTCGGCGGCAGCGTGCCGTACTTCCACGGCACTGAGGACAACACACTGTAAGCCTCGAAGTACTCGGGCGAAAGCTGGAGCACACCATCCCAGAGCTCGCTCCAATAACCGCGGGCTGCGATAAAGTCGTCCTTCAGCTTTTGTCGGCGAGCATCCAGGTCAGCCATTGCTCATTCCCCCCAATTCGCGACCGGCTCGGTCGCCCTGATCTCACAACGACCAGATCATCGAGGCAATGCCCGTGCGCGACACATCCGCCGAGCTGTGAATCGCTTCATATCGGAACGGCTTCCTCCCGCGCATCTTCAGTCGCGTCACGAAAACCGCCGAAGCGATTGGAGAGGGTCATGGGCAAGTTTCTGGTTGTAGCCGCCGCCACCGTGGCCCTCAACGCGTTCGCGCCTCTGGCCCACGCGCAAGACTACGTAGTCAACGGCCATGCGGCATCGAAGGCGGAAGCGCAGTTCCTGGCGTCCTACAGCGCCCCGGCTGGTCGCTGGCAGGTCGACGGGTATGGCTTCTCGCGGGTTGCCGACGAGCATCCGGTCCAGCCTGTGGCGCAGACCACTGGTCCCAAGTGCTGGTACGTGCTCGACGTCAAGCTCTGCGATTGAGCTGAACGAGAACTCGGAGTTGCCCGGTCGGGCGGCTCCGAGTTCGCGGCGGCCATTGACCGGCGCGGAACCTACGCGCCACATCCCTCATCGCGCAGCAGTTCGGTCACCGCGTCCACCGGCACGTCGCCGGCGGTGAACGCCTGGCCGATCCCGCGCGCGAGCACGAACTTCAGCGCCCCGTCACGCACCTTCTTGTCGCGCCTCATATGCCCGATCAGCGTCTCAGCGGAGAAGCGCCGGTTCAGCATGCGCAGCTCTGCCGGCATGCCCAGCGCCGCGACGTGCGACACCACGCGGTCCGCGTCGTCCCAGGCACAGTGCCCGAGCCGCGCTGACAACCGGAACGCCAGCCCCAGCCCCACCGCGACACCCTCGCCATGCAACAGGCCGCCGGTGTAGCCGTATTCCGCTTCCAGCGCATGGCCGAACGTGTGGCCCAGATTGAGCAGCGCGCGCCCGTCGTTCGGCTTTTCCTCGCGCTCATCGTCGCCGACCACCGCGGCCTTGAACGCGCAGGCGCGCATGATCGCCTCGGCCTGCGCCTCACGGTCCCCACCGACCACGGCGGCGCCGTTCGCCTCGCACCAGACGAAGAACGCCGCGTCACCGATCAAGCCAGCCTTGGCGATCTCGGCGTAACCCGCGCGCAGCTCACGCGGCGGCAGCGTGGCGAGGGTCCCGGTGTCGGCGAGCACCATGCGCGGCTGATAAAAGGCGCCGACGAGGTTCTTGCCCTGCGACGTGTTCACCCCGGTCTTGCCGCCGACCGACGAATCCACCTGCGACAGCAGCGTGGTCGGCACCTGCACGAAGGGCAGGCCGCGCAGTGTCGTGGCGGCGGCGAAGCCCGCGAGATCGCCAACGACGCCGCCGCCGAGGGCGATCACCGTGGTGCGCCGCTCGACGCGGGCCTCCAGCAACTGATCGACCACGCTCTGCCAGCTCGCGAGGCTCTTTGACGCTTCGCCCTGCGGCACGACGATCTGGCTGACCGTGACCGCTGTCGCCTCCAACCCGCGCAGCAGAGCGGGTAGATGCAGGCGTGCCACCGTTTCGTCCGTCACCACCACGGCGCGCTTCTGCTCCATGCGCGGTGCCAGCAGTGCGCCGGCACGCGTCAGGAGATCGTCGCCAATCACGACGTCGTAGCTGGTGCTGGGCAGGGCGACTGCCAGGCGTCGCGGCGCCTGCCAGTCGAGCAGCGCATTCATCACCCGGCTGGTAGTCGCGTCAGGGCTCTCATCGACGCAATCGACAATCACGTTGGCCTCCGCGTAGATCGGGTATCGTACATCCATCAGCCGCTGCATGACATCCGCCGGATTGCCGTCGGTCAGCAGGGGTCGGTTGTCGCGCCCGGCGACGCGGCGGAGCAAGGGAGCCAGCGGGCAGCGCAGCCAGACCGAAACCGCCTCCTCGCGTGTGAGTGCACGCGTCTCCGGGTCAATGAAGGCGCCACCACCGAATGCGAGGACCAGCGGATCACCCGACAACAGCCGCCGGATCACCTTGCGTTCGCCGGCTCGGAAGTCGGCCTCGCCATAACGCGAGAACAACTCCGGGATCGTGCAGCCCGCCGCCAGCTCGATCTCGGAATCGGCGTCACGGAACGGCAGGCCGAGCCGCGCGGCCAGCCGCCGGCCGATCGAGGTCTTCCCGGCGCCCATCAGTCCGACCAGGACGATGCTGCGTCCGGCGAATGCATCGGGCAGCGGCACAGCCTCCCTCAGTACGGTGTTGCGCGTCATGATTGCGAACGCTAGCACACCGGCCGCATAACGGGCCAAGATGGCGACAGCGAATCCATGGGCACGAGTCGGTGGAGCAGACGATGATCCGCATCTTCCTGATCGTCGTCGCGGCGGGGCTGGTGATCCTCGGTGCCGCGGTGGTGTTCTTTGGCGGTTATCCGCCGAACCCGACGCCGCACCCGGTGGAGAAGGTGCTGCCGAACGACAAGTTCCAGAGCCACTGAGTGGACCGGCACGTCGAGGCGTTCCTGGAGATGCTGGCCGCTGAACGCGGCGCGGCGCGCAACACGCTGCAGGCGTATCAGGCCGATCTGGATGATTTCGCCGCTTTTGCCGCCGCACGCGGCCAGCCGCCGGCACAGTGCGATGCGGCGCTGCTGCAGGCCTACATGGCGGGCCTGCACCGCGTGGGTCTCGCCGCCCGCACGGCCGCACGCCGTTTGTCGGCTCTGCGACAGTTCCACCGGTTTCTGCTGCGCGAAGGTATTCGCGCAGACGATCCGACCACGCTGCTCGACGCTCCCCGTCTGCCGCGGTCACTGCCGAAATACCTGACCGAGCAGGAGGTTGAGGCGCTGTTGGATGCAGCGAAGCGTGTGCCCGGGCAGCGAGGTGCGCTGGCGCGGGCGGCACTGGAGATTCTCTACGCCACCGGACTGCGTGTATCGGAGCTTCTGTCACTGCCACGCCGCGCGTTGGCCAGCGACGCCGCGGTGCTGCTGATCCGTGGCAAAGGCGGCAAGGAGCGCATCGTGCCGCTGTCCGACAAGGCGAAGCAGGCCGCCGCCGAACTGGTGGCGCAGCAAGAAGCCGAGGGGCGGCATCTGTTTCCCGGCCGCGACCAGCGGCGCACGCTGACGCGGCAGGCGTTCTTCCTGCTGCTCAGGCAGGTGGCGCTGGAGGCTGGCCTCGACCCGGCGCGGGTGTCACCGCACGTGCTGCGACATTCTTTTGCCTCGCACCTGCTGGCGCATGGCGCCGACCTGCGCAGCCTGCAATTGCTGCTCGGACACGCGGATATCGCCACGACCCAGATCTACACGCACGTCTTGGCCGAGCGACTGCAGCGACTGGTGGAGGCACATCACCCGCTGGCGCGGCGGTCTGCGTAGCGCTCACTCCGCGATCGCCAGCACCGGTCGGCGTGCGATCCGCAGCACCAGCAGCGACGCGATCAGGCAGGCTGCGCCGCTGGCGATGAAGGCGCCGAAGTAACTCCCGGTCTCGTTGCGCATCACGCCGGCGCCGACCGCGGCGATGGCGCCACCGATCTGATGGCCGCAGACGATCCACGACACGATGACCGGTGCGTCGCGCTTGCCGAACACCTCGTTGGTCAGCGCGACGGTCGGCGGCACCGTCGCCACCCAGTCCAACCCGTAGAATACCGCGAAGATCGACAGGCTGACGATGTCGAAGTGGGTGAACGGCAGCACCATCAGCGACAGTCCGCGCAGTCCGTAGTACCAGAACAGCAGGACCCGCGCGTTATAGCGATCGGTGAGCCAGCCCGATGCGGTGGTGCCGATCAGGTCGAACACCCCGATCGCGGCGAGCAGGCTGGCAGCCGTCACCGCGGGAATGCCGTGATCGATGCAATACGGAATGAGGTGCGTCGCCACCAGCCCGTTGGTGGAGAACCCGCAGACCGCGAAGCTCGAGAACAGCAGCCAAAAGTCTGCCGAGCGCACACCGCGCCCCAGGCCGGACACCGCGACCACCATAGGGTTGGCCGTGCTCCTCACGATCGGCGGTTCGGCGGCCGCCCCGTATGGTCCAAGTCCGACGCTGCCGGGACTTTCCACCAGCACCAGTGCCACGATCGGGATCAGCGCCAGAATCACCAGCGCTACCAGCCACGGAACGCTCTGCCACCCGAGATGCTCGGCAAGGCTCGCGAGCAGGGGCAGGAACACAAGCTGGCCGCTGGCATTGCTCGCGGTGAGCAGCCCAACCACGAGGCCGCGCCGTGCGACGAACCAACGATTTGCCACCGCGGTCGCCATGCCGACCATGCCGGCGCCCGAGCCGATGCCGACCATCACGCCCCAGGTGGCATACAGCTCCCACGGCCGGGTCGCGAACGCCGCACCGCCGGCGCCCGCAGCCAACAGGGTGAGGGAACTCAGCACGGTGCCGCGCATGCCGATCCGCTGGATGAGTGCGGCGCCGAACGGTCCGACCAGGCCGCCCAGCAGGATGTTCAGCGAGATCGCGCCGGAGATCGTCGCGGCGTTCCAGCCGAACGCCTGCTCGAGCGGCACGATAAGCACGCCAGGGGCGGCGCGCACCCCCACGGTGGCCAGGATGACAGTGAACATCACGGCCACGACGACCCAGGCATAGTGAATGCGCCCAGCCAGCAGCCGGGCCACGCGGTGAGGCACCGTTCCTTCTCCTCTGTGACTTGCCAACAGCATGACGGTCGTCATAGCGTAGTCAAGCAAATACATGACGATCGTCATGCAAATCAGGGATGCGAGGCATCGAATGACTGGGGAGCGAATGACTGGGGAGCGCAAGGCAGGAACGCGCGAGCGGATCCTTGCCGCCGCAGGAGAGCTGTTCGGCAGCCATGGGATCGATGCGGTCGGGGTGGATGCGATCATGCACCGCGCCGGCCTGACGCATGGCGGGTTCTATTCGCATTTCGCCTCGAAGGAGGCTCTGGTGGCCGAAGTGTCGGCTGCCGCCCTGGCGCGCTCGGCCGCCCGATGGGAGCGAATCTGCCAGGAAGCCGACCCGGCGACCGCGCTGGCGCGTATCGTCGGAAGCTACCTCGATCCGGCGCACATCGCCGCGGCGGAACGCGGGTGCGTGCTGACGACGTTGGGTCCCGAGATCGCGCGGCGGCGCGACACGCGACCGGCAATCACCGCCTCGATCCGGCGGATGCTCGATGTGCTGGAGCGCTGCCTGCCGCGGCGACAGCGACGCCAACGTGCGCTGGAGGCGCTATCCGGCATGGTCGGAGCGGTCGTGCTCGCACGGCTTTGCGATGATTCGCAGCTTGCCGCGGAATTTCTGGCAGCGGGGAGGAAGGCGGCCGGCCTGATCTGACGATTGCCGCCGCGGCAGTTTTGACCTTGGCAGCGAGAAGTTTACGGCCTAATGACGTAGAAATGACGTCTGGCGAGACGAGACCGTGACCGGGATCGATCAGCATGTCGGCCGGCGGATCAGGGGCAAGCGCCGTGCATTAGGTTTGAGCGAGGACGTTCTCGCCCGGGCGCTCGGCATCGATTCTGGCCAGATCGAAGCCTACGAACGCGCGACGCAGCGTGTGCCGTCCGAACACCTTGGCCGGTTGAGCGAGGTTTTCGGGGTGCCCCTCAGCTATTTCTTCCCGGCCAACCCGCACAGCGGCTGAGGGTCAGCCAGGTCGCCCCGCCGCTCGCCGCCGGCTCAGCGACCTTTCCGCCCCGGGGATTTGTGCTAAAGCCCGCGGCCCATGCGCCACTACCTCGACTTTGAAAAGCCGATCGCCGAACTGGAGGGCAAGATCGAGGAACTCCGGCGCATGTCGGAACCCGGTGGCATCAACATCGCCGAAGAGGTGTCGCGGCTCACCGCGGTGGCGGATCGCCAGTTGCGGACGACCTACGCCAAGCTGACGCCCTGGCAGAAGACGCTGGTCGCGCGTCATCCCGACCGGCCCAAGGCGATGGATTACATCAGCACGCTCATCAGCGACTTCACGCCGCTGGCCGGCGATCGCGCCTTCGCCGACGATGCGGCGGTGTTGGGCGGGCTGGGGCGGTTCCGCGGGCGCTCGGTGATGGTGCTGGGGACCGAGAAAGGCGCCGACACCGACAGCCGGGTGAAGCACAATTTCGGCATGGCGCGGCCTGAGGGCTACCGCAAGGCGCGGCGGCTGATCGAGCTCGCCGGTCGTTTCGGCCTGCCGGTGCTGAGCTTCGTCGATACCTCTGGCGCCTTTCCCGGGATCGACGCCGAGGCGCACGGCCAGGCTGAGGCGATCGCACGCTCGATCGAGGCCTGCCTGGAAGCGCCAGTGCCGCTGGTCGCCACAATCATCGGAGAAGGCGGATCGGGCGGCGCGATCGCGATCGCCGCCGGGGATCGCGTCCTGATGCTGGAGCATGCGATCTACTCGGTGATCTCGCCTGAAGGTTGCGCCTCCATCCTGTGGCGCGACGCTGCCCAGGCGCCCGCCGCGGCGGAGGCGCTGCGACTGACCGCGGACGATCTGATGCGGCTGTCGCTTGTGGACGGGGTGATCCCTGAGCCCCTCGGCGGTGCCCAGCGCAACCCAGCGGCAGCGATGGCCGCGGTGGGGGATACGGTGGCCGAGACCCTGCGGCCGCTGGTCGAGCTCGACGGTGCAACGTTGAAGGCGCGGCGGCGCGAGAAGTTCCTCGAGGCAGGCCAGGTCGCGTCAGGAATATTCTAAGGGCCCTACGACCGTACTTCGCCCCAACGCCACGATTGGACATCCGGCAGGTCCTCACCGTGCGTGCGCACATACATTCGGTGCTCGACAAGCTTGTCGCGACAGAGCTGCTTCACGTGACCGGCGATGCCTCTCAGCCGAGGAATCCGATCGATCACGTCGCCGGCCAGGTGGAACCGGTCGAGGTCATTGAGCACCGTCATGTCGAACGGTGTCGTTGTCGTGCCTTCCTCCTTGTAGCCGCGGACATGGAACCTCTCGGCGCACGACCGCCGATAGATGAGCCGATGGATCAGCCAGGGATAGCCGTGAAATGCAAAGATCACCGGCCTGTCGGGGGTGAAGATCGAATCGAACTCCCAGTCGGACAGGCCATGCGGATGCTCTGTCGCCGGCTGCAATGTCATCAGGTCGACCACGTTGACCACGCGCACCTTCAGATCGGGCAGGTGTTTTCGTAACAGATCAACCGCCGCGAGCGTCTCCAACGTAGGCACATCGCCGGCACACGCCATGACCACGTCCGGCTCCACGCCGTCGTCGTTGCTGGCCCACGTCCAGATGCCGATGCCGACCGTGCAATGGCGGATCGCAGCATCCATCGACAGCCACTGCGCCTCCGGTTGCTTGCCGGCAACGATGACGTTGACGTAGTTGCGGCTGCGCAGACAGTGATCGACCACCGACAGCAGCGTGTTGGCATCGGGCGGCAGGTAGATCCGCACCACATCCGCCTTCTTGTTCATCACGTGGTCGATGAACCCGGGATCCTGATGGCTGAAACCATTATGGTCCTGCCGCCAGACATGACTGGTCAGCAGGTAGTTCAACGAGGCGATCGGGCGACGCCAACGGATTTCCCGTGTCGTCTTTAGCCACTTTGCGTGCTGGTTGAACATCGAGTTGATGATGTGGATGAACGCTTCATAGCACGAGAAGAAGCCGTGACGTCCGGACAGCAGATAGCCTTCGAGCCAGCCCTGACACAGATGCTCGCTCAACACCTCCATCACGCGGCCATCCGGTGCCACATGGTCATCCGACGGCAGGATCTGCGCGGTCGACAACCGGTCGGTCACTTCGAACAGTGCGTCCAATCGGTTGGACGCGGTCTCGTCAGGCCCCATGACGCGAAAGTTCCGACTGTCGGCGTTCAATCGCATCACATCGCGCAGGAATTGGCCGGTGATCCTGGTTGACTCCGCATCGACCGCACCCGGTGTCGGAACAGCGACCGCATAGTCGCGGAAATCAGGCAGCGCGAGGTCCTTCAGCAACAGGCCGCCATTGGCATGCGGGTTGGCGCCCATGCGCCGGTCACCCTTGGGTGCGAGAGCAGCAATCTCGGCCATCAGTCGACCGCTTGCGTCGAACAGTTCCTCCGGCCGATAGCTCCGCATCCACTGCTCGAGCATGTGCAGATGGTCCGCATTGGTTCGCACCTCACCGAGCGGCACCTGGTGCGCGCGGAATGTTCCCTCGACGGGCTTGCCGTCAACTTCCTTCGGTCCGGTCCAACCCTTGAGACTGCGCAACACGATCATTGGCCAGATCGGCCGCTTCCGAAAACCGTTGCTGCGCGCGTCCTGCTGAATGGCCCTGATCTCGGCGATCACCGCATCCAACGTGCTGGCCATCTTCTGGTGCATCGCGCCCGGTTCATCGCCGGCAACGACGTATGGTTTGTAGCCATATCCGCCGAGAAGCTGGTGCAGCTCCTCGTCGGGAATTCGCGCCAGCACGGTAGGACCGGCGATCTTGTAGCCGTTCAGATGCAGGATCGGCAGCACGGCGCCGTCGCGCGCCGGATTGAGGAACTTGTTCGAATGCCAGCTTGCCGCGAGCGGTCCCGTCTCGGCCTCACCGTCACCGACCACGCAGCATGCGAGAAGATCGGGATTGTCGAACACTGCGCCATACGCGTGCAGCAGCGAATAGCCGAGTTCGCCTCCCTCGTTGATAGATCCCGGCGTCTCGGGCGCAACGTGGCTCGGCACCCCACCGGGAAACGAGAACTGGGTGAACAGCCGCTGCATGCCCGCTTCGGTCTGCGGAATGTTCGGGTAGAACTCGCTGTACGTGCCTTCGAGATAGGTATTTGCAATCAGACCGGGTCCGCCGTGACCGGGCCCGGTGACGTAGATCATGTTCAGATCGTGCTCGACGATCATGCGATTGAGGTGGACGTAGATGAAATTGAGGCCCGGGGTGGTTCCCCAGTGGCCGAGGAGGCGTGGCTTTATGTGCTCTCTGCGCAACGGCTCGCGCAGCAGCGGGTTGTCCATGAGATAGATCTGCCCGATGGACAGGTAATTTGCCGCGCGCCAGTAGGCATTCATCTGCTGCAGCGTGTCCCGCGTGAGGGAGCGCGCGCCATCCCGTGCCGCGTTGTTGTCAGCCATTCTGGGATCCCCGCAGGTGTATGAATTGGTCAGGCAGACGCCCGTCGCGCGCCCGCTGGACCCAGACTAGCAGCCGACATCCCTGCCCCGCCATCATCACGGCGTGAGGGACTTTCCACAGGTCGTTAAGGTTTTCCTACACGGCACGCACGGTCGGGGACCGTACGCGGGGGTTTGCGAACGACAGTCCTGATGCCATATCCCGGGTGCTGCGTCGCACAAGAACCAGGAGCCCGGCATGCCTCTGAGCCCGTCCGAGGAGCGCGAACTGCTCCATTCGCGCGACATTGTTCTGCGCGGCTATCGTCGGGCAGACGGCCTGTATGACATCGAGGCGCAGCTCACCGATACGAAAAGCTACGGTTCGTCGAACCGCGACCGCGGCTACATTCATGCCGGAGAGCCGATCCACGGCATGTGGCTGCGCCTGACGGTCGATGAGGAACGTCTCATCGTGGCGTGCGAGGCCGCAAGCGACCATACCCCTTACGCGATCTGCCCATCTGCGGCGCCCAACTTCGCGCGCCTCGCAGGACTGCGGATCAAGCCTGGCTTTCTCAAGGAGGCCGCCAAGCGGATCGGCGGCACAATGGGCTGCACGCATCTGCGTGAGTTGCTGCAACAGATGGCAACCACCGCCTACCAGACAATCGACCCTGCGAGAGCCAGGCGCGAGGCAAAGGCGGCCAATGAGGCCGACAGGCCGGGTAGCGACCGACTGGATATACGCATCACTGCCAAAATGGGTGGTGCGCCGGCGATGCTGAACACCTGTATCGCCTACGCCACCGACAGCCCCGTGGTACGACGACGCTGGCCCGAGCTCTATACCGGGCCGACTGAGGACGCGGAGCCGCAGGCCGGCGCGGCGCGGCGCGTATAACTGTTCTTGCCATGGTCGACGGCCTCGTGCCCGGCCTCGCACGCCGCGTCGCGGAAATACTTCAGCACAAATACCCTCACGGCGCTGGTGCGGCCGCCGCTGTGCCCTGTCGCCTCGATCTGGCGGACCAGCCGGTTGATGTCCTGTCGCTCGCGCGCGCAGATCTCGGCGAGCGCGTCCCAAAGCTCGGGTTCCAGGCGCATGCTGGTGCGGCCGCGCTCCGCCACGACGTTTCGATTGATCAAGCGACTGCTCGGCACCACTGCCCCCTGTCTGAACCTCAGGGAGTGAAACACAGGGGTGCTAAGAAATGGTTGTTACCTCAAATCGGCAGCGGCGCCGCCTTCAGCCGCTCCATCGAGAACCGGCTCGTGACGTTGCGCAATGGCACCGCAGCGATCAACCGTCTGTAGAAGTCGTCATAGGCGGCGATGTCCGGCACCACCACGTGCATGAGGTAGTCGACGTCGCCGCTCATCCGCCAGGCATCGACGATCTCCGGCATCGACTGGACAACCTCGGCAAAGCGCTTCAGCCAGTCGCCCGAATGATCGGCGGCCTCGACCTCCACGAACACCGCCACCGGCAGGCCGACCTTTGCTGGGTCGATTGTTGCGACGCGGCCACGGATCACCCCGGCCTGCTCCATTCGCCGGATCCGCTTCCAGCAGGGCGTGGACGTAAGGCCGACCCGGTCTGCGATCTCGGCGAGCGACAGCGACGCGTCCGCCGCGAGCAAACGCAGGATGTCGCGGTCCACTCGGTCCATGTCCTTGTCGGCAGCCATCGTCATCACCCCTGCCTGTGCAGCCACTCATAGCAGAAAATTATCGGGATGACGTCACCCGCCAAGGTGTACAGAAATTCTTCTCGCTGGCAGTCAGCCGGTCGCGCGCGACCCTGCTTCCTCCGGTGTGCGAAGCGTCAACGACAGCGCATGCATCCCGCCGGAGAACTCGGCGGCCAGCGCCGCATGCACCGCGCGTGACCTCGCCACTCGATTCATGCCCTGGAACGCGGCGGACACCAGCAACACGGTGTAGTGCGTCTCGCCACCGGGTTGCGCACCCGCATGCCCGGCATGTTGCGCGCTGTCGTCGACCACGCGCAGCAGCGTTGGCAAAAATGCCTGGGTCAGGACGGCTTCGAGCCTTGCGGCACGCAACTGCATTCCCGACATATCGTCCGTTCCTCCAACAGGGCCAAGAGCCAGTTGCCAAGCGCCCGCCAAGCTGCCCATAACGGCACCATGAGCCGACGTTTCCCTCGGACCAGGGCTTACGCACCCGACCCAACCGCGCCGGGCCGGTCCTGCGATATGCCCGACTGCGAGGCGATGGGTGAATATCGCGCGCCGAAGTCGCGACGCAATCTGAACGAATACTGGTGGTTCTGCCTGGAGCATGTGCGCGCGTATAATGCGACCTGGGACTACTACAAGGGCATGTCTCCCGGGGAAATCGAGGCGCAACTCCGTGCCGACACTGCGTGGCAGCGCCCTTCCTGGCCGCTCGGCCGGCTGGGCAAGACGGCCGCCTGGGATGAGGAATTGCTGCAGGATCCGCTGCATCTGCTGGCCGCCGGACGGGTGAAGCGCGGTCCATCTCAAGCCCCGCGCGATACGCCACCCGAGCTGCGCGAGCCATTGGCGACACTGGGCCTCTCATGGCCGACAACGCTCGACGCGGTGAAAACGCGCTACAAGGAATTGGCCAAGCGGCACCATCCGGACGCCAATGGTGGGGACCGCGCAGCCGAGGAACGACTTAAGACCATCAACCTTGCTTACGCCGCTCTGCGCTCGCGCCTGATGCCCGTGCCCAGCGTGGCGGCCGCGGGGTGAAGCCGCTGCTCTTGCACCAGCGTGAGCCGGGGTTAGACTTTCCACCGAGCAAACAGGAACTGCCCAGCCGATGAACAAGGTTGCCACCCTGGCCGAAATTCGCCCGACTTCCGCAATCGATTTGCCTGACACCAAGGTTGCGGCTCGCGAGGTGTTCGAGATCGACACCGATATGGTCGTACCGGCCTTTTCGGTTCGCACCGAGCACGTCCCGGACATCGACACCGCCTACAAGTTCGATCGCGAGACGACGCTGGCGATCCTCGCCGGGTTTGCGTTCAACCGCCGAACCATGATCCAGGGCTATCACGGCACCGGCAAGTCGACGCATATCGAGCAGGTCGCGGCTCGGCTGAACTGGCCGTGCATTCGCGTGAACCTCGACAGCCACATCAGCCGTATCGATCTGATCGGCAAGGACGCCATCGTGCTGAAGGATGGCAAGCACCGAGCTGCAGCCGATGTCAAGGAGTGTACCGCGGTTGACAAGCTGTAAGACCCTCTCCCGCCGGACTCGCCATCTTTTCATTAGGGCTACCTCGCCGGATTCCGTGATGCACTTGTGATATCCGGCACCATAATGGCAGGAAACGTCTGCAGGGGCGGGTGGGTCTTGTAACCATACTAGTGAACAAGCAGGGCAGCGCCGAAGCTGGTAGGTTGCATTTCTTAGATGAAAACGATCGGGAGCTACCAAAAATGGCATTCCCGCATCGCAGTGACAGATCGGACACAACTGCAAATCGAGTCTTTGATTCATAAGTTGTCGGAAAGTTATTTGCGTGGCGCGATAATCTCAAGATTCGGAGAGGATGGTCTCGAACGGCAACAAGATGGGAGTGTGTTCATGTCAAACGACACCCCCTATTTGAATTAGAACTGCGCGACCTTTGTCTACTGGCCACACCAACTACTGGACACTAGCAGTTAAGCCGGTTGCAGGAGCAGGGGTTGTTTGGGAAACTTGAGACCCTTCAGCTGCGCCCATGTCCCAAGCACCGCTTGCTGGGCGCTGGTTGCCCAATCTGTCCTTGCAAAGTGGCGCTAACCTTCCTGTGCACAGCGGAGTTAGGTTCACCCCGGCAGCTATCGCCGGAGAACCACTCCCTAACGCGTAAGGGAAAGAGGAGGTTAGTTGCGGATTAGCAACTAACGAGTGCGTATCGAAACCAGTGGTGCTTTTCCATTGCGCGAACGTCATGCTCTGCGGGAATGCGGGATATCCTAGGGCATCGCGCATGTTATACCACAGGTTGTAGTCTGACGCAGCAATCTGACTCCCATAACCGTTTTCAAAGTCGAAAGCGTACTCGGATGAACTGCCAAATCCTGAGTAGACGTTATTCTCCCAAGTAAATTTTTCCGGAGTCTCTGTCGTGAACACGGTGTGCGGACCAGCACTGCCGGGACCACGCGCCAGAATGGTATTGTTATAAACAAAGTGCGGACCTGTTTCACCCCCATGAAATGCGATCGGAGTTCTGGTGTAGTCCGCTTCGTCCTGGACGAGGACATTATTGAAAATGTAGCAATGTGAAGCGTTGCCCGCAGTGGGGTACGTGCAGTAGATGTAAGCAGTCGGGCTGCCGGTTCCAAGTGATCCGTGAATGTAGTTGTTGTATATGTACGGAACTGTCGGACCGCCGTAAGCCATGATACCGTCGGTGTGACAATCATTGCCGTTAGTGTTCCAAATTGTCCCAGTTTGTAATCTCATTTCCTTGGATATTGGGCGTTGTGTTGTCTGTCGCCCAGACATGCCAGCAGTGATCCGCCACAAAGTTGTAAGCAAAGTTGGTCGGACCGGCACTGTCGCTCCCTTGAAGCTCAACTCCCTTCCCTTGCATTAGTTAGAACATTATTCTGAATGCTGATATTCGAACTGGTCCCATCAACAACGACGTCACTGGACTGCCTCGGAGCCAACCCTTGCGTATCCGAGTTGGTGTGCTGGTAAATGTTCCGAACCACAAGGTTCTTGACAGTGATACTGCTGCTACTGTGGATGTAGATTCCCGGCGAATAGGAATGATTTGCGAAATTGGTTCCATTCGCCGTGTTCTGGACGATACCGTTTTGTGTCGGCTAGACCAGCGGGATTGCTACCTGTGGCTGGAGTCCCTCGTCCATCGATAACAATATAGCTTTTGCTACTGATTGTGAAGGCTCCCGTACAAGGACAACCTCCTTCACCTGAGCCGGAACCCCAGTAAGGGGCTTGAAGGATTGCGCCGTTTTCGAATACGACGGTGATCGGATTCGCTGCCGTACCGCTGCCATTAATAATCATACTTGAACCGGCGGATCCGACAATTGTGCCACACAGATGTACCGTTGTTCCCGGACCAATTTGAGTCGATCCACTTCCCCAGTTTCCCGCAGTGTTGAAGAACGTCCAGACTCTTGCGTTAGCACAGCTCGATCGATCGCCAGCTCCCTGAGCTGAGTTGGCGAGGTAAATGTCGGTAGCCGAGGCGAAAGTCAGGTCGGCGCCGCCAGTAAAAGAAGTAAGCCACACACTGACAGCGAAAGATTTCGTAGAGAGCTGCCCCGTTCCAAGGGGTTCAACAGTCGGATGCAGCGCGCAGAGCGAATTGAAGAGAGCAGGTCATAGCCGGTTTATCGCACATTGCAGACAGCAAAGAAAGACTCCTTCGTACATGGTCAGAATACATGGCATGCATGTACACCACGAAAGAACCTTGCACATAGCTGTCCAGCATCTGTGAGACTAACGATGACTATGGTACATGCTCCCCCCCATCCGTAAGTAAACACAAGACTTGCCATTAGAAATGAAAAAAACTCGGCAAGTATATTCTATTTCTGAGCGCAGTGAATTTCAGGCATACCACTTAGAGTATTCGAGCGAATCTACACACCTGGTCGTGTATTGTTTGCGTGGTCTAGTAAAACTGTACGAACTTTTTATGACTTGCGGGCGGGCACTAGTATAAGGCGATTCTATAACGGCCAAGAGAAGGAGGGGGAGTTAGTAATATGTCTGCCAGCGTGGGCATTCGAGCATCTCCCTAGAGCCCTGAAATGCCCGAGGCCTCCATATCTCGTCTCATTGGCCGGCACCCCCGAGCCACGAGTTCCGGGGGGCCGTTCTCATTTACCAGGCTGTTGCGCTCAAAAAATGCATATCCGCCCCACAGGGTCGAACTATGTTGGACCAGGTTGAATCCACGGTCTCTAAAAGACCTCTATACGTGAGATGAATGTCATGAAGTTCTAAATTGATTAAGAACACAAATCGGGCCCTTTGCGCTTCATCCATGATGACATCCGTCGGGAAATCGATGCTCCCAACTCGCGAGCCATCCACGACTACGACATCGAAATCGACAATACTTTGGTCCTTCCTTATGCTCTGGAGTGCTGAAGTCAGATCAGCGGCGACTTGAGCGCTCTCCGCGCGACAAGGGGTAAGCTCAAATTTTCGTAAACGGATTGTGGGCGGAATGGAAACGGAGTGACGACAGCTACTAGTGGACGTTTGCCGCTTTCGCGTGCGCCAGCGAGCAATGCATCCGTGCTGCGGCACCGCCTGGATGCATTGATCGACAATGCTGTTGCCGCCTGTTCCTGGCGTAGAACCTGTTCAATGCTCACGAGCAACTCGTCATTCCTAGCAAGAGAAATGCGAAACGGTAGGAAGTAGCCAAAGTGGGCTTCTGCACGATGCAAGACATCTCTAATGGTCTGCCTCAGCATATGCTTTCGCCGACGTACAGCCTCGCGCCTGGTGAAACTAGCAATGGTCCGCGCCATCGCACGGTCCTGTTGGGGACCCGAGCACCGTGTCGGGCTTGTTACAACGCCTGCGCGCTGAACCGCAGTACTAGGTCGAGCGACTTCGAGAGTGATTGCTGCTTCAATCTTCTCAGCCATTCCGGACTGTCCGCACGCACGAAGCATTTGGCAGACATGTTTCACCCATTGATCGTATGACTGGTCCGGCAATCGGTGAATCGTAATGCGGTCAGGTATACGGTCGTTCTCTGTTGCCCACATTTCTTCGCAACCCAAC
Source organism: Terriglobia bacterium (assembly GCA_963826275.1). GTDB lineage: Bacteria > Acidobacteriota > Terriglobia > Terriglobales > Acidobacteriaceae > JAJPJE01. Next base: position 61,732 of record CAWGWI010000004.1, on the reverse strand, counting down.
ACACGCCGAGACTGCGCGTCTTGCCCAATCGAGTTTCCGATGGCGCAACCACGAGAATTGCTTTGCCTGCTTTGCAGCCTCGCGCCTTTCGTTCAGGCAGAGCAGCACAATCAAGTAATAGGCCCACTCTACCGGGTCCGGATCCGCAGCTCCGTAATCTGTGAGGGTGAATTGAAGCGGCTTGCTGATCCAGGACAAAGCAACTCGCGGCCTTCCTTTAAGGAGGTTGCAGATTGCGAGCCTGAGTTGTGGCTCCGGCATGTAGCTGATGTAGTTAAGGCACTTGAGATATGCGGTTTCCGCCGTCTCGAGGTCCCCCACGCGGAGACACTCGTCGCCATTCTTCAGCAACAATAAATGATCACCCTCCGCGACGAGATGGCGGTTGCTGATGCACTTCTCCTTCTCGACTATGGTGAGTGGTTCGAATGGCCCTAATCGTACGATTTGTTGGTTGGGTGCCAATTGCCGATGGAGCTGATACCACTGAAATACCTGGCCGCGATGCTTCAACGTATGGCGTGCGTGAACGAGATTGTGTCCGGCGGATATCAAAGCCGAGAGCTTCGATTCGTCGCGAAACAGATAATCCAGCTTGTCTATAACGTCGTCCACAGTTGCAAACACGCAGTTCACCATGTCTTTGAAGCCCGCCGCCTCGAGAACGGGCGTCTTCTCCGTAACTAGGCAGGCGTTGCAGGCGGGTACTTCGAAGTGTTTTCGGACCAACTCCTTTGCGACAGTTCCACAAGCAGGCACAAACCAAGCAGAGTTCAGCATGCGTGCGTAGGGCTCCCCGACGATCATTTGACTCGGGGTAGCGCCCGGCGCGTATCCTGCATGCGGGCAGATCATAGAGGGATATCTCTTCGCGACACGTTGGACGATGCTTTGGCGCCAAGGATACAGCCCATTCCTATTTCCAGTGAACAAAACCGGTATCGTCTTGTATTGGCCGTAGTCACGGTACAGCTCTTCGTCTACGAAGTTGGGCCAAATGAAAATTCTGTCCTTGAATTCCGGAGTGTGCTCTGCGGCAGTCGTAGCGATCCCAAAGAAGGTTCCTATTCCCCACTGATCCATGTCGGAGATGAATCCGGAACGACCGCAGCAGAATCCGTCGGCATGCAGAAAGCCGAGCTTGGGAATCCGATCTGATGTTCGAACGCCCGTGATTTTGAGTCGACGGCACGTTGGCAGCGGAACTCCGCTCTCGAACAACGCTAGATCCGGCTCGTGTTCATCACATACTCTGGAATAGTCGCAATCTTCGTTGATTACGGTAACTTCGAAGAACTGGGACAAACACTTCACGTGCTCTCGCTTGTGCATTAGAAGGAATGCAGGCAGACGTTCACCGTATTTGGACTGAAAAAAGATCAGTCTCGGCTTCTTGTGCTGGCTTGTATCTGTCATGTGATATGCACGTCAGAACTTCAATCACCCGCGCTGGTTCTCGCACCTGATTCAGGGCCATTCCGGGAGAAAGAACAGATCGCTGTAATGAGTTTGCGAAGCGGGCTTGGGAGCTCATCAAATCCTATCAAGGCCACGAGCGCCCGCACCGAATAAACTCCGGTCGCGCCTGTTGCGATCAACCCGATTATCGCGACCAGCGTCATCGGCAACGTATAGCACATCACGAAAACCGATGCGATCAAAGATAGTAAGATGCATTCGGCTCTCCTCGTCTCGCGGGACCACCTAAATCCGGTGAGCCGTCGGGCAATCCCATATGTCATCACACCGTGAAAAATATATGATTCGAAGAAAGCGATTCCGGCTCCTGTTACACCAAAGTTACTAATGCAGATCCATGAAAGAGCGAAACTTGCAAGCGCCCATGCGAATTCGCTTCGCAAAGAATAGGTTCTGTCGGCCTTTTGCCACAATGATGAATCCCATCGGCCAAGTGACGACCTGAAGCGTCACGCCGAGACAGATCCAACGCAATATCGGCACTGCCGCTCCGAACTTGGCGCTGTAAAACAACGTGACGACAAGTGGTGCGAACGTGAGTGTCGCAATGACTCCCGGCCCCGCTAGCAGTAGCCCGATTAATGCTTGCTCATTCACCAGGCGATTGCACTCCAGGTTGTCGTTGATACTTGCAGTCAAACGCGGATAAAAATCGGCTCCCATCGCCTGCAGAATAAATCCCACATAAAGACCGCCGAGTGTCCATGCCGATTGGTAAAGTCCCGTCGCATCGAATCCGATCTTTCGAGCAATGATGATTCTGACCAGATAAGCGACGCCCATCGTCATCAATCCGCTCGCCATGAAAGCTGAACCCAGCTTCAGAAGAGCGCCAACTTCTTGCCGGACTTCGGAAAGTCTGACCTTGGGAACCTGAATCTGTATCTTTCGGCTGTACCACCATGAGGTCGCGATCGTCATAGTCGGCGACCACGATCAGAGAAGGTACGACCCCTTTTCTCGAAATAAATACACCAGCGGAATACTGATACAGGTTCCAAACAGAGGCGCCGAACACGTTCATCTTGGCAAGATCCGCGATCCGCCGCATCCCCTGGATCAGAGCTCCCTGGCCTGCAGACACCAACTTGAACAAAACTGCCAAGCGACAGAAGCGCAACTGCCGCTGCAGCGTTCCGTATTGCCGAACGTGAGCTTGGCCACCGGCTTCGCGAAAATCACCAGCAGAACAGCACCAAGAATGCCAAGCACCAGCGACGTACGGCGCAGAATTGCAGCTGTCTGTGCCATTCGCTCTTCGTCGCCCGAACCCGCGGCCTCGGCGATCTGCCGGACACCGCTGCTATTGACTCCCGAGCCCTGCGATGTTTTGCGTAAGATCTGCGATCGACCCATACAGGCCAAACAGGCCAAATCCAGCAGGACCAAGCAGCAACGCCATTGCCTTCGTACGAATGATGCCAATGCCGAGGTTGAGCGCCTGTGATCCTCCAACCAACGCCGAAGACTTAAGAATCTGGCCGTAGCTTCCCTTGGAGTTGTCTTTGACAGCTGGGTTCAGCCTGGATGCCAGCGAATTCGTCTCGCAGATCTTCCCCGCCGACTGCAGCCGTGACACAGTGCAGTTCGACGCCACCAGTTCGGCGTTCCCCGTTATCGTCACGGGCAAAAGTCTATCTGCGCTTCGCAGCAGACCTTCCCTTGAGCTATTCGTTACTTCCATCGCTAGTTTTCAATCGCGATCAGAAAGAGTCTAGGGATGGTCCAATACGCTTAAGCAGCGGTCCTGATGCATTCGATGACGTAATCTTGCTCGTCTTCGGTCATCCGGTCGAAAAGAGGTAACACCATCGTCGTGTCAGCTATAAGGTTGGTCACGGGCAGTCGAGCATCCCAGTTCCCGCCCTGGTATGGAAGCTCGCGGTGTGATGCCATGATTCCCCGGCGCGACGAGATGCCGCGGTCCAACAAGTTCTGCATCAGCTCGTCCCGCGTAATAGGTGCATCATCCTGCAACCGGATCATGTATGACTGAAAATTGTGAAGACAATCGTCCGGCACTTGCGGCGGTACGATCCAGGAGAGCTTCTTCAGGGCCTCCGAGTAGCGCTCGTGCCAAGTGTCGCCGGCGTGCAAGCATTCCATCCAATTTCTGCAACTGAACTAATCCGATCGCAGCCTGCAAGTCGGTCATCCGATAGTTAAATCCAACTTCGTCATAGTGCTCAACGACGACTTTACTGGAGCTATGCCGGGCTAAGTCCGATACCGTCATCGCATGCTGCCGGAGCTTCTTCAGGCGCGCCGCAAACTCCGCATCGGAAGTCGTAATCATTCCGCCTTCGCCGGTTGTCAGGATCTTGCGCGGATGAAAACTGAAGCAAGCAGCTAGCGTATGCGGCGCTCCGATTCGCTGGCCTTGATATTCCGATCCGATTGCGCAGGCAGCATCTTCGAACACTTTCAGTCCGTGACGTTTCGCGATCTCACTTATCTTTGTAATGTCAGATGGCAGCCCTATCTGGTGCACGATCAGGATCGCCGTCGTCCGCGGCGTAATCGCGCTCTCGATCTTGCCTGGATCCATGTTGTAGGTCGCGGCGTCGATATCAACGAAAACCGGGTTCGCGCCTGCGTACTTGATGCAATTCGCTGTCGCAATGAACGACAGGCTGGGGCACAACACATCGTCTCCCGGCTTTACTCCTCCAGCTACTAGCGCCAGGTGAAGTGCAGTCGTGCAAGACGAGACAGCAACTGCGTGCGCGGCACCCACGTACTCTGCAAAGCGCTCTTCAAATTCGGCGACCCGTGGTCCTTGGCTTATCCAGCCGCTGCGCAGGACAGCAAGAACCGCCGCTTCTTCTTCGGTTCCGATGGAAGGCCGCGCTACAGGAACGTTGCGAACAGCAGTTTTTGTCAATGTGCTCATGCTCTTGACTCCACAACAACGGGTACTGCCGCCGGAGTGTTGGACTTGATCGAAGTGCGCCAGTCAATCAGCTTGCGCAAGCCGTCATCCAATCCCACTGTGTAATGGAAGCCCAGCATCTTCTCGGCTTTTTCAATGCTGGCACGGCGAGACCGAACGTTCGCCACCGCACGTGCTTCTCGATGCTCGGGCTTCAGCTCCGAACCGGTGGCCCGGAGCACTGCGGCGCATAACTGGTTCAGCGAAGTTTCAACTCCGGTGCCGACGTTGAACACTTCGTCGGAAACATCGCTCTCCAGGGCCAGAATATTGGCTCGAGCGACATCCTCCACATAGACAAAGTCCATCGACTGTACGCCGTCGCCGAAGATCAGTGGCGGAGTTCCCGCCTCCACTGCATCGAGCCAGCGGACCAGGACTTCCGTGTACACACCAGTCAGGTCCATGCGCGGTCCGTAGACGTTGAAGTAGCGGAAGCCGACATACTTCAGTCCATAAGTTTCGCAAAATGCACGCAGCATCTGCTCATTCGCAATCTTACCGGCACCGTATAGCGTGCGATTGTTGAAGGGATGCCCTTCGTCCATCGGGAGGTAAGTAGGATTCCCATACACTGACGCGGAAGAGGCGGCAACGATCTTTTTGACCTTATGCTTGATCGCGGATTCCAGGACATTCAACATTCCGCCAATCAGAACCTCGACCGCTTCGCGCGGAGCCTCGGCACAACGCGTGATACGAAGTGCCGCCTGATGAAAGACGTAATCGACGCCTGAAGTGAGTTCGTCAACGAGGGCTGCGTCCCGGACGTCGCCGTCCACGATGCTTCACACGGCCACTCGCGCTCGCGTCCTCCAGGTTGGCCATCGACCCGCGTACGAAATTATCGAGAACGCGAACCTCGGTAGCACCCTGCGCGAGCAACTGGTCGACGATGTGACTGCCAATGAAGCCTGCACCACCTGTAACTAATATCCGGTGCCCTGCAATCTCGTTCATTTCCCAATTCCCTTCCCGCTCTGATTGGACTGATTACGAAAACGTAGTACTTTGGCTGGAACTCCTGCCGCCACGGCATATTCGGGGATCTCACCAGTAACCACGGCTCCGGCCCCGACAATCGCATTCGCTCCCACATGCACGCCCGGCAAGAATAGTGGCGTTGGTTCCGATATCTGCGCCAAATCCGATTACCACCGGCTTGATGTTTAATGGCGTTGCGATGATTGGCTGATCGATCGGATCGCCCGTGTGTTCAGAACCAAGTACTTTCGCACCCGGCCCCCATCCCACATAGTCCTCAAGCACGAGGTTACGGGCGTCGAAATACGCCTGTGGTCCGATCCACACGTGATTGCCAATCCGGCATGTCCCGTCGAACCGGCCCTGAATCATCGACTGTGCTCCGATGAAGACGCTATCCCCAAACTCCATCGTTTCAGGATGTTTAAGAACAACATTGGGCCCAACCTGCAACTCGCTTCCGGCTGATTTGCAGAGCGCTCTCACTAGCACTCTCCGCATCAGATAGTCGAAGCTGCCTTCGCCGGAGCGGAACTGTCCATACAACGTCATCAGTTCTTCGCGAGACTGGGACTCGCGCAGATGCTGTGCGAGTCCCTTTTCCCACTCAGGATCTGGGCGCGTCGGCTTCGCTCCGAAAACAGCGCCGACCTTCCGGACCGCTGCCGCGTTTTCTAGACCTTGGCTGTTTGACACTTGGCGAACTCCATCACCGCGGAACAAACATACTCAATCTGCTCCCGCGTAATTGTCGGGAACATCGGGAGCGAGAGAATATGCTCCGATAGTGACTCACTGACCGGGAAGTCGCCCTTCTTGTGTCCGAGATTGGCGTAGGCCTCCTGGAGGTGCAGAGGAATCGGATAGTGCAAACCGGTCTCAATTCCCTGCTCATTCAGGTAGTGCTTCAGCGCTTCGCGATCATCCGACTTAATGATGTACAGGTGGAACACCGGCTTTGCACCCGGTAGAACCGCGGGCGCTACCACGTCGGAGTCCGCGAGCAGTTCCGCATAGATCTGAGCAGCCTGACGACGACGCTCGTTGTCCCGCTCCAATGTCGGCAGTTTCACCGCCAGGAAGCCACCCTGCAGTCCTTCCAACCGATAGTTGTAGGCTGGAAATGCATGCTCGTACTTCTTCACCGAACCGTGCTCGCGCAGCATCCTGAGCTTTTGGTTCAGACTCGGGTCATTACAGACAATCGCGCCGCCTTCACCGAGTGCGCCAAGGTTTTTGCCAGGATAGAAGCTGAAGCAGCCCATGATTCCCATCGAACCAGCCTTACGGCCCTTGTACTCAGCGCCGTGCGCCTGGCAGGCATCTTCGATGACATACAGGTTGTGCTTCTTCGCGATCTCCAGAATCGGATCCATATCCGCCGTCTGACCATACAGGTGGACAGGAATCACGGCCCGGGTCTTCGGAGTGATCGCCTTCGCGAACAGCTTCGGATCCATGTTGTAGTAGACGGGATCCACGTCGACGAATACCGGAGTGGCGCCGACTGCGCTGATTGCCTCAGCCGTCGCAAAAAATGTATTCGCTACCGTGATGACCTCGTCGCCTTCACCGATACCGAGCGCTTCGAGTGCCAGTTGCAATGCGGCCGTGCCGGAATTGACTGCAATGCAGTGCTGGACACCGACAAAGGCTGCAAAAGCCGTCTCGAACTTCTGCACTTCCGGTCCGAGAATGAATGAGTTGTTATCGAGAACCCGCTCAAAGACGGCCATAAGATCGGCTTTCAGCGGTGCATGTAATGCGCGAAGATCAGCAAAAGGAACTTTCATACGGTTACGGCCCTCCGAACCAGGCGGGCTGGAACGCCCGCTACGATGGCATTGTCTGGAACATCCCGTGTTACCACGCTGCCGGCGCCTACGATTGCGCCTTCTCCAATCGTTACTCCGCAAAGAATGGTGGCGCTCGTGCCGATCGAAGCACCCTTCTTCACGCGAGTAGGAATCACCTTCCAGTCTTCTTCTGACTGCGGTGAACCGTCAGCATTGGTTGCGCGGGGGTATTTGTCGTTTATGAATGAAACGTTATGACCGACAAAAACATTGTCTTCAATCACCACGCCTTCACAGATAAAAGTGTGGCTCGAGATCTTTACGTTCTTTCCGATCTCGGCATTTTTCTGAATCTCCACGAACGTTCCAATTCGGCTGTTGTCGCCGATCGAACAGCCATAGAGATTCACGAATCCGTAATACTTCACGTTTTCCCCCAGCTTTACGTCAGGGGCAACGCGGCAGAAATCACCCATGTGAGCTCCTATTGCGCTGGCTAAGACTTGTTTGTTCAAGGGGAGGAGTAGAAATTCCGCAGCAGACTTTACTCAGCACGTTTTGTTTTCTGGCAAACACACTATTTGGTAACCGCGCGTTCCACCGGGCTAGTAAGCTCCGTCACCAGAAACCACGGCCTTCGGCGTCTTCAACAGGATCTTGATATCCATCCAGATCGTCCAATCGCGCGCATACTGCAGATCCAGGCGAACCATTTCATCGAAGGTCGTTCGACTGCGTCCACTGACCTGCCAAAGTCCAGTAATCCCGGGCTTCACCTCGAAGCTTCGACGGCGATGCCAGATATCGTACTTTTCAAATTCGTATGGCACCGGAGGACGAGGCCCCACAAGGGACATGTCGCCTCGCAGAACATTGATGAACTGCGGAAGTTCATCCAGGCTGCTCTTCCTGAGAAAATGTCCAATCGGCGTAATGCGGGGATCATTCTTGATCTTGAAAACCGGCCGAACGCCGTTTCCTTCGTCGTATGCTTTGTTCCCGGCAATCAGGTTGGCAACATATTCCTGATGAATCTTCGGATCATTGTTCGCATACATGGATCGGAACTTGAGGAAGGTGAACTTCTCTCCGTACTGACCAATGCGCACCTGCTTGAACAGCGCCGGCCCTCTGGAGGTCAATTTCACCAGCGCGACCAGCACCAGGAAAACAGGCGAAAGCACAATAAGAGCAAGCAGGCTCCCAGCAATGTCCATCGCTCGCTTCACCATCAACGAAGCCCAGCGCGCACGTTGGCGAACCGGAACGTCCGGATAGAAGCGCATGGAGTCGCTGCTGTCGTCGAGATCTGCCGGCATGGGTTCAGGAAACGCATGGAAGGAGACCGTAATCTGATCAGCATCGCTGCTTGGCAGATAGGCGTGGAGGCCTGCTTCAATCCGGTGAAGAATCGTCTCGAGAACGTCAGGACGTATCTCATCGCCCAGTTCCGGAAGAATCGCGCCGAGACACGTATCGGTCGAGTACCATCCGACCAGGTCAATATCGCCTACCGCTGAGCAGAGCGCATCTTCCACTCGTGCGATGACTTGGTCGCCAGCAGCACTTCCGAAAACGTTCTGCCCGTTTAGCAGGACCAGAAGGAATGCCTTGCCTGATCTCTCTGTCCGCTTACGCTCGATGCTGAGGCGTTTCAGGAACAATTCCTCGTCGAGGATCGCATGCCTGTGGGCGCCCTCGACCTGAGGAGAAATGATGGGAGCAGAACTCGAATCCATGCCTTGCACCGATGATGTTCCCGTGGACGAATGTGCGCTCATGTACGAGTGCCTGTGAATCGATGAACGTAGCCAGTTAAATCGAGAGATTGTAGTTACTCGGCGTGCAATTGAAGGGGGGACCCACTCACCCTGATCGACGGTTCAGTCGTCGCAGATCGCTTCGTGAGTGGGCTTCTCATTTCAGTGTCTTCCAGCTAGAGTGCCTCACTAATCAAGATTAAGCACCCACCCTGGCGATGTTTGCGAGTCTTCCGTCTGCAACAGTCGGTGTAGAACTCCAGTCCGAATTGGAGAGTCGTACGATCTCGCCTCGCTTCTTCAAAGACTGGTTCGCGGCCTCGAGCATCTTCACAACACGCCAGCCTGCCTGGCCGTCGTTAATGGGCTTCTTGCCTTGCGTGATGCAGTCGCGAAGATAATCCAACTCGACCTTCAAAGCTTCACTCTGCTCCACCTGGGGAGACCACATGTCGCCGGAGCGATAGCTGACCAACGCCTCATAGACACCCTGCTTCGTCTTGATCTCCACACCTTTGTCGTAGATCTTGATCTTCTCGTCGGCCTGCAGATCGTTCCAGACAACCATCTTTTTCTCGCCACCGATCAGAGTCGTTCTGACCTTAACAGGCGAAAGCCAGTTCACGTTGATATGCGCAATCACGCTGTCCGGAAAGTAAATCGTCATGAAGGCGATGTCTTCGACCCCATTTACGTGACGCTGACCGGTAGCTGAAACGGCTTCAGCTTCTCCTCCGAGCAGATAGTCCATGATCGAAAGATCATGTGGAGCCAGGTCCCATATGACGTTCACATCATGCTGAAAGAGTCCCAGATTGACGCGAGTCGAATCGTAGTAATAAAGGCGCCCGAGAACCTGGTCGTCGATGAGTTGCCGAATCTTCTTCACCGCACCTGTGAACAGGAACGTGTGATCGACCATGAGGGTTAGGCCTTTTCTCTCGGCCAGTTCGATCAGTTCTTCGGCTTGTGCTGAATCGGAAGTGAAAGGCTTCTCGACAAATACGTGCTTCCCATTTTCCAGGGCTCTCTTTGCCAATTCGAAGTGAGTCCAAACCGGCGTTACGATCGCCACAACATCGATATTGGAAGAACTAAGAATTTCCGAGGAATCGGAGGTCAGACGCACCTCTGGATGGTTTTGGCCGGCCCGCTTCAACATATCCTGGCTCTTATCACAGATAACTTCCACCCGAGCCCCATCCACTCGTTGAAAATTGCGTACGATATTAGGACCCCAATAGCCGTATCCGATAACACCGACTCGAATCATTGCCTGCCCTCAGAGTTACTCAGATTGAAAAGCTGACTGCTCCGCAAAACGGTGCCGCAAGATGAATTAATTGCTGTCGCAATATGCTTCTGAAATGTCCCCGAATTCGCGCGACGGGGTTGTGAGATGAACGACACGGTTCGCATCCGGAAGCGACCGGCTAACTCCAGCATCTGGATTGCTGCTCTTTCCGCAAACGTGGTAGCTCATCAAAATCTCGCCACCGAGCTCATGATCAAGCACTTCCCTGAGACACTTGGATAGTCTTTTCGAAATCGCTTCAACCGTTCCCTGCTCTGCCGCACCAATTTCCGTGAAGAGTATCCCGAGAACCGATCCGGACCGATGCCATCCCACCGTGTCGATCTCTCGAGTTGACGCCCGCAAGACCTCCAGGACGCTTTCCACCACTCCGCCGCTCAGATCCCGCAACGCCAGATCCCCAAAATTGATGAGTGCGATCATGAATGGATCGCCAGATCTCTGGGTGCGCTTCTGTTCGACCCGTACCAGGTGAGCAAAGCGATATTCATCCAGTACCGACCTGCCTGCCGCTATCCGCTGTCTCTCGGACTTCGTTGTTGATTGGTTCCCTCTAGATCCAAACGGGAAGCTTTTGCCGATTACAGACGTTGCCATCTAACCAATCCTCTTTTCCGGTTCATCGCTCTCTTTTTTGAAAGCGCTTGTGAACCGTTGAAGCCACTACAACCTGCTGCGTCACGCTCTGTCACCCCTGACAAAGCAATTGGGGAACCAGAGGCGGGATCAGAATTGGAATCCCTGCAACTCGCCATTCACATCATTTTTGGGATTACGACGAAGAATGAATAAGTTAAAACTGCAAATTCCTGCACATCCCCAGATGCCGCCCGCTACCCTTGTTGCAACGTGAAAAGAATTGCGTACTAGGGAAGGACACTTCCTATTCATTCTGTACCCCGCATCACTGATATAGCTTCGCCCTCTGAGTCACATTCCGTGACCCCAAAGGCTTGCGCCCCTCTACTACCTGGCGGATTGCTTCACTCGACGGTGACCGGCAGGCAGTATCGTTGCGTGACCTTCATATTGCACGCTGGAAACCAAAGAACGTAATCATCCCGATACTAGCTTCTCTAAATTGTCCATTTGTTTTCATGCACTTATGGCCTATGGAAAGGGGACGAAGACCCCCTCGCTGACATACTCGTAAATGCCAGATGAACACCCTCGATATGGTGGAAATCTTGTTCTCAAGGAAGTGGAAAAGCATTTCCCTCAAGAAGGCTCACAGATAGCTACGAAACGGAGCTCGCGGTGCACACTGCTAAGCATCCGCCAGCAAGCAGAAGCTTCCGAATGAAATACGGCGAGAACGAATTCAATCGGCGTAAATCGATGTACTTTCTAGTAAACTCCGCCTACATCGTTTCCGGTAGCGAGTCAGAACAGGAGATACCGGCAAATTCACGCGTTACTATTCTTCTTTGCGCCGTAAGTGTAGTAATAAGAAGAATATCCAGCGTGGTCTTCTCCTCGGTTCAAGACCACTCCCAGCAGCGGCCGCTCCTGAAGTTCTTGTTTTGCTTGTCGAGCGACCTCCACGGGCGTTCCCTCGGCACGTACCACCAAAATCACTCCATCCACGTGCCTGGCGATCATCGTCCCGTCAGAGATCGGTATCACCGGCGGGGAATCGATCAGTATCCAGTCAAATAAGGGCGTCAATTTCTCCAGAAGAACCTTAAATCGGCCATTGGTAATCAGTTCCGAAGGGTTGGCAACGTTCCGTCCGCCCGGAATCAAGAACAGGTTGTCCAGAGGTCCTCTCTGCAGAATCGCCTTCTCATCTGCCTCGCCCGCTAGATACTCATTCAAGCCTGGCGCACTCGACGTGCCGAAGCATTCGTGCATGTGACATTTCCGGACATCGGCATCAATCATCAAAACTCGCCGGCCGTGTTGTCGCACGAGTACATATGCCAGGTTCGACGAAACAAAGGTCTTCCCTTCTCCCGGAAGAGCACTTGCGATCATGATCTTCTTCAGAGGCAGTCTTTTCCCGCAACTGATAGAGCCGCGAGCGCAGGGTGCGAAATTCTTCCATGCCCGGTTCATAATGGCGATTCGGATCCGAAAAGAGCAGCTTCTTCGGGTCGGGCTTCCATTCCAGGCGAGGAACCTCTTCTAACCAGTTTTGCGTAGTGCCATTTTCTTTGACCGCAGATACGACTGCGCTCTCGACAGCATTACTGCGCGGCGCCCCGGCTGATCCTATTAGTACGTCGTCGAGGTAAGACTCACCCTCGGTAGGCGCAACGGCTGCGGCCGGCGCACCCTTTGATTCCTGTTCGGCTCTCTTTAATGCTTCGTGTATGCGGCTCATAGTTTCTTTTCTAAAGAGACCTCTTGGGGTTTCTCTTCATTTCGCAACGAGTCACGTAGCGAAGACAGAATTTTTATCGCTTCGATCAGTCCGATATTCTCGCCCTGAGTTTGTTGCCTGCCTTCCGCGGTCGGCGGGACCTCATGCAATTCAAACTCACGTGCTACTTCTTCGACAATCTCCGGAGAAATGGGACGTTCTTGTCCGACAAAACCGTTGATCAAAGAATGCTCACATAGCAAGTTAATGACTCGAGGAATGCCCTGCGAGTATTTGAAAATGCGCTCGACTGCAGTAGGCGCGAAGATGGGGCTACCGTTGGCACCGGCGATTCTTAATCGCTGCTCCATGTACGCACCCGTCTCATCGGCCGAAAGCGCATACGTTTTGGAGCGCAACGTGATTCGTTGACGCAATTGTCTGAGTTCCGGCAGCTTCAACTTCTGCTCGAGTTCAGGCTGTCCTGAAAGAACAATTTGCAGCAACTTTTCTGTCGAAGTCTCCAGGTTTGTCAGCAGGCGAATCTCTTCCAGCATCTCCGCTGAAAGGTTTTGTGCTTCGTCAACGATCAGTACCGCCGCCTCCCTGGCGCGATACCGTTCCAATAACCACTGATTCAATTTCAGCAGAAACTGGCTCTTATCTTTGGACCTGCAGGGAATCCCAAAATCCGCAAACATGAAATCGAAGAACTGGATCACTTCCAGCTTCGGATTGAAGATGAAGGCGCTGCTGATACGTTGCGTGTGCAACCATTCCAGCAACTTGTTCAGGATTGTCGTTTTACCGGTCCCGACTTCTCCCGTGAGCAGCATGAAACCTTTTCGGTTCTGTATCCCGTAAGCAAGACACGCCAGGGCTTCCCGCGTATGCTGCGTGACAAACAAGAAACGCGGGTCCGGATTCACATTGAAAGGATTCGCCTTCAGGCCAAAGAAGCTTTTATACATAGGTCCTCAGACTGCCTCTGTCTCTAGGCTCTTGTGGCGTTTCCTTGCCCTCTCGAATCGCCCGCCATTCTGCTTCGAAGACTCCTCATCCAGATCTGGAATCGTTACGAGCGTCGCCATCTGCAGATAAAACGTTACGTCCTTCTCGCTGCGAATCGACTTCTTCATGAACTCGAGAAGGAAAACGATCCCCAATCCGATCGCTAAACCGCCGCCTAGACCACCTGCCGCAAACAGACGGCCGGTTCAGGGAAGGTCGGTCTCTCGGGAAGATTCGGCGGATCCAACACACGGAACTGCTCGCCCTGCTGCCGTCTTTTCAAGATCCGTCGCCATTTCCGATTCGTTCTTCTTTTTCAACAGATCGTTATAGAACTCCAGCGCAGTGTCGTGATCGCGAGTCAGCTGCTTGTACTGTTCTTCAACCACCGGGCTCAGCTGAATTCTCGGCCTGGTACGTCTGAATCTGCTGCTGGATTCTTGCCTGATCTTTCTGCTTGTCGCGAATTCGCCTGTTCAACTCTGGCGAATTGTGCACGCAACTGTTGCACTTGCGCCGGTTCCGGTCCGGCCCTTTGTTCCTTCACCACGCTTGTCGGTGACGCTTCCTGCTCTTGAATTTTCTTCTTCAACTGCTCAATATCATTCTTCAGCCGAACGACGTCCGGATAAGTCTCCGTGTACTTCGATTGAAGTTCCGAAAGCTGTGCCTGATCTTTCGCCAGTTGCTGATCGAGTGTCTCCGGATTTGCGCTGAATTCCCGCTGCTCGCCTGCAAGTTCTGCCAGCTCTGCAGCTGAGCGCTCAACATTGCTTCGGTGTAAGTACGATTCTGCTGTAACTGATTAAGTCGCCTGAGTAGCAGCATCGAGCTGACTATTCAGGCTGGTCAAGCATGTTGAAGTTTCCTTGATCTTCTCCTGGCAATCTGGCCGATGTATTTCCGCTTGAAATCCGCAAGTTTCGCATCCTGTTCGTCTAGATCGCGTTTCGCATCTTCTAACTGGCTCCCAAGAAAGTCGGTAGTGCCCTGCGCCCTTTGCTCACGTACTCTCAGGTTTTCCTGCATGAACATCGACGTCAGCTCGCCGCACACCTGCTGTGCGAGTCCGCGGGTTAGGAGCTGTAAAACTTATGTAGAAGCCTTCAATTCCTGGACGGCCTCCGCCAAAGCCGAAGTCGGGACGCACCGGCTTGATTTCCGTAGCCTTTTCTCGTCAGTTCAATCTTGTCGTCGATCGAAAGATTTCGCTTATCCGCAAACAATCCAAACCTCTCCACGATCGGCTGAAGTCTGCTTCGGCTCAGAATCTGCTCCTGCATAGTGGCAAGTCGCTGCTCCAGTAGGTCGGTAATGACCGGTTTCACGAACGTATCCGGAACCTTCTGCTCTTCCACCAGCACCAGTGTCTGCGACGTGTACCTGCTGGGAAGCTTCAGGGAAATCGCGTAGCCAATAATCGGACCCAAGTAGGGTCGGCAACAAGATCCACCAGATCCGCCGACGCAGAATCGACAGATACTCGCCGGCAGTCAAGTTGCCTGCTACTTCGCTCTTCGAATTCGCTCATCGTTACCCATCCGTATCTCCTCACTATTCCAAATGGATTGGACGGAATCTGTAATCGACTCCGACGCTCAGGAAATTCCGGGAGAGAGTTCCACACACCAGTCCTGTGCAGTTCGATTGTGCAAGTTGTCTTTGGTAAGAGTAATTGAACGTACACACCTAAATTTCGGGTTAATGCTCGTCGAATAGCTCGGGGAAACGAATACAGGAATTATAGGATCTGCTGTTGTACCAAGCCACTATTGTTGTGAATATCCAGCTGAGAAACTCGTCGACCACTCGCGACCAAAAGAACGTCCCACCGCAAATCTGAACGTTCTGAGTCTGGGCTCCTGTCAGAACACCCGACCCGCCCGTAGTACCCCGCAAAGTAAGTTGCAGAGACATTGGTTCGTGCCTCGGCTGTAGGCAAGATTCGCGTTACCAGCGAATTGAACCTTTTTTTGCGGCGCCCCAATCGAAGTAGCATCGGTGAACTCCGGTCCTCCACTTACCTGAAATGACATTCTTCCTGTTACTGTCGACGAGAGTATCCGAACTGAACATTCTGGCTGGTGAAACTCGAGTCGAATGACGTATAGTGAAACTGACTGTAGTTATAGGTAGCAAAAATCGTGTCTCGAGCAGTGAGTCGAATGGTTGTATCCCAGTCGAAGCCACCAGCTGGTTAGTTGTACAGAGTCCGAGTCTGAGGAAGCGCAAAATGCCGTATGATCCACTGGCCGTCCAGGATGACCGACGTGTCAAATTCCGTACTCCACTTGTCCTATAACGGTATTGAAATAGCTCGACGCTAAGGCGTCAATATTGATTGATTCGGCACATACTGCGGGTTTACGATCGACAGTTGCCGAGTGTTGCTGTGCCGGAGTCAGCGCATATCCGTATCCGCCAAATGGAGAATTCGGAGAATAGTTTAGCGTATCGCTGCCGTTAAGGTCCAACGGCCCACTCTGCACAGTCTGTGAAATCGAAATTTTGGTACGTCCTCCAGATCGGCGTCCCGATCCGGATAACGCAATTCCATTTCCGCTGTAATTCAGAACCGTTTGTGCTTTCGCTGTGTCGAAAACTCAACGCATTGTCCCTCCGAACGATGGTACCGGCTCCCAGGATTTCCGGAAGAGTCAAGCGACCGGCGGACTTCGAATCCCACGATTGGCTCGCGTTCAGGCTGATGTTCACTTCTTTCCTGCCACCCAGTCCCAGTCCAACGGTTGCGCACCTGAAGGCGGCCGATTATCGACAACTGGAGCGGTCGTACTCCGCGCATTGTCTGTAGAAGCTCAGCGCTTCCCGAACTCGTGGCAACTGGAGCCACACTGCCCAGCATCTTGTCCCCAGACAGCTCAACGCTGCAATCAACACGATCGTCGTTGTAAGAACTGTTCGTCTGTTAACCACAATTCACCTCCTACGGAACAACGACCGTATCTCCAGACTTAAGGAAGATGTTTTGTTCCGGGCTTCCGCCCCTGACAACCTGTTTGTAATTAAACGGCAGCTTCGTCTGCGTTCCATTCTGATTTCTCAAAACGTAAATGCCGCTCTTCTTCGCGTAAGGAGTAGGTCCTCCTGCGCTCGTCAACGCTTGCAGGACCGTCATATCAGGCACAAGCGGAAACGCACCCGGCCGCGTAACTTCCCCAAGGATGTAGACCTTCCGGCTGTTAATCGTCGTAACTGTGACCGTCACCGTCGGATCGCTCACGTACTTCTTGAGCTTCTCCGTCAGACTACTCATCAGTTGCATCGGCGTTAGACCGGCTGCCTGAACATCATTCAGAAGTGGTAAAGAGATCTTTCCGTCAGGCCGCACTGGAACGGGCCCGGACAATTCTTTCTCTTTCCAGACATCAATCGTCAGCACATCCTCTGGACCAATTACATAAGTTGTGTCATTCGCCGGCGATGATTGCTGCAGGCACCGTAGTGCTAACTTTCTGCTGCGCCTGCGCCACCCACGCAATACAAAGAAACAATAGCGATACGATTGCAAATGATTTCGTTTTCATCACGCTTCTCCCGCAGAGTTCGCGTTCGGATTCTGTACACCCATCTGTTTCAGCTTGTATAGAAGTGCCTTGTAACTGATCTTTAACTCTCCTGCAGCTCGCTTTCTGTTCCACTTGGTACGCGACAACACTTTGAGGATCAGGTCTTTTTCTGCTGCACGCGAAGCGGCCTTCGAGGCCTCCTTGAGCGACATCGCCACAGCTCTTTCCGTTTGCCGGCGACCTCCACGGTGCGTCGACTTCAACGCAGCCAAGGCGAGCTTCTCATCACCAACCGCGGCGATCGTGCGCGTCGCCTCTTCTAGTTCTCGAATATTCCCGGGCCAGCCGTAGTCGGCAAGGAATTGTCGCGTCGAGTCGCTGAGAGCGGGCTTTGTACATCGCAGTCGAGTCGCGTACTTACTCAAAAATAGTTCAGCCAGCCCGCTAATATCTTCTCTTCGGTGCCGCAGCGGCGGAACCCGAAGGCAAAAGCTACTTATCCGGTAATAAAGATCTTCGCGGAATCGGCCCAGGCGAACCTCTTGCTCCAGATTCGCGTGAGTTGTGAAAATCAGTCGTGCTCCCCCGCAATTGTGCTCGTCGGCTTGAAGCCTTCGAGCCAAGAATTCCTGCAAGGCAAGTTGACATTCAGAACTCAAGATCGACACTTCGTGGAAGACAACCGTTCCCGAACCAAATTCAGAAAGGATCGAGTTCACACCATTGCTTCCATTACCTAATCGGAGGTGTTCTGCCCGCAGGTCACTGCACTCGGCTTCGTGAAAACCTCCATCCGAGCGCAAGGACTGCTGGTGTATTTGAAATGCCAAAGCACGCTTGCCGGTTCCAGGCTCACCCAATAACAGGACCGGAACTTCGGAAGACGCCAGATTCCGAACGGCTCTCTCCAGGGCCTTCATCGCTGGACTGACGCTGACAAATGTCTCCGGATCGCGCGAAAAACCAATCCCGACCTCAGGAGGCATTAAGTTGTTATCGACTGTCGACATTAGACAAGAGAGCTCACTACCTCTTCTGCAACGCAGGTGCCATCGCGGAGCAAAGCCGTCGGCCGAATATGAACTTGTTCAGAATCAAACAGATCCGGGCAGCACGCGAGTCCGCGATCCCCAACTGGAGCCCCAACGGCGGTGGAAATCGCCAGAGCTGAAGGGAAATCTATTTCCCTCACAGACCAGCGACACTTCACGCCCATTTCGCCATCGCTAAGCCATTTATAAACAGGTACATACATATCTCCCTACGCCTTGGAGTAGGTTGGCGCCGTGACAATTCAATCGCCTCAAAAAGTGGAAACTATTTTCCCTCGAGAATGGTATTTCCCTTCCTCAATTTCGGCTAAACGACGTCATTGGAGTGATTTTCCTTCCGCATCTGCTGGCACCCGAATTGCTCCATCTTCTCTGCACTCGTCTCGGTTGCGTCAGTCCAGCCCGATCGAGAAACGATCGTGCCTAAACCAGGGAAATCGATGAAACTTCGTCCCCAACTTGTTCTAGCTCTCCTGAGCCTCTGTATCTTCCTTTCAGGCTGTTCGCGCGACCCGAACGTTAAGAAGCAGAAGTTCTTCGCCAGCGGCAAGAGCTACTTTCAGAAGGCTAACTATCAGGCAGCGGCAATCGCCTATCTGAATGCGATTCAGATCGATCCCCAATTTGCCGACGCCCACTATGAGTTGGCTCAAACGTACGTGAAACTGGGAGTTTGGAAGGGCGCCTACGCCGAACTCATGCGCTGTGTCGAGTTGCAGCCAGACAACGTCGCTGCCCATATTGAACTCGGCAACTTACTGCTTGCGAGCCGCAACCTTGAGCAAGCAGAACAGCATGCAGACATTGCGCTGCAAAAGGATCCGAAGAATACAGACGCACTCGCCTTGAAAGCCAATGTTCTTGCCGCGAATAACCGGTTCGACGATGCAATCGAAACCATCAATCAAGCGGTTGCCATTGCGCCTGCAAATGCAAAACTGTACACGAATCTGGCTCTCATTCAGGCCCATCAACAGCAGTTTCCAGCCGCCGAAACGAGCCTGAAAAAAGCTATCGACCTGGACCCGGCGGCGGCTCGTAACCACATCAATCTGGGCGGCTTGTATCAACAGCAGCACAATTCAGCGGCCGCGGAATCAGAATATCGCAAAGCGATTGAACTTGAACCAAAGAGCGTGCCGGCACGAGTAGCGTTAGCCAGGTTTTATATGTCGTCCGGAAACAGGCCCTCGGCCGAAAAGGTCGTTCTCGAGGGAAAACAGGCTCTCGGAGACGATCCCGCAGGGTATCGCCTTGCTGCTGACTTTTACATGGGTATCGGCGAAAAAGACAAAGCACTCAACGAATACGCATCGCTTTATCAGCTTCATCCTAAAGATCTCGACGGTAAGAAATCCTATATCGATCTACTCTTGCAAACGAATCAGGTTGATCAAGCTAAACGTCTGAACGACGAAATTCTTAAGCTGAACGCGAAAGATCCTCTCGCGAACACATTTGCAGCCGATATCGATCTGCGCACCGGAAAGACTGCCGATGCGATCACAACCTTACAGCCTCTGCTACAACGAGACCCGGATAACGCGAGGGCACATTATCTGCTGGGCATCGCGTTCGATCAGTCTGGACAGAGCGATCAGGCCGAGAAGGAGTGGCGTGAAGCGGCCCGACTTCGTCCGGATATGGTCGCCGCTCAGGAAGCCATGGCGAAACTGGCCGTGCGCACCGGAAACACTGACCTGTTAGCTGGTGCCGCCGAACAACTCATCAAGATTCAACCGTCCTCTCCCGACGGCTATCTATTCAGATCGGGCGCTGAAAACGCGCGGCAGCAGGCCGACAGAGCCGAGGCGGACATAGCCAACGCAATAAAACTTGCTCCGCAGTCGAGTTCTGGCTATCTAGCCCTGGCAAGGCTCCGACTCTCCCAACGCAAATTCGCCGATGCGCTCACCAATTTTCAACTGGCTCTCGATCGCGAACCCAACTCTTCCGAAGCCCTTGCGGGACTTGCTCAGGCATACGTCGATCAGAAACAGCCCGACAAAGCAATCGCCGCGGTAAATGAGCAAATCGCCAAATATCCTAACAACAGCGGCTTCTACTACACATTAGGTTCTCTTCAATTCGGCAATCATGACTTGGCTGCGGCTAGTGCGTCCTTGCAGAAGGCGATAGAACTAAACGGTGCCAACTTCCCCGCTCTGTATCAACTCGGACGCCTCGACCTGGCTCAGGGAGACTTTGATAAGGCTTCTCAACAGTGGAACGCATGGTTAGCTAAAGATCCGCGTAATCCAAATCCGGCATGGCTGCTCGGCCGCTTGGAGGACTCGCGAAATAACTGGCAAAAAGCTCAGGAGTACTACCAGAAAGCGCTTCAGGTAAAACCCGACTTTGCCCCGGCTGCAAATGACCTTGCCTATTTGATGTTGAGTCACGGAGGAAATTCTGACGTCGCCTTATCACTCGCACAGGCGGCTCGTCGCGGCCTGCCGGACTCCCCTAACTCCGCCGACACGCTCGCGTTCGCCTATATACAGAAAAAGATTTACGGTTCGGCTATTGACTTATTACAGGACGCGATTAAGAAGTCTCCCCCGAACGCCACCTTTGAATATCACCTGGGACTTGCGTACCAGCAGAACGGAAACTCCGCCGAAGCAAAGAAACATTACAGCAGAGCACTGGCGGTAGATCCGAAATTTTCTCAGGCGGAAGACGCTAAGCAGGAACTCCAGAAGTTAGAGCAGAGTTAGCAGGAATACGAAACCTCGCTGTCGGAAATATCAGGAGAAATGACTTGAAAATCGCAGTTGTCGGTTCCGGATACGTAGGGTTGGTGGCAGCCGCCTGCTTTGCCGAGATCGGGCATGACGTCCTCTCCATCGATAATGACGCGGAGAAGATTGCCCGCCTGCAGCAGGGCGAAGTTCCGATTCATGAAGAGTGTCTTCCAGAGCTGCTCGAACGTCACGGCGGCAAGAAGCTCAAGTTCTCGACCGATCTGGCAGGAGCCGTGCGGCAGAGCTCAGCCATCTTCATCGCGGTCGGAACTCCATCAACTGAGGAAGGCGACGCCGACCTCTCCTACGTCGAATCGGTATCGCGTGCCGTCGCCGGAGCCATCAACGACTATAAAGTCGTCGTCGAAAAGAGCACGGTACCGGTTTTTACCAGTCACTGGATTCGCAAGGTCATGCTGCTGGATGGCGCGCCAGCCGATCTTTTCGACGTAGCCTCGAATCCCGAGTTTCTGCGCGAAGGCACCGCCGTCGTCGACTTCCTTTATCCTGACCGGATTGTGACCGGCGCCGATACGGCGCGTTGTTCCGAGCGGTTGAGTGAGATCTATCGCCCGCTGACCGACGGTTCGTACTATCGCCGGACAGATCGTGTTACGGTTCCTGCTCCTGCCCGATGGTCACCACCGGCAAAACTCATCATCACCAGCACCAAGAGCGCGGAAATCATCAAACACGCCTCGAACGCTTTCCTGGCAACCAAGATTTCCTTCATCAATGCCGTCGCCAATATCTGCGAATCGGTGGGTGCCGACGTGAAAGAAGTCTGCGAAGGCATCGGCTCCGACGCGCGTATTGGAAACCGGTTCCTCAATCCTGGCATCGGGTACGGCGGCTCGTGTTTTCCCAAGGATCTGAAGGCGTTTCGCCACGTCGCTCGCGAGAATGGCTATGACTTCAGTCTTCTGTCCTCTGTGATCGCTATCAATGACGAGCAACGCGCTCGCTTCCTGCGCAAAGTGCGCACCGCTCTCTGGACGCTCAAGGGCAAGAAGCTCGCTGTGCTCGGACTCGCCTTCAAAGGCGGTACCGACGACATCCGCGAATCACCGGCGATTGAGATCGTGCGAAGCTTGCTGAAAGAAGGTTCCGAGATCCGCGCCTACGACCCTGCCGCCGCCGAGCGCGCGAAAGAGGTGCTGCCGGAACGTGGCGTTTGTTATTACGACTCAGCCTACGACGCCGCCAAAGGCGCGGATGCGCTCATCATACTTACCGATTGGCAGGAGTTCGCTGCGCTGGATCTGGACCGCCTGCGCTCACTGCTTGCCTATCCGATCATCGTCGACGGGCGCAATCTCTACGATCCGGCGACGATGTCTGCCTTGGGATTCGTATACCACAGCGTGGGACGACCGTCTGCGCAACCTAAGCAACGAGTCGAAAGAGAGGCCACCTTGGCTGTGTAGCGTCGGCGAAGGTTATCTAAGATGTAGTGATAAGAAAGATTCGCAATCTTGGTCAGCCCCAGAATTCGAACCTAAATCGCTTCCAGATCCGCCGTTACATGCTTGGAATGAGCACTGGGTAACCCTGCCTCGCGAATCTTATACAGCAGCGCTCGATAGCTGATTCCAAGCGCCCGCGCTGCCTTCTTCCGGTTCCAGTTGTTCGCTTCCAGAACTCGCACGATCAATTTGCGCTCGAGCTCTCTTACCGCCTGCCGCGTGATCTTCTTCAACGAGATCGGACCTTCCATCGGAAGTTCCAGATCAAGCGTATCCGCACGCTTCGCTGCCATTTCCCCGAGAATCGCTTCTTCGGAGCCCAGGATCACATACCGCCGCATCAAGTTTTCTAGTTCGCGGATATTCCCCGGCCAGTGATATCGCTGCATTCTCTGCAGCATAGGTGAAGACAACATCGGAGCGTGACAGTTGTACTTGTCGTTATAGATATCCAGGAAATATTCGACCAACAGGGGGATGTCCATCGCGCGTTCTCGCAGCGGAGGAACATGCACGTTCACCACATTGATGCGATAGAACAGATCCTGCCGGAACCGCCCGCTCTCGACCTCATTCTCCAGCACGCGGTTTGTGGCGCATACGACCCTGGCTTCGACCTTCTTATCGTCCTGGGCGCCGATGCGGCAGAACTGTCCATCTTGCAGCAGTTGCAAAAGCTTCGACTGAAGCCCCATCTCCATCTCGGAGATCTCGTCGAGGAACAGGGTTCCGCGATGTGCCATCTCGACGCGTCCTGGCTTCGATCCCAAGGCTCCGGTAAACGCACCCTTCTCGTATCCGAAGAGTTCGCTCTCCAGCAACGTGCCAGGAATCGCCGGGCAGTTCACCTTTACGAACGGTCCTGACTCCCAAGGTGATAACCGATGAATTAACCTTGCGATGATGTCCTTGCCCGTTCCGCTCTCTCCCTGGATCAAGACAGGCACGTTGGCAGCGGCGAGCTTCTCAATCCTGCCGCGGATGGACATCATCCGGTGGGAGAGTCCAAAAATAACCGACTCCGGCGGCATCGAACCGTTGCTTCGGAGAAAACTGGAATTGGTTGCTGGGCTGGCTGCCATCACTCGTCCTATGGGAGATTCCACAGTTTCAGTTTGCAAGTATGGTTGTGCACCTTATCAGCCATTTCTCATACATTCGTATGGCCATCACCTCTCGACCAGTCCCACCACAGAAACCAAGATAATTCCTTTATTTTTCAGCATCTTGGGATTTCTCATCCTAGGTTTGGTTCGGTTTCCTCGCATGCACGAAAGTAACCTCCACATGTGAAAACACTTTCACATATGAGAAAAACTTGTTCACTTTCGGATTGCGTTTCGGGAATCGCTAAGCGTGAATCGGGCGAGTAAACCGCAGACCAAGAAGATGATATTTCTCCCCGTGGGTGATTCGAACCAATCGCGCCTTCAGGCTCCTAACCGACTGATTCGAAAATGCATCTGCCGGCAGGGGTGCGACCGGTATCTCTAACGATAGGCCTGCCGATTTAGGCAAGCTCCGCCTGGTGGCAAGAAGTATCCCGCCAGCGCTGATATTCAGGGCCGTCGCAAACTCAAGAAACTCCTTCCCATTTTCGTCGACACCCCTGACGAAAACTGGAATGGAGAGCGGTAGTCGCTGATGCTTTCTGCGCTCCGCGGCCTTTTTGGCTGCTGTAGACATTCTTCCGGCTTCACCCGCGCACACTGATAGCCAAACTCTATGACCCGGATTACAAGCTCGAAGTGGCAGACTAACTTTTAGTGTGTCTTACGTTTACGCAGGTTTTTCGATCATCGCAACCACAAAACACGCGTCGAACCTACCTGGTAACTTAAGCAATCTTTTGCGGTGTATGGGAACTTGTTTGCAATTCACCTTGACACACCTACTCACCTTTCATACCATTCACTTGCAAGCGAATCTCCAGCACGGATTTTGCATCCTCCCCCCGTCTGAAATGTATCTTGGCATGTCTAAGTCACCCGCCACCGCGCCTGTTCGTGCTGAAGGAGAGGTTGCTTCGCCAGAACCTTCTTCGGGGATCCTCCAGGGTTCCGATCTTTCCCTGTTGGACACCCCAGCAGACCTCAAGTCCGCTTATATCGAATTGCGATGCCAGTATCAGCGTTGTGCCGCGGCGCTAGCGACCGCTGCTCACGATCTTCGCACTCCGCTCGCTGTAATCTCAGGCTACGTTGAGCTGCTGGTCGCGGGAAAACTCGGCAATCTCAATGAGAAACAGCAACGTGTAATGGAAGATATGCAGGTAAGCAGCAACCGCCTGCAGCGTCTGGTTAACGACTTTCTAACCTTTTCTTCCCTCGAAACCGGGGCGGTTAACCTTCGCAACCAGGAACCGCAGGATATGAATGCGTGCCTTCAGGAGCTGAGCGGATTTTGGCTTCCTCGCTTCCAGGAAAAGGGTGTCGCCTTCTATTTCCTGTCGAATCCGAATCTTGAGGCGTTTCCGTTCGACTATGATCGCGTCCAGCGCGTCGTCTCGAATCTTTTAGAGAATGCCTTGAAATTCACTCCAACGGGTGGCACGGTTTGGCTGCATGCTGAACCTCAATTGTGGGAACGGCGCAACTCTCACAAGCCCGACGAAGGTGTTCAAGAGCGCCGCAAGCGCAATCTGCTTGTCCCAAACGCTGTGCGCGTCAGTGTTTCCGATACCGGCCCCGGAATCGCACCTGAATATCATCAGGAGATCTTTGGCGACTTCTTCCAGGTGCCCGACGGGCGTAACAATAGCGACGAAGGTATGGGACTCGGTCTCGCCATCGCCAAGCGCCTTGTTCAGGCTCATGGTGGCAAGATCTGGGTCGAGAGCGAACCGAACTGCGGTTGCAAGTTTTCCTTTCTTCTTCCGTTGAAGAAGGTTCAATGAGAGCGAAAGAGGTCATGGCAAAGTCTGCTTTCATCCTGGTAGTTGATGACGAACCCACGATGTCGCGATACCTTCGCACGCTGTTGGAGGTCGAAGGCTATCGGGTCGAAACCGTCAGTAACGGCCAGGAAGCGGTTGATAGGCTCGCTCACGCACCCACACCCGAACTGGTCCTTCTCGATGTCCTGATGCCCGTGATGGACGGCCTGCAGACTTTGGAGCACATTCGCAACGTTCATCCACAACTTAAAGTAATCATGCTTTCTTGCGTCAGCGACACGAGAAAGGTTGTGCAGGCAATCCGCATGGGCGCCCAGGATTATCTGACGAAGCCCTTCCAGAAAGCGGACCTTGAGGCCGTCATCGAGCAATGCATCGGCGACCGTAAAGAACACGCCGTACAACACGCACATGGGGAAATTGAAGACCTCGGGGACGACGTATTCTTCGTTGCTGCCAGCCCCGTGATGCGCAAGATCCGATCCCAGGCCAAGCTCGTCGCCAACGTCGACATCCCGGTACTCCTGCTCGGTGAGAGTGGAACCGGTAAAGAGGTGATGGCGCGCCTCGTCCATCGCTATTCCCCGCGCGCTCACCGAACTTTTTTGAAAGTGAACTGCGCCGCCGTTCCCGCCGACCTGCTCGAGAGCGAGTTATTCGGTTATGAACCGGGCGCCTTCACCGGAGCCACTCACTCCAAGCCGGGTAAGTTTGAACTCTGCAACAAAGGCACGATCCTGCTCGACGAAATCGGCGAAATGCCGCCGCAGTTGCAGGCCAAGCTACTGCACGTCCTGCAGGACCAGCAGTTCTCGCGATTAGGCAGCCGCAACGTGATCAAAGTTGATGTTCGCATCCTGGCCGCCACGAACATCGATATACCAGTCGCCATTGCTGAAAAGAAACTGCGCGAAGATCTCTACTATCGCCTGAATGGATTCTCGATCACTCTTCCTCCTCTGCGCGAACGTCGCGAAGAGATCGGTCTGCTCCTGAAGCACTTCACATCACAGGTTGCGGAACGTTATGGCCGGACTCCGCCCGTCATCAGTCCACGTCTGCTTGAGGCATGCGAACGTTACGACTGGCCAGGAAATCTGCGTGAGCTTGGAAACTTCGTGAAACGCCACCTGATCCTGGGCGATGAGGAATTGGCGATTCAGGAACTGCAGTCGACTTTGAGCGAGAAGACTCAGCCCGTATCTACGAAATCGGACCAGGCAGGTGATCTCAAATCCATCGTGCGTGGCGTCAAAGACGAAGCCGAAATTATCGCCATCACTCGCGCCCTGGAACAGACCAATTGGAACCGCAAGAAAGCCGCCGGCATCCTGAAGATCAGCTATAAAGCCCTTCTCTATAAGATCCGCCAGTACGAAATCCAACGCGTGGGAACAAGTATCTCCTCCTGAGATTACCGAATGATCGCCCGCGTTTGACTTATCCGTGAAGAGCCTGTGCAGGGTTAATACTCAGTAAACCTCCTTGCATCATGGAACATTCCTACCGTTCCGCTGAAACAGTTTTCTCTTTCCTCTGTTTAGCCCGCCCCAGATCGAAACCGACGGCGCCCGTTATCGCTCTCATATCACTCTCCGTTGTGACGAAGTCCCATTTCGGGCGTCGTAGCTTCTGACAGTTCCCAAACTCGACTTCCTCCTACGTCCAAATCGTAGGTCTGCCCTTCTTGCTGGCCGCCCAATTGCCTTTCTTCAACACGAACAAGTTCATAACTCGTGCCCGGTAAGTGTCGCTGGCGGGTCTTACCCGATTCCGGAGCTTGCATTGATGGAGATCATGTAATGAAGCGCTTCGCATTTCTATTATTCGTCATTCTCGGAATGTGCTTGCTGTCGTCAGCGCAGAATCCGGAGCCCGCAGGTTGGTATGCCGGTGACATGCACGTACACCGCAGCTGCGGAGGAGCACCAGAATCCGTCTCCAGCATGTATGCGGACATGTCGACGAACAACCTCGATGTCATTTCCCTTCTCGCCGATATGGGCAATGGCGAGGTCCAAAATCCTACGACCGATCTGCCACTCGTGAACTGGCAAGACGATCCCATCTCTACTCCCGGACGGATTGTCCACTGGGATACTGAGTGGCACTGGGATGCCACCTACAGCCAGTATCCTCATCAGGCGCTCGGCGGCCATCTTGTAGCTCTCAACCTATCCAGTGCTCAACAGATCTGGCAGGAGTACACATACCCGATTCTGAACTGGGCCCATCAACAGGGTGGCATTGCTGGCTTCGCCCACATGCAGTACCTGGATGGAAACTTCCCAACATCTCTCACCTGCTGCACGCCGGTCGAATATCCTGTTGAAGTGGCGCTCGGCAGCGCCGATTTCATATCGGAAGATGTGGCCGACAGCGGCTCCGTGTTTTACGACTCTGGGGCCAGTGTCCAGATTCAGATGAATCCTGAGATCGCCATCCAGGCCTACTACAAATTGCTCAACTCCGGATTCCGCCCGAGTTTTGCCGCCGGCACTGATTACCCTTGCAACGACTCACGGCCGCCTGGAGGATTGCTCACCTACGCTCAGCCCGCGGGCGGACAGATGACCTATGCCAACTGGATCAATGCCATCAAGAACGGTAGAACCGTTGTATCGCGGAATAGTCACAACGAGTTTCTAAGTCTGACAGTGAATGGAACCGCTACTCCCGGCGACGAGATTGATTTATCCGCTGCCGGATCGGTGCAAGTCAGCATTCAGTGGACCGCTGCGCAATCCCTCTCAGGAACAATTGAACTCGTAAATAACGGAGTTGTAGTGGCAAGTCAGTCGGCTTCCGCTGGCCCGAGTTCACCCGCAACCTGGACAGGTACTGTGAATTTCGCAAAGAGCGGCTGGCTCGCTGCGCGGCGCATGGGTGCCGACGGCCACCAGGTTCATACCGCCGCCGTGTTCGTGATCATCAATGGTGCGCCTATACGTGCGAACGCTGCCGATCCCCAGTATTACGTCAACTGGATGAACTCTCTGCTGACCAACACCTCTCCCGGCGGCGCTTGGAACTCCTACTTCCCAACTAGCCTGAGCGCAGCACAAGCACGTTATCAGGCTGCAAAGACGCTCTTCCAGCAGATTGCCAACGAAGCTCAGGGTACTGGGCCAACCCTTTCTTCCATTAGCGTCACACCAGCGAATCAAACGATCTCTTCCGGATCGACGCAACAGTTCATTGCTACTGGAAAGTACTCGGACGCCACTACCCAGAATCTCACAGCTCAAGTGACGTGGACTTCCTCGAACACGAACGTGGCAACTCTGAGTCCCCGTGGATTAGCAACAGCCGGCCAGAGCGGCACCGCCGTCATCTCGGCAAAGCTGGGTACGATCAGTAGCAATACGACTCTGACAGTTCAGACGCTGCCACTTGCGATCACGACGCAGTCGCTCGCAGCGGGAACAGTTAAAAATGCATATTCCACGACGCTCACAGCCACGGGCGGAGTCGGCTCCCTACACATGGTCGCTCGCTAGCGGGTCCTTGCCAGCCGGTCTGTCTTTGAGCAGCGCAGGAGTGATTTCCGGAACTCCAACTGCAGCCGGCACTTTCACCTTCACAGTGAAAGTCACCGATTCTGGCAGTCCTGTCCAAACGGCAACCCAGGCATTGAGCATCTCCATCACCGGATCAGGTCTCTTGTCCATGCACCATCTGGCCGAGCAACTCCACACCTGCGACGCCCGATGCTGGTGCCGACGCGCCCGTAGAAATCGGAGTGACCTTCCGAGCCGACAGCAACGGATACATCACCGCCCTTCGCTTTTATAAAGGCGTCGGCAATACTGGCACTCATGTCGGACATTTGTGGAGTTCCAGCGGTACCCTTCTAGCCACCGCTACCTTCGCCAACGAAACTTCTTCGGGATGGCAACAAGTCAATCTCTCGAATGCCGTCGCCATTAATGCGAACACCACCTACGTTGCCTCGTATCACACTAACGTGGGCCATTACGCCGACGATCAGAACTACTTCGGCGCCGCCTTCGACAACTCTCCGCTGCACGCTCCGGCGAACTCAGGCAGCGCTCCCAACGGTGTATACGCCTACGCATCCAACAGCGCATTTCCGAATCAGGGCTGGAACTCGTCCAACTACTGGGTCGATGTTGTATTCGCTCCTTCCGGAACCGATACCACGCCCCCGACCATAACTTTTGTCTCCCCGTTCGCGGGCGCCACCGGGGTCGATGCCACATCGTCAGTGCTTGCTACGTTCAGTGAGGCCATCGATCCATCTACCGTTTCCAGCACATCGTTCCAGCTCTCCGATTCCACCGGTGCACTTGTGCCCGCCACGGTTTCCTACGACGCCAGCAGCAGTACCGCGAAGCTGGTGCCTACTTCCACTCTCTCCTATACGAGCACTTACACAGCTCTGGTCAAGGGCAGTCTCATAAAGGATCTGGCTGGCAACGCGCTCGCCAGCAATTACACCTGGTCCTTCACAACGGCAGCAGCACCCCCGCCTCCTCCGAACGACGGACCTGGCGGTCCAATCCTGATTGTTTCGTCATCGACGAACCCGTTCAGCCGTTACTACACGGAGATTCTTCGTGCCGAAGGTTTCAACGAATTTACGGCGACGGATATCTCGCTCGTATCCAGCTCCACGCTGTCGAACTATGACGTCGTCATTCTCGGCGACTTTTCTTTGACTGCCTCTCAAGTTTCAATGTTCAGCAGTTGGGTTAGCAGCGGTGGAAACCTCATCGCCATGCATCCGGATAAACAACTTGCCGGCCTGCTTGGCCTCACCGATGCCGCCTCCACTCTCAGCGACTCATACCTGCTGTTCAATACTGCTTCCGGTCCGGGTAGCGGACTCGTCAACCAGACAATTCAGTTCCACGGCAGCGCTGATCTCTATTCGCTGAACGGCGCAAAAAGTTTCGCGACGCTGTATTCGAACGCGACAACCTCTACTGCTAAACCCGCAGTCACTCTGAATCACGTTGGCCTCGGACAGGCAGCGGCGTTTACCTACGACTTGGCGAAATCCGTCATTTACACCCGCCAGGGAAATCCGGCATGGTCTGGTGAAGCCCGAGACGGTCAATCGGGTCCGATGCGTTCGGATGACTTGTATTTCGGCGCTGCGTCCTTCGATCCCGAAAACGACTATGTCGATCTGACCAAGGTCGCTATCCCTCAGGCAGACGAGCAGCAACGCCTGCTCGCGAACCTGATCCTGCAGATGAACCTCGTCAAGCGGCCACTGCCGCGCTTCTGGTACTTCCCTCGTGGTCTCAAAGCCGTCGTAGTGATGACTGGCGACGATCACGGTGCCCTTTACGGCAGCGGTGCCACCGCCGATCGCTTTGATTACTTCAACTCAGTCAGTCCAACCGGTTGCTCCGTTACTGACTGGCAATGTGTTCGCGCTACTTCATACCTGATCACGCCCTACATTGCAGGCAATCCTTTAACAAACGCTCAGGCCGCGACCTATGCTGCTCAAGGATTTGAAATCGGCGCGCACATGGATTCAGTTCCCGATTGCGTCGATTGGACACCGGCCGAGCTCGCCTCTGACTACTCAACCCAGATCAGCTCATTCGCCGCACAGTATCCGAGCTTGCCTGCACCAAAAACTCACCGCATGCACTGTGTGAGTTGGAGTGATTACGACACTCAACCGCAGGTAGAACTCCAGAACGGCATTCGCCTCGACACCACTTACTACTACTGGCCCGATTCCTGGATCAACGACACACCTGGGCTGTTCACCGGATCCGGAATGCCAATGCGTTTCACCAAACGTGACGGCACTCTCCTCGACATCTATCAGGCTGCCACACAGATGACCGACGAGTCCGGCCAAACCTACCCGATAACTGTCGACACCTTACTAAACAACGCTCTCGGTTCAACCGGATACTACGGCGTGTTCACCGCGAACATGCATAACGACAGCAGCGACTCACCCGGCGCAGAGGCCATCGTCGCCTCGGCCCAATCTCGCGGCGTGCCCGTAATCTCTGCCGCCCAGTTGCTTACCTGGCTCGATGGACGCAACGGGTCGTCCTTCACATCGCTGTCGTGGAGTGGCAATACACTAAGCTTCTCTATCTCCATCGCTACGGGAGCGAATGGCCTTCAGGCTATGCTCCCGGCAAGCGCTTCGAGCGGACTCCTCGGCAATCTCACGCTGAACGGAAGCCCTGTCTCTTACACGTTGCAGACCATCAAGGGAATCTCCTACGCTGTCTTCACGGCAGGTGCAGGAACCTATCAAGCCAGCTATACCGGAACCGTTCCAGTTTCCGTCAAATCAGTCTCGTTGAATCCTTCGTCTGTGCTCAGTGGAGCAACATCCACTGGCACTGTGACTCTCAGCGGTCCGGCGCCCAGTGGAGGAGCGGCGGTCGCGCTTTCAACCAGCGACCCGGTATCCACCACCCTCTCGCAGTCCACCGTTACCGTTGCTCAAGGTGCCACGACGGCAACCTTTACCGTCACCGCCAATTCGGTAGCCTCGACCACGACTGCAACCATCTCCGCTTCCTACGGCGGCAATGCGGCCTCAGCCGTACTGACCATCACACCGCTTCCTGGTGTGGCTTCCCTTACTTTGAATCCATCTACTCTGGTTGGCGGCGCTTCCTCCACTGCAACAGTCACACTGACTCAAGCCGCTCCGACCGGCGGTGCCGTAGTCAATCTGACGAGCACGAACACCGCAGTCGCCACTGTTCCTGCGTCTGTCACTATCTCTGCGGGCAGCAGCGCCGGAAGTTTCACCATCACCACATTCACAGTCACTGCTCAGACCGCAGTCACCATCACGGCCGCCTATGGCACCGGAAACAAGACAGCCACGCTAACCGTGAATCCACTCGTACCTCTTGTCATCTCCACTCAGTCGGTCCCCGCTGGCACGGTAAGCATCGCTTACTCGTCGACGCTCACGGCCACCGGAGGAACCACACCCTATTCCTGGTCGGTCTCCGCTGGATCGCTTCCCACCGGTCTCACTCTCGGTAGCACCACCGGCGTGATCTCAGGAACTCCAACCGCAGCAGGTACCTTCACCTTCACCATCAAGGCGACCGACTCAGGCAGTCCGGCGCAAACTGCCACACAGGCCCTGAGTATCGCCATAACCGCCGCCGGTTCCTGCCCGTGCACGATTTGGCCGAGCACCACCGTGCCAACCATCGGCGACTCGGGTGCTGACTCCGGGGTCGAGCTTGGCGTTACATTCCGCGCGGACGCCAATGGATATATCAGCGGAATTCGCTTCTATAAGGGATCGGGCAACACCGGTACTCACGTCGGCAACCTGTGGAGCTCGACCGGAACGCTCCTGGCAACAGCTACGTTCTCGAACGAAACTTCGACGGGATGGCAGCAGGTTAACTTCTCGAGCCCGGTCGCCATCACCGCGAACACCACCTACGTTGCTTCCTATCACACCAGCGTGGGTCACTACGCGGATGATCAGAACTACTTCACAAACGCAGTCGATAACGCGCCGCTGCACGCCCTCGCCAGTTCAGGCAGCACCCTGAATGGCGTATACGCCTACGGCTCCAGTAGTTCCTTCCCCAATCAGAGTTGGCACTCTTCGAACTACTGGGTCGACGTCGTGTATCTCTCCGGCACGCCAGATACTACGCCGCCTACGGTCACATCAGTATCCCCTGTCAGCGGCGCAACCAGTGTCAGCCCACAAGCTTCCGTGTCCGCCACGTTCAGCGAAGCACTGAATGCTACGACGGTCACCACAACCAACTTCCAGCTGCTCAATTCGGGCGGGACCGCCGTCACAGCCACGGTGGCTTACGTCTCCGCAACTAACACAGCAACGTTGACACCTACATCGCCACTGTCGAATTCCATGACGTATACCGCGGTCGTGAAAGGTGGAGGCGTCAAAGATCTCGCCGGCAACGCTCTTGCTGCCGACTACAAATGGTCCTTCACCACGTCCGCACCGTCTGCGCTCGTCATTAGCACTCAGTCACTGTCCGCCGGAACCACCACTGTTCCGTACTCTGCAACGCTGGCTGCCACCGGAGGAACACCTCCCTATTCCTGGTCAATCGCCACCGGCTCCCTTCCCACTGGTCTGTCACTCAGTACTTCGGGCGTGATTTCAGGAACGCCCACGGTGGCTGGAACCTTCAGCTTCAGCGTGAAGGTCACGGACTCCGGCAGCCCAGTACAAACGGCCACACAGGCGTTAAGCATCTCGATCACTGCCGTTGGCTCCACTCAGTACACGATCTGGCCCAGCAGTTCCGTGCCCTCGATCGCGGACGCCGGAGCTGACTCCTCCGTCGAAGTCGGAGTTGCCTTCCGTTCCGATAACAACGGCTACATTACCGGCATTCGTTTCTACAAAGGGACCGGCAACGTCGGTACTCACATCGCCAACTTATGGAGTTCCGCCGGCGCGCTCCTGGCGTCCGCCACCTTCACCAACGAAACCGCCTCCGGATGGCAGCAAGTCACTTTCTCCAGCCCGGTGGCGATCACCGCGAACACGACCTACGTGGCGTCGTATCACACCACCACCGGCCACTACTCCGACGACCAGTACTTCTTTGCGACCGACATGAACAGCGCGCCGTTGCACGCGCCTGCAACCGGACTTGGAAGCGGCAACGGAGTATTCGCTTACGGATCGAGCAGCACCTTCCCCAACCAGAGCTGGCACACCTCCAACTACTGGGTAGACGTCGTCTTTGTTCCCGGCAGTTAGCGGCTACGGAGTCCGTGGAGCGTGGCCTCGCTATTTTGAGCGAGGCCTAGTTCCCGAATGCAGATGTGCATGACACTGACGACAAAGCGTAATCAGGTTTTCCTCTTCATTGGGGCCACTGTGGGATCGAAACGTCAAGTGATGAATGTCCAGATTCTCTCGCGCTCCGCAAAACTGACACTTCCAGCCGTCTCTGTCCAGAACCTGCCGACGGAGTTCGTCGTAAATTGAATCAGTATCCAGCCGAAAGCGTGTCGTTCTCATCGCTTGCCTCTACGCTGCTCGTATCAGTTGACGCCCCAGTTCTTCCCTCTGCGCCTCTGGAAGAAATTGGCAGAGCTGTTGAGCAGAGCGTAGAAGTTCCTCGGGCGTGGGTTGATCCAGGTTGGCACCAGCCAAGAAGTCGGCGCAGATCATTTCTAGGCAATAACCGCGGGATTTGTCTGATCCCAGCATTCGCGCGGCGGTCTCCAATGCCTTTTCAATCACCGGAAGTTGACTTTTATAGACTTTGAAATAGAGCAAGTCGCTGGGTTCTGCACTCCCGGTCAGGAACTTCTCCACTTCGTCCTTAAACGCGTCTTTCGGCATGGATTTCGCTTTGTGCACCCAGGGTGCACATTCGAAATGCTCCGGATCCCGGCGAATGACCTTCACCAATTCCGCCGCCTTCTTCCATCCGATTTCCTTCAGTTCGCTCTTCACCTGCTTTGGCATGTGTTCGTGAATGGACATGAAGTAGTAAGCTCGGCGACGGGAACCAGGGAACCGATGTTCGAGGAAATCGTCAAAAGACGTAAGCTTCTCCATCCGCCAATACTGGCCGGCTCGCACTTCACAGAGATAACGGCCAAGTTCGACAAACTTCGTATCGCGTTCGTTATCCGACTCGCGCTCCCAGCGAAGAATTTGATTGATGCGCTCGAGTACAAACTGCGCACGCTTCGGATTGAGCTTAGGCGGCATTGGCAGTTCCCTAGGCAGCAAGCTCGTCAAGCCAATCAAGATCGTTCCCTTCCCGCCGGGTGAGTTTCGCGTTGACCATGGATTGGTTAGCCATGCACAGGCCCAGATGCGCGCACGTCGTGCAACCATTGTTCGGGAAACGTATGCCGCTGTGAGGCAAAAAGCTACCAGACTCGATCTGTGCCACGCGTGCTAGTGACCAGATCGCCAAATTCTTTCCGTTGCTGCTCGGAAATGGTCGCTTTCAGGTACTGAATCTCTGGTATGCGCTTGCGGACGAAGACCACAAAGGCGACGTTGGCTTCCGAGGTCATCCACGAATAGCAGATGAACTGCGGATCGAGGCTTAACAGCTGGTCTGCGCCGTCCGGATACCGCGAGGTGGTCGTCTTCCAGTCGATAATAGAGTGCTGTCCGTCCAAATCACCAATGGCGTCCAAGTAGGAGACGAATGCGTTATGAGTTGCGATTGGTTTGCTCAATCGGACCTGGAGGTTCTTCCGAGGTCGACGGACTCGCACCCGATCTTCCTGCGCGAAAAGGTCCAACAGTTTGAATCCGCTTTGCAACATCTTGTCCCAACTGTCGCCTGAACCGTACTCGAGCTCAGCGTCACGGTACTGGGACCATTGCTCGAAGAATGCAACTGAGGCGTCTTCGCGACGAAAGTAAGCAGCCAAGGCATTCTCGAACGCGCGGCCAAAAACCAGGTTGGCTCGGACATCCTTCTCCTGCCAGCCCTCAAGGTAACGAAATCGATATCGTCGCGGACAGGCCAAATACTGGCTGAGTTGCGTATAGCTGTAGTTCATCAAGCCACCTCGCGGTCGGGCGCTATGCTCTGAGCCTGCAGCTGGTTCCAGCGGTCTGCTGGCGCAAAGGCATCGAGATCTATTAACCGGTGGCCGCTCAGGGTATTGCTGTAGGAGACGCGTATCATCCCGCGAAGTCCAGCAAGAGCCTTCTCGTCGAGTTCGTCCCGATCAAGCAGATCAGTGTCGTATCCAAAATCCTTGAGGAACCAGGATAGCTTCCAGAGCGCCTTCACTGTGCAGTACAGACGGCCAACGATCTGTGCTCCGGTAAACGCTTCGGGCCTCAGTACCCGAAACGAAATTGAATAGAAGGGCTTCTGTTTCTGCCAGCGATACTGGGCACGGACTACCTCAACCTGGTATTCACCTGCTGGCAGCTCCTCTTGGGCGTTGCCAGCCTTTGCCAATCCATGAATCGTGCGCTTCATGCGGCACTCTCCTGTTTGGGCACATAACTGTTCAGGTGACAGAGAAGACCGTCCCGGTCATTGGCCGCATATTCAGAGAGATGGTTCGATAAACTCTTGTACCTGCTCCTTGCTCGCTTCGCGGAGCTCTTTCACGCTACAAAAGTCAGCTGCATAAGCTTTGACCAAGGCTCCATCGAGTTTCTGCTGACGAATCAGGACCAACAAACGATCACGAAGGTGATGACCGTTGCCTTTCACCACTGCAGGCTGTGCTGGCCTCTTCCCTTGAGCAGCTGAGGGTTCGGGAGGATTGTTCGATCCGATTTCCTCGATGGAACAGAGCCCAATCCCATACGCTTTACGAAGTGCACGATTCACCGCGCGGGTTTCGGCTATCCGAAGTTCGGCACCCCTCACAATTGGACTGACATTTGTTGGATTGGCGTCCCCAATACCGGAAAAACCTTTGCAGTACTTGTCGCGAAAAGCGGTGGCCTGTACCACCCATGCATTTCGTTGTGGGTCGCACAATGCTTCGACTGCCCTTATTTCAATCCCGGTGCAACCCCGTCTCGTCGCCACTCGTAACAAACCCGTGTGAGTTATGTACCAGTTCTGGTCCAAGAGCAAAAGGTCTCCGCCCGACACAGAAAGCTCGTGCTCTTTTGAGAGTTCGGCCAGACGTCTCCTTGCAGCAAGCGATAGGTTGCCCCATCGTTTCTGAGCCGATCGTATATTTTGAGCGATCGTCATTCGCGGCCTCCCAAGGCTTAATGTATACATTATATATACTGTATATATATAGTATATTCAAGAGGAAAATGACGTCGTGACTTATCGGGTGCTAAAAACGGTCTATTTCGAGCGGCTTAGAAACTTCTTGGCTTCAGAGAGGATGACGTCGGCGCCAAACGCACTTTTACTCTTGCCAGATACGGCCGCAGCACGCTCGACGATGCCGTTCTCCGCCTCCGATAGGTACACCACAAGTTTGTGGGGCTTGGATGTTTTCGCCCTGCGACGCGCCAGTTGAGGGTTTCTCTGCACTCGAAGCCTATGTTATCAAGGCGGGTAGAGATGCGAGGCCAAAAATTCGACCTGCATTTACTGATCGTAGTCACAAGCGCTCCGTAAAGGCAGTCACGCGATCCCAGCTTAACTTGAACGCAACGCGGCGAACGAGCGTTAACTGCTTAAACTATTTTGCACTGTTTCGCGCACAACTGTGCTACTGTGTGACCAAGCATAGAATTACAACCAGCTACACAAAGCACCTGGAGTAAGTCCCGCACTCGTCGTAAGCTCCCAGCACAAGTTATTCGGTAATTCCTAACAATCTAAGAGTCCCCGATAAGTCGGGGAGGAGAAGGAGTTTCCATGATCACATCTGCTGTCGATCAGAAACCAAAACGCAAGACTTCCAGAAGACCCCCGAATGACATGGAAAGCGTTCTGAGGGAGCAGGCATTTGCCAACAAACTAAACTCGCAAAAGTCGACCGGGCCAAGAACACTTGTCGGGAAATCGATCTCTGCGGGAAACAGCACCAAGTTCGGCATGTTTTCTCGACATCTAATCTTTAGGAGTTCGAGAGAGAAGACAGAGTTCCGCAACCTGCTGCGCTCGCTGAAAAGGAAGTACCAGCCTCGTGGAACTCTGGAGAAAACCCTCGTCGACAAGATGGCGCGCAGCCTCTGGCTACAAATTCCAGTCGAAGCCGCAATCGATCGACTACTGCTGCAATCTCCGCGGCAGGAACCTCGAATTCGCAAATTCTTGGACGAATCGAATTTGCCGGAACTGACTCTGCCTGGACTTCAGTCCGTAGGCGAAATTACGAACTGGGTCCCACAAGCACTGTCACTCCGACTGGCTGGATCCCAAAATAAAAATGACGCCTCTCTAAAACACGAAACAGGTACCGATCATGTAGACGAAGACGAGTACTACTGAAGAGTCTCAGGAGTCTCAAAAGCAAGAGCTGGAGTTAAGATTCCAACCTTCGCTAGAGCTACTTCTGCGTTATAAGGACATTCTACGAAGAGATTTCCGTGACGCAATCAAAGACCTTTCTGAGATTCGGGCGACGCTACGCGGCCGCGCGGATGAAAGAAAGGACGAATGAGAAGTCTTCAAAACGAAGCCAAGTAAACTGAAGCGTTTTCTGATACCTACGGCGACAAGCGAAGGCCAAAACGGAGGGGAAATAAGCGAAATCTAGCAAAATCCGGGGTGCTCTTAGCACGGTACTTACGGCATAGCAGACCCGGTGAGTGCCTGATGCAAAGTGATGAGGCGGCGGGCTCGTATCACGCGCTACAGCGGGTGATCGGCAGGATTAGGAGCCTTGACCGTACGCGCTAAAGCTGCTCTGGACGCGTAAAGCTGGGTTCGCTGCCTTTTGACAACCGCGATCTAGCCGGACTTTGTTGCGTTGTCTTACTGCCGCGACGGTGTCTCCGATTCCTGCATCTCCACCCTCTTCGCAATGTGATCCTTGATCCAGTGCGGATCCCACCATTCCTTCGGATCAATCTGCACTCCATCCAGCTGCATGCTGAAGTGAATAGGTCACGCGATCGATGAACTACTACTGCAACCTCACTCTCAGGAGGCACCGCTTCGGAAATTCCTGGAAGAATCAAACCTGCCAGAAGTTGCTGTACCCGGATTACGCTCTGCAAACGGAATCACTAACTGGAGTCCGGGTGCAGTCGTACTCAGAATGTCTACGACCGAGGATGAAAATAGCACAACGTTTCAAAAAGATACTGAGCACAAGTCTAAGAACTCAGAATTTGAGCTGCAAATGCAGTCTTCTCTGGAACGATTAGTGCAGTATAAGGAAGTTCTCCGCCGAGATCTGCGTGAGGCAATCAAGGATTTAGAGAACCTCCAAAAGAACCGTAGAGTTAGCGCGAACGACGAACCGCATTCTAAAAGCGAAACCACGTAAGTAGCGAATCTTCTGCTACTTATGAGGGTCGGCCGGCAATTGCTCTACGACCATGGTCGTGATAATATGACCATAGATCCAATTTGGAGTAAGCGCATGAAGGAAATGCCTGCCGGCCAATTCAAGTCGCAATGCCTTGCCGTAATGGATCAGGTACAGGAAAGTGGCGAGCCTGTGCTCATCACCAAGCGCGGCAAGCCGGTTGCGAAACTGATTCCAGTGACGAGAACTGGTGACGATATCTTTGGCTTCATGATCGGAAAAGCAAAGATTACGGGCGACATCATGAACTCCGTCCCACCCGAAGACTGGGAATCTGAGTGATCTTGCTCGACACACATGTTCTTGTCTGGCTATCTCTCGAGCCGAACAGGCTGTCGAAAAAGGCTCGCCAGGCAATCCGTGCAGAGCGGATCAGCGGCGGCATTGCCGTCGCCTCAATCACGCTTTGGGAACTGGCTTGGCTCGCAGAGAACAACCGTATTCAAGTATCTGGCACCGTGGAGACCTTCGTGCGGGATTGCGTCTCGAAGGTCGTGGTTCGACCCCTCACGCCGGAAATTGCCGCTCGTGCCGTACGGTTTCCCGAAACCTATCCCAAAGACCCTCAAGATCGGATCATTGGCTCGACCGCGATCGTAGAAGGATTGCCTCTAATTACTGCCGACGAACGGATCAGGGCCGCGAAGCTATTCCCGACAATCTGGTAAGGTTCGAGATCGTGGACTGACAGAGAGGTAGTGGCTGGCCTGCCATCCTAAGTTCATCCGCTCCAACGGAAGACGGTCGTCGCTAGACGGATCTCGCTTCTCTTGGGCGCTGCCGCCGTTGAACTGAAACGACAAACCCCAACTTTTAAAAACGAAGCCAAGCAAGTAGCCCGTTTTCTATCGCTTAGGGATAGCATACCGGCCAAATACAGGGCGAAAACAGATCAAAATGAATCAAGTTTGCCCAAAAAAGCTTACATCAACTACACGTGAACAAGTGTTTACTTCGCGCTCCCGCCCACTTCCACCCTCTTCGCAATGTGATCCTTGATCCAGTGCGGATCCCACCACTCCTTCGGATCGATCTGCACTCCATCCAGCTGCATGCTGAAGTGAATATGGTCGCCGCCGGCCATGCCAGTCATGCCGCTCAGACCCATCACCTGCCCGCGCTTCACCATGTCGCCTTCATGCACGTCGATCCGGCTCAGATGACCGTAGATCGTCTGCAATCCGTACCCGTGGTCCACCACAATGCAATTTCCGTAGATCCCCAGTGGCGCCGCCCAAACTACCTTGCCATCGTTCGAAGCCTGCACTCCCACGTGCTGCGTCACGGCCAGATCATAGCCAAGGTGCACCTGCTGATCGATCTTCTTGCCCTGATAGATGTAGTTGCGAGTATCCGCAAACGTCGCTTCCGCTTTCGCGCCCTGCTGCCGAAGGAATGGTTCTGACCACAAGAATTTCTCTGCCGTCTTAGAGCGCAAGTCCGAAAGCGTCTTGTTGTTTGCCTTGCGCATTTCATTGTTGATCTTCACAAATCGTGCCACCGGATCGCCCGATCCCATCGGATCCAGCTCTCCCACCACTTTCTGTATGAAGCGATCATCAAGTTGCAGATCATGCACCGTGTACTTCGGCTGCTCTTTCTTCGGAAACTGGTAGGTCATGGGACTGGTGACCTGGCTTCCGCCCCCGAATGATGCATAGACAAGAGGCGCTGTTCCCGGAACCGTGTTCCACGCATACGCGAAGAGAGAAAACATCCCCGGCTTCCCACCAGGCATCGGCCACGCACGAAAGGTTTGATCGCCCACGCGCACACCCGCCTGCTCATATGTGCCGCTGACATCGAACGCAACCAGGTCGGCCATTCCCAGGTAGAGATAGTGCTGATCGGAATCGACACTCACCGTTGGCGGGCGCGTCACCACCGTCACGTCACCTTCCCAACTCGCCTCTTTGCGCAGCCATCCGTTCGCCGTCGCCTCAACAATCAGCTTCGCTTTGCCGTCCTTGAGTTGTGGAATCGTGCTCGTGCCCACATTGAAATTCCACGTGCTCTCGGCCACGCGCGATGGTTGCGCCATATCCCAGGCCTGATAACGGACGCCGTTCTGCTCGACAAAAGCCGTAGCTCTGCGCACACCCTGTGGAGCGCGTACATGGATCGTGACTGCTGTGGTTTGGCCAACCGACGTCACCGCCGGCATCAACTCCAGAACCGGCTTCGGCTGTCGCGCCGCCCGAAAGATCCCGACACACACTAGAAGAACAATGACGATGAGAAGAAAGATTTTCCGCACCATTTCAGAATAGCGCGTAACCGGGAATCTGCAGATTGGTAGTTCTACGAAGGCCGTGCCTAATCGGATGCCTTGAGTCTCTACAGGAAATTACTTACTTCTCCGGTGGCCCGGAGTTCGCTGGCATTTCTCCCGTCAGCGATTCGAGGAACTCCATCAGGTCTGCCCGCTCTTGCGCGGTCAGGAAATTCAACGGATGCATTTCCCGGTCGAGATTCGGATTTGAATTTCCGCCACCGATGTAATAGTCCAGCGCTTCCTTCAAGGTCTTGCGGCTGCCATCGTGGAAGTACGGAGCAGTGATCGCAACATTCCGCAATGACGGAGTCTTGAAAGCACCCATGTCTTCGGAGCGACCCGTCTCCTTGAAACGGCCGACGTCACTCAGCTTCTCGTCGTCCGCTCCCACGCCGATGTTGTGAAACCTATTGTCCGTGAACAATGCGTACTGTTCGCCAACCGTGTGGCAGACCGCGCAATTCCCTTTCTTCGCATCCCGAAAAACCTCGAACCCACGCTTCGCGGAATCGCCCACTGCCTTCTCATCGTGACCGTAATACCACCGATCGAACGGCGAATTTCCACTCACCAGTGTGCGTTCGAAGCTGGCTATCGCATTCTCCACTTCATGAAACGTAATCTTCCCTGGCCCAAACGCCCTATAAAACAACTCGCGATACTCGCCGCTTGCGTTCAGTCGCGCTTCTACTCCCCGCAGACTGTGCGCCATCTCCACTGGATTTTGTACCGGCCCTTCTGCTTGTTTTTCGAGCGTGGCGGCTCGCCCGTCCCAGAATTGCAAGGAGTAGTAAACGGAATTTAAGACCGTGGGTGAATTGCGGACACCGAACTTGTGATCCACTCCGATCGAAACCGGCTTCGGGTCCCCAAATGCGGTATCTGGATTGTGGCAGGTCGCACACGAAACCGCACCATCGACGGACAAAATTGGGTCGTAGTACAGCTTTCTGCCGAGCGCAATCGTTTCAACCGTTGGAGGATTGTCTTTCGGAATTGGGATCGCAGGCAGGCCTAAGGGAGCAAGCAGCTCTACTCGGGTACCAATGGGAATAGCCGGTCGTTGTTGACTGCTGTGAGCATACAGCAGCAGCAAACCGGCGATAATCAGTGACAGGCAAACTACCGACAGAATCCTTCGATTCATTCCAATGAGTGCCCGCTACGCGCGAGGAATTCACTTTGAGTTTACCGGATCGCGGGACGCACTCCGTTACCGGACTCTCCACACACTCAAGCGCGAATCGTCGCCGCCTTCTTACCCTGATCGGCAGCCCTCGCAGCGATTCTCTTCTCCAGCTTTCTATCGTGCCCTTCGGCATATGCTGCGTAGAACAACATCAGGCCCATTGCGACGAACACGCCCAGCGCCATCAGAGCCATAAACAGGATCGGCATATACCACCTCTGCGGCCAGTCTGCGCCGCGTTGTAACCCCAAGCGGTGATGGTGGTCACCCCCTGGCGTGACCCCGACAGCCGCAGTGCCCGACTGGTCACCACTTCCCTGCTTCCTTACCCGCTGCTCTCTGGTAATCTCGTTGGTTCTGTTCGATTCCGCGGATCGGAGCGCCACTTCGTTTCCGCCACAGTCAGGTCGGGAGAATGATTCGCTTTGGGATTGTCGGTTTTGGTTTGCACGCCGTCAGGCGACTGATGCCTGGCTTCCAGCTGTCTTCGAACTGCACCGTCACGGCTCTTCAGCGGCGCGATCCGGAAAAGGCCAAGGCCTCGGCTGAGGAATACGGGATTCCGCACTTTTTCACCTCTGTTGACGATCTCTGCCGCTCCTCCGAAGTCGACGCCGTCCTCGTCACTTCTCCCAACGCCTGCCACCGTCTCGACGTGCTCACCGCTCTCCGTCGCGGCAAGCCGGTGCTCTGCGAGAAGCCCATGGGCATGGACGCCGACGAATGCCGCGAGATGGTCGACACCGCCCATCGTTTGCGGCTCCTGCTGGGAGTGGCACAGGTTTTTCGATTTCATGAAAGTACGGCACGCATCCGGGCTCGCGTTCAATCCGGCGATCTCGGGCGCCTGGTTTTTGCGCGTTCAGAATTTTCTTTCGCCGCCCGCACTCACCAACGTAAATGGCTGACCGATCGCTCCCTCGCCGGCGGCGGCCCTATCGCCGACATTGGCGTCCACTGCATCGATACCCTTCGCTACATCCTTCAGGACGAAGTTGTCCGCGTGCACGCGCGCACTTTCTCAGACAGCAACTCCGGCGAGGTCGAAGCAGCCGCCATCCTCACACTGCAATTCCGCGCAGGCACTCTGGGCACGGTGCTCGTCTCTTATCGTGCGCCCTACCGGACGCCTCTTGAAATTATTGGAGAAACCGGCGAAATCTTCGCCGACGACGCGCTGACCGTCGACAAGCCGGTCGCCATCGAATATCACACCGAAGACAAACCTGTCGTCATAGAAGAGGTAGACAATCAACTCGCCTATGCCCGCCAGGTAGATTCATTCGCCGCAGCCCTCGAAGGAAAATCCAAGTTCCCCGCGCCCGGCGAAGTAGGCTGGCAAAATCAAATCATTCTCGACGCTGCGTATCAGTCCATGCGCACCGGACAAATGGAACCCGTCACCGTGATTTGATGTGGACGGGCAATCGTGACTGATAGAGCATCGAACGTTTTAGATCAGGGCTGGTTTACGGGTGCCCCATTCTTGCGAAGCAAGGGTGGGGATTTTGACTTTGCTTTTGTCACGAGCGGACTCCACTACAATCTCGCGCCCTTCGCCAGTTCCGCCTGCTCCAGGTAACTCTCAACCCCGCCAGTATTCTCGATCCGCGTCGAAAGAATCTCCGCATCGAGCCCTTTTTCAGCAAGGTGCTCTTGGATCGCTGCCGACGCTCTCGCCTGGTTCGTTCCTTCTTCCATCACCATCAACACGCCCGGACCGGCGCCACTCAGTGCGCATCCCAGAATCCCGTGCCGCCCGACTACCGACCGCAACTCCGGAAGCAGCGGACACGCCTTCTCTCGATAAGGTTCATGGATCCGATCTCCCAGCGCATATCGCAA
Source organism: Terriglobia bacterium (assembly GCA_963826275.1). GTDB lineage: Bacteria > Acidobacteriota > Terriglobia > Terriglobales > Acidobacteriaceae > JAJPJE01. The sequence continues at coordinate 17,230 of CAWGWI010000004.1, read as the reverse complement.
CAATTCTCCGCGTCCCTGAGAAAATGCTGCCAGCATCAGCAAGGAATTTTGCAGATTCGTTACCACATCAGCGCGCGTATACGTCGCAGGCAGAAATCCTCTCGCCTCTTCCGTCGAGAGCGCCTTAGGTGGAATCGCCACCAGCACTGGCCATTGCACCGGTCCATCGATCTTGATCGCCTGCACCTTGCAGTCGTCGCTCATCCGCGCAGTAACTAGGCCTCCGATCCAGCACGCCCCAACATTGTCCGGATGCCCTTCCAGCCTTGCTGACTCTGCCAGGATTCGATCGCCTGACCATCCCAGACCTCCCACTCTCGCTGCGATCGCGATTCCCGCCAGCCTGGCCGCGGCCGACGATCCCAATCCCATCCCGAGCGGAATCTCGTTGTGGACGCGCAGGCTGACTGGTTCCACTTCGCGCCCACTCCCTCGCAGTGTCGCGATATACGTGTCGATAATAAGGTTGCGCTGTACCTGTGAGCACGCGTCCGCATCGCGTCCGGTCGCGTAAACCTGGAATTCTGCCGCAGGTGTCGCTTCCACTTCTAAATACAGTGCGACCGCGAGCGCCGCAGCATCGAATGCCGCTCCGAGGTTGGCTGAACTCGCCGGCAGTTTTAGCTTGATCATCCCCAAGACTCGTCCCTACTCTCCATTTCCCGCTGACTCCAGAATCGGCAAAACCGCGTCCACCGTTCCATCCAGCACGATTGGCGGCCGCCGATGCGGCTCTGTCGCCGCTTCCGCTTGCGGATCGTTCAACAGCTCTCCCTGATGAAACTTGAACGTGTACTCCGGATCTTTCAGCACATGCCCGGTCAGCACCAGCACCACCGACTCATTCTTCCTCACCAGCCCCTGCTTCACCAGTTTCTTCAGGCCCGCCAGTGTCGCCGCCGATGCAGGCTCGCACCCGATTCCATCTTCGCCAATCTCCGCTTTCGCGACCGCAATCTCAGCCTCGCTAACCTGCTCCACGCTTCCACCTGTCGCTTCGAGCACTCGTACCGACTTCTTCCACGACGCTGGATTCCCGATCCGTATCGCCGTCGCCAGCGTTTCCGCCTTCACCGCAATCAGCTTCTTCCCTCCCGCTTCGCGCACTGTTCGCACCAGTGCATTCGCACCCTCAGCCTGGATCACGTGAATCCGCGGCAACGTCCGTACCAAGCCGGCTCGATGTAGCTCCAGGATTCCCTTACCGATCGCCGACGAATTCGCCAGATTCCCGCCCGGAACCACAATGTGATCGGGCACTTCCCACTCCAACTGCTCCAGTAGCTCGAAGGCCAGCGTCTTCTGCCCCTCCAGTCGATAGGGATTCATCGAATTCAGAAGATAGATCGGATACCGATGCACCAGCTCTGTCAGCACCTTTACGCAGCCATCGAAATCCGTTCGTAGTTGAAGCGTTACGGCGCCATACTCCAACGATTGCGCCAATTTGCCCCACGCAATCTTCCCTTCCGGAATCAGCACCAGGCTCCTCATCCCCGCTCGTGCGGCATACGCAGCCATCGAAGCCGACGTATTTCCCGTCGATGCGCACGCCACCCACTGGAATCCCTTCTCCTTCGCAACCGAAATCGCTGCCGTCATTCCGGTATCTTTGAACGACCCTGTGGGATTCATTCCCTGATGCTTCGCCAGCAGATTCGTTACGCCTGCGCTCTCCGCCGAATGCGGTACCTCATATAAAGGTGTATTGCCTTCGCGCAAGGTCACCACATTCTTCGGATCTCGTACAATCGGCAGAAAGTCACGGAATCGCCATACGCCGCTCTGGTCCAACGGCGCCAGCGAAGTCCGCCGATGCAACCACGTTCTCTGCGTGATCTCCGCATCGAGTTCGGGCCACTCGTAGACGGCCTCCAGCAGATCTCCGCACTTCTCGCAGCGAAAATCCGGGCCAGCCTCCTTGCAGTGATCGCCGCAACCGATGCATTCGAGCTGGTGATACCCAAGATTCGGAATCGCTCCTATTGCTTGTGCGGGGTAGCTCATCGCTTAAGCCTCCGCCCGCGCCGCATGTTGCGACAGGAACTCGCCATGCACTGCCCTCACTACCGAATCAGCGCCACCGGCATGTACGGCGAAACAGATATTCAACTCGCTCGCGCCTTGCGCAACCGCAATCACGCTCTGATTCGCATTCGCCACCGCCGAGAACAATCTCCCCAAAATGCCTCTCGTTCCGCGCATCGATTCGCCCAGCACGCACACCACGGCAATATCTCTCTGAACCTGTATCGGATTCACCAATCCATGCTGCAATTCCATACGGAACGCGCGTTCCATCAGTTTCACCACCGCATCCGTATCCGCCTCGCGCAATACGAGTCCAAGCGAATTCTCGGATGAAGACTGCGTCGAGAACAACACATCCACGTGCTCATGTCCGAGACGCAAGAACAATCGTCCGAAAATTTCCGCGAAAGGCACATCTCGCTTGGTTGTCAGTGTGATCAGGCTCGCTTGCTTCACCACGGTTACTGCTTTTACTGCCGATCCGTTCTTCGGAACTTTCCCCACGATCTCGGTTCCCGCGACTTCCGGACGAAATGAGTTCTTGATCCACACCGGAATGCCCTTATCCATTGTCGGACGAATTGCCTTGTGATGGATCACTTTCGCACCGTAATAAGAGAGCTCCACCGCCTCTGAGAACGTGATCGCAGGCAAAGTTTTCGCATCCGGGCACACCCGTGGATCTGCCGTAAGCACGCCATCTACGTCCGTATAGATCCAGACCTCGTCCGCTCCCAGCGCCGCACCCAGAATCGTCGCCGACGAATCCGATCCCCCACGGCCAAGGGTCGTCGGTTGCCCCATCGGTGTCGCGCCCATAAATCCGGTGATCACCGGAACTTTCCCCGCCTTCAGCAATGGCGTCAGAACCTCGTTCGCCTTCTTGCCGGTCACTTCCATGTCTGCTGTCGCGTCCCCGAACTTATCATCAGTTATCAGCACGCGAGTCGAATCCACGAATTCTCCCGCCGCGCCCAGGCTCCGTAACACCCCGGCGAAGATGTGCGCCGACATCTTCTCTCCCATCGGAGCGGCTGCGTCCATGATTTGGGGTGTCGTCGATCGCAGCAACAGCAGGGCTGCGCAGATGTCGTGCAGCTGTTTGAGAACAATTCCAACCTGTTCTTCGATTCCTTTGCGTTCCGGCCCTTTGAACAGTTCCCCGATAACCTTCTTATGCCTCTCCTGCAAGAGTTGCATTTGCTCGGCGACCTGCACGTCTTCGCCCTGGCGGGCCGCGCTCACCGTCTTTAGAATCAGATCCGTAACGCCCGACAACGCTGAAACCACAACCACTACTTGATGCTTTCCCTTGGCTTGACAGGCGATTTCTGCCGACGCTCGGATCCTGGTCGCCTCGCCGACAGACGTCCCCCCAAACTTCATTACGATAAGACTCATCCTTGGCTCGTTTCCTTGGCTGTAATAAATGCTTGATTGTACCGGACGGACTTCAACCTTCAGTTTCGAAAAAGCCGCACACTCCTAGTGAAATCTTCGATACCTCCAACAAGAAGAACCCCTCAGCGCGTGTCAATTCGCCAGGAATTGACGTGGATCGCAGAACCTGAGTCCGCGAAGCGGACGTTATGACGGTAGCCCAGGACGAAGTCCTGGGAACTTCACCCGGAACAAATTCAAGTCCGCGCCAGCGGACGGTTGAGATTCCCTCCACCCGCCAGCCTCTCCAACGGTTCCCCCATAATCCGTACGCTCAACCACTCTTTCTGCAGCTTTGCTCCCAGAGCTTCGTAGAAATCGATGGCCGGAGTATTCCAATCCAGCACCTGCCACTTCATACCGTAACAGTTCTCTTTCAGCGCGATTTGCGCCAACTCTCGAAGCATCGCTTTACCAATTCCATTCCCCCTGAATTCGGGACGCACGAATAGATCTTCCAGGTACAATCCTGGCCGTCCAAGCCACGTCGAATAGTTCAGGAAGAATAACGCGAACCCGGCGGGACGGCCCTGCCAGTCCGCCATCAGCGTGCGGAACTTGGGTTGCGGCCCAAATCCATCACGCAGAATGTCGGAGGTCGTAGCGATGGCAGCCTGCGGTTCTCTCTCATACTCCGCAAGCTCGCGAATGAATTGAACGATTAGTTCCGCATCCTCGGGAACAGCCGGTCGAATCGTGAGCATGCGCTCATTCTAATGAGCGCCCAGACCAGCATGCACGGAAGAATTCTCGCTTGGTGAAAATACCGGAAGTGGTGTATCGAACTTCATGCCAACCAGCGAGTAGCGATCCCGCCTTTCCGTTCGGACTACGTCTCCTTCGATGAATCGAATGAGATTCTGTCCATCCGGCAGCGCTCCCGGATACACCGGGATCTCCAGCGCGAGATGTCTTGATGTTGGACTTCTTCGCAGCGCCAGCAGCACTCCCCCAGCGCTTACGTTGATCGCGGTGGCAAACTCCATCGATGTTTTGCCGCTCTCATCCGTGCTCCGTACGAAGACAGGAAATGCGATCGGCAGCCGGGGCCACTTGCGTGTGTTGATGTAGGAAGCCACTAAATCATTATGTACTTTCTGGTGCACTTCGGGAGGTCACTATGGTTGTCCCATCGAACCCGCCAATAGGCCACCGGTTGCTGTCCACCCCGACCGCTCTCCGCTGTCCATGAGGTCTCGTTTCTTTGTCCGCATGAGCATCGACCTTCGTAACAGTACGGAATGCCCACATTCTTCATCTATTAAGGCAAGATGGATCAGGAGCATCCCTGTTGAGATGGTTCGGCAAAAACCGCGAACGGTCGCATAAGTCTCTGGATCTGCCTGGCTCCGCTCACGCGCGCGCCAAGCGTTTCAGCGTGCGAACTCCCATCCGATTCCGCTGCAACCAGGAGTCGGAATGGCGAACCGGCGTCACCGAAAACATCAGCTGCACCGGTGTCTTGTTCCGTTCGGATGGCGCTTTACAACCACGTACTCAGATCACAGTTCGCTTCACGGTCCCTCCACAAATCTCTGGTGGACTTCCCGTCGAAGTGATCTGTGACGCACTTGTTGTTCGCGATGAACTCCTCGATCAGAATGCGCATGCCCTGGCCGCTGCGATTCTGAACTACCACATCCACTACGACCGCACTCAAGTCCCGATTTTTACTGCTGTCCCCGAGGTGCTCTCTCGCGAGAAGCCCGCTTCCGCCAACTTCGTTCATCAATTCAATACTCACTTGGCTGTCATCGTCGGTAATTGTGACCTTGTCTTGAGCCAGGCGGACCTGGATCCCGCAATCAGGAAAAACGTTGAAAGTGTAAAAAGCGCTGGCCTGAAAGCGGCTTCCCTCGTACGTGAACTCACCATCGAATCATGACAAAGGAGTGGAAGTGCAAATCTCGGCTAAGAACCTCCCCCCATCGGTCATGGCCGCGATCCGTAATCCGGAACCACTGGTCTGGATCGATCGTTACATCGCAATCGTCGATGTGCTGCTCGCATCGCACCCCGACGAAGATGCCTATGGCCCGTGCAAGCATGAACTGAAACCGGACAAGCGGTCACGCCGACTTAAACTCGTGACCTCAACCCATTAGCTCCTCGGGCCCTGATCACTCCGATCAGGGCCTTTTTTTTTCAGCCACACCACTCTTGCCTGCATACGAGATTCTTGCTTCTCATCACGTTTTTGCTTGTCATCACATTTTGCTTGTCATCACCAGCGAGCGCCAACTCGCGAGGGATCCACTTTTCGTCTCTGCAAAACAGGCGATCTCGCCTGTCACCCGGAGCGAAGCTCCGCTCTTTCTTGTGTGACGCGGACATTCCTGTCCGCGCAGTTGTGACCATACTGCTTCGGCGACCACAGAATCCGCGTAGCGGATGATTGAAAATAGCCCAGGACGAAGTCCTGGGAACCGACAGTGGAGCAAACGTCGAGTCCGTTTCAGCGGACGATTGAGTCTGTAAGACGCGACCCCGCCTTGCCCTCTACATCACCACAATATCTCTCCATCGCGCCCGCCTCGCCTCTCCTCGGGTCATCCTGAGCGCGGCGAAGGAACTATGCATTTCGGCTTGTGCTAAAATCCGGCGCGAATGCAACAGGACGAGAGTCGGAAGCAGGACACTCTCCACGAAGTCTCTGTGGTCGTGCCGGTCTATCAGGGCGAGCACACGCTCGCGGCGCTGGTCGACGAAATCATTCCCCTCACAGCTCCGCAAATTACCCCCGCCGGTTATCGATTTCGCGTTCTCGAAGTGCTCTTCGTGCACGACGGTGCCATTGACCACTCCGCCAACGTGATGCGCTCGCTCGTTTCTCAGCATCCCTTCGTCCGGATGATTTGGCTTTCGCGCAACTACGGGCAGCATCCCGCGACTCTTGCCGGGATGGCGAGCACCGTCGCCGAGTGGGTCGTCACCCTGGATGAAGACGGCCAACAGGATCCGCGTGACATCGGCCGCATGCTCGACGAAGCGCTCACTCACAGTGCTCGTCTGGTTTATGCGAAGCCTACCAATCCTCCTCCCCATGGGCTCGTCCGCAATTTGCTCTCCCGTTCCGCCAAATGGATCTCCAGCAAAATGCTTGGCAACCGTATCGGCGCTTTCAACAGCTTTCGTCTCATCGAAGGCGAGATTGCGCGCGGCGTGGCTGCCTATTGCGGCGCGGATGTCTATCTCGACGTTGCTCTCTCCTGGGTTGTCGGAAGCGCAGCTCACTGCCCGCTAGCTTTGCGCACCGAACGTGGCCGCCCCTCGGGCTACACCTTCCGCCGCCTATTCCGACACTTCTGGCAACTCGTGCTCACCTCGGGCACTCTCCCGTTGCGCTTCGTCGCGTTGATGGGCGCATTTTCCATCGTCTTCGGATTCCTCATTAGCCTTTGGGCAATTTGGCAGCGTCTGGAGAACAGAGTTCCCGTCCAGGGCTGGACATCCATCTTTATCGTCACTTGTTTCTTTTCAGGGGTGATCCTGATTTCGCTCGGCATCATCGCGGAATATCTCGGTGTCGCAGTCTCCATGGCGATGGGCAAGCCGGCCTACCTCATCGTCTCGCGGCCAGCCGAAGACTTCGGACGCGACAAGTGACATCGCTCTCATGGGTAATCGGTTGTGGTGGTCTGCTCGGCTCAAGCGTCGAGCGCACAATCGGCAGTGCTGTCTGGCATCCCGAGCACCTCTTCCCTTGGCAAGATCCCGATCGATTGCGCGACGCGATCGCCGACGCAGTTCAACGTTTCGGAAACCGCATCGTGGAACAGGAATCCAGCTCCTGGAATATCTACTGGTGTGCCGGCGCCGGCGTGGTCGGAACCTCAGCCGCAGAGTTCGCCGCCGAAACTGCTAGCCTGCGTTTCTTTCTCGATCGGCTCGGCGATGCCATCGACTCTCTCCCGCCGCACATCATGGGTCAGATCTTCTTCTCCAGCAGCGCAGGCGGTGTCTATGGCGGGAGTGCTGGTCGTCCTCTGACGGAAGCGACTCTGCCTTGCCCCATCTCAGAATACGGTAGGACGAAGCTCGATCACGAAAAGATCCTTCACGATTGGGCGCACACACGATCCAATGTTTCTACGCTCGTCGGCCGCATCTCGAATCTTTACGGCCCCGGCCAGCACCTCGAAAAGCCGCAAGGCCTCATCTCTCATATGTCGCGATGCTTAATCTTCAACGTACCCGTGCGTATCTTCGTTCCACTCGATACCATCCGCGACTACCTCTTCGTGCAGGATGCCGCTAGACGAATCGTCGCCGCAATGGCGCGCCTGCACCGCGAAGCGCCCAGCGGTCGACTTCAGATTTTGAAAATATTTGGTTCCGAGAACGAAACAACCGTGGCCGGACTCATTGGTGTTTTCCGCCAGATCGCAAAGCGGCACCTGCGTTTTGTCTCAGCTCAGAGCCCGGTACGTTCGCAACAACCACTAGGACTGCAATTCAGGTCCATCACGTGGCCGGACGAGACCTATGTTCCTCGAACCGAGTTGCTCGATGGAATAAACCGCGTGCACACCCATCAACTAGCGCAGTTTCAGTCAGGAAGCCTGCCGCCACCCAGATAACCCTTCCGCTACAGGAACTCTCCGTTCGGCTGCGCCTCATCCGCAGGTCTCGCGCTGCAACCAGGTTTTATTCCACGGCTCTGAGATCTCCGTGCTGGCTTTTTGACATCCGCAGCATCGTATTTCCAACTCACCGCGTACGACTCCCACTGCTGCGTCTCCGGATTATTCTTGTACGCAATATCTACCACCAGCGTGCGATGCGTTTCCGCGCTGTCGTCGGTGACAGGTGTCTGCTTCAGCCGCAAAAGGAAGGAACTGCTCTGCGGCCACACTCCCGTTCTCTTGTACTCGACCAGTGATCCCTTCTCCACAAACAGAGCAGCGATCATGTTGTCGGCGATCTTGAAGTGAGAGTCACCGTACATTGGCACCCATCTGGATTTAGTCGCGATCGCCAGATGTCCATGCTTAGGACCCTGTGCTGCAGTCCGATCCAGTGCATTCAGTTTTGAAACAGTGAAGAACGGAAAGCTGACCAGGAGAAGCGCTGCAACTGCCAGTTTGCGCATGTCGAACCCCGAACCTTCCGCGGGCCTATTCCGACGCGACCCGCACTCCGGTCGCAAGACCCACAATTAGCCTCATTGTCGGCCCCATAAATTCGAACATCAATACAATTGGGATCAGCAGTCGTATTTCTGGGATGAAACTTGGTCATCGGTGATCCACAATGGTTCACCGCAAGCGGCAGACATGCTCAAATCATAGTTACCGCAAAGTTGTACCGGCTGGAGAAAGCAATGCCCATGACCCGAATCACTAAATGGGGACTTACAGGCCTTGGCTGGGCACTCATGTCCACGATGCAAACCACGTTTCTTTTTGAAATGTGGCGCGAGTACGGCAAGCCCAGACCCTGGATCGAAACGGCCCGCCAGCCTTTCGTGGCCTACTTCCTCATGTGGGGACTCATCGCCACTCCCCTCGTGGTCTACTTGTGCAACCGCTTTCCCATAGAAAGACGCACTTGGCCCTCGCGTTTTTTCCTGCACCTCGGCTTTTCGGTTCTGCTCGCAATATGCATTGATACTGCCCGCCTTCCACTTCATCGATTCGTGTATCCCTCCTCTGACGAAAAGATGGGTTTTATGATGTTCAAGGGCTATTTTTTTAGCAACGGCTTCGACGACATCACTATGTACTGGGCGGTCGCCTGTATCTGCTTCGCCTGGATCTACTTTCATCGTTTCAAGGACCGTGAAATTCAGGCCGCGGCGTTGGAAACTCAGTTAGCCCGCGCTCATCTCGAAGCCTTGAAAATTCAGCTCCAGCCGCATTTTCTCTTCAACACCCTGCACTCCATCTCCGAACTGATGCATCAGGATGTGAACGCAGCTGACCGCGTCATCTCGCGCCTAAGCGAGCTGCTTCGCCTGACTCTCGAAAAGACTGGCGTCCAGGAAGTACCGCTGAAAGCCGAGATTGATTTTCTCGAAGGCTATCTGGAAATCGAGCGTACCCGTTTTCGTGATCGCCTTACCGTCGCCATGGACCTCTCCCCCGAAACTCTCGACGCGATGGTTCCGAATATGATTCTCCAGCCTCTCGTCGAAAACTCCATTCGTCACGGTATCGCGCGCCGCGCTGGACCCGGGACTATCCTCGTTCGCTCGCTTCGAAACGCCAAGAGTCTCGAGATCCTGTTGCGCGACGATGGACCAGGTCGCGCCAGCGCCCGGCCTGCTGCTACCAATTTTGGCGTTGGCCTGACCAACACTCGTAACCGCCTTCAACAAATGTATGGCAGTGCTCAGAATCTCCAGATTCGTGAGCCGGAATCAGGCGGTTTCGAGGTCCAGATCACAATTCCTTTCCACGTTGCGCAGGAATCTGCCCCCGAAACAGAACCAGTGGTGACCTTTCTTGATCCTGTTCGTCAAATACCGCATCGGGTGCCCTCATGATTCGAGCGCTCATTGCAGACGACGAACCCTTGGCGAGAGAACGTATCTCTCGACTGCTGTCTTCAGAAGCCGACGTTCAAGTTGTCTCCCAGTGCCGGGATGGACTTGAAACCGTAACCTCGATCAAGCAAAGCAAGCCGGACTTGGCTTTTCTTGATATCGAGATGCCCGAGATCGATGGTCTCGGAATTCTTCGCGAGATTCCGTCCGACTCCACCCCGGTGATCATTTTCACCACGGCCTACGATCACTACGCGATCCAGGCATTCGAAGCCCACGCGCTCGACTACTTGCTGAAGCCATTTGACGAAGAACGCTTTCGTCGCGCCCTTCAGCGTGCGCGTACTCACATTGAAAATCTGCGCAGTAAAGATCTCGCGACGCGCCTGCTAGCGGCTCTGGAAGAATCTCGCCCGGCAACCACCGAAGGCGATCGGCTCGTCATCAAGTCCGGTGGCAAGGTCGTGTTTTTGAAATTAGAAGAGATCGACTGGGTCGAAGCCGCAGCGAACTACGTTCATATCCACGCCGGCAATGAAGGCTATTACATGCGTGAGACGATGAACTCCTTCGAGTCTCGCCTCGATGCAACGCGATTCATTCGCATTCATCGTTCCACCATCGTGAATCTCGCAAAAATCAAGGAGCTTCAACCCTGCAACAATGGCGAGTTCATCGTGGTGTTGCGCAATGGAAAAGAGCTCTCACTCAGCCGCGGATTTCGCGACCGCATCCAGAATTTCCTGCAACGCTCTCCTGGCGCCGCGGAAAAACGCCGCGCCTAAAGCACCACGAATTACGTGGGGCAGCCGACCTCGGCTGCCCCGGATCACGACTGGTTTACGGGTGCTCCATCCAAGCCTTCTTTTTGGCTTGGGTGTTCCTCACTTCTGTGCCACCACCGCTTCTCTCGCCGGCGGATTTCCCAATAACAGCGGCGGCACTCCGTTCTTGCTGATCGCTTCCCATTTCTCCGAAGCCGCGCGCTCTATTTCCTGCCACTTCTCCACTGCCATGCTCTGCCGCAATCGTTCAACACCAGCTAGGTATCTCGTGTCCTCGCGCGAAGCAATCACCAGCCACACGCATGCTTGCAGATCATCTTTCGATCCCAGCACACCGGACGCATAGAGTCGCGCCAGATTCGCCGCCGCCAGCGGACTCCCCAGGTTCGCCGCCTGCTCGTAGAGGCGCAATGCCTGCTTCACATCGACGTTGACTCCGCGTCCATGCTCATACAACAAGCCTAGATTGTTCATCGCCTCACTGTGACCGTGATCGGCCGCCTCGCGATACAGCTTCGCCGCCTGCCGGTAATCCTGTTGAACTTCAGCGCCGAGATCGTACGCATATCCCAGCCCAAACAATGCCACGGGGTCATGCTTCTTCGCAGCTTGCCGGAACAGCTTCATTGCCTCTTTTCGGTCCGGCTGAACGCCCACGCCATCCCAGTAAGCCACCGCCAGGTGCGCCTGCGCCGCAGTGAATCCCAGGTCGGCAGCGCGCTTCATCCACTTCACTCCTTCCGCTGGATCGCGCCTCACTCCTTCGCCGCGAAAATACATGAGCGCCACATTGTTCATCGCGTCCGGAGCCTTTTCCACGGCCGCTCGCTGGAACCACTGGAACGCTTTATTCACGTCTTTGTCGATCCCGTTGCCCTGGTAAAGCATCAGCCCGTATCGGACTGCCGCCTCCGTGCTCCCCGACCCAGCGGCTCTTGCGTACCACCGCGCCGCCTCACTGATATTGGATCCCGTTCCTTCCCCAAACTCGTACGCGTTCGCCACTCTCAACTCGGCATTCACGTTCCCCTGCTCCGCCGCAAACAAATCTCTCTTGAAGTTGCTTTGTCCCATGCTCATCGGGACGCACACTCCCGCCCCAATTCCGCACAGCATCAGTACTCTGAACTTTGAAAAAAGGGATCGTGCGGCACGCCTCATATCCGCCTCCAAGCAAACTGCCTGCTCGGAAGACGCACATGCCGATCAAACGTCTGCTCACCTGAGACGAACAGCCGCTCTTAAGGGACCAGTAACGCGCTGACTGAGACGGCGAGTGCACGACTGCTACTCACGTCTGCGCAACAGCGAAGCTGCTTCGGCCTAGATGTCGATCCGTTGCTCTCGATTGCGATTCAGATACCAGCAAGGTGAATAGCCCATGTGAGGAAACAAAGAGTGGACGCAGTCTTGGCTCTGCGTGTCGTGCGGAAACATAAACTCAGTTTTGTTGTTTTTCTCGTGGACCGCGTAATACTTCTCCACCTGCACGCTTCCGAACGGATTCGCATTTCGCCACACCCGTACGCGTAGCTGCGCGTAATCCCCAGCGTAGGTCGCGATCGCAAGCACGACGATCGCTATCGCGGTCTTTTGCAATATCTTCAGATCCGCTCTCCAGGATCGCGATTCTACACTCTCCGTCGCCTGCAAAGAAAAAGCCCTTCGTGCCCGGGAGGAAGCACAAAGGGCTCATCTTCATTCACACTCCGGGTGCCCCACCGCGGGTGCCCCACCCTCGACCCTGCTTTTGGGTCGTGGGTGGGACTTTGAAAAACTAGCGTGGGTGCCCCACCCTCTAGCCTTCTTTTGGCGTAAGGGTAAGAAGTTGAACTCCGGGTGCCCCACCCTCTAGCCTTCTTTGGCGTAAGGGTGGGAAGTTGAACTCCGGGTGCCCCACCCTCGACCCTGCTTCTGGGTCGTGGGTGGGATTCGAAGCACCTCACCCTTGCGGCTGCTCCGTCGGTGCATGCAGAACGCGGAAGCTGTTTCCGCCATTCGACCACACCAGCACCAGCGCATCCTGCCCCTTGGGAATCGACGAGAGCGCCTGCTTTACGTCCGCCGCACTCTTCACGTCTTTCCGATTCACTTGCAGGATCACATCACCCTGCCGCAAGCCGGCGTCATCCGCCGAACTTCCGGGGAGAACATTGCCGACCACCGCACCCTGCACGTTGCTCGGAACCTGCAACTGCTGCCGGACGTCAGAGCTCAGATCCTGTAGTCCGACTCCCCAGCGAGGCTTGCCCTGGTTCGCAGCGCTCTCATTGTCCTCGCCGTTCCGGGCGCCCATCTGTTCCAGCGTGATAGGAACTTTTTCTTGCTTCCCATTGCGCAGAACACTGAGCTCGACTTTGGTTCCAGGCTTCTTCGAACCAATCGCGATCTGCAACTGGCTCGCGTCCGTCACTTCCTGTCCATCGACCGCCGTCACCACGTCGCCGATCTTCAGGCCTGCTTTTGCGCCCGGTGAATCCGGCTCTACCTGCGTGATCACTGCACCGTTGTTGTTCTTCATCTCGAAGAACTTCGAGTTCTCCGGCGTGATATCGCTGATGCCGACTCCCATGTACGCGTGTTCAACTTTTCCGTTGCGCATCAAGCTGTCGATCACCGGTTTGGCGATCTGCGAAGGAATCGCAAATCCCATACCCGAGAACGAACCGGAAGGCGAGATCAAAAACGTATTGATTCCGACTACTTCTCCCCGCGCATCCACCAGTGCACCACCGGAGTTGCCGGGATTAATCGCAGCGTCGGTCTGTATGAATCCACCAGGACGGCGCGGATCGGAAGCATCCGGATTCTGACGGTTCAATCCGCTCACGATTCCTCTCGTCACCGTGAACCGGAAGCCAAATGGATTGCCAAACGCCAGCACCGTCTGTCCCGGACGCAATCCCGTGGAATCACCCCACGGCACGCTCGGGAAATCAGATCCGCTGATCTTGATCACCGCCAGGTCGGTCAGCGGATCGGTTCCGATCAGCTTCGCCGTGTAAGCCTGACGATTATTCATCGTTACCCGAATCTCGGTTGCGCCTTCCACCACGTGATTGTTCGTGACAATGTATCCGTCTGGCGAAATCAGGATTCCGCTGCCGATACCGTGCTGAATCTGCGGACGTGGCTGCATTCCCTGCATGCCTTGTCCGAAGAACCGCTGGAAGAACTGTCCTTCGTCTCCATCGGGACCATCTTCCATGGCTACCGGTTTCGCTTTCGAAGTCACGGCCACATTCACAATCGCCGGCGTAACTCGTGTTGCGACTGTTTCCATGGCGTGATCGAGTGCCGTCAGCGCGCTCACGCTATCCGGATCCAATGCTGCTGCCGCCGGTGCTGCCACTGCAGCCCGTGCCGTCTCTGGTTTGACCATCTCATACGTGCCGAACGACGCCGCCGTCGCCAATGCCAACACGGAAACAATTACCCCCCGCGAGGCTTTTGCTTTCAAATCTGTCCAATTCATTTCTTCTTGCTCCTTAAACTAGTTAATTAGTTGTTGCTGCTGCACCGCTGCTTCTGATCGTCTATCTCTCGCTTTAAATTTTGTGGGAAGTTTCTGGCTTAGCTTGATCTGCGCTCGAGTAATACAGCGCTACTCGCCACGTTCGTAGAACAAATATCTGCTGTGCATCTCCGCGTCCGCTCTCGATCACGGTCGTCGTCATCAGTAACACCGGGACCGGCCCGCGCGCCTGCTCGCTCGCCAGCACCACATGAGCTTTCCGTTCGGGCTTCACTTGCGCGGCACGGAGTACCGCCCGCTCAGCCCTGGTTACAGCAACGCTCTTCTTCACTGCCATCGACTTCACTGCCATCGAGGGCGTCTGTCGCGTCATCATCGCCGGCACGACCCGTGGTCTCTCGCTCACGAACGATGCCGGAATCACCTTCGCTCCGAATTCTTGGCCAGCTACCGATTGCAATTCAGCTTGCGGCGCTTGCCCAACCACCTTGTTCTGAAAGCTCACCAGATCCGGCGCCTGTACCAGCACTGCGGCGCACGAAATCACTCCTACCACGCTGGCCGCTGCGCTCCATCCGCGGACTCGTCCGTGCTGCTCCATCGCCAGAACCTGTTTCACTCGCAGTGATGTATGCCGCAACCGGCTCACCGCTGCCTGCACCAGCGCGAAGCTACGGCGCAGAACGCTCTTCTCCGCCAACACCGCCAGGCACTCCGCATAGGATCGTGCATCGTGCGTCTCCGCCACCACGGCTTCGTCGCACGCGATCTCACGTTCCAGCGTGAGTTTGTTCTCCAGCCACCACACCGCTGGATGGAAAAACAATGCCGCCTGCATCAGCTTCTGAGCCAGGTTCGTCCAATCGTCGTAGCGCAGCAGGTGTGTGGCCTCATGCAGCACCAACTGATTCAGCTGCTCTGGAGCTAACTCTCCCAACAGATATCTCGGAAACACCACTGCTGGCCGGAAGAATCCAATCGCCATCGGCACGTGAACTTGATCACTACCACGCACTTCGAACCGGCGCCGCTGCCTCACGCGGATGACCGTCTCTCTCACCATCGGATCCAGCTCCGAGAGATCAACCGCTACGCTCTTCGACCGCAGCTTCCACAGATGCCAGGCTCCCAGCATCACGCGCGCGAATCCCGCCGACGCAACCATTGCCCAAACGCCGAACACATACCAGGCCCAGTCAGCGGGAAGTACCAGAAAGCTCTGCGCCACCGCGACCGAACTCGCACCGTCTCTGTTCGCCTGCAGGAAATTCTGCAAAACCGGGACCAGCCCGATAGCGCCCAGCGCACTGAACCACACCGCAAAGCGTAATCCCGCGCTCCCGGAAGGCAGCAGTCGCATCAGCAGCCAGACCACGGCGGCAACCAGCATCCCTAGAACCAGGCAGCTTACGATCCCAGCGGCGGCGGATTGTGCAACGGCATGTAGGGGTAACATCAAAGTTCTTCTAATTACCGGCTTTGCTTCAGCAGTTCTCGGATCCGCTTCAGCTCTTCGTTGTCGATGCTCTCATCCTCAATCAGGTTGAGCACCAGCAGTTCGTGCGAATTCTTAAAGAAACGGTTTACCAGGTGCTTCACTTCAAAGCGCGAAGCTTCGTCTCTGCCTACCACCGGTGCGAACACATGCGCCCGGCCATCCTTCACATGCCGGACGTAACCCTTGCGCTCGAGCACCCGAATCGTGGTCAGTACCGAGTTGTAGGCCAGCGGCGGATCCTCCACCAGCGCATCCAATACCTGCTGCACGGTAGCCGATCCCTTTTCCCACAGCACATTCATCAATCGCAACTCAGCTTCGGTCAGGGTTGCGGACGTCTTCGGCGGCAAAGCGACTCTCCTTTATTTCTTCTTGTACTGTAGACGCGCTTCTCCCGAAATAGTAACTAATTCTTTAAGATTTTTAAATACTAGGCCCGGAATAACCGGTAACACAATATTTTTCAATTACTTATCGAATCTATTCGCGATGAATCGCTGGTGTCGAGCTATTGACGGAATGGGCGGGAGCTCGTGGCAAGCAAACCGTGGAATGCAAGGAACGTTCGGCTGGTGGGCCAATGTCCCCGCGCTGATCAGCGGTTGAGTCAACGGCAGAGCGGTCGGCTTGCGCGCTAATGCGAAGGCGCGACGGACCTCATTCACCTTTAGCACTTTGTTGCTTTTCTTTTATGAGCTTCAGCGAAGCTCCTCGGAGCTGCGTTGCGATTGCTCTGATTCCAAGCGGGTTTTGAGGATCTTGAAACAGTGGCATGACTCTACTGTCCAGAACTTTCTCCTCAATCAACAATTGCGCCAATGACTTAGCCTGATCTGCATATCCAGCTTTGTACTCTTTCATCACCCTCTCGTACCACGCGTTCGAGCGGATGACGAAATCAACATTGTTTTCTCCAGGGTGTGGCTGTGGTGGGTCTCCCTGGGAATCGAGGAAAACAACCAACTTGCTTGCGTAGTCGCTAGCCACTGTCGCTTCTTCGCCACTACCAATCCGGTTGGCGGTGCTGGTCGTCCGACCAATTGACTATGGCTAAAAAATCCACTTGGTGGCGCGGTATTCTGAATGTATTGAGCAACGAGCTTAGGAAGCTCCCGCATTTCAACTTCAGCTAAGTAGGATTGGAGGCCAACCAAGACGATGGTTAACACGCCCAGTGCGATGAATACGCGCTTGTAAATCCGCTTTTGGTGATCAGTTTCAGCGGGGTGAACTGCGACACGTATACCTAGGTAAGACCCGACGGCAGCTAGGCCAGCCAAACATATCGCAATCAGAGTAGTCATTCATCGTGAGTCTAACATTTTCGCCCTTTATTCGCCAGAGAAGTTTGCTGGTGGCCCAGGTTCGCGTCCTTCATTTGGACGCCAACCTGGGTTCAAAAAGAGTCTCCACGATCCGCCGTGCATTCTTCTTTCACGATCACGTAGGCTGATTTCAAAACGACTGCGGAGGAGAAATATGGTGGCCCTGCCGTGATTCGAACACGGGACCTC
>CAWGWI010000003.1:0-118097 GCA_963826275.1 Terriglobia bacterium | reverse complement strand
CACGGCATGTCGGGCCGCTTCGCACCACAGAAAGCGCAGCATCGTATTGCCTTGCTTGGTTAACTTCCCCAGCCGCCACTTCTTACCGCTCGACTTCTCCTCAGGAATCATCCCCACGTAGCTGCCTACGGCTTTGCCATCGGCGAACCGCGTCGGATCTCCCAGATAGACCTCCGTTGCCAACGCTGTATTCGGGCCGACTCCGGGATGCGTCATCAACAACCGTGATAACGGTCGCTCCTCCGCAGTATTCGCCACCATACGATCCAGAGTCTCGATGTCGGCATCCAGCTGACGATATAACGCCATCAACTCGTTGCGTCGTGCATCCGTGTGCTCGGGGAGCGACAATGCCAACAGCGAAAGTTGTCCATCCCTGCTCCACAATCCCGACCCTCGGCGCAGTCCATGACCGAGCGCGATCGATTGCAATGCATTTTGAATCCGCACGCGAATGCGCACCCATTGATGCCGATGCATGAGCAGCGCCCGCACATCTCGTTGCTCGACCGATGGCACCCAGATCCTAGGGAAGATGTCTTGCTCCAGCAGATGCATCAGCAACCGCGCATCGCGTCGATCATTCTTCTGCTTGCGCGGTTCATAGGCGCGGATCTTCGCCGGGTGCCCAACCCAACATTCGACTCCCAGCTCTTCCATCAACTGCAGGAACCACTGCGTCGCACAACTAGCTTCAATCCCAACTCGCACCGGACCTGGCAGCCCGGAGTAAAACTCGCGCACTTCCTCGCCCTCGTGCCCGAGAACGTGCTCTTCCACTTCTCCCGTCTCCGCGTCCAGCATCGACAACGTCTGCTGTCGCGAATGCAAATCGCAGCCTATAATGCGCATCTCGGCCTCCTTCGATCCGAGCTACTGTTACGCGTAGAAGCCGCAACAGTGTACCCGCACCGCTTGCGAGGCCGACTTCGTTATCTCATCAGAGATTATCACTCGGTATCCCGACCCTGGGATTGCGAGTGGTACGGCGATATATCAACGGCTAGCGCAGGATGATCAAATATTCGCCTGACAAGTTTTTCATTTCACGCAAACCAGAGAATTCGTGATGGCATGCACCGACAACTCAATTCGGTTTTGCACCCCAACTTTGCGCATCAGTTTGGCTACGTGAGCTTTGACGGTGCGCTCTGCGATGCCCAGTGGCGCGCCGATCTCTTTGTTGGATCGTCCCACAACCAGCATTTCCAGCACTTCTTTTTCGCGGTCCGTAAAAGTCACTGGACCAGCAGGGAAAACGCTTCCCGGCGAATTGCTCACGCGCTCGATGAAGAGTGACAGTACTCTCCGCGGAGCCCACACCGACCCCTGGTGCACCACACGTATCGCCTGCACGAACTCCGTTGGATCCGCCGTCTCGTCGACATACCCCTTTGCCCCGGCTGCAATGGCCTTAAGAATGTTTTCGTCATTCATTCCAGATCCCATTACGATGATCCGCAGAGCCGGATGTGCCGCTCTCAGCGTGGCCATCACCTCAAACAGGTTCGGACCGACATGGTTTCCCAGTAGCACCACATCCACGTTCGGTTGCGTTCCCACATCGGCAAGGGACGCCGAACTCAGTACGAAATTCTCGGCTGCGCCCAGGAACGTGCTCAATCCCATAAACCGCAGTGGGTCGCTCTCGATTACGGCGATATAGATCGGCGTTTTTTTGGAGGGAGGAGTTTTCATGACCATCCTTGCTGCGAGCTTTTCGCCTTACGACATTTACCCTTCTTCTGCTTCTCGGGAAAAGGCGAAAGACAGCGTTGTTCAGCAGCGATTCTTACACAGGTACATGAACCACCGCTGCGGTACGAAAGGTCAGGTGTTTTGGGGTTACAATCTGCCGTTGGCGAGAAGGCTTCGCTGCCCAATCGATCCAAGCAGCCAAGAAACTGCTGGCAGGCGCGAGGTCATCCCCGATAGATGGTGAAAACGGATAATCACTCAATGTCTCAGCCTGAGATTGGTGGTGGTATCGCCAGTTATCGCTCGCTATTTCAAAGCGTCTAGGACATCGTTGATGGGATTGCGTGTAGTGTCATGGCAGCCGCTGCTTGCCCAACCGCCGACATCCTGCAAGGGGCGATTTTCCACTGCCGTCAGTCGATAACCTTTCGCGGAACCGAAACCACCACCCCAGACTTCAAACTGAACGCTAACAGTCGATTTCCCGAGATCATGCAATTCGGCGCAGAGGTTTCTTGCCGATTCCAATTCTTCGCAGTTTGGGTTGTCGACGTAGCGGAATCGAACGTACTCATCGGGCCGAGCGTAGAAGGCTTTGTTGTACTCCTCGGGAGCACACTGCCACGTCATCTGCTTTGTTACCTGTACGCTTCGTGTACATGCCACAAAGCCCAGACAGATACATCCGACAACGACCAAGGTCGGCGAGGTGTTGGGCCGCATGCGAGCAATTTACTCGTACTAGAGCCATCACGCCAAGATTACTTGTTGTGAACGGAGCGCCTGTAGTGATTTCCCAACATCTATTCGCCTAAGACACCTTACAATCGCCGACATGAGAACCACCATGTTGGTGCTGCCACTGTTTCTTGGCCTTACACCTTGCTTAGTTGCCGCTGACGGTTTCCGTACGGCTGGCTCTTTGATAGAGAAGTGCAGCAATGTCTACAAACCGGAAGCCCAAAGCAATAACTCCGATCTTCAATTTTGTATCGGGTATCTGAATGGAATGGTCGAGGAAGTTCGGTTCCGACGCGCCGTCGAGCTAGATGCAGGTGAGAGTGGTAGTCCGACGTTCTGCATCCCCGTCGATGTTAGCGGAACTACACTGGCTCGCACGATTGTTCAATACGGAAAGGATCACCCAGAAGCCCTGAGTAATCCTGCTGGGATCGTCGCACATTTGGCATTGAAACACGGATTCCAGTGCACGTGACCAAGTTTTGTGGGTTAGGTGTCGATAACGGCTCATCCCTCGCTATCTCAGGCTGAGATAGTACGGGCAGTAATCCACGGCCTCCACAACAAACCGACGCCTTAGAAGTACTTTGAGACAACGGATGCGAGGAATGTAGAATCCCGGACGATGACATCGAACCTGTATTCATCGACCAGACGAAAATTCCTGCAAACCTCGGCTGCGGTTGTCGGTGCGGCCGCTGTCACCGGTGCTTCCTCCATCGCGAACGAATCGTCGCCTGAGAATCCCGCAATGGCATTCGCCTCAAAGCAAGAGAAACGCCGGCGTGAGCTCTGGCAGCTATTGGGAGACGTCCCCTGGAACCATAAAGCTGCACCTCCGCGACTCGTCAGCAAAGAAAAATACGAGGGATATACGCTCGAGCGTCTCGTATTGGATCTGAACGGTATCGAGCCTGTTCCTGCAATCCTTCTGATTCCCGATAAGCGCCAGCCGCGCGCACCCGGGCTGCTCTACATGCACTGGCACGCCGGGATGTACGATCTGGGCAAAGAACAGCTACTGAAGGGAGTGACAGTACAGCCGCCTTATGCTCCCGTCTGTGCCGAGAAGGGAATCGTCACGCTCGCCATCGACAGTTGGTGCTTCGGTGAGCGCAAGCACGAAACCAACGGGCAGCAGGGCGAGCAGGACGCGTTCAAGCTCATGTTGTGGAGAGGGCAAGTCCTGTACGGGATGATGATGTTCGACGAGTTCCGCGCGCTGGATTATCTCGCAAGCCGTTCCGAGGTTGATAGCACGCGGCTCGGGACGCTCGGCATGTCCATGGGAGCGACCAAAGCGTGGTGGCTGGCGGCACTCGATCCGCGCGTGAAGGTATGCATGGATGTATGCTGCCTGACCGACTACGAGGAATTAATCCGCACGCACGGACTGAAAGAGCACGGAATCTATTACTACGTGCCATCGCTCCTGAAGGAATTCCAGACAGCCGACATCAACGAACTGATCGTGCCGCGCGCACACCTGAGTGTGAACGGGCGACAGGACCCGCTGACTCCGCCGGCAGGAGTGGACAAGATTCGCGATCACCTGCTGCCGCTTTATCGCGAGTACGGAAACCAGGCCGATTGCCGTATTGAGCTGTTTGATTGTGCGCATGTGGAGCTGCCGGAAATGCGAAAGCTGATCCTTGAATGGATGGATCGGTATCTTGTTCGCGCAAATCAGGGCGCCTAGTACAGAGTGTACGCACCTTCATGGGAAACATCGGACGTCGCAGAAAACTGCTGCTGGTCTGCATTCTCTCCATCGTAGTGGCAGCGCACGTAGCGTTGTTTACTGCCGGCGGGAACTGGCGCACGCTCGGGTTGGCGCTCGTCTGCGTGGATGTCTTCTCGGCATGGTTCGTGTTTTTCGCGATTCGCGAAACGAAAAAGCTGGAAAGCCAAGACAAAGACGCGCCATAGTCCCTCTTTAGAATGCATTACGTACAGCCCCGCTACCGCGTAAGTGCCTTTGTTTGCCACACGATAGGGAATGGGTGGGATTATCTATTAATAAAAATAAACAGAATGGCTCGGCTGATCAAAATGACAGAAGCAAAAGACCCTCGCGACGAATCCAAACCAACGGACGTCGGCTGCCGCAGGTGCCGAGTTCACCGTGTAAAATTGAGTGTTTGGCCTTGGGCATCGGAGCGCCTGGGGCGAGAGGTCTAATTTAATGGCAACGGTAGAAGCCCCTCCCCGAATCAGCACACAGCACACAGCACCTTTTAAAAACGAGCCGATGGTCGATTTCAGCCGGCCGGAAAATGCTCAGAAGATGAAAGCTGCGCTGGATAAAGTCCACGCAGAACTGGGCCGTGAGTACGAACTTGTGATCGGCGGCAAGCCCATCAAGACCGCCGACAAGATCAAATCGCTCAATCCGGCAAATCCCAGCCAGGTGGTTGGCGTGTTCCAGAAGGCCGGTAAAGAGCACGTGGAACCCGCTATGGAAGCGGCGCAGAAGGCATTCGAAACGTGGAGCCGCACCAGTTGGGAAGAGCGCGCCGAGTTCGTGTTCAAGGTGGCAAAGACCATCCGCGAGCGCAAGTTTGAGTTCGGCGCATGGATGACCTATGAGGTCGGCAAGAACTGGGCCGAGGCCGACGCGGACACTGCCGAGACCATCGATTTCGCCGAATACTACGCGCATCATGCGTTGAAACTGGCCAAGGCCGAAACCGACGTGCAGTTGCCGGGCGAGCGCGATTCTCTGTTCTACATTCCGCTGGGCGTGGGCATTGTGATTCCGCCGTGGAATTTCCCGGGCGCGATTATGGCGGGCATGACGTTGGCCTCGATCGTGTCGGGCAACACTGTCATCCTGAAGCCCTCGAGCGATGCTCCGGCGATTGCGCGCTTCTTCTTCTCGATCCTTGAAGAATGCGGACTGCCGGCGGGCGTGGTGAACTTCTGCCCTGGCGCAGGTGGAAGTTTTGGCGACGCGCTGGTATCTCATCCGAAGACGCGTTACATCGCGTTCACCGGATCGCGCGAAGTAGGGTTGCACATCAACAAAGTGGCGGCTGACCAGGCGCCCGGCCAGATATGGATCAAGCGAACGATCCTGGAAATGGGCGGCAAGGACGCAATCATCGTGGAAGCCGATGCAGACATCGACGCAGCCGTGGAAGGCGCGGCAGCTTCGGCGTTCGGATTCTCCGGGCAGAAGTGCTCGGCGTGCTCGCGGCTGATCCTGAACGAGAAGATCTATGACACGTTCCTGGACAAGCTGAAGGCGCGAGTGGAAAAGATCACGCTCGGCGACCCGACAGAGAACCCGAACATGGGTCCAGTGGTGAACGAAGGCTCGATGAAGTCGATTTTGGGCTACATCGAGCAGGGCAAAAAAGATGGACGGCTGATCACGGGAGGGCAGCGCGTTGCCGGTAAGGACGGCTACTTTGTCCAGCCAACCGTGATTGCCGACGTTCAACCGAAATCGAAGCTGGAGCAGGAGGAGATCTTCGGGCCGGTACTGGCCGTGATCAAGGCCCGTGACTACGATCATGCCCTGGAAATTGCCAACGACACGGAATTTGGCCTGACAGGCGCGGTTTACAGCCGAGACGAGAAGAAACTGGAACGGGCCACGCGCGAGTTCCATGTTGGGAATCTGTACCTGAATCGCAAGTGCACGGGGGCGATTGTGGGCGCGCATCCGTTCGGCGGGTTCAATATGTCTGGAACCGACTCAAAGGCTGGTGGACCGGACTACCTGCTGTTGTTTACACAGGCGAAATCGGTGGGAAAGAAGATTTCGTAGCCGCAGGCCAATCCGCCAAAAGCCAGGCGGATAAGCTCGTCACAAAAATGTCTTAATGTGGCGCACGCTATATCGGTTGCCTGCATCTAAGGTGTCGAGTGTTCAGGTCAGCTTGACAGGTCTGGCCATCCATTTGAGAATAGCGCGTTGATTCGGGTGGGGTTAGATCGGGTCAGGTCCTACTGCTGATCACCGGGATCGTGTATGGCACGAATTCTTTGCGTTGACGATGAGCCCAACGTAGTTACGTTGAAGTGCCGCATTCTGGAAGCGGCTGGGCATCACGTAACTGCGTCAACGTCAGCACAGGACGCGATTCAGAAACTCGAGCACGACACCTATGATGCCGTCGTGACCGACTGGCGCCTGGGCGACAACGTTGGCCGGGCGGTGGTGCAGGCAGCGAAGAATCACGCGACCCTGCCTGTCGTAGTTGTATCGGGGTACGTGGCCGAGGCATTTCAGGCGGCCGAGCCGTTGGCAGACCTGTACCTGGAGAAACCAGTAAATCCGGAAGAGCTAGTCACCATTGTCAACGAGCTGCTGAAGAACACCAGCCGAGCTGTTTCAGAATAGTCGCCCGGCATCCCGCCCGCGAAGAGACTTCATCCTACATCTCAGCAACTGCACACAAGCAAGAGCAGTCGGCCCTCGCATGTGCGCGGCGCCGCATCTGGTAAACAGGTGATGATTCATCAACTTACGTCGCAACTACGATTCGGGCAGATGGGCGTGGGTTGGGCATTCCTGATGGGAGCGAACGTGTACCTGGTAGAGAGACGGGGACGGCAAGAACAATTGAACCCGACCCGGCAAGTGGAGATCGGAACGCTGCTGGAGAGCATGCCAGACGCGGCAGTCTTGATCGACACCGATCACAAAATCATCGATCTGAACCAGGCGGCCGCAAGGATTCTAGGAGGCTCGCGGGAACAGTTGCGCAAGCGGAACGTTTCCGAGGCCGGAGCTGCCCTGGTACGGCCGAATGCAATCTCGATTCTTCGGCTTCAGAGAACTGTGCTGGACCGTGCTCTGGCCGGAGAACCGGTGCGTGAAGAGCGGCGAGTGATTCGGGATCCAAAGACGGGAAGGGACATTGAACTACTGATCTCGGCGAACCCAATCTGCGATTCCGCGGGGAAGCCGGTGGGGGCGCTGGTGATTGCACGCGATATCACTGAGCTGACGCAGCTGCAAAACCGCTTTTCCGATATGGAGCGGCACCTGGCGATTGGGCAAGTAGCAGCGGGCATCGCGCATGACTTCAACAACACGCTGGAGACGATCTCGCACGCGGTGGTGCTGCTGCAGACCTCGCCGGAGCCCTCGCCGTTCGATCGAGGAACCTTGCTGCGCCTGATCCATAGCGCGGTTGAGCACGGCGCAGAGATCATTGCGCGGATACGCGATTACGCCCGCAGTGGCACCGGAGAACTTACGACGGTGGACGTGCGGGAATTGCTCGATGACGCGATCGAGTGGACCGAGCATCTGCGCAACCGGCGCAACAGCGTGCAACTGGTACGCGAACTGAGCAGCGTTCCGCAGGTCCGTGCCAACGCCGCGGATTTGCGACGGGTGTTCACGAACCTGATCATTAACGGTTTGCAGGCGATGCCGGATGGCGGTCAACTGACTGTGGGTTCAGGCGTGAATGGCGGGCGAGTGCACGTGTGGATTCGCGACACGGGCGCGGGAATCACCGAAGAAGATAAAGGGAAATTGTTCTTGCCTTACTTCACGACCAAGCATGGTGGAACCGGACTGGGCTTGTCGGGAGCGCAGAAGATCATGCTGGCGCTGGGCGGTGATATCCAGGTGCAAAGCGAGCTGGGGAAAGGAACACAGCTTGATCTGTATCTTCCGGCGATGGGTGCGGAGTTGAAGACGGCGTGAAAAAGTTGTCAGTTGCCGGTTGTTAGTTGTCAGAAAAAGCAAAAAACGCTATCAGATCAGCGTCACAGTCACCACAACTTCCAGCGAGACCGTCTACGCTTAAATTTCATTAGGGGTATTGATTCGGGTTGAAGCAGCCCAGGGTCAATAAGGCCTTCGAGTTGGTAGCCGAAGAATTCCTTCAGAGCTGCTTCTCCCAGCTCAAGAGGATGGAATGGAAGGGGGTAACTATCCTCGTCATCGCTGGTTGCTGGTCTTTGGCTCGACCAAAAAGGATCTTCAAAAGGCAGCCTTTGCCCGACATTTTCCAAAATACCGCTGTCTGGAGACAAACTGAGGGATCGAACTAGTTTACCGTTGATCCATTGAGCGAACGCGAACCAATCGACGACACTGTGCATCGCGTGCAGGTAAACGGTTCGATCGTTCCCGGCGGAAATAAACGACGCTGGCAATTTTGAGGGATAATCGATTCCAAATTCCTTCGCAGCCAAGATTGAGACGCCTGAAAAGCAACCAATGTGAAGTTCATCATCGGGCGGACATGTATACGAAAGATCTCCCTCTCCAATCGGCTCAAGTTTGTCCTTTGGAAAAAGGCTCGTTGCAAGTTGCAGACTGGCATCGTGATTCAACTTGGGACCGCCCCTCAACGCTTTGCTGACCTCCGTACTTGCATACACGAGCATCCATGTTTTTGCGCCCATGAGGTCGCCCTCTTAGTCCGTGGTTGTTCTGCCATCAGAATGTACCACCACCTCGCCAACATCCTAACGCTATATGAGGGAAGAGATCGGAACTTGCCCACTCGAGGGCGAGTGGGCTCCATAAGCAAGTTGTCAGTTGCTAGAAAAACCTAAACTCGCGGGCGAGGGCGCCCGCGCCACTCTTTGAGACGGAAAATAGAAAGGCTCCCCGCGGGGAGCCTCTTTATTCGAGGTGAAGGTTAGCGGGCTTCGCTGGGTGCGGCGGCCGCAGCAGCAGTGCTGGTTCCAGCCGCGCTGGCAGCAGCAGCTTCCGCCAGGATGCGGTGGTGAATCGTGAACAGCGCAAGTTCAAGACGATCGGAGACACCGATCTTGTCGTAAACGTTGCGCAGGTAGTTCTTGATCACCTGCTCGGTGGTGCCCAGTTCGGTGGCGATCTCCTTGTTCTTGTAGCCCTGCACGATCAAGGCAACAATGCGCAATTCTTTCTGCGTAAGGCGGTCGACGACGCGGGCACCGACCATGTCATTCTCGCTGACTTCGACGGGAATGGCATTGTCCTGCACCCAGGCATCACCGCGGGAAACAGCGCGCACGCAGTCGAGCAGGT
The DNA here is from genome assembly GCA_963826275.1 of Terriglobia bacterium. Lineage (GTDB taxonomy): Bacteria > Acidobacteriota > Terriglobia > Terriglobales > Acidobacteriaceae > JAJPJE01. The sequence goes on along the minus strand of CAWGWI010000003.1, from coordinate 108,670 downwards.
TGGGTCCGGTCACGTTGCGGAAGACCACGCCGTGAGCGCCCGAACTGAGATAGCTGGACGGATTCTCGCCTGCTTCGGCAATCACGATGAGCCGGCTTTTGACTTTCGCCGCCGACTGGGCCAGGCCGTGAATGTCGGGATAAAAGTTAGCAGAGCAGACGACGACGGAAGGGCGGAAACGTTCCAGCGCCATGGGCATCTGCTCGGGAGATTGGACCTGCGCAACAATGCGCATCTCGTCTTCCACCGCGAGCACTTTCGCGATACCGGCCCGGAACACAGGTTGTTTATCGGCTACGACCAGTTTGAGCATGGTAGTTAGAATTAACTGCGAACAAATTCATAACCATCGATGACGCAGGCGACACCATTGCTGGCTTCGCCATTATCGGGTTCATCGACGCGCACAACGGTTCCCCGGCACTGTAGTTTGACATCGTTCTTGCCGCCGGTAACTTCGGCAGGCAGTGTGATTTCGAACGTGACCTTTGAGCCGACGTGAAATTCCGCGCCCGCCCGGAGATAAACACCTGCAACACTAAGATTATCGGTGGTTCCCTGAAGCAGGTCTGCCGAATCAGACTCCTTTATGACAATGGGAAGCTTCAAATCGAACCGCTTCCCAGTTCGCGCTTCGGACACGAAACCTCCTCCTATGATTCCTAAAGCTATCGGGAGTTTCTACGTTGGGGTTTATACCACGATGTTGTTGGGGATAGATATAAGGAAAGAACAGGAGGTAGCTTCTTTGATCAATCCCCCCGAAAGGGCGCTTTTCGGGCCGGATTTCGCTGTTCCAAGGTATTTACCGGAGACTGCGGCGGAATAAGCTTCCGGCAGTGTAGCCAAAAGCAAGGCTCAGCAAGGCGCCTACCGTGGAGGCCTGCCACACGTACTCGCGCGCCTGGGCCTTGACGTCCAATTTATGCCGCACGCCGGAGCGGAGTTCGGAAAAGGTTTCATGCAGGCGCTGGCGTTGTTCGACGGCCTTCATTTCGAGAATGTCAGCGGGCATCTGCGGGGAAATCTTGCGCGAGTCGGCATCGATATGGGAGGTCACGTTGTGCAGGTTCATAGCTGTGTCTTCGCCTCGTTCTGGAACCAGGTGCGATCTTCTTTGAGAAGCTGAATGGTGCGTTTCGGTGTGATCGACTTTTCGCGAATGGAAGAGTAGGCGAGTAGCGAGAGGATTCCACCGAAAAGAAGGTAGACGATTCCAACGATCACAAACGCAAGAAAAGGCGCATAGGGACTGGGCTCGAAGGCGACCCAGATCAGAGCGATTAAGGCACCGGTCAGCACGAGCCAGGCGGTAAGCGCGAAGAAAAGGCCTGCGGCCATCATGGGAGCAGCAGTCTTCAGGGTCTGCGCATTCTCCCGCAATTCCGAGATCAGCATTGCGACGCGAGTCTGGGCGAACTCCTTGAACTCGTCCTTGGCCTCGTTCAATACGGAACTGAGAGGGCGGTCGGTATCGACGCGTCCACGTCTGTCGATGAAAGTTACGCGTTCGTTACTCACTTTGCCTCCACCATCCGAGCACGAAGCCGATCAAAAAGGCGCTGCCGGCAGCGCCGAGAACAAAATGGATTGGATAATCGTGCGCAAGTTGCTGGGCCCGCGAACGCATTTGCGTGAGGTTGCGCCGGGAGTCCCGCTTCAGGTGCCCGGCGGTCTCCTGCACGTTCTCGGAAGCGCGGCCGCGAATCAGTTGAAAGCGGGCGCGAAGATCGTCGACGCGGCTATGGAAGTCGTCCATACGGCTATGGAGCTCATCCTGCAAGCGCACTCCCAGCTGCTGAGCGCGTCCGGCAGCAGACCCCAGGGCGTAGCCCGCACGATCCGCGGTCTGAGACCTGGCTGGTGCGGTGGTACGGACGGGCCACTCGCCGAGTTCCCCGGGGGCGGCTCGTTCGGGCAATTCTCGCTCGGGATAGACACGAGGCGAGACTCGGGAACCGAGTTCACCTTCATTGCGGCTTTCCTTCTCGGAACGCGGAACTTCGCCCCACGCGTCGTCGTGCCTCGCCGGTTCTGACATGGGAACCTCTTTCACTTAAGAGTTGGATGACTGAAGGGGACGGGGTGTTTACAGGCAAAAAAGAGAAGAGCGGAGAAGCTGGGCTAAAGCTCATATTTCAGCAGTCTGAACGCGGGCCTGAAGACCCGCTCTTCCACGGTGGTTTAAGCCAGAAATCAAAGTCAATGGTCAGTAGTCAGAAATTGGAAGTCAGAAGCTACTTGGGAGTTCCGGGAGAGCCTTTCAGGTATTTGTCGAAAAAGGCGACCATGCGCTGAATCGCGTCGATCTGGTTCTCACGTTTGGCGAATCCGTGTCCCTCAGCAGCATAGTAGTGGAATTCCACGGTCTTGCCTGCATCCTGAAGGATTTTGACGACCTGTTCGGCTTCTTCTTTGGGCACCCGAATGTCGTTGTCACCCTGGAGCACGAGCAAAGGCGCTTTCGCATCGCGCAGGTACTTGATGGGCGAGGCATTCTCATAGACGGCGCGGTCCTTCTCCGGATCACCGAGGAGCGACTTCTCGTATTCCTGAAGAAGCGGGTCTTCGTGCTGGAGCATAGTGAACCAGTTAATGATCCCGTACTGTTCGACTGCGGCGGCCCAGACGTCGGGGGTTTTGCCGATTGCCATCAACGTCATATAGCCGCCATAGGAACCGCCGGTGATGCCGATCTTCTTTGCATCGACGAAACCAGTGTCGACGAGGAAATGTGCGGCATAGACTTCGTCCTGAAGATCCCCCCCGCCAAGGTCCTGATGATTCGCTTTCTGGAAGGCAATGCCATAGCCGGTCGATCCGCGAACATTCGGCGCGATACACACGTAGCCTCGGCTGGCGAGCGCGGCGACGGTGCGGTTGAAGGAATCAACGGTCTGGCCGGTCGGGCCTCCGTGAGGAATGACGACGGCGGGGTTAGAGCCATCGCGGTTGAGATTATAGGGAACCCAGAGGAAAGCGCTGATGATTTTGCCGTCGAAGCTTTTGTAATGGACAAGCTGTGAAGGAGGCAGATCGCGCGGGCTGAGACTGGCTATGGCTGAATAGGTGAGCTGACGAGGCTTGCCGGACTTCAGATCGAAGACCCAGATATCGTTGACGCGTTGCGAGCTCTGGTGGCTGATGAGCAACGAACGCCCATCGGGGGAGTAGCCGGTGGGATGGCCAACAGGTTCGGTGATGCCCTCAGGCATGTTCAACTTCTTCGATTGCAGCGTGGCAGTGTCGCCCAAGTAAGTTGCTGTACGACCATCTTTGTTCAAGCTGTAGGTGAATGATTTGCCGTCGGGCGAGAAATCTTCGGCGCCCGCTTCCCACTGGGTGTCGGTCACCGGCGTGATTTTCTTCGAAGCCACGTCGAGCAGCGCGACATTGTTAAAGCCGCCTTTTGCGTTACTGGAAATGAGTAGCGTACGGCCGTCGGGCGATACCGACGCAGCGGTGTATACGATCTGACCTTGATGCGGAGTCAGGTTTTCGGCGGCGCCGGTCTGGATATCGATGCGATAAATGTCGGCGTCAGTAAAAGCCGCAAGAAAGCGATCGGCGTAGATATAGCGGCCATCCGGGCTCCACGAGCGCAGGAACCAGAGGTGATCTTTTGACTTTTCGTTGGTGAGATTACGAACCGACCCGGTGTTCCAGTCGAGAACGGCGATGTCAGAGGCAGAAGCAGACTTGGGCTTCCATTCGATGCCGAGCAGATCTCCCTTCGGCGAGAAGGTCGGATTGACTTCCGAGACCTCGGGCGTTTTCGTAATGTTTACCGCAGGCCCGCCATCGCTGGGGATTTTGTAGACGTCGTAGATTTCGCCGCCGCCGGCATCCTGCTGGTAGACGATCCACTTGCCATCGGGTGAGAAGGAGGCGCGATTCTGGCGATCATCCGATTGGCTGAGCTGAATCGGCCATCCACCGGCCGAGTTTACCTTCCACAAATTGAGACGCCCGGTAATGTTAGTGCTGAATACAATCTCGCGGCCGTCCGGTGACCAGGAACCGGGAACGATCTGGCGGCTGTAGAAAAGGTCGGTGATCGAGATTGGCCGCGCGTAGGGATTTGCGGGAGCGGAGACGGACCTGGGATCCGTTGGCTGGCGTGACTCCGGGCCAGAGGCAGCCATGAGAGCCGAGGATAACGACAGAATATATATCGCCACAAGATGTAGTTTCATCAGCCAGCTCCGCGCAAAGAGATTGTGAACAGGACGTTAACGAACGGTGAACAGAATGTGAAAACCGAGGGCCCGAATCAGGGTAATTGCACGGGTAGGATCTTAGCAATCCCTAGTAATGACAAGGGTTCTGGAGGGTTTCGATCACTTCCGGCGATGGGGCGGTAGCGCGAAGTCATAGCGGATTTGGGATGTCGTGCTGTAATCTTTCCGGAGAAATGATCTATCTAGTCGAAGATGATCTGGACATTGCGCGACTGGTGCGTCATCACCTGGAAAGCGCTGGATTCAACGTCCGTTCTTTCGCCAGTGGGACGGGAGTAATCGGCGAGGCGGAAAAACAAGTACCGACGCTGTTTCTGCTGGACATCATGATACCCGGCGGAGACGGACTGGAGCTATGCCGGCGCATCCGGCAGAACCAGTCGCTGGCGGTTGTCCCGGTAATTTTCCTGACGGCGCGCACGTCGGAAGCGGATCGCGTTGTTGGGCTGGAATTAGGCGCTGACGATTACATCAGCAAGCCATTTAGCCCGCGGGAACTGGTGGCACGGGTGAAGGCGGTGCTGCGACGGTTCGAGCGCCCGCTGGCTCCTTCGTTACTGAAGGCCGGCGATATTGAAGTAGATACCGGCGCGATGACGTTGACAGTACGCGGCAAGAAGGTGCCGACAACGGCTACCGAGTTTCGCCTGCTGGATTACCTGGCGAGACATCCAGGTCGGGTGTTCACGCGCGACCAGTTGCTTGACGCGGTGTGGCGTGACACGCAATTTGTGACTCCACGCTCGGTGGACGTGTATGTTCGACGGATTCGCGAGAAAATTGAACGCGAGCCGGATACTCCGCGCATGCTGAAAACGGTTCGGGGCGCAGGGTACCGGTTCGAGGTTCCGCGGTGAAGACCCAGATTTTCTTCAAGCTGTTGATCTTCTTTCTGATCGTGATTGCGGCGGCCACGCTGACGCTGGACCTGGCAGTCCGCAGTTCGTGGGAACACTCGCTTTTTCAAAGCACAGAAGATTCGTTGAGGCGCGAAACGCTGATGCTGGCGAACCGCGTCAAGGGAGATGCTCACCCGGATTATGTCGTGATCGCGAAGGAGGCGGCCCAAGCGACGAATGCCAGAGCAACCATCATCGACGCGCAAGGGCACGTGCTTGCGGATTCGCAGGCGAATCCCATGGAGATGGAGAATCATGCAACGCGCCCAGAGTTTGTGCGCGCGCTAAAGGGCGAGATCGGCGAGGATTCGCGGTCAAGTCACACGGTGGGTATCCGATTCCTTTACGTGGCGGCGCCGATACCGAACGGGGCGGTACGGCTGGCGTATCCGTTGGCTTCCGTGTCGGCCGTAGGAAAGCAAGTGTGGATCAAGCTGCTGTGGGGAAGTCTGCTGGCGATTGTGATTGCGACCGTATTGGCGGGTATAGCGGCGCAGGGAATCAGCCGTCGATTGAAGGCGATTGTAAGTTTCGCGCACCACGTTGCCGAAGGAGATTTAACGGCGCGTATCGATGAGCGCCGGTCGTCGGACGAGATTGCAGCAGTGGCGACGGCCCTGGATAAAACGGCGCGACGGCTACAGGAGAGTTTCGAGGCGCTCGAGACCAGCCATGAAGAGCTGGAAGCCGTGCTGAACAGCATGCAGGAAGCGGTCATAGCGGTTTCAGCGGACGGCCATGCTCTCTGGGCGAATCGGAAAATGAACGAACTGGCTCCGCCGGGAGTTCGCCTGAATGCGCCAGTGGTGGAGACCGTTCGCGATCCAGACTTCCTGCGCGCCATTGAACACGCGGCCAAAGAGAAAGAAGTGCAGACAGTCCGCGTGAACTGGAGCGCAGTGCGGCGGGCTTTCAGCGTGACGGCGGCTCCGATGCCCAACGGCGGAGCGGTGGCAGTTCTCTACGACTTGTCCGAGGTGGAACGGCTGGAGAAGACTCGACGCGACTTCATCGCGAACGTGTCGCATGAGCTGCGTACGCCGCTGACGTCCATCCAGGGCTATACAGAGACGCTGCTGGATGCACCACTGGACGATGCATCGATGACACATGAGTTCCTGGAGATTATCCGGAAGAATGCGGCGAGAATGGCGCGGCTGACAGAAGATCTGCTGACGCTGGCGCGAGTCGAATCGGGCGAGCAGAATTTCCGGTTTCATCCGGTGCATGCGACCACACTCTTGCAAAACGCATACGAGACCTTCGTGGAAGTAGCGCGTACACGCGATGTGGAACTGACGATCGAAAGCAACACGGACGAGCTGGTGCAGGCGGATGAAGATGCGATCCAGCAGGTGTTCGCAAACCTGATCGATAATGCGATCAAGTATTCGTCGGCGGGAGCGCAGGTGTTCCTGGGAGTGCGCAAAGTGGATTCGACACTGGAGTTCTTTGTGCGCGACACGGGGCAGGGAATCCCGTCGGAGCATCTGCCAAGGCTCTTTGAGAGATTCTACCGGGTCGACAAGGCACGTTCGCGTGAGTCGGGGGGCACAGGGTTGGGGCTGGCCATCGTGAAGCACATCATCCGGGTGCATGGCGGAAGCGTGCGGGCGGAAAGCCAACTCGGCTATGGCTCGGAATTCTCGTTCAGGCTGCCGTTGGCGGTGCACGGAGCGGTGGTCGTGGAGACGCAGAATACGCGGGCATAGAGGGATATCGGTTTCTTCCGGACCAGCCCCACTCAAGCCAGAACATGGCTTGAATAGGCCACCAACCCATCTTGTATTACGGCAGCCGAGGTCGGCTGCCCCACATGAGTCTGTGTGATTTCCCGTCTTGTAATTAAGGAAGCCGCGATTTTTCAGGGTTCTTCACTACATATTCACAAAATGGGGATATTCTAGAAGCACTCCGTGCTATCGGCCAAAGTGCAGGCTGTCGGTGCGGAAGGAACCGCGATGAGCACTGCAATACTGAAAAGCCAACCCGACTCGGGATGCGACCAGATCGTGCAGCAGACGCTGCGCGGGATTGAGGTTGCGCAGGCTGCTGCCGCAGCGATTGCCGAAGGAATTGCCACCGCCTCGACCTCGCATCTGCGCGTGATGCGCGACTACGAAGAGGAACTCGACAGCCTGGATCGCGAAATCAACCAGTCAGTGACGAGCACGATCTCGAGGGTTTCCGAGACGCAGGCGCGGGAACTGCTGGCTTGTCTGAAGTTCATCCTGGAGCTGGAAAGAATTGGCGATCTGCTGTTGAACTTCGTGAATCGCGCGGGAGCGGTACTGAAGCGTCTGGATCAGCAGGATGTGAAAGATCTGACGCTGATGGCGTCGATCATCGAACGAATGCTGGCCGATGTGCACCAGGCTTTCGCGAACCGAGATCTGCAGGCATGTCTCAAGGTGCTGCGTGCGGATTCTGACCTGGATCGGATACGCAATATCGTTTTCGTGCGACACGTGGAAAATCCAGAAAACCAGCCGAGGCAGGAGAGCTTTCACCTGATCATCATGACGCAGACGATGGAGCGCGCCGGAGATCACGTGAAGAATCTGGCGGAAGAAGTTTGTCACCTGGTAACGGGACAGAGCATTCGCCACCTGATCCGCGCGAGCGATAAGCCATTCGAAGAAATGTTTCTGGACTGGATGCGGCGACAGGAAGCGGCGAGAAAGTAAGCAGTCAGTGGTTAGTAGATGGTAATTAGTAGTTGGCCATTGCCCAACGCGGTTGAAGCGGCGCCCCTTCAATCCGATCGATGATATCCATTCTGATTGGCTATCGATGAGCACAGAACGTTGATTCTTGCCTTTCATCCAATATTCAAGCCGTTGTAACCCCCTGTTAACAAAATACGACTAGAAATCGATTTCACACACTTAGGAGGGATGATGCTGAATCGCGTCACTTTCGTGCTATTTAGTCTTTCTTTACTCGTTGGGGCGGCGGCAGCGCAGTCTACGTTGAATGGCGCTGGAGCCACGTTTCCCTATCCGATTTATTCGAAGTGGTTCAATGAGTACCACAACGTTCATCAGGATGTTTCAATCAACTACCAATCAATTGGCAGCGGCGGCGGTATTCGCCAAGTGACGGCTGGGACGGTCGATTTTGGAGCGAGTGACGGCCCGATGACGGATCAGCAACTCGCGGACGCCAAGCGGAAGATCTTTCACCTGCCGACAGTTTTGGGCGCCGTGGTGCCTGCCTACAACGTTCCCGGCGTGAGCGGTGAGATCAAGTTCTCCGGGCCGGTGCTCGCCGATATCTTTTTGGGCAAGATCACGAACTGGAATGACAAAGCGCTTGCCAAGCTGAATCCAGGGGTAAACCTGCCCGATCGTCCGATCGTAATCGTGCACCGTTCAGATGGAAGCGGTACTACTTACATCTGGGTTGATTACCTGTCGAAGGTGAGTCCGGAATGGGCGAGCGGTCCTGGGAAGGCAACGTCGGTGAAATGGCCGGTCGGACTCGGTGCTAAAGGAAATGAGGGCGTAGCAGGCCTGATCCGTCAGATGCAGGGTGCGCTCGGGTACGTAGAGTTGATTTACGCTCTGCAGAACAACATTACGTATGGAAGTGTGCAGAATGCTGCGGGGAATTTCGTGAAGGCGAGTTTGGCCTCGACGACGGCAGCGGCTGCTTCGATGAAGACCATGCCGGCAGACTTCCGGGTTTCGATCACGAATGCGCCAGGCAAAGATGCTTATCCGATCGCCAGCTTCACGTGGCTGCTCGTGCCAGCGCAGTGGCAGGATGGGAACAAGGCCAAGACGTTTACAGACTTCCTGACGTGGATGCTGGATAGCGGCCAGGGCATGGTGGAGCAATTGGACTACGCTCCGCTGCCGAAGGAAGTAGCCGAGAAAGAGCGCGCGGTTATCAAGCAGATTCGGTAAGTCCGCGGCGAATCGGGCGGCGGTTACGATGACTCGGACCGCCGCTTTTTTTGTGAATGGCGAAGCGCGTTCATCAATCTGTAACAGAGCACTGATAGTTTCGTGAGCAGAGGGGACATCCGGTGGTGGCACCCCAGAACATTTTTTCCAACCCTGATCCTGTGCCTAATGGAAACCAAGCCGAAGGCGTGATTCACGCGGTGATCGAGAAGCCGATCGCCAACAAACCCTCTTTCACAGATCGGTTCGCGGATACCGGGTTCAAGTGGCTGATCACCCTGAGCGCTTTGTCGGTGCTGGCGATTGTGGCGCTGTTCGTCTACGAATTGGTCATCAATTCGCAGTTGTCGCTGAAACAGTTTGGGTGGCATTTCTTCTTTGGATCGGATTGGGATCCGGTCTCGGGCCAGTTCGGGGCTTTGCCGTTTATCTTCGGGACCCTGGTTTCCTCGTTTCTGGCATTACTTCTGGCAGTACCGCTCTCGATAGGCGCAGCGATTTTCATTACGGAAATGGCGCCCGGCTGGGTAAAAACGCCGGTCTCGTTCCTGATGGAATTGCTGGCAGCGATTCCAAGCGTGATTTACGGATTGTGGGCGATTTTCGTCCTGGCCCCGCTTTTGCGCGAGTACGTCGAACCGATGCTTGCGAAGTACCTGGGATGGACAGGACTGTTTGGCGGTCCAGCCTATGGTATCGGCATGCTGGCGGCAGGCGTGATCCTGGCAATCATGATCGTGCCGATTGTCGCGTCGATTACACGCGACGTGATGAGCGCGATTCCACAAGTGCAGCGTGAGGGCGTGCTGGCGCTGGGTGCGACCCGCTGGGAGATGATCCGAGTGGGTGTGCTGCGCAACGCGCGAACCGGAATTATCGGCGCGGTAATCCTGGGATTGGGACGGGCGCTCGGCGAAACGATGGCGGTAACGATGGTCATCGGCAATCGTCCGGAGATTTCGAAGTCGCTGCTGGCGCCGGGATACACCATGGCCAGCGTGATTGCCAATGAATTCAGCGAAGCCAGCGACAATCTTTACCTGAGCGCGATCATCGAGGTCGGACTGGCACTGTTCCTGGTGACGTTGATTGTGAATGCGCTCGCGCAGGCAATGATATGGATGACAACGCGCGGAATGCCAGCGAGGGCCAATGGCTAGCAACGCAATCGCGCCTCGGATGCTGGAGTCCATCAGTTGGACACGTAAGCTGTCGAATAATCTCCTGACGATCTTCGCGGTGGGATCGTCGATCCTGGTGATTGTTCCCCTGTTCGCGATTTTCGCGTACCTGGTGATGAAGGGCGTTGGATCGATCAACTGGGCCTTCCTGACCCAGGCACCGAAACCGGTGGGCGAAACCGGCGGCGGAATGGGCAATGCGATCGTAGGCTCGGGAATCATCCTTGGGCTCGCATCGCTGATCGGGATTCCATTGGGAATCGGCGCCGGGATCTATCTGGCTGAGTACGGACACAATTGGCTGGGGAATGCGGTCCGCTTTACCGCCGATGTTTTGAACGGAATTCCGTCGATCGTGGTTGGCATTTCGGTGTACGGCCTGGTAGTGCTCACGCAAAAGCACTTTTCAGCGGTAGCCGGAGGCGTGGCCCTGGGAATCATGATGATTCCGACGGTTTCGCGTGCCACCGAAGAGATGCTGCTGCTGGTACCGCGGACGATTCGCGAGGCGGCTTGGGGACTGGGAGTATCACAGTGGCGCTCGACGCTTTCGGTGACACTGAAGACGGCATCCGCCGGCGTGATTACAGGCGTGATGCTGGCGTTTGCTCGCGCTGCGGGAGAGACGGCACCACTGTTGTTCACGGCGTTCGGAAACCAGTTCTGGAGCTTCAATATCAACCAGCCGACGGCGGCATTGCCCATCCAGATTTTTGCTTACGCGATTTCGCCATTCGACGAGTGGCACAAGCAGGCGTGGGCAGGCGCGCTGGTCCTGATCCTGCTGATTGTGGCCGCGGTAACTGCGGTCCGAGTTGTGACCAGTCGAGGCATGATGAAGGGAGCTTCATAGGCGATGGGTGTCGGGATTGAAGTCCGAAACCTGAAAGCTTGGTACGGAAGCAGCGAGGCGCTGCATGGCGTGAATATGACAATCGCCGCGAACCAGGTGACCGCGCTCATTGGTCCCTCGGGCTGCGGAAAGTCGACTTTTGTACGTTGCCTGAATCGCATGCACGAAACGATTCCGGGCACGAAGGTGGATGGCAGTGTCGTGATTGGGCAAACCGACATCTATGCAAATGGAACACCGGCCGTGGAAGTACGGCGTCGGGTGGGTATGGTCTTTCAAAAACCGAATCCATTTCCGACGATGTCCATCTACGACAATGTAGCTGCTGGATTAAAACTAAATGGATTCCGTAACCGGCACCGGCTGGACGAGATTGTAGAGAAGTCCCTGAAGCAAGCGGCGCTGTGGGAAGAAGTGAAGGAAGCGCTGAAAAAGAAGTCGGGAGCGAGTCTCTCGGGCGGTCAGCAGCAGAGGCTCTGTATAGCGCGTGCGTTGGCGGTTGAGCCGGAAGTACTGTTGATGGACGAGCCGGCGTCGGCGCTGGATCCGATATCCACGGGCAAGATTGAAGAACTGATCGATGAGCTCAAGGCGAATTACACCATCGTGATCGTGACGCACAACATGCAGCAAGCAGCGCGCGTGGCTGGATCAACCGGCTTCTTCCTGTTGGGAACGCTGGTGGAGTTCGACAAGACAGAGAAGATATTCACGAATCCGAGCGACAAGCGGACAGAAGACTACATTACGGGCAGGTTTGGATAATGCGCACTCGGTTTCACCAGTCACTAGATGATTTGAAAGAGAAACTGCTGCGAATGGGCGGATTGGCAGAGCAGGCGGTTGATCGCGCCATCGAGGCATACCGGTTGCGGGACGCTGCCCTGTGCCAGCAGGTTCTGGACGGCGAACGCGCCATCAACACCATGGAACGCGAGATCGACGAGCTGGCGCTCGACCTGCTCGCAATGCAGCAGCCGATGGCGGTTGACCTGAGGTTCATCATCGCAATCGTGAAGATCAATGCGGACCTGGAACGCGTGGGCGACCAGGCGGTGAACGTGGTGCAGCGCGTGATGGAACTGATCAAGCTGCAGGATGCGGAACTGACCGCCGACATCCCGCACGTGGGAAGCGTGGCGTCGAACATGGTGCGAACGGCCCTGGAGTCGTTCATCTATGCGCGGGCAGACGTCGCCGAACAGGTGCTGAAGACCGACAGCCAGCTCGACCAGCTGAATGCTGAGGTTTTCCGGGCCATGCTGAAGACCATGCATGAGAATCCGGCACTGACGACGCAGGCGCTAAGTACGCTACTGATCTCGCGCAACCTGGAGCGGGTTGGGGATCATGCAACGAACATCGCGGAAGACGTGATTTTCTGGGTGCGTGGCGCGGATGTGCGCCACTTATTCGGTTCGCAGGCGGCGAACCGCTAGATACGTTTCAAGCTTCATGTTGTAGCTCGGGCGGGGGCGCCCGCGCCACAATATCTTCTGAAGAGCTCTCATCGGCAGGGCACGGCGAAGGTCGTGCCTATTTTTTTGGTCCACCAGGGGGCGAGTGGGTTCCTCGTTGTTGGATTTGGGAATCACTTTCGGACAACTACCCTGGTTTCCTTTTCCGGGTTCATAGATCGTTTACAATCGCGTTAATGGCCTCTACCGTTCAGGTTGTGCCCGAGCGCGTTGTCCAGCTGGAAACCACTCTACGTTCTGTAATTCGAGGCCAGGATCAGGTAGTCCGCCTGGCCCTGGTTTGCCTGTTTGCGCGTGGTCACCTATTGATTGAGGGCGTCCCCGGAGTAGGCAAAACGACGCTTGCGCACGCCATGGCACGCGGTCTGGATTGCGAGTTTCAACGGTTGCAGTTCACCAGCGATATGCTGCCGAGCGATGTGCTGGGAATCTCGATTTATTCGACGTCGGAACAGAAATTCGAGTTCAAGCATGGTCCGGTATTCACGAATGTGCTGCTGGCCGACGAGATCAACCGTACCACGCCGAAAACGCAATCGGCTTTGCTGGAGGCGATGAACGAAGCCCAAGTCACGGTCGACAGCCACTCGTATTCGCTGCCGCAGCCATTCCTGGTGATCGCAACGCAGAATCCGGTGGAACATCACGGAACCTATCCGCTTCCAGAGTCGCAGATGGACCGATTCCTGATGCGATTGCCGATGACCTATCCGTCGGTGCAAAGCGAGAAGGAGATTCTGCGGGCAGAAGCAGGAGCAGCAAGGCTGGACGACGTCCGTCCGGTGCTCGGTGGCGCGGATGTGGTGGCGATCCAGAATGAGGTGACGCGGGTGCGCGTCGACGATTCGCTAATTGAATATGCGTTGGCGATCGTAGGTAAGACGCGCGAGTCTGCGTACCTGTCGCTGGGAGTATCGCCTCGCGGCACGCTGATGCTGTATCGCGCGGCGCAAGCTTTGGCATACGTCGATGGGCGAGACTTTGCGACTCCGGAAGATTTCAAAACTCTCGCCATTCCGGTATTCGCGCATCGGGTGGTCGTGGGTGGGCGGTACTCCTCGACGCTGAAAAAGTCGGAGCAGGCAGAGCAAGTCCTGCGGGAGATCGTTGAGACGGTTCCCGTACCGGTGTAGGGTTCAGAAGGCAGGAGTCGCTCCTAATCCGCATCTGTTTGTCCTGGGTGTAATAATCGAAACATGTCTGTGCTGCGATTTCTAATGTTGTTGTCGCTGGTGGTGTGGCTGGGCGGGATCACGTTCTTTGCGTTCGTGCTCGCGCCAACCGTGTTCGCGGTTCTGCCAACGCGCGAGCTTGCGGGAACCGTCGTCAACCGAACGTTACCGGTGCTGCACTGGATGGGCGTGGCGTCCGGAATAGTGTTTCTGGCGACGTCGATGGGCTATGCGGCGATGACCACTGGATCGGCACAGGCGCTCGCGCCGAGGCACATCTTAGTTGTGCTGATGCTGGTATTGACGCTGGTCTCGATGTTCGTTATCTCGTCACGCATGATGGCGCTGCGCGCTGAGATGGGCGTGATCGACAACGTTCCTCCTGATGACGCGAGACGCGTGGAGTTCAATCGATTGCATCATTGGTCGACGCGGGTCGAGGGATCGGTCTATCTGATCGGGCTGGTAGTGCTGTATCTGACGGCAAGGCAGTTGAAGTGATCAGTAGTTAGTAGCCAGAAACCACCATCGATCTTTCCCTTGGACGTTGCGACCTCTGACTGATCCTGATTTGGCTTCTGCGAATCCTTCTTTTATTCTGGTACATGGAGAAGTTTGCCTTTAGCGCGCGAATGCGATCTGTACGGGTGTGTCTTTGCTAATTGCTAATGGCTAACTACTAAAAGCTATGAAAAGCGGAATTATCGGCCTGCCGCAGGTAGGCAAATCATCGTTATTCAAGATCCTGACTAAGACTGAAGTTTCTGCGCACGCGAATCCACGCGAAGCGCATCTTGGAGTGGCGACAGTGCCCGACGATCGGCTCGATCGGCTCGCCGCGCTCTATAACCCCAAGAAAACCATCCATGCAACGATTCAATATGTGGACGTGGCGGCGATCGGACAGGAAGCGTTGAAGGCAGCTGAGTATCTCGGCAGTTTGCGCCAGGTAGATTCGCTGACGCATGTGGTGCGAACCTTTGACGATCCATCAATTCCACATGCGGCGGGAGATCTCGATCCCATTCGTGATATTCAGAACGTTGAGTTCGACCTGATGGTGAGCGATCTGGGTCAAATCGAGAAGCGACTGGAGCGGCTGGAAAAAGACCTGAAGAAGATGCGCTCAGCCGAGCTCGAAAAAGAAAACGAACTCCTGAAGCGCGCGAAAGCATTCCTGGAAACCGAGAAACCGCTGCGCGAGATGGAGATGACGAAAGAGGATAAGAAGCTGCTACGCGGCTTCATGTTCCTGAGTGAGAAACCGATTCTGTATGTGCTGAACATCAGCGAGAGCACCGACCTTGGGAACGATCTGGAAGCGGCGGTGGCGAAGTTCGGGCTCGCCGAAATTGCGGCGCGTCCGAATACGGGTGCCACTGCTGTTTGCGGAAAGGTGGAAGCGGAATTGGCGGAGATGAGCGACGAAGATGCCGCCGAATTTCTTTCCAGCTACAACCTGAAAGAGAGCGGATTGTCGCGATTGATTCGCAAGACATATGAACTGCTGGGGTTGATTTCGTTCCTGACTGTCGGCGAGGACGAGTGCCGAGCGTGGACAATTACACGGGGAATGCGAGCGGTGGAAGCTGCAGGTGCGATCCATAGCGATCTGGAGAAACACTTCATACGTGCCGAGACGATCCATTGGGACAAATTACTGGAAGCAGGATCAGAAGCGGTGGCGCGCTCGCAAGGCACACTGCGGCTGGAAGGCAAGGATTACATCGTGCAGGACGGCGACGTAATGCACATTCGCCATAGCGGCTGAAGCGGGTGACTCTCCTTTTGTTTTCGGCAAACAAGCTGGTACTCTGATCATTCGATGAATCCGATTGCGCTCAGCCTGATTCTTGGAGTTACGGCAGCCGCTGCCAACATTTTCGGTGGCGCCGTAATCGTGCAGCGCAGCTGGGATCGCCGATTCCTGCGCTACTTCATGGCGCTGGGTGCGGGCTTCATGCTGGCCACCTCGCTTTCGGAAATGGTGCCGCAGAGCATCGAACTGAGAGGCCCGCGAGCCGGCTTTCTCATTCTGATCGGATACCTGATTGTGCACTTCTTCGAGCACACGGTCAGCCCGCACTTCCACTTTGGCGAAGAAACGCACGAAGAAGAATTTGTTCACCACCACAAAACTAATTCCGTACTCGCGGGTCTGCTGATACATACCTTTTTTGATGGCGTAGCAATCGCCTCTGGCTTCATCGTTTCCAACTGGCTTGGCTGGATCATTTTCATTGCAGTGTTCCTGCACAAGGTGCCGGAAGGTTTCACGGTAGCATCGGTAATGCTGGCAGGCGGAAGGAGCAAAGCGTTCGCGTGGGGATCCTCCATCCTTCTCGGAGCTGCGACACTGCTGGGTGTGATGACAATGGCAGTCACCAAGCAGGCAGTTGGAGTTGGACTTCCGATTTCAGCCGGTGTCACGATCTATGTAGCGGCTTCGGACCTGATTCCGGAAGTCAACCGGGAGCCTGGAATCGCCATGGCGCTGCTGGTGTTCTTGGGGGTGGGTCTGATGTTCTTTCTGGACGCTTTTTTTCACATACATTAACCGCAGGTGTAGCCGATGCGGCGTAAAATGCGTCTATCTTTCTTTATGGCTTCCTCTCGTCCTGTTCTGAACGGCAAAACAAGCAAAGACGATCTTGAGATTGCGGAGCAACTCGCTCCGCCGCGCGAGGGCTGGTTGTTCCGCTCTTACTGGGGCTTGGCACTTCTGTCTCTGCTATTCGCGCTTTTCGTATTCGCACTCGGATTTGGGCTCGACTGGCTGCTGCTTTACAAGGACGACTCAATTCGACAGACCGTCGAATTCTCGGACGCTGCAGCAGCGCTGATCTGCGGATTCGTCTTCATGCTTTTCTTGCGTTTGTACCGGCAACAACGAGCATTGCTGCGCCAGAGGGTCGAGGTGATCGCGAACATGAATCACCACGTGCGTAACGCGCTGCAGGTGATCGAGTTCAACTCCTATTCGACCGCAGACAAGGAGAAATTCGAGGCGATCAAGAGCAGCGTGAATCGGATCCAGTGGGCGCTGCGAGAGCTACTGCCGAAGATCTGAAGACACCTCTCTGCGGTGAAATAGTCCTCACTAACGGGACGAAAATACGATGTTCGCCGCGAAGCGACGATCCTCACTAGCACTGACTACTACTTACTCCACCTGGTGTTTCGCCGTATAGCCTTCGCGGGCAACCACCTGGTATTTCAGGTTCTTTCCCTTCTGGTCATGAACCTCCAACGGGCCTCCGTCAGGAGCCACCACTTCCACCTTCAGCTTGCGGTAGGTTCCGTCCAGCGCAGCATTGGTGGGATGGTAGGTGAGCACGTATTGGCTGCGAATATCGCCGGCGATGTCGTGAAACACTTCCGGCAGTTCTCCCTGGAAGCGCGGATGGTACCAGCGGCCGCCGGTCATGCGAGCGAAGGTCTGCATCTGGTTATCGCCCTGAATGAAGTCGAGATTCCTGATGGAAGCACCCAGACCACCGCGGCCCTCCGTCATTGCTCGCCACAACTCCCCCGTGCTGATGGTGAAGATAGTGACATTGGGAGTGCCCTTTACCTTTTTCAGGATCTTGTCGAGCGTGAGTTTGCTGAAGGTGTCGATTCCGCTGGAGATCAGAACTATGTCTTTGCGTCCTTCGAGCCGATCGACGCGATCGAGTGTGTCGTAGAGCGCGTCAAATAGGTTGGTTTCGCTGAAGCCAGGAATCTGAAGCGTGTGAATGGCAGCAAAGATCTCACGTTTGTCCTGGGTGAAATCGGTGATCATATGCGGCTTCATGTCGTAGGAGACGACGGCGACCCAATCTTGTGGCCGCAGCGTATTAGCAAACTGGTACGAGGCATTGATCGCGTCGTACATGAAGTAGTAATTCGTGTAGGCGAACTCGACCAGGAGCACGCAGGTGATGGGAGCTTCGCTCTGGTTGAACTGGGCGACTTGCTGCGGCACGCCATCTTCGAAGATCTTGAAATTATCTTTCCTGAGGCCCGGAATGAACTGGCCGTCTTTGGTCACCACGCTGACCGGCACCGTGACCTCAGGTACGTCAACGCGGATGGAGAAGTCGGGCATGCCCTCCGGGTTCTTCGGCGGCGAGGGCGCGCGCTCCGGAGGTGGCTCGTCCCTCTTCTTGGGGATGGCCATGGGGCCGGTATCGCCCGAGGGGCCGCCCGCTTCAGGCGCCTGGTCGCCAGTGCTCGGAGCCTGCGACTGAGTTTGACTTGCTGCCGGGGCAACGTTGGCGATCGCGAAGAGAAGGAGGAGAAGAATTGGCAGCAAGCCACGGAAAGTCGAGAGAGCCTTTTTTTGAAGAGCTAGGCCCGGGTACTTTAAATTTGTCAAGCCGATCCCCATGTAGAACACCACCGCTCCGGATTGGGTTCCAATGACCGCTAGCCTTCGCTTCGTGACCGAGGAGGCAGGGTCCCGCACCAGAATGTCTATGCTAGTATAGAACCTCAAATCAACCATTTTGACTCGACGCTGCCCGCATCATTTTTTGCGATTTTTGCCGAGCCGATGGCGGCTCAGCCTTAGCAGTAAGACCGAATGCAATACGGTCCCAACCCCCGGGACCAGAGGTCCACGCCAGCAGTATGAAAAAACTCGCCGTAGTGATAGCCCTAGTCTTCCTTATCCAGAATTGCTGGCCAGCTCAGCCTGCGTTTCAACCCAATGTCCCGATCATGCCGCTTTCGCAGGTTCACCGCGGCATGAAGGGCGTAGCTTACACCGTATTTCAGGGGACTCAGCCCGAACCCATGGATCTGGAAGTGCTTGGCGTTCTCAAGAATATGAATGGGCCAGACTCTGACGTCATCCTGATCCGGCTCCTGGGAACCAAGCCCGAATATACGGGGGTGGTCGCGGGCATGAGCGGAAGCCCCGTGTATATCGACGGAAAACTGGTGGGCGCGTTGGCATTCCGGATTGGAGAATTCTCGAAGGAGCCCATCGCGGGTGTGACCCCAATCGAGCAGATGCTCGAGATCAACGCCCTGGATCAGACGTCGGCGAAGCGCCCAACAGCCCCGTTGACCCCGGTGTCGGGTCCAGGACCGGCGAACGGCGGGTCCGAGGTGCAAGGCTTTGCGAATCTGCTGAAGCCGATCGATACGCCATTGGTGTTCAACGGATTTACGGAAGATGCAGTGCGGCGTTTTGCTCCGCAATTCGCAGCTGCGGGAATTACGCCGGTGATGGGCGCAGGTTCGATGAGCGATGAAAAACAGCCGGAGCCGCTGGTGCCGGGATCGGCGGTGAGCGCGGTGCTGGTGCGCGGCGATCTCAGCATCGCGGCGACCTGCACAGTCACTTATGTCGATCCGCAGCGACTGCTTGCCTGCGGGCATCCGCTGCTGCAGTTCGGTAACGTAGACATTCCCATGAATAAGGCGCAGGTGGTAGCCACGCTGCCCTCTCCGCAGAATGCTTTCAAGATCATCAATACGACGGAAACGGTGGGAGCATTCGTCCAAGATCGTCATACCGGAGTGCTAGGGCGCTTCGATCAAACTCCGGACATGATTCCGGTGACGCTGCGCATTCATGGGGTTTCAAATCCAAAGACGTTCCACTACGAGTTGCTGAACAACCCGAAGCTGACGCCCGTGGCGATCATGTCGACGGCATACAGCGTGTTGCAGGGAATCAACGAATACGGCGAAGACGTGACCTACCGACTGAACGGGCAGATCGATGTGCACGGGTATCCCGAGGTCAAGCTGCAGGACATGTATGCGCCATCGGAAGGAAGCGTCCCAACTGCCGCGGCGCTGGCCCTGTCCCTGGGAGATCGCTTCGGACGGATTTACGACAATCAATTCGTAAAGCCGAACATCACGGGCGTCGAACTCGACTTCGAGATTTTGAACGAGCACCGCTGGGCACGACTGGACAGCGCGCGAACGGATGTGACGGAAGCCCGGCCGGGAGATCAGATCACGATCGAAGCGGCACTGCGGCCGTATCGTGGAGAGCGCATCGTGCGTCAGGTGCCGATACAGATTCCGACCTCCACGCCCAAGGGAACCCTACGGATCCTGGTGAGCGATGCCGATACCCTGGACAAGATGCGGCGACCGGCACGGCCATTTGCGCAGCGACTGGATCTGGCATCGACGATTGCCCTGCTGAATAAAGAGCGCGTCAATGACCGGCTTTATGTATCGCTGCTCGAGCAAAATCCCGAGGCAATGGTGCAGGACAAGATCATGCCGACATTGCCGCTCTCGGTGATGAACGTGATGGAAGGCATGCGCGGAACGCAGGACATGGTGGTGCTGGGCGAGTCGTCGGTAGGAGAAGAATCGACGCCCGTGGATTACGTCGTGTCCGGCGCACAAGTCATTACGATCACGGTCAAATAAGATGAGGGCCCGAGCGCCGGGGACCTCATCCAATGCTGCTCGCTAATTGTCGATGATGACCCTGGGATCGTTAATGGTCTTATAGGTCTGCACCGAGTATTTGTACTCGTGATGACCGTGAATGCTGCTGCGGAATGGTCCGCTGGTCACGGAGGCGCCCGCCGGAATCACAAAAGCAGCGCTTGGGAACGGACTCTGCGGGGAGCCGAAAACCACATTCACTTTGGCGCCCTTTTCTGATCTACCCTCATATTCGTAATCGAGCGTCACGGTTACCGGATGGGTAGTCTGGTTGAACCATCGGATCTGATAGAAGCCGTGAAGCGATCCGATGGAAATAGGATCCGGATTAACGTTTCCCTCGTCATCAAGAATGACGACGTCAACTACATCTCCGGGCTTGGGTAGCTTGAAGACTCCAGTAGTCAGAAACTCTTCCACTGTGGATTCCATGGTGAACCTCCTCAATTTTCAGGCTGGGGCCCAGAGCCTGCGGCGGCTAGTTCGCGTTTGGCGCCGCTTTTAGAGCCGATTGAAATTCCGGGTTCGACCGAAGCTTGTTAAAGGCCGGTGAGTGTAACGCTGTGTCCGGGTTCGTGCCGGCGGCTATCGCTTTCTGCAGATAACGTATCGCCGATTGATCTTCTCCGAAGTGAGCAGCCACGAGGGAAGCGTTCAGCAGCACGTCGGGATCGGAGGCGTCCATCGCTAATGCCTTAGAAGTCCAGTTGCGGGCTTCCGCTGCCTCACCCAGCATGGCGTGATAGATCCCGACATAGCTGATAAGTACAGCGTCGCGCGGGTTTACATGCAGTTCCTTCTCTGCCTGGGATATGGCGGCGCGGTAGTTTGCTTGCGCTTGCTGCTGCTTGCCGGGGATCCAATAGTAGGCTTCTGCAAGATTTCCCAGGGTGGTTGAATCCTGACGGTCAAGCTGAACGGATTTCTCGTAAGCGTCCGCCGCTTGCGGATACTTACCAAGATAGAAGTCGACGGTACCGAGGTTCGCGAGAGCCGCCGCCGTAGGCCGGATCGAAATTGATTTTTGCAGTGCAGCGAGGGCGTCGTCGTACTTACCGGCAGAGATATAAGCCCCACCCAGGTTGTAATACCCGCGGAAGCTATCGGGGGAAAGATCGGTGGCATGCCTGAAGGCATCGACGGCTTCGGTGTAGCGGCCGCGGCCATACAAGAACTTGCCCAGCCAGTTGTATCCCCCGGCATATTGCGGACGCATGTCGATCGCTTTTCGGTAGGTGGCTTCTGCATCGTCAAAGCGTCCCACGTGTTGATATGCGAAGGCCATGCCGCGATAGATGTCGTCGTTACTGGGATCAAGGGTCAAGGCGCGTTGAAATTGTTCGATAGCCTTCTCGTACTGTCCGGTCTCGTTGTATGCCATTCCCAGACAGGTGTAACCGGCGGCGGAGTCAGCAGCGAGCGAGATGGATTTCTCGCAGGCTGACTTCGATTTCGTCAGCCAATCCGGAGAATGCGTACTTGCATACTTGTACCGGTAGCTATCGCCCAGCCCCGCATAGGCCAGCGCGTAGTTGGGATCGCGTTCGAGCGCGTGCATGAAGACTTCGATGGCGCTGTCTACGTTTTCCGGCCGATCATATTCCTGTAAATAGCCGCGACCACGCAGATAGAAGTCGTAAGCGGCCGGTTGGGTGGTTCCGCGATTGGACATTGCCGTCTTGTCGGAGTCGCGTAACTCCACATCCAGTGCGCTCAGGACGCTCTCCACCACCTGGTCTTCCATGGAGAAGACGTTGTTGGCGTCGGCCGTAATCGTTCCCGCACGCAACTGCCTCAGTGTTTGCGCATCGACCAGGTTGTAATTCACGCGTACCAGGTTTCCGGATTGCTGCAAGCTGCCTTCGATGATCAGATTCACGCCCAGGGCACTCCGCGCCTGTTCGGCCGATGCGATGTGCTGGGTGCTGATCTCGCTTGGCGGGACCACCTGGAGCGCGTACTGCTGCGACAGTGAGCCGAGCTTCGTAGTGAGCGTTTCGGTCAATCCACTGCTGAAGGCCTGAGTATTCGAATCGCCGGCGATTGCCCGAAACGGCAATACAGCGAGGTGACGCGTCTGCATGACTGCGATCGCCGGACGCGAATGACTGCGCCACCATGCAATGCCAATCGCGAACACGATCAGAATCAGCGCAACGGCCGCGATCAGACTGGGAGATCGATACCATGGCCGGGCGAACTCGACTTGAGGACCGCGTCCGCCGTGCTCAACGGCGCCAAGGTCGTGCAGGAGCTCTCTCGCGGATGCGTATCTCTGGTCGGGCTCCTTGGCAATCATCTTGAAGACCAATTGCTCAAGAGCCGGTGAAACCGTGGGATTCGTATTGCGAATTGGAGGCGGGCTTTCGCGCAGAATGCGATCGGTGGTTCCGACGAAACTTTCGGCACGGAATGGATTCACGCCGGTGAGAGTTTCATAGAACACCACGCCCATGGAGAAGATATCCGAACGCTGATCCGGAACTTTTTCCATGAGGATCTCGGGTGACATGTAGGAAGGTGTTCCGCTGATGCTCGTGCTCTTGCTGGTGGTGGGGCTCGAGTCGCCGGGGAGTTCGCTGTGAGGAAGGGTTTTGGCCAGACCGAAGTCAAGGATTTTGACTTCGTTCGCGGGCGTGATCATGATATTTTCCGGCTTGAGATCGCAATGCAGAATGCCGCGATCGTGAGCGGCCGCGAGCGCTTCCGAGCACTGCCTGGCGAAGTGATAGAACTGTGCCGCATCAAGCGGCTGCTTCAGATGCTCGCGGAGAGTTTCTCCCTCGACGTATTCCATCACCAGGTAGAGCTCGTTCTCTTCCTCGAGAACGTCATACAGCGCCGCCATGTGTTGATTGGAAATACTGGAGGCGCGCTCGGCTTCGCGAAGCAGGCGAATCCGGTACATGGGATCGCCACTCGCGGTGGGCGAGATTCGTTTCAGAGCGACGGAACGTTTCAGGACGGAATCGTCGGCACGATAGACTTCACCCATGCCACCGATGCCCAGGCATTCGCGAATGGTATAGCGTCCCACTTGCGAGCCAATGAGCCTACCCGGTGATGAATGGTTTGCCCCCGTGAAGGCTTGGGGTTCTGCCATAAGCACCCGCGCTTGTGATTCAGAGCCGGAACAGGGATCGAGGTCTGGAGACTTCCGAACTACAGTTGAGCTCATCTTACGCCTACTCTTTCCTTCGCAAGCGGGCTTTGTTCGTCTCTTGCAAATGCCGGGCCCACAAGGGATTCACAGGTGCGTACCCTAATCCGTGCGCGTTTGCGGCCCTAAGGCGGCCCAGATCGGACGTCCGTATTCCGGTTCGTGGTACGCTGGTTTTATCCTCCAGAGCTCGTCAAATCAGGAACTATGCGAAAGCTCTACTGCGTCATCTTCGTTCTATTGATCTCGTCCCTGGTGTTCGCTGACGGAACCCGTAGCTGGGAACAATCCAGTTACGAGGAGTTCGAAAAGGGCACGGCAAAAGGGGTCGCCATCCACAGCAATGGCCATCTGGAACTGGCGCCGCCACTGAAGGCGATTTCAACGACGCCTTCAACGTTCCTCTGGGCCCTGGCGGCGGATGCAACTGGCGACATCTATGCTGCCGCCGGCGCACCTGCCCGCGTTTACCGCATTACACCCCAGGGCCAGGTCTCGATTGTTTTCGAGCCACAGGAACTCCAGGTGCAGTGTTTGCTGGTTGACAAAGACGGCACCCTGTACGCGGCCACCTCTCCTGATGGGAAGGTCTACAAGATAGTGCGGAAGGCTGGCGTATCGTTTCAAAACCCGCCACCACCGGTGAAAAAAGATGTTTCGACCGAGGCGGAGATTCCGAAGAACGTTCCGGTCGACAGCGCCTATTCCGCGACCGTTCTGTTCGAGCCCAAGACCAAGTACATATGGGATCTGGCCGAGGATTCCAAAGGAACGATTTACGTTGCGACCGGTGATACGGGGGAAATCTTCCGTGTGCAGAAGAACGGCATTGGATCGCTGTTTTTCAAGAGCGACGAAGCGCATATCAGAACGCTTGCTGTGGATGCCAAGGACAATTTGATCGCAGGATCGGACGGCAGCGGCTTGATCTACCGAATCTCGCCGAGCGGGGATGCGTTCGTGCTGTACAGCGCCGGCAAGAAGGAGATCACCGCTCTGGCGATCGATCCAGAGGGAAACATCTACGCGGCAGGGGTCGGCGAAAAACATCCGGGCGCGTTGACACCTCCATTTCCGACAGCGCAGCCGGTAGCGCCACCTGCTGCGAATACGGCAAACGCTGCACCGGGCAGCAGCGCAGCAGCGGCCGCCCCACGTCCTGCACCGGTGTTGCCTGTCGTAGTAACCGGCGGGTCGGAGATCTACCGCATTGCGCCGGATGGCTCACCCAGGCGCCTATGGAGTTCGCGAGAGGACCTCGTGTATGCGTTGGGATTCGACCGGCAACATCACTTGCTGGCAGGCACGGGGAATACTGGGCGAATCTTCGCGGTGCTGGACGACGACAGCTTCATCGACATCGGGAAGGTGAGTGCAACCCAGGTTACCAGCATGATCGCGGCTCCCGGAGGCGGTCTTTACCTGGGAACCAGCAATCTTGGGAAGATATTCGAACTTGGCGGCATCGCCGCCAACGATGGCAGCTATGAAAGCGATGTCTTCGACGCGAAAATCTTCTCCCGGTGGGGACGTACGGCGGTTCGAGCCACGGGCGCTTTCGACCTGTATGCGCGGAGCGGGAATGTCGACAATCCTGATCGTAACTGGAGTGCGTGGAGCAAGGTCGATCTGGCAAAAAACACGCCGGTGGGTGTGCCTCCCGCGCGCTTTCTGCAGTGGAAGGTGGTGTTACACCCTTCGGCCGCGGCAGCAACTGTGGATAGCATTCTGGTGAATTACCTGTCGAAGAACGTGGCTCCGGAGATCAGCGATGTATACGTCCAACCGGGCGCCCGATTTCCGGTGACGCCCAAGAATCCCGTCGACAATACGCCGGTAAGTGTCGGGCCGTCGGTGAATCCTATGCCCGCACGATTCGACGTCCCCGCGATTGCGGTTCGCGATCGCGACTCGATCGCGGTTCGCTGGAGCGCGCGCGACGACAATGACGACTCCTTGGTTTACTCGATCTATTACCGGGGTGAGGGTGAAGCAAACTGGAAGCTTCTGAAGGACAATCTGACCGAGAAGTATTATTCTTTCGATTCGAATCTGCTGCCGGATGGGGGTTACACCTTAAAGGTGCTGGCCTCGGATGCGCCCTCGCATTCGCCTGACGAGGCTTTGACGGCTTCGAAGCAGAGTTCCTATTTCGAGATCGACAATACGCCCCCGGAGGTACTGAACCTGAACGGCGCATATGAGGCGGGCGAGATCCACGTCACATTCCGCGCTATCGATGGATTTTCGCCGATTCAGCGCGCGGAGTACTCAGTCGACGCTGGCGATTGGCAGGTGGTCGAGCCGGTCGGGCAGATTTCCGATAGCCGTGCAGAGAGCTACGACCTGTCGATCGGGTTTCCGGGACTGGCAAAACCTGAAGATACCGTGGCTGCGGGTAAGACTGCGGCACACCAACAAATTGTGGTGAAGGCCATCAAGAAAGTTCCCGACGCGCAACCGTCCTCGCCTTTGGCGCTGGTACCACAGGAGCACGTGGTAATCGTGCGCGTGTACGATCGCTTTGACAACATGGGATCGGCGAAGACGGTGATTCATTCCAGATAAAAGTAAAGAGTAAGCGGATCTTTCAAAAGGAACGTCGCCGACCTAGGCCTCGTCCCGGTGAATGCATCACAACATGATGTGATCCATTCCACTTCTTCTGCCCGCTGACTGTGCGACAGTGGTCTCCACTCTGTGGGACCGAGGCTCGTTGAAATGAAGGGAACAAGCCACACACACTCCGCACCTGCGGACCCCGTCCTTCATACGCACGCAGCGAAGCTGAACGCGATTGTCCAGCGCTGCCCGGCCTGTCATAAACCTTGGGGGAAGCATCGAGTGGCGCTCATCGCCAGCAAGTTGCTGGGAGTGAATCAGTTCAAGGCGACCGAAGAAGTCTTTCGCGCCGTCAAGGGCCATCGCTGGGAGTTGCTGGGAGAGCAGCACGATCGTAGCGACCTTCGCAATTCGCTGGAGGCCTATGCCTTAGGCTGTCCGGACGGCGCTCTTCATATCCTGGTAGTTCGAAGCCCGTTCGAACTACATGTTGGCAATGAGCTATTGATCTGCGAGCCGGTTCTAGAAGCGGAACGGTCGAAGATTGAGGCTTTGATCTCCAAGAGCGACAGAACGCACTCGTAAACACCATTCCACGGCATCGGTTTGAAAGCTCAAGGGAAGGGTGCGCGCGTCTCAGCAAAGCAACCGATTCGGACACAAAAAAAAGCGGACCGATGACGGCCCGCTAGTTAAAGCTCTTTACCGCTCCCGGTGCGGCTCCGAGCAACTAAGAACTTCTTCTGCCTGATCCGCCGAACTCCTTCGTACGCTGCGAAAGTGCCGGCTTGTTGGATCAGGCAAACTGAAAATCTCGGCTGATTCCGCTCATTCCGGCGTTCCCGCCGTGGCATTCAGCCCAACGTTACTTAGGCAAATCAAGTACCAAACCAAAGTTGTTGCATTACAAGTACTTACAATGATTTCTTATGTTTCTTTTACGCAATTTGGAAAATGTGCAGAGCCGTTGTTCCAAATCTCATAACACTGCGTACGAAGCCGCGATTAGCAAAGCGTTTTGCTGGTCAGAACACGACGGAGCAAAACATCTGCGTCCAAGTTGAAAAGATAAGGGAGCTGGCTAGCCAGCTCCCTTGAGGGGGTTAGAAAGTGAACTTCAGCCCGAGACGCATCGAGCGTGCCGTTTGGTAGTACATCGGCTTTCCGTAAGCGCTGTTGGTCTGGACCACAATGTTTGCGGGCGTGCTTCCTTTGAAGTGATTCATGTCGTTCTGGAAATTGTACGGTGACATGATCCCTTCATAGAAGTCCGCACCGTTGCTGATGAAGCATTGGCCGATATTGCAGCTTGGGCGAATGTAGTTGCTGACGTAGTTGGAATCGAGTTGGGTGTAGTCAGCAGTCACAGCGTGCTGGTTGAAAAGGTTGGCGACCACCAGGCTGAAGCTGAGCGTTTTGTATTCACTAATCCTGTAGTTCTGTGTCAAGTTGAAGTCGGTCTGCATGTACCATGGAGTGCGGTTCACGCGGGGCTGACCAACGGTTACGACTCCAGTAGTCGGGTCCTGCGTGACATCGACCCACTCTCCCCGGTTGAACGGATAGATGGCCCAGGCGCCTCCGCCAGCACCAGCATCCACGTAAGTGGAATTTGGCGAACCAGAGTACGCGTATTGGAAGATGCCGAAGTCGGAACTGAAGTGCTTCAACCACGGCAATTCATAGTAGGCGTAGCCCTTGAATGCATTCGGGCGATCCGTTGGGAGCAAGCCGCTGGAGGACCCGCCCATCGAGTTATAGGAGAAGTATGGCTCGTCAAAGGCACGGCTGTTGTTTGGCGAATTACGTCCGCCCAATCCACCGTCGGCGAGTTCAGAGCTGGTCAGCCCCGTGTAGTTTCCACGGAACTTGCTGTAGGTGTACGAGAACATGCCGAACCAACGGCTGCCCTGTGCTTTGGTGAGACGGAATTCCAACCCGTCGTAACTGCGAGCAGCTTTCGGGATACCGAAGTTCGGGTTGTTGCCGAGCGAGTCTGCGCAGTCGCCTTTCGGGTCTGTATCCTTGGCATAGAGGAATTGGCAGAAGCCCTGGAAGCTCGAGTTCACGCCCAGTCCGGGGTTGACGATAACAAAGGTTTCATTACCAGAGGAGTTTGCAATAGCAGAGTCTTCGATCGCGCTGTCGAGTCGACGACGGTCCCAGCGAACTTCAAGCGCGAGGTTACGCTTAAGCTGGTAGTCCATACCAAACGTAGACTCGTGCTGGGCGTAGGGCTTCAGGTTCGGAGCGACGCCTTCCTGATAAGGATTACACGTCGTACAGGTCGGAGTCGAAATGCGATAGTTTACGTTTTCAATGAAGTTGAGGCCGTTCGGAACACCACTGCCCGCCCAGTTAGCACCTGCCGTGCCGGTTGAATCCTGTGGGCAGTAGCGGTTGGTGGCGTCAAACGCAGGGATAACGGAACTCAGGTCTGAGGTATTGAGGCCGTAGAAGCAGCTATCCCAATACTGGCCACCGAATGAACTGATCGCCAGATTGAGCTTCATGACGTCGTAGTACTTGCCATAGCTGCCGAAGACTTTCATCCGGCCATCTTTGAAGGGATCCCAGGCCGCACCGATTCGGGGAGCGATCTTGCTACCCCATCCGAAGCTGATGGGATTGGCCGGGAAACCAGACGGTGGCTGCGCAACGCCAACGCTGTCGAACTCACCAGGAAGATTCTCGTGCTCGAAGCGAACGCCAGCGTTAATGGTTAACCCTTTACCAATGGTCCAGGCATCCTGCGCGAAGAAGGCATGGTTGTAGCTTGTCGCCTTGCCACCGTTGCCGGAGTCAAAGACCTCGATGAAGCCGTAGGTGCCCTGGCAGCCATTCGCGGTCGTCATGGTGGCGCAGTTCGCGGTACCAGTTGTAGACAGCGGAGTGTAAACGGAGGCTGCGCCCGGATCGATGTTGACGATGGGGACGTTGGCATGTTGGCTGATGTAGTTCGAAAGTCGATTGAGCTGATACCCGAACTTGAAGTTGTGGGTTCCACCCCAGCCGCTCTTAAACCAAGCGAGATCCTGGTCGAACTGGATCGCCTTGTTTGCGTTGTAGCTGGTGGTGGTGCTGTTGTAAGCGGCGGACTGGAACCCCCCGCCCTGCTGGAGGTTCGCGGGAAGAGGATTGCCGTTAGCGTCGGTTCCGCCGATGCCACTCACGCTCCAGACATCGACCGCACCGGTGGTGGGATAACCGAAGTTTGAGTAGTTTTCGAAATAGTAACCAAAACGAGTGGTGGCAACCAGGTGTTGATTGATCGTCCAGTCAACGCCAGTGTTCACGGTTTGGTTCGGCGAGGTATAGCCCAGGCTGTGGCTGAAACTGGAAGGATCGGATGCAGTGTCTACATTGTAAAGATCGTTCACAGAGTCGGCGTGCGGCAAGCTGAGACCCGCCTGGCGCTGATACTGGTAGAGCCAGGAACCGAATACACGGATGTTCTTCGTCGCGGCAACATCAACGCGAGCGTTCGTGTAGTAGGTTTGGGTGTTCTGGCTGAAGGTGCAGACTGCGGTCGGGCACGCGTTGCCGCCGTTGACTGAATTGGCGGCAGCGTAATTCACGTGCTCCTGAAATTGCGTAAATTCCGGGTTGAAACCGATGAAGAAATTCACCCTGTCCTTCCACTTTGGAAGAAGCGGGCCACCGAAGGTGAAGCCGGGGAGGTAATCCTGAAGACCTGGGCGCACTGGCTGGTAGTTCTGGTAAGGCTGATCCGTAAACTGCAACGGTGGTGAGGTGGGGCTGCCATTGACGAAGCCATTCTGGTAAACGCCGAGAGGGTCCTTTCTCTCGTATCCCATCGGGCTGCCGTCGAACGCCTGGTTCTCATACTGGATAAAGGCGGAACCGTGATAATTCGCACTGCCTTTCTTCATGATCACGTTGGCCACGCCACCGAGCGCGCCGCCATGTTCTGCTTCGATACCGGAGGTCTTTACCTGGACTTCCTGGATGAAGTCGAACGGAACGTTGGTGTGCGAATAACCACCAATGATGCTCCCGGTGGACTGTCCCTCAACGAGGTAGCTGTTTTCCGAGTCGGAGCCACCGGCGACTGAGAACCCTGAGGTGCCGCCATTTGAGCCGTTACCAGGCGAGTCACCACCGGTGCCCGTGCCGAGACGATTCGAACCTTGTAGAGGTTCATTGCGCGCCGAGGGCGCAAACTGGATGACCGACTGGAAGGAGCGGCCGTGCGGCACTGATGCGATGACATCGTCCGTGATGTTCGTCTGGGTCGTTTCAGTTGTCAGATCGATTAACGGAGGCGCGGCGTTTACTTCCACCACCGTTTCTGTCGTACCGACTTGCATGACCACGTCGATCGACGGCAGGTGACCTACCGCAACGACCAATCCCGACTGTTCGGCAGTCGCGAAGCCTTTGGCGGTGACTGTGAGCTTGTACGTGCCGGGAGGAAGATTGGCGAACCGATAGTATCCACTATCGTCTGTCGTGACTTGTTTGCTGCCTATCAATGAAGTGCCGGTGATCTGCACTTGAGCGTGGGAAATTACAGCACCAGAGGATTCCTTAATCGTGCCTTGCAATCCGCCCGTGGTCTCCTGGGCGAAAAGAGGCGCAACAAGCAGTACGGTCACGGCGACCAGCCTGCGCAACATTGAGCTCATAGACGCTCCTACCCTGCCAATTGTGAATTTTGTAGATCTCAATCACTAAACAGCGACTGGACACGCTTGCGATGGTCGACGCCGTTCCAGGCACGAACTGCCAACGGATGGATTGGGAGTGATGCGGCGAGTTGAAAGAGCCGGATGCGCGATTCAATCAACACGAATCCCGATCGAAACCAACGGTGCGAACCAACGGTTCCAAGTACGGTCACAGGTAGATACCTACTCCCGAACAGATTTGTTTTTGATTGGCCCCTACCCTAAGGGCCTGCCGCGGAGGTAATGTTTTGGGCAGACCTTTGTAGCTGCTTTGGCAACTGGACAGCCAAATGGCCACAGGAAAAGGTTGTATGGCCGAACCTTAAAATTCAGACCTATACCTATGTATGTTGGTCCTACAATTACAGCAGCTTGAATAACATATATATGTCTTTGGCCCATCGCTTCCCGAAGCGATAAACAGCTACAGCGAGGCTTCCGTGATGTTCATTTTCTACAACTATTGGAATTCTGGACCTCTGCTGATCCCAGTTTCCATACTATCCGTGGCACTAGACACTCATGTTGTCCCTGTTTAAACGTTTTTATTGGACTCTGCGCTGTTGGACCAATTGTGTCTTTTGGAGCTGGCGTCCCGTGTTTGTCCGCGTCTCCTAACCGGGCCCGATGTATGACCATGAGCAGGATCTTTATCTAGAGCCGTATCAAAGAGCGACCGTTCATTTACTAGTTAGCAACGGGCCCCCAAACAATGTTCGGTGACTATAATGTTGCGCGCTATGGCAGCGCCTGTACTTGCTGCGCCGCTCGAGTCCTCGGCGAGCGACGCAATTTCGATTGTCGGAGCCGGTCCTGCGGGGCTGGCTTGCGCGATCGTGCTGGCGCGAGCGGGACGCCGCGTAGTTATCCATGAGCACCAGAATCGGGTCGGTGCGCGATTTCACGGTGACTTTCAGGGCCTCGACAACTGGACCGGCGAATCCGACGTGCTCGACGATCTGAACTCCTATGGAATCGAGACAAATTTCGAATGCCATCCGGTGCGCGAAGGTATCGCCTTCGACGCCTGGGGAAATCGCTATCCGTATAAGAGCAGCGCTCCGATTTATTATCTCGTAAAGCGAGGTAGTGAGCCGGCCACGCTCGATTGCGGACTGCTTCAGCAGGCGCTCGATGCGGGCGTCGAAGTGCGGTTCGGGCAGCGCCATTCGGCGAACAACGTGCGCGTCATCTCTTGCGGGCCCCGGGCCGCGAATGTGATCGCCGTGGGATATCTCTTCGAAACCGACATGGAGGATGGCGCCTGGATATGCTTCAACCACGATCTGGCGCCGCTCGGTTACTCCTACCTGCTGATTCATCGCGGGCGCGGCACCGTGGCATCCTGCATTTTCAGCGACTTCAGACGTGAGCAGGTGTTCCTGGAGCGAACCGTCGAATTCTTTCGCAATCGCGCCGGATTGCGCATGAGAGCCCCGCGCAAGTTCGGCGGTTATGGCAGCTACGGTTTGCCCCGAACCGGACTTCAGGATGGATCGCTTCTGCTTGGGGAACGTGCCGGCTTTCAGGACGCACTGGCGGGCTTTGGAATCCGCTATGCGATTCGTTCCGGCGTCCTGGCCGCTCGCAGCCTAATCGAGGGCATTGACTACAATTCGCTGTGGCGGCGAGACCTGATGCAGTTGCTGCGGACCGGTCTGGCGAATCGGTTCTTCGTGAATCTGACGGGCGATCGCGGCTGGCGGTGGATCCTGTC
Source organism: Terriglobia bacterium (assembly GCA_963826275.1). Lineage (GTDB taxonomy): Bacteria > Acidobacteriota > Terriglobia > Terriglobales > Acidobacteriaceae > JAJPJE01. The sequence goes on along the minus strand of CAWGWI010000003.1, from coordinate 76,397 downwards.
GCATCGTCTGGCAAGCGAGGATGTCTGCCACGCGATGCGCAGACTATATCGCCCAACGATGCTTACGCGGACCCTTTACCCGCTCGCGTATCTGCTGCATCGGATCGGGAAGGCGAGAGAGCGAACATAAAGAATGGGACAGCCGAGTGCCCTGAGCTACGTCGAAGCATCGGCTGTCCCACATATCCATTTCGCAGACAGGCAAGATCACCCGTCTCATGCCCGCTCGAGAGCGAGAGCGCTCCCTGTACGTGTCAGTTCTTGCGAGCCTTCATGGCTTTCATGATGAAGGTGTGCACCTCTGACGAACTGGGCGCTTTCCAGTCACTCGGCCAGTTCCCACGATCCGAATAGAGCGCGTTCAGTCCTTCCTGGATCTCGGGATCGCCTCCGGTGAATTCGTTGACTAGTCCTTGCCACCGGTTCGCCAGCGACTGTGCTTTCTCGCTGGTGGGATCTTCATGGAGCGATGCCTCCACATCGGCGAATAGCTGCTTCCATTTCTTGTCCGTTTGCTCCTGCAGTTCCGGCGACCACAGGGTTTTGCGTGCCTCGATTTTTACTCTAGCTGTTTCGCTGAAGTATTGACCCATCCAGCCTTTGTCTCTTTGCATGCTGATCTCCTTGATGATGTTTGCGAGAAGGCGCCAATCGGATTCATCACCCTGACCAATGCATTCGCTGGCCTTGGCGATGACGGTGATCGCTTTATCTAACTGGCGGCGCTTCTCGGTGAGCACTTGTTGCTGGCGACGGAGCGTTTGCGGTAACGCTGCCGTTTCCTGCCGAAGGACTTCACCGATTTCCCGCAGAGACAGTCCAAGAAACTTGAGCACCACGATCTGTTCGAGCCGCGCCAGATCCTTCCGACTGTAGAGCCGGTATCCCGCTTCGCTGCGATGAGTCGGCTTGAGCAATCCGAGGCGATCGTAATGATGAAGCGCGCGGACGGTGACTCCAGCCAACTCAGCAAATTCATGGGCTTGATAGAAGGCGACGTGGGACTCAGGCGTAGTGCTCGGTTTCATGTACTGCCTCGTGGAGGATTCTGAGGTCTGACGCAACGGAAGGGTCAAGGCATTATTGCAAAAAAGCACCCGCTCGAGGGCGAACGGGCTCCACCATCGTCGTGCGGGTTACTGAGTAAACTCTGCCGGACGGCCCGTAAGCCGCTCGATTCGCTTCGCGGTCGGTGGATGCGTCGAGAACAAGCCTGCGAGATTCATCCCCAGCAGAGGCTGAATGATGAACAGATGCGCCGTCGAAGGCGTCGCCTGCATGGGAACGCGGCGCGAGTAGGAGTCCAGTTTCTGCAAAGCACTGGCCAGCGCATACGGATTGCCCGTGATATGCGCGCCGGTAGCGTCGGCCTGATACTCGCGCGAGCGCGAGACAGCCAACTGGATCAACATGGCCGCGATCGGCGCCAGGATCAACATCAATAGCGCCGTCAGGCCGCCACCACCACGATCGCGATTGTCGCGTCCGCCATAGCCGCCGAACATCGCGCCCCAGGCTCCCATTCGAGCGAGGAAGGTAATGGCTCCGGCGATGGTGGCAGCCACCGAACTGATGAGGATGTCCCGGTTACGGACGTGGCCCAATTCGTGGGCGAGTACGCCTTCCATCTCGTCATCATTCAGCAATCCCAGAATGCCCTGGGTCACAGCGACGGAAGCGTGATTCGGGTTGCGGCCCGTTGCAAAAGCGTTCGGCGAATCATTCGGGATGACGAATATCTTGGGCATGGGCAGGCCGGTCTTACCGCTAAGCCGCTCCACGATCTGATAAAGCCGTGGGGCCTGTTCCCGGGTGACCGGCTGGGCCCGGTACATGGCGAGCGCAATTTTGTCGGAAAAGAAATAGGACACGAAGTTCATCACACCCGCGAAGAGAAACGCCAGGATCAGACCGTTCTGACCTCCGAAGTATTCCCCAATAAAGAGGAGGAGGAGGGTCAGCGAGGTCAGAAGTAGTGCTGTCTTGAGTGTGTTCATATCAAATTCTTCCTAACCATCTGATGTTAATAGCAGCTAAGCGATTCAAGAAGCGGGGCAGAGAAGGGGCTGGGAGCTCCATTCTCGAATCGGGAAAGTTTTGTCAACCCCCGGAAAAGGTCGAAATCACTGCAAATAAAACAATAGAAAGCAAATATAGTTCTCGTGTTCGTGTCCAGTAGGTATCCACGGAATTGGTACTCTGGAATTAGCATCCTGAATTCGAGAGCACACGATGAAAACTTCATGGCTTTGCCGCCGCCAAACATGGCGGCTTTTTTATTTTCTGGTTTCCATTTGTCTGGTAATTCTGGGCGTCTCTTCCTACTCGCAGGCGCAGTCGCCGGCGACTACGCTCGTCAACGACATCGTTTACCGGGCCGACGGAACTCCGGCGGGAGGCACCCTTCTGATTTCGTGGCCCGCTTTTACCAGCGCGGATCAGAAGCCGGTGGCGGCCGGGACGATGAGTGTCATTGTCGGCGCGGGTGGAACGGTGAACCTGAACCTGGTGCCTAATCAGGGAGCCACTCCCAGCGGCACCTACTATAAGGTCGTACTCAAACTGGACGACGGCACTACCACGACCGAATACTGGACGGTCCCCTCATCCTCACTGGCCAAGATTGCAGCCATGCGCTCTAGTGTGGTGCCGGCGTCGGTGGCAGCGCAGATGGTGTCGCGACAGTATCTTGATTCCAGCCTTACGACGAAGGCGAACGACGCCGTCGTGGTTCATAACTCGGGCGACGAGTCCGTTACCGGAGTGAAGACATTCGCGGCTTCCCCCCTTGTGCCCACTCCGACGGCAAGTTCAGCAGCGGTGAACAAATCGTACGTCGATAACGCAGTCTCCTCGGTCTCTACCAGCAGCTTCGTCAACAAGAGTGGCGACAGCATGACAGGACCGCTGAATCTCGTTGGAGACCCGACGAGTTCCAGCCAGGCCGCTAATCGTCACTATGTCGATGCGCAAACCGCCAATGTAAGCATGGGACTCGCCCAGAAGCTGGGACGGCAGGGCGACACCCCGATCAGCATGGCAGGCGTTCGCTACGCTTCGCAGTTCTCGTCCATACAGAACGCCATCACGGACGCAGGAACAACCGGGGCGGTGGTAATCCCCAGCGACTATGCGGGAACCGATAGCTTCACCAACCCGCAAAACATCGCGATCATCGATCTGCGCGGCGGCTCTGCTGGAGCGCGCGGCTTTTTTAATGTGAAGGATTTCGGCGCACTCGGCGACGGCGTGACCGATGACTGGGCGGCGATCCAGGCAGCGATTAACGCCGCCAGCTCAGATGTTTCACTGGGAGGCTCGGTCTATGTGCCGAAAGGGACATATCGTGTCCTGAAGCCCCTGCACATCAGCCGAGGAATCAAGTTCTTCGGAGCGGGCGAAAACGGGACTACGATTACCGCGGGAAGCAGCAATCAGGGGCCGCTATTTGTAGTTTCGCCGCCCGTCGCGTTCGGATACGCGGGGATTCCGACCGCTCCACCACTGGCAACCGGCGCCGGGAATTCCATGTACCTCGATGGCAGCTTGAGCTACTTGCTGAACCTGCGTGACACGGGCACAGCGGAACTCAATGGCCGAACCAGCCTCACGGTCGAATTCTTCTACAAGCCAAACGTTACCCTCGGACCTGCCGACTCAAACTACAACATCCTTTCGAGTTCAGGTTCGGCGACGCCGGTAGATTCGAACGTGGCCTTATCCATACAGCATGTCGCGAACGATCGTATTGTGGCGACGCTCAACGTGGGCGGAACAACGTATTCGATTGGAACGCCCAATAACGCCGTGCAGAAAGGCACGACGTACCACGTGGCGCTCACCTATGACGGCAGCACGATCCGTCTGTTTCTTAACGGCACCCTAAAGACGAGCACAAGCGCAACGGGAACAATCCATCAACTGGCGTGTGAAGACTTCCTGCTTGGCCCTTTGGCGAGTGGCTGGCTGGAAGCGTCGTTTAATAACTCGATGACGAATGGCTGGGTGGATTCGATCCGCATCTCTTCGATCGCTCGATATACCGCCAACTTCACAGCGCCGACCGCAAAGGAGACTTACGACAGCAACACGATGCTGCTGTTGAACTTCGACAACAACTTCGATCAGTTTACGGCTGCTACGACGTCCGATGGACAGGCGTATCTGTTTCTGCGCCGACTGGGTAACAGTTACGGTCAGGTGTCGTTTCTGGAATTCCGTGACCTGAGCCTCATCGGAACGGGCCCGTACGCGATTTACATGGTGAACAGCCGCATCGAAAACGTGACCAGTACTGCCTACTGGCGTGGGATACAACTGCTCAACAACGATTACCTGAACCGGCTGACCAGTGTGAAGGTGATTGGCGCAAGCAATACTCTGTTCGGACTTGGAATCGGGCCCGCGGGTGGCGTTCTCACGATGAACGACATTTCATTGACGGCGGGACATTATCCATATTTCCAGGACACCGGCAGCGCAGTCATCAGTGGACTGTGGGTGGAACAGAGCAACGGGACGGAAATTGGCGCGGTCTTCAAAGGCTTCGCGAACTCCTCGCTGGTGCTGAATCATCCGGTCTTCAGTGCGGAAACGAATCCGTCTACCAATCGTCACGCCTTGGCATTCGTAAACATGGGAAATGTTGTGCTGAACGGCGGAGTCATCGAAACGTCGAACGGCGCACCGCACATTGCCGTGCATGGCGGCACGAGCATCGTTCATATCGGCGGGAACTATTCCCTGGTGGGTGCGGCGCCAAGCACTATTTATCGCATTTACGCCGCGCCCACGAACAAGGTGCAACTGGTCGCGCCGCTGCAACAGTGGATGAACGTGCCGTGGGCAGATAACACGAGCGCCGTCGCAGTGCTCATGGGGATTGATCCGGCGGCGAGTAAAGGCGTGCCAAACGGCTATGCATCGCTCGATGCTAACGGACTGGTGCCGAGTACTCAGATCAACTGGAGCACTCCTGGAAATCTGGGAGGTACAACTCCCGCGGCGGGGACGTTCAGTGCGTTGAAGTGCCAGAGTTTTGCCGGCGCGCGCTGTGCCGATGCATATTCGGGTGCGGATTGGGGAGCGAAGGTGAACACGGCGATAGCCGATCTACCGTCGGGTGGCGGCATCGTGGATGCCCGAGCGCTGACTGGTTCACAAAGCTTGAGCTCAGACCTGGTGATCGCAAACAAGTCGATCACCATCCTGGCAGGCCAGATGACCCTGTCGATGGGCAGTAATCGGATTGTGGTTCAGCCCGGCGCGAGTCAGTTCGCCTTTACGGGATACAGCGCGGGATGGGGGCCTGACCAGTCCTACACCGCGGGTGGCACGACGCTTCAGTACACCGGCAACGGTTCGGCGTTCAAGGTGGGAGCATCGACAGGAACGACGAATTTCATTCGGCTCGAAAGCTTCCAGGTGGACGCGTCCAACGGAGGCAGCAGCGCGCGAGCGATGGAAATCGATAACACGATTGGTGCGACGCTGAGCAATCTGAAACTGCTTGCTTCAACCGTGCCGGGCACCACACAGGAAGCATTACGGCTCGATGCCACAGGCGGCATGAATGCCTACATGCTGCTGAACAACCTGTATCTGGGCGGCGGCCACAACACGCTTCATCTGGCCGGCGCCTCGGGGCAGCTCAATTCTGCGTTTCAAATCATCGGTGGAACCGCGCGAACCAATAACACAACGGATGGAACCGGCGTTTTGCTGGAATACGCCAGCAATATGGACTTCGTCGGTTTCGACGTCGAATCGGCCTTCGTCGGATATTCCTTTGGTTCAGGCGCGATGCAGAACATCCTCACTGAGGCGAGAACGGAAGGTAATACCACGGACTTCTCGTTTGTCAGCGGAGCCGCTTACAACCGGATCCAGAGCGTGACGCTGCCGACAGTGAACGACAGCGATGGACGAAACTCGATACTGTCGACGCAAATCTGGATGTTCAAGCGCAACGGGAACATGAGCGTCTACAATCCCACGGACAATGCGCTGGTGTGGAACTGGTATACGGGAGCAACCGCGGATCAGAACATTCAATGGACGTTCAACGATAAATCCAGTTCGCCGAAGTGGACCATTTATCCGAAAACGAGCATCAATGATTTCGCGATCTCGCACTCCGGGTTCACTCCTTATCGGCTGGCGATGTCGAACTCGGGCAGCACCCAAATCAACAGTGAATCGACGCAGACCATCGATTTCAACGTAACCAGCGGCACCAGCACTGGCGGGATTCGCTTCGGTAACGGAGCGGGCAGCGCCGTGGCGACTGTCAATGCCAGCGGCAAAGGGACATTCAACGGTGGCGTCCAGATCGGGACCAATGGAACCGCACTTGCCAAAATGGCCAAGTACACAGCGACTCTTTCACCGACTGCGGTTGCTGCGAATACATGCGCAGCGCAATCGTTTACGGTGACTGGGGTTGCCACGGGCGACATGTTCGTGTCTGTACTGAAGCCTACCGAGCAGGCCGGGCTGAACGTGGACCATGGCCACGTCACCGGATCGAATACGCTGACCATCAACTTCTGTAATCACACCAGTTCATCGATTACGCCGACGGCTTCGGAGACATACACGGTGCTGGTGGCGCAATAGAGCTATTAGCACCTAGCTATTAGCACTTAGCGTTCGAGCGGGGATGCGCATCTCTGCAGAGGCTAAGTGCTAAAAGCTAAGGCGCCAACGGCTAGTAGTGCTAACCATGGTTACCGCGTCCAGATGGCGGCGTGTAGGCAGGGAAACTGCGATAGATTAGGTCAGTTTCCGATGGCAATGCTGGCACACCGCATTCTTGTTTCAACGGTGATCGGTTTCTCCTGCCTTGCGCCTGTGCAGAGCGCATTGGGGCAGACAGTTGTGGATTCACGGGCTGAACCTGTTACCGAGACAGCCGAAGCAAAACAGCCTCCCGCCTCGCCATTGAATACCTCGTTAGAAGTGGCATCCGCGCCCCGATCCGCGATCAAGATCAGTCCGGGCGACCTGATTGTAGTCACGGTCGACGGAGTCCCCGATTTCAAACCGGAAGTCCGAGTGAGCGCAGACGGAGTCGTTTCCCTGCCGATGATCGGAGAAGTGCCGGTTGGAGGAATGACCTTAGAGCACGCGCAAGACGAGATCGCAAAGAGGATGACCGACGGAAATTACTTCCGCGATCCGCATGTTTCAGTTTTCGTGAAGGAATACACTTCGATCGGGATCAGCGTTCTTGGAGAAGTGGCGCGTCCAGGAGTTTATCCATCCTTAGGAGTACGAAGGTTGTACGACGTGATTTCGGCGGCGGGCGGATTTTCAGCGCGTGCGGGAAAGACGGTCACCATCACGCGACGCGACCAACCGCAAAAGCCGATCGTCCTCACGATCGATGCGGACCCAGCCAAATCGGTCGCCAGCAACGTGGAAGTCGAAGCCGGCGACACCATCATGGTGTCAAAGGCTGGCCTGGTTTACGTAGTGGGAGATGTCGGGCGGCCGGGCGGCTTCATCATGGACAACAATGAGCAGATCACGGTTCTCCAGGTGCTTGCGCTGGCACAGGGTGTAAGTCGTTCGGCGGCGATGGGCTCGGCGAGAATCATCCGCAAGACCGCGCAAGGCCCACAGGAAGTGCCCGTTCCCCTGAAGCAGATGATGGCGGCGAAGACCAGCGACATGGAGATGCAGCCGGAAGATATCCTCTTCATTCCCGGCAGCGCTGCGAAGAATGTGGTGAAACGCAGCATGGAATCCGTAATGCAGGTTGCGACTGGCCTGGCGATTTACGGAGCGCATTAAGCGCCCTGCCCCCGTTAGTTCTAGCTGATTCCTAACACTCTCGAATACAAGCTGAGGGTTCGCGCGAGCATTCTCTCGGTCGCAAACTCTTCTTCGACGCGCTTACGGGCCAGCTGGCCATAGCGCGCCGCTAAAGCAGGCTGCGCAATCAGCAGGGAAACCGCTTCTGCCAGCGCATCGGAGTCGCATGGCGGCACGGTGATACCCGTAACACCGTTCTGTGAAACCCAGGGCACACCTGACGGCAACTGCGTGTTCACCACAGGCTTGCCACACGCCATGGCTTCCAGTTGCACGATTCCGAACGCTTCGCTGCGCGCGATCGATGGAAGGGCGAATACGTCACAGGCGTGGTAGTAGGGCACCAGATCGGCGACGTTGCCCAGAAACGAGATCTTGTTTCGCACGCCCGCTGTGTTAGCCATGAGCTCGAGCTCTTCGCGCATTGGACCATCGCCAATGAGCAGCAGATGAGCGTCGATCTTGCGCATGGCCCGTACCAGGTACTCGAATCCTTTGTAGTACACCATGCGGCCGACCGCCAGCACGATTGGACCCCGATAGCGATTGCGAATGGCGGCTACCTGCGCTGGATCTACGTGGTCGTAGTTCTCGTAAGCAATGCCGTGCGGGATCACGTGACACTTTTCCGGAAAATGACGCAGGACCGGCGAGTGCTCCACATGGTTGGGCGAAAGGCTGATGATGGCATCGGCGCGATGGAGCAATGCGCGCAGAGTCGGATTCAGTATCTTGGCTATCCACTTCTGGCGGACAATGTCGCTCAACACGCTTACAACGAGCTTGCCTCGATGTCCGCTCAACAAGTACGCGATCACCGCGGGAGGATTGGGTAAGTGGAGATGCACCAGGTCCGCAGGACTCTCACGCAGCATGCGCAGAAGGCTGGGCGAAAGCGGAGCGGAAGCCACCCGGGCAAATGTAGGAATTCGGGTCACGCGAATGTCGCCGTCGTGTTCCTGGACATAAGCCCGGTTCGTGTTGGAAACCAGAACGTCGACGTCTACGACCGATGAGAGCCCAATACACAGTTCGCGAAGATGAGTTTCGATTCCGCCGTAGTGGGGGGCCCAGAACTTTCCCACCTGGAGGATGTGAGGCCGGCGAACCGCCACGCATTCTTCAAGAGGAGCAGCTCCCAGAAGGGGCCTAACCGATGCCTGGGTTACCACGCCAGCACCTCGTGGTAGAGCTGCGTCATCTGCGCGGCGTATTCACTCCAGCTGAAGCGCGATGCTCGTTGCAGGCATGCCTGCCGGCGCGCATGATGCTCGGCTGAGTTGCGATCCTCGCTTAAAAGCGCGGACAATCTTGATGACCAGGCTTCGATATCACCGACAGGGCAGTACTCCGCTGCGCCTCCGCCTACTTCCCGCAGCGCGGGAATATCGCTGGCGATCACGGGAGTGCCGCACGCCATAGCCTCGATGACGGGAAGACCGAATCCTTCTGCTTCGGAAGGTTGTATGACGACGCGGGCACGGCGATAGACAGCAGCCAGCGTTGCGCTGTCGAGATGTGGCAGCACGTCGATAGAATCTGTGAGGCCTAACTTACGAACGAGCTGCTGCTGTTCACTTGTGAACACGCCACCCACCCTGAGCAAGCGTAGTCTGGGAATCCTGGCACGCACTTTCGCAAAGACGCCCAAAACATCCTGTATACGTTTTCGCGCAATCGTGCTGCCTACGTGAAGTACCTCGGGGGGTTCTCCCAAGCCTAGTAACTTCGCGACGGCCTGATCTGCAAGCTGATTTGCCTGCGAGGTGAAGGCGGGATGCACGCCGTTATGCACGACGGAAGTGCGCTCCGGCCTGGCGAACTGGTGCGCGAGCAACTGCTCCCGTGTGGCGTGGGTGTCGCAGGTGATCCACGCGGCGCGCTGCAATCCGTCCAGCAAGCGCTTTGCGATTGTTCTCTGAAACAGGCCACGTGATCGCGACCCGGGAAGCAACGCAGCGAATGCGTCCAGGTCATGGCAGGTGATAATCACCCGTTCTGGAGGAAGTTCCAGCGCCAGGTGCGCATAGCTGTGGTCGACGATGTGAAATAAGTCGAAGCGGTCACGCAGTCTTCGGACTTCCTGGGGATAGGATCGGAAGCGGCCCATCACTCGATGAGCATTCTTCAGAACCCCTTCGAAGTGGTTGCCGAACGGTTGCGGCATGCGCGGCACAATCTGCTCTGCGCTGATGTCGTTCTGATGTTCATGCGCGAGCCGGTCCGTCAACATGTCGCCGACAAGATCCATGCTGTGCCAGTTCTCCTCGCGAAAATCACAAAGGACGGCCACCCGTGGGAGGCGTTGAGAAGTTGGGGTGTGGTGGAGCTGAGGCAATGCGCCAGGTGCGATCGTCGCCTGGTCGCAACTTGTCATCGTCTGACCCCTGCTGTAGCCGTTCGCGCGACTACGGCTGCACCGGCGGAATTCGAGTAAACGGTTTGCTCCAGCGAATCGGCCAAATGATTCAGGACTAAATCTATCTCGTAGCATCGCGCGACTTCACGAGCGTTCGTGCCTAAAGATTTACGGAGCTCGAGGTTAGGAACCAACCTGCGAACCGCCTCTGCGATCGCTACACCATTTGCAGAAACGAACAAGGCGCTGGTTTCATTCACGAGGAGATCCGGGCCGGCGCCAGCTTCGGTGGTCACGATCGGGCATCCGGCAGCCATGGCTTCGAGCAAGGCGAGACTGAAACCTTCCGAGACTGTGGGTAACACAAACATGTCTGCTAACCCGTGAAGCACGAGCAGGCGTTCCCGCGTGACCCTGGGTTCGACTTGGACCCGGCTTCGCAGATGCAATGGAAAGCTTGCGAGAACCGATTTCTCCGAGACCAAAGTACCGGCACAAATCAGCTGCAAATCTGGGAATTCCTGTGACAGCCCTGCGAAGGCATCCACGAGATAACGAATGCCTTTCATATTCATCCACCGCCCCACGAAGAGCAGCACCCTGGCTTGAGAGCGGTACTCGCGCTTGATCTTCAGGAAGCTGGCGGGCACCGCGTTGCTGTAAATTTGCAGGTGTCCCGGCTTTGCCCATCCTTGTTCCAGCAGAAACTTCGCTTCTCGCGAGTTCAGGCAAAGAACGAGGTCCGAGCGCCGACAGGCTGCGCGCAGTATCACATTCATGAAATAGCCGTTGATCAGGCGATAACGCCAGGTCAACCGCTGTCCGTCGCGACGCATCTCCTGCTCCATTGCGTCGAGATAGAGAGGTTCGAGGCCGTGAAATGCGGTCACGATCCGTGCCTTTTGCGATATCTCGACAAGGGGGCGAACGAGTGCGACCAGCCAGCCGGAATAACTGTGGAACTTGATCAGGTCGAGATCGCGCCCGTTCCGAAGCAACCACGCCGCCACCAGTATGGGAAACAGCAAGGGGTTGAAACGCCCGCCAATCAGCCGCGCAATTGCGAAATCTTCCGGCGCCAGTATCTCGACGGCGTGGCCTCGCGACCTCAACACATCCGCCTGTTCACTATTCACCTGGAATACCGCAGTTTGCGGATCTTTGGGTGCGTGAATAACGAAGAGAACTTTCATCCGGCGACCAATTCCGATTCCGCTGCCACGGGGGAGTGGGCAAGCTGCTCGAAAATTCTGAGTAGGGTGGCCATGTGCCGCGACACGCTGAATTCGCGGGCGTGGCGCAGAGCGTTCGTACGCAGTTGGAGGTAGTGCTCTCGATCGCCAAGAGCGCGCGCAATGGCGGTAGCTAGATTGGCGGCGGTTGGCGGATCTGAGGGCGCGAGATATCCGTTTTGGCCTTCGATCAACCACTCGGGGATTCCGCCTGTTGCAAATGCGACCGCGGGGACCGCGCAGAAGCCGGCTTCGATGCCCGACAGGCCGAACGGCTCAGGCCAGATACTCGGCATCAGGAGCAGGTGAGATTTCAGAAACAGATCTTCGGCTTTGGTGCTCCAACCAATGAAATCAATTTGAATACGATCGCTGCGAACGGTCTCTGCGATGCGTTTCCAATCCGCCAGGGACGGACCGGCCGCAGCGACAGTAAGCGCCAAGGGTCGATCGAGATTTTCCGCAGCTACCGGCAACGCCTTCAACAGCAGATCGCCACCTTTTAAGGGCTCCGCGCGTCCGAGAAACAGCAATTGCCACGGATGATCTTCAGGCGGAAGAGCCGATTGGCCAGTGGCTGGGGCGGTGAGTGAATTTCTGGCAAACAGATAGACGCAATCTGCGGCAACGCCCTGTTGAGCAAGCCCACCGGCGACGAATTGCGAATTGGTGAGCACTCGTTGATAACGGTGCAGTAAGTCCAGCCGCCGTTTCTGCAAGGCGTAGCGTCGCAACATCGTGATCGGACTGGATCCGCCGCATCCTCGTGGGAGATAGTGGGCAAGGCATCCGGGACCAAATGTGCGAGTGCAAGCCGTTTTCCGCGGATGTTGAAAGCATTTTGATCCGCTGATGCACTGGCCGTAATAGTTGTGCGCGTAGAAAACGGAAGGAGCGAGCTGCTGAACGCGAGCTTCGAAATTTGCGTTTTCGAGACCGTGCACGTAGACGATATCCGGATTCCACGTCACAAGACGCATCAGTGCTACGGCCGCACCATGATCCTGTACAGACCAGCACTGAGTGCGGGACGGGATTCGGATCGGAGGGCGGGAGATATCGCCATCGCACTCAAAAACCGCGGCAACCGAGTGGCCGGCGCTCTCCAGAGCAGGCAGCAATTCCTCGATGTAGGTTTCTGTGCCGCCGATTTTCCTTGCAGCATGAGTGACAACGGCAACGCGCATCGATACCCAACCGATTTCTTGCCAACGATTGTGGCGATTGTAGCCGCAGTTCACAGCTCGAAGGATTATCGAGACTGGTGCCCGCAAGCCACTACGATTGCGGGTTTCCCGCCCGCGCTGCCGCATTTGAGAGCATGCAAACTACCTGTGGCCAATCGAAGCGCTCGCGATAAAGGCGCAGGCCCGAGCTCCCGATGCGTGAACGTTCTTCAGGAGAGCGGAGCAACGCGTGCGCTGATGCGAGGAGAGCTCTGGTGTCGTTCGCAGGAACGAGCGAGACCGCGGCGCAGTCTCTCCATAATGGTTCCGAAAGGTGGCCTGCGGTAGTGAGCACGGGGATGCCATGCGATATGCCTGCCATCAGGCTCGTGCGTCGTGAACTAGCGCCGTCCGGGTAGGGTTGAATCAGGAGGTCGCATGCGGCCAGATATGGCGAAAGCTCGGCGCTGGGCAGATAGTCCGTTGCGAACAGCCGACTGCTCACATCCGGGTAATGGGAGGAGAGCTCGATGCGAAATTCGTTGCTGCCCGAGCCGAGCAGAAGGAAGCTCAGATCGGCATGGTGTCGAAGGAGTTCCACAATAACCGGCTCGAGCATAGCGCGAATTGCAGTGGAATACGTGCCCAGATGTCCGGCCAACAACAGCGGCTCGCCGAGCTTTACTCGTATGGCCTTGGCCGATTCAGCGGTTGCAGCAAGTGGGATGGTGCTGGGAATCGGCAGCCAGTCCATTTTCAAATTCGCGGGCGCATACGGGCGAAGCATCGATTCCCATGCAGGAATGGAGAGCCACGCGCGTTCCGCTGCGCCGAGCAGCGTGTAGATCATCCAGCGGTGCACGGCGGCAGCGGCGCTTTGGCGTATACCGCGAAATTCCAGAAATGGCTCGTGGACCATGAGTTCTAACGAATCGCCGTGCAGGCGAACCCGCCGTGCAAGCCAGCGGCAGAAGCCAGCGTTCATCGAACGTCGCCCATATCCATGCGGAACCCACTGAACCAGCAGAGAGCGAGGGCCCGCAAACCGATCTAGCAGCAGGTCGGCGGCGGCCAGTGATGCTGCATCGAAGGATCCGAGCACCCGGTGCAGGTTGGAACCGCTTGATAAATCTTCGTCTGAACCAGGCGCCCACACGTGAGGCGATTCTCCGGCCGCGCGCAGTTGTTGCACCAGAATCGCCGTGTAGTCACCGACACCACCTACCTGCGGCGGATATTCGGGAGTGATGATATGCCACTCACGCATGAGTCAATCCGCTATAGATCCGCAAGCATCGATCGACAACCGCCTTCCACGTGAAGCGCTCTAGAACTCGCCTGCGGCCTGCAGCGCCCATCAACGTCGCTTCCTGAGGATTCTGCTTCAGCCACAGAAGTTTCTCGCGCAATGCTTCCGGACGTCCGGCAGGAACTACGAATCCCGTCACTCCGTCTTCAACAATTTCCGGCATGCTGGCAACGTCGGTACAAATTGCAGGTGTTCCACAAGCCATCGCTTCCAAAAGGGTCTGTCCAAGCAACTCAGGGACGCGCGTCTCGTTTCCGTACATATCGCGATACACGCTTGGCAGCACAACACAAAGAGCACCGCGATACGCATCGATAATCGCTTCATCGCTCGCTTCGGTGCGAAAGCTGACGGGCTTGCCACTCGCCAAGGATTGCAGCTCTGCGAAGTAGTTGTCGTCTAGCTTCGGTCCAATGATCGTCAACGGAAGTTCCGGTTGAATCGCCTTTGGTCGAATGGCGCGAATCAGGTTGTCCACTCCTTTATGTGGAAGAAGTCGTCCGACAAAAACGACGTGGGTGCGTCTCGGCTTTTCGCGGGGTGGTGAGAATTTTTCCGTGTCCACTCCACCGAGGATTACATGGGAACGCGAGTTTCCTTCATGACCAAAGACTCGGCGGCTGTATTCGCTGATGTGCAGGTGCCCGTGATACCAGCGATCGGTAGAGAGATACGAGGAGACGTCCCATCCGCCGCCACCAAGATCGGTGACGAAAACTTTTCGTCGCGTGAGCCGTCCGAAGGCTGCCGCCAAACTGCTGGAGAAAATATGCTGCTGATGGCAATGAACCACGTCGGCGCGGCGAATCTCGTCGACGACATCCCAGGAGACCGGATTCATCTTCTGTCCGCGAATGTAATGGGGGTTGCCGGACACTCGAATCTGGAGTGCGCCGGATGTTTCCTCGCGCGCGCGGTCGCCGAAACTCAGCAGCCTGGTAGGAACTCGCTCCGCCATGTGGCGTGCCAGTTCGAGGGCATAGCGCTCGGCGCCGCCGATCGTACCCGAAGCACCGAACAATGCAGGAACAATATGCAGAACTCGCGGTACAGGATTCGGCCGGTAATCATCGGGTGTTTGGAACGACGAGACGGCCTCAGGCTCTTTGATTTGGGTGCTCACCGACATCATCTGCCTTAACGCTCCAGGTTGCAGGCCAGAAGATCGCCCCTTCGTTGGCACTGGGAATCTGACCACTGCCGAACACGTCCGCGGGGGTTACCTCGAAAGCGATGGCATCGTAGATTGCGTCGACGTTCTGATATTCCTCGCCGAAGAATAAATCAATCGAATAGATGCCGGCGACCAAAGGGAGATCCGGCAGATTGCACGTGATGGAACCTTGGTCCATCGATTCAGGAAACTGGTACTGCGTAATCACGCGATTACTCGCATGGAACACAGTGACGCCAAAACTGTTCTTGATGCCAACTTCCAGGTGTGGACGGACCGGACGGCCAAGGCAGGAGAAATCAACCTGAACCGCCAGAGAACCTCCCATGCGTACCGACGAAACCGCCCGCCCTTCTTCCGACAACAGGGTTACACGTCGCATGACTGGACTCAATCCCCCGCGGCGGTTCGGATGATGGCTAAGGTCAGAAGATGTCGCTTGCGAAGCGAGGTCCGCGGCCATGTACTGCGTGATGATGGCGTGAGGGGCTCCGTCCGCCTCCAGGGTGCCTTGGGAAATCATCAGGCAGCGAGTGCAGAGCGACTCAATGGCAGCCATGTTGTGGCTGACAAAAATCACGGTTCGGCCCCCGGCGCTGATGTCGCGCATCTTTCCAAGGCATCGTTTCTGGAAGCTCGCATCCCCCACGGCGAGCACTTCGTCGACCAGCAAGATTTCTGACTCGAGAAAAGCCGCCACGGAAAATGCGAGTCGAAGATACATTCCGCTGGAATAGCGTTTCACCGGAGTGTCGATAAAGCGTTCCACTTCGGCGAAGGCAACGATGTCGTCAAACTTTGCCGCGATCTCGGCTCGTGGCATCCCGAGGATCGCCCCATTCAGAAAAACATTTTCGCGACCGGTCAGTTCCTGGTGAAAGCCGGTTCCAACTTCCAGCAGACTTCCGACGCGTCCGTAGAGATCGATACGTCCTGTGGTTGGTTCGGTGATGCGGGAGAGAATTTTCAGCAGGGTAGATTTTCCCGCACCGTTACGGCCAATGATCCCAAGCACTTCTCCCTGCTTTACGTCGAAGGAAACATCACGAAGGGCCCAGAACGTGAGCGGTTCTTTTCGACGATGTTCCCTGGGATAGCGGAACTTTCGCGCAATCGCGTCCCGCAGCGTCTCGTAGTTTTCGCGTTCGCCGATCTGGTACTGTTTTCCGAGTTGTTCAACCGAGATTGCAGGGCGCATAAGGTCAGATCACATCGGCGAAAGTTCGTTCTGCGCGCCGAAAGAAATACGACGAGTAAACAAGCAGCAGCGCGGACACAGCAGTGGAAATCGAGAGCATCTGCCAGTTCTGCGGAGTTCCGAACATGGCCGCGCGAAATCCTTCCACCATTCCCGCCATGGGATTCAAGGCGAGCACCCAGCGCCATTTCTGCGGCACCAGGCTGGCGGGATAAATCACCGGGGTGGCGAACATCCAGAACTGCACGAAGAAAGGCAGCACGAAGCGTATATCGCGAAAACGAACATTGAGAGCGGCGAACAACATGCCGGTGCCGGTGGCGAGTAGTGTGATCACCAGCAAAATGCACGGTAACCAAAGCTGAGAGGCACACACCGGTACTCGATACCAGACCATCATCAGCACCAGCAGCGTACCGGCGATCAGGAAATCGACCAGTGCAGCCAGGACGCCAGAGATAGGAATCAGCATCCGCGGAAAGTAGACCTTGGTAACGAGGTTCGCATTGCCCACCACACTCGAGGAGCTATTCGATACGGCGTTCGCAAAATAGGTCCAGGGGAGCAAACCCGCGTAAGCAAAGAGCGGATACGCGATTCCATCGGAGGGCACGTGCGCCAGCCGTCCGAAGAACAGGGTGAAGATGAGCATCGGCAGCAGGGGCTGGATAATGGCCCACACCGCCCCCAGCGCAGTCTGCTTATAACGTAGCTTGATGTCGCGCCAGATCAGGAAATACAAAAGCTCGCGGTAGTGCCACATCTCCGCAAGATTGAGGCTGGCCCGCTTGCCGGAAGGCAGGATCGTTAAATAAGGCCGGTCAGAAGCGGCATCGACGATGCTCGGGCGGCGACGCTCCGAAGTCAACGGCAGTGCCTTGTCGGTTGCTGACATTACTCGTCCACCCTGACTCCTGGATAACGTCGAAGAACGACGGTTCAGCCGGAAGCAAGTTCCGCGCCTCCAGTTCCGCCTTCGAGAATTGCATAATCCGCGGCGAATCCCAAGGTCACATGGAGACCTCTGGTTTACTGAAGAGATTCAGCCGCAGAAAAATGGAGAGAGTTGGCACGGACGTCTCAGGCGAATTCCTTGATCCTGGGCGCGATAAAACGTGCCCGCTGCAAAGGCATAGGCCTGTAAACAGGTTGATCGTCCTGTGGAATGGCAACCCAGCCAACGAGTATCAGGAACAGGACAGCCTGCGGAATCGAAACCAGCATCCCGACGCCGATCATGCCTTGAGCGAAGAAGCAGGCGCAGGTGCACCATGCGATTCGGCGGCCCACCGCCCAGAGTCCGCGCCCCGAGTGATTTTTCCTCGTAATAAACCAGAAGAGAAAAGCTATCCATAAGGCGAGGCCGATGATTCCCGTTTCCAGCAAGGTTCGGCCATACTCATTCTCGAGCAGCATAGGTGCGCGCAGACGGTCGTGCAGAAATGCCGGGATGCTCGTGCCACCGCCCCCGAGACCGTTTCCGAAGGGATAGTTTTGCAAAGCCTCAAGGAAGCTTGCGTTCACGCTTCCGTGTACCCGCTCTTGCACGTACCTGGTGTCGCGTAGCGTGGTAAAGCGCTGCAGGCGATCTTGTTGAGCAACCAGCAACCCGATACCAACGAGGGCCATGGTGAAGACGAGTTTCATTCCGGGCCGGACCCGCGAGGACAGAATGAACACAGCGAGCACCACGATCATCACCAGGAAGTGACTGCGAACAGCGCTGAAGAATACGCCCAGCACGGCAGAGATGATGCCTGCCATCAGCAGACCCTGGTCGGATCGGCGACGATGACGCTGTGCCCATGCGCCTAAAAGCAAGGGCAGGGTCATCACCATCGTTCCCGCGTACGCGTGCGCGTTCGGAAAGCTCGAAGGAATCCGGTATGCGCCCATCGTCCCGACGTCATCGCTGGCATAGATCAACTGTGTCAGGACGTTGTGCGGATAGAAGTGTTCAATGCCGAACAGATATTCGCCGATCGCCAGAAGCAGAGCGGGGATGTTCAGCGCTGCGATTCCAAGTGCGAAGGGATACAACTTCTCGTGCGTCAATCGCGCGCCGAGCAGGATCATGGGCAGGAAAAAAATATTACCGCGTAGCCCAACTACCTGGATCAATGGATCCTGCAGGGGGACAAAGAACAAAATCAGCGGCCACAATGTCAGCAGCAATACCCAGTGCTTCAGGTGTTTTCCATCGGGCGACCGAAACTGCTCTTTCATGACACCGATCTGTGCGGCATAGAGACCCACTACGGCAGAGTCGAAAAGGAAATAGATTGCGGTGGATTGCAGGTTAGCCCGGATGATGCCATATGCGTAGCCGAGTCCGACCAGGACCAGCAGGCCTTTGACTAACGAGCGCCGCCCGGCGTAGTAAGTTCCGAAAGCGGCGGCGATACAGAGTACAAAAGGCATTGTGGGCTAAATCCCCGAAGCCAGCGCGTTCTCTTCCAAGGGGCGCGTGGGCTCGATGATCAACGAGCGGTTTCCGACAGAGAGCTGGTTCCAAAGCCGCTCCAGGTCTTCTGCGAGTTGTTCGCGACCGAAGCTTCGAACCGCCGTCCTGCGCGCTAATTCGCCGAGGCTTTTACGCAACGCGGGATCGGCAACGAGCCTTGCAATCGCCGCCGCCAGATCATCGGCTTCGCCCGGCCAGAATCGCAGAGTCCCCGCTCCGGCGGAGATGATTTCGGCTGAACCACCTAGTCCGGTTGTAATTACCGGTTTGCCACAGGCCATGGCTTCGATCAGAACCCGTCCAAAAGGCTCCGGACGTGTGCTGGCGTGAACCACTATGTCGAGGGAACGAATTGCCGCCGAGGTGTCGGGAACGAATCCGGTAAAGCCCACGCGATCGCTGATCCCGAGCCGCCGAGCTTCCTCGCGCAACTCCGCGAGTGAGCTTTCGCTGCCGGAGGTGCGGTAAATCGGACCTCCAATTACGTACGCACGAATTTGTGAACTGCGCAGACGTGAAATCGCTTCCAGGTAAGTTCGGTGACCTTTCCACCATGCCATCGTGGCGACGAGACCAACCCGAACGCATCCGGATGGTGCAGGTTCCTGACCGCTCAAGTCATCCAGATCCAAACGAGGGCCCACCGGCGAGAAACGGCTCGAATCCACTGCGTTGTAAATCACGTCCAGCGGCAGATTTTTTCCGGAGCCAATCACCGATCGGATGTCAGCCGCAACATCCTTGGAGTTTGCGACAAAGCGCGAGCAGCGTCGCGAATAGCGGCGATAGAGTCTCGCTACGATCGGGCGTGCGGAAACGTAATCGTGCGTGTGCCATACCAGTCGCATGGAACGAGGCAGCGCGATTGCCGCGACAATCTGCGGCTTGAATCCGTTCGCGTAAACCAGATCTGGGGCATACGACCGTAAGCGACGGCGCAACGCGAGGCAGTATCCCGCGAGCGCGGGGATGCTGGTTGCCGCACTGAATGCGAATCGGATTGTCTTCCCCGGGCGAGCAATGCGCCCCAAATTCGAATCACCGAGACGAGCGAGAGCCTGAGGGAGGGGCATTACCTCGACGTCGCTATCGAGTCTTCGCGCGTGCGCGGCAAGCGGACCCTCATCAGGGACGATCAACAGGAGATGCCACTCCGAATGGCGCTTGCGAAGAACCTCAAGCGTTTCCAGCAGGCATGTTTCCGCGCCGCCGAGTTCTCCCGACTGGCTGATGAAGCAGATGCGCGCGTTGTTGCGAGGCACCATGGAGCGAGAATTCCCGAGTCGAGTATAGGCGGCAAGGCCTCGATTCGCGCTGCGGTCATGGGTTACTACTCCGCTTCCTCCACGTCAATCAGGGCCGCGTCCGATGCTAAAATCCAGCCGCTCCCCAGTGTGAAAATCTGGGCAGAGGATCTGTGTCGGCAGCTGTGAGCGTACCTGTGTGGGTGAATGAAGACGAATAGCAGTTTGAGTCCGTCAGTTCGTGCTGAAGTGTCGTCGTACACGGAACTGCCCGGGCAATGGCCCGCATATCCGCAGATCGCCTACGGCAACCTTGCGCAGGAAGATAATGGTCTGCTGCAGTATCTTCCGATTCTGCGAAAGCATCGCTGGACAATTATCGCGACCGTTGCGCTGACGGTAATCCTGGCCGTCGTAGTTTCTCTGCGAACCAAGCCGGAATATGACGCCATCGGCAGAATAGCGATCAACCGTGAAAATGCCGATGCGCTGGGTTTCAAGAATGGCGCCGATGCCGTGACGGATGACGACATCGATTACCAGTTGACGCTGGATACGCAAACCAGAATTCTGGAAAGCGACGCGATCATGCTGGCCACCGCCAAGGCCCTGCAATTGGACAAAGATCCCGCATTCCTTGGACCGAAGGAGAAGGGTGCGGACGTCCTGGCCGCGCCCGTAGCCGATCCGCGGCAAGAAGCCGCGCTCATCGGGTTCGTTCACGGCGGACTGCAAATCACGCAGGTTGCAAAAACACGCATCCTCGAAATTCGTTTTACAAACTCGGATCCGCAACTGGCGGCTCGAGTTGTGAACACCCTGGTGAATGTCTACGTCGAGCAGAATTTCAAGACACGCTTTGAATCGGCGATGCAGACATCCGACTGGCTGTCGAAGCAGCTTTCGGACTTGCAGCTGAAGGTCGAGGCTTCGCAGGAAAAACTGGTTCGATATCAGAAAGAGCACGGGATTCTCGGAATCGATGAGAAGCAGAACATCGTTACCCAGAAACTCGACGAACTGAACCGTGAGCTGACCGAGGCAGAAGCGGATCGCATACAAAAAGAGGCGCGATATCGGCTGGTTGCGAATGGGAATGCGGAGTTGCTTTCCAATATGGATTCAACCACGCTGCTCTCAAAGCTGCATGCCCAGGAAGTTGATCTGAAGACGCAGATTGCGCAAGCGGAAGTGCACCTGGGATCGGCGCACCCGCACCTCTTGGAGTTGAATAATCAGCTGAAACAGGTGCAAAAGGCATCCCAGGCAGAAGTCGACAAACTCGCGGGACGCATCAAGAGCGACTATCTGACGGCGGCTCAACGCGAGAGCATGCTGCGCGCGGCCATGGATCAGCAGAAGCAGCAGGCGAATACGCTTAACGAAAGCGCTATCGAATACACGCTGCTGCGCCGGGATGTCGACTCGAACCGCCAGTTGTACGAAGGGCTCCTGCAACGGTTGAAAGAAGCGAGCGTTTCCGCCGGACTGCGTTCCAGCAACATCCGCGTCGTAGATCCCGCCCGTGTGCCGTTGAGTCCGGCGAGACCTGATCGTCGCCGGAACGTCATGCTCGCGCTGGCCATGGGATTGGTGGGCGGAGTCGTGTTGGCCTTCGTGCTGGAATCGCTTGACAGCACCGTGCGCACGCCGGACCAGGCGCAACTGCTGTGCGGCATACCTCCGCTGGGAATCATCCCTGGAATGACTGCACACTCTGGGGCTCGCCGTCTGGCGCCCAAGACCTGGATTTCGTTGCCATCTCGTGAAGAAGCCAAGGTCGCCAAGGGTAAGGACGAGAAAGAAGAGGTTGAGCTGGCCTCGCACCAGCGACCTCGTTCCGATGTAGCAGAATCGTATCGAGCGTTGCGGACCTCGATTCTTCTTTCCTCGAGCGGTGCTCCGCCGAAGGTAATTCTGGTCACCAGCGCCCTTCCTCAGGAAGGAAAGACCACAACCAGCATCAACACGGCGATCGTGCTTTCGCAGAACGGCGCTCGCGTCCTGCTGGTCGATGCGGATATGCGCCGGCCCAGTGTTCATCGGATCTTTGGTATTCGCAGCAATATCGGATTGAGCACGTTGCTTGCAGGAAGCAGCAGCTTTGAAGACTCGACGCTCACATCATCTGAAGTTCCGAACCTGACTCTGCTTCCCGCGGGACCTCAGCCGCCCCAACCCGCTGAGCTATTGCATTCGGAAACCATGAAACAGCTGCTGGCGCAGTGGCGAGATCAATACGATCACATTGTGATTGATAGCCCGCCGGTTCTCTCGGTAACCGATGCTGTCTTGCTCTCGGCCAAGGTAGATACGGTTGTGCTGGTGATTCGCGCGGCATCCACGCGCAAGGCAGCGCTCAGGCGCGCCTGCGATCTGCTTAGCCAGGTAAATGCTCACGTGCTGGGCTTTGTGATGAACGGCGTGGATGTGAACGCTCCCGACTTTGATAACTGCTATTACTACGGATCCAAGTACGGTGGCTACGGCCGCTATGGCGAGGAAGATCGTACCCGCAGGGCCTGATCGCTGATTCTGTCGTGGTACGAAATTTTTGCGAACATGCGTCTGAAGCTCAATTCCGCGTTTCGCAAAGCCGCAGTCGCTCTTCTCGCACTGTTGCTGGCAGCGTTTATCGCCGTTTCCAGCAGTCGTTCGATGGCTGCCTGGGCGGCGGCGCAAAGTGGTGACTGGCTGCGCGCGTCGAAACTCGAGCCGGGCAACGCTGCTTGGCGATGCAATCTGGGTGCCTATCAGACCATCGTTAAAAATGATCCTCGTGCCGCAATCCCTTATTTAGAAGCCGGCGTGAGCCTGAATCCCCACAACGCCGTCTGCTGGACGGCATTGGGCGACGCGTACGCGCAGGCGGGCGATCTGGCCAATGAACGTCGCACGCTGGAAGCGGCCCTGCGTGTCGAGCCGAATGACGCTCACATCGCGCTGAACACAGCGACCATCTACGTGAACAGCAATGAAGTCGAACGCGCTCTGCCGCTCTATCGACTGGCAATTCAGAAACGGCCTGATTGGGTAGGCCAGATCCTTCCGAACATCTGGTTCCACGATCCGAACGCCGAGGAACTGTTCGAGCGCGCAATTCCTCCTTCCCCTCGGCCTCGCCTGGCGCTGCTGAAGTTGCTCGCCGATCACGGCCAGTGGCCCTCGGCCGAACTGGTGTGGCGGCGCATCGTTGCGAGCGATCAACCGTTCCAGTCGAAAGATGCACTCTTCTACATCGACGCGCTGCTGGCAAACCGTGATGTCAATGCGGCAATCGACAGCATGGCAACAGCTAGCCTCGCGCGATAAACAACTGTCCGAGCGCGTGTCCAAAGGAAATCTGATCGTCAATCCAGGATTCGAAAGTGCCATTCTGAATGGTGGATTCGACTGGATCTACCAGCGAATGGACGGAGTGGATGTTTCGGTGGATACCAGTGAATTTCACTCCGGCAATCGTTCTCTGATGCTGAACTTCGACACGCAGGGACTTGAAGTCACCGGCCTGAAACAGTTCGTCCCCGTGGAACCAGGTTCCCGATACTCCTTCTCGGCGTGGATCCGTGCGGATAGCGTCGAGTCGGCCAACGGGCCACGATTCGCTTTCCTCGACCCCACAACGCACCAGGCGGTGTTCAGCACAGACGATGCGATCGGATCATTCCCCTGGCGCTCTATCAATGGCGAATTCATTGCGCCGCTGGGCATGAATCTGCTGGAAGTTAGTGTTGTACGAAATCCCGCAAGCAGCAGGATACGAGGCAAGGTCTGGATCGACGATCTTGAACTGGTGCGTAACCCGTGACCACCACACATATGCAGGCAGCTCCCTTCCTGATTGAAATGCGGTCGCCAGATGACCGCGCCCGCGAAAGGAACCAGGCGCGCCTGAAGCTTCTCGATACCGCTCTCCTATGCGGAGTGCTGGCGGTGCTGATCGCGGCGGTGCTTTCCTTTGGCGCGGTTCAGGCTTGGGGAGTGTTTGGCCTTCGTGCCGGGGCCGTAATTCTCTTTGCCCTGTGGAGCGCGCGCCAGTTGGTATCAGGCGAACTGAGGGTTCCGTCCGCGTTTCTGCCACTCATCCTTTTTGGCTTGTGGATCGCAATGCAATGGGTGCTGGCCTTCACGGCATATCGTTATCCGACAGGTCAGGAGTGGCTAACCGACGCTGCCTATCTGTTGATCATCTTGCCGGTGGCATCGATTGCCGCAAATCCGAACAGATTGCATCGCTTTCTGGTCGCGCTCGCGATTTTCGGAGCACTGCTCGCAATCTTTGCCATGATTCAGGACGTCAGCGGGACCAAGGCAATCTATTGGACCGTACAGCCCTCAAGCATCGCAGCGCAGATCTATGGCCCATTTGTGAATCGCAATCACTACGCGGGACTGATGGAACTGCTGATACCGTTGCCATTCCTGCTTTGCCTGTCGCAGCCTCCAGAACGCAGGCTGCCCCTGCTTGGCGCCGGAGTGCTGATGGCGCTCAGCGTGTTTCTCTGCCGCTCCCGTGGAGGAATGGCCGCGCTGGGAGCGGAACTGGTGTTCATAGCGGTGTTTCTCAGCCGCATACGTCACCGCGCTAAATCGTTTGCGGCGATTGGTGTGATCGTCGCGGTGC
The DNA here is from genome assembly GCA_963826275.1 of Terriglobia bacterium. GTDB lineage: Bacteria > Acidobacteriota > Terriglobia > Terriglobales > Acidobacteriaceae > JAJPJE01. Next base: position 51,809 of record CAWGWI010000003.1, on the reverse strand, counting down.
TGGCGGTTCTGATCGTATGGGTCGGATCTGATCCGGTCGTGCATCGGCTCACCGATATGAAAGACGCGAGCCGGGTCTCCATCTACAAGGACACCTTGCGCATGTGGTGGTCGAAGCCGCTAATCGGCTACGGCTCCGGCACATTTGATCTGGTGTATCCCACCTACCAGAGTTTCGTGACCGACTCACTCATCAACCACGCCCATAACGACTACCTGGAATTGTTGAGCGAGACCGGGCTCATCGGCATGGGGCTGATCCTCTGGTTCCTGGTGAACGCGTACCGCAATGCTGGTCAAAACATACGCCTTGGATCGAGGTCGTCTGGATCCGCTGCGCTGATTGCTGTGTTGGCGGGAATCACCGGGCTGCTCGTGCATAGCCTGGTGGACTTCAATTTCCACATTCCTTCCAACGCAGCGCTATTCCTGGTGTTTTGTGCAATTGCTGCAACCGCCTCGCTCGACGAACCCGCGGCCGCCAGCCGGCCCGTCTTGAGGAGGCACTGAGTGCCCGCCGCGTCTCTGACCCATCGTTCGAGCAACCGCCCCAGTTCGCCGAAGGCCGAGCTGTCGCGCGAGTTCCGCCTGCTCGCGGATATCGCCTACGACGAGAAGGCGCACGTCAGCCAAATGGTCTCGGATCCGTCGCTCGACTGGGACTACCTGATGGAAGCGGCGAGATTTCACGGACTTGTCCCCATCGTGGCGCCGCGTCTGCTGCGACAAGTTTCCAGCGTCCCGGAGCGCGTGCGACTCGAGTTGCACGAAGCCGGTCGACGCGCACTGGAAGGATCTCTGTCACTCTCTGGCGAATTGGTTCGAGTTCTGCGCGCTTTAAATGCCTCAGAGGTAGAGTGCATTCCTTTCAAGGGCCCGGCGCTCGCTGCTCAACTCTGGGGAAACTTTACGCTCCGGCAGTCGATGGATATCGATCTGCTCGTCCGACCTATCCAGGTAGAGCGGGCGGTCGAGGCGCTGCAATCTTGCGGATACACGCCTGACAACAATTTGTCCTGGCGAAAGTTACTGCACTCAGCGGTAGAACTGCCGCTGAAAAAATCCGGTATGCCGATACTGGAGTTGCAGTGGGGAATCTCACCACGATGCTTCGCCGTTGACCTGGAGATGGACGCATGCTGGCAGCGGTCGCGACCGTCGGAGTTCGGTGGTCAACCAACGCTGGCATTTGCTCCTGAAGACCTGGTGTTGATCCTGTGCATCCATGGCTGGAAACATGCCTGGAACCGCCTGCTGTGGATTGCAGATGTGGCTCGCCTGGTTAGAAACTCACCAGATCTCGACTGGCACGCGCTGCGACTGCGCGCCAAAGTGCTGGGCACGGAAAACATTCTGGCGCTGGCACTCTCACTCTGTCGAAAACTCTTCGGGCTCGCGGTGCCTGCCGAACTTGAGGAGGCGGTCGCTAAATCTCCGACGATCTCAGGCCTCGCCGACGAGTCCATTCGCTACATGCAGGGCCTCACCCAACCCACTTACACGGGATGGCATCGGTACCTTCTTCTAGCGCGCGAACGCCCGGTTGACCGCGTTCGGCACATTTCCCGCTTCCTGTTTACGCCAGGCGTGGGCGACTGGGACACTGTCCGCCTGCCACAATTTGTCACTCCTCTTTATAGGGTGATACGGTTGGCGCGTCTGGGCCAGGTCGCAGCCCAATATGCCTTTCGCCGCGGCTAGACCGATTCTCGGGAGTACCTGAGCCCACAATGTGCATCAACTTGCACACATGCCCTGCGGTCCATTCTGGGAGGACAGGTAAACGACTGAAAATCCGTGGAATCGAGTTTGTCCCGGTGCGGCCGATTTGGCTTGCGGCGTGCATAAGTAGAGTCAACATACGCACGAGAGTGCGAGACGGTAAACGCCGTCATTGCGACTCACAATGCCGCAGGTGATTTTGGATTTGAGCTGAAATGCTCCTCTGGAAATCCAGCCTCCGCCTGCCAGGCAACCGGTCAAACAGGACCGGAACGTGGTAGGTTGACCAGCCGCCAAAAGAACGGAAAACGGTCAAAAAAGGAACTCGCCACCTAACCAGGTGGCGATTTTCTTTTATAGCCACAAAACATACTGGATTTCGGGTGGCGCAGCGCTTTAAGTGAGGGGTGTAAAAAACGGCTGGTGCAGCGCTTTAACTGAAGGGTGTAAAAAATGGGTGGTGCAGCGCTTTAAGTGAGGGGTGTAAAAAATGGGTGGCGCAGCGCTTTAAGTGAGGGGTGTAAACAATGGGTGGCGCAGCGCTTTAGCGCTGCGGTTCAAAAGGCTGCATTTCGAGCGGCTTTAGCCGCTGAGGTACTTCGTCTAAACTGAATTTTAGATTCGCTGAACTGTATAAATAGTCCGCTGGATCTTCGACCAGCCACGCTCTCACGGGATTCTGTCGAATGTAGTTTTTGATCTTCTCGTACTCCGACCAGTTTCGGACGTAACTGCTTTGCCAGATTTCCCCTCCAAACCCCAATTCACGCTTGGCGCGAAAAGAGAAGCCACCTTTCACAAGCTGCACGGCTCGCTCGAGGGACTGTGATGGCGTGATGAGGAGATGAAAGTGATTCGGCACTAGGACAAATTCGTGTCCTCATCCGCAGTTTTCGACCGCCAGTGCCATCCCCATGCCCCCACTCACGCAGAGAGTCGCGACTCCGCGCTTTACCCGCCGCCGCATCATCTCGTGCAGTAGCGTCACCGTAATTCGCGTGCCGGTACACCCGATGGGATGGCCAAGCGCGATTGCTCCGCCGTTTACGTTCAAGCGGTCGCGATCGAAATGAAGTTCACGATCGCACGCAAGCACCTGCGCCGCGAACGCTTCGTTCAATTCGATCAACTCGAAATCAGCCAGCTTCAGGCCTGTGAGTTTTTCGAGTTTGCGCATCGCTGGCACCGGCCCAATTCCCATCGTCCGCGGATCGACTCCCGCGGAAGTCGATCCCACAATGCGGGCCAGGGGTTTCAACTTGTTTTTGGAAACGAACTCTTCGCTGGCGAGAACCATCGCCGCCGCACCGTCAGTGATTCCCGAAGAATTGCCCGCAGTGATCGTCCCGTCCTTCGTAAACACGGGCGCGAGCTTTGCCATCTTTTCGAGAGTCGCGCCGAGGAACGGGTGCTCATCGACGGCGAACACCTGCGGACCTTTTTTGCTTTCTATCGTGACCGGCGCAAGTTCGCTCTGGAACCGATTCGTCTTCAGTGCTTGCTCAGCGCGCTTTTGCGAGCACAGCGCAAACTCATCCTGCTCTTCGCGCGAAATCTTGTACTGCTCGGCCAGGATTTCGGCGGTTTCGCCCATCACCATCTTTGCCATCGGACAGAAGAATCCATCGCGATACATGCCGTCGACCAGTTCCTGATTTCCTAGCCGGAATCCCCAGCGCGCTTCCACATAATAAGGAAGGCGCGACATCGACTCCGTCCCGCCGGCGAGCACGCAATCGAGATTCCCATCGGCGATCTCGCGCGCTGCAAGTGCCACGCTTTTCATGCCCGAGGCGCAAGCCATGTTCACGGTAAACGCCGGAACAGATTCTGGGACGCCACTGCGGATTGAAATCTGCCGAGCAGGATTCGGCCCGCCTCCAGCCTGTCGCGCGTTGCCGAAGATTGTTTCTTCTACCTGATCCGGCTGCACTCCTGCGCGTTCCATCGCAGCCTTGGCGGCGACAACGCCCATATCCGCCGCCGTGAGCGACGCCAGAGATCCACCAAATTTGCCAATTGGGGTTCGAACCGCAGAGAGGATAAAGACGTCCCGCACGCTCACCTCGAGAGGACACTTGATTGAATTCAGTCTAGCAGAAGGCGCATTTTCAGCGGTTCGCGTACACTTAGAGAGTGAGTGTGATCTTCGGAATCAACGCGGTGACCGAGGCATTGAAGGCCCGCGGTCGCTCGTTCGACTACATCGCCGTTTCGCCCGAGCGCCACGACTTGCGCGTACATAAAATCGTGACCTCGTGCCGCGAACTAGGCGTCCCCGTTCGCCAACTTCCGCGCGAGCAACTGAATCGGCTCGCGCCGGGTTCGGCGCATCAGGGCGTGGTCGCCGTTGCATCCGCTAAGCAATATGCGGACGTGGACGAAGTCCTCGCCAATCAGCGCGGCGAATGGACGTTCGTTCTCCTGCTCGATGGGGTGGAAGATCCGCACAATCTGGGCGCAATCATACGCACAGCCGATGGCGCCGGGGCCGATGGCGTCATCATTCCTGAACGGCGTGCTGTGGGAGTCACGGGCACAGTTACAAAAGCTTCGGCTGGGGCAAGCGAGCATCTGCCGATTGCGCGTGTGACCAACGTCGGACGCACCCTGGAAGAATTGAAAGAGAAGAATATCTGGACCGTCGGTCTCGACGAGCGCGGCTCGCAAGCTTACGACAAAGTCGATTACCGGATGTCTTGTGCGCTCGTACTGGGTGCCGAAGGCAAAGGGTCTGCACGAGCAGGTTCGCAAAAAGTGCGACTTCCTGGTCTCCATTCCGATGCTCGGACAGGTGCCTTCGCTGAATGTATCCGTCGCTGCCGCCGTGGTGATGTACGAAGTTGCGCGCCAGCGGCGAGCTCAGCCCAACAAAAAAGCCGATAAAAGGCCTGATAAAAGGAAAGACTAGCCTCACCCCGTTTTTTTCATTCATGGATTTATCTAAGTTGTTCTCAACCTTCTCGCTCCGTATTTTTCGATTCCTCTGTGTCCTCTGTGTCCTCTGTGTCCTCTGTGGTGCAACAGCCGGGTTCGCGCTCGATCGCGACGCCTTCACTTTCACGAAGTACGATCTCGAAGTGCGGCTCGATCCTGAGAGCCATCAGCTCGCCGCTCGCGGCAAAATCACCCTGCGCAACGATTCCACGGAACCGCAGAAGAATCTCGCTCTTCAGATCTCATCTTCTCTTGACTGGCGGATGATCGAACTCGACGGCCAGCAGCTGGAGTACATTGCCCAGTCCTATACCACCGACCTTGATCACACCGGGGCTGCGAATGAAGCGGACATTAAGCTCCCGAGCCCAGTCGCCCCGCAGCACAGCATTGAGCTTGAAGTTGGTTACAGCGGCAGCATTGAAGTAAGCACCGAACGGCTGAAGCGACTGGAAGCGCCGCAGTCTGCCGCTGATGCGAGTGAATGGGATCAGATTGGAGAGCCGTTTACCGCTCTGCGAGGTGTCGGGCATGTGCTCTGGTATCCCGTGTCGATGCCCGCAGTGGATTTGTTGGCCGGTGAGCTTTCCTCCGCCGTGGGCCGCTGGCAGGCACGCCAGCAACAAACGGAAATGCAGCTCAAAGCTTGCTGGATTGCTCCGGAAGACCATCGCCTCACTGTGCTCAGCAATGGCGAGTTCGAAAGTATTGGCGGCGATACCCAGCACGAAGGCGCGAATACCGGTTGTTCGACCTTCCGCTTCTCGCCGGTCGGCAATACCGTACCGATGCTTGCTCTCGGTCAGTTTCAGGTTCTGCAGCGTCCGCAGATGAATCTTTATTATCTGGGCGAAACCAAGAGCGATGCCGAGGACTTCGCCTTGGCGGCGGAGAAGGTTCGTCCGCTGATTACCGAATGGTTCGGCGAGCCGCACTCTACGCTCCAGGTGATCGATCTGCCGGTTCCCAATGGAGATCCATTTGAGAGCGGTACTACGCTGATCACGCCCTTCAAGATGGACCCACGGGTGACCGAGTTGACCATGGCACATTCCTGGGTGCATGCGGCGTTCCACTCGCGGCGGCCCTGGATCGATGAAGGCCTGGCGCACTTTGCCCAGGCACTCCAGCGCGAACGCCAGGACGGCCGAAAGGCTGCCATCGCGTATCTGCAGACGCGGCTACCTGCCTTGACGTTGAACGCCACCGAAACATCGAACGCAAACTCGGCAAGCAACGCTCTCGCGAATACGGTGGACGACAACATCTATCGGAACAAGGGAATGTACGTCTGGTGGATGTTGCGCGACATGCTGGGCGATCACGCTCTTCAAGCCGCAATACAGAACTACCGCCCCGGGCAGGATAAAGAGCAGTCATACATGCAGGGCCTGTTGCAGGCGCAAACGAAGCGGAATATTGAGTGGTTCTTCGACGATTGGGTGTATCGCGACCGCGGACTTCCCGATCTCCGAATCGTGGCGGCAACTCCGCGCGAAACGTTGAACGGATCGTTCGTCGTCGCTGTCACCGTCGAAAATCAGGGCACGGCGACTACGGAAGTGCCAGTGATTGTCCGCGGCGAGAACGGCGAAAGTTCCGCGCGACTGCAGATTGGACCCAAACAGAAGGAAACCACTCGCGTCGCGGTTCAGGGTAAACCGCAACAAGTCATCGTGAATGATGGTAGTGTGCCCGAATTAAAGTCCGGAGGCCACGTTTTCAAATTCCCAGCAAACACGGACTCGTCGAGTTCCGGCCCATAACCTTCCGGCTGGACTGTGCTTTAATGTGAGCTCATATGCGCCGGCTAGTTCCTGTTCTCTCGCTCTTTCTGGTTGTCCCGATGCTGTTCGCCCAGGAACCCTCCAAACCAGGTGGCGATTCCGCGTATCATCCTGAGCCCCTGTCGGGGATGTACAGCTTTCTCAAGGAAGGTGAGTTCGTTCAGATTGACTTCGAAGAAGGGAACCGCCTCACCGGTTTCATCTCACGGTACGGCGATCTCGATAGCGATCGTGGAGCGTTTCTCGATCTCACATTCTCGAAGGGTGAATACTCCGGCGACAAACTCAGTTTTACGACAAAGTCGGTGCACGGTGTGTGGTTCGAGTTCAAGGGAAGAGTCTCGACTGACAAGACGAAACAACCGGGCGCGGAAGGCTATGCAAGTATTCATGGCACCCTGATCGAGTACAACGAAGACAAGGACAAGAAAACCTCGGCGAAATCCACCGAGGTCACGTTCAAGTCCTTTCCCCATGATATGACAGCGCCCTGAAGCTCGATCGGCGAGCCCTGACTGCAAGCTCAGTATTTTGCGTCCGGGGGCCGTGTGTATTCCACGGGATTTGCGCGGTTCCCAAAGCGTTCGTCCGTCTCCGGCGTGAGATTGCTGGTGCCGGTGGCGCGTGCAATGTTGCTTTGCGACGTCGAAGCCCCCGGGGCCACACCTTGCGATGGCCTTCGCTGCCGGCCAGGTCCGCGCCCTTCCATCGACGCCTTGAAGTCGCGTAACACGCGTTCAATCACGGCCTCGATGCGTCCCGTCATCGGCGCAACGAATGGCCTCAGGATCCGCAATGGCGGGGCATAGTTCATGGTTATTTGCACGAGCGTGTCGTTGCCGATCGGGGAAAATGCAATTCTGCCCGTGTGCTTGGGGCCGGTGATCGATTTCCAGCCAATCGACTGGTTGGGAATCAATTGTTCGATCTGGGCATCCCATTCCAGATTGGCTCCTCCAAGGCCAACTCTCCAATGACTCAACTGGCCTAGGGTTCGAACGTCGTGTATGTCTTCTGAGACACGCGGCAGGTTCTGCAGATTCGTCCAGCGTTCGAAAACATCTTCTACCGGCGCTCCGATCTGAATACTTTTCTGCAGGCGAACGATATGGCCGTTGCGCGCTCGTCCAATCAGTTCGGGAACCAGCCAAACCGCCGCGCCCACGCCAATTCCGACTGCTACTCCCAGGCCGAATCTCCTTGCATGTTTCCTTCGATGCATCGACTCCTCCACACCATCTGGGTTGGACATGCCAGCCGAGACGACAGGTTGCACTGGGAACTCGCGTTGCGACGGCCAGTCGGAGTAGATCCCGATTCGCGGAATTGGCCCCTTTGGGCCGCACCGAAAGCCCGGTCGGCATCCGAGTCTGCAGATTCAATTCCCTTTCAGGATCGGTTCATGCCACGTAAAAATTCATCGAAGCCGGCTTCCGGAAGTAGCTCGGGCGGCAGCAATGGGCCGAAGCGGCGGGCAGAGATCCACGAGTTCCCGTCACGCGCACGAGCCACGTCTCCCATGAGCGAGCCGCGTCCACCTTACATGAAAGCCAAGTTGCAGAAGCCGGGCTTACAGGGCGAAATGAAGCCGCAACCTCGCTTCGAGGGCGATCGCTACCGGCCAGCCGGTAAACTTGAGGGGAAAGTAGCGCTGATCACCGGCGGCGACTCCGGTATCGGCCGCGCCGTTGCAGTTCTCTACGCGCGCGAAAAAGCGGACGTCGCGATCATCTATCTGCCTGAAGAGCAGAACGACGCCGAACAGACTCGCGAAGCCGTCCGGGAACATGGGCGACGATGTCTGCTTATTCCTGGCGATGTCACCGACCCGGACTTCTGCCGTGACGCTGTGCAGGAAACTCTCGACGAATATGGCCGACTCGATGTGCTCGTCAATAACGCTGCGTTTCAGAACAGCCAGGAAGACATTGAGGAGATCAGCGAAGCACAGTGGGATCACACCTTCCGCACCAATATTTATGGGTACTTCCACATGGCGAAGGCCGCCATTCCACACCTGAAGCCGGGCAGCGCGATTGTCAACACTGGATCGATTACCGGGCCTGAAGGCAAGAAAGATCTACTCGACTATTCCGCCACTAAAGGCGCAATCCACGCATTTACAAAGTCGCTGGCGCAAAATCTGGTGTCGCGACAGATTCGCGTCAACTGCGTGGCTCCCGGTCCCATCTGGACGCCTTTGGTCGCCTCCGACTTCGAACCTGAAAAAACTGCCCAACACGGAGCCGGCACCCCCATGAAACGCGCAGGACAACCCGAAGAGGTGGCGCCCGCCTACGTGTTCTTTGCCTCGGAAGGGGATTCCAGCTACATCACCGGAGAAGTGCTAACGCTGCTGGGAGGAAGAACGACGGCTGGCTAGCTCCTACATTGCTGCTTATGCCTGTTCGTTCGTGGAAGGTGGCGTCGGCAACTCTGCCAGTTTCTTCTGCAGGAACTCGGTGTGATTGTCTTCAAAATCGGCAAGTTCGGAGTAAAGTTTCTTCAATTCTGGGTCGCCGGTCTGCTCTTTCACTCGTTTGTAAAAACGCTGCGCAGCCATTTCTGCGTCCAGCGCGATCTGGAGCGCCTTGTCGGTCGGGCGTGGCGAGATGCGTGCGCGGGTAATCGCGAAGAGCTCTCCGTTTTCGATCTTGGGTACTTCGATCATCTCCCGTATGTCCTCTTCCGTTACGGCACAGCTCTGGGTTCCGTAACGATCGAAATAGCGCTCCTGCAACATGGTTCCGTGCCGGCGCTCTTCTTCCGACATGTCCCAGAATACCTGAGCGATCTGCAGGGAATCGGGGTCGCGGAACTCGGCAAACAATTCGGAGAATTGCTGGTAAATCTGGGCGTTCCGTTCCTCGATGAAGATTGCAACGTGGAGGGCTTCCTGCGCGGTCAGCGATTCGAAAGGGCGCTTCATGGAACGGTCCGAAGAATGATTATAAATATTGAATTTCAATTTCAATATCTTTCCGAGATCGTCTCGCCCATCCATTGGGCCACTTTTTCATGCCGCAGTCTGTGACGAATTGGCGGAATCGCCGGCAGAAGCGGGTCGTGGTACCGTCACCACGCGCGTCCCATCGAAGCGCACGGTCAGACTCCGGGCGCATTCGGCGCACAACCAGAAGGTTTCAACTCGCCGTTGCGGAGGTTCCCATGCCTCATCAGTTGTATTGAAAGCAGGTTGTGTACTGCAATCGACCACGAACACTCTTCCATCGTGGAGGAAGCGGAAACGATTGGTGCAGCCGGAATTCGCGCACTGGGATAGCATGTTGACCTCGCGTTGGCAGCAGGTTGGCGGTTTCTGGTGGACAAGAGCGCGCGTGGCCCCGCAGGTAGGCGTCTTGGCCTGACATGCTAAACAGCATTGTAGCCCGACTGCGGTCGGGCGGCGCATCAATTCGCGAGGCGTTACCGAACTTGGCGTTCAACTGCGGGAATCCAGCCCCCATACGGCTTTTTTCTGTCTGACGTCACAGGCCTGTGTGACGACCTTCACTTCTTCCATGACGGCACCGGGCTACCGTTAGCGAAGAAGAGTTTCGCCTGGCGACGCTTGGCAGGGCATCTTGAAGCGCGCCAGGATGAGCGCGGTTTTTCCGCGCCTGAGGGGAGCAGCTATGCTTACCAAATATCCGTTCCGCGTGCTCGGCGGCCTAATGATTTTGCTGCTGATCTCCACCGTAGCATTGGCTCAGAAAGGCTATCCCAAATACGATCCCGCCACCGAGGTTAAGATCAAGGGCGAAGTCCAGGAACTGAAGACCCATCACACCGAGTCAGGCGATAATCTTCACCTCATCGTAAAAGACGGCGATAAGCTTTATGAGGTTTGCCTCTGTCCAGCTGAGTTCCTCAAATCCATGGACGCCGATTTTGCCAAGGGTGACAAGCTGGAGATTACCGGCGCCAAGGCAAAGATGGATGACACCGACGTTATTCTCGCTCGCGAAATCGTAAAAGGCGACAATACGCTCGTGATCCGCGACAAGGATGGTGTCCCTGTCTGGACCTGGATGATGAAGAAGGGCTGACCAGTTAGCTTCAGAATGTCCTTTGCCCCACCGACGCTACGGTGGGGCTTTCTTTTGCGGTTTGACCACCCAAAATCGCGGTCGGTATACTTCCCAAGGAATGTGCCTCGTGCAGGCCGTCCCGAATCTCCCTGTGGGGTGGCGATGTCCTTATCGGCAGTGATTGTGGATGATGAGCAGTTAGCCCGCGACGAACTGGCTTTCCTGCTGAAATCAGTGGGCGAAGTCGACGTGGTGGCCCAGGGACGCAATGGGGTAGAAGCCATTAACCTCATTAAGGAACACAATCCTGACCTCGTCTTCCTCGATGTCCAGATGCCCGGACTTGACGGCTTCGGTGTCATCAAGAAGCTGCTCGACAAAAAAGTGCGAATGCCTCAAGTGGTATTCGCTACCGCCTTTGACCAGTACGCGGTGAAAGCGTTCGAAGTGAACGCCGTCGATTACCTGTTAAAGCCTTTCGATAAGAAGCGAGTGGCCGAATCGATCCAGCGAGCGCGCAAGAAGCTCGCATCCACCACCGGTTCGGGCGACAGACTCGATGTCCTCGTGCGCATGCTGGAGGAAAAAGAGCAGCAGCAGAGCCAGCCGCAGAAGATCCTGATCAAGTCCGTCGGCCGACTTTTTCTGGTCGATCAGAAAGAGATCTGCCACGCGTCGATTGAAGACGGCGTGATTACCGTTACCACGTCACAGATCGAAGGCCAGTCCAACTGCCGTACTTTGGAAGAACTCTTGGCGCAGCTCGACAATAAACTCTTCTGGCGAGCGCACCGTTCCTACCTGGTGAACATCAATCGCATCCGCGAAGTCGTGCCGTGGTTCAAGAGCTCGTACATGCTCCGCATGGACGACAAGAAGCAGACCGAAATCCCGGTGAGCCGCGCCCAGACCAAGCGCCTAAGAGAGCTGTTCAAGCTGTAAGGAATTTCAGGCTAAAGTTCTCGCGGATCCCGGCCAGAGCCGGGAATTCGCTTTCCCTTCAACGCGCATAACCTGCCTTTATTCGGCACATCGAAAAAATCGCTTCCGTTACTGGGCAGAGTTACGCGCGTAAGCCTGTTTCTGCTCGTTTCCCTCACGTGCGCAGGTATAATCTTCTTAAAATGAAGGCTTACGTGTATGTGTCGCTCAAGAAGAGCGTGCTCGATCCGCAGGGTAAAACGATCCAGGGCGCGCTGAAAAAAATGGGGTACAAAACCGTTTCTGACGTTCGCCAGGGAAAGTATTTCGAGATTCAGTTGGAGAACGGGCTGGAACAATCAGAGGCCAAAGCGCAAGTGGAGCGCATTGCCCGCGAGGTTCTGACCAATCCGGTGATCGAGGAGTTTCACTACTCCTTCGAGTAGACAGGCGGTCGTTGGCTGCATCGCGAGTTGGCCGGCGGGAATCATTACATACTGCATTCATAGTGGCATCAGTTAGCTCCTCCCCTGAGTAAGAGCGCGCAAGTTCGTGTTTCTGTTCAAAGAGCCTGGAACGTTTGCCGCAGTGCGGCGGAGGAAACAATCAGATGTGCGGAATCGTTGGATACGTAGGCAAGAAACAAGTTGTGCCGGTCATTATTGACGGCCTGCGGCGCCTGGAATATCGCGGATACGATTCCGCGGGAATTGCTGTAGCTGGGAATGGCGAAGGCTTGCAGGTTCGGCGTGCGGAAGGCAAACTGCGCAACCTGGAAGAGGTCATTCGCCTGAAGCCGCTCGACGGCACCTACGGCATCGGCCACACGCGCTGGGCCACCCATGGACGTCCCACTGAAGAGAACGCGCATCCCCATCGCGATTGCACCGGCAAAATCGTAGTCGTCCACAACGGCATCATCGAGAACTATCTCGCCCTGAAAAAGCAGCTGCGCGAAGAAGGCCACAAGTTTGTCACCGAAACCGACACCGAGATCATTGCTCACCTGATCGAGAAGTTTATGGCCGCCGGCAAAGACAATGGTCATCCGGTTTCGCTGGAAGAAGCCGTACGCAAAAGCGTGAAGCTGATCAATGGCGTGTTCGCGATTGCGGCCATCTCCGCCGAAGAGCCTAACAAGATCGTCGCCGCGCGCAACGGACCGCCCGCCGTCATCGGCCTCGGCAAAGATGAATTCTTCGTCGCCTCCGACATTCCCGCGATCCTCTATCACACGCGCGACCTCTTTTTCCTTGGCGATGGCGATCTCGCCGTCATCACGCCCGAAGGCGTCAAACTCACCGACTTCGAAGGCAGTCCCGTTCAGCGCCAGGTGCAGCACATTACCTGGGACCCGATCATGGCGGAAAAGGGCGGTTTCAAGCACTTCATGCTCAAGGAAATCTTCGAGCAGCCGCGCGCCGTTCGCGACACCACCATCGGCCGTGTCTCGCTCGATTCCGGCAAGATCTTTCTCGATGACATGGACATCTCCGAGGCCGAGTTCAAGGCGCTGAAGAAGGTGAACATCGCCGCCTGCGGCACCAGCTGGCATGCGGGACTGGCTGGCAAGTTCATGCTCGAACGCCTCGCGCGCATTCCCGTGGAAGTCGACTACGCCAGCGAGTTCCGTTATCGCGATCCGCTGGTGAGCTCCGACGCTCTCACCATGTTGATCACGCAGTCTGGCGAAACCGCCGACACCATTGCTGCTCTGCGCGAGGCCAAAGCGAAGGGCTCGAAGACCGTTGGTATCTGCAACGTCGTCGGATCAATGGTCACGCGCGAATCGAATGGCACCGTGTACACGCACGCTGGTCCGGAAATCGGCGTGGCTTCCACCAAGGCATTCACGGCGCAGCTCACGGCGATGTTCGTCTTCTCGCTATTTCTCGCTGAGATTCGTGGCGCCATCACCCCTGAGCAGGCCAAGAGCTACATCACCGAACTCAGCCGCATGCCCGCGAAACTCGAATCGCTGCTGGCGCGCGAGGAAGAAACCGAAGACCTCGCCAAGGAATACCAGCGCGTCACCGACTTCCTCTTTCTGGGCCGCGGCATTCACTATCCCATCGCGCTGGAAGGCGCGCTCAAGCTGAAGGAAGTGTCTTACATTCATGCCGAAGGCTATCCGGCCGGCGAGATGAAGCATGGTCCGAATGCGCTGATCGACGAAGATCTTCCTGTGGTGATCATTGCCACTCGCGACGTCAACGATGCCGGTTCCATGACCCGCTACGAAAAGACGCTTTCGAATTTGAAGGAAGTGAAAGCGCGCTCCGGCCGCGTGATCGCGATCGCCACCGAAGGGGACGACGAGATTCACGAATCGGCCGATCACACCCTCTTCGTGCCGGCAGCGCCGGAACTGCTCTCACCAATTCTGGAGATCGTTCCTCTGCAGTTGCTCGCGTACCATATCGCGGTCCGCCGCGGATGCGACGTCGACCAACCGCGCAATCTGGCCAAATCGGTGACGGTGGAATAAAAATGGGTGCCCCACCCTCGACCCTGTCGTTGGGTCGTGGGTGGGAAAACGAGGGTGCCCCATCTCGCCTTCTTTTGGCGAGGCGGGTCTAACTAGCGGGTGGCCCATCTTGGTCGCACTACGATAATCCCGAGGGTGCCCTATCTCGCCCGCTTTTGGCGAGGTGGGACCTAACTGGCGGGTGGTCCACCTTGTTCGCACTACGATAATCCCGAGGGTGCCCCATCTCGCCTTCTTTTGGCGAGGTGGGATCTAACTGGCGGGAGGCCTACCTTGTTCGCACTACGATAATCTCGAGGGTGCCCCATCTCGCCCGCTTTTGGCGAGGTGGGATCTAACTCCCAGGCGGGTGACCTACCTTGTTCGCACTACGATAATCTCGAGGGTGCCCCATCTCGCCTTCTTTTGGCGAGGTGGGACCTAACTCCCAAGATTCTCCTGCGGCCCCGCCCACTCTCGCCGCCTTGCCGTGTATTCGCTCTCGATCTCCACGACTCCAGTAACCCCCAGCGCGTAACAGCGAAAACTGCTCCACTGCCATTCATCCGGACTCGTGACTAACCCACGCAACACCGGATTCCGATGTATATAGCGCAGCTTCTCTATCCGCTTGCGTTCGCTCCACACGTTGAAATCGTAATAGCGCCGCTGCCAGAAGTGCTCTGCTTCGCTGGTTAACAATTGGTGAGCAACGGTTCGCTTAATCAGCATCAGCGCAGCCGCCAGCGTTCCAAGTTCGGGTTCCGTGATCAGCAGATGCACATGCTCCGGCATCACCACATAACCGGCAACATAGAAACGATATCGTTGTCGAAATCGTTCCAGCACGTTTTCGAAGACGTCTCGCGCTTGCGCCGTACCTAACAGCGGGCGGCGCTGATAACAGCTGAAAGTGAGGAAGTGAAGCTGACGCGTTTGCTGAAACCGCTTCAGACCAGTCGGCACGCAAGGAATCTTATCCGGGGACGATCAATAGCGACGGTGATCTGAGTCAGCGTCTCACGTTCAACGTCAGTTGCTCCCACCTCGCCAACAGCAGGCGAGATGGGGCACCCCCCCCCAGATTTCCTGTAAGAGGTAATGAGGCGTGCCATCCAACCTTCTACAACCCACGACGCTCCAACTGTCGCATCCCCTGTCGCACATTAGTCAGCCAACTTTGAAGCGAACCTGTCCAGTCCATCAATAATCTTTTGTAGTTCATCTTCAGTAGTTACTCTTTCGGGTAAATCCAATCCAAATCCCGGAAGCAAACCTCTTTCACCAAATTCGAGATATAGATTTCTTACATCCTGAGTAAATCTTCGCTCATATCCGTAGCTCATCTTATCTACCCACGGCATAACGACATTCAAACCAGCATGGACATACTCCTTTGAGGTCATGCTGTCATTGCGTTCAATCGTTGGCTTTGGCCCTAGTTCATTCTGGAATTGCTTTAGTTCATCTCTTAACTTTATGGTCCTGCATTTAAGAGACTTAGGATCAGCGACGTCTAACTGCTTGATTGACGGCTGTGTGCAATCTAATTCAAATTTTTGCGAGAACAACATTTCGCCGGTATACGTCAGCAGTTGCACTTCGGCTACTGCGTACGTCGCTGCAATTTTCGTCGTTACGTAGTCATCGGCGCGGCTGTTGCCGTAGGGATTTGTATTAAGGTTGGAACGCTTATTCTGTACAGTTCCCATAAAACCATCGGCAAACATTGCGATCACTGCCGTTTTTGGATCACCAATGGGAAAGTTCACATCGTTCCAAAAGTCGTCTAACCACGCTGCGGAAGCATTCCCATACCCAATTTCTGCGCCGTTGCGATCTAAATAGACAATGTGAGCACGTATGTTGCTAATCTCCGAAGGCTTCACACCTTCCGGCATGGCGCTGTTTCTAAAGGTGGCTACGGCTGCAATACCCGCGTCGTAACCATCCTTACGAGTTTCAAAAAAGTGCAGAGGTACGCTTCGATCCATCTGCATGGATATCCACATCACTTGTGCTGACACACACTTGATGTTGTGGATTCTTTTCGGCTTGTCGGGTGTTCGCCTTGGAGTTTCGGGACGGACTTCTTCTTTTACGGGAGCCGGGTTATTCGGAAGGACTATTACCGGATTGAAGGTATTTACCGGATTAAAGGTGCTGGTATTCGAGATGTTTCCGCTATTGGTGGCCTTGGCAACGTGAGTAATAGACGCCTGTGCAAGCGGCTGCTGTACCGGGCTTAGTTCTTGTGTGGACTTGCCAATGAGATGAATGGTCAAGACGATAACAACGCCAACGCCAATTGCTATTAATGCGGCTGTCTTTCCACTGATGAAATATGCCATGCCACCGACTAGTAATGTCGCGGCAGCGGACAACAAGTCTGCCCTGCTCATGCAAAGACCTCAAGTTACAGTCTTGGGATAAGGCCAAATGTAGTACCGCTACTTACCTCGGGGCAAGACAAACTGACGTGGGGTAGGTGTTCAAGTATGCGGGTGGCCCATCGATAAGGGCGAAGGCATTGTCAAGAAGGGTATCCTGCCCAGTGTATGTGACATGCCGGGTGCCCCAGGTTCGCCTTCCTTTGGTTAACCTGGGGGACGGGACACGGATATCGTTCCAGGCATTTTCCATGACACGCCACCCCCGCCGGCGATCTTCCCGCAACAGCACAAAATCTTTTGTCAAGCCCCCTGACACGCCATTTTCCTCGCATCCCGATGAAATCACGGCAAATATAAAGTTCGCCAAAGTGTCTGGTAGGTGCCCCCGAATTTGCTACTCTGAAATAGAGCATCAGTAATTCATTGCATCCACGTTTCCAACGGTCCGGGACGCGGTTTCTCTGACAACTAACAATCGACAACTTCTTGAGTCGGCGTTTGGTTCTTTCTAACAGCTAATTACCAACAACTTCTTTGTTTGCACGATTTTGCAATTTCCACCCTGTCTTTTCAGGATTTTGCCGGAACGGGAAACCTAAGTTGCTGAATCGACACCAGTTACACGAGGGGTTGCCCCCCGGGGGGGCCTCGGGAGGCGATCTATGCCCTTTAAACAATGTGAATTCGTTAAGACCAACGGCGCACGCTGCGGATCCCCCGCCCTGCGCAACTTCTATTACTGCTACTTTCACCGCAACTCTCTGGAGCCGGCGGCCGTCGTCGGCCATACCAGCTTCAAGCTTCCTGTCCTCGAAGACGCAGAAACCATTCAGGTCGCCATCACCAGAGTCCTGCAGGGTCTTGCCTACGGAACCGTCGATCCCATCCGTGCCAAGTTCATGCTCTACGGACTACAAGTCGCCTCTCAGAACCTGAAGCAAGCCAACTTCAAGCCTTCTCAGCACACCATCGTGACCGACCTCACTGGCGACATGCTCATGGACCATTTCAGAGAAAATCCTCTCTCCCCCAGGCCACTCGTCAAGAACCGTCAGATCGTCGCTCCCGATCCTCTCCCCGGCCTCGGTCCCACTCCCAGCAATTCACTGGATGATTCCCCGGGGATCTCCGCTCCTTCGAACAGAAACAAGTGACACAGATCAGTCGGACATGGGGGCCGGGGCCCCATCTTCGAATCTTGTCACCTTCTGAGTCCTTCAGACTCTGGCAGATTCCTTGTACGATCTTTCCTCGGGACGAAGAGGCGTGATTCCTGTCAGCCCCACGTGCCGATCGACGTCAGCCACCCGCCAAGGAGAAATCATGTCTAGCGCAGAAGGAAGAAGTGCAACCGGATCAAGAGTGACCTTGCACATGGTCTCAAGTCTTGATGGGTTCATTGCGACGAAGGACAACAGCGTCTCCTGGCTGGATGGCGATGGAAGCGTCGACGCTGCCGGAGTATCCATTTCCGAGGAAGAGATCGCGGCCTTCGTCAAATCCATCGACTGTTATGTGCTCGGTTCGCGCACCTATGAACACGCGCTCGAACTGGGCTGGGTGTATGGCGATACTCCTGTCGTGGTGGTGACGGGAAGGAAATTGCCGTCGGCGAGGAAGAGCGTCGAGTTCTACTCAGGCGATCTCAAGACACTACTTCACGAGAAACTCGCGCCGCGATATCGCAACATCTGGCTCGTGGGCGGGGCCATGTTGTCCCAGCATTTTCTCGACCTCGGATTGGTGGACGAAATCAGGTTGACCGTAGCTCCTGTCCTGTTGGGTGACGGCCTGCGCCTCTTCGGTGGTTCGCTGCCGGAGGAGAGGTGGGATTTGAAGAACGTAGTTGCGTACAAGAACGGCTTTGTCGAGTTAGCGTACTCCGCCAGCATTAACCCCAAAGCGAGTTAGCCGAATAGAAGGGCGAATCCCGGGGACCCCATGAGCTGATGCCAAGGAGGAACCGTGGTCCAGACAGACATGCGACCGACGTAAATTAAAAGTCGAAATCTAGACCCTTAGCCAGCCACGGAACCCGCGGGCGGCGTAGTAGGATTCCGCGCCGTTGTGATACACGAAAACAGTGTCGTAACGGCGATCACAAAACAGGGCGCCGCCGAGTTTGCGGATCGCAGCCGGTGTTTTCACCCAGCTCGACGTTTTCGTATCGAACTCTCCGAGCTTCTGTAGCTCTCGATACTGTTCTTCCGTCAAGAGCTCAACGCCCATCGCCGCGGCCATATCGATGGCGTTGTTTTTCGGTTTATTTTCTTTTCTTGAATCGAGCGCTTCACGGTCGTAACAAGCGCTTCTGCGGTCTTTCGGGCTTTCCGCCGAGCAATCATAAAAAATGTATTCACCCGACTTCTTATCGTGACCAACCACATCCGGTTCGCCGCCAGTTCTTTCCATTTCGCTGAGCGACGAGAGTTTTGCAGCATTCGCTTCCAGCTTTGTTTGCACGTCAGCCCATGCAAGACCCTTATGGCGATTCATGTTCTTCTCGAAGCGGGCTTGCAATGTTCCTAGCAGTTCTTCGCGCTGTTTTTTCGAAAGCGTTACGTTTGCCATAGTTTTCATACCTACAGAGCCTCCTTGGACGACCAGCCCGGAGTCTCAATCCCGAACTGCCTGGCGTACTCGGTCTTCAGCCGCTGCCAGGCTCGAACTTCATCGCGTCCCCGCAACGATGCGGCCGAGCGGAGTCCCGCTGAGCAGGTGATCCAGAACATCGAAACAAATGTGCCAGCCTGCTGCGCCCCAGGCGATGAAGCGGTGATCGATGTTGGTCCACAATGTCAGGCGCGTGCCGCCGGCAAACGGTTCGAGTTCCCACCTCATATTGAAGTCTCCCCAGTTGTATTCAAGCAGCTTGGGAGCATCGGCTCGCGTCACGGTTGTTTCGGTAACGCGCGGCACGGGAGCTCCGACCGTGGTGAGCTTCACCGTAGTTCCCACTGTATCCAGGCTTCGATCGGCATCGAATGGGGCCCACTCGCGCAGATGCGCCGGATCGGTAATCGCCTGCCAGACTTTTTCCGGCGAGTGACGCAGTTCTCTGACGAGGATAAGCGTCCACCTATCTCCGTCCTTTCGTACCTGCGCCCCGCTGGCCGGACCCGGCGCGTACTGCTCGCGATCGATCATCGAACTTCTCCCCTACCAGCGCATCAGTTGCGTAACCTGAATGAGATTACCGCAGGTGTCCTTCAGCATGGCGATCTTGGAGCCCGTAACGTCGGTTGGTGGCATGGTGAAGTCGGCGCCGTGCGCTTTCATACGCTCATAGTCGGCCTGCACGTCGTCGGTGAAGAACATGGCCGCGGGCTGTCCCTGTTGAAACATCGCCTGCTGATACGCTTTGGCGGCCGGGTTACTGTTCAGCGCCAGCTGCAACTCGGTGCCGTCCGGGTCCTCGGGTGAGGCCACCGTGAGCCAGCGATACGGTCCCTGGCTGAAGTCAGTCTTCTTCACGAAGCCCAGCACTTCAGTATAGAAGCGCAGGGCCTTCTCCTGGTCGTCCACGTATAAGGTGGTCACTTTGATTTTCATTTTGTTTCTCCTTTGTCACGTTCGCGATTTGGGCCGCGTCGCCTTCGTTGTTTTGCTTTTCGTTGGTGTTGACTGATCCATGCGGTCGAGGTGGCGTTCGAGAGCATCCAGGTGAGCGGACCAGAACCGGCGGAACGGAGCCAGCCATGTATCCATCTCCTGAAACGGTTCAGGTTTGAGCCGGTAGAGGCGGCGCTGTGCGTCCACTGTGGACTCCACGAAGCCGGCATCGCGCAGCACGCGCAGGTGCTTTGAGACGGTGGGCTGCGGCATACGAAGTTGACGCTCAATCTCTCCGACCGACTGCTCTGACGAGACCAGGAGGCTTAGTATCGCGCGGCGGTTGGGCTCCGCAATAATTTCGAACGCAGATTCCATTCTTTTTATATACGCCAAAAAGTATATACGTGTCAAGGCATGTTAAGCGAGGGATGGAAGTGCCCTCTCTGCCTCACTGATCAGGAATCGCCCGGAAGAAAAGCGCTGGGTGCGTCCGCTCCAGGTCATGGTGGGTGCCGGTGGCGACATTTTCTATAATGGTAGTATCCGGATAGGGGTAGGACTCGAAAGGATCCGCAAACTAGGGAATGTCCCAACATCCATTGCTGACGGCACGGCTGCTGGAGTCGGTGTCGCTCTCATCTCAGACCAAGCATCTTCTATTTGAAGTAGAGCCGGCCCCGTTCGATTTCATTGCCGGACAATTTGTCTCCATGAAGGCACAGAATGACGGCCGCGAGATCACGCGTGCCTATTCCATCGCTTCGGCGCCGCGCGATCAGCGCACCTTCGACATCTGCCTGAATCGTGTTCCCAACGGATTCTTCTCCAACTACCTCTGTGATCTGGAACCGGGCGCAACCGTTGGGTTCCACGGCCCGCACGGATATTTCGTTCTGCGAAATCCGGTGCGCGATTCGGTATTCATCGCCACGGGCACGGGTATCGCTCCCATGCGCGGCATGCTGGACTGGCTCTTTGCCGAGCCGACGCGTCATGAAGGCCGCGAGTTCTGGCTGGTCTTCGGTACGCGTTACGTGGAAGACCTCTACTACAACGACCAGTTTCTCGAGATGGAGCGCAAACACCCCAACTTCCACTATGTCTCCACGCTCAGCCGCGACAATGAAGGATGGACCGGCGGCCGCGGCTACGTCCAGGAGCACGTCGCCAAGATCGTAGGCACGCGCACCGACATGGATGCCTACATCTGCGGCCTGCGCGACATGGTGCAAGCCAACCGCGACATGCTCAAGGGCATTGGCTGGGACCGCAAATCGATTCTGTATGAACGATTCGACTAGAATCGGATCGTGATCTCCCCCTGGACAGTTCTCGGTGTGACGAAGTGAGTCCCCGAAAAACTGGAGAGGAAGTTGTAAAGAGCGACTTTGTCCATCAGGTTCACCACGAAACTTTTCCTCCCAAGAGTACTGATCTTTTTTCCAAAGATTGTCCGATCCCATGGCGATATCGAAGAGATTTCGCGGCCTGATGCGCGACGGATTGGTGTCAGGGTTATATGTGCCGGGAGCGACGATGTGAATGAGGGTGGCCCCGTATTCCGTGGAGTTACAACTTCGCAGCGGTTGATTCACGGTTGCGAAAACGGCGCCGCAGTACAAGCCAATCTGTTGCTGTTCGTCTCCGGTCAGAGTGAGTGCCGTCGCATAATCCGGCACACTAACGACCACTAGGCCGCTGTCATAACGCCAAGTCATGCCTAACCAGAGTCCCCGCAGATCCCGCTGCTGAAATTGGTATTGGAGATTGGTGGTCTGCTCGAAGCCCTGATCGTGGTCAGGGCGGGCGACGGGCGCGTACTCTGCGCCAAAGTTGATTCCTCCAATCTCCGGACTGAACAGCCGCGAGCGGCTATGTCCCAGCACGGCGAAGGCGCTGAACCCGTGCACGTTGTTCAGAGTCGCGCGTACCAGCGCACCATCGATTTTCGACTTACGGAACTGGATGGGAAAGTTCAGCGGCGTATTCAGGATCGTGTTGAAGTCGTAAGCTCCATCGGTGAACTTCCAGAAATATTCTGCCTGGACTGCGAACCTGCGACCGAACTGTTGCTCGATGCCGGTGTTGAACTGATTGCGCCGCGCGGGCGTGAGCGGTTGTACGCCGGTTGCTCCTAGAGAACCGTTCGCGAGACCTCCGGCTCCCGTGGAACTGGAAAGCACCAGGTTTTCGTTGTACGGCGTCAGAAATACTCTGGCATAGGACGCATGGAGAACAGTACCGGTAGAGCGAATCTGATAAGCGAGGCCAGCACGCGGTTGGACTCCGAAGCCGCTACTGAGACCGTCGTAGTTGTCATATCGCAAGCCTAGATTCAAGCTGAACTGGCCGAGTTTGATGCTGTCCTGGGCGTAGCCGCTCTCCTCATAAATCGTCGTTGCTCCTCGAAACTGGAAGAGCGATCCCCCACGAGTGAGGTCGTATTGCAGGAGGGCAGGCTGAAACGTAACGTTCTGCGCGAATCCGGCCGTCGCACAATTGCCAGGAGAGATGAGTGCAGGATCCGCAACAGGAGTTCCCGTTGCATCAACGCAAGGTGAATTGAACCCTGGATCGGTGAGACCGGTACTGAATGCCTCCGATAGCGGCGTCACCTGTATCTGCACGCCTGCTTTCGCGGTGTGCCGTCCGTGAGAGTAGGCGAGATCGGTGCGAAACCCCGTGCTAGTCAAACGCCTGGATTGCGAGAGCGTAGCGGGCTGATCGGAAAGCAAATTTGCCGACGGATAGTAGTTCACCCGGTCCTGACGCACCCAGGTATTCGCAGTCAGCAAAAACGACGGGCTGAGTACGCGAGACCAGGCCAAGGCTAAATTGAGGCTGGTCATGTGCTGACGCTGATCCTGGCCTGCTGACTGTTGATCGAAGGTGTTGGGCACCTGGAACCATGAGCGTCCGGCGGAAAGATTCGAGTGAAGACTCGTCACGTCGCTCGGCTGCCAGTCAAAGCGATCGAAGAGATTCTCGGCGTTGCCGTTTGCGTGTAGCGGCTGGAATTCTGGAGCGTCCAGAAACCGATGGCTATTCAGTCCATCCAATGCCAGGAAATTGCCAAACGTCGCCGAGCCCGACGATAGCGTGACACTCGTCGTTGGCGTATCAAATGAGCCGTAGCCGGCAGACACCGTGCCACGTAGCTTTCCGGCGTTCAGACCTGAACGCGTCGTTGCTTCCACGATCAAGCTCGTCTTGTCGCCAAACTCGGCGGGAGGAGCACCCTGCAGCGTGCGCATCTCCTGCAGTGTATTCGCAGAAATCTGGTTGGAGAAGATTCGGCTCTGTTGATCGGAAATCGGCTGGCCGTCGATGCTGAACGAAGTTTCGGCATGTTCACCCAGTGGATGGAAGACCCCATTCGAATCCGCCGCTACACCGGGCGTGGCGAGGGTCAGCACCGAACTGAGTTTGGCGTTCACGCTTTCGCTTGGCAAATTATTGATGAGGCCCGTGCCGATCTGAGTCTGGGCAACGTTGAGCGAACCGATATCGGCAGTTCCTTCGACGACTGTTACCTGTTGCGGCGCGGCACCCAGCGCAAGTGCAATGGTTAAACGCAAGGACTCGCCGGGGTGCACAAGTACCCTGCGCCGAGTGTCGCGGAAGCCGTTACCCTGAACGGTGAGTTCGTATTCACCCGGGAGCAGCGCGGTGAAACAAAACTGCCCGCCGGAATCTGTAATCGTATCGAGGCGGCTACCAGCGGTGCTCAAGTCCAGGCTGGCGCCGGCGATCATCGCACCCGATGGGTCTTGGACGGCACCGCAAAGCCGTTGGCTCTGCGCCAGCACAGCAGTAGACCAGGGAGCGCTCCCAAGCGCGAACAGAAGGCAGCGAAAAACAAGAATCAGGCAGAATTTGCCGGTAGACGTCATGACCGATCCTCACTTTGGGAGACTTGCGCGAGGGAAGCTACTACCCCACATGGAACCGCAGTATAGCATGGATGGTTAACTATAGTTAACACGACGATATGCATCACGGTTTAACATGAAAATCTGAGTACAGTGAGTTGCGCCGGAGTGGATCTCGTTGTTGCCCATCACGAGCAGGAAGGCCCCTGAACATCGCTGGGGTTAACGAGGAACCGAGCAGGGCAGTGGTCCTCTGGTCTTGTGACGAAATCCAGCTGAACTGGTGTAAAATCCCGGCCCAAGTGGGGTGTCGTCGGGGCAGCCGCGACGTCCATTCAGAAAACACCGTTGGCGACAAGGTTCTAAACGCCTATGTCCACGCTCAGCACACCAGTTTCAACAGGATCCGGCACGCAGCGCTCGGTCAGCGCGCCGCGCTTGGAGTCGGTCGACCTGCTGCGCGGCATCATCATCGTCATCATGTCGCTCGACCATCTTCGCGAGTACCTGACGTATCTCGCGTTTCCGCCTGAAAACCTGAGCCTGACTTGGCCGGGCTTGTTCTTTACACGCTGGATCACACACTTTTGCGCGCCGTTGTTTTTCTTCCTCGCAGGAACGGGGGCATACCTCGCACAAAAGCGCGGGCTCGACGGGGCGAAGCTTAGCCGTTTCTTGTGGACGCGTGGACTGTGGCTGATGATCCTGGAGATCACGATCATCGATTTCGCGTGGGCATTTCGGCCGTTCGCGGTCGCCAGCGTAATCTGGGCGCTCGGCCTATCCATGGTGGTGATGGCCGCGGTCGTACGCCTGCCGCTGCGATGGGTTGCGGCTTTCGGCGTGGTGATGATTTTCCTGCACAACCTGCTGGATCGCATCCAGCCAAATGCCTTCGGCAAACTCGGCCCCTTGTGGATGTTCCTGCATTCGCCCGGATTTATTGCGATCGATCCGCAACGCGGCATTCTGATCGTCTTGTATGTTCTGGTACCGTGGGTCGGAGTGATGGCCGCCGGCTTCGCCTTTGGGGCGCTATTGCAGTTGCCAGCGGAGAAGCGCCGAAAGCTTATGGCCGCGATTGGGCTAGCCGCGATCGCGCTGTTTGTTGTGCTTCGAGCGACGAATATCTATGGGAATCCCACCAACACGCCATTCCCCGGCGCAGGACCTTATGTCCCGCAGCATTCGGCAGCGATGAGCCTGGTGGCTTTTCTCAACGTTGAAAAATATCCTCCGTCATTACAATTTCTTCTGATGACGCTGGGGCCTGGCATTCTGGCGCTTGCGGCATTCGATGGGATTCAGTCAGCACGGAATGCCATCGCTCGCGTGTTGATTGTTTTCGGGCGAGTCCCACTTTTCTACTACGTGATCCACATCTACGCGGCGCATCTGATCGCAATCGCGGTCGCGCTCGCGTTTCATCAGCCTACCAAGAGGCTTCTCGACGGCAGCTATTTCGTCAGTCCTCCCGAGCCGGGATATGGACATCATCTGCCATTCATTTACCTGATCTGGATTTTGCTGAACGTCGCACTGTACTTTCCATGCCGCTGGTATG
The DNA here is from genome assembly GCA_963826275.1 of Terriglobia bacterium. GTDB lineage: Bacteria > Acidobacteriota > Terriglobia > Terriglobales > Acidobacteriaceae > JAJPJE01. The sequence continues at coordinate 26,561 of CAWGWI010000003.1, read as the reverse complement.
CGGAGTACAAACGCACGCATAGGAAGTGGTGGCTCAGCTATCTGTGAGTTGGACCCCAAGGCTAAAGCCCCAGTTTAGAGTAGGCGAGGACGCGGGCCTGAAGGCCCGCTCTTCCACATTTCTATCTTAGGCTTTTACCAATTCCACGCGACGGTTCTTGGAACGGCCATCTTCGGAACTGTTGTCAGCGACCGGTTTGGTTGCTCCGAATCCGGTAGCGGTGAGACGCGACGCGCTGACGCCGTGCGCAACGAGCCACGCGACCACGGCTTGCGCCCGTTTTTCTGAGAGCGTCTGGTTGGCAGCCGCCGCGCCTACGTTATCCGTGTGGCCTTCAACCCGCAGCTTCAGGTCCGGATTCTCCTGCAACAGTTTCGTGATCTCGTTCAAGGTGCCTTCGGAGTCGGGCTGAATGGTGGCTTTGCCGGTGTCGAAATGGATGCCGTAGACAGCAATGTGGCCGGTGCTGTCGAGCGCGTCTTTGAGCGAGGAGGCGTCGGCGGTTACTTCCTGCTGCATTTCCTTCACGGTGACGATGTACTGGAGATAGTAGCTGCCGGAATTGTCCAGCTTGTACCAGGTATTTCCTTTGCGGGCGACGATGTTGCCTGGAGAATTCTCGTAGACAATCTGGAACCCACCCTGCTTCAGCGCCGTTTCAAAATTGCGGAATACCTGGATTTCGCTGACGCCGTCACGTGTGCCATAGTCCCAGGTGTGTAGTTCGCCTTCGAGCGTTTTATCGATGTTGGAGCCGTCTTCTTTGTTCACCCCGACGGTGACGGTGAGTTGGTCATATTCCTTGTTATCGCAGCTGTGGATGGTACTGCCCGGCATGCGAGTGATCAGTGTCGAGTCTTTACAACCGTCAGCGTCGGCGTCTTGTGCACGGCTGAAGCAAACAAGGACCAGCGCGACCGTCAAAAACAGCGGCAAAAGCTTCCTATATCCCATGGTTCACCCCAAGCAGAGTTGCAGAAATGGTAGCGCACGAATGTCAAATAGACGAGAGTCTTTCAAGAAGGAAGATCAGATGACAATCAGTCCCTGGCGCACGCCTCGGGACACTGCTTCGGTGCGGGTCGTGGCGCCGAGCTTCGCCAGAATGGAGCTGACATGGAATTTTGCAGTGTGCTCGGAGATGTTGAGGCGAGCGGCGATTTCTTTGTTACTTGTGCCTTCGGCGAGCATGGTGAGCACTTCCGATTCACGCGCGGTGAGCGCTTCATGCAGCCACGGTTCGGATTCATCGTTGTCGGCAGTGGAGGGAAGTAGCAGGTCCATTTGTTCGGGAGCAAGTGCTGTGAGCCCGGCTGAGACCGCTTCGACTGCAGCGAGGATTTCATGCTGTGCTACCTCGCGGCCAAGCACGGCGCGAATGCCAGAGTGCAGCAGTCGTCTAAGATCAGCACGACTGACTTCATCGGTGATAAGAACGATGGGCGCTCCCGCAGCAGTGGTGATCACGCGTGCGACGGAGTCGAGATCGGATTCCGCGAGCACGACGTCGGCGATGCTCCCACTCGTCGCCTCGCGTGAGTGGGGCACCCGAGTGCTGTTCGAACTGTAAGAGACGAGTTGGAAGCGCGAGTCCTCGCGAACGAGTGCTTCCAGTCCGGCGCGGACCATGGCGGAAGCAGCGATTACGAGGACTCGAGTTGGGTTCATGAACAAGTCAGTCAGTCCGTCCGTTCAGTTCATCCGGTCATGCTTGCATCACACAGCAGCGGCCTGTTCTTCCCGGTCGAGGTGTCGTGCCACAAAACGCTCGACCGCACGCACAGAAATCGCCAGCGTCAAGCCATCCACGACCATCGTGTTGATCCCCACCAGGCGTCCGTGGGCATCGCATAGCGGTCCGCCGGAATTGCCAGGCGCGACGCGTATATCAGCGGTCAACCAGTGCGCATCCCGTGGAGCCGCGTGCAGGATGCCAACGGTCACGGCGTCGCCTCCCAGCGGATACCCGAGCGCCAGTAAGGCTTCCCCGGCGCGCAAACTGGACAAGTCGCACGGCTCCAACGCCGCCAGTCCGCTGGCATTTACTTTCAGCAGCGCCAGATCGCGTCGCGAATCACGCGCAATCAATTGCGCCTCCAACCGGCGTCCGTCGGCGAGTTCCGCGCGCAGCTGCTCGGCGGTTACGACATGCGCATTGGTGACGATGAGTCCATCGGCGCTCCAGATCACCCCCGACCCGCTGCCGGGATTCACACCTCCAATGCGCACTACGCTTTTACGCAAGCGCTCGGCGAGCGTAGAGACTTCCTGTCCCACACTGATGCCGATTGCCGGAATTCGATTCACGGTGGCTGCCATCGCTACCTCCCTCGCTCCGCGATGGTGAGCGTGACTTCACTTGGTTTTCCGCCTCGAAGAATGGCGACCTTCAGTTGTTTGCCGACACTCTCGGAATCGAGTGCAGCCTGCAATTCGCGCGGATCCGAAACCGCCGTGCCATTCACCGTGAGTAGAATGTCGCCGACGAGAAGTCCTGCTTTTTCCGCGGGACCTCCCGCCGAGACCATCAGCAACAGGAGACCAGCGTCCTGTTTGACTCCAGCCGAACGCTGCATGGCTTCGCCGATCTCAACCGGCTGAACGCCTACTCCGATGTAGCCGCGCGCGATATGTCCTTTTTCTAGTAGCTGCGTCACTACGCGATCGACCGTTGTATTGGGAATGGTTAGCACGCCGCGGTGCGGACCCGAAGTATTGATTCCGATCACGCGACCCTGGCTGTCGATGAGCGTGCCGCCGGAAAATCCGCGATAGGGAGACAGGTCGAGACGCAATCCAACGTCGATACGCCCGCCGCTCCATGTGCGGAAGCCTTCACCGATCGCGCTGATGATTCCGTAGCTGGCGGTCACGCCCGACTTCGGCCGACGGCCGATGGCCAAAACCACATGACCGACCTTCAAATCCTGCAACGGCGCGAGCTGTGCTTTGCCGACGCCTGAAGCCGAGAACCTCAGGGCAGCGATGTCAGTTCCGGGATCGCGTCCGGCGACCTTGGCCGTCGTGGTACCGCCCGAGGGCAGAACCAGTGTGACCTCATCCCGACCGCGCAAAGTGTGTGCCGCCGTCACGGCTACGCCTTCGCCCCAGATAGTGCCGCTTACCCCGGTTTGTCCGCCTTCGACGATAGCCACCACGCTCTGACCGGCACGGTCGACGGCATCCGCCAGACTGTTCGAGAAATCTATTAATGTGCTGCTCAAGGAAACCTCCTGCCGTTGTTTCGGCAAGGTCAGTTTCGGACGGGATCCGATAGCGCACATCGCCCGAGTGGCTAGGTGGAGACTGAGCGAATGGGGAGTCGAGTTCGATTTTTTGGGCTCGAAACCGGACGTTCGCGGCTCCCCAAAACTCTGCAACTCCAAGACTAACAACGTCATCTATAACGTTGACAGTAATTGACTCAAGTTCTACGATGTTCCTGTTATAAAGGCAGCTTAGGACGGAATTCCCAAAATTTTCAACAACTTAGCTGGGGCTGAGTTTGTAGGAGGCAATCCCCAATGGCAAAGATTATCGGTATCGACCTCGGTACCACGAACTCCGTAGTGGCCGTCATGGAAGGCGGTGAGCCGAAAGTGATCCCCAACGAAGAGGGTGGTCGCACGACCCCTTCTGTCGTGGCCTTCACCCAAAACGGCGAGCGGTTGGTCGGGCAGGTGGCGAAGCGCCAGGCGATCACCAACCCTCAGAACACGGTTTATTCGATCAAGCGGTTCATGGGCCGCCGCTTCGACGAAGTGAACGAAGAAATGAAGATGGTGCCCTACAAGGTAGTGCAGTCGGGCGACCATGTGGCCATTGTGGCGCAGGGGAAGGAATATACCCCGCCGCAGGTCTCCGCGATGATTCTTGCAGAAGCTGAAGAAGGCCGCGGAAGACTACCTGGGCGAGACGGTCACCGAAGCCGTAATCACGGTTCCGGCGTACTTCAATGACGCGCAGCGCCAGGCTACCAAGGACGCCGGCCAGATCGCTGGTCTCACGGTGAAGCGCATCATCAACGAACCAACGGCGGCGGCACTTGCCTACGGTCTCGACAAGAAGAAGGACGAGACGATCGCCGTATACGACTTCGGCGGCGGCACCTTCGATATTTCGGTGCTCGAAGTCGGCGAAGGCGTCATCGAGGTGAAGTCGACCAATGGCGACACGCACCTGGGCGGCGACAACATCGACCAGCGCGTTGTCGACTGGTTGATCGACGAGTTTAAGAAAGACGAAGGTCTCGACCTGCGCGCCAAGGGCAACGAAATGGCTTTGCAGCGTCTGCGTGACGCAGCCGAGCGCGCCAAGATCGAACTCTCCACAACCATGGAGACGGAAATCAATCTGCCGTTCATCACGGCGGACGCAAACGGACCGAAGCACCTGGTGAAGCGTCTGACCCGCTCGAAGCTGGAAGAGATGGTGCGCGACATCATCGATCGGTCCATCCAGCCGTGCAAACAGGCGATGCAGGATGCAGGCGTAACGCCCGACAAGATCGACGAAGTCGTTCTCGTCGGCGGACAGACGCGCATGCCGGCGATCCAGAAGCTGGTGCAGACGCTGTTCGGCAAAGAGCCGCACAAGGGCGTGAATCCCGACGAGGTGGTGGCAATCGGTGCGGCGATTCAGGGTGGCGTGCTGGGCGGCGAGGTGAAAGACCTGCTGCTGCTCGACGTGACTCCGCTGACGCTGGCGATTGAAACGTTGGGCGGCGTAGCAACGCCGATGATCCCGCGCAACACGACGATTCCGACGCGCAAGACGGAAACGTTCTCGACCGCGGCAGATAGCCAGACTTCAGTCGAAGTCCACGTGCTGCAGGGCGAACGTCCGATGGCGGGGCAGAACCGCACGCTCGGTAAATTCCATCTGACGGGCATTCCGCCGGCTCCGCGTGGCGTGCCGCAGATCGAGGTCACGTTCGACATCGATGCGAACGGCATCCTCAACGTGACGGCCAAGGACAACGCCACGGGCAAGGATCAGAAGATCACGATCACGTCGTCTTCGGGTCTGAGCAAGGAAGAAGTGGATCGCATGGCGAAGGAAGCCGATGCGCACTCTTCGGAAGACAAGGCGAAGAAGGAAGAGATCGAAGCGCGCAACCAGCTTGATGGAATGGTCTACTCGATCGAGAAGATGTTCCGCGAGCATGGCGACAAGATCTCCGGCGGCGAACGCCAGGACGTGGAAAACGCACTGGCCGATGCCAAGAAGGCGCTCGAAGGCAGCGACAAAGACGCGATGAACACCGCGCGCGAGAAGCTGACCGCAGCGTCGCACAAGTTGGCCGAGCAGATGTACAAGGCCACGGCAACGCAGGGCGCAGGCGGCGCGCAGCCCGGTCCACAAGCTGGACCTGGTCCGCAAGCGGGAGTCGATGGCGCATCGTCTTCGCAACCGAAGCAGGAAGGCGTAATCGACGCCGAATACGTCGACGTCGAAGACAAGAAGTAACACCACAGACTCGGGTGGCCCATTCAAGCCTTCTTTTGGCTTGAGTGGGGATTCGAAAGAATTTGCCACGGAGGACGAGGATCAACGCGGGCCAACCAGTCCGCAGTTTCCAGCCTCCGTGGCTTCTTCGTATTGAGGCACAACTTGATTTGTGCCGATGGGTCCAAACATAGGAGAGGTTTTTCTCCAGGAGAAGAAAGTGCAATTAGAAGTAAACGGCCAGACATACTTTGTAAATTTCGAGTCCGATGATGGACATTGGCATGTGATCGCTCCCTCGGTTACGGGATTGCTTGAAATCCCTGTCGTGGAAGACGCGGCGGATTACCGTCCGTTTCGAGTGGTGATTGAAGCCGACGGACGATGAAGACGAAATCGTGAATTGAGGCAGTGGCGTATCTTTGTTTCGATGGAGACGGTTTCGACGATTAGAGCCAACGACTAGCGACTACTGACGATCGACTGAAAATGGCAACTGCTACCAAGAAGGATTACTACGAGGCACTCGGCATCAAGAAGAGCGCCTCGACCGAAGATATCCGCAAAGCTTTCCGCAAACTTGCGCGCAAGTACCATCCGGATGTGAATCCCGGGGACAAGGCGGCGGAGGAGAGATTCAAAACCATCTCCGAAGCCAACGATGTTCTGAGCGATCCGAAAAAGCGCAAGATCTACGATCAGCTCGGATACTACTCGGACAACATCGATCCGGCCGCGGCTGAAGCGTACGCGCGCGCAGCGCAGAGCGGCGGTGGAGTCGGTGGATTTCCACCCGGAGGATATCCGGGCGGCGGCAATGCACGCGGCGGCGCCCAGGAAGTGCCCTTCGACTTCAGCGGCTTCGATTTTTCGGATTTGTTTAGCGGCGCCGAAGCACAGCAGCAACAACAAAGCCATCGTGGCAGCTTCCGCGACATCTTCTCCGGGATGTTCACCGGAGGTGGACGTGGCGCCGGCGCCCGCATGGAACCGGAAGGCCCTGAGCCGGGAACCGATCTCGAGTATCAGGTACACGTAGGATTCTGGCAGGCGATTCGTGGAACCGTGATGCGCCTGAATATCACGCGTCAGGATACGTGCGCAAACTGCCACGGCCATGGATATCTCGAAGCGCCCGGAGCGTGCCCGGAATGCGGCGGCAAGGGAACGATTCAGCAGACCGGCGGGCGCATGAAGTTCAACGTCACCTGCCCAAGGTGTGGCGGAACTGGTAAGGCGCGTTCGGTGTGCGGAGTGTGCGGCGGACAAGGCGTAGTCAACCGAACCGAGCCGCTTGAAGTGCGCATCAAGGCGGGCACGCGCGACGGACAGCGCATCCGCCTGGCTGGAAAAGGAAATGCCGGAGTACACGGTGGGCCCGCTGGCGATCTCTATATCATCATCCGCACCGGCGATAATCCGGTATTTCATCGTGAAGGTGACGACATCCACCTCAGCGTTCCGGTAACGGTTACGGAAGCGGCGCTGGGCGCGAAGGTGGAAGTGCCCACCATTGATGGTCGCGCGCTTCTGAGAATTCCACCGGGCACCCAGTCCGGACAAAAACTCCGTCTGCGCGAGAAAGGCGTTCCTTCGGCGACGAAAGAGGGCACGCGCGGAGATGAGATCGTCGAAATCAAAGTCGTCGTTCCTCATGTCCAGGACGAGCGCTCCAAGGAGTTGCTGCGCGAATTGGCGAAATTAAATCCCGAAGATCCGCGCACGGAGTTGTGGAAACAAATTCAGCTAATTAGCAATTAGCTATTAGCATTTAGCCCTTAGCATTTCCGGGTCGGGACTGAATGCTGACTGCTGAATACTGGGTGCGATGCTCGAATCCCCACGTCTATTCTCCGACCATTCCTCCCGACTGACTTCGAAGCTCTGTTCGCCGTGATCGGCGACCCTCTCACGATGCAGTTCTATCCATCTGCTTACGACAAGCAGGGCACGCTTGACTGGATCGAGCGCAACATCCGGCGCTATGAAGAAGACGGTTCCGGATTACACGCAGTGGTGCTCAAGAGCAGCAGCACGATGATCGGCGACTGCGGTCCGGTATGGCAGGAAGTGGACGGAAAGCGTGAGCTTGGAGATTGGCTATCACATCCGTCGCGATCACTGGAATCGTGGTTATGCGACGGAAGCAGCACGTGCGGCGATGGCGTACGCGTTTGAAAAGTTTCCGGTGGACCATCTGATCTCGCTGATCAGGCCCGAGAATCTTCCATCGCGACGAGTGGCAGAAAAGAATAGTCTGCGCATTGATCGCGAAATCGATTGGAGGGGAATTCGGCACTTCGTGTATGCGATTGGACTGGACGAATTTGGCAGGGGCTAAAGCCCCGGTTCTCCGTCCCCGCAACGCGCGCCTAAAGGCGCGCTCTTCCACGGTGGCGAGCAGCTTTGTTTGCAACGGTGGGGAGCAGCTTTGTTGCTTGTGGTCGAACTCATCACGATCACGGATTCTATGGCCGCCTGTTCTGACCTCTAATGTGCAAAGGTCCCGGTTTCGAGATAAAAGCGTGCAGCGTCCTGGAAGAGCGGGCCTTCAGGCCCGCGTTGCGGTCGCCTTATTATCCGGGGCTTTAGCCCCTGACTCCGGTCGCCGTCTGGCCTCGAATGTGCAGTTGTTCCCATTCCGAGATAAAGTTCGCTGCGCCGTGGAAGAGCGGGCCTTCAGGCCCGCGTTGGGATCGCATTATGATGGGGGCTTTAGCCCCAGAATATGTATCTGAATAGATTATTCTTCGTTACATCTGTCACACATTCCCGCCGCACGATCTTCAACGTCGAAAGAAATGCGGATTTGTTCATCGACGTTCTATATCATTGTCGCGAAGAAGAGAAGTTGCAGCTGCATGCCTTCGTTCTCATGCCCGAGCATTTCCACCTGCTGATCACCCCTGCGGATACTCTCTCTCTGGAAAAATGCATGCAGTTCGTAAAGGGAAGGTTCTCGTATCGATTACATTCGCGCCTCTCCGTTTGGCAACCAAGCTTCACGAACCATCACGTGCATGACCAGGCCGACTTCCAAAATCATGTCGAATACATCCACGGGAATCCAGTGAAGCGTGGGCTGGTGAGGACGGCTGCCGAGTTTCCGTATAGTTCGGCGAATCCGCGATTCCATGTAGATCCTTCGCCGGGGCTAAAGCCCCAATTCTTTGCTCCCGCAACGCGCGCCTAAAGGCGCGCTCTTCCACGGAAGCGAGCGCTTTCGTCCAAGGAGAGCTCCGCGTGTAAGCAAATCTTGCTATGAAGTCATGTCCCTACCACGCCGAATTAACTTTTTTGTTTACGCAATCGGCAAATGACCCTATTCTGCGATTCGGGAATTTCCACAACCTAAGTCTCAGAAAAGCCAAGGAGGAGCCATAGGAATTGTCGACCGTCACTAACCCCACTCGTCCCGAAGTACTCGCGCCCTCCACATCCCGTCGAAAATCCGGAAAGCTCACTTTGTGGCCCCTGGTTGCCGCAACGTTTTTCATGGTCTCGGGTGGAACCTATGGCACTGAGGACATCGTGCACGGCGCCGGCTATCTGCGCGGAATCCTCATTCTGCTGCTGACGCCGGTGATCTGGAGTCTCCCGACGGCGTTCATGATTGGCGAGCTCTCGTCGGCAATTCCCGCCGAGGGTGGCTACTACGCGTGGGTACGTCGCGCGATGGGGAACCTTTGGGGATTTCAGGAGGCGTGGCTCTCGCTGGTGGCGAGCATCTTCGACATGGCGATTTATCCCACGCTGTTTGTCGCATACCTGACGCGACTGGTGCCGTGGTTCGACGTGGGACATCGTGGGGTGATGGTTGGTCTGGCGGTGGTGATCGTATGCGCGCTGCTGAATATCGCTGGCGTGCGCGTGGTTGCGACGACCTCGCTGTGGTTGTTCGCGCTTCTCTCGGCGCCGTTTGTGCTGATCGTGCTGCTCGCGCCGTTCAAGTTCGGAGCGCTCGCCAGCGCTTCCACAACGCCTGTAACTTCGCACGTCGGCATCATGGGCGGTTTGCTGATCGCGATGTGGAACTACATGGGCTGGGACAACGCCTCCACCATCGCGCAGGAAGTCGAGCGCCCGCAGAAGACGTATCCTCGCGCCATGATCGCGGCGGTGATTGTTGTGGCGCTCAGCTACATCTTGCCGGTTGCAGCGATGTGGATGACCGGCATTCATCCCAGCCAATGGGAGACCGGTTCGTGGGCCGACCTGGCCGGATTGGTCGGAGGTCCGCTGCTGCGTGTCGCGCTAGTGCTGGGCGGCATGATGAGTGCCTTCGGCATGTTCAATTCGCTGGTGATGAGTTACTCACGCCTGCCGCTGGCGATGGCGCAGGATGGCATGCTGCCGAAGATATTCGGCAAAGTGCATTCGAAGACGCGCGTGCCTTGGGTTTCGATCCTCGTGCTCGCCACCGGTTGGGCACTCTGCCTTGGATTGGGCTTCGAGCGTCTGGTCACCATCGATGTGCTGATCTACGGCTGCAGCCTGCTTCTGGAATTCATGGCACTGGTCTTCCTGCGGATTCGCGAGCCGAATCTGCCGCGTACCTTCAGGGTTCCCGGCGGATTGTTCGGCGCCGTGATGGTCGGCGTGGTTCCCATGGCGATGCTCGGGTATTCCGTGTATAGCGGTGACCACGAGCAGATCCTGGGAATGAGCGCCTTCACGTTCGGACTGATCGTGATCGGCGCGGGATTTGTGTTTTACGCGATTAACGCGCTGGTCCGCCGCGATCAGCGATCGCGGGCAGACGCAGCCGTGGTCGAAGCCGAGCGGCTGGCGTAGGTAACTGAGCAATTCTCACCGCATCTGATGTAGAGTGAACAGTTACAAATCCCATTGATGCTCGAACCTCATGGCAAAGAAACGTGGTAAGGGCGCATACATGATCTCCGCCGTCGCGGAGATGTATGAGATCCATCCGCAGACGCTAAGACTCTACGAGCGCGAAGGCCTGCTGAAGCCCTCGCGCACCGAGGGCAACACCCGTCTCTACACCGACGAAGACCTGGAGCGGCTGGAGTTCATCCTCACACTGGCCCGCGACCTGGGCGTCAACATCTCGGGAATCGCCATCATTCTGCAAATGCGCGAGCGCATGGAACAAATGCAGAAGGAGATGGGCGAGTTCGTGCAGTACATCCAGAAAGAGATGCTCGGGCGCTTCTCGCACGTGAGCCCGGCGGAAGGCGCCATCGTTCCCATTCGGCGAACCCCAGTCGCCTCCGCAACCCTGTCCCCAAAGGAAAAAGAGAAGAAGGGCCAGTAACCGTTCGCTGGCGTTGCCTAAGTACAAATAGCAGGGACCAGCCGCCCTTCCGCTGTGACCAACCAGTTAACATTTCTGTAAGTAGCTCGTCCAAGAGGCAGAGTGTGCACGGGGGCGTACATGAAATCGAGCAGGAACGTTGTTTTACTGCTTCTGTTGGGAGTAGCGGTTCTAGGAAGGCCAGAGGTGCGGTCGATTCGCGTGGCTCCAAAGCCGGTGAGCGATTGCAATCTGGACGGAATAAACGTTGCGAGCGTTCCCGCCAGTGGAACTGAGCATTTGATTCATTGCTGGAACCGGTAAGTCATCACTTTGCGGCTGCGGTGCTCTTCGCCACGGCGGATTTGAAGTAGTCGAGCGAGAGCTTCAGTCCCGTCGTGAGATCGATTTTCGGCTCCCAGCCGAGAAGCGTGCGAGCTTTGGTGATGTCGGGACGGCGCTGCTTGGGATCGTCCTGCGGCAGCGGCTCAAATCGAATCTTGCTCTTTGCTCCGGTCACTTCCAGAACTTTCTCCGCGCACTGCAGCATCGTGAACTCATTCGGATTGCCGATGTTTGTTGGCTCGTGCTCGTCGGAGTTCGCGAGACGAACGATGCCGTCGATCTCATCCGATACATAGCAGAAGCTACGCGTCTGTCTGCCATCGCCGAAGACCGTCAGCTCTTCACCGGTGAGGGCCTGCTTCATGAAATTCGGAATCACTCTGCCGTCGTCGATCTGCATCTTCGGGCCGTAGGTATTGAAGATACGGACGATACGCGTGTCCAGCTTGTGATAACGCAGGTAAGCCATGGTCGCGGCTTCAGAGAAGCGCTTGGCCTCGTCGTAGACAGATCGCGGCCCGATGGGATTGACGTTGCCCCAGTAACTCTCTTTTTGGGGATGAACGGCGGGATCGCCATAACACTCGGACGTGGATGCCAGGAAAAACCTCGCCTGGTGCTTCCGCGCGTACTCGAGTGCATTGAAGGTTCCAGTGCTTCCCACTTGTAGCGTCTCGATGCCGTAGGTCATGTAGTCGGCTGGACTGGCAGGCGAGGCGAAGTGGAAAACATAATCGACGGCGCCGCAATCGAATGGACCGCAAACATCCGCTTCCATGAACTCGAAGCGCGAATCACTCGCCAGATGTTCGAGGTTCTCCCGTCTTCCGGTGATCAGATTATCGAGTCCTACTACACGAATGCCGTCGCCCAGCAGCGCATCGCAGAGATGCGATCCAAGGAATCCGGCCGCGCCGGTCAGGAGAGCGCGCATCGATCAGTCGACCTTCCCGGAGATTACACCGGCCATTCTTTCGGAGTCTTCTTTGCGGCGCGTTGGTTGGGCATCTGGACGCCCTATGCTGTAGTAGAGAAAACCCTGAGTCGCCATGATTTTGGGGTCGTAGAGATTGCGTCCGTCGACGATGATCGGATAGGCAAGCAGCGAGCGCAGGCGGTCCAGATCCAGAGCAGCGAACTCCTGCCAGTCGGTAAGTATGATGAGTGCGTCCGCGCCCTTAGCGGCATCGTAGGCTGAGTCGTAATAACCAACGCCACGTTCCGGCAGCACCTCTTTCGCGCGCTCGGCGGCGGCAGGGTCGTAGGCGCGGATCTCGGATCCTTCTTTCAGCAAGCTTCTCACGATCTCAACCGCCGGTGATTCGCGGATATCGTCCGTTCCTCCCTTGAAGGCGAGTCCGAGGACAGCGAGCTTTTTGCCCTTGAGCGTCCACAGCGCGGTGCGCACTTTGCGCAGAAAGCGCGCGCGTTGCTCGTCATTGATGGCGATCACAGAAGACAAAAGACTGAAGTCATAGCCATTCTCTCGCGCGACGTGGCGAAATGCTTTCAGATCCTTGGGAAAGCAGGAGCCGCCGTACCCGATGCCCGGATTGAGGAAGCGGTTTCCGATACGCGCGTCGGAGCCAATGCCTTCGCAGACTTCTTTCACGTCGGCACCCACCGATTCGCAGATATTGGCGACGGCATTGATGAAGGAAATCTTCGTTGCCAGGAAAGCGTTCGAGGCGTGTTTGATGATTTCCGCGCTCTTGGTGCTGGTGATGATGAGTTTTGCCGGTGGTGACCATCGGGCAGGAGCAGGAACCGTAACACGATCTGTCCGGCGATAGTACGAACCGTCGGTCAGCGGGCGATAAATCTCACTCAACAGCTCGGAACAACGCGCTGTATCGGCGCCGGTCACGATCCGGTCGGGATAAAGGAAGTCGACGACGGCGGTGCCTTCGCGCAGAAACTCGGGATTCGAGGCTACGTCGAAAAGATCTGCTGGCGCGCCATCCAGCAGCATGACCTTGCGAATCCAGTGGCTGGTAAAAACCGGTACCGTGCTCTTCTCCACGACGACTTTATAGTCGTTGATGGCTCCGGCGACGGCACGCGAAACCGATTCGACGTAGGAGAGATCGGCGTCACCTTCCTCAGTTGATGGAGTTCCGACCGCGATGAAGATGGCTGAGCTCTGCCGCACGGCTCCCGCCAGATCGGTCGAGAACTTGAGTTTCTTGCCGCCGTGACGTTCGAGCAGTTCCGGAAGATGCTCTTCATGAATGGGAACTTCGCCTTGCTGCAGGCGAGCAATTTTCTCCGCGTCATTGTCGATGGAGAGGACGTCATGCCCGATCTCGGCAAAGCAGGCGGCTGCCACCAACCCTACATATCCGGAACCGACAACTGCGATCTGCAAAATCGAGCCTCCGTGCTGCTGAAGTAATTGTATTGGAATTCAGCGACCGCAGATTGTTGGAATCAAAGCGATTCAGAACGGTTGGTTTCAGCCCCAAGACGACGTCGCCGAATCGCTAGGTATCCTTAATTGCCACGGCAATGAGACTCAGACCGCTCCATGGCCATGCCCATTCAATATGCCGGAAAAGTGGCAGGATCGTATTCATAAACTTCAGTTGGGTCCGGGAATACCGACGGCGTTTGAATACTTTGCTGTTCAAGAGCCATCCCGGAACCGAAAGCCGGTTGAAATCGAAAATCGCCGGGCTGCGGAAACCACTGCGCGACAACATGAATGTCAGTTCATCAGCGGCGAATCGCTTCTTTCTGCCACGTTCTTCGTCGAGGCTGCCGAAGCGGTTTTGTCCTAGCGGGACTTGGATGATGATACGGCCTCCCGGCCGGAGGCAGCTCCAAACCCAACCCAAGGTAGCCTCGGGATCGGGCAGTGTGTCCAGGACGTTCAGCAGCAGGACGGTGTCGAATCGCTGGCCCATCGCGCGATAACTCTCCTCTCGCGCGGGATCAAACTCGGCAACGCGCACGTAAGGCTTACCCATCGCGTACGACTGAAGAAAGCGCAGGTAGTGAGGATTCGACTCCGCCACTACGTATAAGTCGCGGGGAATGAACTGATTGGTGATGCTGGCGACGCCCGCGCCCACCTCCAGTACCGAATCTCCTACGTAAGGACGGACCGTGTCGCCCAGCCACAAGGTGAAACGGCGCGCTTTTTCCAGTTCCGATATCAGGCGGCTTCCGTACTCATCTTTTTGAAACACGTCGTCGATCAGCGTCCAATGAAGCATCGCGAACAATGCGCGGAAGCCATCTTTAGCGCCGATCTTTTTGCCTTCGGCACGGGTTCGCGGCAGGTATCGGATTGGCACTTCGAAAATGCGGGCACCGCGCTTGGCCAGTTTGAAAGTGATTTCCACCTCGAAGCGGAAATCATTGCTGCGAATCGGAATCGATTTCAGCAGCACCGTGTTGATCGCCTTGTAACCGGTCTCCATGTCGGTGAGATGGAGATCGGTGAACCAGTTACTGAGTGCCGTTAGCCCCTTGTTCATCAAGGTATGCCGGTACATCAGCGCTCGACGGTATGGCGCGGACATATAGCGCGATCCGAAGACTGCATCAGCTCCCTCTTCCGCGAAAGGAATCAGCAGGGCGGGAATATCCGCTGGGTTGTACTCGAAGTCGGCATCCTGGATCAGGCAGATATCGCCATTTGCGGCGGCAATGGCATCGCGAACCGCTGCGCCTTTTCCCTGATTTTTCTCGTGCCGGATCAGGTGAATGCGCGCATCTTCCGCAGCGAGTTTGACCAACACTTCACTGGTCCCATCTGTGCTGCAGTCGTCTACAACGATGATTTCCAGATCGCGGATTAGAGGATGCGATAGTGCCAGAACTCGCCGGATAGCTGCTTCCGCCACGTGTCTTTCGTTGTAGACCGGCACGAGCACGCTGAGGCGAAAGCCCTTCGAGATCGGATTCGCGGCGGAAGCGAGTCCGGATAGTTCCTCAGGTTTGCCAATCCCGATCGACAAGCTGCGACCCCAAATAGCTCCGCTTTTATGAAACGAAGCTTGCTCCCGCAACGAAGCGGATCATCAGACTTTACAGTCTAGGGCGAGTATAAATCAGGCAGGAAACACGCACATCTACGTCGAAATGGCCTCGACTGCTCCTGGGTGAACATGTACCACGACGGGCACGCGATCCGGTTGACCCTTCATCGATCGATCGAGCCCGATCGAGAGCGCTTGCTGGAACTCGGAAGTCAGCAAGCTGATGTCTACTACGAGTGGATTCAACGCGGTAATTCTGGAAAGAGACAAACTCCCGTGGGCAAGCTCAATCTTGAGCGTCCATGCGGAGCTCGGCGTAAGGTCATAGTGGTCCTGTGCTTTCGACCAGCGGAAATGCCACGTGCCATCGAAATCTTCTTCGAATGGCTCTGTGATCTCCTGGAGCGTCGCAATCGGAGCATTAAGCTTTAAATCCAGCTCGTCGAAATCGTTCTCGATGAAGGCAGTTTTCAAAATCGAGCTGATCTCCGGCAGATGTTTTACTCGCAGCAGCTCCTCGCAAGCGCGGCGGACTGCCAGGTTGTTCGCGATCATGTCTTTTTGAGCGATAGTGCGCTTTGCGGCACGACGGAGTTCCGCAAACTCGTGATATCCGAGATGCTGGACGCCGAAGATAATCCCGAATCCCACGATTACAAGAACTACGCCGAGCGAACTTCCGCCGTCATCGAGCATCAGCAAGCTCAAGAGTCCAAGCGCGGCGGAAACTCCGTACAGAATGATCACCACCTGCCGGTGGCTGAAGCCCATCTGCAGCAGTCGGTGATGGATGTGATTGCGATCGGCCGAGAAAAGGGATTGGCCGCTAAGAAAACGCCGGAGCACAGCAAGCGCCGTATCGATCAGGGGCAAACCGAACGAGACCAGCGGAATAGTGACCGCTACAAGCGTCGTATCTTTCTGCGTTCCGGCAATCGACAGAGCACTGAGCATGAATCCCAGAAACAGGCTTCCACAGTCACCGAGGAAGATGGTCGCCGGATTGAAGTTGTAACGAAGAAATCCAATTAACGCGCCCGCAAGCGCTGCGGCCAGCACGGAGACCAGCACGTTTCCGTTGAACAACGAAACCACGAAAACCACGACGGTCGAGAACAGTGCCGATCCGGCAGAAAGTCCATCCAGACCGTCGATCAAATTGAATGCGTTCGAGATCAGCAGGACCCAGAGAATCGTAAGCGGTAGGGAAATAAATGTCCCCAGTACTTTCGCCCCGAACAGGATGGGAATTACGGAAATGCGCAAACCACCGAAATACAACAGCGCGCCCGCCAGAATCTGGACGCTGAACTTCGCATAAGGGCTGAGATTCTTCAGATCATCCAGCAGACCCAGGAGAAAGACGAGCGTGCCGCAACCAAGGATCCAGACCAACTGGAAGCGCGAGAAGTCCGGCTTATTACCGGTAGCCTGGCTGATCAGCAGCGCGAAACCAACGGTGATCACAACCGCGAGGTAAACTCCGATGCCGCCAATACGGGGCATCAGGCAGGTGTGAACATCACGGTCGCGAACGGGCAAGCATCCCCATCCGTTCCTGCGCGCTGCGTTTCTGACTTGCCTCGTGAGGAGAGCTGATAAGACCGTGCCCCCCGCAAATAATGCCAAGTAATGCACTTCGTTCCGCCTCTGAAACTGGGCTGATTCGAATATAGGGTGGGGTGGAACAGGCGGCAATTACCAGACGGGTTACTCCGGTAATGAGGGGCCGCTCATGCGTACTAGAACTAACGTGGCGCGAGCTAAATGCCTAATTTCTTAACTTCTTCGTTGTAGTACTTGCGGTAGAGAATGTCCCATTCCTGGCTTCCTTCCAGGATGGTGCGCTTCTGGCTTTCGATCTTCTGGCGGGCGGCCTGATCGATCTTGGCTTCCTGGTTAAACAATTCTTCGAGGATGCGACGTACTTCCAGGCGGATGGTGTTGCGGTCTTCGATGAATTCCACTTTGTCCATGTCGGCCAAGGCGTCCGTTGCAGAGTGGGCGAGCCGATTGACTTTGTCGCGACTGATTCTCACAGGACCGCCTTGTACTTGCGCACCAGTTCGTTCTTCACCTTCTTGAACATTTCCTGGTAATTGGCGCCCGTCTTTTGCATTTCGGCCGAGTACGCCTCAAGAATCGCCCGGACCTCATCGTTGATCCGGTCTTCCAGCGTGAGTTCGTCCAGCAGGGCAGCGTGGACGCGTTCGATCACTGGCCCGATCTCGGGAGCCTCGATGAACTCGCCGTCGGCCAGCTTCTTCGTGAGTTGTTTCGCTAAGTAACCTACGTATTCCTTGGAAAAGAGCATGTTTGCGCTGACAAGTATAAGGAAACAAAAAAGTTTAACATATCGGAGAAGCGAGTTCCGAAACCAGCCGCCGATCCAGGTATCTTCAGGGCTGCTGGTTTGTGCATCTCGCGGTGCTCGTCGGGAGTATCATAGGGTCTCGGAGGCCCACCTCCTGAGAGCGGCAGGGGCGGGAAAAGAATGCTTCTCATGCAGGAAGATCTCACCACAATCAAAGATGACATGATCGCCTTCATTGAAGGTCATGGCATGAGCAGGTTTCACGGGTATGTCGGCGAGGAGGTCCAGACAGTCATGTGGGATCTCAACTCGAACCTCGAGACCTGGAAAGACTTTGTGGAGCTGGCGAAACACAGCGGGGCTACCTTCCTGACCATGAACCACCTGCTTCTCGACCGTGAAGAGGTCGATTTCCTGGTGGAGCGCTTGCGCAACGCAGCCTACGCCAGCGAAGAGGATGTCGAAGAAGCGCGATGGCTTCGCACCTATGTCGGAAAGACCGGCTTTGTACAGCTTGGTTTTCCGCATCAGGGATCGATATTCGTCTGCGAGATCTCTACCGAGTGGTACGAGCGCTACCAAAGGCTGCTCGATATGGCAGAAGATCTTGGGGGAATCCCCTTCGAGACCGATCAGGACGACGAAAGATAGTCTTCAAGGCAGATCGGGCAAAGTCGGAAGGAAGAGTCCTCACTGCTTGCGCGGCTCGCTGACAATCCTCAGAACAACCGACCCTCCTGGTGTAACCTGACATCTACCACTCCTGAGAAGCCGAAACCGTGCGCTGGATTTTTCGAGAGGCCGATCAAAGCCGCATTACTGAACTCCAAGAAGCTCTGAAGCTGCCACAGGCCGTGGCGCGACTGCTTGCCAATCGCGGCATCGTTGATCCAGGTGAGGCGCAGAGTTTCCTTAAGCCTTCTCTCGCTGGGCTACATTCCCCCTACACCATGCTCGGCATGCGCGCCGCCGTCGAGCGAATCCGCGCGGCCATCGAGCGCAAAGAAACCATCCTGATTTACGGTGACTACGACGTCGACGGTACCACCGCCATCGTCATCCTCAAGACGGCCATCGAGATTTGCGGCGGCGTTGTTCAGTTTCATGTCCCGCACCGGATCAAAGAAGGCTACGGAATGAAGGACGACGTGATCGAACGCGCGGCTGCCGAAGGCGTTCGGCTGATCATCAGCGTTGACACCGGCATTCGTGCCTTCGCCGCAGCCGAAGCTGCCAGACGTGTGGGTGTTGATCTGATCGTTACCGATCACCACCTGCCCGAGACAGAGCAAGGCGTACCCATCGCGCTGGCGGTATTGAATCCGAACCAAAGCGGCTGCGAGTATCCCTGCAAAGCGCTGTGCGGCGCCGGAGTTGCGTTCAAGGTTGCTCAGGCGCTCCTCGAGGAAACCGGACGCTCCCGCCTGCTGCCTTCGTTCATCAAGATTGTTGCCATCGCAACCGTCGCCGACGCCGTGCCGTTAATTGGCGAAAATCGTATCTTCACCAAGTTGGGCCTCGACGGTCTTCGCCAACCGGTAAATGCCGGACTGAAGGCGATTCTCGGAGTTTCAGCACTGGATGGGTCGCGGCCGATCACCACCGGGGACATCGCGTTTCGCGTTGCCCCGCGGCTCAACGCTGCCGGACGCATGGACGTAGCCCAGACCGTTATCGAATTGTTCAGTGAGAAGGACCCCAAGCGCGCCCAGGAAATCGCAGAAAGACTCAGTTTGCTGAACGGAGAGCGTCAGCAGCAAGAAGCGCAGATCATCAAGGAGATCGACGAGCGCGTGGCTGCCGCTCCTGAACTGCGCGACTCATTCTGTCTCGTTCTCGATGGCGAAGGATGGCATCGTGGCGTCATCGGCATTGCGGCGACTCGCGTCGTCGAGCGCTACGGCAGGCCGGCGCTGGTTCTGTCTCGCGATGGCGAGGAGGCCCACGGATCAGGGCGCTCCATTCATAACTTCCACCTGCTGGAGGCTCTCGAGTCGTGTCGCGAGTTGTTTACGCGTTTCGGAGGTCACGCGCACGCGGTTGGATTGTCTCTGCCATGCGAGCGAATTGAGCAATTGCGGTCTCATCTCGACGGCTATGCTCGTGAGCGGCTCACTGAGGCCGATTTCGTTCCCGTGCTCAAGATCGATGCGGAGCTCGAATGGAATGAGATCGGTCCGCAGCTCTTCCAGGGCATCTCTCAACTGGAGCCGTTTGGGATGGGGAATCCACAGCCGGTATTCGCGACCCGGAACGCGAAATTGATGCTGCCTCCGCGAACCATCAAGGAAAAGCATATGAAGCTGCGTCTCGGGCCGGCGAACGGCAAATCGGGACGAAGCTGGGACGCACTTGGCTGGCGTATGTCGGATCGTTGCGCCAGCGAAGAAATTCTGCTCGGGGACGTGATCGATGTCGCGTTTACCCTGGAGCACAATGATCATCCCGAGTTCGGCGGACTGGAACTGCGTCTCGAAGACTTTGCCCGCTCCAAGGTTACAACCCCCGCTGAGGCTGCGAGTGCTGTGGCCCGCTCGTAATCGCAACGGTATAGCAGATCGTCCTAATCGATAAAATTTCGGTTAATTCCGATTTCCACAGGACTCAATCCACTACCAAATCGATTTACAATGGGTCTTTAGATAGAGAGCGTGGTGCTCTCGGCAATCATCCTTTTTGTGCGACCCGGAGGGTTCAGAATGGTATCCAAGTGTGCAAATCCGGTGTGTGCGGCCACATTTCGCTATTTTCGTGAGGGCCGACTATTTGAGATCGAAGTCACGTCTGCCAAGAGGGCAGATCCGTCCAACTCGGAGCGCAAGCCGCACCGCAAGGTCGAATATTTTTGGCTGTGCTCACACTGTGCAACGAAGTTGACGGTTAAGGTTAATGGTGATCAGGGGATAGTCACGGTGCCGCTAGCGCAAAAAGCGCAGCATGCTACAGCGTAGAGTTCCGCCTAAGCTGATTTGGGAGTGACCAGGCTGGGTTCGGCCTTTACTTTGTCGTACCTTCCAGTGGCGCTGGCCCAGCGGATCCAGAGCATCTCCAGGAACATTCTGAACCCGTCGGTCACCGGGTTGATCTTGGAACGGCTATCGTGCGCCCACTCCACAGGTATTTCGACAATCTTGTAACCCATCTTCCGCGCGAGAAACAGAATCTCCGGATCGAAGCCCCAGCGGTCGATCATCTGCCGTGAAAAGATCGCCTCGCCTGCCGATCGGGAGAATGCTTTGAACCCGCACTGCGTATCCTTATAGGGCAACCCTAATGTCACGCGCAGCAGCAGGTTGAAGATTCGTCCGAATACCTGGCGATAGAGTGGCTGGCGCTTATTCTGCAGTTCAACTTGCAGCCATCGGGAGCCGATCGCCATGTCCGCGCCCTGCCGTAACGCCGCGAACAGCTTAGGCGCTTCCTCAATGGGGGAAGAGAGATCGGCATCCGTGAACAGAATGACGTCGCCACGCGCGTTCAGGACGCCATTCCGAACGCTGTAACCTTTTCCGCGATTCCCCGGGTTCTGGAGCAACTGAACACACGGATTCCTGCGGGCATAATCACGCACGATCTCGGCGGTATTGTCCCGGGAACCATCGTTGACGACGATGATTTCGAGGTCCCACTGATTCTGCGCTGAGAATAGAAGAATATGGTCGAGCGAAGCCGTAATCCGCGCGCTTTCGTTATATGCCGGTATGACAATGGTGTAACGGGGTGATTTCATCAGGAACTTAGACGCACACTTGATTCTACTTGTTATCTGCCTTCCTGTTTAGACAACAAATAAATCCTTTTGCCTGACTACAAATTGGCCACGGATAGCGATTTTGTGGCTGCTACGGGAGCGCGTTCATTTAGGGGAAGGTCTGAGTGCGAGGACGCAGAGACCGACTGCTTCAGGCGGCCTTCTGTTGCTCCAGAAGTTCCAGGAAACTATCCACCAGAAATGGGTCCCACAACCCCCGTTGTGCTTCTTCCCGCATGGTTCTGAGGGTCTGCGTTTGCGAAAGTGCCGGCTTGTAGGGCCGCTCCGTCCGCAGGGCATCGTATACGTCCACCACCTGCAAGACTCGTGCAAGCAGCGGAATACTTTCACCCGTCAGTCGGTCGGGATAACCGCTTCCATTCCAGTGCTCGTGATGATGACGAATAATCGGCAGAGTCGCGCGGAGAGATTTCAGCGGCCGGCAGATGTTTTCCCCCGCAACTGGGTGCTGCTGCATTATTCTCCATTCCGCGGGAGTTAGATTCGAACCCTTCTTCAGAATCTCGTCGGGGACGGTAATCTTCCCGATGTCGTGCAGATACCCTCCGCGACGCAGTGCGGTAAGGTCCTCAGGACCAAGCCTCAGGTGGCTTCCAAGCTGCTCGGCGTACGTAGCAAGCCGTTCGCAGTGTCCACCGGTATAAGGATCGCGGGCCTCGACACTCAATGCCAGGGTCAAAAGAACGTCCTCGGCGTTCTCCAGTTCGTCAGTGAATTCTTTCAGCTTCAGAAGCGATTTCACTCGGGCAAACAGTTCTTCAGGGAAAATTGGCTTGTTAAGGAAGTCGTCGGCGCCCACCTCGATGCCGCGAATCTTGTCTTCGCGATCCGTCAATCCGGTAATGAGAACAATTGGGATGAGGCGCGTTTCGGCGTTGGACTTGAGTTCCTGGCAGAGTTCGTAACCGGATCTTCCGGGCATCACCACGTCCAATAGGATCAAATCGGGAGGGTTAGCACGAATTTCCTGCGAGGCCTCCTCCGCGTTGTGCGAAGTCGCAATCTCATAGTCGTATCTGGAGAGCAGTTCCTTCAGCAGGAAGGCATTGTCACGATTATCGTCGACGATGAGTATTTTTGGCACACGCCTCTGACAGGGGCCCACGAGGTCCATTGCTCGTGGGAGGGTAATCCGAGCAGATTGGTTGCATTGCACGATTGAGTGAACTGGGCAACTGGCGTACGCTTTCGGTATGACACGCAATTTGACCCTGTTTCTAATTCTCATATCCTGCGTGTTCGTCCCGGTTACATGGGCGACGCCCAAACCGCATGTCATCACGTTTGGAAAGTGGACCACCGTTCCCCTCTTTGTTGGACCCGAAGAAAAACAGAAGATCGACATCAAAGTCCGTCCCCTGATGGTGGATACACGGGTTAAGGAATTCACCGTGGGCGAACCGCACGACGTGACGGATCGCCTCTTTGTGATTCGGAAAGCTTACCGTTTGAACGACTGGCTGCCGGACGATCCTAATAACAAAGCTCACCGCTGGAAGTGGCAGCGCGGAGGGTGGCTGATGGTCGATCGCGCCAGTGGAAAAATTTCTCCTGTAACCCTGCCCCTATTCGATCCTTTTTACTCTGAGGCTGTTTGGTTTCGCGACTTTGCCGGATATTGCGGCATCTCCGACAATGGAGAACGCGTATTTGCCGTGGTCTCACAACTTGGGCAAAAAAAACCGGTGGTAAAACAGGATCTCGGTAAGGCCAAGAATGGCGAGACGCCAGATTCCGAGTGCGCTACCCCTGAGTGGCAGCGCGAGCCAACGCGCGTAGCTTTCCAGCCAGCCGGCGGCCAGAAGATAGTGTTCACGCTTCACGCGCATGCTGCCGACATGGCTACTAAAGACGAGACGGACGCGGACGAGGACGCGAAGTGATGTAGAATCGCCTACTTTTCGCATCGAAGTGAAAGATGAAGTCTCTCGACAAGCTATTAGACGATGCCGCCCACGCCCATGGGCATCTCTGTGCGGGCCAGGTGCTGGGCGTACGCATGGCGATGCTCGGACTGGAAAAGCTTGGCATTGAAGATCCGCACGGCGTCGACCGCAAGCGCCT
Source organism: Terriglobia bacterium (assembly GCA_963826275.1). Classification (GTDB taxonomy): domain Bacteria; phylum Acidobacteriota; class Terriglobia; order Terriglobales; family Acidobacteriaceae; genus JAJPJE01. Next base: position 3,375 of record CAWGWI010000003.1, on the reverse strand, counting down.
CGTCACGTTTGTCGAAATAGATCGTTGTGCGACGGATGCGGTCGGCGTCGTCACCGGCTGCCGTCTCGGCAAACGCGCTCTTGAAATTTCGCGACTGGGGCAAGATGGCCGCGACCTTTGTGGATGTGAACAGCGGGCGCGCCGTCCGCATTGCTGCGAAAGAATCCTCTAAGGCGCTTGCCCGAAGCATGCATCCGGAGATGGAGAGCAAGAACCAGCAGCAGATGGCCGCCTATCGCGAAATGGCCGACGCCGATCTGTTCGACGTGCAATGGGTGAAAGTCGATCTACCTGCAGAAGAGTTTCCCGGCTTTAAGGGCGAACGCATCGTCTGCGAACAATGCGGTGAGGGAATCAACTTCAAGCGCGAAGTGCGCCGCGACGGGCGTGTGCTTTGCCGAGGATGCGCGGGAGAAAGCTACTACGAAGTGGTCGAGTAGTCTGGTTGGAGGTGGCCCACAAAAGGCTTTGGATAGAGAACGTGCTTCAGATCGTTCACTCCACTGCACAACCCGCGTTATTGATGAAGTGAACAGTAACTGCAAGGCTATTTTGTCCAGGTTTGATGGTCATCTTCCACGATTCTTTTCGTACACCACAACCGTCGAAACGACTTTGTTTTCGCCGTACCCACAACCTGTATTTACCTGGATTCAAGTCCAAGAACTGGACGCTGTACACGAGTGCGTGCACCGATTTCCACTCATGAGTCGAAAGATTTTGCATGTCGACCCATGAACCGAACTGTCTCGTATCCACCTTCTCGCCAGATTCATTCACGAAATTCACTTCAAGATTCACGGCATCCGCTTCCTGTTTCGCCACATCCTTGGTGCGAGTCAAAGCGAATGGAGCGAGAGAACACAGCAGCAGGGCTACCGCAAGAACGGACAACCTACTCTCGAGTGCATGTTTTTCCTGTTTGAAGGCTGCGACCATCGATTAACGCCCGCCTGCCGCCTCATGCTCATAGACGTGGGCGATCCGCAGCAGCGTCGCTTCATCGAAGTGACGTCCCAGGATCTGTAATCCGATCGGCAGCCCTTCTTTCGACGTCCCGCATGGAACCGAAATTCCCGGAACGCCGACCAGATCGGCCGTGACGGTGTAGATATCGGCAAGGTACATCGAAACCGGATCGTCGACTTTCTCGCCGAGTTTGAACGCCGGCGTCGGCGTAGTCGGAGTGACGATGGCGTCCACGTGCTGGAACGCATTCTCGAAATCGCGCGTGAGCAGCGTTCGCACCTGCTGCGCTTTCAGGTAGTACGCGTCGTAATATCCGGCGCTCAGCGCGTACGTTCCCAGCATGATGCGGCGTTTCACTTCGGCGCCAAAACCTTCATCGCGCGAGCGCCGGTACATTTCTGAGAGCGTGTGGGCGCGCGGTGATCGATATCCGTAACGCACGCCATCGAAGCGCGCAAGATTCGCCGAGGCTTCGGCGGTCGCGATGATGTAATACGTCGGAATCGCGTACTCGGTATGCGGCAGCGAGATGGGTACGATCTCGCATCCCGCTTCCGCCAGTTTCTGGATCGCGGCTTCCACGGCGGCGCGCACTTCCGGATCGAGTCCCTCGCCGAAATATTCTTTGGGAACGCCGAGCCTCAGACCTCTCGCCGGTTTCGCCGATCTCGGCTTCGTAATCGGCGACCGGAACCTCGGCGGAAGTCGAGTCGAGTTCGTCGCGTCCTGCGATGTAGCGCAGCAGGATGGCCGCGTCTTTCACCGTCTTCGTCAGCGGACCGATGTGATCGAGCGACGACGCGAACGCAATCAATCCATAACGAGAAACGCGCCCGTACGTGGGCAGCAATCCCACCACTCCGCAGAAAGCCGCCGGCTGACGAATCGATCCACCTGTATCCGACCCGAGCGCCGCAACTGCCAGGTTCGCCGCCACTGCCGCGGCGCTTCCACCCGACGATCCGCCCGGCACGCGTGAAAGGTCGCGCGGATTATGGACAGGGAAGTATCCGGAATTTTCGTTCGACGATCCCATGGCGAACTCGTCGCAGTTGGTCTTGCCGAGAATGATGGCCCCGGCATCTTCCAGTCGCTGAACAGCGGTCGCCGTGTACGGCGCGATCCAGCCCTTCAGGATTTTCGACCCCGCGGTGGCCTGAATGCCTTTGATCGTCATCACGTCTTTGATCGCGATTGGGACGCCCGCCAGCGGAGGCAGCGCATCGCCCTTGTCCGCGAGCGCCTGCACCGCCGACGCCTGCGTCAGCGCACGATCTTTCGCCAGCGTCAGATAAGCGCCAATCTGCGGATCGTCGGCTTCGATCTTCTTGTAGAACTCTTCCACCAGCGCGACAGGATTCAGCGCGCGCTCGGCGATGGCGGTGCGGGTCGATTCAACGGTAAGGGCGATTCCAAGTCCATGCAGCTTTCAGTCTTCGTGTGAAACTCCTTCCGGGAAGTGGCGTCCAGTGTCGTCTTGAAGCCGCTCGCGAATCTGAATCGAAGACGTCTGCTTCATCCCCTGAGATTCGCTTTTGCAGGGCGTCAACCGCTGTCGCGCGACGTCGCGAACCCACATATTGGCTCGATGCTGCACCAGTAACTCGATGCCACTTCCCGATCACTACTCTCTCAATCACCTTCGGCACCTTGAAGAACGCTCCATCTGAATCCGGCGCATTCTCCATCACCACCTCGCGAGGCAGCGCACGGCCGAACTTCATCCTCGCGCATCACGTAGCCGAATCGCTCCGATCCCTGCTTCGACGGATCAATGCCGAATTTGTCCGACACTTGCGCCATCGGAGGAACGTCCTTGGTATCGAGCTGGTTCAGCCGGTCGATGTGCTCGAGAATCGAGTTCAGGTCTTTCACCATCCTCGATTGTTCTTCGGGCGTTAATTCCAGGTTCGCCAGGTCGGCGACGTACTGCACGTCTTTTTCGGTAACCTTCATTTCTGATCGAATCCGTAGGTCTCGCCGGGCAGCAAAAACAGAATATGTTTCACTTCGGCCTCAATCGTTTGGTTCAGAGCGTCCAGGTACTTGGGAGCCAGGCTGGTCAATTGATTGCGCCACGCCACATCGGGCACTTCCACGCGCAAGACGCCGGAGCGAAAGCCGAGTACCCGGGTGCGTTTGGCTACTCCGGGACCGCAGACCAGCGGCCACGCCAGGAAGGGCGCCTCATTCGCCGGAGCTCCGTCCAGCAACTCTCCCATGATTTTTTGTAAAGCGGTGCGCCCATGTTGCATGGCGAAGTCCAGAATCTGAAGTCCAGAATGAAGACCTGGAAGATTGAAATCGCATTCTAGCATTCCACCCGAGAGCGTCTCGGTGAAGCCCTTGACAGTTGCAGCCCAGACACCGCGCTCAGTCGATGCCCGCACCCACCTTGTCAACAGC
>CAWGWI010000002.1:0-18518 GCA_963826275.1 Terriglobia bacterium | reverse complement strand
CGCCGAGTCCTGGTTGGTGGTGCATTACCTGATGTCGAAGCAGCAACTCGCGGAGATGTTCAACTACCTGCAGTTGACGCAAATCAAGCAGGTGCCGGCGCCGGAAGCGATCGAGCAGGCGTTCGGCATGACCTCTGAACAATTCGAGAAGAACCTGCACCACTACTTCAGGAATCCGCTGAGAGTACAGAAGCTGCAACCACTGGTGCTGGATTACTCAGGTTTCCCGTTCAACAAGGTTGACCTTGCCACAGCGAATGCAGAGGTAGCAGACCTGCATGCGCACTCGCGTGACTATCGCCAGCAGGCTGTAGGAGAACTCAAAGAAGTGTTGCGTTCGGATCCGGACAATCCGATCGCGAATCGCGCGTGGCCCACCCTATCCATAGCAAGAACTTCGATGACGCTGCCGATTGCATCCGGGGAGCGATGTCGGCAGCCCCCAAAGATCCTGAACTTCACTACCTTTTTGCTCTGAATGTGAAGGAGAAAGCTGAGTCAGAAGGACGACTGCCCGGCGCAGCGGTTTCCATGCAGCGCGAGCTAGAAAGCGCAGTTGCAATCTATCCGGAATACGCCGATGCCTTCAACCTGCTTGCCTACGCCTATGCACTTGACCAGCGTTATCCGCAAGCGATCAGCAACGCGCAGAAGGCGGTCCAACTCTATCCTGGACACGAGCAGTATGCCTTGGATCTGGCCCGGTACTACGCCAACGCTGGACAGTTCGACAAGGCCACGGCGGTGCTGAACCGGGTGAAGAACAGTCCTGATCCGAAGATCGCAACCGAAGCCAATAACGATTTGCAATCCATGCAGGCAAAGCAATCGCAATATCTCCAGGAGAAGCGCGCGAACGGAATGATGGCAGAGCGCTATAAGCAGGACCTACGTCGCCCCAGTGGGAAGCGGCGCCAGGAGAAAAGGTCGCGAGCCTGGATGATTCTGACCACCGCAGCGAATGCGCAATCGCAAACCACTAAGGTACGTCCAACGAAATATCTCTATGCGGTACTGATGAACGTCGACTGCTCGTCGCCTCCCCGGGCTACGCTGAATCTGAATGCGGACGGGAAGCGTTTGCGATTGAATGCGCCTGACGCGAAGCAGGTAATCGTAATTGGCAGCGAAGAAACATTCTCGTGCGATTGGCGGAACCGAAAGGTGCTGGTGAATTACAAACCTGGAGCTCAGTCCGATGGGGAACTGGTGACGGTGGAGTTGAAGTAACTGGCTGACAGATGACGCGGGCAGTTGCACCCGCGTCATGCATACTCTGAGTCGTTTCCAGGGATTTACGCCCGGCTTACGTTGGCTGCCTGGTATCCCTTGGGGCCCTTTAAGAAGTCGAATTCCACTGTCTCGCCTTCATTCAAAGAACGGTAACCATTCTCCTGGATGGCGGAATAGTGGACAAAAACGTCTTCCCCGGTGGAACGTTGGATGAAGCCATAACCCTTGGCCCCATTGAACCACTCTACTGTACCCTTTTCTCTCACAACCGACTCCTTTCACCCTCCTCTCCTCCTCGCAGGTATCGTGCTCTCCTCAGGGCCCCAATCGCGGCGAATTCGGTAGAAGTCGCTTCGCATACGCGCGAGAGTGTCGTGGCCACACCGTCCTGTGCCCGGCTTGGTACCAAAAAAAGCCCCCCTGCGCGCCCACGCTCATTCGAGCGGCAGCAACAGGGGAGCTTCAACTTTTTCGCCAATCCTTACAGCAGATACCGGAAACATCCACCCATATCCACTGGCGTATTTACCGCCGAAATAGTTACCGGGTCAATCGCCCGGTAAGTTGTGGATGATATTCAGGAACTCACCTTCTTGGCAAGGGAATTTCGCTGTCTTTTCAGTCTCTTCGCCCACCTTGAAACGTTTCGAGGACGCGTGTTGAGGAGGTCAGCCCTGTCGCTGAACTGATATGGACGAGTCCGCACGACGGTAACCAGGTTCGGGTCTCCATCCGCGACCGCATTAGTTTAGTTACCCTCACCCAGCCTTGAATTCGGGTACCTGCTCGTGGGGTTGAATTACTGTGATTTTACCAATCGCGGCAGTCTGAGCCGCTCGCTGGCTGATCTCTTCCAGTCGGCACGCGACCAACCGACGGAAGGAACCTCGATCGTCCCATCCGGACCTATATAGAAGAGAGTAGGAACATTAAGCGATGCCGTAAGCATTCGAGACCGAATAGGTCTTGGGGTCGTCGAGCAACACCGGAAGGGTAATCCCATACTGGCGGAGAAATGCGTCGGTATCTCTCTGACCGTTCTGGGAGATGCCGAGGATCAACGGCACGTTCTTCCCTTTCAACCCCTATAAAGACGTTCCAGATAGGGCAGGGTGAACTTGACAAGTGGGGCAGGAAAATCTTGAAGAAAGAGTCAGCAGAACTGGACCGTTTTTCAGTGCCTCTTTCAGAGAAAAATGACCGCCTTTGGTGTCTTGCAGCGTAATATCGGGAGCCAAATTACCGGCACTCAGTGCGGGCATCAGATCCTCCTGAATGACAGATTCTAAATGAGCTTTAAGCGGTGCAGTATCTTCCGAGCTAGTCCCGTCAGTGGTAGCTCTGAGATCTCGTGCAACGGAAACCACCGGCCCGCGGTTAATTTGGGACTCGCACGGCGGGTGAGTCTCCAGACACGTACCTTGTAATCGGTGTTCATGATGGAGTGCTTGAGACTCAAACCGGGTTCGTGCAGACCATCCGGTGGCGCAGGCAGCGTTGGCAATTCCCACATCCCGGTCATGACCGTCTCCGACGTGGGGCGTCTCACGAGTTTCACTCGCTCGCCGTGGATGATTAGCGCCATATCCAGGTCGCAGGTCGTTCGTTTCGTTTGCGGCTTCGCGATGGAAAGCGCACCGCGAGTCCGGCACCATGAACGGATCGGACAGAGCAGGCATCGCGGCTCACCCGGCAGACAAACGGTGGCGCCCAATTCCATCATCGCCTGATTGAAGTCGCCGGGCCGCTGCGGGCTCAGCAGATCCTCTGCCGCCGTCCATAGTTCCCGGGCCGACATTTCTGCGTGCCCGTGGATTCTCTGAAGAACGCGCTCGACGTTCCCGTCGAGCACCGCGCACGTTTCCCCGAAGGCGATGCTTGCGATCGCCGCGGCAGTATAGCGGCCGATGCCCGGTAACTGGCGAAGCGCTTCGGCCACCGGGGATCTTCCCGTCCAGTTCGGCAATAACCTTCTGCGCAGCCGCATGCAAATTACGCGCGCGGCGGTAATAGCCAAGCCCACTCCACGCCGCAAGAACCGCATCCAAACTAGCCCCCGCCAAAGTTTCAAGATCTGGAAATCGCGCCAGGAACTCGCGATAGTGCTCCAGGACAGCGCCTACCCGCGTTTGCTGCAGCATGATCTCGGAAACCCAGACGTGGTACGGATTCTTGGTCTTGCGCCAGGGCAGATCGCGCTTTTCAAGGTCGTACCAGCGTAGTAACGCAAGCCGGAACAAACGCGTATCGCGGGAGCTTGGGAAAAAGGCACAATCCATGAGGGTTTTCTGCATTCTAAGTTGCTGGCGCGAGTTGAGCAATTTCGGTCATGTCCATTAGGTACATGATCGATGGTTCAAGTTGAGCTAATGTGCAACTCGCAACAATAGGTGGCATCCGAAGACTCACAGGAGCAAGGCAGTGCTTCGACTTATTTCTGTCATCTTGATTTGTGCACTTCTGGTGGCCTGCGGCGGCAGTGGGGCCATCAATTCCACCGGCCGAAGCACCACGGGGACTGGATCAGGAGGCTCCGGAGGCGGAGTCGGCGGTAATGGTGGCAGCGGCAGTGGTGGTAGTGGCGGCAGTGGAGGAAGCGGCGGCAGTGGGGGTGGCGGAAGTACAGCTCCTTCTACGCCGACAGTCGTATCGGTCTCCGCGAACCAAACCAATCAGGGAATTAACATCGCCGTCGTCGCTCCGACCGGAACGAATCCGAATGCCATTGCTCTCGGTACCGTTCCAATAGGCGCCAGCTCGGGCTCAGCTTCTAATACGGGTGGCAGCATCGCTCAGGGTTCCACCATGACAGTTCTGATGTTTGGCACGGGGCTGTCGTCATCGATGACGATCAGCATCACCGGTCCCAGCGACCTCACAGTCAGCAATACGCAGTCGATTCAATCAACAGACAATCCTCCGATCCCCGGAATCGCGTTCACCCTGGCCGCTACTCCGAGTGCTTCCCTGGGTGCCCGCACGGTGGTTCTGCAGGACACCAGCAACAACGTGACAACGTTCACGGGAGGGTTGCAGGTGACCCAATGAAACGCCTCTTCTTCGTTTTCGTTTTCGCGCTCGTCGTGCTGGTCATCACGCAAGGCCACGCCACCACGATCCGGCCCATGACCATAGAACAGATGACGCAGGCAGCTTCCAACGTAGTGGAAGCGCACGCCCTGAATTCATGGTCGGCATGGAATGCGCAACACACTTTGATCTACACCTACACGCGCGTGCAGGTGGTAAGCACACTGAAAGGCTCGCCGGAATCGTACCTGCTGGTGAAACAGATCGGCGGCACCGCAGATGGATACGCACAGCAAGTCGCTGGAGTTCGACATCTGCAACCGGGAGAAGACGCGGTGCTGTTCCTGTATCAAAACAAATCCGAGCCGGGAACTCACGTAGTTGTCGGACTGATGCAGGGACAATTTCGCGCTTCGCGTACGAAATCCGGACAAGTGCTGGTGAGCAACGGAGTTCCGGGAACCGAGGCGATACAGTACGGATCGAAGCAGGCAACTGTGTACCAGGGATCCGCGATGACGCTGAAGGAACTGGAATCGCGGGTACGGAGGACGTTGCAACAATGAAAACCCTTCAGCATCGCCCCTGGATCGCGGTCGGCCTTTTCGCGGCCCTGGCTGCTTTGTCGATTGGATTGGCCGTCCCCGCATTCTCGTATCTTCCGCAGTTGACGACAGTCAATGGCCAGAATCCACTGGTTACCACCAATCAGCCGGGATTCGGATGCGCCACCGTCTATACCCAGAACTGCAACGTGTGGGACTTCAATGCATTTCCAGTTCAATGGAACCTGAATCCGACCATCGGAACGAATGTCACCGGTAGCACCAGCGTGCATGACGTAATCGCCAGTTCCTTTGCGACTTGGGCGTCGGCTCCGAATGCAGGCTTGGCGGGAATGGTCACCGAAGGTCCGACTTCATCCATCAGCGATGTCACTGCCACGCCGACAGGCATAAACCTGATTTGTTTCGTCTGTAGCGGAAATGACCAAACCATCTTTTCCGATACCTCCACCCTTGCTGTAACGCTGACGACTACGGCGACGGTGGCGGGCCAGTCGAACCAGCATGGCGGCACTTCGACATTCGGCGGGCAGATCATACAGGGGATCATCCTGTTCAATCCGACGAATACCTTTGTTACTAGCGGCACGCCCACGGGAAGTCAGAGCGATCTGCAGACGATCGCTACCCATGAAGTTGGCCACTTCTTCGGACTGAGCCACTCGGCGGTAATTGCTGCCGTCATGTACCCGTTCGCGCCGGTGACGCAGACACAACTGAGCTACGACGATGTAGCAGCGATTTCGCTCAGCTATCCGTCGCCTTCCGGGCAGGCATTTCCTGCCGGGGCAATCAGCGGACAGGTAACGCTGTCGAATGCACCGGTATTCGGTGCACACGTTTTTGCGGAATCAACGAGTAACCTGCAACTCTTCCAGTTGCCGAATATTCGCAAGAGCGCGGTGGGAGCGATGACGAAACCAGACGGAACGTACTCGATCACCGGTCTGCCGGCCGACAACTATGTCGTTTACGCCGAACCTCTCGATGGACCGGTAGAGAACGGAAATATCGCCGGCTTTGCGTCGACATTCGGGCAGCCCAACGGAGTGCAAACGGACTTTACGACGCGCTGGCACTGAAACTGCGTGAGAAGGATGTCGGAGTCGTTCTGACTTACTTGTGGCTACCGACTACTGGCTACGGAGTTCTGACTACTTCCCAACGTTTACCTGGGAAATCAAGATCCAATGTCCTGCAACTTCCTGCCATGTGCTGACTACGCGCTGGGGTCCAGGCGGAATCGGTTGTCCGTTCATATCGCCATCTATGCTAACCATGTAGGACACGACAACGTCAGCTCCCTGTGCGCGGATATCGACGTCGGCCAACGTATAGCCTTTTAGATCAAGATTCCTGATTCGCTCCATCGCAGCAGGTCTATCGAAAACGCCGGCAGGCGTCACCAGGACGAAGTTTGCAGAGAGCCTCCGCTCCACTTCAGTCCAGTTTTTTCTTTTGATTTCGTCAAGAAAGGCGCGCTGAAGTTGTTCGCCACCGGTTGCGCCGGCGAATCCGGGCGCTCGTTTGCCCCAGAGACTGCAGCCCGTGGCAATCAGACAGAGAACAACAACCGGACCGACCAGATGCTTGCGCATGGCGCAGATTGTAGCAAGACTAGCCTTTCAGTCGCTTAGTCTTTCAGTCGGGGAACGCCAAAGGCGGTCACGGCGAGGTGGGTGATCGGGCTTCAGATTACCCGGTTATCGATTACCCGATCACCCGATGTAACTACGCGTTCTCCATGCCGCAAGAGCCACAACCCGCATTTGAGGCGCAGCCATTTCCGTTCGAGTTGGCCTTCTCTTCGTAGCTCTCCAGCGACACCGAATACTGTCGCTCGATCTTGTCGCGGAAGACTGGGCCGGAGTTGTAGGCGCAGAACGGATACAGCAAGCCGTTTGGCGCGGCGTAATGGATCACGCAGCGCTTCACGCGCTCGACGTCGTAGTTGTAGGAATCCATAAAGTGCATGCCGGCGACCATCAGCGTGCGATAGGTGAAGGTGCCGTCCATGCCCTCGCGGCCGAACTTCTTATCGGTGAATCCCTGAAGGGTTTGCAGGAACTTGTTGAAGGTAAGCCCCGGAGGCGCGAATTCAGCCTTGAAGTGCTTGCGTAGCGAGTTCCAGGCGCTCACGCCGGTGAACACCTTGAACACCGACTTCTTGGTCTTGCGCGAGATCTCGTCCATGTCCTGCAGCAGCGCGGGGATATCGATAAAGCGCGTAACGGGAATCGCGGTCTTCGTCTGGTCATCGACGAAGAGATAGGTCCCCATGGAGCAGTGCGGGTGGCAGCTGAGCGTGACGTTCTCCTCACCCTTCAAAGCGCTGATCAACTTGGAGAATGGCGTAACGCAGGAGAGCGGGAACCAATCGGCGTAGACGTCGCAAATACCGGTCTGATCGGCAACGGAGTGCGCCAGATCAGCCAGCGTGAAGCGCTTCGCTTCCAGTTCGCGGCGGTTGATGCGACCCGTGAACGCCACCGGTTGATAGCTGATGCCGGACACAACATCGATGTTCTCGATGGCCAGTCGCAGAATGTCGCCGACCTGGTGATCGTTCAGGCCCTTCACGATGGTGGGCACGAAGATGATCTTCATGCCAGCCTGGCGAATGTTATCGATCGCCTGCAGTTTGGTCTCGTAGAGCGACTGCCCGCGGGTGCGCTTGTAGACGTCGTCGCAGACGCCGTCGAACTGCAGGTAGATGGTCTGCAGTCCCGCTTCTTTCGACTGCCGCGCAAATTCCAGGTCGGCGAACTTGATTCCGTTCGAGGCGGCCTGGATGTGCGAGAAACCCATTTCTTTGGCAAGGCGAAGCGCGTCAAGCCATCGAGGATGAATGGTCGGCTCGCCGCCGGAGAATTGCACCACGCGTCCGGGCACCGGTTGCTCGCCGCGAAGCGCAGTTAACATCGTGCGGATATGCTCGAGATCGGGCTCATACACATAGCCAGCCACGTTTGCATTCGCAAAGCAAACCGGGCAGGTTAGATTGCAGCGGTTGGTAAGGTCCAGATTCGCCAGGCCGGTATGCGACGTGTGCATCGAACATAAGCCGCAATCATCCGGACAATTCTTGGCGTCGAGAACGGCCGGATTCTTCAGACCGCGATTGTCGCCGAAAACCCACTCTTCCATCTTTAGATAGAGCTTCGCGTCGGAATAGACGATGTCGCGGAACTCGCCGTGCTCGGCGCAGCGCTTTTCCATCACGACCTTACCGTTATCTTCGCGAATCACGGCGTCGATGACCGTTGTGCACTCAGGGCATAGCGACCGCGTGGTCTTGGGCAGACCTTTCTGCAGCGGCGTGATTGGCGATCCCGTGTACGTGGTCTCGGGCTGGATAACTTTGAAGTCGGGACGGAGTCCTTTGCTCACTCCGTCGCTGCTGGCTCCGCGCTCGGTGGCGGGTTTGTACACTGCTTCCGCCGCAATAGTCTGTGTGCTCACTTGGTTGCTCCCTTGGATTCGGATCGCGAGACGAACTGGGCGCGAATCGTTCTAATACTTTGAGTCCAAGCTATTTAAGCAACTAAGTGGGACAAACCCCAAAAGCCGTTCCGTGTGGGGAGAGGCCGTTCAGTGGGCTGGGGACACGCTTCACGCGAGATTCGGTCCCAATCGGCGAAGTTGTCACCGTTCAACGTGAGATGGGTCACAAAGGACCACGTTGGTAACGAGAGGCTGCTCGAGAGAGACGGGCGGCGAGCTGATTAGTCGTGTTGACAGTATTCGTTGTAACGATTAATATAGCTTCGGAAAGATGAAACAGACGATCCAATTCGAGGCGAAGCGCCAAGTAGGCTCCGCAGAAGAGTCGGCTTTCCTCGAACTCATGCGCACCGCCGACATGCTATCGCGAGGATTTGCGCCGTTGTTGAAGGCGGAAGAGCTCTCTTCGACCCAATATAACGTGCTGCGTATCCTGCGAGGGGCACCCGAAGGGCTTCCCTGCGGCGAGATTGGGACCCGCATGATCACGCGCGATCCGGACATTACGCGCCTGCTGGACCGCCTGGAGAAGCGGGGTCTGGTCTCGCGCTGCCGGGAGACAACAGATCGGCGTATGGTGCTGACCCGAATTACCAACAAGGGGCTCGAACTGCTGGCGCGCCTCGATGAACCCGTACAGGAGGTTCACCGCGCACAGATCGGTCATCTGGGCCGGGAACGTCTGCAGGAGTTGGTCGAGCTGGTGCGTGCCGCCCGAAGCGCAGTGAGCTAAATTTTTTGTCAGAATATTTGTTGTAACGACTATCGTGCAAACACATCCAATCTACGAAGCCGAAAGGAAACCACTATGAGCACCGTTGCTACACCGCAAGCCGCAATCACTACCTGGAGTGTCGATCCGGTTCACTCGGTCGCCGAGTTCAAGGTGAAACACATGATGATCTCGAATGTGAAGGGCCAGTTCACCGGGGTTTCCGGCGTGTTGTCACTCGATGAAGCAAACCTAACTAAATCGCACGTCGAAGCCACCATCGACGCGGCATCCATCAACACGCGCGATGCCCAGCGAGATGGACATCTGAAGAGCCCAGACTTTTTCGACGTGGAGAGATTTCCTACGCTTTCATTCAAATCCACGCGTGTGGAGAATGCTGGCGGCGGAGAGTTGGCGGTCTCGGGAGATCTGACCATTCACGGGGTAACCCGCAATGTGGTGTTTGCGGTCGAAGGACCGACGCCAGCCAGGAAAGACCCGTGGGGCAACACGCGCGTGGGTTTGTCCGCGACCACGAAGATCAACCGCAAAGATTTTGGCCTGACCTGGAACGCTGCGCTTGAGACCGGTGGGATACTCGTCGGCGAGGAAGTCACTCTTACGCTCGACGTCCAGTTCGTGAAAGCGTAAGAGCTCAATGGCGATGAGGCAGGAGAATTCTCGCCGCTGTGCAATCGCGAGAATTCTCAGCCTTAGTGGAAGCTAAACGTGCTGCGAGACTGACAACACGTTGCCGTCCGGATCTTTGAACCAGGCGACCTTTGCGCCGCCCGGTGCGCTCCAGATTCCTAGCTCGTCCTGCTGCGCCCATGGATAGCGCTCGAACTGCACACCGCGGGATTGCAATTCGGAGACGGCCTGCTGTGCGTCCGGAACTTCCCAACCTAGAATCGTGAACTGCGCGGGCGTAAACTCTTTGAGCTTCACCACGCGCAGCATATTTCCGTTGGCTTCGAAGACGAGTGCGAAGCCGTCATCGCTCATAAACTTCAGTCCGAGCTTCTGCTCGTAGAATTCGCGGGCGAGTTGAGCATTGGTAGTGGGAACAAAAGCGACAATGTTGTGCGCGCCAAGCATGTGCGGTCCTCACGAGATTTGAATCACGGCAACAACGTCGGTGAATCATATATCTTAGTTGGGCCGGAGTGCGGCATCGTTCGAGAGGAATATGAAAGCTATTCAAGTTCAGAAGACCGGTGGTCCGGAAGTTCTCACCCTTGTAGACATCCCAGTTCCCAAGCCAAAGCCAAACGAAGCACTGGTGAAGATCGCCGCCAGCGGCGTGAACTTTATCGATACGTACCTGCGCGAAGGGCGCTATCCCGCTCCGCTGCCGTTTGTTGATGGGCAGGAGGCGGCTGGGACGGTGGCCGAAGTTGGCAGCGAGGTCACGAACGTCAAGGCCGGCGATCGGGTTGCTTACACCAACGTCCTTGGCGCGTATGCCGAATACGCTGTGGTTCCAGCGGACCGGTTGGTGCACATCCCAGGCAAGTTGGATTTTACTGAGGCCGCGGCAGCAATGTTGCAGGGGATGACGGCGCATTATCTGGTTTATGGCAGCTATCCACTCAAGAAGGGCGAGACCGCGCTGATTCACGCGGCCGCTGGCGGCGCGGGTCTGTTGCTGGTGCAAATGGCGAAGGCGATTGGGGCACACGTGATCGGGACCGCAGGCTCAGACGAAAAATGCAGGCTTGCGAAGCAAAATGGCGCTGACCATGTGATCAACTACTCCACCACTGATTTCGAGGCTGAGACGAAACGCCTGACGGACGGCAAAGGCGTTCACGTCGTATATGACGGCGTCGGAAAAGCGACCTTCGACAAGGATCTGAACGTGCTGCGCCCGCGTGGCTATCTGGTCCTTTTTGGAGGCGCCAGCGGAGCCGTACCGCCGTTTGATCCCATCAAGCTTTCACAAAAAGGGTCTCTATTCCTTACCAGGCCGACGCTGATCAACTATGTCGTGACACGAGAAGAGTTAGAGGATCGCGCCGGCGATGTGCTGGGTTGGATCACCGATGGCAAGCTCAAGCTTCGCATCGAGCACATCTACAAACTTGAGAACGCAGCGCAAGCGCATCGTGATCTCGAAGCCCGGAAGACGACCGGAAAGCTGCTGCTGATACCGTAACCGGGTATCGAGGCCGGACTCCGGCTAATCGCCAATGTGTTGGCCGGATTCACGCTTATCGAGCAGTTCGCGAATTTTGCCGAGCAGCGCATCGGGCCGAATCGGTTTTTCGAGAGTAATGCTGTCCGCGGCGAACAGCTCTTCGCCGATTGCGTTCTGGTCGGCATAACCGGTGATGTAGACCACCTTTACTCCACCGCGCCGGGCCCGAATCTGACGCACGGCTTCCGGGCCATTCAGTTTCGGCATGACGACATCGGTCACTACCAGGTCGATCGGTGCGAAATGCGAGGTTGCAACGCTAACAGCTTCCATTCCATCCCGCGCCTGCAGGACGTTGTAGCCCTTGGAGCGCAACATCGTGGCAATCATCTCGCGCAGTTCGGTGAAGTCTTCGATCAGCAGAATGGTTTCCGATCCTGCGGTCGAAATATCAGCCGCATCGACCTTTGAACCAACCACTTTCAGTGCGCGTGCCTTCGGAAAATAGATCCTAAAACTGCTGCCCTCGCCCAGTTTGCTCTCGACTTCGACGTGCCCTCCGCTCTGCTTCACAATTCCATAAACGGTCGCGAGTCCAAGACCAGTGCCGCCGGATTCCTGTTTCGTAGTGAAGAACGGCTCAAAGATGCGTAAGCGAACCGAGTCATCGATTCCGATCCCGGTATCGCTGACGCGAATCGTTTCGTATTCTCCTTTGAGGTCCGAATGCGCATCCTGCGGGAAATTTGCGCTGAAAGTGTCGATGGTGAGCACCCCGCCGTGAGGCATGGCATCGCGCGCATTCACCACCAGGTTAAGGATAACCTGCTCGATCTGCGACCGATCCGCTTCAATGTTCCCCACTTTCGGCCCGAGCCGCAGCTCAAGCTTGACACGCTCGTCGAGTACGCGCGTGAGCATCCCGCTCAACTCGGAGATGAGCTCGTTTACATTCAACAACTCGGGATTGAGGATCTGCTTGCGACTGAAAGCCAGCAACTTGCGGATGAGGTTCTTTGCCGAATCGGCTGCTTTCAGGACCTGGGTCGTGTTCTCGCGGACGGAACTTTCTGCGCCGAGTTTGGACTCCGTCAAGCTGGTATATCCGATGATGATGCTGAGCAGATTGTTGAAGTCGTGCGCAATTCCGCCGGCGAGTTGGCCCAGGGCATTCAGCTTCTCGGACTGCACGAGTTGCTGCTGAAGCTGTGCCTGTTTTTCTTCCAACTCCTTCATTTCAGATACGTCAAGCGCGTAGCCGATACGGCGGTTGGGAGCCCCTTCGACGCGTGCGCGACCGACGAGTACGGAAAGACGGGTTCCATCTTTGCGTAACACTTGCTTTTGATAGAGTGCGCACTTCCCCGTTGACGCAACCTGTTGGTCCGCCAAGTCGTCAGCAGGCCAGAATTCCGGCGGTGTTACCGCTTCTCGAGCCAGTTTTCCTGAGAGGAGTTCCTCACGCGTGTAGCCGAGCGCTTCCAGCAGGGTGCTATTGGCGTCGGTGACCTTGCCATCCATCCATTCGTAGATACCAATCAGACCGGACTGACGGAGGCTTCTCAACATCGATTCGGTCTGCATTCGTTCTTGCTTGTGCTTGCGATCCCGTTCGCGAACCGCCATGAACAAGATGAGTCCGCTGACGAGAACGTAGGTGATGCCCTTGTAGGATTCGATCCTCCACTCGACGTTCGGACCACGAATGGCAAGATGCATCACGTAGTCCGATCCGACAACCCATAAGGCGGACCAGATGATGTAGATGGAGGCGAACTTCTTCGCCGTTACACGATCAGTGTGGTTCGGCCAATCAGAAATTCCCATGGGGACTCTCAAACAGCTGGGATTGGCGCGCAGGAGGAACTACAAGTATGCACCCTTTGTCGGACTATCCCAACGATTTCGTGAGATGGGACGGAAGACGGGAAAAAGGCCTTGATTCATCTATAACCGCCGCCCTGCGCCTGATTATTTTGCCTGCGGTTCTGCGCTCTTGAACTCCACCGAGGGCGTGCGCCATGTAATGGAGTCGCCCAGTGCCCCACGCTTGTAATTCAGGACGTCCATGCGCTCAGGGATCACCTTGATCAGCACCAAGTTCTTGAAGCCGGGAAAAGCTGAGTCCCAATAGGCGCGTTTGCGCTTGATCATTTCGGCCCGATCATCCACCAGCACCGCTCTGCCGGTGATCGCGACAAAGCCAGTGGCCTTGCTGTGATCCGCATAGTAGAGCGTCACCCGCGGATCGCGACGAATGTGCTGCACCTTGCGTGTCAGCGTGCTGGTTGCGATCCAGACGGTCATGTCGTCTTCGGGTGGAAATGGATTCATCGTCCTCACCGTCGGGCGGCCGTCCTCATCGAGAGTGATGAGAGCGCAGTATTGCTGGGCAGTCATGATTTCGCGCGCGGCGGCGATGAGTTCGGCGCGAGAGAGCGGGGCAGACTTTTCTTTATCCTGGGCGATGACCGGCGTGATGAAGGCAGCGAGCAGCCCCAAGATGAACAGCAAGCGCATGAAACTTTTCATGGTCGATAGCCTCGGAGCACCGAAGGTACCATCCTGCGGCGACATGAAAAGTGACGAGCGTCTCGGAGCGATGTGTTAATCTGCGACGCCTTTTCAACGCCAGAGCCCTCCCCTTACTGCCGGGTGCGATCGGATTCCGAGGGGAGGGGAGGGGTCGTGGAGCTTTTGTTGAAAATAAAGCATGTATCCGACGGACGAGAAAATTATCCGACGGACAAAGCCGGACGATCCGTCGGATGGTCCGACGGATATCCGACGGATCAATTCGAGTTTTTTCGACCATGCAGTCTCTAAGATCAGCTTCGGTTCTTGCTTTCCAATCTCTCTATTTTCAGAATAGCAATTTCGACCCAACCTACTAGACACTTCGGCGAAGTTTATTTCTATCGTGAAATGATAGAGTTGCGGCGAAAATGGAGGCTTGGGCCTATTGACAACGGATTCCGGGAATGGGAATGTGTGGCAGTGTGGTTCCCCGCCCGTCCGCAAAAGAGGCAAATAGGATGGGCACCCGGCGGTCAGCGGGCCAGAGTTCCCTTTCGGAAGGGTTCGGCGACAATCTGCCATTCGTCTTCGTATACGAGGTAACCAGGACGATCAGTTCTTATCTTCTTTACGAAAACTCCGTTGCGCTCGAGAATTCGGACTATTCCCCAGATGCGAGCTATCTGCTCGTCCGCACCGGACTTAAACCAGCAAATCCCACGGCGCTGTGAGTCTCTTCCAAAGGCATGAGGCTTTGCCAAGTTTTCGCTAAACCAGGCTCGGACTTCATTTAGTTCATCGGCATCCACGCCGGTTACTGTCCCCCGTTCAATTGCCAACGCAGCCGCTTGAAAGATTCCTAGACCAACGTTGCTGTCGTCGTCTTTCAGATCAATCGCGAACCGAATGTACTCACGCTTTTTTAGCGGATCGTTGCGTTCGAGGATGTAACGCTCATCTTCCGTTTCCACGAACGCGAGGCATCCGGGGATACAAGATAGGACTGTGCCCATTCCGCCCCCAACAACTCGGTGTAGTGTCTCAAGAAGAGGAAGTTCCTTCTGGTCGAGAGCTGGGTCTTCAGAAATGACGAATATCGAAGAAGGCGACTGACGCTTCAACAGCTCTCGCGCAATCCAATCGGCGAATAGCTTTTTGCCGTCTAGTGGAAGTCTGTACTTGGGATCGAAGTCACTGAAGTGCGCGAGCTTGCTGGTAAATTTCCGGCGAAGCTTGGGATTGGACAGGATTTCCCGATAGCGATCGCGTTTTGCTCGCTTCACGAATGCCGCTATGAGTGCTTGATCGTGGTACACGGGAGGAGTTTAACGCACCGACTTTAGAGAGTCACTAAAGTGACCGAAAACAAAGCGTACCTGTAGCAATGCAGATCCCTCCGCCTCGCTGCGCGAAGGCGTCGTGATGACAAGCGAGAATCGTCTCGGTGCGCTCTGTGACTCTGTGGTGCAATGAAAAGGGCCGCTTACGCGGCCCAATCTTCAATCTGAAATCTCACTTCTGAAATTGCTCAGTCGCCCGCTACCCCGGCAACTTCGTCTTCGTGGACCGGCTTAGAACCATTTCCATTGCCGTTGCCGTTTGTCGGAGCGCCCAGCGTGGTCAGCGGAACGAAGCCTTCCGGAGTCTTTTCGCCCAGAACTACTTCGCGATAGAGCTTCATCATCTCGCGATTCTTGGCTTCTTCTGCCGGTGTGAGTTTCTGTTTGGCGTCGCGTGCACGGAGCTTCTCTTCGCGCGCATTCTTCGCGATGCCGAGCTTGTTCAGATCCTGCTGCTCAGTTTCGGTGACCAGCTCGTCTTTCAACTGGAGCAGTTCCAGGTGGCGCTCGTTGCCGGACGCCATCGAAACGCGCTTGCCGCCTGCGAAGATCTCATGACGTCCATGCTCTTCGTACCATTTGGTGAGCGTGGCGGTCATATGCATCTTCTCGACGATATTGCGCCAGCCCACGCCCGTGTTGTAAGCGCAGAAGCTGATTTCGCCTTCCTGCGTGGCGTAAGGAATGATGCACTGCTCGGTGCGGCGGAAATCGTAGTTCCACAGATCCTGGAACCACATTCCGGCAACCATCAGCACATTCCAGCGATCCTTGCGGCGCTTCTCGATATCTTCAAGCGTGCGATCGCCGCCGACTTTGCCGTAGGCGCCCGACTTCGCCTTCTTGGTGACGCCGAAGGTTTTGTCGAGCTTCTTCAGCATGTCGAACATGGTGAAGTGCCTGGTGGTCTGGAACGGATCGTAGTTGCGCAGGAACGCCAGCGCCATGCCGAATGCCGACCATTTCTGCCCGCGGCCCGCATCGACGATCATGGCGGTGTCGCGCGCCATCTGGTGCGCGTCGAGGAACTGCGTGATTGGCGCAGCTTCCTTGGTTTCCTTGTCGACCATGACGGCCATGCCCACGCCGCAGTTCGGGTGGCAGCCGCAGCTCAGTTGTCCCCAATCGTGCCCGGGACCGTGTGCCAGGTCAGACCAGTCGGAGAACGTCGACATGAACGAGATGGGGAACCAGTCGCGCGTAGGCTCGCCGATTCCAACCTGCGTCTTCACGTCGTGCGCCAGATGCGACAGCGTGTAGCGCTGCGCCATGCGACGCTCGTCGGTGATCTCTTCGTCGCGTCCGGTGAACGAAACCGGCTGGAACGAGACAAATGGGATGATCCTCGGATTGTCGAGCGCAAACTTGACGATGTTTCCGACCTGCTCGTTGTTGATGCCGTTGACGATGGTGACCACAGGCACGATGTCGACACCCGACTTGTACAGGTTCTCGATCGCGCGCAGCTTCACGTCGAACAGGTTGCCGATCTTGCGATGGGCATTGGCAGCATTGCCGATTCCGTCGAACTGGAGATAGACGTAACGCAGTCCGGCTTCCGCGGCTTGCTGGCAGAACTCGATGGACTTGGCGAACTCGATGCCGTTGGTTGCGGCCTGCACCGACGTGTAGCCGACGTGGCGGGCATAGCGAACCGCGTCCAGGAAGTACGGGCTCAGCGTGGGCTCGCCGCCTGAGAACTGTACGGACATCTGACGCTTCGGCTTGATGGTGACAGCGTTATCGAGCAGCTGCTTGATCTCGTCCCAGGTCAATTCGTGGACGAAACCGACCTGGTTCGCGTCCATGAAGCAGGGATCGCACATCATGTTGCAGCGGTTGGTCAGATCGACGGTCAGTACTGATCCGCGGCCGTGCTTGACGGTTGACGTGCCGTGGTTGTGCAGCTTCTCGTCGGCGTGGGCGCGAATATCGCGGCCCGGGAAAACGTCTTCCAGATGCTTGGAGAATGCCGGATCGACGGACATGACGTCTTCGAAGTGCCCGTGCTTCGGGCAATCTTTGATCATCATGATCTTGCCGTCTTTTTCGACGATGGTGGCCTTGATTTCGCCGACCTTGGCGTTGCGCAGGATTTCCTGCGGAAGCTTGCCATCAAGGATCTGCTTGCGGATATCAGGCACGCACTTCGGGCAAAGCGAGTCGGTCGCGCGGGGCCAGCCAAGCGGTGGCTTGGTCTTTTCGTAGGACTTCAGGAGCGGCTTTTCGCTCCACGCGGGGGTGAACGAAGGCGTCTGCTTGCGCATGCTGATGGCCGCGTACGGCAGCCATGCGGCCTTCGCTGCGATTGTCACCACCTTCTCTACATACTTGATCGGTTTTGGCATCGTCAGGTATCTCCGGCAAAACAAAAAGCTAATAGCGGGATGGATAGGCAGAAAGCTGCCGGGGAACACCCCTGCTAAGTGCAACAAGTAAAAAGACTATTCCCCCACACTTGTCATGTTAGCTGGCATAGACGGATTCGGAAACGATCTACGCTTAAAACGCTTGTTTTCACTACCAAGTGGTCAACTGCTGCATTGAACGGGAGCAGCTAAGTGCTTGAAAAACAAGAGAAAGCAGTGATCTTGCGGATTGTTGACAAGGTGGGTGCGGGCATCGACTGAGCGCGGTGTCTGGGCTGCAACTGTCAAGGGCTTCACCGAGACGCTCTCGGGTGGAATGCTAGAATGCGATTTCAATCTTCCAGGTCTTCATTCTGGACTTCAGATTCTGGACTTCGCCATGCAACATGGGCGCACCGCTTTACAAAAAATCATGGGAGAGTTGCTGGACGGAGCTCCGGCGAATGAGGCGCCCTTCCTGGCGTGGCCGCTGGTCTGCGGTCCCGGAGTAGCCAAACGCACCCGGGTACTCGGCTTTCGCTCCGGCGTCTTGCGCGTGGAAGTGCCCGATGTGGCGTGGCGCAATCAATTGACCAGCCTGGCTCCCAAGTACCTGGACGCTCTGAACCAAACGATTGAGGCCGAAGTGAAACATATTCTGTTTTTGCTGCCCGGCGAGACCTACGGATTCGATCAGAAATGAAGGTTACCGAAAAAGACGTGCAGTACGTCGCCGACCTGGCGAACCTGGAATTAACGCCCGAAGAACAATCGAGGATGGTGAAAGACCTGAACTCGATTCTCGAGCACATCGACCGGCTGAACCAGCTCGATACCAAGGACGTTCCTCCGATGGCGCAAGTGTCGGACAAATTCGGCATTGATCCGTCGAAGCAGGGATCGGAGCGATTCGGCTACGTGATGCGCGAGGATGAAGTTCGGCCGTCGCTGCCTCGCGAGGTGGTGATGGAGAATGCGCCGGATTCAGATGGAGCGTTCTTCAAGGTGCCGAAGGTGATTGAACGCTGAATTGGTAATTTGGCGATTGGGTAATTTGGTAATTGCAATAGTGATCGGAAGGGCTAATGAAATTATCCTCGCAGCTTCCCGTCCCGCCGGCTGCAC
>CAWGWI010000001.1:0-11901 GCA_963826275.1 Terriglobia bacterium | reverse complement strand
CCAACGTTTACCTGGGAAATCAAGATCCAATGTCCTGCAACTTCCTGCCATGTGCTGACTACGCGCTGGGGTCCAGGCGGAATCGGTTGTCCGTTCATAGCGCCATCTATGCTAACCATGTAGGACACGACAACGTCAGCTCCCTGCACGCGGATATCGACATCGGCTAACGTATAGCCTTTTAGATCAAGATTCCGGATTCGCTCCATCGCAGCGGATCTATCGAAAACGCCGGCAGGGGTTACGAGGATGAAATTCGCGGATAGTCTTTGCTCGACTTCGGTCCAGTGCTTGTTCTTGATCTCGTCAAGAAAGGCGCGCTGAAGTTGTTCGCCACCGGTTGCGCCGGCGAATCCAGGCGCTCGTTTGCCCCAGAGACTGCAGCCCGTGGCAATCAGACAGAGAACAACAACCGGACCGACCAGATGCTTGCGCATGGCGCAGATTGTAGCAAGACTAGCCTTTCAGTCGCTTAGTCTTTCAGTCGGGGAACGCCAAAGGCGGTCAGGGCGAGGTGGGTGATCGGGCTTCAGATTACCCGGTTATCGATTACCCGATCACCCGATGTAACTACGCGTTTTCCATGCCGCAAGAGCCGCAACCCGGCTTCGGCGTACATCCGTTGCCGTTCGACTTCGCGATTCCTTCATAGGCTTCCAGCGAGACCGAATACTTCCTTTCGATTTTGTCGCGGAAGACAGGGCCGGAGTTGTAGGCGCAGAACGGATACAGCAAGCCATTTGGCGCCGCGTAGTGGATCACGCAACGCTTCACGCGCTCGACGTCGTAGTTGTAGGAATCCATGAAGTGCATGCCGGCGACCATCAGCGTGCGATAGGTGAAGGTGCCGTCCATGCCCTCGCGGCCGAACTTCTTATCGGTGAATCCCTGAAGGGTTTGCAGGAACTTGTTGAAGGTGAGTCCCGGAGGCGCGAATTCAGCCTTGAAGTGCTTGCGTAGCGAGTTCCAGGCGCTCACGCCGGTGAACACCTTGAACACCGACTTCTTGGTCTTGCGCGAGATCTCGTCCATGTCCTGCAGCAGCGCGGGGATATCGATAAAGCGCGTAACGGGAATCGCGGTCTTCGTCTGGTCGTCGACGAAGAGATAGGTCCCCATGGAGCAGTGCGGGTGGCAGCTGAGCGTGACGTTCTCCTCACCCTTCAAAGCGCTGATCAACTTGGAGAATGGCGTAACGCAGGAGAGCGGGAACCAATCGGCGTAGACGTCGCAAATACCGGTCTGATCGGCAACGGAGTGCGCCAGATCAGCCAGCGTGAAGCGCTTCGCTTCCAGTTCGCGGCGGTTGATGCGACCCGTGAACGCCACCGGTTGATAGCTGATGCCGGACACAACATCGATGTTCTCGATGGCCAGTCGCAGAATGTCGCCGACCTGGTGATCGTTCAGGCCCTTCACGATGGTGGGCACGAAGATGATCTTCATGCCAGCCTGGCGAATGTTATCGATCGCCTGCAGTTTGGTCTCGTAGAGCGACTGCCCGCGGGTGCGCTTGTAGACGTCGTCGCAGACGCCGTCGAACTGCAGGTAGATGGTCTGCAGTCCCGCTTCTTTCGACTGCCGCGCAAATTCCAGGTCGGCGAACTTGATTCCGTTCGAGGCGGCCTGGATGTGCGAGAAACCCATTTCTTTGGCAAGGCGAAGCGCGTCAAGCCATCGAGGATGAATGGTCGGCTCGCCGCCGGAGAATTGCACCACGCGTCCGGGCACTGGTTGCTCGCCGCGAAGCGCAGCTAACATCGTGCGGATATGCTCGAGATCGGGCTCATACACATAGCCAGCCACGTTTGCATTCGCAAAGCAAACCGGGCAGGTTAGATTGCAGCGGTTGGTAAGGTCCAGATTCGCCAGGCCGGTATGCGACGTGTGCATCGAACATAGGCCGCAATCATCCGGACAATTCTTGGCGTCGAGAACGGCCGGATTCTTCAGACCACGATTGTCGCCGAAAACCCACTCTTCCATCTTCAGATACAGCTTCGCGTCGGAATAGACGATGTCGCGGAACTCGCCGTGCTCGGCGCAGCGCTTTTCCATCACGACCTTACCGTTATCTTCGCGAATCACGGCGTCGATGACCGTTGTGCACTCAGGGCATAGCGACCGCGTGGTCTTGGGCAGACCTTTCTGCAGCGGCGTGATCGGCGATCCCGTGTACGTGGTCTCGGGCTGGATAACTTTGAAGTCGGGACGGAGTCCTTTGCTCACTCCGTCGCTGCTGGCTCCGCGCTCGGTGGCGGGTTTGTACACTGCTTCCGGCGCAATAGTCTGTGTGCTCACTTGTTGCTCCCTTGGATTTCGGATCGCGAAACGAACTGGGCGCGAATCGTCCTAATACTTTGAGTCCAAGTTATTTAAGCAACTAAGTGGGACAAACCCCAAAAGCTGTTCCGTGTGGGGAAAGGCCGTTCAGTGCGCTGGGGACGCGATTCACGCGAGATTCTGTCCCAATCGGCGAAGTTGTCACCGTTCAGCGTGAGCTGGCTCACAATGAACCACATTGATACTGCAGGTGTTCCCCATGGTCAGCTCACGATACGAGTACGCCTCTTGACAATAGTCGTTGTAACGAATATTGTTGTTTCGTGAAGCCAAAAGACCAATTCGAGGCAAAGCGTCACGTAGGCTCCGCAGAAGAGTCGGCTTTCCTCGAACTCATGCGTACCGTGGACATGCTCTCGCGAGGCTTTGCGCCGTTGTTGAAAGCGGAAGAGCTCTCTTCGACACAATACAACGTGTTGCGCATTCTGCGCGGGGCGCCCGAAGGGCTTACCTGCGGCGAGATTGGTACCCGGATGATCACGCGCGATCCAGACATTACGCGCCTGTTGGATCGCCTGGAGAAACGCGGCTTGGTCTCGCGCTGCCGGGAGACGAAGGACCGGCGCATGGTGCTGACTCAAATTACGGACGCAGGACTCGAACTGCTGGCGCGACTCGATGAGCCCGTACAGGAGGTTCACCGCGCGCAAATCGGTCATCTAGGCCGGGACCGTCTGCAGGAGTTGGTCGAACTGGTGCGTGCCGCCCGGAGCGTAGTGAGCTAAATTTTTTTGTCAGAATATTTGTTGTAACGACTATCGTGCAAACACATCCAATCTACGAAACCGAAAGGAAACCACTATGAGCACCGTTGCTACACCGCAAGCCGCAATCACTACCTGGAATGTCGATCCGGTTCACTCGGTCGCCGAGTTCAAGGTGAAACACATGATGATCTCGAATGTGAAGGGCCAGTTCACCGGGGTTTCCGGCGTGTTGTCGCTCGACGAAGCAAACCTGACAAAATCGCACGTCGAGGCCACCATCGACGCCGCATCCATCAACACTCGCGATGCGCAGCGAGATGGGCATCTCAAGAGCCCGGACTTTTTCGATGTGGAGAAATTCCCTACCCTGTCGTTCAAATCCACGAGTGTGGAGAATGCTGGCGGCGGAGAGTTGGCGGTCTCGGGAGATCTGACCATTCACGGCGTGACTCGCAAGGTAGTCTTTACGGTCGAAGGGCCCACGCCAGCAACGAAAGACCCGTGGGGGAATACGCGCGTGGGATTGTCCGCGACAACGAAGATCAACCGCAAAGACTTTGGATTGACGTGGAACGCTGCGCTTGAGACCGGTGGGATACTCGTCGGCGAGGAAGTCACTCTTACGCTCGACGTCCAGTTCGTGAAAGCGTAAGAGCTCAATGGCGATGAGGCAGGAGAATTCTCGCCGCTGTGCAATCGCGAGAATTCTCGACCTCGTGGACGCTAGACGTGCTGCGAGACCGACAGCACGTTGCCATCTGGATCTTTGAACCAGGCGACCTTTGCGCCGCCCGGTGCGCTCCAGATTCCCAGCTCGTCCTGCTGCGCCCATGGATAGCGCTCAAACTGCACGCCGCGAGAATGTAATTCGGAGACGGCTTGCTGTGCGTCCGGCACTTCCCAACCTAGAATCGTGAACTGCGCGGGCGTAAACTCCTTGAGCTTCACCACTCGCAGCATATTTTCGTTGGCTTCAAAGACCAACGCGAAACCGTCATCGCTCACAAACTTCAGTCCGAGCTTCTGCTCGTAGAATTCGCGGGCGAGTTGAGCATTGGTAGTGGGAACAAAAGCGACAATGTTGTGCGCGCCAAGCATGTGCGGTCCTCACGAGATTTGAATCACGGCAACAACGTCGGTGAATCATATATCTTAGTTGGGCCGGAGTGCGGCATCGTTCGAGAGGAATATGAAAGCTATTCAAGTTCAGAAGACCGGTGGTCCGGAAGTTCTCACCCTTGTAGACATCCCAGTTCCCAAGCCAAAGCCAAACGAAGCACTGGTGAAGATCGCCGCCAGCGGCGTGAACTTTATCGATACGTACCTGCGCGAAGGGCGCTATCCCGCTCCGCTGCCGTTTGTTGATGGGCAGGAGGCGGCTGGGACGGTGGCCGAAGTTGGCAGCGAGGTCACGAACGTCAAGGCCGGCGATCGGGTTGCTTACACCAACGTCCTTGGCGCGTATGCCGAATACGCTGTGGTTCCAGCGGACCGGTTGGTGCACATCCCAGGCAAGTTGGATTTTACTGAAGCCGCGGCAGCAATGTTGCAGGGGATGACGGCGCATTATCTGGTTTATGGCAGCTATCCGCTAAAGAAGGGCGAGACGGCGCTGATTCATGCGGCAGCCGGAGGGGTGGGACTGCTGCTGGTGCAAATGGCGAAGGCGATTGGGGCACACGTGATCGGGACCGCAGGCTCAGATGAAAAATGCAGGCTTGCGAAGCAAAATGGCGCGGACCATGTGATCAACTACTCCACCGCTGATTTTGAGGCTGAGACGAAACGCTTGACGGACGGCAAAGGCGTTCACGTCGTGTATGACGGTGTCGGAAAAGCGACGTTCGACAAAGATCTGAACGTGCTGCGCCCGCGTGGATATCTGGTGCTGTTTGGAGGCGCCAGCGGAGCCGTACCGCCGTTTGACCCCATCAAGCTTTCACAAAAAGGGTCTCTATTTCTTACCAGGCCGACTCTGATCAACTACGTCGCAACAAGAGAAGAGTTAGAGCATCGCGCCGGCGATGTGCTGGGTTGGATCACCGATGGCAAGCTCAAGCTTCGCATCGAGCACATCTACAAACTTGAGAACGCAGCGCAAGCGCATCGTGATCTCGAAGCCCGAAAGACGACCGGAAAGCTGCTGCTGATACCGTAACCGGGTATCGAGGCCGGACTCCGGCTAATCGCCAATGTGTTGGCCGGATTCGCGCTTATCGAGCAGTTCGCGAATTTTACCGAGCAGCGCATCGGGCCGAATCGGTTTTTCGAGAGTAATGCTGTCCGCGGCGAACAGCCCTTCGCCGATTGCGTTCTGGTCGGCATAACCGGTGATGTAGACCACCTTTACTCCACCGCGCCGGGCCCGAATCTGACGCACGGCTTCCGGGCCATTCAGTTTCGGCATGACGACATCCGTCACTACCAGGTCGATCGGTGCGAAATGCGAGGTTGCGACGCTAACAGCTTCCATTCCATCCCGCGCCTGCAGGACGTTGTAGCCCTTGGAGCGCAACATCGTGGCAATCATCTCGCGCAGCTCGGTGAAGTCTTCGATCAGCAGAATGGTTTCCGATCCTGCGGTCGAAATATCGGCCGCATCGACGTTTGAACCAACCACTTTCAGTGCGCGTGCCTTGGGAAAATAGATCCTAAAACTGCTGCCCTCGCCCAGTTTGCTCTCGACTTCGACGTGCCCTCCGCTCTGCTTCACAATTCCATAGACGGTCGCGAGTCCAAGACCAGTGCCGCCGGATTCCTGTTTCGTAGTGAAAAACGGCTCAAAGATGCGTAAGCGAACCGAGTCATCGATTCCGATCCCGGTATCGCTGACGCGAATCGTTTCGTATTCTCCTTTGAGGTCCGAATGCGCATCCTGCGGGAAATTTGCGCTGAAAGTGTCGATGGTGAGCACCCCGCCGTGAGGCATGGCATCGCGCGCATTCACCACCAGGTTAAGGATAACCTGCTCGATCTGCGACCGATCCGCTTCAATGTTCCCCACTTTCGGCCCGAGCCGCAGCTCAAGCTTGACACGCTCGTCGAGTACGCGCGTGAGCATCCCGCTCAACTCGGAGATGAGCTCGTTTACATTCAACAACTCGGGATTGAGGATCTGCTTGCGACTGAAAGCCAGCAACTTGCGGATGAGGTTCTTTGCCGAATCGGCTGCTTTCAGGACCTGGGTCGTGTTCTCGCGGACGGAACTTTCTGCGCCGAGTTTGGACTCCGTCAAGCTGGTATATCCGATGATGATGCTGAGCAGATTGTTGAAGTCGTGCGCAATTCCGCCGGCGAGTTGGCCCAGGGCATTCAGCTTCTCGGACTGCACGAGTTGCTGCTGAAGCTGCGCCTGTTTTTCTTCCAACTCCTTCATTTCAGATACGTCAAGCGCGTAGCCGATACGGCGGTTGGGAGCCCCTTCGACGCGTGCGCGACCGACGAGTACGGAAAGACGGGTTCCATCTTTGCGTAACACTTGCTTTTGATAGAGTGCGCACTTCCCCGTTGACGCAACCTGTTGGTCCGCCAAGTCGTCAGCAGGCCAGAATTCCGGCGGTGTTACCGCTTCTCGAGCCAGTTTTCCTGAGAGGAGTTCCTCACGCGTGTAGCCGAGCGCTTCCAGCAGGGTGCTATTGGCGTCGGTGACCTTGCCATCCATCCATTCGTAGATACCAATCAGACCGGACTGACGGAGGCTTCTCAACATCGATTCGGTCTGCATTCGTTCTTGCTTGTGCTTGCGATCCCGTTCGCGAACCGCCATGAACAAGATGAGTCCGCTGACGAGAACGTAGGTGATGCCCTTGTAGGATTCGATCCTCCACTCGACGTTCGGACCACGAATGGCAAGATGCATCACGTAGTCCGATCCGACAACCCATAAGGCGGACCAGATGATGTAGATGGAGGCGAACTTCTTCGCCGTTACACGATCAGTGTGGTTCGGCCAATCAGAAATTCCCATGGGGACTCTCAAACAGCTGGGATTGGCGCGCAGGAGGAACTACAAGTATGCACCCTTTGTCGGACTATCCCAACGATTTCGTGAGATGGGACGGAAGACGGGAAAAAGGCCTTGATTCATCTATAACCGCCGCCCTGCGCCTGATTATTTTGCCTGCGGTTCTGCGCTCTTGAACTCCACCGAGGGCGTGCGCCATGTAATGGAGTCGCCCAGTGCCCCACGCTTGTAATTCAGGACGTCCATGCGCTCAGGGATCACCTTGATCAGCACCAAGTTCTTGAAGCCGGGAAAAGCTGAGTCCCAATAGGCGCGTTTGCGCTTGATCATTTCGGCCCGATCATCCACCAGCACCGCTCTGCCGGTGATCGCGACAAAGCCAGTGGCCTTGCTGTGATCCGCATAGTAGAGCGTCACCCGCGGATCGCGACGAATGTGCTGCACCTTGCGTGTCAGCGTGCTGGTTGCGATCCAGACGGTCATGTCGTCTTCTGGCGGAAATGGATTCATGGTCCTGACCGTCGGACGGCTGTCTTCATCGAGAGTGATGAGAGCGCAGTATTGCTGGGCTGTCATGATTTCGCGCGCGGCGGTGATGAGGGCGGCGCGAGAGAGCGGGGCAGACTTTTCTTTATCCTGGGCGACGACCGGCGTGATGAAGGCAGCGAGCAGCCCCAGGATGAACAGCAGGCGCATGAAACTTTTCATGGTCGATAGCCTCGGCGCACCGAAGGTATCACCCTGCGGCGACATGAAAAGTGACGAGCGTCTCGGAGCGATGTGTAAATCTGCGACGCCTTTTTAACGCCAGAGCCCTCCCCTTACTGCCGGCTGCGATCGGATTCCGAGGGGAGGGGAGGGGTCGTGGAGCTTTTGTTGAAAATAAAGCATGTATCCGACGGACGAGAAAATTATCCGTTGGGTTTCTAGCTTGCTTCCTGCAGGTCTAAGTTTTGTACAGTTCATCCTGCTCTGCTGTTTAACCATTTATACCTTTCGTGGCGGTGCGGCACAGAAGGTCGCAGAAAGGGAAGCAGCGTGGTACCACAAGATCGTTGTGGACCATGCTGTTGCGCAGATCGCAACAAGCTTTCGTGCCATCTCCGAAGTCTTATGTAGCGCTGCCGGCGAATGCGAAAAGCTTAGGGCTATAGGAAATGACGACGCACTCGATCCAGTAATAAAAAATACCATCGCTGCCTTCAAATCCCAGGTTTTCGCGCTCTCAGAGGACATCGCCGGAAGGGTTTCGACGTTTGAAGAGAACCTTGTCAAACTCGTGATTCAAAGGCTGGAGAGACTTGAAGATGAGGTAACGGAATGGTTTGATAAGTTCGGATCAGCGAAACCGTTCGAGGAGAGGAGTCTCTACCGAAAATCCTCATGCGGTGCCAAGTGGACCTACTTCGAATATTAAAAGCTTATGAGTTTACGACTTGGGGATGGCCGCGAGGAAAGAAGCGCCCCTAGGAACATCAAATCCCGAACAAAAAGGGCCGCTTACGCGGCCCTCAGGTATTTCTATTTTGCTTGTTATTGGCATGGCTAAAGCCATGCCCTACACGATCATTCTGACAGGCAGGATTGCCTGTCCTACAACTAGTCGCCAGCGACGCCGGCAACTTCGTCTTCATGCACCGGCTTGGAACCATTTCCATTGCCGTTGCCGTTTGTCGGAGCGCCCAGTGTAGTCAGAGGAACGAATCCTTCCGGCGTCTTTTCGCCCAGAACCACTTCGCGATAGAGCTTCATCATCTCGCGATTCTTGGCTTCTTCTGCCGGTGTGAGTTTCTGTTTGGCGTCGCGTGCACGGAGCTTCTCTTCGCGCGCATTCTTCGCGATGCCGAGCTTGTTCAGATCCTGCTGCTCAGTTTCGGTGACCAGCTCGTCTTTCAACTGGAGCAGTTCCAGGTGGCGCTCGTTGCCGGACGCCATCGAAACGCGCTTGCCGCCTGCGAAGATCTCATGACGTCCATGCTCTTCGTACCATTTGGTGAGCGTGGCGGTCATATGCATCTTCTCGACGATATTGCGCCAGCCCACGCCCGTGTTGTAAGCGCAGAAGCTGATTTCGCCTTCCTGCGTGGCGTAAGGAATGATGCACTGCTCGGTGCGGCGGAAATCGTAGTTCCACAGATCCTGGAACCACATTCCGGCAACCATCAGCACATTCCAGCGATCCTTGCGGCGCTTCTCGATATCTTCAAGCGTGCGATCGCCGCCGACTTTGCCGTAGGCGCCCGACTTCGCCTTCTTGGTGACGCCGAAGGTTTTGTCGAGCTTCTTCAGCATGTCGAACATGGTGAAGTGCGTGGTGGTCTGGAACGGATCGTAGTTGCGCAGGAACGCCAGCGCCATGCCGAACGCTGACCATTTCTGGCCGCGCCCTGCGTCAACGATCATCGCGGTATCGCGCGCCATCTGGTGCGCGTCGAGGAACTGCGTGATTGGCGCAGCTTCCTTGGTTTCCTTGTCGACCATGACGGCCATACCCACGCCGCAGTTCGGGTGGCAGCCGCAGCTCAGTTGTCCCCAATCGTGCCCGGGACCATGTGCCAGGTCAGACCAGTCGGAGAACGTCGACATGAACGAGATGGGGAACCAGTCGCGCGTAGGCTCGCCGATTCCAACCTGCGTCTTCACGTCGTGCGCCAGGTGCGACAGCGTGTAGCGCTGCGCCATGCGACGCTCGTCGGTGATCTCTTCGTCGCGACCAGTAAACGAAACCGGCTGGAACGAGACGAACGGGATGATCTTGGGATTGTCGAGCGCGAACTTGACGATGTTGCCGACCTGTTCGTTGTTGATGCCGTTGACGATAGTGACCACGGGAACGATGTCGACACCTGACTTGTACAGGTTCTCGATCGCTCGTAGTTTCACATCGAACAGGTTGCCGATCTTGCGATGGGCGTTGGCAGCATTGCCGATTCCGTCGAACTGGAGATAAACGTAACGGAGTCCGGCTTCGGCAGCCTGCTGGCAGAACTCGATGGACTTGGCGAACTCGATGCCGTTGGTTGCGGCCTGCACCGACGTGTAACCAACGTGGCGGGCGTAGCGAACTGCGTCCAGGAAGTACGGGCTCAGCGTGGGCTCGCCGCCTGAGAACTGTACGGACATCTGACGCTTCGGCTTGATGGTGACAGCGTTATCGAGCAGCTGCTTGATCTCGTCCCAGGTCAATTCGTGGACGAAACCGACCTGGTTCGCGTCCATGAAGCAGGGATCGCACATCATGTTGCAGCGGTTGGTCAGATCGACGGTCAGTACTGATCCGCGGCCGTGCTTGACGGTTGACGTGCCGTGGTTGTGCAGCTTCTCGTCGGCGTGGGCGCGAATATCGCGGCCCGGGAAAACGTCTTCCAGATGCTTGGAGAATGCCGGATCGACGGACATGACGTCTTCGAAGTGCCCGTGCTTCGGGCAATCTTTGATCATCATGATCTTGCCGTCTTTTTCGACGATGGTGGCCTTGATTTCGCCGACCTTGGCGTTGCGCAGGATTTCCTGCGGAAGCTTGCCATCAAGGATCTGCTTGCGGATATCAGGCACGCACTTCGGGCAAAGCGAGTCGGTCGCGCGGGGCCAGCCAAGCGGTGGCTTGGTCTTTTCGTAGGACTTCAGGAGCGGCTTTTCGCTCCACGCGGGGGTGAACGAAGGCGTCTGCTTGCGCATGCTGATGGCCGCGTACGGCAGCCATGCGGCCTTCGCTGCGATTGTCACCACCTTCTCTACATACTTGATCGGTTTTGGCATCGTCAGGTATCTCCGGCAAAACAAAAAGCTAATAGCGGGATGGATAGGCAGAAAGCTGCCGGGGAACACCCCTGCTAAGTGCAACAAGTAAAAAGACTATTCCCCCACACTTGTCATGTTAGCTGGCATAGACGGATTCGGAAACGATCTACGCTTAAAACGCTTGTTTTCACTACCAAGTGGTCAACTGCTGCATTGAACGGGAGCAGCTAAGTGCTTGAAAAACAAGAGAAAGCAGTGATCTTGCGGATTGTTGACAAGGTGGGTGCGGGCATCGACTGAGCGCGGTGTCTGGGCTGCAACTGTCAAGGGCTTCACCGAGACGCTCTCGGGTGGAATGCTAGAATGCGATTTCAATCTTCCAGGTCTTCATTCTGGACTTCAGATTCTGGACTTCGCCATGCAACATGGGCGCACCGCTTTACAAAAAATCATGGGAGAGTTGCTGGACGGAGCTCCGGCGAATGAGGCGCCCTTCCTGGCGTGGCCGCTGGTCTGCGGTCCCGGAGTAGCCAAACGCACCCGGGTACTCGGCTTTCGCTCCGGCGTCTTGCGCGTGGAAGTGCCCGATGTGGCGTGGCGCAATCAATTGACCAGCCTGGCTCCCAAGTACCTGGACGCTCTGAACCAAACGATTGAGGCCGAAGTGAAACATATTCTGTTTTTGCTGCCCGGCGAGACCTACGGATTCGATCAGAAATGAAGGTTACCGAAAAAGACGTGCAGTACGTCGCCGACCTGGCGAACCTGGAATTAACGCCCGAAGAACAATCGAGGATGGTGAAAGACCTGAACTCGATTCTCGAGCACATCGACCGGCTGAACCAGCTCGATACCAAGGACGTTCCTCCGATGGCGCAAGTGTCGGACAAATTCGGCATTGATCCGTCGAAGCAGGGATCGGAGCGATTCGGCTACGTGATGCGCGAGGATGAAGTTCGGCCGTCGCTGCCTCGCGAGGTGGTGATGGAGAATGCGCCGGATTCAGATGGAGCGTTCTTCAAGGTGCCGAAGGTGATTGAACGCTGAATTGGTAATTTGGCGATTGGGTAATTTGGTAATTGCAATAGTGATCGGAAGGGCTAATGAAATTATCCTCGCAGCTTCCCGTCCCGCCGGCTGCACAAG